>NZ_JAKUML010000025.1 GCF_022601685.1 Acinetobacter sedimenti
GTCAACGTTCTCCATTAGATTATGAAAAGGCCCATCAAAAGATGGTTATGTGTGTCTAGAATTTTGGTGGCTATTCAGACACCTTTTATGTCGGAAATCTCAAAGGTGTTGGACGAATCTACCAACAAACATTCATCGACACTTATAGCAAGGTCGTTCATTGCAAGCTCTATACAACAAAAACACCGATTACAGCGGCTGATTTACTCAATGATCGTGTGTTGCCATTCTATCAATCTCAGGACTTACCAATGCTTCGCATCCTCACAGACAGAGGTACTGAGTATTGCGGTAAGGTAGAACAACATGACTATGAGTTGTATCTGGCAGTTAATGATATTGATCACACGAAGACAAAAGCAGCTTCACCGCAAAAAAATAGTTCATCGCACTTTGCCGGGAAATGCAGCACGGATCTTGAGGAAGAAGTAGTCCGTGTCGCGGTATCCATAGGCCATCCGCTTAATGACTTTGATCCGGTTGTTCATGCCCTCCAGCACGCTGGTGTTCAGCCGGTGGAGGGCACTGGAAACGATACCCTCCATATATGGCTCCAGCTTCTTGGCAAATCGTACCAAAGCATCAATTCCGCTACCGAGGGCCATGCCGGCCCATTCCCGCCAGGCGCTTCTGGCCGTCGTCTCGCTTTCCGCAAACCATAGCGTCTTAAGTTGGTCCTTGAGCACGTACACCGTAGTCAAGAACGCATTGGCGGCCAGGAGTTCGTCCAGCTTGACCGCCTGCTCGGGCTCAAGGTTGTCAGCATTGCGTAACAGTATCCAACGGCTGCTTTTGATCACCTTGCGGGCGACCTTGTCATCTCGCAGTTGATTGGCCTGATCAACTCGCACTCTATCCATCACTTCGCGGCCATACTTAGCCACCACATGGAACAGGTCGTAGACCACCACCGCGTTGGGGCACTGGGCCTTCACTTCAAGATCGAAGGCTGAGTTCATGTCCATGGCCACTGCCTCGATCTGGTTCCGGGCATCGCCTAACCACTCGAAGAACGGCCGGATCGCCTCACGCGAGCGGCCCTCGCCAATCCACACCACTTGCTGGGTGTCGGCACAGGCGACCACCGTGGCGTAGCGATGACCCTTGTGCAAGGCGAATTCGTCCATCATCAGGCGGCGCAATCGACTTCGATCTGGCTCGTGCAAATCACGTTTGAGCCGCTCCATGTCAATAGTCTTGACTGTATGCCAATGCAAGCCCAAAAGATTGGCAACATGACTGACGGGCAGCATCTGTACTAATTTCTCAATCCAGTTGCGCAATGATTGCGTAATACGGGAGCGCGGTGGTAGCCAATCGATCCGCTCTCTGGTTGGACCGCATTGTGGACAACGCAGCCGCCGCACAGGTACATCCAACTCGACGCGATACTGCATAATTGGTGACTCGCGAACTCGGCGCCAATTGATGTCATGTACCAGGAAACAAGGGCAATCGCATCGGCTACAAATTGGCGTATGCTCCTCGTCGTGTGTAAGACGGATCAGCAAAGTCTGTTCATCTAGAAGCCCATGAGACGCTGGCGAAAAGCCCTTCCAGAACAGGCTCCAAACATCAGCGCTAGTCATGATCATGGACCGATTGCGCGCTATCGGTGCCTTGTAGCGCCAAGGCATCATGTTCTTCTTGGCTGAGATGGCGTCTGTTGGGATTGATGCAGGACAGACAAAGCACTGCTGTTGCGAGGATGAGGCAATAAGCGATGATCGGCCAGGTGGTACCAGTCGATAAAAGCGTAATAATGAGTGTCCCGATAATCCCTAACAGTAGTCCACCCAAACAGAAGTAGACTGCTGTAGCGGTCCCAGCGATATGATCGAAACCTCGAAGAGCGGCATTGGGTGCCACCGATACCGCAGTGGCGATACCAACACCCACGAGCCACATCGGGGCGATGAAGCCAAGCACCGAGACCGGTGCCAATGTCTCGCCAACAGCGAGCAACAGCGCTCCCGCCATCAGACACCCCATTCCCACTCGTAAGGTCTTCAGGCTTCCCCACCGGGGAATCAGTCGTCCCATGATTCGCGCTGTAGCCATCATAGCGATGGCCACTGTAGCAAATAGCAAGCTGAAGCTAAGTTGCGATAACCCTTGCCTCCCCATCATTAGCCAGGGGGCGGTCGAGAAAAAGACGAAAAAGCTGCCCATCCCCGCGCTGTAACAGAGCGTGTACAGCCAGAAGTTCAGGTGTTTCACAGGAGTCAATAGCTGCGACCACTGTAGGTCTGCCGTCCGGTGCCGCCGAGTCTCTGGCCAGAGTCGCCAGGCTGCGATAACAGCGCCTATCATTGCCATCCCTAGCAAGCCGAAGATTGCGCGCCATCCGAGCCACGCGTCGACCAGCGCTCCTAGCAGTGGGCCTATCGCAGGAACCATCGCAAGCATAGAGCCGAGCAAGCCATAGATGACGTTGCTTTCCTCACGGCCCGAATAGATGTCGCGTACCGTCGCGAAAGTGGAAACGAGACATGCCGAAGCGCCGCAGGCCTGAAGAACGCGGAAGCTCAGAAAAAGTTCTGGCGATGAAACTACGGTGAGGCCGAATGAAGCCGCAATATAGGCAATCCCGCCACCAAGTAAAACGGGGCGGCGACCCAGCCGATCCGACAGTGGGCCGAAGAGAAGCTGTCCGGCTCCAAGCAAAACCAGGTATGCCGTCAACGTCAGCTGGATCGTCCCTGCACCGGACCCAAGTGCATCCGCCATGAAAGGCACCACGGGCAGGTACATATCCATGCCCAGTGACGCCAGCAAATCGAATGGTGATAACAGCAATAGCGTGGCGGGAAGAGAATACCGCCAAGAAAAATCTTTTGAGCGCACGAAGCCATCTCCTTAAGTTAAGAATTTGGCGGCGCTCTTGCAGAGCAACTAGGTTCTTGAGAACGCCGCAACAACCGAAAACGAAGGTTGCTGCGGCTTACTTGTCTGCTTTCTTGGTAGCGCTCATGTGCGGGTTATCTCATGGATGAGTCCATATCGTAACAATCTTCACGCTAAAGTGCAAAGAACCAAAAAAATGGTATCTGTGAGCGTTTCCATAAGACGATTTTGCAGGAGTTATATCAAATTACGTTTAGGAAGAAGCTTTATCGCTCATTGGAAGAATTACAAGTTGATCTAGACGATTGGCTGAAATTCTATAATACTGAACGGACTCATCAAGGAAAAATGTGCTGTGGTCGTACACCACTTGAAACTTTACTTGATGGAAAACGGATTTGGGCTGAGAAGAATTTAGCTCAAATTTAACCTGACAGGCACAATAAAAAATGGGTAACTGTCAGATCAGGTTTGAGCTAGTACACTTCAAATATTTTAACCCATACGAGTCTTTGTTGAATTTCTCTGTTCATAGACACCAATTATATTGAAATGATGTCTATGAATCACACACATAAGTTGCTATTCAGTCCAAGTCCAGCCAAACAGAAATAGCTCAATTAGGATGTAACTAGGCTACTCCAGCGCTTAAATGCCCTTTTAAAATTATGTATATCATTAATATTTAAATAGTTTGCTATTCTCTCATCACTATAATGATGTAATTCTTTTAATTGTATTGATGTGAATAATCTAGCTTGGTCTAATAGTTGCTGATAACTAGTATGATTTTTATGCAATCTTCTTTTAAAACTAGCAATACTCATTTGAAAATATTCAGCACATTCCTCAAGATTCGGTACTTGGTGAATATTGCGAATAAGAAAATTAAAAACTTTTTGAAGAAAACTCAGTTCTAATCCTAATTGCTGTTGTACCAACTTTGCTTGTCGATAATAAGCTTGACGCATTGCACTAGTTTGATAACTCTGCTTTTGTTGGCTCTCACAAATATCGATATGCATGGCATTGACAAGGTTGTTAAACTTGATGTCCTCTCCAAGATGTTCCCAGAATTGTTCAATAAAGTTTGGCTCTGCACCCACAAAACTATAAGTAATATTCAATTCCTCTTGCATGCTATTCAACAAAATAGACCGAAGAGCGGTCATAGCACTAATTGCTAAATAATTAGCATGAATCTCCTGATTATTTAACCAGAATAGAATGATCTTTTTTTCCGAATAAAATGCAACTGGAATGCACCATGGTGTTAGGAATATATGAAATTCAACATAGCGTTGTACGGCTTCTTTTATATTCTGACTGTAAGCAATTGCATATAATGCAGGATGGGTTAAAGTTTCAATATAACGTTGCCCAAACAGAAATTGAACTTCTGGATGAGCAATACTCTCATGCATATTTCGTATCATTTGTATCAGTTGTTCTAAACTTACAGCATGATTCTCTGTGATCAAACTCTCAAGAAAAACGGGCGTTCCCTTTAAAATAATATTGGGATTTACACCGTATTGCTCAGCTAAATCAATCAATAATGCAGGGGCCAGATATGTGGGTAAAATCAATTGATCGTTTTGATAGCTCATACCGAAACCATTACATTGTTTAGCTTTCGATGCTGCTGATTTTTAATTTTTTTATATAGTTTTTGGATTTCTACAGCTGGATTTTCTTGATGTACTTGACTAATGCTATAGCTGCAATCTATTTTAAATTTACGAAAATTATCAGATGAATAAAATATTTGTGACTGAATACATTTTTGTAATTCGCTAGCCATTATTTCGACTTGTATTTCTGTCAAATCAAGTAACATCAAAATAAACTTATCTCCTGCTAAACGACAAACTAAGTCACAAGGTCTTATGTTCATACTTATCGTCTGAGCAATCATAGAGAGCACTTGATTACCTGATTCAAAACCAAATTGTCTATTGATCAAAGTTAAATTTTTTAGATTGATCATCATCAAATGTATGTTTTTCTCTGAATTATTTCGCTGACTTATTTCATATTGTAATTGTTGTTTAAAGTATTGAGCATCTGCCAAGGGGGTAATTGCATCAAATAAACGATGATCGCGAAATACATGCTCTTTGGTCTGTAGCTTTTTGGACAATACCAATTGTTCTTTGTGCCAATTAATCATAGCAGTAGTAAGTACAATAAAGCCGATTGGTGTGGTAAATGATTCTAATAAATCATCCCAAATCAGTGAGTCGGGTATTGATATAAATTCATCCAGTACATCCATCCATAAAGCCAAAAATACACATACCAACCCACAATAGAAGTAGCGCGTCACATATCCTCTTGGGCGACTTTTAAGAATTAGATAAATCCATAATAAAACGAGTATACAGGCCATCCCCTCTCCAAGAATATCTATGACCTGAATTTCATTTTGAGTTTTGAAACTACCAAAAATAATAAATGAAGCTAAGCAGATCAGAGCAACAGTGATAATCAATAAAAAGTGTCGTGGATAGTGTAGAAAGGGTTTTAACATAGCAGGGGTGTGGTTATTGTTTTGATAAATCTAATCAGCATTCTATGACAGTTTCATTGCAAATATATTTTTTTTCACTTTTCAAATTAGCTCACTGTAAATATCAAAAATCTACTTAACTCCCTTTTAATTCTATAATTCACTTTCACTTAGTTCAGTCTACTTGAGCAATCAAAGATATAGTCCCATCAAATTAGCTCAAAATGATCTAAAAAGTTTATTCTCTGATTTTTAGATTTTTTTCCTGTCATCATTCAGTCATTATGCATATTTAAGGTGCTCCACAAACAACCGTTGCGCTTTTTGGGGAAATAACAAATGAGCTCTCATCGCAGTAAGAAAAAAGCACCTTTCACTTTTAAAGTCACTACCTTAGTTTTATGTATAACAGCTATTGGTCAAAGTATGGCTGCAGAAACAAAAACTGAATATGTTCGTGTTGTAGGTCAAGCAGCAAGTATTAATGAAGCCTTGAAAGAACAACGAAAATCAAACTCTATAGCTAGTGTAGTACATGCCGATGCTATTGCGAAGCTGCCAGATGACAACGCTGCTGAAGCACTACAACGTATTCCTGGTGTTTCTACAGAACGTGACCAAGGTGAAGGTCGTTTTGTGACTGTACGAGGTTTAGGAGCTGATCTGAATACCGTCACTATTAACGGCACCTTAGTCCCAGCACCAGAAGCAGGACGACGTGGAGTTGCGCTAGATGTATTGCCAGCAGAACTTGTACAGTCATTAACTGTTGTTAAAACTTTGACCCCAGATATGGATGCAAACTCACTGGGCGGGACCATTCAGGTTGAAAGTCTGTCGGCGTTTGATCATGACGGCCTGTTTTATACGGCTGCAGTTGAAGGCGGTTATGATGAAAAACGTGAAGAATATAGCCCGAAAGTATCAGGTGCGGTGAGCCAGAAATTTAGTCTCGGTTCCGGCACCGATAATTTTGGTGTCGCTGCAGCCCTGAGCTGGCAAGAGCGTACCTTTGGTTCAGATAACGTTGAAACCGGAGGGAAATGGGAGGATGGCCTGCTCGAAGAAACAGAAATGCGTCAATATGATATTGAACGTGAACGTCTGGGCGCAGGCCTGAATTTCGATTTTCGACCAAATAAGAACAGTGAATACTATTTACGTACCTTATATAGCCGCTTCCAGGACAATGAAACCCGTCAGGCTGCAGGTGTTGAATTTTCCGATCCGCTCGCCATAAATACACCAGGCAGTGCAGAAGTAGTTCGTGAACTGAAAGAACGTGAAGAAACCCAGGAAATTAAATCCTTTGTGCTAGGCGGTAAAAACCGTTTTGATCAGTGGACGCTTGAAGCTCAGCTCGGCTATAGCGAAGCCTCGGAAAAGAATCCGGGCGGTATTGCCGGTGCCGGATTTGTCGGTGAATTTGATGATCTGCAATATTCAAGCACGCGTATTCCTGTCGTGAAAGGCGCGGCCAGCTTCTATGACCCAAGCCAATATGAACTCGATGAAGTAGAATTGGAAAAAAGCACAGCCAAAGATAAAGAGAAAAATGCCAAATTCGATCTGAGCCGCGATTATCTGCTCAACGATTATGCATCTATCTTCAAATTTGGGGCAAAAGTCAGCCAGCGAACTAAAACGAATAATACAGATATCTGGAAAGTAGAGGATTTACAAACTTTACCTGCACATTTTGGACAAAATGGTCACTATGAACTTGCACAGTTCGGCCCAACGTTGTCTAGTGCTCCAATCCATAATCAACTGGCTCAATTGAACCTAGAAGATTGGGTTGATGATGAAGAATCCGTAATTAATGACTATAAAAGCTCCGAAGATATTCATGCGGCATATTTCATGAATACAATTGATTTTGATCGGTTACGGGTCATTGCGGGTTTACGCTATGAAGATACCGATTTTGAAACACAAGGCTATCGGATTCTGGATGGTGAAAACACGGCTGTTTCGACCCAAAATGATTATGATCACTGGTTACCGAGCCTGCATCTTAAATATCAGTTGAGTAGCGATGCTATTTTAAGAGCCGCATGGACCAATACTGTGGTACGTCCGAACTTCGAACAGTCACGACCAGGGATTTATATTGATGGTGATGAAGCCGAGTTTGGTAATCCAAATCTTAAACCGCTGGAAGCTTCCAACTTCGATTTAGGTGTAGAGAAATACTTTGGTGATGCCAGCGTAATTTCCATGAATGCGTTCTATAAAGATATTGATCACTTTATTTATAACTCCAATGTAGCAGGTACAGGGGACTGGGCTAATTTTGATGAGGCACTAACTTTTAAAAACGGCTCATCTGCTAAAATTTATGGTGTAGAACTGGGTTATAGCCAAAAATGGAACAACTTTATCTTTGGCTTAAATAGTACTTTCAGCCGTGCTAAAGCAGATATTGATGGCATGGTAGATGGTGAACTAATGACCAGAACCATTAACTTTCCACACCAATCCAAAGTTGTAGGCAATGCCATGATTGGTTGGGAAAATGATCTGTTCGGCCTACGTCTTGCGGCCAACTATAAATCACGTTATCTCAATGAAGTTTCGGATGTCGATGATCCTGAGAAAGATTTATATACCGATGATCAAGTATTTCTTGATTTTAGTGGACATGTGAATTTTAACAAAAAAATACAACTGTTCATTAATGCTCAGAATCTTACTGATGAAGTGTATTACAACTATAACAGCAACCGTAATTATAACGCTCAATATGAAGAATACGGTCCAAGCTATAAAGTTGGTCTGAAATTCACACACTTCTAAGCCTTTAGCTCACCCAAAGCCAGATTGGCTTTGGGTTCTTTTTTAATTCGAGGAAATTCATGACAACACTTTTTAAATTGAGCGCTTTTTGTGCAGCATTTTTGACTTTATCTGGCTGTGTATCCACTAGTCCAACTCAGCAAAAACATATCAGCAGCTCTCTGCAATCTGAGCATATCCTTTCAGAACTAGATCAGCCCGCTCTTCAAGTTGATCAAGTTTTTAAATTACCTATTAAAGTAGAGGATGCTCATTGGATCGAGATCATAGGTTCAGATGCTCAGGTGATTACTTCTAGTAAAATTGAAGGTTTAAGCCTGTGGAATAAAGACCGTCAACGTGTACAGCATATTCCTGGCTCTTTTAGTAAAATTGATTATCGAATAATTAATAATCAGCTCATTATTCAGACTACAGATCTCTCTATACAGCAGCCTGTAATTTTTAATTTTAATATTAAAGCAGGCACCTGGGCAAAACCTACCTATCTCCCTGTACGTAAGTTTAAAACTGAAGATAATTGTCTATATGTTACTTCCGATCAGTCTCTTTATAGCTTCTTTATCGGTGAAGAAGGGGTTGGGGAGCAATGGATGATTCAGTCCAAAGATTCAGCGCAAATTACTCCTCGTTTTATCCGTAAAATGAGCTTGCCACCTAATAGTAGTTTTTGTGTCGTAGATGACCATAATGCCAAGCTCTATATTAATGAAGAAAACGTAGGAATTTGGTCTTATGAGGCAGACCCTGAAGCAGACCTCATCCGATATCCCGTTGATTTAAACGATCCACATGGCTCTATACTTGGGAATATCAGTGGACTGAGTTTAATAGATAATGCTCTAGCAGCAATAGATGAGTCAAAAGCGATCCTTTACCGCTACAGCATAAAAGGAACATCTTGGGAAAAGCTTCCGCCAGTCACTTTACAAAATGTGGATGAGGCAGAACGTATTCACCTAAAAGGTAACCAAGATAAAAAACAACTCCTGCTCGTAGACGGCGAAATCAAAATGTTGGATCTTGATTGGACCACTCAGAAACTGCCTTCTACGCAGACTGCATTAGCCCTACCAGCAGATGTCGAAACTGATTTGGTGCCTAACAGTGGAGATGCAGCAGATGATCCTGCAATCTGGATTAATCCAACAAACCCTAATCTATCACGTGTATTGGGCACAGATAAGCAGGGTGGGCTTGCAGTCTATGATTTGCAAGGTAAACAGTTGCAATACTTGAAAGTAGGACGTCTGAATAATGTTGATATTCGACCGAATTTCAAACTTGGGCAACAGAAAGTAGATCTAGCGATTGCTACTAATCGTGATCAAAACAGCTTGCATCTGTTTAGTATTCATCAAAAAACAGGACAAGTTAAGGATTTAGGAAAACTTCCTACAGACCTACAGGATATATACGGATTCTGTATGTATCAGAATCGACAAGGTGACACCTTTGCAATACCAAACGATAAAAATGGAACTTTTGTACAGTACAAAATTCAAAATAATTCTAAAGGCCTAACTGCACAGGAGGTACTCAGATTCAAAGTTGCATCACAGCCAGAAGGTTGCGTAGTTGATGATGAAAATGATCGTATTTATGTCGGAGAAGAGGATAAAGCTGTTTGGACTACAAAACTGAATGATCCGCAGCAAATCAATCTGCAAAACGTTATTAGCGTTGGAGAACATGTAAAGGCAGATGTTGAAGGACTTGCAATCTATAAAGGGAAAGTACGCGATTATTTGGTCATTTCTAGTCAAGGAGATGACAGCTACGTTGTAGTCGATGCTGAAGCACCATATCAACTACGTGGAAAATTTAAAATTTCAGCCAATTTAAACTCTGAGATTGATGCTGTATCTGAAACAGATGGGCTGGAAGTGACTTCAGAAAATCTGGGTGGGGTCTGGAAGCAAGGTATGTTGGTTGTTCAAGATGGTCGTAAGCGGATGCCAGAAGGGAATCAGAACTATAAGTATGTAGCATGGGAAAAGATTGCTCAAGCCTTAGGCCTGGAATAACACTTTTCATCAGGTACAGTGCACCGTGCTGTACCTATATTCGAATTAAATTATGATTTTATTGAGGTTTTTATGTCAAATACAACTACGGCACAGCTTTCAGTATGGGAACTGATTAGCCATGCCAGTTTACTTGTTCAAATGGTCATGCTGATATTATTGTGCGCATCGGTCATTAGTTGGTATGTCATTATTAAGCAGGGGATCAAACTGCGTCAGGAAGCATTAGCAAATAAAGTATTCTTAGGGCATTTCCACCAACAACAATTTCCTCTTAGCATGGTAGAAGAATCTGAACAAAAAATGTGTGGTTTAGAACAAATCTACCAAGCTGGACTAGATGAGTTTAATGCCCTCAGAAATGCCACAACTTCGGTTTCATCAGTCGAGGTAACGGATCAAGTTGAGCGTCGTCTTTTAAGCAGTGTCACGGAACAGGAAGAAAAACTGGAAAAGCACTTGAGCTTTCTTGCGACAGTTGGTTCAGTCAGCCCATATATCGGTTTATTTGGAACTGTATGGGGCATCATGAATTCTTTTATTGGTCTATCACAACTTGAGCAAGCAACACTTTCTGCTGTAGCTCCTGGTATTGCAGAAGCTTTGATTGCTACAGCCATTGGTTTATTTGCAGCTATTCCTGCTGTGATTGCCTATAACCGCCTAAGCGCACGTGCAGAAAAAATTTCTAATAGCTACTACAGTTTCGGAAATGCGTTACAAACTCGAATGCTACGTTTTTTACAAGCAGGAAATTAACAACAGATGCAGAAACGTCAGAAAAAGCGTGCGCTCAACGCAGAAATGAACGTCGTTCCTTATATCGACGTGATGTTAGTGCTGCTTGTAATTTTTATGGTCACTGCACCCATGCTCACCCAGGGGATTAAAGTGAACTTACCAAATCTAGAAGCAGAAACATTGGTCACCCCTAAAGATCAGAAAGTAATCACTATTTCTATTCAGGAAGAAGGGCAATACTACTGGAATGTTGGGGAAACTGTCGATACAAAACAAGTGACAGATCGGGCAACCAACTTGGCAGAAATGAAAGAGAAGTTATCTCCATTGTTACAGAATCCTCAGGACCTGCAAGTTTTCATTCGTGCTGACAGTACTGCCAATTATGAACTTGTTGCTCAGACGATTGGTATTTTGCAACAAAGTGGTGTTGAGCAATTAGGCTTAGTGACTGAGGAGCAAGTTCAGTGAACAGTATCTCACAGATCAACTCTAGCTCTGCTGTCGCTCTATCTATCACTGCGCTACTGCATGCAACTGTGATTTACAGTTTATTGAATCAGAACTTTGATAGTTCTATTAAAGAGGTAGAGCCAAAAACTGTACAGGTTAAATTTGTACAGCTTCCCAAAACTACAGTATCTTCACCTCAAGTTGAACACGCTCAACCTGAACCAAAAGTGACTCAACCCTTAGCAACCCCTGTTCAGCCCTTACCGCCTCAACAGGCTGAACCTGTCAAAACAAATCAGACATCAAAGCCACAACCTCAAAACAAACCTTCACCAAGTAACCTAGACAAAGCAGTTGTTAAAAAAACATCAACTAATGATTCAGCTTCTATAATATCTTCCACTGCTGAAGAGCCTAAAAATATTACCCCTACACCCATCAAGTCTGATGTCTCAACAAACACCGCTACACCTGTAAATAAGCCTGCAGCGACTGAAAAGGTTAAAACGCCTCCAACCTTTGATGAGAAAAACTATAAACCGATTTCAAAGCTTAAACCTGATTATCCAATGCGTGCTTTGGAAAATGAACTTGAAGGGAACTGTACTATCGAATATAGCGTGAATACCCAAGGGCACGTTATTAACCCTAAGGCCTTATCTGACTGTGATCCTGTGTTCATTCGCCCTTCACTCAATGCGGCTCGTCAGTTCAAATACCAGCCACATATTGTTAATGGTCAGGCTGTTGAAGTACCTAAAATTAGAAATAACTTTGAATATCGAATTGAATAAAGGCCACTAAATATGCTCACCTCCTTGCATTACCTGTCCTCGTTTAAACTTCTAGGAGTTTCATTCTGCACCAGTATGCTTATAGGTTGCCAAGGCATTCCTGATACACAGGTTTCTAGTCGTCAAATGTCTGTGAAAGCTCCTAAACAAGTAGTGTTCTTTATTGGTGATGGAATGGGCATCACGACATTGACTGCAGCAAGAATTTATAAGGTCGGTGAATCAGGGAGTTTAAGCATTGATCAATTGCCAGAAACAGCATTTGTCCGAACATTTTCAGAAAATGCTCAAGTCACTGATAGTGCCCCCTCTATGGGAGCCTATATGACCGGCGTAAAAATGAAAAATGAAGTCATTTCAATGCAAACAGGAACTAATGCCGTTGAACTAAAAAATGGACAGCAGCAATGTGATACAGATCCAGTAAACCGTAACAAAGCTTTTAGTGAAACCTTGCTTGAAAAGGCAATTTCCGCCCAATACGCAACAGGAATTGTGACCACAACTCGAGTGACGCATGCAACCCCTGCATCGACTTATGCTCATATCTGTCACCGTGATGCAGAAAATGAAATCGCTGCACAATTGGTACCGAGTAAGATAAAAGCAGATCGATATAGCAATTACAACACGCGTTTAAAAAATGGAATTGATGTCATTCTTGGGGGAGGGAAACGCCACTTCCTGACAACAGAGTCTGGAGGGAAACGCCAAGATGGTCGTAATCTCTTAAAAGAACTTAAAAAACAGGACTATCAAGTTGTTGAAAATCGTAGTCAACTGAACAGTTTAGATCCTGCAGATCAGCGCAAAATCATAGGCCTCTTCAATGACTCCCACTTAAATTACGATCTAGACCGTCAGAACAAACAGATAAATGAACCTAGCCTGAAGGAAATGACCTTAATAGCTTTACAGAAGCTTTCATCTAATACCAAGGGTTTTTTTCTGATGGTTGAAGGAGGGAGGATTGACCATGCATTGCATGATACCAATGCAAAACGAGCACTTCAGGATGTGATTGCGCTAGATGACACACTACAGGCAACCATTGATTTTCTGAAAATTAAAGATCCTCTGCTCGAAAATAGTTTAATTATCATCACTGCCGACCATGATCACACGCTCATGTTGAATGGCTATGTAGAGCGTACTGGCCCTTATCTGCCAAGACAGAAAACTAGTGTACTCGGACTTGTAAAAAACCAAAATGGATTAACACGAGACATTAATGGTAATCCCTATCCAGTCATTAGTTTTGGCAATGGGAAAAAGCGTCCAACTCTAAATCGAAATGATGATTCGGTAACTCAATTACGTGATGATGATGAATGTCGTCCTGTGATGAATACCTCATCCTATACATTTAGTTATACACCCTCCTATCAGGGATGGTGTACAGGTGCAGCTGCAGATGATTTTCAGCAGGAGGCCGTTATCCAAACTGGTTTTAAGGATTCTGAGACCCATGGTGGCACAGATGTTTTTCTAGGGGCAATAGGTCAAGGTTCAGATCAATTTTCAGGTAGTTTGGAAAATATTGACGTCTTTTTTCGACTTAATCAGATTATGGAATTTGAGAAATGAAATCTAAATTCAGTATGTTGTTGATTTCATTATGTGGCTGTACATCTGTAATGGCTGATCCACCATCTAATATTCCTGCAAAAAATATTATCTTTTTTCTTGGCGATGGGATGGGACCTACGACAGTATCCGCAAGTCGGATTTACGCAGTTGGTGAGGCTGGTAAGCTTACAATAGATCGACTAAAACATAGTGCTCGCATTAAAACTTATTCTGAAGATGCACAAACTACAGATAGTGCTCCATCTATGGGTGCCTATATGACGGGCTTAAAAAACAAAAATGATGTGATTTCCATGCCTACTGGCACTCTCGCAAAAGAACCCAAAGATTTAAAACTTGCGAATGGTCAGAGTATTCATAACGCCATTAATTTATGCCAACCTCGAATAGCTGAACAAACAGTTCCATCTCTTTTAGAGTTAGCAATACAACGAGGTAAAGCGGTTGGTGTGGTGACCACTGCAGAGTTAACCCATGCAACGCCTGCGGCAACCTATGCTCATATTTGTCATCGTGATGCAAAGTTTGATATTGCAGTACAGGCAGTACCAAATGGATTGGGGTATAACCCAAAACTTAAAGAGGGGATTCATGTACTCATGGGGGGTGGTCGTAACCATTGGACACCTTACCATGCTATCAACAATCCACAGGGCCGTGCTGATCAACGACATTTAATTCAGGAAATGCAAACTCAAAAGTATCAATATGTAGAAACAGCATCAGCCCTTCAGCAAGCTAATCCTAATCAAAAAATTCTGGGGCTATTTTCAGCGACGTCTCATCTGCATTATGACCTAGATCGAATCAACAAAAATATTGTGGAACAACCGAGTTTGTCTGAGATGACTTTAAAATCTATTCAAATGCTTGAAGCACAGTCTAAGGGACGTGGATGGTTTTTAATGGTGGAATCGGGACGTATTGATCATGCTTTGCATGCCAATAATGCCAAACGCGCATTACATGAAACTAAAGCTTTTGATGAAGCCATTCATGCAGCTATACAGCAGGTAGATCTCAGTAATACCTTAATTGTTGTCACTGCAGACCATGATCATGTCATGACTTTTAATGGGTACAATGCGCTAACAGGAAAGACCACGCCAAATCAGCCAGGTATTTTAGGTTTAAATTATCACTATAATATAACAACACAACCAGATGCATTAGCTAAAAAAATGGCAGATGGCAAACTACATGCTCCTTCACTTGACGTGAATGGTAATACCAATACCGTTTTAGTTTTTGGCAATGGTAAGCGGCAAAGAGAAAATATTCAGCAAAGTGTAACTGGATCTCAGGTATTTGATGATAATTACCAACAAGCTGTTGGTGTACAACTTAATCGGTCTGAAACACATGGGGGGGGTGATGTAATGTTATTTGCTGATGGGAAAAATGCTCATTTATTCAAAGGTACTCAGGATAATACCTGGGTCTATCAACAAATAATCAAGGCGCTAGGGTTTACTGATCATGAATAATAAATGTAAATCCGTATTCAGTTTAGCGTTGATCATTTTATGGATCCCTGTGACTTCCGCGCGCGCTGCTGAACATTTTCAAATTGATTATGAAAACCTACAGCAAGGACATGATGGTATTACACGAATTGAACGATATTCAAATCTGATGATTCGTGATCAGGGCAACATTCTTATCAAACGTTTAAATAGATTGCCTAGTGATTCTTATAACGATATAGGCAAGCATCAACATTTTGATATTTCAAACATGTCCATCTGGGTAGCTAAGCAGCCTAGAACCAAGAATTTGACCATTCAATTAATTGACTTTGATGCAAATCAACGTATTCATCTTCATGATATTAATCAGGAAATTTTGGGCTTTCGTAATTGTTGGGAGTGTTACTCCTCTCTTTTACCACAACCAACAACACCGAAGAACAATATAAAAAATGAGTACACTCATCTAGACTATGATAGTCAACGCAATATTGTTACAAATTATAAATCTACCCATCTTAAAGGCTATAACTCTTTCCAAGTAAAACCATTACCATCTCAAGAAATGGATTGGGACAAATTGTATAAACTTAATTTAAAACAGTATGATGACTTTAGTGATTGATCTGTTCAGAAAGCATATATATTTCTATATGTTCAAAAAACTGCAGCCTATAGTGTCGTACAACTCAGTATAGACAGAATCTGTTCGCTCATCAGATTGAAATTGATTGAGTAAATCACCACGGATTTATGAGTCACTAGCGATATTCTTTGTACCGCTCATATCTTCAGTGTTACAGCATCTAATGAGTTTATTTTACAAATGATTTTAGATGCAATTGTGGATGGTATCTAGTACTAGGGATCAATACACCGATCAAGCCGATTAAATGCCCAATACAACTTGATAAGGTTTAAATCCTTCAAGTACAGCTTCAGAAACCAACTGTATAAATGCTTCAGTTTTTCCATAAGCCATCCATTGATCTAGGGCCTCATAGTAGGCCAATCGGTTTTCAACTGTTATTACACAAGGGGGATAACCAGCTTTAAGCAATTCAAGATTCATCAATAGACGTGATGCACGGCCATTGCCATCAATGAATGGATGAATACCTACAAAATCAGCATGTACTTTGGCTGCACGTTCAATTGGATGCAGCTTATGTGCTTCACTATTATACCAGTCTACGAATTGAGCTATCTTGTCATTTAATAATGTGTAATCAGGCGGGGTAGACGTAGCACCCGAGATCAATACATTTTGCTGGCGATAGCGTCCTGTATTGTCATCATCGATGTTTTTTAGAATGGGCTGATGGATATTACGAATTTGCCATTCAGAAAAAGGCTCCTCTTTCCGAATGATATCTTCAACATAGTAAATTGCATTTCTATGGTTGATCGCTTCGAAGTGTTCACTTAATGCCTTTCCACCAACAGTAATACCTTCCAGTACTACTTTTGTTTCTAGCAGGGTGAGTGTATTACCTTCAATTGCATTCGAATGATACGTCCAACGCAGAATAAGATCTTCTTGTAAATTTTTGACAATTGATGGAGAGAGAGGGCGATGTTGATCTAATTTTTTCTTTAAATCATCAATAGTTTCAAACATAACCTTATCCCTGAATTTGTCTTAGTCAATAACACATGAAAAAAGAAAGATCAGAAATGTAGTGATATATCATTACATTTTGTATGGGTTTTAAAAGTGGTAAGTGGACTGCTCCAAGTATTCTAGACACGAGACAGCTTCATTTTGGAAACACATTATTGTTCATTTCACCCACGCATCTATGGCATGTTGTAGATGACCAGTTTTGACATAAAGCGTTGCGCCTGATGGACCTGCCTGAAATTTAGCAGCACTATTGAGGGGAAGACGGACCCACGAACCTGCTGGATATATTTCAGTGCCGCAAAATAATTGACCTTTGATAATGAACAATTCAATCCCTTGTTCTGATTTCTCTTCGAAAATCTGAGCAGGTTTTAGCTTTTCTAAATAGGTCTGCTCATGTTCCGATTGAAATAGCGGGCATATCATCCGATGTTCGGTAAGCTTCCAATTCGCTGGATCATTGGTATTAATTCGGGTGGACTCTATCTCATGTTCAGTCATTTGCATCAGTTTCACAAAGATTAAACAACCTGCTTTACTGGAAACCCGATGAGTTGAACGATGAGGGTTACGTAAATACCAGCCTGCCTGATAATCATCTTCAGCATTCTCGGTAAAAATGCCTGACAAGATGAGGACTTCTTCACCCAAAGGATGTTGATGTTCAGGAAAGGTAGATTCTGGTGCGTATTTCACAAGACTAGTTGCACGTGCTTTCTCATCGCCAATACGATCAAGCATCATTCTGTCGACTTCACCTCCTGGAGATTTCACCCAATGGTAATCCTCTGGCTTGATGATGACGGGTTGTGAGAAGTCGGCATGAATAAACATAATGTTGTCCTGTAATGAAGAAACCTACGTATTTTAACGAGAATGCACAGGTTTATTTTAAAAGAAATAGCGATGAGTTATCTCACTGTTTCAGAAAAGATAAGCAGGTTAATAGCAGATATTACCCACTAAGCTATGAAATATTAATATTTTAGAGTTTAATCAACTGTGCTTTGTTTTTACATCAATGAGGAATGGCATGAAATATCAACCGCCTTATACGATCACCTCTAAAATTATTCACTTGATTGCACAAATTAGTGAATCAATAGGGCGTTTGACTGCATTAACTCAAATCCAAGATAGCCTTAAATTGCGAAAAGCCAATCGTATTCGAACGATTCAAGGGTCTTTAGCGATAGAAGGAAATACCTTGAGTACAGAGTAAATCACAGCGATTCTGAATGGCAAGACCATTATCGCTCCACCTAAAGAAGTTCAAGAGGTACCTAATGCCCTAAAGGCATATGAAGAAATTCAAGATTGGAATCCTGATCAAGAATCGCATTTGCTGAAAGCACATCAAATATTGATGACAGGACTGATTGATGAAATTGGACAGTATCGTCATGGCGGTGTTGGTGTGATGTCAGGGGATCGAGTCGTGCATATGGCTCCACCTGCAAATCAAGTCCAGCGTTTAATGAGAGAGTTATTACAGTGGTTGGCTGAAGGTAATGAGCACCCATTAATTCAGAGTTCAGTATTTCATTATGAATTTGAGTTTATACATCCATTTGCTGTTGGCAATGGGCGGATGGGGCGTTTATGGCAAACTTTAATCTTAAGCCAGTGGAATCCTATTTTCTCAACATCCCTGTAGAAAGCTTGATTTATCAAAACCAAAAAGCTTATTACGATGCATTGCAAGCGAGCACAGATCGTTCAGATTCAGCACCTTTTATTGAGTTTATTTTGCAGATGATTTTAGATGCAATACTCAGTTCTGATGCCAGCGATCAAGATACCGCTCAAGCTAGCGTACAAGTTAGCGATCAAGTTAAACGTCTCGTCCAGAAGATGGAGCAGAAGGAATATAGCTTAACTGAGCTTATGGCGCTATTGGACTTGTCCCATCGAGCCACATTCCAAAAAAATTATTTAACTCCAGCATTAGAAGCAGGTGTGATTGAACGTACCCTTCCTGATAAGCCTAAGAGTCCTAAGCAAATGTACAAATTAAAAAATTGAACTATACTGAGTTTGATGTGATTATTAATATCATAATGAGTTAATTGTAATGTTATAACATTACATTTATTTTTAGGTGTAATTTTCTGCTATAATGCCGTACGTCACTTCAAATCCTGAATTCGGATTTGAACAAGATTTTAAAGTGATTCAATGCACTAAATCTAATTCAGGTCAAAATTGGGTCAATGAATTTTTTTATTCAATAAAATATATTTAGAATGAATGGGTTAGGATTTGAGCTCGATTGACGCCACCTTTTCACTTCGATTATTTATGTGAATTTCGATTCATTTATCTATTCGTTTTACCCATTCGAGCAAGTAAAATAACGGGAATTAAGCCGACTAATACAATGAGTAGAGCGGCTATTGCACCATCTTCATAGGCTCCTCTTGATGCTTCTGCATAGAGTTGAGTCGCGAGTGTTTCCATATTAATTGGTCTAAGTAGAAGTGTTGCAGGTAACTCTTTCATTGCATCTACGAAGACTAATAAGGCAGCAGAGAGGATGGCCGGAGCCAATAAAGGGAAATGAACGCGCCACAAAATGCCTCGTTTATTTTGTCCTAAATTACGAGCAGCATCATCAAGTACTCCATGAATACGATTATACCCAGACTCTATACTACCAATTGAAATAGCCAAAAAACGAACCGTGTAGGCGTAAATTAAGATGCCACTCGTGCCCAATAATAGTAAACCCGTCGATATACCAAGCTTGAATTCGAGAAAATCTGCGATTGCATGATCAATAGCGCCTAAGGACAGCATCAGACCAATTGCGAGTACTGTTCCTGGAATTGCATAACCGAGGCTAGCAATACGGCTAAACCATATATTTTGGCTAAATCGTGCTGAGCTGACGATCAAAAAGCCGATGAGGATCGTAAAGAAGGTTGCTACACTCGCTAGGCTCAGTGTATTTACCGAAGCTTCTAATAGGGAATCCGAGAAGCCCGCATATTGTATGCGCTTATAAGACTCTACAATTAAATGGCAAAATGGAATAACGAATCCAATGACTACGGGAATCATTCCAAGTCCAAATAATAGTAGAGCTTTACGGCCAGTAATATGTCGGGCAGGCATGAGTCGACTACGTTGAGCTGAGTTCATATAACGCTGTTTCTGACGTCCTAACCTTTCTATTAAAACTAAGAAGGTAATGAACATCAGCATGAAAATAGCAATTTGTGCGGCACTAGCAAGATCAGACTGATTTATCCATGTTGAATAAATGGATAATGTGAGCGTGTTAATACCAAGAAATTCAGTTGCACCAATATCATTAATTGTTTCCATTAATACCAAGCTTGTACCTACTGCAATTGCCGGTCGAGCAAGGGGGATGGCAACTTTTAATAAGACCTTATTAGGATTAAGACCTAGACTTCGAGCGACCTCGATTAGACTAGCCGATTGCATTAAAAACATGGCACGAGTGCTTAAATACACATACGGATAAAGTACGAAGCTTAGTAAAAAAATGCCTCCCCAAACTGATCGAATGTTTGGGAACCATAATTGTTGCATATCTAAGCCGAGACCATCCCTTAACAGACTTTGAACTGGTCCGATAGGGTGGAGAATGTCGATATAGCTATAAGCGATAATATAAGTCGGTACTGCAAGTGGTAAAAGCAACGCCCAATCGAGAATTGAACGTCCCCGAAATTGATAGGCTGTAACAATCCAGGCACTGCCTGTGCCAATCAATATCGTTAGAAAACCTACCCCAAAAAGAAGCATAAACGTATCGATTAAGGTCGCTGGAATTACAAAGCGAATCAGATGATCCCAAATCTCATTATTGCCCTGTAAGGCTGTCCAAACTAATCCGAAAACAGGTAAACAGGCGAGAAGCGTCAATAGTCCACTGAGCGATATTAAAGAACGAAATGCAGATTTTGTTATTGACATTAAAGTGTATAGGTCTGATGCAATATTAAATTGAAATTAGGACTTACAGGAAGGAGAAAGCCTCCCTGTGAGTTTATCGGAAATTAACGATTAAACTGGACTTTATCCACCAGCATATTGGCTGTTTTGCGGTGTCGAGCAATATCACTTAAGCGTATAGAATCCACTTGTAGTTTGCCAAAGCTTGCAATAATCGGGTCAACGCTAACTCCAGGTTTAACTGGATACTCAAATCCACTTTTTGCATAGATGGCTTGAGCATGATCCGAGGCTAAGAACTCTAATAGTTGAACTGCTTCTTTGCGATTAGGTGCATATTTAGAAACAACGGCACCTGAAACATTCACATGCGTACCGCTATTTTTAAATTTCGGCAGGACAACGTTAATCGCATTACCCCAACGTTGTTGCTCTGGGTCGCCTTCACGCATATTGCCGACATAATAGGTATTTGCTACACCAATATCACAAATCTTGCCAAGAATATCTCGAGCAACATCACGATCCCCACCACTTGCAGGACGAGCTAAGTTGGCTTTGATACCACGTAGCCATTTTTCAGCCTCTTTTTCACCATAATGCGCGATATAGGCTGCAATTAGACCAGTGTTATAAGGATGGTTGCCAGAGCGGATACAGATTTTACCGTTCCACTTAGGATGAGCTAAATCTTCATATGAGATTGCAGTCAAAGGCGCACGATCTTTAGACACGTATACTGCTCGTGCACGCATGGATAATGCATACCAATGTCCATTTGCTGCGCGTAAATTTGCCGGTATTGAGGAGTTAAGGACTTTAGAATCAACACGTTGTGTTAAACCATTTGAAACCAAATCTACCAGATTACCGAAGTCGACTGTAAGCATCACATCTGCAGGGGAGCGTCGACCTTCAACTTTAACACGTTCAAGTAAACCATCTTTGATAAAAACCGTATTGACCTTTACCCCAGTTTTTTGGGTAAATTCTTTTAAGAGCGGTTGAATCAGTGCAGGTTCACGCGTGGTATAAAGGTTGACTTCAGCTGCATTCACCCAGCTTCCACACAACGCAGTCAAGCCAGTCAAAATGAGAGGAATTTTTGAAATTGATTTCATGACTTATTTCCTAGTTAATACAAATTTAAATAGAGTATTCAAGCTTTACAAAACTTTTATTCACATCTAACTCATCTTCAGATTCGAAGAAATAACAAGCAGACAGGTTTACCGAGATATATACCTGATCATTTGCTGAATATTCGTATTGATCATCGACATGGGCAAAAATAATCATCGATTCAAAGATGATTTCTAAGCGCAACTGATAGGCTTGACCTAAATAACTAGATGAGATGACTCGAGCAGCAACTGCTCCTACAACAGGTTGATGATGGATCTGAACCTGTTTAGGACGGAAACAACATGAAATTGATTTTTCTTTGCCAGTTAAATGTTTTGGTAAAGGATGACGCCCAAAGAGCGTTTGAATTTGTTGATTTTCGTAATATGCTAGGGTCTCATTCAATACCGAGAAATATCGTGCAGCAAATAGTGTAGATGGCTGCAAATAAAGTTGTTTAGGTGATCCAATTTGAATGATTTTTCCCTGATGCATCAAGATAATTTGATCTGCAATCTGTAATGCTTCTTCAGGATCATGTGTGACGATCACGGTGGTAGTCTGGGTATTTTTTAAAAGCTGGATGGTATTTTGTCGGATTTGATCACGTAGGCGATGATCCAAATTGGAAAATGGTTCATCCATAAGAAGTACATGCGGCTTTGGAGCTAAAGCACGTGCTAATGCAACACGCTGTTGTTCACCGCCTGATAAGGTGTGTGGATAACTACGCATATGATGGTGCATTGAAACATGTTTTAAAGCTTGTTCTGCCATTTCTTGTTGCTGGCCTTTAGGAAATTTTTTTAACCCAAACATCACATTTTCAAGCACGCTTAAATGGGGGAACAGGGCATAATCCTGAAATACTAGACCAATATTTCGAGATTCTGCTGGAATCTGTTGCTCTTCATTCCATAAAATATTTTGTTCAAGTTGAATCGAGCCATTTGTCGGTGTTTCTAATCCAGCAATTAAACGTAGCATTGTCGTTTTACCACAACCTGAATGTCCAAGTAAGCAGATGATCTGCCCTTGATCCGCAGACCATGTTGCCTGACTGACAGCAAAGCGTTGGCCAAATTTTTTGCTTAGACCTTT
This sequence comes from Acinetobacter sedimenti, assembly GCF_022601685.1. Classification (GTDB taxonomy): domain Bacteria; phylum Pseudomonadota; class Gammaproteobacteria; order Pseudomonadales; family Moraxellaceae; genus Acinetobacter; species Acinetobacter sedimenti. Next base: position 23,013 of record NZ_JAKUML010000025.1, read on the forward strand.
AATTGTTAAAATACTGGCAGAAGATCCTGCATACATGTTCATACTGAGCTCGAAGTATTAATTCTTATCTAAATGATAACTGATAATTGTTTTGAATATCATTGAATGTTTGTAGACCCATTTAAAAATTTACGCAATTTTTACGACCAAATGAAATAAATGTAACTAATATTTTTATTGTCAAAAGTGTTACGGGTATGGCACTTGACGCTTTTGGCAACTATCTTTAACTTGAAAAAATCTAATTTGGAATATGTAACTGATGGCATCTCCACGCGTTGGTATAAATTTCAATAGATTTAAGATCTCCAAGAGAGAGGCGTTAATAACATCTGTGGTTACATTTTTTAGCGTTTTCCTCGCTAAGATGTGTGATCATTACTTCGGTGTGGATGATTATTCCCTAATTTTTCTTACAGCTGTCGTATATTTAGCGTCTCGTTTTAGTATGGCTGTTGCAGTCTTAGCAGCAGCCATTTTTTTATATCCTATGATTTCTTTTTTTTACAACCATTTAATTCTTTCGATGTATTTGCTAAACAGGGCATTGTTACTCTCTTAGCATTTTTTATATCTGCTTTGATTGCTGGAAGATTAGCGAACAGGTTGCGAAAAAAAATTCTTGAACTGCAAAAAGCTAATCATCAGACAGAACTATTGGTTAAGATTGGACGCCAGCTCTCTGTAGCACTTACATCGAGCGAAGTTATCCAAACTACTGAAAGTTTTCTATTGGAGCATTTAGGAATAACGGCTCAGATTGAATTAAATGAATCCGATACTTTATTTGTAACTAGTGCAGAGGAAAATAATAAAAAAATCAAGATACAAGAAGGTCAAACTGATAAGAAAGATATCTTATCTTTGGACAAGGGGAGCTCACTTCCTTTAATCAGCCAAGATAGAATGTTTGGTCAAATATATATTCATAAACTTGGTACTGGCACTAAGTTGAATTTAGAACGCACATTTTTAGAACTGATTATTGATTATATTTCACAAGTTTTGGCTAGAACCATGCTTGCTGAGCAATTAGAAGAAGCTAAAATATTAGCTCAGGCCGAACACCTCCGTTCTACGATTCTCTCTTCAATATCACATGATTTAAGAACACCACTTGCAAGTATTAAGGGTGCTGCGGAAACATATAAAAGTTATGAGGCATATTTAAGCGCTGACGATAAGCGGACTCTAATGGATACCTTGCAAACTGAATCAGAGCGTTTAGATCAGTACATTGAAAGTCTCTTGAATATGACAAAATTGGGTAATGAAACAATTAAACTCAACAAGGAGTGGGTAGGCGTAGATGAGTTAATTGGAGCAGCGGTACGTCGCTTAAAACGCTATAGACCTGCTCAGGTTATTCATATTTATTTGCTTGAAGAGGAGTGTGATTTATTTGTTGATGCTCCCCTTCTTGAGCAGGCAATTTTCAATATTTTGGATAATGCCAGCAAGTATTCAAACTATAAAAATATTGAAGTGCATGTTCATTATCAAGATCACCTAGAAATTGCTATTCATGATGAAGGTTATGGTTTTATAGATAAAGAAATTCCATTTGTGTTTGATAAGTTTTTTAGAGGTGAACAATCTAAAAATGATAAGAATGGAATGGGCTTAGGACTTTCTATTGTCAAGGCTATTATGACTGCACATGAATCTGAGATCATTATTTCAAAATCCTTGGTTACTTCTGGGTCATGTGTAACATTGCGATTCTCCCAATTTGAGATCAATGCAAAGGGTGATATTGATGGATGATAATTTTGAGGGACGCATTTTAGTCGTTGATGATGAAGTTCAAATTCAGAAATTTCTGAATATTGCCTTACGTGCGCAGGAACTTAAATGCTTATCTGCTTGTCGAGGACAAGATGCTTTAAATCTAATTGATCAAGAGCAAATACATATCGTGATTTTAGATCTAGGCTTACCTGATATGGATGGGAAAGAAGTTCTGATAAAAATTAGAAAAAAATCTCAGGTGCCAGTCATAGTGCTGTCTGCCCGATCAAATGAAATAGAAAAAATTGAATTATTTGATGCTGGTGCAAATGATTATGTGACTAAGCCCTTTAGCGTAAATGAACTTATGGCTCGCATCCGGGCTTTATTACGTGTTTCTCAACAATTGATTAAACCTGTATCAACTTATGAAAGTGAAAGTCTTCGTATTGATTTTCAAACCCGAGAAGTATTGCTTGAAAATGTCAGTGTTAATTTAACAAAAAAAGAATTTGAACTTTTAGAGCTTCTGGTCAGTCAAGAAGGGAAATTGCTCACTCAATCTCAGATCATTAAACGCCTATGGGGACCGTCCCATGCTGAAAACACACATTATTTACGTATTCTGGTTGCTAAGCTTAGAAATAAGCTAGGTGACAATGCGATTGATCCAAAATTTATTTTTACAGAACCTGGCGTTGGTTTGAGATTTATCTCTAAACCTAGCTGAATATTTAGGAAAACGAGCGAACATGGTTACATTGCCGACCCATCAGCTTGAACGAGCCTTGAAGCAGTATCAATCTGAAAATATCAAAATGATCAAAGTAGGTTACAAACTATATGCCCAATTAATGAGTGATTTGGATTTTGTTAATGAGGTTATGAACTCAGCTTTACGTCAAGATCATAGTGAATAGCCACCAAAATTCTAGACACACATAACCATCTTTTGATGGGCCTTTTCATAATCTAATGGAGAACGTTGA
>NZ_JAKUML010000010.1 GCF_022601685.1 Acinetobacter sedimenti
GTTTACTGCTCATAAGCACCTCGTTAATTAGCCATTTTATCTAACTAAAAGGTGTCTACAAAATCGGTGGCTATTCAGACTAACACACCCGCTAATCTACTACAGCCCCTAACTTTATCTTCGTTTAGTTCTCCATCGCACAGATGGCTTAGAAAAAATTAAAACAGGGAAATTGAAACCGAATAACGTGTCCCATCACATAGATGGCTTATGAGCACGAAAGAGCAACGCTGTTGCGGATTGTGTGCAAGAAAACGGATGTCATCTCGACATTCATCATCTAGATGGCTTAGGAAAAGATCTCAACGGCAATGCATAAATCTAAAAAAGTGGTGCATTAAACACCACTTTGGTCAGCATCAGATAGAATCAAAATAGTCGATTCATACCATTTAATGCTGCAACACGATAAGCCTCAGCCATCGTTGGATAGTTAAAGGTCGTTTCTGCAAAATATTTGAGTGAATTATCTGGGCTTTGCATGACTGCTTGTCCAATATGCACAATCTCTGACGCATTATTACCAAAGCAATGAATACCCAAAATCTCCAAAGTATCACGATGGAATAGGATTTTTAGCATACCGACCGTATCGCCAGTGATCTGCGCTCGAGCAAGTTGACGGAAGAAAGATTGTCCAACTTCATAGGGAATTTTTTCTTCTGTGAGTTGCTGTTCATTTTTACCAATCGAGGAAATCTCAGGAATGGTATAAATCCCTGTTGGAATATCTGTAACAGGTTTAACATGCTTCTCACCGACCATATTCGCCCCCGCACAGCGCCCTTGGTCATAGGCAGCTGAGGCAAGTGACGGCCAACCAATCACATCGCCTGCAGCATAGATATTTTCCACTTCAGTTTGATACTGCTCATTCACAGTCAATTGACCACGGCTATTTGGTTGTAACCCTACATTTTCAAGTCCTAAGCCATCGGTATTACCAGATCGACCATTACACCAAAGGATCGCATCAGCTTTGATCTTCTTACCACTCATCAAATGCAAAACCACGTGATCATCAAAAGTTTCAAGCTTATCAATTTGTTCATTATGACGAATCAAAACACCGAGCTCACGTAGGTAGTACGACAAAGCATCAGAGATTTCATCATCCAAATAGCTGAGTAGTTTCTCTTGGGTATTAATCAGATCAACTTTGTTTTCAAGTCCAACAAATATCGAGGCATATTCACAGCCGATCACCCCTGCACCATAGATAATGATTTTTTGAATATGAAAATCCAAATCAAGAATTTTATCTGAATCAAATACACGTGGATGGTTAAAGTCCAATTCCGCAGGCTGATATGGACGACTACCTGTAGCGATCACGATTTGTTTGCAGATTAAGGTTTCTTTGATACCTTCGTTGCTAAATACTAAAACTGTATTTTTATCTTGGAGATAGGCACGACCATGATAAATTTCGATTTGATTTCGATCATAAAATCGTGTGTGCGTTTCTACTTGTTGCTGAATCACTTTATGCGCATTACGCAAAATTTGTTTCATGGTGAATTGTTTCCACTCACCTGCTTTTTGAAACAATGAATCACGCTGATAGCGAATGATGCTAGATACGGTTTGACGAAGAGCCTTACTCGGAATCGTACCGACATGCGCACAGTTACCACCCAATTGTTCACGCATATCGACAATCGCTACCCGCTTGCCTGATTTTGCGAGCTTCATCGCAGCACCTTCACCTGCTGGACCTGAACCAAGTACGACCGCATCGTATTTGGTGTAATTGGTACTGGACAGTTCTTTTTTGCGTGCTGGCATTCGATGCTCCTTTTAGCAGTGATCGTCGTTATGAAATATAGTGGCTAATGATAGAAACTAACTTTCTTAAACTCTAATTTTAAACCCTTAGAATCAAATCATGAAGAAAAACATTAGGGTCTGTTGGCATTTCATCCATGCATTGCGTTATAAGCTAAAACTACAGAAACGAGGCATGAAACGCAGGGAATGGTCACTCCCTTACCAAGTTTCATAACGAAGTTTATGGCAGTTTTAGCGATAACCCTTCGGGACTAGGATGTTTTTTGACGCTACGTCGTTAGCAATGAGTCATTTAGAATGACTAAACTTCCTCATTACTGCCTTGTATCGCCTAAAAAACATCCTTAGTCGCAAGCATCTGTGAAATGCTAACAGACCCTACTGATTAATCATAAAGTTGAATATATAGTATGCCCAATATATGTTAAAAATGTATATGAAACACTTATACTTTTAGTTATAGCGTCATTTCGTATTTGAATGGCAAAGCACGCAATTTCGATTGTAAATTTCGTTATAATATCGCTCTGCCTGCAATCCTTGAGGAATAAAGATCATTATGTCTGCAAACCGTAAACCTGAACAGGGTGTCAAACTTCGTGGTGCTGAAAAAGTCGCTAGAATCCCTGTAAAAGTTGTGCCTACGGTTGAAGTCCCTCGCAAGCCAGACTGGATCAGAGTCAAGATGACTGCACCTGAAGAAGTTCAACGCATCAAAACCACCTTAAGAGCGCAAAAGCTACATACCGTCTGTGAAGAAGCAGCCTGTCCAAACTTACCTGAATGCTTTGGTGGTGGTACTGCAACATTTATGATCATGGGGGATATCTGTACACGTCGTTGCCCTTTCTGTGATGTTGCACATGGTCGTCCGAATGCACTTGATGCAGACGAGCCACGACATATGGCAGAAACGATTTCAAATCTCGGATTAAAATATGCAGTGATCACTTCTGTAGATCGTGATGATTTAATAGATGGTGGCGCACAGCACTTTGTTGATTGCATTACCGAAGCACGCAAACTTAGCCCAAAAACATTACTCGAAATCCTTGTGCCAGACTTTCGTGGGCGTATGGATACTGCGCTGCGCATTATGACTGAATGCCCGCCTGATGTGTTTAACCACAATATCGAAACCGTACCACGCCTCTACAAAGCGATGCGTCCAGGCTCTGACTATCAACACTCTTTGACCTTATTAAAAATGTTTAAAGAATACTGCCCTGATGTCCCGACCAAATGTGGTTTGATGGTGGGTATTGGTGAAACAGAAGAAGAAGTAATTGCACTGCTCGACGATTTACGTGCGCATGATGTGGACTATGTGACGATTGGTCAATATCTGCAACCTTCAAAACAACATGCGCCAATTGATCGCTTCGTGACACCTGAAGAGTTTGAACGCTATGCTGAGCATGGTCGTAAACTTGGATTCCGTAATATTTGGTCTGCGCCTATGGTACGCTCTAGCTACTTCGCCGATCGTCAATACTATGGTGAGCCTGTTCCTGCTGTACGTCGTAAAGTTGCACCTGAAAAGAAAATTGAAGTCTTTGCTGTTGAAGCCTAATTTTCGACATTCAAGATGAATATAAAAAAGCCAAATCAATTTGATTTGGCTTTTGATCATTTGAAAACTAAACAAAATTAAATCGAATTAAAATGATCCACTAAACATTTTTTCAATATCGGCTTGCGTGAGTTTTTCGGCTGTTTCAGAAAAGAATGGATAAAACGTCGGTTTATGATCTACATATATCTCAGACACGATTTGAGCTTGCTCAGGGAAATCAAAAAGCTGTGAATTTAAATAAAATGTCTGCGGATCTGCATTGAGTTGATAAAATAAATTCGTTCCGCATTGCTTGCAAAAACTACGTGAACCCCACTCTGATGATTCATAGCGTTGAATATGATGTTCTCCAGAAATTTGAACACGTTTCGACTCAAGTGACATATGCGGACCACCGCTCCATTTGCGACACATGCCACAATGACAGACTGCGACCTCGCTTGTTTCTTCAATCTCAAACTTCACTTCACCACATAAACATTGACCTTGCATCACCTTTCTCCCTTACGATTTTTATCTAATCACTATTGGACAAATCTTGTTGTTCCGCACTTTATTTGAATTCTTAACTTAACAAACTTTGGGCATAAAAAAACACAAGCATTGCGCACAATACTTATGTTAATTGTAAAAGCCTATTTCTAATCAGTAGAAGCGATGATTTGACTTATTTCTTAACAACAGACGCTTCAGTGGTAATATTCACGCTGATTTTATCGCCAACATTTGGCACATACGCAGCAATACCAAATGCAGAGCGATCAAAGCTCGTGGTTGCATTAAAGCCAACTGTATCTAGCTTCGTCATTGGATGAGGTGCTTTCTTATTCAGTACCGCATCTAGTACCACAGGCTTCGTTACGCCCTTCACTGTTAAATCACCAGTGATTTTGAAGTTCTTACTATCAGTCGTTTCAACTTTGGTACTTTTGAATGTAATCGTAGGATATTTCTTCGCATCAAACCATTCTGCGCCAAGTAAGTGCTCATCAAGAAGTTTCACGTTTGAATTAACACTTTCTAAAGGAATGGTCACATTGACGGATGATTTTTCAGGATTATTCTCATCAACTTTGATGACACCTTGAATATCTGTAAAGTTGCCACTTGGTGTAGAGAATCCAAAATGATCCCAAGTAAATACGGTCGCCGTATGTGTTGGGTCAATTTTATAATCGACAGTTTTTGCAAAGCTCACTGCTGAGGTGAAAGTTAAAGCCGTTGCGACTGCCAATACGTTTAAAGTTTTCATTGTTGCTCTCTTCTTAATGTCAGATTAATGTCGGTTGAACGAGTTAATTATAGATAAACAATACCGCATTTATAGAACGATCGACACAACACTCTGTGCTAATTTTGCAACGAAGTTTTTCGAAGAGCATTGATCATTTATTGATGATTAACAAAAAAGCGCCCTATAAGGACGCCTTTCGAATCATGTTAAAATTTTTATGTGAACTTAGCTCAAGCTATTTACCGCATCGACAACAGCTTGCTTAGTAATACCAAAATGATTAAACAAATCTTTGGCAGGTGCAGATTCACCATAAGTCGTCATGCCTATCACTTTGCCATCTAAACCAACAAATTTCCACCAGTAATCCACATGCGCTGCTTCTACCGCAACACGTGCACGAATATTTGATGGAAGTACAGCTTCACGATATGCCGCTTCTTGTTGCATGAATAGCTCAGCACATGGCATAGATACCACACGTACACCATCGAGCTCCGCATACGCTTGCATTGCCAAATCAACTTCTGAACCTGTTGCAATGATGATGGCTTTCAGCTCACCTTTCTCTTTCGCAAGGACATAACCGCCTTTGGTAATATCATCAATCTGTGCTTGATCACGCGTTTGGAATGGTAGGTTTTGACGTGACAAAATCAACGCAGTTGGACCATCTTTGTATTGCAGTGCAGATAACCACGCTACAGCAGTTTCCACCGTATCGGCAGGACGCCACGTGTGTAGATTTGGTGTACCACGTAAAGATGCAATTTGCTCAATCGGCTGATGTGTTGGACCATCTTCACCTAGACCGATAGAGTCATGGGTATAGACATGAATGATACGTTGCTTCATCAATGCAGACATACGCACTGCATTACGTGCGTACTCCATAAACATCAAGAATGTTGCTACGTAAGGGATAAATCCACCGTGCAATGCCACACCGTTGGCAATCGCAGTCATACCAAACTCACGCACACCATAGTGTACATAGTTGCCCGCAGGATTGTCTTGAACGCCTTCTGCACCTTTCCAAAGCGTCAGATTCGAACCTGCCAAATCCGCAGAACCACCAAGTAATTCTGACAATAATGGACCAAAAGCTTGTAAGGTATTCTGACTCGCCTTACGAGTTGCAATGGTTTCACCTTTGGCATTGGTATCTGCGATAAACTGCGCTGCTTTTTGAGCAAAGTCCGCAGGCAACTCACCTGAGATACGACGTAATAATTCTTTCGCTTCAGTTGGATATTTTGCTTGATACTGTACAAAGACATCATTCCACGCAGATTCAGCTTCGCTACCTTTTGCTTTGGCATCCCATGCGCCATAAACATCTTCGGGAATAACAAAGGCTTCTTCAGTCCAACCCAATGCTTCACGTGTTAATGCAATTTCATCATTACCGAGTGGCGCACCGTGGCAATCTTCTTTACCTTGTTTGTTTGGTGAACCAAGTCCAATCACTGTTTTACAGATAATTAATGTCGGTTTTGCAGTTTCTGATTTTGCTTCAACAGTTGCTTTACGGATTGCATCTGCATCATGCCCATCAACACGCAATACTTGCCAACCATACGCCTTGAATCGTTGTTCTGTATCATCACTGAACCAGCCTTCAACTTCACCATCGATTGAGATGCCATTGTCGTCATAGTAAGCAATCAATTTACCGAGTTGAAGTGTCCCTGCCAAAGAACATACTTCATGCGAAATACCTTCCATCAAGCATCCATCACCCAAGAAGCAATAAGTAAAATGATCAACGACTTGGATATCTTCTTTATTGAACTGTGCTGCTAAAGTCTTTTCCGCAAGTGCAAAACCAACTGCATTGGCAATCCCCTGACCCAGTGGCCCAGTGGTCGTTTCGATACCTGGCGCATAGCCATACTCTGGATGACCAGGTGTTTTTGAATGAAGTTGACGGAACTGTTTGATGTCTTCAATAGACAAGTCATAACCTGTCAAATGCAAAAGCGCATAATGCAACATCGAGCCATGACCATTTGACAATACAAAGCGGTCACGATTCGCCCATTGTGGGTTGCTTGGATTGTGAGATAAAAATTCACGCCAAACCACATCTGCAATATCTGCCATACCCATCGGCGCACCGGGATGACCTGAATTCGCCTGCTGTACTGCGTCCATCGCCAAAACACGAATAGCATTGGCAACACGACGTTCATTAAGTGGGGTTGTCATAGATCAGATTCCAAAAAGTGATTCATCCAAGAAAAGCAAACAGACTGAAGCAAAAACAATCAAAACAGTATGCTTGTAAGCTGTGCGATATTGTCCTAAAAAAAGCCTTATGGGTAAAGCCTTGATTGTCAATTTTGTGTCACTAATCACACAGTTAAACTAAAAAATTGCAAATTAAGTTTTGTATCTACTAAACAATAAAAGATCCGCATAGCGACTGATCTTTAAAGTTTTACGACAGCAAATCGTTCAGATCCACTGAGTGGTGTGGTGTGATGCTTAGCGCTGAATGAGCTTTAGGCTTCAGCTTCTAATATTTCAAAATCATGGGTAATGATGACACCGCCATCCATTAACATTTTACTTGCAGAGCAATACTTCTCCGCAGAAAGCTCAACAGCTTTTGCGACTTGTTTTTCTTTAACGGCTTTGCCAGTCACAACAAAGTGCAAATGAATCTTGGTAAATACAGCAGGAATGGTATCGGCTCGTTCTGCCTGGAGCTCACACTTTACATCTGTAATGTCTTGACGTGCTTTTTTCAAAATGGTCACAATATCAAACGAAGCACAGCCACCTAAGCCCATCAAAATCAATTCCATTGGTCGAGCGCCACGGTTTTCTCCGCCATATTCCGCAGAACCATCCATAATGACATCATGACCACTCGCAGAAGTGGCTTTAAATGACACATTCTCTAACCATTGAACTTGTGCGTGCATTGCATCTCCGTTTAAAAAACTATACATTTATCGGGTTCAATATATTAGCATATCGTTATACGATGCGTAATCGAATCTATGCGCCATTTCACTTTTAAAATACAGCTGTATATAATTAAACAACTGTATATAATTGTGTCAATCGCTACAATTTGGTCATTTACATTTGGTATTCGATTCGCACTTCTTTTAAAGCTTGGGGTAAATCATGCTCACTTCTGATTTTTCTAGATTAAGTACAGATGCGTTGTCACCTGGTCAACTACCAGAGTCTGTCAAAGCATTGCTTAAACGAGCAAAAATCAATCGTTTTCCTAAAAAGACAACAATTGTACAGGCAGGTGCCGAAGCGCACTCACTCTATCTAATCCTAAAAGGTTCTGTGTCGATCATTATCGAAGAAGATGATCAACGTGAAATCATCGTGGCATATTTGAATGCAGGTGATTTCTTCGGTGAAATGGGCTTATTTGAAACCCAGTCGCATCGTACCGCAGAAGTTCGTACTCGTGATGTCTGTGAAATCGCTGAAATTGATTACGACACATTCCATGAGTTGTGTCATCAATATCCTGATTTGAGCTATGCACTCTTTGCACAGCTTGCACGCCGTTTGAAAAATACTACACGTAAAGTGACTGACCTTGCCTTTATTGACGTGTCTGGTCGTATTGCACGTTGTTTGATTGATTTGGCAAATCAACCTGAGGCGATGATGTTGCCGAATGGTCGTCAGATTCGTATTACTCGTCAAGAGATTGGTCGTCTAGTCGGTTGTTCACGTGAGATGGTTGGTCGTGTACTCAAAACGCTTGAAGAGCAAGGCATGATTGAAACCGAAGGTAAAGCGATCTTGATCTATGATGCCTCTTTAAAAGCGATCGAAAATTCATCTGAAAATCATAGCAATGATGACTATGACGACAAAGATGAAGATTAATCTGTAAATTTGAATTCGAAATAAAAAACAGCCGTTGATATGGCTGTTTTTTTATTGATCGGTATCATCTATTTGATTAAAGATAAAATTTTAAAATATAAAAAATTAAAATAAACTTAGCTTAGCTCCGCCAACTCCTTAGTAGACTGTCTTGCTTGTAATTGCAAACGCACTGCATGAATCAGCCCTGTCCAAGTTTCATTGGGTTGCCAAACTTTTTCTAACAACGCATCAGCTTCTGCCAAATCCATTCCCATATAAAACTGTCGATACAGAAAAATCAAACTACTCGCCCGCATATTCTTGGCACAATGCACCCATACTTTTTGTTCTTGTACGAGATGGTCGATCAAGTCGATCACAAACAAAGCCCCGCTACTACTCGGACATTCCCACAATAAAGGCACTTGAATATAGTCCAGTCCAAGCTCAAGGCAGATTCGATCTTCATTAGGCAGATGGTTTGAGGCATCCGTCAAAGCGAGATTGACGATCGTCGTGAAGCCTTGTGCTTTGATTTCAGTCAGTTGTTCAACCGTAGGCTGTCCCGACGTTGCCAAATGTGCATGTATCCATTCAAACTGTTCAATCTCTTGTAGTTTACTGGATAGATCAGGCTGACTTTCAATGTCGGTCATTTCATCATCAATATTCATAAAGTTCACAGTCTTTAAAATGATCAGCTTTAATTTTGATTCTCTACATAAAAAGTCTATATAAAAAACGCCATCAAATGATGGCGTTTTTTAGGATTAACGATTTGGTAGTACGTCTTTCAATGCGTCGTGCATTTCTAACAAGACTTTTTCAGTGGTTTCCCAATCTATACAACCATCAGTCACAGACTGTCCGTAAACGAGGTCATTTAAGTCTTTTGGAATATCCTGACGACCACCTTTCAAGTGGCTTTCAAACATTACACCAACGATGGTTTTATTGCCATCGACGATTTGGTTGGTCAAGTTTTGCAATACCAAAGGCTGTAAGTACGGATCTTTGTTTGAATTCGCATGACTTGCGTCGATCATGATCTTGTTGCTGACTTTGGCTTTATTCAGCACATCTTCTGCTTGTGCCACCGAGCTTGCGTCATAGTTTGGTTTGCCATTACCGCCACGTAATACTACGTGCGCATATGGGTTGCCACTGGTGCGGATGATCGCTACTTGACCATCATTGTTTAGACCTAAGAAACTATGCCCTGACTGTACAGCTTGCATTGCATTGGTCGCTACGGTTAAACCACCGTCCGTACCATTTTTAAAACCGACTGGTGATGACAAGCCTGATGACATTTCACGATGCGTTTGGCTTTCAGTAGTACGTGCGCCAATCGCAGACCATGCGATCAAATCTTGTAGATATTGTGGTGAGTTTGGGTCAAGTGCTTCTGTTGCACATGGCAGACCTTTTTCATTAAGTTCAAGCAAAAGCTGACGACCAATATGTAAGCCCTTTTCAATATCAAAAGAGTCATTCATATCAGGATCGTTGATTAAGCCTTTCCAACCCACTGTAGTACGTGGCTTTTCAAAATAAACACGCATGATGATATACAGCGTATCTTGGATTTTTTCACGTAGCGCAAGCAAGCGATCTGCATATTCATGTGCAGCTTTTGGATCGTGAATTGAGCAAGGCCCAATCACCACAAAAAGGCGTTTGTCCTTACCATCTAAAATATCACGCACAGTTTGACGACCATTGACCACGCTATTGCGGGCTTGATCAGACAACGGCAAATCTTTTTTTAATTGAGCTGGCGTAATCAAAGCTTGTACGCTGGCAATGTTCAAATCGTTAACAACAGTATTCGCCACTTCTTGGGCGGTTAAATCACTCATTAGTCTTCCAAACTTTTTTCAATATAACAACTTGGCTCGAATATAGCATGTTTCCATAGCTTGATCATTACAAAAGCACATGAAAAACTTAATTTTCATGTGCTTTTTTCAATCAAATTAAACAGCTTTCCCAATCACTAATTTTTCACATAAAAAGAAATGCTAAATATTTCACTTTAAACGATCTTTTGAGATTGCGCTTGCAAGATCACCACTTGCGCTGTTTCGGCTTTGACTGGTTTTACTTTGATTGGATTGACAATAAAGTTCACACCTAAAGCAAACAATGTAATCCCCAAAATTCGACGGATCAAACGCTCAGGCATTTTTGAGCTGAGTAATGTACCCACCACGATTGCAGGAATCGAACCGACCAATAACCACATCAATAGATGAAAATCGACATTACCCGAATTCATATGCCCAAGCCCTGCCACTAATGTCAGTAGCACCGCATGAACCACGTCCGACCCAATAATCCGAATCATTGGCATATTCGGGAACATGATAATCAACGCCATAATGCCAAATGCCCCCGCACCGACTGATGATAAGGTCACAAACACACCTAAAATCACACCCATGATGATGATATAAACACGCTTATTCTTAGTAATAGCATTCGGGTCAATCACCGTTTCACTTGGATTGGGATTGCGATATTTGCTAAAGAATCGCTCAATCTGCGGACGGAAAATAATCGAAATACCCGTAATGGTCAGCATAAAACCCAAGAACATGGTTAAGAGCATTTTATAATGCGTCGATTGACTCAAATAATGCTCAAGCACCCAAGTCGTTGCAAAAGATGCAGGAATACTACCCAGTGAAAGAAAAATCACTAATGGCCAAATGATATTGAGCTTTTTCGCATGCACTAAAGAACCACAAAATTTGGAAATTGAGGCATACAATAAATCTGTACCAATGGCGATATGTGGCTCGATCTTAAACAAACCAATCAGAATCGGTGTCATCAGTGAACCACCACCAACACCTGTCACACCGACACAAAAGCCAACAACCACACCTGCCAAGATAAAATGAATGACATCGAGCATGTATTTTCCAAAATATTCAAAACTGTGCGCATCTTATAACTTTTAGTGCTAAGACGTTGTAATCAAAAGTGCATAGCTTATGAAAATTTATGATAAAGCCATGCATTCGATAGCGAATTATTCACTCTTGATTTGCAATATTATTCTCAGACTCAAAATGCTAAAATGCCTAAATTCAATTATTTAACCTAGCGAGATCAGCGTGTCAGATTCCAAACCATCGAAACCTTTAAGAATCGGTATCGTCGTCGGTGAAGTGTCTGGAGATACGTTAGGCGCAGCGTTAATCCGCAGTTTTAAAGCACAAGGCATCGACGCAGAGTTTGAAGGCATTGGCGGACCGCAGATGATCGCCGAAGGCTTCAATGGCCTCTATCCAATGGATACGCTGTCGGTGATGGGTTTGGTTGAAGTGTTAAAGCACCTGAAAGAACTGTTTGCGGTACGAGATGGATTACTTGCACATTGGCAATCGCAACCGATTGATTTATTTATTGGTATAGATGCGCCTGATTTTAATTTACGGGTTGCCAAATCCATCAAAGACTTAAAACTGCCAACCAAAACTGTGCATTATGTCAGTCCGTCGGTGTGGGCGTGGCGTCAGAAACGTGTCTTTAATATTAAATATGCTTGTGATTTGGTGCTGTGTTTATTTCCCTTCGAAGTGGATTTTTATCAAAAATATGACGTGCCTGCGGTGTTTGTCGGGCATCCATTGGCGAAGTCGTTACCACTTGAAACCGATACCTTAGCCGCCAAACAACAGCTCAATCTCGATCCTGAACAGCGTTATATTGCGCTCTTGCCTGGAAGTCGCTCAGGGGAAATTGAACGCTTACTGCCTGTGATGCTTGATAGCGTGGCGTTGATGCAACAGAACAATGACGGTACTAGAAATTCAACCACAGACTTTCATTATTTAATCCCTGCGATCAATGCCAATCGTGCCAAACAGATTCATGAACTTTTGGCGACTCAAGAAAAATCCATTCAAGACCATATCACGGTAATTGATAATCAAAGTAGAGAGTCTAATATCGGGCGGCTGGTGATGTCAGCGAGTGATGCGATCGTGTTGGCATCGGGGACGGCGACTTTAGAGGCGTTGCTACTGCATAAGCCGATGGTGGTGGTGTATAAGTTGCATTGGCTGACGTATTTTATTGCGTCGATGATGGTCAAAATTCCGCACTATTCCCTGCCGAATATCATTGCCAAAAAAGCATTGGTCAAAGAGTTGATTCAGTCGGATGCGACTGCGCAGAATATTTATCAGGAGTTACAGCAGTTGTTAATGACTAGTAAAGGCGATGATCAAATAGAAGCGTTGATAGGTTTGCATCGTCTGCTGACTTCGGATGATTCGATCCAAGATCCTGCAAAGGCAATTATTGAGGAGTTTGGATTAGGTTGAATTAATGCTAAAAATTATAGGTTGTAAAATCAATATTACTTTGATCTTGATAAATAACTGTGCTAAAAATTCTTTGATGAGTGTTACTAACTCGACAATTACTCAGTATATAGTAGATTCTTCGAACAAGATTTTTAAACATCAATACACGACTAGATTATAAAACATGCTTGAATTCGCCAACTTTCTCGTAAAGCGAAACGAAAAAATTAAATATTATAACCTTCTCAAAGATTTTCTTTCTGATGGAAAGTTAGATGAAAATGAAAAGCTAGAGTTAGAAAAGCCAGCCTCCGAATGTAATCTTACGGAAAGTGAACTTCTGGATGCACACAAAAAGGCGGCATCTATTGCTTTTAAAAACATCACTAGCGATGGAAAAATAACAGTTGAGGAAAAAGAATCTCTCGAAGAACTGATAAATTACTTTAAAGTGAGTCCAAAAGATTTCAATTTTGATCAAAATGTATTTAATAAGTTCTACACTTTAGGGCTAATAGATAAAGGCTTGGACTTCTCCCAGAAATTAAAAATCATGATATTGATATCATATTAAAAAAGGCGAAGTCTTGCACTGGGGATGTAACAGTGCTTTAAAAAATTCCAAAAAGTAACTCATCGTACAAATGATGTGAGTCGAAAAAAACGGACACTTTAACTTGGTAAACTATAATGTACTCATCAGGAGTTTACCATGAGCAAAACACGTAAAACGTAAACTGATCAATTCAAAGCAGAAGCGATCAAACAGATAGAACAAAATCAAGGCAATATCAGTGCTACCGCCCGAGCTCTAGGCATATCGATGCAGACACTTTCAAATTGGTACAATAAATCTAAAGCAGGCAAACTAAAAGGTACAGAAAGCTATGATGCAAAGCATGTCGCTCTGATTGAAGAAAACAATAAACTCAAGCAACAACTTAAAATTGCCGAAATGAAGCGAGAATTGCTAAAAAAAGCGGCAGCGTACTTTGCCAAAGAAAATCAGTGAGGTACGCATTCATGAAACAATATTATAATGACTCCCCAATTCGCTTGATAGCACGCCTGCTCAAAGTCTCTGTCTCGGGTTTATATGATTGGCTACGTCAAGATATAAGCCCAAGAACTATTAGGCGAAATCAACAGATGATATGGGTTCAAATTGCCCATCAAGAGATGAAAGAAAGCTATGGCACAATTCGTCTAAGCAACTATTTACAATCACAAGGCATAAACATTAGCCAATATGCTGTGCGTAGAATCAAACAGGTTCATCAACTGTACTGTAAACGCCACAAGCGGTATAAGCAAACAACGAATAGCAATCACAAGAAACCTGTATACGATAATCTATTGCAACAGGATTTTAAAATGTCTCATCCAAATCAAGCATGGACAACCGACATTACATACATATGGACAGCCGAAGGCTGGTTATACTTAGCAGCTTTTAAGGACTTATACACCAAGCAAATCCTCGGCTATAGCCTTAATGAGCGTATGATAGCAAAGCTGGTGTGTGATGCATTATCGATGGCTATACACAATCAAAAACCGCCTAAAGGGTTAATTGTCCATTCAGACAGGGGCGGTCAATACTGTAGTCACGATTATCGAAATATGTTGGAAAAGCATGAATTTCAAGGCTCAATGAGCAAAAAGGGTGACTGCTTCGATAATACTCCAATTGAGAGTTTCTGGGGAATACTCAAAAATGAGTTAGTTCATCATCACAACTATCAGACTAGACAACAAGCTAAAGAGGATATTATCAAATATATTGAATTATTCTATAATCAACGACGGATTCAAAAGGGGTTAGATTTTAAAACACCAAACCAAATGGCAGAAGACTTTTATAGCTTCGCTGCCTAGAATCTCCCAAGTGAAAGTGTACGGGAAAATAGACTCACATCAAAACGAAAAGTGTTGAAAAAATTGGAACACCAATCGCTGCAGGGAAATTAAGAATTTTTTTATTAAATAATGTGGTCGAAATAGACAGCAAAAATACTATCGTCAATACTTGTAATAATAAATAACTACCCATGTAGATCGACCTTAAATCAAATCACGCAAAACGGAATGAACTAGTATACACAAGGCGCATTTATTCTATGGCAGAATTTAATACGTTCTATGCTTAAATCTAAGATTTGAAATTTAAAACCAAGACTTCTTGCCTTGCCGAAGCTCATCAGCGCATTGTAATGTCGTTTGCGTCAACCACCATAGACGATAGTCCCCTGTGATGCTTCCCGATTTAAAATTATGAATATAGGCAAAAGAGAGCTCACGAGTTGGATCACACCATGCACCCGAACCGTTGTAGCCAATATGACCAAATGCTGTCGGCACACGCTTACCCAGTGTAAATACACGATGATAACCCAGTCGCCAATGCATCGGGATCGGCATCACTCGATCTCGTGCATGCGTTTGAATGCTACTGAGTTGTTCAAAGACTTCAGGCTTAATGATCACTTGATCTTGCCAAACGCCTTTATTGGCAAGCATGGCATAAATTTTGGCCAAACTATTGGCACTAAATACGCCATTTGCCGAAGGAATCACCGCTTGTAGACCTGCATCACTAAAGAAATCAAACTTACCCATACTACGAGGTACAAGCGCATCTTCCGCATCATAAGGGTTAATGCCACTTAAGCTAATCACTCGCTCAGTAAAGCTAAGCGGTCGTCGCCCTTCACTATTTAACGGTTTAGGCGGTTTTTTTACATTTGTCGCATTGGGCTGTACCGTTTGAATCTTTTTGAATGGTCGAGCAACTCGAGATAATTCTGAATCAGGCACGCCAAAATACGCTGCATCCAATTGTAATGGTTCAACCAAATATTGTTGCATCACTTCTGCTAAAGGCTTTTGCATAACCTTTTCAATGACACCACCAATCAACCAACCAAAACTCATCGCTTGATATGCCGTCGCTGTACCGGGTGCAAAGCGTGGTGTCGCCTTTTCAAAGGCACTAAGCATTGCTTGCCAATCCAACATCACTTGTGCATTGTCGATGGTATGTCTGATGTCAAACAAACCACTTTGATGGCTAAGTACATGACGAAGCGTAATATTCTCTTTACCATTTTGAGCAAATGTAGGCCAATATTGTGTAATTGGTGTGTCATATTCCAAGAAGCCTTCGCTGACCAAAATATGCGTTAATGTCGCCAATACCGCTTTACCTGTAGAGTAGCTCAGCGCCATATGCTGTGCATCCCACAACTCATCAGGATTCGCCTCACCTGTATATAACTCTGCAACAGCCTGACCTTGATAATAAACACTAATCGCCGCACCACCGTGCATTGTTTCAGGTTGAATTTGACTGAGTACATTGGCCAAAGGCTGAAATTGATCAATACATTGTCCACGATAATTATCTTTATTGCCTTGTGTGATTTTCTTGAGAATTTTTAAGCTTGACATCTTTCTTCCAAAAACAAGGTTATTGGGTTTATATTCTAAGTGTCATGAAACGCAATGCAATTGCAAAATATGTTTTTTCTGCCTGACATATTTCTTTGAGCGAAAGCCTTGATCCTGAAATTTTCAAGATAAAAATCAATCAAAATAAAAATCTAAAATGTAAGAAATCTGTCATCCAATATATATGCTTTTCCATATATACTACACACAACATTGAACAGGTGATCACCATGAATCCACAAAACAACATGACAATCTATCACAACCCTGCCTGTGGCACTTCACGAAATACGTTGGCATTGATTCGTAATACTGGTGTTGAGCCAAACATTATTGAATATCTCGTTCATCCACCTACACGTGATCAATTGGTCAATATGATCCTTGATGCAGGTCTCAATGTTCGTGATGCTATTCGTCAAAATGTTGATCCATATCGAGAATTACAACTTGAACAAGACCACTGGACAGATGATCAATTGTTAGATTTTATGTTGGCGCATCCTATTTTGATCAATCGCCCATTTGTGATCACCTCAAAAGGCACACGCCTATGTCGTCCGTCAGAAGTTGTGCTGGATATCTTACCGCTTCCACAGCTTGGTGCATTTCAAAAAGAAGATGGCGAACAAATCATTGATACACAAGGACAACGCATCTCGTCGAAATAGAACAAGTCATTGAGGCTAGGTGTTTAACACGACAGCAAACACATTGAATAAATCGTTTATATAAAAAAACCCAATTGAGACTTTATGAATATTTCTGACCCAAGTTTACCCAACCTAAATATTGAACAACTGCAAAAGCCGAGTTTTAATGAGATTCAAGCGGTTAAGCGAGATCATCCGCCACGAATTTTATTGCTATACGGCTCAAATCGTGAACGCTCATACAGTCGTCTTGCTGTATTAGAAGCAGGTCGAATCTTGCAGTATCTCGGCGCTGAGGTCAAAATCTTTCATCCCAAAGGATTACCTTTGCCCGAAGATGCTGAAACTGATCATCCCAAAGTCACAGAACTTCATGAATTACTCCGTTGGTCGGAAGGCAGTGTTTGGTGTTCACCTGAACGCCACGGTGCGATGAGTTCGATTTTAAAATCACAAATAGATTGGATTCCACTTGCCAATGGCGCAATTCGTGCAACACAAGGTAAGACACTAGCATTAATGCAAGTTAGCGGCGGCTCACAGTCTTTTAATAGCGTCAATCAAATGCGAATATTGGGACGTTGGATGCGCATGATCACCATTCCAAACCAATCATCTATTCCCAAAGCTTTTTTAGAGTTTGATGAAGATGGACGCATGAAGCCGTCTGCTTATTACAATCGCATCGTCGATGTCATGGAGGAATTGTTTAAATTTACCCTGCTCACTCGTGGACAAAGCGACTATTTTACCGACCGCTACTCCGAACGTTGTGAATCAGCAGAAGAACTCTCTAAACGTGTCAATCAACGAAGTCTTTAAGCCAGATTAAAAAAGCATAAGCTCAGAGTGAACTTATGCTTTGAATGAATTGCTCGAAAACTGTCTGCTTAAACCAATTTGGTTAATTCACCTGACAAATGTGGTTTTTTATTCTTAACATTTTGCACAAGAAAATCGGTACTTTGTTCTTGTTCTGCAGTTAAAAGCTCAACTTGTGATGGCAACTTCATTGGCAATTTAAACCAAACATCTGCGCTATAGCTTGCAGGTAATGGTGCCAAATCAGCAAGAGCACGTGCCTTACTCCACATGCCATGCGCAATTGCATTGTTAAAACCAAACGCTTTTGCAGTGAGTGCATGGATATGAATTAAATTAAAATCACCTGAAATCATCGCATAACGACGACCTGTATTTTCAGCCAAGCGCCAAGTTTGCTTGAGTTGATAATCAGGCTTTTTCTCAGCTTTGCTATTTTCACTTGGTTTTTCAGTGACTTTTTGGCGTGATAAATAGGTGGTTAAACCTTCAAATACCAATTCATCACCTGATTTTGCACTGATGATAAAGTCAAATTGTACACCTTTATCATGCGGTTTCAGCTCGCCGAATTTACAGCTTAATTGCAACGCTTCAGTCGCCTGAATGGTACGATATTGCTTGATTTGATTACGAATATGCACCAAACCGAGTAATACAAATGGAAACGGCTCACTGGTCATCATGTGCATTTGTAAACTTTGCGCCAACACTGCCAAATACATTGCAGGCACTTCATTGTTGGTAGGGAAATTACAGATTTTTTGATATTTATGCAGATGCTCAGCGTCAATTTCTAAACGATCAACCACATACTCCACTTGTGGTAATGTTTTTTCTTTGCTACCACCTTTTTTAATCAGTCCTTGAATGACCTTTGGATAGGCAGCATAAGCTTTTGGTAATTGGTCAAAATGACGTGTTCTCATTGATTCATCCTCTAATTTTATCTCAAAAGCTTTTCATATATAGCCATGATAAAAAAAGGGTGACTTGCACCCTTTTATCTTTTTATAGCTTATACAAAAGATAAGTCTAATTTAAATTCTAGCTGATTAAGCGCCAAGCAAGCTCTGACCGCAGACACGTACCACGTTGCCATTTAGACCTGTTGACGCAGTTGATGCAAAATAAGCAATCGTTTCTGCCACATCAACAGGAAGACCACCTTGACTCATTGAGTTCATACGGCGACCAGCTTCACGGATGGCAAATGGGATCGCAGCAGTCATTTGTGTTTCGATAAATCCAGGTGCAACTGCATTGATGGTGATACCATTTTTCAACGTTGGTGCAGTGAATTTCACCAAACCAATCACACCTGCTTTTGATGCTGCATAGTTGGTTTGACCCAAGTTACCTGCAATACCACTAATCGAAGATACGCAAACAATACGACCGTTAGCATTTAAGCCGTCATTATTCAACAAGTAATCGTTTACACGTTCATTCGAAGCAAGGTTGATGTTGATCACCATGTCCCAAAGCTCAGGCTTCATATTTGCCAAGGTTTTGTCACGTGTTACACCTGCGTTATGCACGATGATATCTAGACCGCCTTTGTCCGCTGCCGCCGCTTTGATCTTTTCACCTGCATCAGCCGCTGTAATATCGAGTGCCAATACCGAACCACCGATTTCCCCTGCAACACGCTCAAGATCGGCTTGCTGTGGTGGAATATCCAAACAAATCACGTGTGCGCCATCACGTGCCAAAACATGTGCAATCGCTTCGCCGATACCACGGCTTGCACCAGTCACTACAGCAGTCTTACCTGCCAATGGCTGTGCCCAATCTACTTTAACCGCTTTGCCTTTAGACACACGAATCACTTGACCGGATACATAAGCAGAGCGTGGAGAAAGTAGGAAACGAAGTGTAGATTCAAGATTTGCTTCTGCACCTTTGTCCACATAGACTAGCTCAGCAACAACACCTTTTTTAAATTCTTTACCGACTGATTTTACAAAGCCTTCGAGTGCACGCTGTGCAATCGCAGCAGATACTGAACCTGCTTTCTCTGGTGTTGTACCAATTACGATCACTCGACCAGAAGCTTCGATTTGACGAGCTACTGGATTGAAAAACTCATACAAATCTTTCAATTGATCTGCATTTTCAATGCCTGATGCATCAAATACCAATGCTTTAAATTTAGACTCTTTATCACCGCTATTAAAGGCACGAAGATTCAAACCCACTTCTGCAGCAGTTTGCTGAAGCTGTGCATTATTGCCTGCATAAGTATCTGCATGGATATTGCTCAATACTTGGCTAATTGCACCAGTTAGTGTGCTATTAACTGCAGCACCAAGAAGCACCGCACCTTGAATAACAGGCGCACCTGCTTGAAAACGATCTAAAGCAGTTGGAGATGGTAGACCCAAATTTTTAATCACAAACTTACCGATTGGGGATTTTGCAAAGGCTTGATACTGATCAGACATGATTGTTCTCTTAAACTAAGGTTAATTCGGACTAAAGGTTAACTCGGACTGAATAAAACACAATATGAATGCTTCGATGTATATCAAAGTTTCAAGGGTAAAAAAACCAATGATCCGTCGATATTGTCACCAAATTTTAATCACTATTGATAAAAATGATTTTACATACCATTATCATACTGAGTTTGGATAAACTTGTCTTGACCCCTTGATTGGATTTGTCATGTCAATACAGTCAATTTGATCAAGCCAAGTTTGTGATAATATCTTAATCGAAAATGAATAAAACACTTGGGAAACCACGATGAGCAAAACACCTCAAGATCCATCGAAAGTGACATCAACCGATTCGTCTTCACTGTCAGAAACATCAACCCAGTCGAAAGATACAGCTAAAACCACAGCGACAAAAAGTACAACTCGTCGCCGTACAAGCACATCGACTGCTACTCCAGCTAAAACTGCAACGCCTCGCAAAGCAGCGACTGCAACTAAAACTGAGAGCCAATCAGCGACAAAATCACCGAGTACACGTACTCGAAAATCCACAACCTCAACCCCTGTAAAAAAGGAACAATCTATGAGCCAAAATACAGTTCGCCGTGTTGCCATCATTGGCGGTAACCGTATTCCATTTGCACGTTCAAATGGTGCTTATTTTACTGCTTCAAACATCGACATGTTTACTGCTGCATTAAATGGCTTGATCACTCGCTACAACCTACAAGGTCAACGTCTTGGTGAAGTTGTTTCTGGCGCAGTATTAAAGCATAGCCGTGATTTCAACATGACTCGTGAAAGTGTTCTAAACACTGAACTTGCTCCTGAAACTCCTGCGTATGACATTCAACAAGCATGTGCCACTGGCTTGCAAGCTGCTTTCTTAGTTGCAAACAAAATTGCGCTTGGTCAAATCGAAGTCGGTATCGCAGGCGGTGTGGACACAACTTCTGATGCTCCGATCGCTCTTGGTGATGGTGTACGTAAAGTATTACTTGAGCTCAACATCGCAAAAACTGGTAAAGATCGTCTAAAAGCATTGTCAAAACTCAATGTTAAAGATTTGATGGATGCACCGAAAAATGGCGAGCCACGTACTGGTATGTCAATGGGTGATCACCAAGCAATCACTGCGCTTGAGTGGAATATTGCACGTGAAGATCAAGACGAGCTTGCTGCATCTTCTCACCAAAAAATGGCAAAAGCCTACGAAGAAGGTTTCTTCAATGACTTAATCACACCTTTCATGGGTCTTGAGCGTGACAACAACCTACGTCCAGATTCTACTGCTGAAAAATTGGCAAAATTAAAGCCAGCTTTCGGTAAAGGTGAAAATGCAACCATGACAGCGGGTAACTCTACGCCACTTACTGACGGTGCATCTTGTGTGCTACTTGCTTCTGAAGAATGGGCGAAAGCAAACGGTCATGAAGTCCTTGCTTACTTAACATTTTCTGAAACTGCTGCGGTTGACTTCGTTGGCAAAAAAGAAGGTTTGTTGATGGCTCCTGCTTATGCAATGCCACGTATGCTTGAGCGTGCTGGTTTGACTCTACAAGATTTTGATTTCTATGAAATTCATGAAGCATTTGCATCACAAGTATTGTCTACACTGAAAGCTTGGGAAGATCCAACTTTCTGTAAAGAGCGTCTTGGTCTAGACAAGCCACTTGGTTCTATTGATCGTAGCAAATTGAACGTCAAAGGCTCATCACTTGCAGCGGGTCACCCATTTGCGGCAACTGGTGGTCGTATCTTGGCTTCTGCTGCAAAACTACTCAATGAAAAAGGTTCAGGTCGTGCATTGATCTCTATCTGTGCAGCAGGTGGACAAGGCGTCGTTGCGATCGTTGAGAAGTAATTTCGACAAATCACATCATTTAAATTGCTAATTTAGCGATTTAACAGAAACCATCATTTCACAAGAATTGGTGGTTTTTTTAATGCAAAATAAAATTGTTAAACTACAAATGACAGATCAATTCTTTTATACTTAAACTTTCTTTATTGATTATTTTCCCTGTGCAACTCGATAAACTACTGCAATCTCAAGGCTTTGGCACACGTAAACAATGTCAAATTTTGATTCATCGTGGACACGTCAGCATAAACAATGATGTCGTTCATGATCATAAATTTCGTTGCAACACACCAAATTTTCAATTTTCAGTACACGGTGAAAAATTTAGCTATCGAGAAAAAGTCTATATTGCACTGAATAAACCGCAAGGCTATGAATGTTCACACAGAACACAACATCACCACAGTGTATTTGAACTACTACCCGACCATCTGATTGAGCGTAATGTTCAAAGCATTGGACGGCTGGATCAAGACACAACTGGTTTGCTTCTACTGACCGACGATGGTCAATATCTACATCAGCTCACGCATCCCAAGAAACACGTTTTAAAATATTATCAAATCCACACGACTGAAGCGCTGAGTACAGATGTAATTAAGCAACTTCAAAACGGCGTAGAACTACGCAATGAACAAGGTCTTTTTCAAGCCTTAAATTTTGAAAAAATCGGTGAAAGACATTACCGATTTGCGATTTCTCAAGGTGTTTATCATCAGGTGAAACGGATGATCGTAGCGGTTGGCAATCATGTGGACGCATTGCATCGTGATCAAATTGCCGAATTAAAATTGGAACAATTGTCCATACAATCAGGCGAATGGTGCTATTTGAGTGAATCAGAATATCAATCTGCAACGGTTCGAGCAATTTCAGAAAATAACACCTAAGGGAATCAATTAGATTTAGATAAAGCAGTGATACGACTCGAACTCATGATCTTTAACAAAACCAAGCTTTTCATACAAACGACGAGCTTCAACATGGTCCACTTCAGTCTGTAAGCTAATACGTTTTACTTGTTGTTGGCGTGCAAACAAAATTGCCGTATCAATCAACTGGTGTGCCGCACCTTGACGACGATAGCTTGGCGTAACATAGGTATCATCTAAAATATAATATTCACGGCAATCCGCCGTAGAGAAGCCCACATACAACACAATAAAACCAGTAATTACGTCATCTTTTTGACTGACAAAAATCACCGTCTGTTGGTTTTTCATACGCTTGGTTAAAAAATCTTGCGTCTGTGCAAGATTCGAGCTCGTGCCATGAAACTGGCGATATTCATCAAACAATACAGTTAATAAAAGCAAATCTGCTTCTGTGGCACGACGTACAATCATAATTTTTATTCCACTAATTTTAAAACCAAAAATTAAAAACGACTAAAATTCCTTTGTGTCAGGTCTAGCATATACAAAAAAATCACCCCAAAAAGTGTCGTTTAGTTATTAAAATGCAACAAGATTTTAGCAATATTATTTTTTGTCAGAATTTAGAATTTGATCTAACTCTGTAAAGATATCGTGATGATTTTCTTCATTTTCAGCAACTGTGGCAGACTTATCACTCACAGGTGTGTGCAATAAAGACGGTTGAATGCTTTTGCTCTCAATCTGAAATGGAATAGATTGTGTCAGTACAACCTGACGAAAAAACATTCGAATTGCTTGCGCAGGTGTCAAGCCAAGCTGGCGGAATACAGCAAATGCCAGTTTTTTTTCATCGCTATCTAAGCGAATTTGATAAACCTCAGTCTTTGCCATGACGTGAATCCCTAATAATCTCCAGTAATTGTATTCCTTTACCTTACTTCTTCGCTTTAAATCATCATTCTTTTGTGATGACAAAAGTCTTGCAATTTAAATTATCTTTTATTTGCGTCATTACAAAGTAATGTGGAATACATGACTTTTGAAGTCTAGCAAAAATAAAATCATTATGGAATCAAAAAAATAACAAAATACTACTAAAGGTGCATTCATTCTGAAATAATCACCTCATTGTCATTACAAAAATAAGTTAGTTTGAATGCGATGAAAACTGTTGCAAAATGAGCGTAGCGAAGTCTAAATCATCAGGATAAGTGATTTTAATATTATCACTACGCCCTTCTAAAAGTTTGACTGGGACATTTAAGTGTTCTAATGCGCTTGCTTCGTCAGTTACTAACAAATGATTTTGAATCGCATGTAGTAATGCTTGATAGAGCACACCATATTTAATGATCTGTGGTGTCTGTGCTTGCCACAATGCGCTACGATCTATAGTCGCTTCAATCTCTTGGTTTGCTTTTGATTTTTTTAAAGTATCTCGTACTGGCACAGCAATAATCGCTGCGTCTTGACCTGTTTCACAAAAATCAGCAATCGCTTGAATCTGGCTTTGATGTAAACAAGGACGTGCTGCATCATGTACAAGCACATAATCATCTTTATCCGCAAAATTTTGCAAATGCTGTAATGAAGAAAACACTGAATCCATGCGCTCTTTGCCACCGATACAAAACTGTACAGGGTGCGCAAATTGAATCTGCTTGGCATAGGTATCATTTACACTGATCGCAATCACACAATTTTCAAGTGGAAGTTTATACAAAGCATTGACGCTATGCTCAAGCACAGTCTGCCCTGCGATCTTTAGATATTGTTTTAACTCGGTTTTGGAAAAGCGTTGACCTGAACCCGCTGCTGGAATTACGCCCCACAGTTTTGGTTTTTGATGAATATTATTTCGTGAATTGAGCTGTTGAACAAGCTCGGAATTATTCTGATTCATTGGTTTGCCGTTCTAAGGCAGTTTCTTCACGATCATTCAAATAGATCGGCTGATATGCACCACTAATCATACTCATTTGTACGAAAGTTTCATGTGGTTTCACCAAACCAAGATCTAAACGCGCATGTTCCTCAATCGCTTCATAACCATTTTTCAGGTCGTACACTTCCGCTGCGAGAATGCGATTTCGTTCAGACAATTCCTGATTGGTTTCGATCTGCGTGGTCATGTCATTGATGAGTTTCTCATGCATGAAATAACCACTTTCACCAAACCAATAGGCGTATTGCAGACTTGCGACAATAAGTATCGCAAGTCCGATGATGATTCGACCTGTTGCCGTAGCGAACATATTCAAAGTGCCTGACTATAAAATTAGTTTAAGCCTTTGAATTCAGCCTTACCACGGTACGGCGCTTTGATCAATTCTTCAATACGAAGCAATTGATTGTATTTCGCCACACGGTCAGAACGGCATAGTGAACCAGTTTTGATTTGACCCGCTGCTGTACCTACTGCAAGATCAGCAATGGTTGAATCTTCAGTTTCACCTGAACGATGTGAAATCACCGTGGTATAACCATTTGCTTTTGCAAGATAGATTGCATCAAGTGTTTCAGTCAAGGTACCAATTTGGTTGTATTTGATGAGGATTGAGTTACCAACTTTTTCATCAATACCACGTTGTAAGATTTTTGGATTAGTTACGAACAAGTCATCACCGACCAATTGAATCTTATCACCCAAGATTGACGTCAAATACGCCCAACCTTCCCAATCAGACTCATCCAAACCATCTTCGATCGAAATAATTGGATATTGATTGACAAGCCCTGCAAGATAATCTGCAAATTGATTGCTAGTAAATGCTTTATTGCCTTCGCCTGCAAGCACATATTGACCATTTTTGTAGAATTCAGACGATGCACAGTCCAAAGCCAACATGATATCAGAACCTGCTTTATAGCCTGTAGTTTCAATCGCTTGAAGAATCACAGTGATTGCTTCTTCGTTTGAGCGTAAGTTTGGCGCAAAACCGCCCTCATCGCCAACAGCCGTATTCAAACCTTGCTTTTTCAATACAAATTTCAGTGCATGGAAAATCTCCGCACCTGCACGTAAGCTTTCTGAGAATGAGGTAAAGCCAACAGGTTCAATCATAAATTCTTGAATATCAACGGTATTGTCTGCATGTGCACCGCCGTTGAGGATATTCATCATCGGCACTGGCATGGTCAATGATGTTTGACCACGCAGATTGGCGATATATTGAAATAATGGAGTTTTTTGTTCGGTCGCCGCAGCATGCGCTGCAGCAAGTGATACTGCCAAAGTCGCATTCGCACCAAGTTTTGCTTTGTTTTCAGTTGCATCTAAAGCAATCATCTTGTCATCAAGTGACTTTTGCTCAAAGACATTTTGACCAAGAAGCAACTCACGAATATCACTATTCACGTTTTGTACTGCTTGGCGTACGCCTTTACCCAAATAACGTGCTTTATCGCCGTCACGAAGCTCTAATGCTTCACGTGAACCTGTAGATGCACCACTTGGCGCACAGGCACGTCCAACTACACCAGACTCAAGAATCACATCAGCCTCAATGGTTGGATTACCACGTGAGTCCAAGATTTCACGGGCACGAATGTCAGCGATTTGGCTCATTTATTTTTCCTCAATCGTTGTTCAATTTATAAAAACACACACCAAAAAACTCATTAAAGTCTTACTTAGTGTGTATCCAGTTGTTTAAAACCTTTAACCAATGTATCTAACTCTTTCAACTGTGCCAAAAATGGTTCAAGTTGAGAAAGAAGTAATGCACATGGTCCATCACATTTTGCTTTATTCGGATCAGGATGCGCTTCTAAGAACAGCCCTGCAAGTCCAGTTGCCATGCCCGCACGAGCAAGCGTGGTGATTTGCGCACGACGACCACCCGCTGAGTCTTCACGACCACCCGGAGTTTGCAAAGCATGTGTCACATCAAAGAATACAGGCACATCCATCGCTTTCATGGTATCAAAGCCAAGCATATCCACCACAAGGTTGTTATAGCCGAATGCAGAACCACGCTCACACAGAATCAGCTTATCATTACCCGCTTCTAAGCACTTATGCAGGATATGCCCCATCTCACGTGGTGAGAGGAAT
Organism: Acinetobacter sedimenti; assembly: GCF_022601685.1. GTDB lineage: Bacteria > Pseudomonadota > Gammaproteobacteria > Pseudomonadales > Moraxellaceae > Acinetobacter > Acinetobacter sedimenti. Next base: position 26,947 of record NZ_JAKUML010000010.1, read on the forward strand.
TGCGCTTTTTTGATGTTAATGATTGCATCGGTTTTCGCCATCGCTTCAACGAGATCAGTCTGACGACTTAAAAACGCAGGCAGTTGAATAATATCCGCAACTTCGGCAACAGGTGCAGCTTGGTATGGCTCATGTACATCGGTAATGATCGGCACGTTAAAGTGTTTTTTTATCTCACCGAGCCACTCAACACCTTTCTCCAAACCTGGCCCACGAAAAGAGTTTAAGCTTGAACGGTTTGCTTTATCAAAGCTTGCTTTAAAGACATAAGGAATTTCAAGACGCTTACAAATGTCGATATAAGTTTCAGCAATTTCAAACGCCAAGTCTTTCGACTCAAGTACATTCATGCCACCAAACAATACAAATGGCAAATGGTTCGCCATCTGAATGTCACCTAATTCAACGATTTGTTTTGCTTTAAGTTCTGTCATGAAATTTCCTTAAACTCTTTTCCTAATCTCGAATCAATTTGTGTAAAGCCTTACGCCTTTCCTTGAAACTGTTTTTTTGCTGCAGCGATAAATCCTGCAAATAATGGATGTCCATCTCGAGGTGAACTGGTAAATTCCGGGTGAAATTGTACCGCAATAAACCACGGATGATCAGAGATTTCCACTGTTTCGACCAAGTGTTGCACCGCAGAATAACCCGAAATCTTCATACCTACTTTTTCAAGATCATCAATATAACGGTTATTCATCTCATAGCGATGGCGGTGACGCTCACTGATTTCCGCAAGTCCATAGGTATCACGAATCTTAGTCCCTTCAACCAACTCAGACGTTTGCGTACCAAGACGCATGGTTCCGCCGAGATTCGATTCATTATTACGTTGTTGCAATTCGCCACGTTCATCTAACCACTCTGTGATTAGGCCAATCAATGGTTGTTTGGTATTACGGTTAAATTCTGTTGAAGTTGCTTCAGGCATACCTGCAACATTACGAGCAAACTCAATCACCGCAAGTTGCATACCCAAGCAAATACCAAGATACGGTACTTTATTTTCACGAGCGAAACGAATCGCTTTCATCTTGCCCTCTGTGCCACGCTCACCAAAACCGCCTGGTACAAGGATTGCATCGGCATCACATAAGGTTTCATTAACATCAAGTGTTTCAAGTTGCTCAGCATCAACATAGTCGATTTGCACCTTCACACGGTTACGAATGCCCGCATGCAATAAAGCTTCATTGACAGATTTATAGGCATCAGGAAGCTCAACGTATTTACCCACCATTGCTACACGCACAGTAAATTCAGGGTTGAATAAAGCCTCGCAGACTTGATCCCAATCAGTTAAATCAGCTTCTGGTAAATTGTCAAAACCAAAACGCTCACAGATGAGATCATCAACGTCTTGTTCATAGAAATTACGTGGGATTTCATAAATGGTTTTGGCATCTTTACAGACCACAACGGCTTCTGGACGAACATTGGTAAAGAGCGCAATTTTACGTCGAGTATCTGCATCCACATCATGCTCAGTACGGCAGATGAGAATATCAGGCTGAATACCGATCGAAAGTAATTCTTTAACCGAATGCTGTGTTGGTTTAGTTTTTAGCTCAGCCGCAGATTTGATATAAGGCAACAAGGTCAAATGCATCAGCATCGAATGCTTATGCCCAAGCTCTACCATCAGCTGACGCACAGACTCCATAAATGGTAAAGATTCGATATCACCGACTGTTCCGCCGATTTCAACGATCGCCACATCAAATCCATTACCTGCGGCAAGGACACGTGCTTTAATATTATCAGTAATGTGTGGAATGACTTGAACTGTACCACCAAGATAGTCACCACGACGCTCTTTGTTGAGTACGTCTTGATAAACACGACCACTGGTGAAGTTATTGAGTTTTGTCATTTTTGAGCGCTTGAGGAAACGCTCGTAATAGCCTAGATCGAGGTCAGTTTCTGCGCCATCTTCGGTAACAAAGACTTCGCCATGTTGGAATGGACTCATTGTACCTGGATCGACGTTGATGTACGGATCCATTTTGACCATCGTGACCTTAAGGCCACGCGCCTCTAATAGCGCAGCAACAGAAGCAGCAGAAATACCTTTCCCAAGTGATGAAACCACACCACCTGTGACAAAAATAAAATGAGTCATTCGAATTCTCGTACAATGGCACCGAAAAACGGCATACAATGTTTGGCGATTTTACTGTAAACCCCCCTCATAAAGCAAAACTAATCGCATCTTTTACGCAATAATTTTGTTGAAATGCCGATTAAAGCATCTACGTACCATAAAAGCACAATTCGAGTTATGAATTTTTACAATTTAAGTTTTTAGTTTGATATAATTCACTTAATTTTCTGTTTTGTGAAATGAAGAAAACGATTATGAAATCTACTTTTTTAAAATTGATCATGGTCAGTTCTATAAGTGCACTACTACTTACTGCGTGCATGAAAAAAGAAAAGCCTGAAGACGCTGAGCAAGAGCAAACCACTCAAACTGAAGTGCAAGAATCAGACTTTCAAGAACTGGACAATGGTCAAGAACAAGCTGAATACACCGATCTTGAAGAGATAGATGACAATTCAGGTACAGCTGAAATTACAGCAAGTGAAGAAGATGCTTATGTTGATCCAACACCTGCACCAAGCAGTGGTTCTGCAAGCTCAAATGGCTCTTCATCAAATAGCAACGGTTCGAGCAGTACATCATCTGCAAATAGTGCCAATACTGTGAGCGAAGATGTCGTCAATGATGAACATGCGTTATCAGGTGATGCCACTGAAGATGATGCTGTAGCAGCAGCGATGAAAGCAGCTCAACCTGCGCTTCAATAAAGATTAAATTCTTGCGTTAAAAAAGCTGACTTTAGGTCAGCTTTTTTATGCGCAACTTTCCTGTGATTGTTTAAATCAAATCGGCGCTTGGCTAATTTTCGGTGGTGTATTGCCATACTTCGGATTTTCAATCGCATCTTTGCAATATTGCTTATCACGCTCATAGTTCAGTTGCTTCTGCGCACGATCACTGCTCTGCTCTTGCACACTTCTCGCCCAAGCATCCAAGCTATTCAATGATTTACGGCAAAGTGCATACTTCCCTTCGGTCACTGAGTCTGTCATTTTGACTTCGATACGCCAACGCGTCGACAGCTCACGCAGTGGTTCTCGCACCATGCCATCAATATCAGGATTACTTTTCGCATTTTCAGCATAAATGAGTTGATCCAATTGATTAATCAAAATCCATGCTTCATTGGCAACAGCAGAAGCATCATTTGTTAATTTCTTTGCAGGTTTGATTTTTTGATTTGCATTTGCATGCTGTTCATTTTGACTGTCCGTACTCGGCGAAGTTGCACTTTGCTCACTCGTGTTGCTGTTTTGCGGATTGCCACATGCAACACCCAACACGCTCATCAGTACAACGGAACATTGAAGTTGAAATTTCATACGATGCCACCATAGCCTAATCAATTGACAGGCTCGCATATTAAAAAATTATATTAGAATACTCAACCGCTATTCCTACATTATCCTGAAGCGATAAGTATTTTGTGATTTCTGCGCTGTATGTATAAAGGTTTTTATGTCCAACACTCATATCGTTTCAAATCCAAGCACACACCGTCAGAGTACCTTTTTAGACGGTGCACGTGATGCCTTAGTCATTGTATTTACCTATTTGCCTGTGGCATTTGCATTTGGTGTGGCTGCGGTCGGCTTTGGTTTTAATTCGTGGGAAGCGCTATTCTTATCTTCAACCATTTATGCAGGAGCAAGTCAGTTTATTGTCATTGCACTTTTGGCATCTGGTAGCTCGATTTGGGTGGCGGCGATTACCGTGATTATTCTAGATCTGCGTCATGTGCTGTATGGCCCTGCGATGTATCAGCAATTCCCGTCCGCAGTGAAACCCACCTTGAGCATGAAAAAAACAGGATTTTGGGCTTGGGGCTTGACCGACGAAGTGTTTGCACGAGGTTTGATTGAACTCAGTCAGCGCAAGCAAAACTGGTCTGAGGCGTGGATGCTCGGATTAAGTTTTACCTCATGGGCATCTTGGGCATTTGGCTCATTTGTCGGTGCGATGTTTGCCGATCAGATACATCTAATGCCGATGTTTTTACAAGCCAGTTTTGACTTTTTATTGCCTGCATTATTTTTAAGCTTTTTATTGGCGGCATTTGAGAAGAAAAATTTACATATCATTATCAGCGCCTTGCTATTCAGTGCGCTTGGTTATTTATGGCTTGGATTATCTTTTGCGATTTTCTCAGGAATTATTGCGGGAATGGTCGTTGCATTAATCAAATACTATGGCATTGATAAAAACACATCTCAAGGAGCACAATCCCATGAGCATTGAAATTTTATTGATTGGTTTGTTGGTCGGCTTAGCTAACTTTTTTAACCGTTTTGTACCAATTTGGCTAGTACATAAAAAACAGCAACAGCAACAAAATAAAGGACGTGCATGGATTGGCGTGGCGATGGCAAGTATTGGTGTTAGTGCGATCTGTGCCATGTTCATGATTGCCACATTGCCACCGTTAATTGATCATCATGATCGGATTTTTGCCATGAGTTGTGGATTTTTGGCATTGATCATGATGTATGCGCTGAGTAAAAAGATTATTTTGGCGACCTTAACAGCGGCGCTGATTTATGGCGTATTGTTTACCTACGTGCATTTCTAACGACAAATTAAACAAACTTAGAAACAAACACCTATCAAAAAAATCAGCAACATATATTGATGCTGATTTCCTGCAATCTGAGCAAAACTTATTACAGTTCTTGCAATTCCTGCACCAATTTTTCTACCAACTCTTTGGCATCCAAACGGCGAATATTCGCCACATTACTGCCTGCCCAATATGCACCAAAACCTTGTTCATCTTGTTTTGATGCAACTGCATGCAGTTGTTTTGCCAAGTCATAAGTATATGGATAGCCCGCATGAGATGGACGATCAGGCAAATCAACAAACTGATGCCACGCATTGAGCAAACCACGTGCAGGGCGACCTGAAATATTATCGGTGATTTGGGTAATCGGCTGTTGAAAAAGCAATTCTCGATAGACGTCATTGGCAGCGGATTCTTTACATTGTACAAATGCTGTCCCTAGCTGTGCCGCACTGGCACCCAGCTCCAAATACAATCGAATATCTTCACCCGTCATGATACCACCCGCAGCCACGATCGGCAGATCAAAATACTGATTCAAAATAATCACCAAATCTAAAGTCGTCAGTCCCGCATCACAGCTTGGATTAAATGTGCCACGATGTCCGCCTGCTTCAACACCCTGCGCAATCAACACATCAATGCCTGCCTGCTGTGCCAAATAGGCTTCACTCAACTGAGTCACTGTCACCAGTGTAATGATGCCCTCTTGTTTTAAAGCAGAAATCTGCTCAGCAGTTGGTAAGCCAAAATGAAAACTCACTGCTTTCGGTTTTGTGTCTAACACAACTTTCAGCAAATCATCATTCGATACGAAACTTTGATAAATTTCATTGAGTTGTATTGGCACTTCTGCATCAAACTCATCAAAGTGTGGACGAATATAATTAATCCATTGTTGCGCTTTGTCTGCATCATAAGCAGTCGGTTGATGACAGAAAAAATTGACCTGAAAAGGTTGATCGGTCAATTGCTGGGTTTTGAGAATGGCTTGTTTTGCTGTTTCGGCATTACTTGCTCCTAAACCCAACGCACCTAAACCGCCTGCATTTGATACCGCTGCCGCAAGCTCAGGTGTAGACGTACCTGCCATCGGTGCAACAAATATAGGATGTGTAATTCCTAAGCGTTGTAATAAATCCATTTGACCACCCAGATCTCTTCATAAATGCCATTGTATCGTCAAAGAAATTTATTTCTAACGCAATGCAACCAATTAAGGTTAATGATGTAGCAGGATTAAAATTCAATGACTGTAGATACTTTTAGCATACCGCTTCTTTCAGCTTTATGTATTTTAATAATGAATATTCACTATTTATGGTGACTTGATTCACTGCAAACTTTAATGACAAGTTCTAAGCCATCTTATTATTTGGCAATGCTTTGATAAAAACTAGCCCAAATAAGCACATCAACCCTGCAATGATAAATATCCATTGCCCAGACAACACATCCCAATATTTTCCTGCAAGTAAACTACCGAGTGCCACACCTAGCCCCCACATGGTGCTATACAGCGCCTGCCCTCGTCCCTGTTGTCCTGCACTAAAGTGTTGCAAAATCATCCGCATGGCAATCAAATGAAATAAACCAAAACTAAAGGCATGAATCCATTGTGCAAAAAGCTGTATCCAAAAATGCTCAGCAAATACGCCGACAATGATCCAACGCATACTGGTCAAGACCAAACAGATAGCAACTAAACTGCGCCATGAAAATTGACGAAAAAACCATGTCGCATAAGCAAACATCACGATTTCTGCTACCACGCCCATTGACCATAACAGCCCTGTTTTCGTGGTGGAAAACTGATATTCATGCAGAAAATTACTATAAAAGCTATAAAACGGCGCATGAGAAAACAAAAGGAAAAATTCAATGAGAAAAAAACACGCCACCGCAGGACGTTTTAAGATCGGTAAAATCGGCTCAAGTTTGCGCTGTGCAGTCGGTGCTTGTTTTGGTTCAGCAATGCTAAACGAACACAGAAAAGCACAAGCGGAAATACACAATAATAGAATTGGTAGATTGGTAATTGGAATCCAATCCAAAATTGCACCAATCACAAACACGCCAACGATGAAGCCGATCGAGCCCCATTTACGGATTTTGCCATATAAAGTCTGATGTTGATCACCGAGCCAAAATAGCGTTACGCCCTCAAACTGCGCCAAGATTGCATTTTGAAAAAAGCTAAAAATCAGCATGATGATGGCGATGCTTTGAAATTTTTTATCAATAAAGAAAATGGTCAGCCAAATCACTGCTTCTACAAAAGTTGCAATGCGAATCCACAACATGCGCTTGCCCGTCAGATCGGCGAGCCATCCCCAAATAAATGGCGCAAAAAATCGAGTGATCACCGCAATGGTGCTGAGCAAACCAATTTCAAAATGACTAAACTGTTGGAATTCCAAATATAAATTCCAATACGGCATGAATGTGCCGACGATCGCATAGTAGAAAAAATAAAATGCAGACAGTCGTATACCGATCTTTTGCAAGTCGTTTGACTTTTGCATTAAACAAATTGCCCCAAACTCACCCGATCATTACTACCATAGTCCTGCACAGTACGGACATTTTTAAAGCCTTGTTGTTTTAATAAATCCTGTACAGCAGTCGCCTGATCATAGCCATGCTCAAGCACAATCCAGCCTTTTGGATTTAACCACTCTGGCGTTTCACGGATAATGAGCTCTAAATCTGATAAGCCTTTTTTCTCAGCGACCAAAGCACGTTGCGGTTCATATTCGAGCTTAGCCACATGCACATCATCAGGATCAATATACGGCGGATTCGAGACAATTAAGTCAAACTTATCTTTGTGCTGTCGCGTCATTAGCGCTTTATACCACGAGCCGAGCGCAAAATTAACATTATTTAAACCGTGTTTCTCTGCATTAAACTTTGCCACGTCAAGACTTGGTGCATAAATATCTGTTGCTGTGATTTTCCATAGTGGCTTTTCCGAGGCAAGTGCCAGTGCAATTGCGCCTGTACCTGTCCCCAAATCCAGCACATTAGCCACTTTCGGTAAGTCCAACGCCAATACCGTTTCGACCACAATCTCGGTATCAGGACGTGGCACCAATGTGTCCGATGTGACTTTTAAATCCAGCGTCCAAAACGGCTGTGAGCCGATGATATAGGCAAGCGGTTCATTTTTTGCTAAGCGCATCAAACCATCGAGATAGTGCTGTTCTTGCTCCGCTGATAAGTCTTGCATCATATTCATTTTCAGATGCAATGGGCTGAGTTTAAGAATATGCTCAAGTAGCCATGTCGCTTCTTGGCGTTCATAGCTATCCACTTGCCCACGCAGATTTAAGGCTTGTGCAATATTCATCACATGACCTGAATTTTTGAAATAATGAATTTTTTATAAAGGTTAGGCATCATTCTCTTGCGCCAACATCGCCAATTGATCAGCTTGATATTCACGATGCAGATTGTCCAAGATTTCGGTCAAATCGCCCTCCATGATCGCATCGAGCTTATATAAAGTCAGATTGATACGATGGTCGGTCATACGACCTTGCGGATAGTTATAGGTGCGAATCCGTTCAGAACGATCACCCGAACCCACCAAATCACGACGCATTTCTGAAGTCGCTGCATCAGCGGCCGCACGCTTGGCATTTTCAAGACGTGACGCAAGCAGTGTCATCGCTTTGGCTTTGTTCTTATGCTGTGAACGCTCATCCTGACATTCTACCACCGTACCTGTTGGAATATGGGTGATACGCACCGCAGAATCAGTTTTGTTAATGTGCTGACCACCAGCACCTGATGCACGGTAAGTATCAATACGCAAATCCGCAGGGTTAATATCGACCGACGTATCCACATCCACTTCAGGTAAAATCGCCACGGTACATGCCGAAGTATGCACACGCCCTTGCGACTCGGTTGCAGGCACACGTTGTACACGATGCGCACCACTTTCAAACTTTAAGCGACCATAGACGCCATCACCATCGACACGACAAATAACTTCTTTATAACCGCCATGTTCGCCTTCATTTTCAGAGAGGATTTCAATACGCCAACCTTGTGTTTCGGCATATTTACTATACATACGGAATAGATCACCTGAGAAAATCGCCGCTTCATCACCACCCGTTCCTGCACGAATTTCAAGGAATGCAGCATTGGCATCATTCGGATCTTTGGGAATCATTAAGATGTTGAGCTGACTTTCAAGGTCGTCGATCAAGGCTTTATTTTCTTTGATTTCCTCTTGTGCCATTTCTTTGAAATCTGGCTCGGATAGCATTTCTTCAGCAGTCACAATATCCGCTTCGGCTTGAGTATATTGTTGCCAAACAGCGGTGATCTCTTGTAGTTCACTATGTTCACGAGAGAGTTTGCGGAATTTATTGTTATCCGAAATAACTTCTACATCTGCCAATAAGGCATTTAACTCTTCATAACGATCGACCAACTGATCCAAACGTAAACGTAGCGACTCTTTCATACAATAACTTTCTCTTTGTCCTAGATTCTATTTCTAGGTTTTACTTCAACGAATGTGTTTCAAATTTGGTGCATCAAAATTATTTCAAGACCATGAATAGAAATCATGAATAAAAATCATTAAAGATGTGAAATTGATCAATGCAATGTGGCGCATAGTTTACCGACAAATCAAGCTAAATCCTATCGACAACATCAACTTTTAGACAATGTGATCGTCTTGGCATTTCAAATTCAGAATAGGGAGGAATTACGGCGAAAGTTACAGAAGATACGTCTTTCGCTACCTTTGAGTTACGCAAAGTATGTGTTTGCGCTACAGATCTCCATTTTTTTCGCCCTATCCTTTGCTAAATTTATTTCCATCAAAACATTTTGACATACTTTGTCAAAAAGACTTAAAAATAGAAGCTTATAAGGAGAGCACAATGAAACATTATGCATATATCTTAACTGGAGTTTTAGCGAGTTCGATCATTGCAACACCTGCGATGGCGGATAGTACGACACGTGTGGCAGCAGCGAGTGCACTTGGTAGCGTCGTTGGTAATGTCATCGGTAAACAAGTCGGTGGATCAAATGGTGCAGATTTAGGTGCTGCAATCGGTGGTGCAGGTGGTGCTGCAGCGGCAAGTAGCAAATCAAGCCGGACTGAATCGGCAATTGGTGGCGGTTTAGGCTCTTATGCAGGCTCTGCACTGGGTAAAAACTATGGTTCAAATGGTCAAATCATCGGAGCAGCTCTCGGTGCAGCAGGTGGCGCAGCTCTTGGTAATAAAATCAGCGATGATAAAGACGCTGAAAAACGTAAGTATAACAACTCACGTAAATACAAACGCAGCCAATGGAAACGTTCACGTCATTACCATGACTAATAGCTAAATACGTTCAAGAAAGCACCTTCGGGTGCTTTTTTGTTGCCTGAGAAAGGATATTCAAAAATTAAAAATCAGCTTATTTATAACCTTATGAGAAATTTAAAAGGTAAAAATTGATTTTATCCGAAGCAACCTCATATTAACATGACATGATTTTTAAAATGAGGTGGCTTTGTGTCCACAGCCGATACAGCGTTCAATGAAAACGCATCATCCAATCTGAAAGATGTAAAATTCTCCATTTTAGAACTTGCACCGATTCGTGATGATGGTACCGCTAAAGATGCTTTAGAAAATGCAAAACGACTTGCACAACATGCCGAAAAGCTTGGCTATCATCGTCTTTGGGTTGCCGAGCATCACAATATGAAAGGTATCGCCAGCTCTGCGACCAGTGTGTTGCTTGGTTATCTTGCGGCGAACACTTCAACACTGCGATTAGGTTCGGGTGGCATTATGTTGCCCAATCATGCCCCTCTTGTGGTTGCTGAGCAATTCGGTACTTTAGCGACACTCTACCCTGATCGGATTGATCTCGGATTAGGTCGTGCACCGGGTACAGATCAGATCACAATGCGAGCTTTGCGTCGTGGACGTTTTGAAACTGAGGAGCAATTCCCGCAAGATGTAAGTGAAATTTTAACTTATTTCGATGATGCCAAAGCAGGACAGCAAATCATTGCCGTTCCAGGGCAAGGCTCAAAAGTCCCTGTGTATTTGTTAGGTTCTAGCCTATTTAGCGCACAGCTTGCTGCACGACTCGGTTTACCTTATGCTTTTGCCTCACACTTTGCGCCACGGATGATGATGCAAGCCATCGCTTTATATCGTGAAAACTTCCAAGCCTCGGCTTATTTGGATAAACCTTATGTGATAATTGGTGTGCCAAGTCTTGTTGCAGAGAGTGATGAAGAAGCAAAATATCTTGCCACGACCAATTATCAGCGCATCCTTGCACTATTTCGTGGTCAACCAACCAATCTTGTGCCACCTGTAGCGTCGATGGATGGTTTATGGTCAGAAGTAGAAAAACGTGGCGTCGAAGGTTTCTTTGGTGTTGAGCAGACTGGCTCTAAAGAAACCGTGAAACACGGCTTAGAGGAATTACTACAGCGTACTCAGGCGGATGAATTCATCTTCACTTGTGATGTGTATGATCCTGAAAAACGGCTCAAAAGCTTTGAATTATTGAAACAAATTCAAGGTGAATCTCAATAATTTAGATTGAAAAACGCCAAGTTGCTTATGAACTTGGCGTTTTATTATTTGCTTTTTGATATTTCCGTTTCGAAAAAATCAATTTTTCAAATTAAAGAAAATCCTAACCAATCCGACGCTTTAAACCTGTCGTTTGCAAAATTCGTGTCGAAATTTCTTCGATCGACATTTCCGATACATTTAAATATGGAATACCTTCTGAAATATAAATCCCTTCGATTGCTCGAAGCTCCATCTGACATTGACTAAAGCTCGCATAACGACTATTGGCTTTGCGTTCGGTACGTATCGCCACTAATCGCTCCGCATCAATCATCAAACCAAAGAGCTTGCTTTTATGTGGTTTAAGTACCGCAGGCAGACGATTGTCATCCAAATCATCTTCAGTGAGCGGATAGTTCGCCACTCGAATACCGAACTGTAATGACAAATAAATCGACGTTGGCGTTTTCCCCGAACGAGATACACCGATCAAAATCAAATCCGCCTGATCATAATGTCGTGTGCGTGCGCCATCATCATTGTCAAGTGCAAAATGCACTGCATCGATACGCCCTTTATAAGACTCCGAGTCCGTCACCGCATGGGTCTGACCAACTAGTGTTGTCGCTTTGGTTTCCAGTTCAGTTTCAAGTTTACTGATAATGCCTTCGAACACGTCCAAATTAATCGCATTTGCAGTGTTGATAATATCTCGCAGATCAGGATCAACTAAAGTATCAAACACAATCGGCAAACTGCCATCACGCTCAGCGATACTGTTGATTTTCATCACCACATTCATGGCGCTTTCTTCACTATCAATATACGGCATGATGTGCGTATCAAACTCAACATTGGGAAATTGTGCTAAGAGTGAATGCCCTAAGGTTTCAGCGGTAATCGCTGTTCCATCAGATATAAAGAACACACTTCGATTAATCATATTGTCATTAGGTATGTTACTTTCTGACATGTTTTTTTCACCTTTAACATTTGTTTTCACAGCACATAATCTTTATAGTAATCGGATGTTGATCTCCTGTCGCCTATTATTGCTATATTCGCTGATAAAACGTGAAAACTGTGAAAAATAGTAAAAAATAATATGCCACTAGGGGTGGAAATTTGAATCATTGGTACGCATATCACAACTTTGATTTACGAATAGATTGACGACATCGATTTATGAAATACGTTTTCGAGATTTTTTGATTTAGACTTGAATGTAGACGTTCGAAAGAAATTTTCGAATCAGTTAAATTTTTAATGAAGCACACAGTGGAGTAACGATTTTGGAAGCACGCGTTATTGGTCTGGAAAAATTAGGCAAGCATGATGTAGATAAAGTAGGCGGAAAAAATGCCTCTTTAGGTGAAATGATTAGTCACCTCTCTAATGCTGGAGTTTCAGTCCCAGGAGGATTTGCCACAACTGCTGAAGCATATCGTGAATTCCTTGATAAAAGCGGTCTAAAAGAAAAAATCTCCAATGAACTCAAAAAGCTGAATGTTGATGACATTACAGCCCTTACTGAAACTGGTGCAAAAATCCGCCAATGGATCATCGATTCTCCGCTGACACCTGAACTTGAGCAAGAAGTTCGTAGTGCTTTTGAAAGCATGTCGAATGGCAATCCTGAGATTGCTGTTGCTGTGCGCTCTTCTGCCACAGCAGAAGATTTGCCTGATGCTTCATTCGCAGGTCAACAAGAAACTTTCCTGAATATTCGTGGTATCGACAATATCCTCGTAGCAATCAAAGAAGTCTTTGCTTCACTGTATAATGATCGTGCGATTGCTTACCGTGTCCATCAAGGCTTTGAGCATGACATCGTTGCGCTCTCTGCAGGTGTACAACGTATGGTGCGCTCTGAAACTGGGGCAGCTGGTGTGATGTTTACCCTTGATACCGAATCAGGCTTCCGTGATGTGGTGTTTATCACTGCAGCCTATGGTTTGGGTGAAATGGTGGTACAAGGTGCGGTGAACCCTGACGAATTTTATCTGTCTAAACCATTATTAAATAATAGTAAACATGCTGTACTGCGTCGTAATCTCGGCTCTAAACATAAGAAAATGATCTATAGCGCAGATGCTGCCGCAGGTCGTTCTGTAGAGATCGTTGATGTTGATAAAGCGGATCGTCAACAATTTGCTCTCAATGATCACGAACTGACCGAACTTGCAAAACAAGCGCTCATCATTGAAAAGCACTACGGTGCGCCAATGGATATCGAATGGGCAAAAGACGGCGATGATGAGCAAATCTATATCGTCCAAGCACGTCCAGAAACCGTCAAAAGCCGTCAAAATGTCGGCACGATGGAACGCTACTTACTCAAGCAAAAAGGTACCGTTCTTTGCGAAGGTCGTTCGATCGGTCAACGTATTGGTTCAGGTAAAGTACGTGTGGTGAACTCGATCAAAGAGATGGACAAAGTTGAAACTGGCGACGTGCTTGTTTCAGACATGACTGACCCAGATTGGGAACCAGTGATGAAGCGTGCGGCTGCGATCGTCACCAATCGTGGTGGTCGTACTTGCCACGCTGCAATTATTGCACGTGAGCTTGGTGTCCCTGCGATCGTCGGCACAGGCAATGCCACAGAGATTTTGTCTGATGGTCAAGAAGTCACTGTATCTTGTGCAGAGGGTGATACAGGCTTTATTTATGAAGGTGCTTTGGACTTCGAAGTACAACGTAATTCAATTTCTTCAATGCCACCACTACCATTTAAAATCATGATGAACGTTGGAAACCCTGACCGTGCATTTGACTTTGCGCAAATTCCAAACGAAGGGATTGGCTTGGCACGTCTTGAGTTCATCATCAACCGTATGATCGGCGTACATCCAAAAGCATTATTAAATATCGACAGTCTACCTCGTGAAACGCGTGCTGCGGTTGCAACACGTACCGCAGGTTATACTTCTCCAGTCGATTTCTATGTGGAGAAATTGGTTGAGGGAATTACCACTCTTGCAGCGGCATTTGCTGATAAGCCAGTGATCGTACGTATGTCAGATTTCAAATCGAATGAATATGCAAACTTGATCGGTGGTAAGCTCTACGAGCCTGAAGAAGAAAATCCAATGCTTGGCTTCCGTGGCGCAAGTCGTTATGTATCTGATAACTTCCGTGACTGTTTCGAGCTTGAATGTCGTGCCTTGAAAAAAGCACGTGATGAAATGGGTCTGACCAATATTCAAATCATGATTCCATTTGTACGCACTGTAAACGAAGCAAAGCGTGTGATTGAACTCCTTGGTGCAAATGGTTTAAAACGTGGTGAAAATGGCTTAAAAGTCATCATGATGTGTGAATTGCCAACCAATGCGCTTTTGGCTGATCAATTCCTCGAACACTTTGACGGCTTCTCGATTGGTTCAAACGATTTAACTCAATTAACACTTGGTCTTGATCGTGACTCAGGTATTGTTTCGCACCTCTTTGATGAGCGTGACGAAGCAGTGAAAACATTGCTTTCTATGGCGATCAATGCGTGTCGTAAAGCAGGAAAATATGTCGGGATTTGTGGTCAAGGACCTTCCGACCACCCTGACCTAGCTTTTTGGTTGATGGAACAAGGCATTGACTCAGTGTCATTAAACCCTGACTCAGTGCTCGATACATGGTTCTACCTGTCAGACAACCAAAACAAAAAGTAAACGACATTATGTGATAAAATGTTCGTATTATGACAATGGAAAAGACCCGTTTGTGGGTCTTTTTTATGACACTTTCTTGGAAAATTTGGCGTTTATTTGAGGTTGTACATTTTGGATATTTATTTAGCTCGAAATAATGAACAAGCAGGCCCATATACTTTGGCGCAAGTTCATCAAATGATTGAAAGCCAACAAGTCGTTACAACAGATTTGATTTGGTTCAAAGGCATGTCTGAATGGAAAACCATTGGCGAAGTCAAACAAAGTGGTCAACTTCCGCCTGCTGTAGATGAGGCAAATAATAGCGACTCAAAATGGGCAACGCCTGCATCTACTACACAGCAATATGACTGGAAAAATAACATTCAGTTTAATAAAAATGAAAACACCGATGGTGGCTTAGCACCATTTTCAAAACGTATTTTTGCCAAAATTATTGATTTGTTGTTATGGCTTCCTGCATTTTTATTTTTAACTGCATTTATGTCACCTGCGCAACATGCAGAGCTTGCCAAGCTTCAAGCACAAGGTATGTTGCCAACGCCTGAAACTCAAGAAGCGCTCTTTAGCCTTATTCCACAGATTGGTTGGATTGGCATGGGCATGTATCTCATTTTGATGTTGACTGCACAAGCCGTTTTACTGACACGTAGCGGTCAAAGTATCGGTAAAAAAATCATGAAAATACAAATCGTAGATGCCGAAAGCAAAGAAACTGTAGGCTTCGGACGAGTATTTGTGATGCGTAGTGCATTGTTTATTATTTTGAATGTATTGTTTATGCCATTTAGCACCATTATCGACCTTGCATTTTCTGCAACGAAAAAGCGTCAAACCTTGCATGACAAAGTTGCAAAAACCATTGTCATTGAAAAATAATTCAATATATGAATGACTCGCTATTCATTTATTTTATAGTGAACCTTTAGCCACAAAATAAACCATTTTGTGGCTATATTTTAATCAAAGATATACAAAAAATATTTATTCTTCAAAGAATTATTAAAAATTTGTGCCTTTTGGTTTTAAACCATTATTTTTTTCATGGAATTAATTGTGTTTTATCAGAGTTTTGTTATAGCTTCGTGTCGATGAATCAGGCATAATGCCCTATAAAGTAGCGGTGCCACATGTTTGGCTAGAAAATAGCCTATTTGCTAATCAAATATCTAATCAATCATGCAGCACTCAAATCGCTATCCCATATTTTTTTGAAAATGGGTCTCTTCACCGAGGTTGTATTATGAGACAAACGACTATAACAGTATTGTCTTTATTGGTCGCAGCGATTGCCCTAACAGGCTGTGGCGGCGATATGGTACTTCTGAATTCAGCAGGTCCTGTTGCTGAAGGTCAATCAAACTTAATGATGACAGCCATCTATGTGATGTTGCTTGTTGTTGTGCCGTCGATTTTGATGGCATTATGGTTTGGTTGGAAGTATCGTGAATCTAATAAAGATGCTGACTATCAACCACATTGGGCGCATTCAACGGCAATTGAGATCGTTGTTTGGGGTGTTCCAATTATCATTATTGCTTATCTAGCATATCTCACTTGGTGGGGTTCGCATGAATACGATCCTTACAAGCCACGTGCGACATCTCCTGATCAAGAAATGACGATTCAAGTCATTGCTGAACAGTTCAAATGGGTATTTATTTATCCTGAACAAAATATTGCAACAGTCAATGAAGTTCGTTTCCCTGAAAATCAAGAGATTGCGTTTCGCGTCACGTCGAACTTCACGATGAATTCTTTCTTCATTCCGAAGCTTGCAGGTCAGATTTATGCGATGGCGGGTATGCAAACCCAGTTGCATTTGAGTGCAACTGAAACTGGTGTGTATCGCGGATTCTCATCCAACTATAGTGGTTATGGCTTCTCCCAAATGCGCTTCCTTGTACACAGTGTGACTGCACCTGAGTTTGAACAATGGGTTCAAGCGATTAAGAGTGGTCAAGGCAATGCTGTTGTTGTTGATGACAAAGGCACGACTGCTGTTCAAAAAGGTCTACTTGACCAAGCAGAATTCAAATCACTTCGTGATGGTAACCGTGCTCAATTCCAAATTGATGCAATGGTGAAAACAGCACGTACAGAAGCTGAGAAAAAAGCGGCTGCAATTGCACAAGCGGAAGGTCCTTACCCTCATCACCCTCACCCAGTGACTTATTACTCATCGGTTGAAGCAGGTCTTTTTGACTCTGTGATTAATCATTACATGAGTAATTACCACGGTGATGACCATCACGCTGGACATGCAGTTGACACACATTCAGCTCCAAGTCATCAGCCTGAAGCTGTAGCGCATGACACCGCTACACCTGTCACAGGAGAATAATGATGTCTACACTTTTATTAGGCAAATTAGGCCCTGAAGCAATTCCACATGATCCAATCGTATTGGTGACTGCTGCAATTATGTTTTTAGGTGCATTCGCGCTATTAGGTGCGATTACCTACTTCAAACTATGGGGCTACTTGTGGAAAGAATGGTTTACCACTGTTGACCATAAGAAAATTGGTATCATGTACTTCCTCTTGGCAGGAATCATGTTAGTCCGTGGTTTTGCCGATGCGATCATGATGCGTCTGCAACTGTTCCTCGCAGGACCAGGTGGCGAAGGCTATCTGCACCCCGAGCACTACGATCAGATCTTTACAGCCCACGGCGTAATTATGATCTTCTTCGTAGCGATGGGTCTAGTTGTTGGTATGTTTAACATCACTGTACCACTTCAAATCGGTGCGCGTGACGTTGCATTCCCACTGCTCAACTCTTTGAGCTTCTGGTTATTCGCTGGTGCGGTTGGCTTAATGATGGCTTCATTGGTCATCGGTGAGTTTGCTGCGACAGGTTGGATGGCTTATCCACCACTTTCAAATATTGAGTACAGCCCAGGTGTGGGTGTGGACTACTATATTTGGGCACTACAGCTTTCAGGTTTAGGTTCATTGTTATCAGGTGTCAACTTCTTCGTGACCATCATCAAGATGCGTGCACCGGGTATGAAGTTGATGGATATGCCTGTATCAACTTGGACGACCTTGTGTACAAGTGCTTTGATCATTGCAACTTTCCCTGTATTGACAGCAACTTTGGCAATGTTAACACTTGATCGTTACTTCGGTTTCCACTTCTTCACCAATGAGCTTGGCGGTAGCCCAATGCTTTATGTGAACTTGATTTGGACTTGGGGTCACCCAGAAGTATACATCTTGGTGCTGCCTGCATTTGGTCTATATTCTGAGATTGTTGCAACGTTTAGCCGTAAGACGATATTCGGTTACAAGTCTATGGTGTATGCAACGATCGCAATTACCATATTGTCTTTAATCGTTTGGTTACACCACTTCTTCACCATGGGTGCAGGTGCAAATGTCAATGCCTTCTTCGGTATTATGACAATGATCATCGCGATCCCTACTGGGGTGAAAATGTTCTCGTGGTTATTCACCATGTATCGCGGTAAGATTACTTTCGCCTCTCCGATGTACTGGACGCTTGGCTTCCTCGTAACATTTGGTATCGGTGGTTTGACTGGCGTATTGATGGCGATTCCACCTGCTGACTTCCTTGTCCACAACTCATTGTTCTTGATTGCGCATTTCCATAACGTGATCATCGGTGGTGTGGTATTTGGTATGTTCGCTGGTATTACATTCTACTGGCCAAAAATGTTTGGTTGGAAAATGAATGAATTCTGGGGCAAAGCAGCCTTCTGGTTTTGGTTCTTCGGTTTCTATTTTGCTTTCATGCCACTTTATATCCTTGGTTTCATGGGTATGACTCGTCGTCTAAATACATATGACAATCCAGAATGGACACCTTATCTCAACGTCGCAATGGTCGGTGCAATCTTGGTTGCTATTGGTATTGGATGTTTGCTTCTTTCTGTATTTGTTGGTTTCTTAAAACGCAAAGAAACTATCGACTATACAGGCGACGCATGGAATGGTGCTGGTCGTACTTATGAATGGTCTACCTCTTCGCCTGCACCGTTTTATAACTTTGCAACTGACTTAGATGGTGCTGGTATTGATCGCTTCTGGTCTGATAAAGAAAACGGTATCGCTTACCAACGTCCAGCGAAATATGAAGACATTCATATGCCGACAAATCGTGCAGCTGGTTTTGTGATTGCAATCGTATTGACAGTCATGGGCTTTGCATTGATCTGGCATATTTGGTGGTTAGCGCTAGTTACTTTTGTAATTGCGATCATCAGCTTCATTCGTAGTTCATTTACTAAAGAAGTGGATTACTACGTCCCTGCTGCCGAAGTAGAACGTATCGAAAACGAACGTTATGCTTTGTTAGATAAACATTTGAAGAAGGACTAAGACAATGGCTGAAGTACTTCATCACGACAACCACGGACACGATGATCATCACGAACATGATGATACTGATCTAACGGTCTTTGGTTTCTGGACTTACTTGATGAGTGACTTGATCTTATTCGGCACACTCTTCATCGCTTTTGCTGTATTGAGCACACACATTCCACCTGGTACACCAAGTGCGAAGGATTTGTTCGGTGACTCTTTAGGATTTGTATTGACTGAAACTATGGCACTTTTGATTTCATCAGTGACCTTTGGTTTTGCAGTATTGGCTCGCTACCGTAATGATGTTGGCGGTGTATTGAAGTGGTTAATGATTACATTCTTCTTTGGTGCAGCGTTCATCGGTATGGAGCTTTATGAGTTCAATCACTTAGTACATGCAGGTCATGGTCCGAGTACAAGTGCATTCTTATCTGCATTCTTTACTCTAGTTGGTACACACGGTATTCACGTGACTTCTGGCTTGGTGTGGATGTTGGTGTTAATGTACCAAATCAAAAAGAACGGTTTGACATTACCAAACACACGTCGTTTGGCATGCTTAAGCTTGTTCTGGCACTTCCTTGATATCGTATGGATTTGTGTGTTTAGCTTAGTTTACTTAGGAGGAGTTCTCGCATGAGTCATGATGTGAATAATCCTGGTGCTGCGCACGGTAGCTTTAAGCAATATACAATCGGGTTTATCTTGTCTATCATCCTGACCCTCATCCCTTTTGGGATGGTCATGGCTGGTATGACTGGTGGTCTTGTCATTGCGACGATTGCGATTACTGCGATTGCACAGGTACTCGTCCAGTTGGTGTTCTTCCTTCACTTGAATGGTTCTGAACAACAGCGTTGGGATTCGATTGCCTTTATCTATACCATTTTGACCATTGCGATCTTGTTGATTGGTTCGGTATGGGTAATGACCAACCTACATGCGAACATGATGATCTAAACGCTTGTCATGTTTAAAAAGTATTTATTCCTGACCAAACCAGGGATTCTATTTGGTAATTTCATTACCACTTTGGGCGGCTTCTTTTTAGCCGCCCAAGGTTCAATTGATCTCCCCTTTTTGCTCCTTACGCTACTTGGTACGACTCTTGTCGTGGCATCTGGCTGTGTCTTTAATAATATTATCGACCAAGATATTGACCAAAAAATGCAGCGTACTCAAAATCGTGCTTTGGTCACCAAAGCGATTTCTGTGCCTATTGCATTTATTTACGGCTGTATACTTGGCATACTTGGCTTTGTGATTTTGTATTTTTTGGTCAATCCATTGGCTTGCTTATTCGCAGGTATTGGTTTTATCGTTTATGTTTTTCTATATAGCCTATGGACGAAGCGTAGTAGCATTCATCAAACAGTCATTGGCAGTATCTCTGGTGCTTGCCCGCCTGTGATTGGTTATACAGCGATTACTGAGCAGTTCGATTTTGCCGCTTTAATCTTATTACTTGGTTACGCATTTTGGCAGATGCCACACTCTTGGGGCATTGCAATCTATCGTTTTCAAGATTATGCCAATGCGAATATCCCAATCCTACCTGTCGCTCGCACAATCAAACGTACTAAAATTGAATCGTTAATTTATGTGGTTTTATTTTTAATTACGATGAATTTGCTTTATGTCTTTGGCTATACAAATATTTGCTTCGCAATTGCTTTAAATGCGATCGGCTTATATTGGATATATCTCAGCATCAAAGGCTTTAAAGCTGATGATGATCAAGCTTGGGCAAAACATTATTTCTTATTTTCAGTTCAGTTTATCACTGTATTGAGTCTGAGCTTTTACTTTACAGCGATCTCCCCTGCACCGCATTTACCAATATTTTAAGTCGTATCTTTTTTAGATTAGATGCTTGATGGCTAAGTTTTAGTGTGGGAATTTTCTTGTATTTTTTATTGCGAAGCAGTAAAATTTGCGCTTCGCAATTTGCGACATAACATGTCAAACACAATGTTTGAAAGTTATGACTCCTTGCTTCTAAGCGTTTTAAAAATTCTTTTGAACGGATTAGGGGCTGTTTAAACCGTAAGGAGCTGACATGCGTCACTACGAAATCGTGATCTTGGTTCATCCAGATCAAAGCGATCAAGTTGTTGGTATGGTTGAACGCTATATCGCACAGATCAAAGAAGCTGGTGGTCAAATCCACCGTCTAGAAGATTGGGGCCGTCGCCAATTGGCTTACCCAATTAACAAAATTCATAAAGCGCACTACATTTTGATGAATGTTGAATGTGGTCAAACTACGCTTGACGAATTAGAAGAATTGTTCCGTTACAACGATGCAATCATCCGTAACTTGATCATCCGTCGTGATGAAGCAATCACTGAAGAATCTTTGCTTGCTAAGAGTGCTGAAGAAAAACGTGCTCGTAAAGCGCAACGTGAAGACAATCAGCCGTCTCATCAAGACGAATCTGTTGAAGGATAAGGAGAACACACATGGCACGTTTTTACCGTCGTCGTAAGTTCTGCCGCTTCACAGCTGAGAACGTTACATACATCGACTATAAAGATATCGATACTCTAAAACAGTACATCACTGAAAACGGCAAGATTGTTCCTAGCCGTATCACTGGTACTCGTGCTCGTTATCAACGTCAATTGGCTCTTGCGATCAAGCAAGCTCGCTACTTGTCATTGATTCCATACACTGACAACCATAAGTGAGGTGATCTGTGGACGTTATCTTATTACAACGTATTGTTAACCTTGGGAAGCTTGGCGACAAAGTATCAGTAAAAGCTGGTTACGGTCGTAACTTTTTGATTCCTCAAGGTAAAGCTGTTGCTGCAACTGAAGCAAATACAGCTGCATTTGAAGCACGTCGTGCGGAACTTGAAAAGCAAGAAGCTGAAGTATTGGCTACTGCTCAAGCTCGTGCTGACCAATTGAACGAAGTAAATATCGTGATCACTGCGAAAGCTGGTGATGAAGGTAAACTCTTCGGTTCTATCGGAACGCGTGATATCGCAGATGCTTTGACAGCTGCTGGTCTTGAAGTAGATCGTACTGAAATTCGCTTGCCAAATGGCGCACTTCGCCACACTGGTGAGTTCCACATCGCAGTTCAATTGCACCACGATGTGACTTCTGAAATTTTAGTAACAATCGTTTCTGAATAATTTATTTATTCCTAAATGATTGACAAAAAAGACATATGCTTGCATATGTCTTTTTTGTTGCTTAATTCTCGAGTTTTGCTAAAGTTTTGTTTGTAAAAGCATACATAGTAAAAACCCAAAACCATTACCATGATTTTGGGTTTTATTTTTGAATTACTTTTTACCAAACACTCAGTGCAATATTACTGCCCTGAACGAATCATATAGTCAAAGGCGCTGAGTGACGCTTTAGCACCTTCACCAGTCGCAATGATGATTTGCTTATACGGCACCGTAGTACAGTCCCCTGCGGCAAATACACCTTGCACATTGGTTTCGTTACGGTCATTGACCACGATCTCACCACGCGGGCTAAGCTCGACCGCACTGTCTTTTAAGAAGTCAGTATTTGGCAACAAGCCGATCTGTACAAAAATACCTGCAAGCTCCACGGTATGCTCTTGATCTGTAGCACGATCTTGGTATTTCAAAGCCGTCACTTGTTGCCCATCACCGATCACTTCTGTACTCAGCGCATTCAAAATGACTTCGGTATTTGGCAAGCTATTGAGCTTATTTTGCAAGACTTGATCAGCACGGAGTTTGGTATCAAACTCGATCAAGGTCACATGCTCAACAATTCCTGCAAGGTCAATCGCAGCTTCCACACCAGAGTTACCACCACCAATCACCGCAACACGTTTACCTTTGAACAATGGGCCATCACAGTGTGGGCAGTACGCCACGCCACGAGTCGCATACTCATTTTCACCAGGTACACCCATCTTTCTCCAACGTGCACCTGTCGCCAAGATCACGGTTTTTGATTCCAGTTTTGCGCCATTTTCAAGCTCAACTTCAACCATGCCATAAGTGGTTTGATCGGCACCTGTAATTTTGCTAACTTTTTGCAAATTCATGATATCGACATCATAGTCTTTGACGTGTGCTTCGATATCGGCTGCGAATTTCGGCCCTTGGGTTTTTTGTACTGACGTAAAGTTTTCAATGTCCATGGTATCCATGACCTGACCACCGAAGCGTTCAGACACGATCCCTGTCGCAATGCCTTTACGTGCTGCGTAGATCGCCGCTGTTGCGCCTGCAGGACCACCACCGATCACCAACACATCAAAAGCCTCTTTAGCATTGATCTTCTCTGCGTCTTTACTGGCAGAGTCGGTATCCAATTTTGCGACGATCTCTTCCAACGTCATACGACCTTGACCAAATTGTTCTTCGCCTTTGAATACCATTGGTACAGCCATGATTTTGCGTTGTTCAACTTCATCTTGGAAGAATGCACCGTCGATCATGGTTGCTGTTGCATTTGGATTGTAGATTGCAATCAAATTCAACGCCTGCACGACATCTGGACAGTTGTGACAGCTTAATGATACGAACACATCAAAGTCACCTGATAAATTTAAACCTTTGATTTGATTTAAAACTTCATCAGACACTTTTGGCGCATAACCTGAGACTTGCAATAATGCCAAGATCAATGAAGTAAACTCATGACCCATCGGCAAACCAGCAAAGTGCACACGTGGTTGCTCACCGACTTTGGCAATGGCAAAACTCGGCCGACGTGTATGTGTACCATCAAAGCGTGCGGTCACTTGATCTGACAGCTCAGCAATCTCAGTCACGAGCTCTTTGATTTTGGTCGCATTATTCGATTCATCGAGTGAAGCAATAATTTCAATCGGTGATTCCAAACGCTCTAAATAAGTTTTTAATTGTGCTTTAATGTTTTGCTCTAACATCGTCAAACTCTCCAAATGTCTAAAATGTATAGGGTTAAAACTTTTCAATGAGGCTATATTATGCTGTTTTTGATGATTGGTAAAACAGAATGATTTTATCAATACAATCGGTTTTTTAGATTTTTATAAAAATAACGATGAAATAACCGATTAATGTTGAATACGCCATTTTACGATGATTTCTCTACATTTGCACAAACGAGCAGATACTTTTAGAATAGCGCCCACTTTATCGTTTGTCATTAGCGCATCTTTTCCATGTCAGATCAAAATACCTCACCACTTATCCCGCAAAGTGCGCCACCTGTTTCCAACACACCACAAAATGTGCTAGAAATTCGTGAGCAAATCGCTGCCATCAAAAATCTTGATGAATTGACTGAGCATCGTGAAATTGTGACGTTTATGCGTCGCTCTTCACCGCTGAATACCTCACAGCGTACAGCACTCGAAGATTATCAGCATTTAATTCTTGATCAACATGCTGAAGCGTTACAATCTGGTGATCTGCGTCTTGCCTTTGCTCATCCTGAACGCCCTTTAACTGTGGAAATTGGCTTTGGTATGGGGCGCTCGCTGGTAGAGATGGCGAAAGCCAATCCTGAACGTAACTATGTCGGCATCGAAGTACATGTGCCTGGGATTGCGCAGTGTGTCTATGAGGCAGGGCTTGCAGAAATTGACAATCTACGTGTCATAGATGGCGATGCAATTAAAATTTTAACGGCAATGCCTGACAATAGCATCAACTGCATCCAACTGTATTTCCCTGATCCGTGGCAAAAGAAACGTCATTACAAACGTCGTTTTGTCGTACCAAAACGTATGGCATTGGTGGAAGAAAAATTAGAAATTGGCGGGACTTTTCATTCTGCAACCGACTGGGAACATTATGCGGCGTGGATGCTTGAAGTGCTTTCAAGCCGTGAACGTCTGAAAAATCTTGCAGGTGAAGGTAATGCTTTCCCTCGCCCAGATTGGCGACCAATGACCAAGTTTGAACGTCGTGGGCTGGAAGAAGGTCATGTGATTAATGACTTTATTTTTGAGAAATTGAAGTAACACTTATCGCTTGACAACTGCGCAGCTAAATCAATGATTTCTGCGTTTTTGTCACTTTATCACATTGCTTAATACACATTAGGCACATGATAATATTCACGAATTCTACTTTGTATTGTGTACATCAATGAAAAAATGGATTGGAAAAACGATCTTTAAACTTGCAGGATGGCAGTATCAAGTCGATGAAAGTCTACTTGAAGATAAACAAGTGATCATCGGCTTTGAACATACATCAAACTTAGATGCGATACTCGCCTACTCGATTTTTGGGATTCTTGATCTCAAAGCATATGGCTTAATCAAACAAGATTGGTTTCGTGGTCCCATGAAACCGATCATGACGAAGCTTGGTGGCATTCCAGTCGATCGCAGTAACAATAAAGATGTCGTCGGTCAAATGGTCGATGTCTTTGCGCAACATGAAAAGTTTACTTTAGTCATCGCACCAGAAGCGACTCGTGCGAAAAATGGCGTAGAACGCAAACCGATTCGTACAGGATTTTGGCATATTGCCAAAGCAGCCAATGTACCGATTGTATTGATCTACGCACATGCCAAAACCAAGAAAGGCGGTCTATTCGCCAAGATTTATCCGACTAATTTACACAGTGATTTGATCAAAATCAAACAACATTATGCAGAACTTGGGATAGATGTGCGGATTGAGTAATCCGCACTGTTTTAAATCTGAAGTTAATTCTCAAATTAAACTTCAAAAGAACACTGGCGAATTAAATATTCGCCTTTTGTTTTTTCGCTCGAATCACTCGAAAAACAAAATAAAACACCAATAGCACCACATACGCAGGCCAAATATAAAATAACCACAGAATGAGCGCTTTAAACATTTCAAACCCATCTTGTAAGGCATACCAAATCCGATGATGGAAAGCATCTTGATGCGTTGCCACCACCTCATCGAGATTCATATCTTGACGTTGACGTAGTTCAGGCATTTGGAAATAAGTCAGATGGATCGTGCTGTATTGCAAGCGATCTTTTGCTTCTGATTCAGTCAGTTGTTGTAATTGTTGATCAGTTTGTTCTGATACGTTATTAGTACGATCTGCTGTATTTAGACGTTGTTCTAAAAGCTTTAATTGATAGCGTTTTGCCTCATATGACTGTGCATCAAAATATTTCATCATCGCAGGCAAGGCATTTAAAAAGTTTGCGACTTCGGCATTTGGTACACGTACCGTAATACTTGTGGTTGGGACAATCTTCTCAAAAATGGTCACTGTACCATCGTTATGATTTTTACGACGATAATCATTCACTTCATATCGTAGCTCTCTTGCTTCGATATAGCCTTTGTGGCTTGCGAGTTGTTGTTCAATTTTCGCTGTAGTGCTTTGAATATTCTCTACTTCAAAACGTACCGTCGCCGACTTCACCAATTGTCGTGATTGTTCGAGCTGTTGTTGTGTATCGGAAACCAGTTGCTCAGGATTCTCTATATTTTCTCGGTTCATGTCCGTAGCGGATACCGCCGAAGCTGCTGACTCTGAAACCGCATCGCCACTCGCATATTCACTAGGCTTACTACACGCCGAAAGGATCAGTACCGTACTTAATGTAGCGACAGTCAACGCATTAGTCGTTTTAATCGTATTCATCATTTTTCTCTTTTATAAATTTTGGCTTTTATAAACCATCTAGGAAAACACTTTAATTGTCATAGCAATGCTTTTCAATGTAATCCGTCATACAGAAATGGCTAATGCTTTTTGCACTGCTTCTCGTGCGTAGATACGTTCAAAATAACTTTTCACATTTACAAAATCATTGAGATCAATATTTTGCCATTCATGAGTCAACATCCACGGAAAGATCGCCATATCTGCAATCGAATACTCACCTTGACCTTGTCCTGCCACGAATGCACGATTTTGCAAATGTGTATTTAACACACCATACAAGCGTTTGGTTTCTGCTTGATAACGCTTGGTTGGGTATTCAAGTCGTTCAGGTGCAAACTTAGAAAAGTGATGATTTTGCCCAAGCATCGGACCAAAACCACCCATTTGCCACATCAACCATTGTTCCACTTGAATCCGTTTACGTTCATTTTGCGGATAAAACAGCCCTGTTTTCCGCCCTAAATATTGCAAAATCGCACCCGATTCGAAGATTGAGATCGGCTGACCATCAAAGGTATCGTGATCAACAATCGCTGGAATTTTATTGTTAGGGGAAATTTTTAAATAGTCAGGATCAAACTGATCATTGGAGAGGATGTTGATTGGATAAATTTTATAAGCCAGTTTCATTTCTTCCAAAGCAATGGAAATTTTATGTCCATTTGGCGTGCCCCAATAATATAAGTCGATCACAAGATTGCTCCATCTGAAATTTTTCCACTTGTTCTCAGCAATTTATAGCATGCAGTGTTGAACCACACAATTTTCACTACAAAACTTCTATACAACTTTTTTCAATACGAGCAGTCGCAGTTCTAACGATAAAAAGCGCACCGTGCTATTTTCAAAAAATCCTGCGCTATGCTAAGATTTCGCCACATTTTTTTATTCAACATTTTTATTCAGTAATTGATTTAACGTCGGAGTACTTTTCACATGGCGGGTCATTCAAAATGGGCAAATATCAAGCATCGTAAAGCAAAACAAGATGCAAGCCGTGGTAAGGTATTTACCAAATATATTCGTGAGATTGTCACTGCTGCAAAGCTTGGCGGTGGTGACGCTGCAAGCAACCCTCGTCTGCGTGCTGTGGTGGAAAAAGCCCTCTCTGTCAATATGACACGTGATGTGATTAACCGGGCCATTCAACGTGGTGCAGGTGGCGAAGACAATGACGACTTAAAAGAAGTGACCTACGAAGGTTATGGCGTTGGTGGTGTTGCGGTGATTGTCGAAACCATGACAGACAATCTAAACCGTACTGTACCTGATGTACGCCACTGCTTCTCCAAAACAGACGGTAATTTGGGGACGAATGGCTCTGTATCTTTCTTATTTACCAAGCGTGGTGAGATCAGCTTTGAAGATGTATCGCTTGAAGATCAAATCATGGATGTGGCTTTAGAGGCAGGCGCAGAAGACATCGAAGTGTCTGAAGATGGCATCCTCGTCATCACGACACCTGAAACATTTGGTACAGTACAAGATGCTTTGACAGAAGCAGGCTTAAAGTCTGACAACGCTGAAGTCGTGATGAATCCTTCGACTAAAGCTGAAATCACCGACATTGATCAAGCGAAAAAAATCATAAAAATGATTGATATGCTTGAAGATTTGGATGATGTACAGAACGTCTATACCAATGTTGAGTTTAGCGATGACGTGATGGCTGAGCTTGAATAATTTGTTCTATTGATTTTAATATCATTGATTGAAATAAATGAAACGTCACACTGGTGGCGTTTTTTTATCGAGTGATTAAAGTAAATCTCTACAAAGCTGTTTATGACTATTTTCTTAATATTGATAAAATAAATAAAGAACTACAAATTCACTCTGTGTAGACAATGTAATGACAATATTTAAAAATTATCCTCGGTACATTCTATTTTTGAGTCTGACGTGCTTGAGTTTGATTTTAAGCACTTTCAGCTATGCAATCTCTGCCAATCAGTTGGTTAAAGATGCTCGCAGTCAAATTGGCCAAACACTAACCTATGATCCTGCTTATACACGTTTAAGCTATCCAATGGGCGATGTGCCAATACAAAAAGGTGTCTGTACTGATGTCGTGATTCGTGCTTTACGCAAGCAAAATATTGATCTGCAAAAAGTCATTCATGAAGATATGAAGCGAAATTTTAATGCTTATCCAAAACTTTGGGGATTAAAAAATACCGATCGTAATATTGATCATCGCCGTGTTCCAAATATCGCCAAATATATGACGCGTCAAGGTTATAGTGTACAGAAGAGCCCTTTCAAAACCGCATTATTTAAAGCGGGTGATATCGTCACTTGGGATTTAGGTCGTGGTTTGGTACACATCGGTATCGTGTCAGATCGAAAATCTTCGACGCAAGTACCGCTGATCATTCATAATATTGGACGTGGTACACAGGAAGAAAATATTTTATTGCAATATAAAATTACAGGTCATTATCGCATTCCATAAATTGAATCTAGATAGAATTGAACCTTAATAGCATTGAATGAAACATTAATTGAATTCAATTCACTGCATCTATGCTAAGATGAATATTATTAAATATAAATTTTATCTGTTGAATTTTCATCATGCTAGAACTTCGTCATCTGCGCACACTTAGCGCTCTACGCTATCACGGTTCATTGGTTGCCGCAGCCAATGAGCTGAACCTTACACCATCTGCGATTTCACATCAGCTGAAAGAACTTGAGCATTGGTACGATGTAGAAATCGTGAATCGGCGCAGTCGTCCCCTACAATTCTCTACCGTTGGTTTGCGACTGCTTCAACTTGCCGATGATATTTTACCGCAAGTACAACTCACTCAATCTGATATTACTCGTATTGTACATGGGCAAACTGGACGAATTATTTTGTCTTCCGAATGTCATAGTTGTTTTGATTGGCTCATGCCACTGCTCAATCAATATCGACTGAACTATCCCGATGTGGATTTGGACTTTGCTTCGGCTTTTGAGGTGAATCCGCATGAGCTATTGCAAAATAGTGAGTTTGACTTACTCATCACCGCTGATCCAATTGCATTGAAAGGCATTGAGTATTTCCCCATATTTGAATATGAATCTCGGCTCGTCTTGGCGCATACACATCCTTTAGCACGTAAGGCTGACATCACGCTACAGGATTTGAGCGAAGAAACCTTAATCACCTATCCTGTCGATAAACATCGTTTGGACATCATGGCGCATATATTTATCCCTGCGAATGTTCAACCAAAGCAAATTCGCACCACCGAACTCACGCAAATGCTGATCCAATTAGTCGCAAGTGGTCGGGGAATATCTGCTCTACCTGATTGGGTGGTCAATGAATATGAGCAAAAAGGCTGGGTGACAAGTCGCCGTTTTGCCTTTGTATCAGACAACGGCTTGCGTCGTACTTTATATGCAGGCTTTCGCAGTGAAGATAAGCATAAAGAATACTTCGCAGGATTTTTACAACAGTTAGAAAAATTCTCGAAAAAACGAGAATGTTATTATGATTAACTACGCTTTAAGACTGCACTTTTTAACTGTGATATAACACTTTGATGCTCTAAAAAATAATGGAGATCTACTTACAGCAATCTACTGATTCATCATCATTTTTCATACATGAGCAAGTAAAGCAAACGGCATAATGATGTAAATCAATGAATTTTAAAAAATGAGGTATTGCATATGCAAAATTTAGTAAAAACGCATTCACGCAAATGGGTCGTTGGCGCAAGTGTGCTATCTATCGTAGCACTCGTTGGCTGTCAAAGCACTGAAACCACAACACTTGCAATGCAAAAAGAAAATAATCAATATCAAATCACAGGCATTGGTAAAGATAAACTCACTGCACAAAACAACGCAGTCAAAGCCGCACAAAAAACCTGTAGCCGTGGCACATCGCCAGTCGTAACCAACGAAGCTGTGCAATACAACGGTGTCGTCGATGAAAAAACTGGGAAAATGATCAATCAGGCAGGTACGATTGCAGGTGTCTTAATAGGTAAAAATGTCAACATCAGCCAAGATACTGACTATCAAGTGACACTAGATTTTTATTGTAAGTCTTAATTGACTTGATTCTCATGTTTGGGTTGGCTAAAAACTTTATAAAAAGAAAAGCGTATTGATTTCAATACGCTTTTTTTAAAAACCATCAAATAGATATTAACAATACCCATCAAGCCGTGTCAGTGGCAACTTCTGCCCAATGGCTTTTTCAATATTCGGCAAGTTAAAGGCATCATCCTCCGATAAGAAGCTGATACTTACACCTTGCTCGCCTGCTCGACCTGTCCGTCCAATGCGATGTACATAATCATCCGACTGCTCAGGCAAAGTGAAATTCACCACATGCGACACGCCATCAACATGAATCCCACGCCCTGCAACATCAGTCGCAATCATGATATTGATATTACCTTTCTTAAAATTATCCAACATCTTGGTGCGTTTATCTTGTGAAATCTCACCAGAGAGCATGCCAACCTTGTAACCATCTTTTTTCAGACGATCGAATAGACGGCGCACTTGATCACGACGATTAGCAAAGATCATCACTTTTTCGATTGGCTCATTTGCTAAAACATCTTCGAGTAAACGATATTTGTCCGAATTCGACACCATATAGACACGTTGTTCTACGTCGGCATTGGTTTTGTTTTCAGGTTCGATCTCAACGGTGATCGGCTCAAATAGCCAGCGATGTGCTAGATTCAACACATCAATATTAAAGGTCGCAGAGAAAAATAAGGTTTGGCGGCAATCTTTTGGCGGAGAATAACGCACGATTTTTTTCACTGCAGGAATAAAGCCCATATCGAGCATTCGATCGGCTTCATCAATCACCAAAAATTCGATCTGATCGAGCCACACTTCTTTTTGTTCAACGAAATCGATCAAACGACCTGGCGTTGCCACCATGATATCTACAAAATTTTGATCAAGACGCTTTTTCTGTACATCAAAATCCACACCACCAAGCAAAGTGACGATATGCAAATCAGTAAATTTGGTGAGTTCTTTGGCATCACTTTCGATCTGCAAAGCAAGCTCACGAGTCGGCGCAAGAATTAAAGCACGAGGTTCACCACGAAAGCGATCTTGTTCAATCGGATTATTGAGTAAATCATTGATAATGCTGATTAAAAATGCCGCAGTTTTACCCGTACCAGTTTGTGCTCGACCAATCGCATCGTGTCCACCCAAAGTATATTGAAGTACCTTGTCTTGAATCGGCGTCATATGGGTGTAACCCAACGCATCAATTGCACGTTTGAGTTTTGGGTGTAGCTGTAATTGGTCAAATCCACGGGTCATAATTGAGTGCTTTTGCGACCAATAAAGGTCTTGTCCTTTGAATTAAATCGAGAAAATTCAGAATGATTTATTAATGATGCGCAACAAACGGAAGTCACATCAATAAAACTTCGGCATTATACGCTGAAATTTTGCATGATGGGTTTTATTTCAGCGTTAACTTTTTACACACTAAAAAGTTACCTCCATTTTTGAAGAGCGAATTTAAAGATGGTAGCTTAGGTTTTTAATTTTAAATCAACCAATTCCGCTTGAAATTGTGCTTGCAACTGTTTCACCACATTTTGCGAACGAATCTTCTGTTCTGCCACATCATAGGCATTTTGCTTACGCTGTTGTTGTAACTGAATCGGACTATGTGAATCAAGCACTGTATCGCTCAGTTCTAGCTGCATATTTAGATTTAAAGCTGTTAAAGCATCTTTTAAATCAGGCAAAAAATTCTGCAACATATTTAAGTAGTTGGCTTCGATATGTAGCGTACTTTTGCCTGCAATCTCACCTTGCATCACACCACGTTGCGCCAACTCTTTTACTGCGGGTGACAATGCCGACTGACGAATCCAATAATCCCATTTCGCCACATCCCACTCACCTTCTAAAGTTTGCACTTGAGGTTGTAATAAGGTGCGTGGATCATCAACATTCAGTGTTTCGATTGGATTTAAAACAACAACTTCTTCTTTCTGTGAAATGGTCTGTTCTTGAATAACTGCTTGATCAACCGTTTCTTGGGTATCTATTTCTTCTTGAAAATCATCTTGTTGAATTGGTTCTGCTTGAACTAATTCAGGTTCTAATTCTTCCTGTTGAATTTCTTGAGCGTGTATTAATTCTTGCGCTGTTTCGTTCTGCTGAATCGGTTCTTCAACACCTGTTTCAGATGAAATTTCGGTTTGCGCCTTAAGATTTAATTCTGCTTCACTTTGCGTAGTATCAGTAGAAGATTCAATATCCTGCGTCTGCGTTAATTCAACGTCATGATTTGCTAATTGTTGATTTTGTAATTCATTATTCACTAATTTTTGGTTTTCTAATTCCACATTTTCATTTGTTGATTCAATGTGCTGTTCATGATCAAAATCATTATTTTGATCTGTAATCTGTTCTGAAATATGTTCGTTGACTTGAGAAGTTTCAGTAATTTTCTGATTTAAATTTTGTTCAATTTTTGAATTTTCTACACTATGCTGAACAGTTGAATTTGTAACTTTATTGACGTCAGTATTTTCATCAATTGTTGGCTGAATCACTTCATTAACGGACAATGGACGAAATGCCAATAGTCGCATGATGCACATTTCAAAGCCTTGCTCTGGTGTCAAAGCAAGGCTCAAATCAGATCGCCCTTGCACAGCGATTTGATAATATAACTGCAAATCTTGCGCTTGGATTTGCTTTGCCAACTTTATTTTATAATCGGCATTTTGTGCAGTCTGTGCATTATTCACATCGCCCAAAATTTGTATCACCGCCAATTCATGTAGGATTGAAATCAGTTGCTCTAACACATGTTGGACATCAATCGCTTGCTGACGCATATGTTGCACCAACTGCGCTACAACACCTTTTTGATTTTGATGAATCGCATCTAATAAATCAAAGACTAAAGTTTGATCAATCAAGCCCAGCATGTCGATCACATCTTGCGTTGCCACCTGACCTTGACCATAGGCAATCGCTTGATCGGTCAAAGACAAAGCATCACGGAGCGAGCCTTGAGCAGACTCGGCGAGTTGCCACAGCGCATCGGACTCATGTTCGATCTGTTCCGTATTTAGAATTTGATCAAGATGGTGAAAAATTTCATCTTTGGCGAGCGGTCGTAAAGTAAATTGCAAACAGCGAGAAATCACCGTAATTGGTAACTTCTGCGGATCGGTGGTCGCAAATAAAAATTTAACGTGTTCAGGCGGTTCTTCTAAGGTTTTTAATAATGCGTTAAAGCTATGCGTGGACAGCATATGCACTTCATCGATCAGGTAGACTTTGTATCGACCTTGCGTCGGTGCATAAGGTACATTTTCAAGCAATTCTCGAGTATCTTCAACACGAGTCCGTGACGCGGCATCAATCTCGATCAGATCAATAAAGCGCCCTGCATTGACCGATTTGCAAACATTACATTGCTCACAAGGCGTTGCGGTTACACCCGTTTCACAGTTTAGACACTTTGCCAAAATCCGCGCAATGGTCGTTTTACCTACGCCACGAGTCCCAGTAAACAGATAGGCATGATGCAAACGCCCTCGTGACAAAGCACTGCTTAATGCTCTAGAAACATGGCTTTGTCCCACCAATTGACTAAAATTTTGTGGACGATATTTGCGTGCAAGTACCTGATACATGGGTGATCCTTAAGTAAGCCTGCTTAGCATACCTTGTTTTTCATTCGCTTTCATCAATAATGATTTTGCTAAAATCAAAACCAACAGTGTAATGACAAAGAAATTTCATCAACATTACTTTGAGATGACTTTTAGTTAAGTTTAAATTGGATTC
This sequence comes from Acinetobacter sedimenti, assembly GCF_022601685.1. Taxonomy (GTDB): domain Bacteria; phylum Pseudomonadota; class Gammaproteobacteria; order Pseudomonadales; family Moraxellaceae; genus Acinetobacter; species Acinetobacter sedimenti. Next base: position 61,585 of record NZ_JAKUML010000010.1, read on the forward strand.
GGCAATTCAATATAATAATGATGCGTCAATTGAAATTGCTTAACTAATGCTTCTGCTAGTCGTTGTACACCATAACGCTCCGTGGCATGATGACCCGCAGCGAAATAATCTACATCATATTCCAAAGCTTCATGATAAGTACGCTCACTCACCTCACCCGAAATATAGGCATCACAGTCTAAAGCCGCTGCTTTATATAGGAAATCTTGCGCACCGCCTGTACAAAAGCCAACTTTTTGAATAGTCGATTTGCCTGATGCAATATGAATCGGCTGTTGCTCTAACACGTCGATAATTCGCTGATTAAATTGATCAGGAGTCAATGCCGTTTCTAGTTCACCGACATTCCCGATTGGGAAACGCTCTGAACTATCCAAAGCACCTGTGATGTGAATACCTAATAATTCTGCCAAAGCTGCATTATTACCCAGCGTTGGGTGTGCATCGAGTGGTAGATGATAAGCAATTAAAGACACATCCGCTTGCATCAGTTGTTTGATGCGTTTGCCCTTAATTCCTGTCAAAGGGCTAGGTTCGCCTTTCCAAAAATAACCATGATGTACCAAGAGCGCATCAGCTTTTAAGTCCAGTGCTTGCTCAATCGCCACTTGAGAAGCCGTAACACTACTTACCAAAGTTTGCACTTCAGCTTTGCCTTCGATTTGCAAACCGTTTGGGCAATAATCTTTAAACTGCGAAACCTGTAAAGTCTGCTCGCACCACGCCAATATTTCTGTAAGTGTCGCCATTTTTTCAATCAAAATATTCATAAAACTTGTTTTCAGTCTAACAAGAAATAGCCGAAATAACTGCAAACTTTTCGCACAATACACTTAGGAAATTTAAGGATTTTGCTTTATCATGTGCGCAATTTCATTTGTGGTATGAACGTCTTGGATAGCATCACTATTTTACAACCTGATGATTGGCACGCACATCTTCGTGATGGTGAATCGTTGAAACGAACAGTACCTGACCTCGCCCGTCAGTTTAATCGTGTGATTTGTATGCCAAATTTGGTGCCACCAGTAAAAACAGTGAGCGAAGCGCAAGCATATCGTGAACGTATCATGGCGCATGTGCCTGAAGGTGTGAATTTCGATCCACGGATGGTGCTGTATTTCACCGATCATACCGTACCTGATGAAGTAGCAAAGATTAAAGCTTCAAATGAAGTCAATGCGATTAAACTCTATCCTGCGGGTGCGACAACAAACTCCGACAGTGGTGTCAGTGATATTCGCAAGGTCTATCATGTTATTGAGCAGCTTGAAGAACACCAAGTACCGCTTTTACTTCATGGTGAAGTGACACACAATCACGTCGATATTTTTGATCGTGAAAAACGCTTTCTCGATGAAGTATTGACCCCTTTATTACGTCAATTCCCAAACTTAAAAATGGTACTTGAACACATTACCACAGCTGATGCAGCCAACTTTGTCTTAGAACAAGGTCGTAATGTCGCAGCAACGATCACACCACAGCATTTATTGTTTAATCGTAATGATTTATTGGTCGGTGGCGTGAAACCGCATTTCTATTGCTTACCAATTTTAAAACGTCAAAGTCACCAAACCACCTTGCTTGAAGTGGCAACCAGTGGCAATCCAAAATTTTTCTTAGGCACAGATTCTGCACCACATGCGCAAAGCAAAAAAGAAAATGCGTGTGGCTGTGCAGGTTGTTATAGTGCGCCATATGCGATTGAGCTATATGCCCAAGCCTTTGATCAAATGGGTAAAATTGAAAAACTTGAAGGTTTTGCAAGTCACTTTGGCGCAGACTTCTATGGTCTAGCTCGCAATACTGATACCATCACTTTAGTGCGTAAACCACAAACCATTGCTGAGCGTATGGATTATTTGCCAAACGATGACATCATCCCGCTCCATGCAGGACAGACGATAGACTGGTCTGTTGTTTCGGGGGGAAGTTAAAATGAGTAATGAAAATCAAGCTGTACAAAGTCAAAACGAAGCTACCAATAGCAAATCTAGCAATGAAATCCCTCTGATTGGACAGCGTTTTCGTGGGTTTCTACCAGTTGTTGTCGATGTAGAAACAGCAGGTTTTAATGCACAGACTGATGCACTCTTAGAAATTGCCTGTATTCCAATTGTCTATGATGAACATGGACAATTTACGCAAGGCGAAGCTTTTCAAGCACATATCAATCCTTTTGTAGGCGCAAATCTTGATCGTCGCTCGCTGGATTTCACTGGAATTGATCCGTTCAATCCGATGCGAATGGCAATGGCAGAAGATGAACGTGACGCATTAAAACGTATTTTTAAATCATTAAATACTATTCGCCGAGAACAGCAATGTACGCACTGCGTGCTTGTCGGTCACAATGCGCATTTTGATTTGGGTTTTTTACAAGCTGCAATTGCTCGCACAAGTACGAAGAATCAAAATCCATTTCATAGTTTTTCTGTTTTTGATACGGTATCGCTCAGTGCTGCTGCATTTGGGCAAACTGTTTTGGCACGTGCATGTATTCAGGCTGGGATTGAGTTTGATGGTAAAGAAGCACATTCTGCATTATACGACACCCAGAAAACTGCCGAATTATTCTGTCACTTAATGAATAATGCGATTCAATATACGCCTGCTCAGCAACAAGAAATTTAAAAATTTTTTTCATCATAATTCAAATAATGTTTTTTTGCCGAAAATTGATCCATACACTGTCAATTTCGGCAAATTTTCCCAGTGAATTGCAGTCAAAACTTTATTCTTAATAAAACTGCACCTACAATAGATTCCTTTTTCGTTTGAATCATAAATGTCGAATACAGCTACTCCACAATTAAAACGTGCCATGCAACGACGTCATTTGGTGATGCTCTCACTAGGCGGTGCGATTGGTACAGGCTTATTTTTAGGGTCTGGTGAAGTGATTTCCCAGACTGGCGCTATCGGCGCAATCATCGCTTATGCGCTTGGTGGTTTGATCGCTTATATGGTCATGTTGTGCTTAGGTGAGCTTGCTGTACATATGCCAGTGGCAGGTTCATTTGGTGCCTATGCAGATCGTTATATCAATCCAGCCACAGGCTACATGATCACGTGGATGTATTGGCTGACGTGGACTGTCACACTAGGAACGGAGTTTACTGCTGCTGCACTACTCATGCAGGAATGGTTTCCACATGTGTCGATGTGGATTTGGACGATTATTTTTGCGGCGACGGTCTTTATTTTGAATGTCAGCTCAACACGTTTCTTTGCAGAATCTGAGTTTTGGCTGGCAATCGTCAAAGTTGTCACAGTCATCGTCTTTATTCTGCTGGGATGTTTGGCGATCTTTGGTATTTTGCCAATGCAAGGCTACGATACTGCACCACTATTTAGTAATCTAACTGCACATGGCTGGTTTCCTGAAGGCTTAGGGCCAATCTTTGCAACCATGCTCGTGGTGAATTTTGCATTCTCAGGCACAGAGTTGATCGGTGTTGCTGCAGGTGAAACAGAAAATCCTGAAAAGAATATTCCTAGGGCGATCAATGCGGCGATTTGGCGATTATTAATTTTCTTTGTTGGGACGATTGTCATTATTAGCGCCCTGTTGCCGTATCAAGCCACTGCTGTCGATAGTGCGCATGGACTAAGTCATAGTCCATTTGTCAGCGTATTTTCACGCATCGGTATTCCTTATGCAGAAGATATTATTCGCTTTGTCATCATCACGGCATTGCTTTCAGCTGCCAACTCAGGGCTTTATGCTGCATCACGCATGCTATGGTCATTATCCGATCAAAATAAATTACCAAAAGTCTTCTCAAAACTTTCACGTTCAGGTACACCGTTGATCGCCATTATGGCAACGATGATGGGTGCTCTGCCGGGATTGTTGTCTGAGTTTTTTGCACCTGAAGCGATCTTTGTAAATTTGTTGAACATCGCCGCTTTCACGATGGTCATTGTGTGGATTTCGATTTGTATCAGTCAATTCAACTTCCGCCGTGAGTGGTACAAGGCAGGTAAAACTCGACAAGAGTTGAAATTTTCAGCGCCACTTTATCCAATTGTTCCGATCTTGGGTGGTATCTTCTGTGTGATCACTGGCATGAGTATGGCTTTTGACCCAAGTATGCGTGCAAGTTTTATTGGTTGTATCGTGATTATGCTGTTGTGCTATGTGCATTATTACTGGCGCGTCAAGCCAAGTCATTAAGTAGCATTGAGCCTAAGTCCTTATTCAAAAAAATGCGAGTTTGATTACTCGCATTTTTTATGGAATCCTTAATTTTTTTAGCATTGAATTACTTCTGACCTAAGAGGTACAAGCCGAATGCGGTAAAAATACCACCAGAAAAACCATCAATCCATTGCTGTGCTTTTTCATAAGCTTGCTTAAACTTAGGGATTGAGAAGATAAAAGTCACAGCAAAAAACCACAAAAAAGTTTCAACCGCTACAATCACAAAAAGTAAGCCATGCAAATCATCCAAAAAAGGATTATTTAAGAAAAGTGAAAATACACTACCGAAATAGATCACTGATTTTGGATTAGCAGATTCGTCAAAAAACCTTGTAAAAAGAAACGCCAAGCGGATTGAGGGAAAGTTGGAATGTGCATTGTACGATTCGCATCTTGCTGAGCAAATGCTGAACGGAGCATCTGATAGCCGAGCCAACACAAATAAATCCCACCTGCGACAAAGAGTAATCTTTTCAGCCAATGTACTTGCTCAAATAAAATATTTAACCCCAATAATGCCAACATCGCCCAAATCATCACACCCAGCGTAATCCCTGCTACGACCATTAAGCTATCACATCGAGAGCGACTAATCGCCGTCTGAGAAACTAAAAAAAATCAGGGCCAGGAGTAATTAATGCGCAAAAGTGAATAAACACTAAGGTCGCTAAGGCAATAAACATCGCTTCCTCAACACATCTATAAAATAAAAAATCGTAAAAACAAAACGGTCTAAATGACAAAACTATTCTCTATCATTTAGACCGTTAAATTAAGCCCAATTAGACTAAAAGATCAGACTGTCATATCAAACTAAAATATCACGCTTACCATTGGCACCCATTGGGCTAACTAGACCATTTTCTTCCATTTGATCAACAATACGTGCAGCACGGTTATAACCCAAACTGAACTTACGTTGTAATGACGACACAGAAACTTTGCGTGACTCAAGTACGAAGGATACACATTCATCATAAAGTGCATCACGATCCGCCGAACCTTCGCCCGAGTCATAACCACCCGCAGAACCACCTTCTTCATCGTATGGTGTCAGGATTTCATCGACATAATTAGGTGAGCCACGTTCACGCCATGCGTCACAGATGCGATTCACTTCATCATCACTGATAAACGCACCATGCACACGTTCAGGCTCAATTTTCCCAGGTCCTAAGAACAGCATATCACCATGACCAAGCAAATCCTCTGCACCGCCTGCATCGAGAATCGTTCGAGAGTCAATCTTACTATTTACACGAAGTGCGACACGAGTCGGAATATTGGCTTTGATCAAACCTGTGATGACATCAACCGACGGACGCTGTGTCGCAAGTAATAAGTGAATCCCTGCTGCACGTGATTTCTGCGCAAGGCGTGTGATCATTTCCTCAGCTTTTTTACCGACTTGCATGATCATGTCCGCAAACTCATCGGCAACGATGACGATCATTGGTAGCGGTGTTAATCTTGGTGCACGTTCTTGTGTTGCAGAATCACTTGGCTTCCACGTTGGATCAATCAAATCTTCACCACTAATTAACGCCTCTTCGACTTTGCGATTGTAGTCGGTGATTTTACGAATCTTCATGAACGACATTAGCTTATAACGTCGTTCCATCTCATTCACACACCAGTTGAGCGCACTGACCGCATCTTTCATATCGGTAACGACGGGTGTGAGCAAATGAGGAATATCATTATAGTTGGCTAGTTCAAGCTGTTTCGGATCAATCAAAATTAAACGTAATTGATCAGGTGTATATTTGAGGAGCATCGACAGAATCATGGCATTTACTGCCACAGATTTACCTGAACCTGTTGTCCCTGCGACGAGCATATGTGGTGCTTTGGCAAGATCGGTCAATACAGGATTACCTGAAATATCTTTACCCATCGCCATGCTGATCAAACCACTTGGATCACGATAAGTTGGCGTTTCCAAAAGCTCGACCAAACGTACCATTTCACGTGCACTATTTGGAATCTCAATACCAATATACGGTTTACCCGGAATCACTTCGACCACACGTACCGATGCCATAGACATAGAACGCGCCAAATCTCGTGAAATATTAGTAACTTTCGAAGCTTTTACACCCGGTGCAAGATCAAGTAAGAATCGTGTTACCACAGGACCGGGCTGTGCTTCCACCACAGTTGCTTTAACATTAAAATCTTGCAGTTTGATTTCTAGCAATTCAGACAAGCGATCTAATTGTTCTTTGGTGAAATTGACCTTTTTATTCGGATCAACTTTGTCGAGCAATTCCATCTCAGGGAGTTTGGATAAATGCTTACGTTTCTCAACTACTTGCATGGCAGCAGACACAGGACGACCTGACGCATCAGTTAAAGGTGCATCCAAATCATCCCAAAAATCATCACTTTGCTCTTCTTTTGGCTTACCTGCTGTTTCTTGCCAAGCTTCGATGAATTCTTCTTTATTTAAATGATGTAAATCTTTCTGCTCATTTTGCACAAGTTGCTCATGATTTTGCACCGCTTGCGAAAAGCTATCATTCAAATAAGCACGTTGCTCTGCATCTAAGTCTGATTCTTCAACAGGCTTTTGATCAAATATGGCATGTTTCGCAGTAGCTTGATGATGTTGTTGTGCATCAGGTACAGCAGCAAGAAGCTCATCAAAAACCTCATCATCACTCCAGTCTAATACTGACTTTTGTTGTTGTGATTGTTGAGATGAAGCGTGTGAAAAATCTGCTGAATTTGGTCGAGCGTGTTGCTCACTCAAATGACGATCTGCTTCTGCAATCAACTGACTAATTTCATCATGCGATGGATCATTGTGATACGTATCATTTGGGATCGGTTTTTGAATTTGCGAATTATCATAGTTAGAACTCGAGGCAAACGCATCATCAAATGAATGCGCATTCGGTTGCGTGGCGATCTTTTTTTCTAATTGATGTTCTACAAGATCGTGCTGTATCTCATCCTGAAATTGTTGATGTAAGAAACTTTGATCATCATCATTTCGAACTGCGTGGTGTTCTTCAAACTCATCTAAAGGCTGTACCTTAGATTTCGCATGTGATGAATTGGTTGCAGTGCTCGATGTAGACTGCTTACCTAGACTCAGATCAAAGTCTTCAGAATCCGTAGGTACATTTTTATAGAATAAATCATTCAGATAATCAGGAATATTCTTAATGAGTTGCCCTGTTTTCAACCATTCAATTTTAAAGGCTAAAGTCCATAAGGCAAATACAAACACCACTAAAAAGAAAATTGAAAAATACAAACCCACCAAACTAGATAAACTACGCCCAACTTCATAGCCAATAATACCACCCGAAGCGTTGACTAAAGAATCTGTAGGCACTTGCCAAAAGAAATACAACAAGGTCGCAGTGGTCAAAATGATGAAGAATTGTGCCGCATAGCGAAATGGTCGTGTTAAATAGCTACGAGGCCACCACACTTGGATCGCTTCAATAATCAAAAACACAGGCAACAGCAATGCCGCCCAGCCAAATAAGCCATACAACATATCGGCAAGCCAAGCTCCCGCTACGCCACTGGCATTACTGACCTGCTGTGTATCACTCGACACACGCATCCAACCCGGATCAAAAGGTGTATATGTCACCGTCGCCAAAAACAAATAAATACCAAATGATACGAGGAAAATGGTACTAATGACACGATGCGCATATTGACCAGTCGCTACACTCATGAACAATCCTATTATTCTTAAAACCTCTAGCCTAGATACGCTATACAAACGAGATACAACGTAACGATCCGACTATTACCTTGACACTGTAATTCTTTCACATGACAGTTTGAATTGATATTCAGAACAGCACAAAAAACAGCAATTTTATATTATGCACAGCTTTGATGCGAAAATCTTGTCAAATTATGCAAATGTCTTCTATTCAAACAAATCCTTAGAACATTAATAAAAAGTCATATATCTCCGTTTTGCGCATTCGCCTCAGCGTGATAGATTAAGTGCTTCATTTGAATATCGTTATTAGATTCAGGAGCTATGATGTCTATTTCTATTGCGTTCATCGGTTTAGGTGCAATGGGTTATCGTATGGCTTCACATTTGCCGAAGTCATTCGAACAAGTTTTAGTTTGGAATCGTAATTTCGCCAAAGCCGAACAACATGCCTCAGAATACAGCACACAAGCCGTCGATATTGAAACCGCAACACAAGCAGACATTATTTTCTCCTGCTTACCGACCAGTGTCGAAGTAGAAGCGATCATTACGCAATATCCTCCCAAATCAGGTGCAATTTGGGTCGATTGTACCAGTGGCGTGCCTGAATCTGCGGTAAAAATGGCGAAGTTTCTGCAAGAACACGGTGCTTATTTTCTTGATGCGCCTGTATCAGGTCAAACCATCGGTGCGGAAAAAGGCACATTAACCGTCATGATTGGTGGTGATACCAAAGCTTTTGAGCAAGCTTATTCTGCAATTGAACCCTTTGGTGGATTGATCAAACATGTGGGTGACTCAGGTGCAGGTTTTGCGGTCAAAGCAGTCAATAATATGCTCCTCGCAGCCAACCTCTGGGCAACCGCAGAAGGCTTCACCACGCTCAAAGCCAATGGTGTTGATCTAAACAATGCACTCGAATGTATTAATGCTTCCAGTGGTAAAAGCGCAGTGACGGAAATGGTCTTACCTCAGCGTATTTTAAACCGTGAATTTCCGCTGACCTTTGCCCTGCCTTTACTCGCAAAAGATACAGGAATCGCCATATCTTTAGCACAACAAGCCAAACTCCCTACACCTTTGCTGAGCCTCACCCAAAACCTTATTCAAACGGCGAACTTAACCAGTGATGCTGAAAGTGACTTTTCTAGTGCAGTCAAGCTCTATGAAAGCTGGACAAATATTAAAATTGAATGACGTTTAAAAGGCTGAATTTGACAAAAATGTGAAGAAAACATGATGATATTCGCATGAATGTTTGCCTTAATTTACACTTGTACAACTTTAATCATTCGAAATAAATTGAAACATATTCACATGGACACCATATATGTTTTATACTCAACACATGTACTCAGCGAATACAAAAGAGGAATACATATCATGAAACTTAGCTTAAAACGCATCGCTATAAAAAGCATGGTCTTGAAAAGTATCGCCATCTCTAGTCTTGTTCTCGCAGGCTTTGGTAGCGCATATGCAGCCGATGCACAATGCGACAAATTACAACAACAAAAAGCCTTAATCCACGCAGCACACGGCTATTGCTTCAAAGATGAAGACGCCAAAAAGAAATATGGTAATAGTGACTGTCATACCAAAAAGCCAAAATTCAGCGGACCTGAAGCAAAACGTTTAGCGCAAATCGAAGAGAAAGAAAAAGAGCTGAATTGCCCTAAAAAAGATTTGTAATCTGAGTTGCAGTTTCTGAGTCCCAGTCTAAGTTAGTTAAACTCGTCAAAAAGAAAGTCGAATGAGCATTTCATTCGGCTTTTTTTACGATACACTGTTAGCAATTCATATTTTTAAGAACAACTGAACAAGGACTAATGCATCATGGCATATGACGATCAAAATATTTTTGCAAAAATTCTCCGTGGTGAAATCCCTGCCATCAAAGTCTATGAAGATGAGAAAACCCTTGCCTTTATGGACATCATGCCGCAAGCAGATGGGCACACTTTGGTGATTCCAAAATCCCCTGCTATCACCTTACTTGACCTCAATCCTGAAGACGCAGCATATACAATTCAAATTGTACAAAAAGTCGCAAGAGCCATAGAAAAAGCATTAGATCATAAAGGGATTGTACTCATGCAACTCTCTGGTGAAGAAGCAGGTCAGACTGTGCCACACATTCACTTCCACTTAATTCCATCGTCAGTGCATCAGCTTGGTAAACATGCAAGTACAATGGGTGATCAAGAGAAAATCAAAGCTTTGGCAGAAAAGATTAAAGCGTCAATTGAATAAACTGTGAAATCTTTGCGCTCATAAATATGGGCGCAAAACGCTATAAATAAAACGAATCAAATTAATTCCTACAACTCAGTCATTCAACTTAAAATATCCTACAAACTATACATATCAAAAATTTTCACAGTTTCCTCTGAAATTTGAAACTTCACATTGAGATTAGCAAAACTGAGTCCATAAACCCGTTCAGGATCATTCTGATAGGCAGGTTTGGGATTTTGTGCAAGCACTTGTTCTAACTCTTGAAATATTTGTTCCGTACATATATTTTCATTTAATAGTTTTTGCTTTTGAATGCTTGCTTCTTCTGACCAAACCACCTGTAAAATCTGCGGTGCATCAGGCGCATAACCGCTCACCGCATCAGGAATCGCATCGGCATAGGCGAGATACGGCTTGATATCCACGATCGGCGTGCCATCCAAAATGTCAGCGCCTCGTACATACAAACGCAGTTCATCTTTAACCTTTTTCACTTCAAGGAACTGTACTACGGATAGACCGATCTGTGATGGTCGATACATGCTACGACTGGCAAACACACCAATTTTCTGATTGCCACCTAAGCGTGGCGGACGAATCATCGGCTGAAATATTCCAGCTTTATCGACAGCGTTATCACTTTTTTTCACATCGTTAGCATGAAATTGCCAAAGCAACCACAGATGACTAAATTGCTCAATCCCTTGAAATGCGTTGATATCATCATAAGGCGCAATCAGTTTAATATAACTCGTTGTATTGACAAGGTTTGACTGTCTTGGAATGCCAAATTTTTCCACGAATGGCGAACACATATAACCGATTATCGGCATGGAAATCTGATCGTTCATCACTTTTTTTGATAAAGCCCATTAATTATATTCAGTGTATCGAGAATCGTTTTAGATTAGAATAGCAGTCTGTTTTTATTGAGCAATTATTGAGAAGTAAATGGCTGCATTTAATGTAGAACGTATCACTCACGTTCATCACTGGAATGATACTTTATTTAGTTTTAAAACCACTCGTGACACTGCCCTGCGCTTTAAGAATGGTCAGTTTGTAATGATCGGTTTGGAAGTGAATGGCAAACCATTGATGCGTGCCTACTCGATTGCTAGTGCCAACTACGAGGAAGAGTTAGAGTTTTTCTCGATCAAGGTACAAGACGGTCCTTTGACGTCGATCTTGCAAAAAGTCCAAGTCGGTGATGAGATTCTAATCTCAAAAAAACCGACAGGTACTTTGGTACATGATGATTTGTTACCTGGGAAAAATTTGTATCTCCTTTCTTCAGGGACGGGACTTGCGCCATTTCTTTCATTGATCCGTGATCCTGAAACTTATGAAAAATATGAAAAAGTGATCTTGGTACACGGTGTGCGTTATATCAGTGAGTTGGCTTATCAAGATTTGATCTTGGATGAACTACCAAACAATGAATGGTTTGAAGATTTGATGATCAAAGAAAAATTGATCTATTTCCCAACTGTGACGCGTGAGCCGTTCCATACGCAAGGTCGTGTCACGACGCATATCGAAGAAGGTACGCTATTTGAAAAGATCGGTTTACCAAAATTCAATCGTGAAACTGACCGTGCCATGCTTTGCGGTAGCCCTGCATTCTTAAAAGATGTGGCGGCGTTGCTTGATCAACATGGTTTGGTTGAGTCACCTCGTATGGGTGTGATGGGCGACTATGTGATCGAACGTGCTTTTGTTGAAAAGTAATTTTTTTCTTTAAAAGTTATGCGTTAAAAAATCCAAATGTTACGGCGTTTGGATTTTTTACTTACTAACAAATTATAATCATAGTACTTCATTTCTAACATAAGGTAACAATATAAAGCTCTAAATAGTGATAAATCTAACGATGCTTACATTATCGATGAGTGTTAAGTACTGATACTATCAACTTCTTATGCTTTCCATATTTCCTTTGCTTTATTTAATAGAAATTCAGCTCTTTTTTCAATTTCTGTTTCGTTCCATTCGCTTAATTCAAGATATGGTGCAAGAGTTTCAATTCCGCCCGAATAGTGAGTTAATCCCTCTTTATTTCCGCTTCCTCTTTTCTTGGTTGGCCAATTTGCATCTCGAATAGAAGCATTTAACGACTGTGTGATAATAGCCAAATTGCCCAAAGTCTTTAATTTGAAGTTCCGATAGTCTTTGGCTTCTTTGGTTGAAACACTATTCCATTTATTTTCCCATTTTTTAGGCATTAAATGCTCTAAACTGTATTTATTAATTCCTAAAAGCTGGGTTGCTTGTTTGTGTCTGTTCCTAATTTTAGATTCAATGAGGTAAATAATTCCTGCCGTTTGCTTATTGATTAGTACAGAATTTTCAAATCCTTGTTTTAATTCCGTGTCATTTGGCAGATAGTTTACTTTATCATTTTTTGTTTCGAGGAATTGGATAAACTGCTCCTTTGATAGAATTTTGTTTGATATAAGTCTGTCGGTAAATAGTTGGTTGTAATTTTTCGTAGTTGCCTTAACAACCATTCTTCGCATTACATAGCTTTCTATAAACTCGAACAATTCATTCCGTTGATTTTGGTCATCTACATTTTTGAGAATGTAAAGCGTGTATGGAATTAAAGTTGAAGTGTCAAGCCCAAAGATTATTGCATTAATTCTTTCAATTCCGCTTTCATTAGTGAGTTCATTGTTTACAATGTCATAGTCGAAATTGTCTTTAAATAAGATTGCGTAATCTCTGATTTCATCAAGGATTGCAGTTTTATCCAAATTGTAATCTCTTATAAAACGCTTATATGATTCAAAAAGGCTTTCAACCTTTGAAAACTCAATTTTATCTTCCGTTTTTACTTTTAATTCTGGTTCTTGAATTTTGATTTGAAGATAAGAGTAGAAAAATAGGTCAATGAATGTTCTCTTTAAACGACCTGTTGTGATTTCTCTATCCCAGTAGATTTTAGTTTCATCATCTTTTTCAAATATCTTTTTCCAATACTTCTCGTAATTTTCGATTTCATCACGTTTGAAGAAGTAGTTTTTTAGCAGTTCGGCTGTTGTCAATCGAACACCAAGTGAGTTTATTGTATCGAATATTTGTTGTTCATCTTCTTCATAACCAAGGTCAATGCCAACGAATAGGATATTGTCTAAAATATTGAAGAAGTCCAAAGAGTTTGTTAAGTCGTCTTCTGTAATATTTTCATTGAAAAAGTTATAAGCTGCGAGAATGTGGTCGTTTTCTGAAACGTCTTTAAAAACTTGAATTGCTTCAAGATTTACAACTTTATTAAATGAATATTGGTCATTGTGGTTGTGAAGTAGAATAATTGACTTATCTCTTTGCTTTTTAAAAGTTTCTGTAAAGTCAGAAACAGCGTTATTTTTAAGACACAACACTTTTAAAAAAATGTTCAATGTCGTAAGTCGTTGTTGTCCGTCAATAACAGTTAATATCGAATCCTTATTGGAAGCGGTTTCCTGTTGCTTTAGAATGACAGAGCCCAAAAAGTATGGTCTTTTGGTTATTGAAACCATACGCATATCTTCTAAAAATCTTTGCCATTGTTCGGTATCCCAAACATAAGCTCTTTGAAAAAAAGGAATTTCTAAATTTCTTCCTCTATTGAAAATATCTCTAATTGTTCTTTTTCCTGCTTCCATTAACTTCGTCCTTATTATTCAATTTTGCTGAGGTTTAACAATTGATTTACCAAATTATCAATCATCATATCCTTAAACCAATTTTAAGATTGAGAATTTTAATACTTTTAAACCTGAAACTCCCCCAACATCTGCAAAAATTCATCTTCATTCATCACCGCCACACCAAGCTTTTCCGCTTTATCGAGTTTACTGCCTGCTTTCTCACCTGCCACCACACACTTGGTCTTACTCGACACACTACCCGACACCCTCGCACCAAGCGCCTGCAAACGCTGTGTCGCCTCATCACGCCCCATACTGGCAAGCGTGCCTGTGACTACCCAACTTTCTCCATTGAGTGGCTGACGTGTCGGCGCTCGCGGTGCAGCCCAGTGAACCCCTGCATCAAGTAAGGCTTGAATCACTTCGATATTATGCTCAGCATGAAAGAAATCAAAAATCCATTCTGCAGTAATGTCACCCACATCAGGCGTTTTCTTGAGTTGTTCCAAATCCGCCGACATCAACGCATCTAAAGTTTGGAATTGATTGGCAAGCATCCGTGCTGTGGTTTCACCCACGCCACGAATACCCAGCGCATAGATGAATCGGTGAAGCTCGGTTTCTTTACTTTGTTCAATCGCATCGATTAAGTTCTGAACGGATTTTTCGCCCATCTTTTCAATGATGAGCAATTTTTCACGATGCAGATGTAAACTGTAAATATCTGCGACATTATCCAGTAATTCGAGATGTAACAACGACTCTACCCAACGATCACCCAAACCTTCAATATCCATCGCCTTACGAGCCACAAAATGCCGAATCGCTTCGATGCGCTGTGAGGCACAGTACAGACCACCCGAACAACGTGCCAATGCTTCGCCCTCAGGCATGACTACAGGCGACTCACACACAGGACATTGGCTTGGTAATTCAACCACTTGGGCTGTATCAGGACGGAATTCTTGCCAAACTTTTTCGACTTTGGGAATCACATCACCAGTCCGATACACGCTCACTGTATCGCCAACTCGCACATCAAGGCGATGAATCTCGCCGATATTATGTAGCGTGACATTAGATACCGTCACACCACCGACGAAGACAGGTTTTAGGCGTGCAACAGGGGTTAATGTACCTGTACGTCCGACTTGCCATTCGATATTATCAACCGTCGTCAGCGCTGCTTGCGCAGGGAATTTATACGCAGTCGCCCAACGTGGCTCACGACTCAAAAAACCAAGCTGTTTTTGCTGTTGTAAGCTATCGACTTTA
Source organism: Acinetobacter sedimenti (assembly GCF_022601685.1). Lineage (GTDB taxonomy): Bacteria > Pseudomonadota > Gammaproteobacteria > Pseudomonadales > Moraxellaceae > Acinetobacter > Acinetobacter sedimenti. Next base: position 76,637 of record NZ_JAKUML010000010.1, read on the forward strand.
ATTACCATACCGTCAATCTCAACGGAGAGATTTGGACGCTCTTGCATAATTTCTTGATAGCAATTTTCGACATCTTCAATGCTATCCACGAGCCATTGTCGCTCGGCGATTTCAAAACCCAAAGTTTTTAACCAGTGTAGACTGGCACTCATCGAATCTAAGTCATGATGCGGTTCACACTGCGCAATGCCGTACGCATAAAATGCCAGTGGACGACTTGCGGCAATTTTCGGGTCGAGCTGACGTAGACTACCTGCTGCGGCATTGCGTGGATTGGCAAAGGTTTTCTCACCTTTTTGTTCTGCTTCACGATTGAGCTTTTCAAAGCCTGATTTGGGAATTAAAACTTCACCACGCACTTCTAGTAATTCAGGAATCTCGCCTTGCGCATTGCTACCCTTGCTATTAGCAATAAGTTGCAATGGAATATTGCGTACAGTACGGACATTTTGACTAATGTCTTCACCTGTTTCACCATCGCCACGAGTAACACCTTGCACCAGTTGACCGTTTCTATACCACAGTGAAATCGCCAAACCGTCAAGTTTCAGTTCGACATCATATTGCACTTTTTGATTGGGTAGACGATCTTGAATACGCTGATCAAAGGCTTTGAGCTCATCAAAGTTAAAGACATTGCCCAAGGACAACATCGGTACAGCATGTTTAATGGATTGGAATTTCTTTAAGGCCTCACCGCCAACTTTCTGCGTTGGCGAATCGCTTTGAATGTATTCAGGATGGCGTGCTTCCAAATCTTTGAGCTTATGGAACAGTTGATCGTATTCCGCATCACTGATGCTCGGCTGATCCATCACATAATAAGCATGGCTATGTTTCGCTAAAATCTGAATCAACTGACGCATCTGCACAATGATTTCTGGATCATTGCTATTTTGATTTGAACTATTTTGATCGGAGCGCATCAACGAATTATCCCTAATTTCTTGAAATAATATAAAAACGAATAGCCGATATTTAAGCATAATCGACTGTTTCGGCATAGCAACTTTATGCGTTGAATGTACGTTTTTACCACGTTAGGACATGTTGTATTCATATTACAAAACGTAAGTAAACTTGCGCCGACCGACCGTAGTCTTTAAGGTAAATATGTAGGACTTAAATTACCTGAAGTAACTTAAGCCAATTTTTTAATGATTAAAAATTTGTAGAGGTTTTTGAAATAGATCTTGTACAGCAAGTCTTTTGAAAACCATACAAAACACAGGAGTATTAGAATGGCGAAGAAAGTCAGCAAAAAAACTGCGGTAAAGAAAAAATTGCAATCTGTAAAACTTGAAATCAAACAGCGTTTGAGCAAAATCGGTAAGCAAGAAAGCAAAGTTAAAAAGCTGAAAAAGAAGCTGAAAAAGTTGAAGTAGTTTTTTAATAAGTTTCAAAACGCTTCGATAGATTTTTTCAGAAAACAAAAAAGCTGAGCATGATGCTCAGCTTTTTGCGTTTATCTCAATTTTAAACTGAAAACTTATTTGATATTCAAGCTATTCAGGATATTTTGAATATCATTATTCGCTTCACCTGAGTTGCTTGTCTGACCTTGTGGCGTCAACGAATCAATGATTTGTGGTAGTACCGTCGCAATCGCCGCATAGACGTTCTGAGTCGGCTCATTGGTTTGATTTGCAACTTGTGCAATGTCTTGCTCATCAAATAACTGTTGCACTTGCTCAGTTTGTACACTTTGGTTTTGCGCTGTACTTGGGTCTACCCAAGATTGAGCTTGACTACCAAGACCTGATTTGGTGAGTTTATCAAGTGCACCTTGCAAACCACCTTGCTTTTGAATCCACGCCAAAACGATTGGTAACACTGCAATCAACAATCCACTCTTACCACCACCGCCAGTACGACCTTGCGTACCGCCGAGTTGCCCAAGCACAGAACCGAGGATACTGCCTAGCCCACCTGCATTATTTGCATTTTGCTGAGATGCACCGCCTAGATTGCCAAGCACAGAGCCCAAGATACTGCCTAAGCCACCTGCATTATTGGCATTTTGCTGTGTATTTTGATGATTTTGAGTAGTGCTTTGTTGTTGCCCTGCGCCTGTTTGCCCGCCAAGTGCTTGCTTGGCAATTGCTTCAACTAAACTCGCTAGATTTGTCATGACGTTTTCCCTAATTCTTCATCATTATAGAATGTGACCGTTTTTGCATATTACAGAGAACAAAATGCTTTTGTCTATATCTGCAATGTATATCTCATCGCTAAGATTTCGATCATAAAAATTGCTAACTGAAAAATAATCAAAAAACTTGTTCGAAAAAAAAAGGCTGATTCACACGAATCAACCTTTATGAAATTTAGCTTTTCAGTATTCGCTTTTGCATTGTTAAATTTTAGTATTTAACGTCCACCAGGTAGCTGTGAAAAATAGCTTTTCAGCGCTTCAATACAACGAATCACTTTTACAGGTTGTTGCTCACGCTTCAAGGTCACTGCATACAAGGTATATTCAGGAAGTTTCCAATCAGGCAATACTTCGACAAACTCACCACGCTTGAGCTCTTGCTGTGCATCGAGGTGCAAGATTCGACCGATACCATGCCCTTCATGACATAATGTTTTCATCACAAAAACATTATTAGTGCGTACTTTTACAGGGACTTCAAGCTCAACATTTTCGCCAGTTTTTTCATTGCTAAATTTGAGTTTAGAAAAATTCTTCATCAAATCTACAGGCAATAGTTGATGCTCCAATAAATCTTTAGGATGCTCAATCGCAGGACGTTGATTAAGATAACTTGGCGATGCAACCAAGATTTGCTGAACACGAGCCATCGGATAGACTTCAAACTCATCATCACTGATATGCTGACTCATACGAATCGCAACATCAATGCGCTCTTCAATCAAGTTCAAATATTGCTCTGATGCAAGAATGTTCACTTTCAATGTTTCATGCGCCATGATCCATCGAGATAATGCAGGCACAATATGCAGTGAAGCAAGCTCTGGAGATGTTGCAAGGCGCAGTTCACCAATCAGATTGTCTTGAAGTTCGCTAATGCGTATTTTGCCACGCTCAGCAGCTGCCATCATCTCCTGACAGCTTTGAAAAAAAGCTTGCCCTGCTTCTGTCATGCTAATTTTACGTGTAGAGCGATGAAGCAAGGTGACATTGAGCTCAAGTTCAAGTGAGCGAATTTGTTGGCTCACCGCACTGGTTGTAATACCTAGATCTTTGGCAGCGCCACTAAAAGATCCACGCTCTACCACGCAGGCAAATACACCCATCGCACGAAGATTTTCTAACACAACTTGATACTCAACTTATTTAATAACTTGATCTTAAACGAAAAGATCAGCAAATAAAATACAATCAGCTTAACTAATTGGCAAAATACTTACAGGATCAATAGGCTTACCGTCAAGTCGAACTTGGAATTCCAACATGGTTTTGTTCGTTCCTGTGCTACCCATCTCAGCAATTTTTTGACCTGCAGTGACTTTATCACCGTTTTTGACAACCAGTTTGCTATTGTGCGCATAGGCTGTAATGTAGCCATTGCTATGACGCAACAAGACCAATTGACCATATTCTTTCAACCCATCGTCAGCATAAACTACTTCACCTGCTGCGGCTGCATAGATTGGATCGCCTGAATTCCCTGCAAATCGAACGCCTTTTTTATTTTGACTCAAGTCATAGCGATCAATTACTCGACCATTACTCGGCATCACCCAGTTCAAACCTTGCGTCGAGGTTGCAACTGGATTTGGATTAATCGTTGGTGCGGGTGTATTGCCTAGCCCAACAGCTGGTGCAGTCGTCGGGATGTTAGGCTGAACCACATTGACTTGATTAGGTACTGTCGCATTCTGCGCTTGGGTCAAGACACTTTCGCGTTGAATCGTGCCTTGCTCTTGGATTGGGCGAGTTTGCACCAGTCTAGAGGTGTTTTTACTGTTTCCTCGTAAACGCAGTGATTGATTAACGTAGATGATATCCATAGTCTCAATATTATTAATTCGGGCAATCTCTCGATAATCCAAACCGTATTTCTGCGCAATTTTACTGAGGCTATCGCCTGATTTTACGGTATAAAATTCTGGGACATAAAATACCCGTGAGCTTTGTTGATTAATGGTCGGTTTCGAAGCACATCCAACGAAAAGCGTACCTGACAATACACTAAGCACCATTACATTACGGATAACACGGTATTCCATGAATCAAAATTCCTGACTTCTAAACAAATTTTTTAAATAAAAATAACATCATCTATCGATGCCTTTGAGGATACCAAATATTGCCAAAACTTTGCATTGCAGATTGAAAATGTCACAAAGCAATAACATATTTTCTTACATTTGCTGTTTTTTTATGCATATTTGAATCATAGTCAATTCTTCAATATCAATTGTTTGGCGTCTTTTAACCAACTTGCTCTGCCAACTGCTCGAGCAATTCGTAATTTGTCGAATCCATCTTGATCGGCGTGATGCTGATATAGCTGTTGAGCACTGCGTAAAAATCCGACTGTATCGCACCTGCCTCTTTATTCACTTCAACAATCGCTTCACCAGAAAGTCCAATCCAATACACCTGACGACCACGTGGATCAACATGACTTGTGATTGGCTTGGATTGCGTACGACGTCCAAGATGCGTGACTTGCACCCCTGCATACTCCTCAACATCTGGAATATTAATATTCAAAATATGACGTGGTGGCAAACTCGGTAGCCCTGCTTTGACAAAGTCTTTAACCCAATTTGCAGCTTTTGCATAATCATCAGGATGTTCATAGCTACGCACATTTGGCCCTGCAAAAGAAACCGCAATCGCAGGTTGTTTCATCAACCGACCTTCAAATGCAGCGCCAACCGTACCCGAATACAACACATCATCGCCAAGATTTGGACCACTATTAATCCCTGACACCACCAAGTCAAAATGCTGATCTGGCGTATCACTCTGCGCAAGATGATTAAACAACCCATTCATCGAAAGATAGACGCAATCCGCTGGCGTACCATTCACCGCCCAAACTTTTGGAGAAATCTCTGTCGCACGAAGCGGACGATCTAAAGTCAGTGCAGATGAAAATCCGCTACGCTCACTTTCGGGTGCAACAATAGTCACATTGGCAATTTCAGATAAAGCTTTTGCTAAGGCTTGAATACCCGGTGCGAACACACCGTCATCATTAGAAATTAATATATTCACGTTATTACTCGGTTAAACAATCTACAAAAAAGTCTACAAAAGTCATCTAGTCACGAATTGTAAGCTTGGCTATTGTAAAAGAAATTTGCAAACTCTGTATGAATTGAAGGTTTTTATAATGCAAAAATCGGTAAAAAATGTATTGGCTGTGACATTGAGCGCAACCCTTTTAACGCTTTCTAGCTTTTCAGTATTTGCTGAAGCTGACAAATCAAAGTCTGCTGAGAAAGCAGAAAATAACATCGAGATCACTCCTGCGATTCAAACCACGAAAGAAGAAGTCGCTGTGGTACATGTACTCTCAGAAATCTGCCCTGACATCATTGGCAAAAATCAGAATTTTAACAAAGGCTATGAGCGTATGCTCACCGAAATGCTACCAGGTATTTCAGACCCTGTACTTGCTGTAGAAGCATTGAGTGAAGAAGGTGACTATCAAGAAGTCCTTTCCCAAGCTCGCCAAAATGCGTCTAAATACAGCCGTGAAGACAATCGTGAAGTGTGTCTAGAAATGGTGCAATGGGGTAAAAAAACGACTTAAATGATGTCTGTGTTTTAACTGAGTGACTTGTATATCTTTAGATTATCCAAGCCAGCAAAATCAATTAACAAAAATACAGCTGAAATGCGCTTAAATCATTTGGTTTAAGCGCATTGCTATTTTAGAATGTTGTTTTTAGATTTTGTTAAATTTCGTATTGGATAACATCGCATGGCTCGCCGTTTCGCATCAACAATGACCTACACAACAACTCTCACAGCAACACTGATCGCTTCAACTGCCCAGCTGAGCTATGCTGCAACGGTGATCCCTTCACCACCTGAACTGGATAATAAATCATACGTCATCATGGATTTTGACTCAGGTAAAATCCTCGCATCAAAAAATGAAAATGAGCATCTTGCGCCTGCATCTATGACCAAGATGATGACGAGCTACATCATCGAACAAAAATTACTCAAAGGTGAACTCACCGAAGACGAAAAAGTTCGTATGAATGAATCGGCATGGTGTCGTGGGAGCAGTAGCGAATCATGTATGTACGTTCCGCTAAACGGTACAGCAACAGCTTTAGAAATGCTTCGTGGCATCATCGTCCAGTCGGGTAATGATGCGTCAAAGGCGATGGCTGAACATATTGCAGGCAATGAAGGCACCTTTGCGCATATGATGAACCAAGAGGCGAAACGTATCGGCATGAACGATACCAACTTCATCAACTCAACAGGTATGCCAGCTGAAGGTCACTATTCCAGTGCGCTCGATATGGCGAACTTGGCAAAACACATTATTCACGATAGTTCAAAATACTATCCAATCTATTCAGAAAAAGAATTTACCTTCAATGGCATCAAGCAAGGTAATCGTAATGCTTTGCTTTATACCGATCCAAGCGTAGATGGTCTTAAGACTGGACATACCGAAGAAGCAGGATTTTGTTTAACCACTTCAAGTAAGCGTGGTCCAATGCGTTTGATCACCGTGATCATGGGCGCACCAACCATGCAAGCACGTGCAACGCAAACACGTGAATTGCTCAACTGGGGCTTTGGCAACTTTGAAACAACAATTATCCGCCCTGCCAAACAGGCATTAGCTACAAGTCCAGTGTGGTTTGGTCAAGAAGATGTTGTACAGCTAGGTATCGTTGACGCGCTTGCGACGACCATGCCAAAAGGTCAAGCAGACAATATCGAAACCAAACTGCAAGTTAACCCTGAGCTTCGTGCACCACTGAAGCAAGGTCAAGTCGTTGGTAAAATCACAGCAACATCAAATGGTAAAGTCGTTGCAGAACAGCCTTTGGTCGTTCTAAAAGCAGTTGAAGAATCAGGCTTCTTTGCTCGTTTGATCGACCATATCAAACTGTTCTTTAGTGGTTTGTTCTAATCTTAGATTTATCGTCATTACACTGTAATGCCAAATTAAAAAAAGGTTCTCCATATGAGAACCTTTTTCTTTACTCTAAAACTTTAAAAAGCCTTTAAGCCAAGAAGTCTTCAATCAATGGGACTAAGCGATTGAGTAAATCATCTGCTTGATCTTGTGTCAGATTCAACGGTGGTAATAAACGCACCACGTTTCCTGCTGTGACATTGAGGATCAGTTGCTTTTCATCTCGTGCACGAGCAACCAATTCTGCGCAATCTTTTGGCAACTCAATACCAATCATCATGCCGAAACCACGCACATTGACATCATGTACAGAGAGTCGACGATTCAACTCATCCGCAATATATTGACCAATTTTTGATGCGTTGATAATCGCAGCTTCTCCAATCAAACTATCAATCACGGTACAAACTACACGGCTACCAAGTGCCGTACCGCCATAGGTCGAACCATGATTGCCTGCTGCAAGTACGCCAACAGCTTTACCACTGGTGAGTACTGCACCAATGGGAAAACCATTGCCCAAACCTTTCGCCGTGGTCACTACATCAGGGCGAATATTGGTATGTTGATAGGCGAAATATTTGCCTGTACGACCATTACCTGTTTGGATTTCATCGAGCATTAATAGCCAATCGTTTTTATCACAGATATCACGAAGCTGTTGCAGATATTGAAAGCCTTGTGGTGCAGTATTGATACCGCCCTCACCTTGAATCGGCTCCACAAAAATCGCCACAATATCAGGATTGGTTAATGCTAATTTTTCAATAGCATCCATATCACCAAATGGTACACGTAAGAAATTATCCACCAATGGCGCAAAGCCTTCTTGAACTTTGGCATTACCCGTTGCAGAGAGCGTCGCTAAAGTACGACCATGAAAAGATTTCTCAGCAACGATAATTTTGCCATTAAGTATATCTCGATCATTACCATATTTACGTGCAATCTTGATCGCACCTTCATTGGCTTCTGCACCGCTATTGGAAAAAAATACCTCATCCATGCCTGATATTTCAGCGAGCTTTTGCGCCGCAGCAGTTTGCCACGGAATTTCATAAAGGTTACTGGTATGAATTAAGGTCTGTGCTTGATCGGCAATCGCTTCGGCGATCGCAGGATGTGCATGACCTAAACCACACACGGCAATACCAGATAGTGCATCTAAGTATTCCGTACCATCTTCGGTATAGAGATAAGCACCTCGTCCTCGAACAAACGCAATCGGCTGACGTGCATAAGTCTGCATCAGATGTGATGGTTGATTAGTTTGAACAGGAGCTTTAGTAAACTGTGCCATGATTTATCTCTATATAAAAAATAAATGGAATTAATTAAAAAACTTCTACCAAAAGAAAAAGATAAAAGCATTTCCAATGTATAACGAAAGCTAGGTCAATCCAAGTGATTTTTTGTCTTGTGGAAATACCTTGATCATATGTAATCCAGTAAAAATGATGCTTTAGTCATGATCGGATTTTGGCTATAATAGCCGCATTGAAATAGAGGAAATGAAAATGACTGAACAAGCTCGTGATACCGAAGCATTGATCCGTGATCAAATCGAGAAACATGCGGTATTACTTTATATGAAAGGCACACCACAATTTCCACAGTGTGGTTTTTCTGCACGTGCAGTCGAAATCTTGAGCCAAATCGGTCGCCCTTTTGCTTATGTAAATATTCTTGAAAATCAAGATATTCGTGCAACACTTCCTGCGATTGCCAACTGGCCGACTTTCCCACAACTCTGGGTGAATAAAGAATTGATCGGTGGTAGCGACATCATGATGGAAATGTTCCAAAATGGTGAACTCCGTACATTGGTCGAAGAACATAGTCCAGCACCTGAAGAAAACTAATATTTAAAGCTCAGCTTTAAGAAACTCAAAGCCTTTAATGGATAAATCTGTTAAAGGTTTTTTATTATCTACAACATTGTAAAAGTAAAAAAATTCACAAAGAAAACCTTGTTTTAGACATCGTCTTATTTATATTGGAAATAGAAAAGATGAATGATTGAAAAATTAAGGAATTTATAAGATGAAAATTTTATTACTTGGTGCAACTGGTGTCGTGGGTCAACAAGTGCTTGCGCAGGCTTTACACCACCCACGAGTGACTAAAGTCTTTTGTCCTGTGCGCAAACTCATGCCGTTGGAGCATGATAAACTTCAACAATTTCAATTGGATTTTGGGCACATTGAGGCGCAACTGCCAACACAGATCAATTTAAAAGAAATCGATGCGGTGATCAGTGCACTCGGCACCACCATGAAACAAGCGGGTTCAAAAGATGCTTTTCGCAAAGTCGATCATCACTATCCATTAACATTCGCTGAAATTGCTAAGCAAAATCATATTTCCACCTATGTGCTAAATTCTGCAATGGGCGCAAATGCAGATTCGATGATTTTTTATAATCAAGTCAAAGGTGAGTTGGAACAGGCGTTAAAAGATTTACATTTTCCATCCTTAACTTTAGTCCGACCTGGATTGATTGAAGGCAATCGTGATGAGTTTCGCTTAGGTGAGAAACTGGCATTGAATGTGATGCGACCGCTCAATGGATTATTGCCGAAATCTTGGCGTTTAAGCCCTGCACAAAATATTGCTAAAGCACTATTACAATCTGCGCTAGAGCAAAAGCTTGGGATGCACGTAATATCTGCAGATCAACTGGCTGAATAATCTGCATAGAAAGCGCATAGTTTTATTTAGTGCGCATCGTTGTTTAACTGATTTACATCTTCATATAATGCAAAACGTAGTTGGTGGTTTCACCTAACCACTCTTCTCGTTCTTCGTTCTCGTATTCAAAAACTTCGCTAAGACACAAATCTTCTTTATTAGGTTTGATCTCGGCAATGATCGGTTGAATGTCAGCAAAATAATCCTGAATCATCTGATCTGCTTCACCAACTTCCACTTCTTCGAGTAAATAGAAAATCATAAATAATGCCCAATCATAAGCAAGATTTGGCTGTGACTGATGAATTAACAGAATGATCTTTTTAGCAGCCGCCAATGCTTTGTCATACACCACAACTTCATCATGCAAAGCATAGTAAGGCGTACCAAACTCAACATAGATAAAGTCTGAATCTCGATCCCATACAGCAACGATCTCATTCGATGTTTCTATATCGTCTTGATCATTCACAGGATGTTCAAAAATATATTCAAAATTTTGCGTTTTGAGTGATTGATAATATTCAGGGTATTTCTTTGCTAATGGAAAATTATGTATGCGAAAAGTTTGCATATAGTCATTTTTAAGCAATATATCCATCAGCCGAAAGTGGGTATAACTGGTATCAAAATAAGCCTGTAAACGATAAAATTGGCGATGAGTTGGCGTTGTTCATGACTTGAAATACCTAAGATATCAATGATGCGAATTGTGGCTTCCACAAGATCTTCGATTTCATGCATCGACATTGTCATTACTCCAAACTTACAATCATGAAAAGATATTAATCCGCTTGATACGATTCTCTTGGTGCATAGGGCGATTTCCACCATTCGCTTTGTGGCAAATTCTGAATGGAAAATATCTCTCCAATCATCGGTGTGGTCAGTGTTATTGGTGTATTCACAATGGCTTTTTGTGCACGTTCGATTGGATCACGCCATTCATGTAATGCCAAATCAAACTTGCCCCAATGAATCGGTAACATCGCTTTGGCTTTTAGATCGAGTGTCGCTTGCACAGATTGCTCTGGGAACATATGTATCTGTGCCCAAGCTTGGTTGTATGCACCATCTTCCATCAGAGCAATATCAAATGGACCAAACTGCTCACCGATCTTGGCAAACTCAGGTGAATAACCACCATCACCACTAAAATACAAAGATAGATTCGGCGACTTCACCACCCAAGAGCCCCACAATGTACGATTACGCTCAAACTTACGTCCACTGAAATGACGAGATGGCGTAAACACTAAACGGGTATTTTTAAGCGTTACTTCTTCATACCAATCCATTTCGGTGATTTTGGCATCACTCACACCCCAACGCTGCAGATGTGCTTTAATCCCTAGTGGTACATAGAAATGCCCTACTTTTTCATTAATATCTTGAATCGCCTGATGATCGAGATGGTCATAATGATCATGAGAAATGATTACGGCATCAATCTTAGGCATGTCGTCGATCTTTGGCGTATGTACCATTGCAAAGACTTTTCCACCGATTGGAATCGGTGAGGCACGATTAAATACAGGATCAGTCATGATGGTGAGATCATCTGTCCGAAACAGCACCGAAGAATGCCCAAGCCAGACCAATTGTCCATTTTGCAAAGGTTGTTGATGTAAATTTAAAGCACGCATCACCAGTATATCAGTGGGATTCTTCTCCGCAGGTGGATATACAAGTTGATACAGCGTCGATGCTAAGGATGGGCTCTCTGCAGTTGATGTATCATTTTTGGTTTCAATTAAGTTTTTAAAAACTTCACCATTAAAATGTTTTGATGCCTCAATCTTCTGCTGACTTTTTGCATCAGGTTGCCCGCCAAAAGTTGGTGCAAAACGTAAAAACAAATAAGCCAGTACAATCAAAATCACTAAAATGATGATCAACCATTTCATTAATAACCACAACTTACGCAACATGGCCTACACTCAAATAAAAACATCAAAAAAGCATCAAAAATCGAATCAATACATCTTCAAAAGTATCATTAAATCTTCGCTGCTAACTCAGCACCTTGTCGTATCGCACGTTTGGCATCAAGCTCACCTGCCTCTTTTGCACCACCGATCAAATGGACATTTTTACCCACTTGTTTCAGTGCATCATACATTGCAGTAAATGACTCCTGACCTGCACAAACCACCACATGATCTACGGTTAACAATTTCGCTTCATCATTGACATGAATGTGTAAACCATCTTCATCGAACTTGTCATAGCTCACACCTGATAGCATTTTGACTTGATGATTTTTCAATCCTGTACGATGTATCCAACCTGTAGTTTTACCTAGATTGGCACCCACTGCGCTATTTTTACGTTGTAGCAAGTATATCTCTCGGATCGGCTCATCATGCTGTGCAGCTTTTACGCCACCTTCCCCCTGATAGTCTTTATCAATGCCCCACTGACGATAAAACAACTCAGGATTCATCGTCGCATTATCACCTTCTTGCAGTAGATATTCTGCGGTATCAAAACCTATACCGCCTGCACCAATGATCGCTACACTTTTCCCTACATATTTTTTATGTTTGAGCACATCAAGGTAGCTGATGACTTGCTCAGAATCTGCGCCGTCAAAATCAAGTTGACGAGGTGTAACACCTGTTGCCACGACGACAGCATCAAATTCATCTTTATTTAGCTCTTCAAAAGTGACACGATGATTTAACTTCAAGCTAATATTGTCACTTAATTCGATCTGACGTTTGAAATAACGCAAGGTTTCATAGAACTCTTCTTTGCCTGGAATGGTTTTGGCAATATTAAACTGACCACCGATTTGATGATCAGCCTCAAATAGTGTCACTTGATGACCACGCTTCGCTGCATAAAGTGCAAAACTACAACCTGCAGGACCTGCGCCAACGACAGCAATTTGCTTAGCTTCATCTGCCAATGGAAAGAGTAACTCTGTTTCATACGCCGCTTCTGGATTGACAAGGCAAGTGGCGATTTTATTGCTAAAAATATGATCTAAACACGCTTGGTTACAACCGATACAACTATTGATTTCATCGCTACGTCCTTCACTGGCTTTGTTTACAAAATCAGGATCGGCGAGCATCGGACGAGCCATCGACACCATATCCGCATGCCCTTGTGCCAAAACATATTCGGCAACTTCAGGCGTATTAATCCGATTCGACGTAATCAACGGCACAGTGAGATGTTTTTTTAATTTTTCTGTGACCCATGTAAATGCCGCACGAGGTACCTTAGTGGCAATGGTCGGAATCCGAGCTTCATGCCAACCAATCCCTGTATTGATAATCGTTGCACCTGCTTTCTCAATGGCTTTGCCCAGTTGGATCACTTCCTCTAAAGTCGAACCACCCTCTACAAGGTCTAGCATCGAAAGACGGTAAATAATAATAAAATGCTCACCCAGCGCTTCACGAGTCTGCTTGACGATTTCCACAGCGAAGCGCATACGGTTTTCATAGCTACCGCCCCACTCATCATCACGATGATTGGTTCGTTCAGCGATAAACTCATTAATCAAATAGCCTTCCGAACCCATGATTTCCACACCATCATAGCCTGCATATTGAGCAAGCGTGGCACATTGGACAAAATCTGCAATGGTTTGTTTGATTTCTTCTGCGCTGAGTTGTTTCGGCTTAATCGCATTGATCGGCGCTTGTACCGCAGATGGTGCAACGATATTTTGCTGATAAGAATAGCGTCCCGTATGCAAAATCTGTAAGGCGATCTTACCACCAGACTCATGCACTGCTTCGGTGATGATTTTATGTTTATCTGCTTCTTCGGTGGTATCTAGTTTTGCCGCATGATCAAAGGTACGCCCTGCATCATTCGGTGCAATACCACCAGTCACAATCAAGCCCACACCACCTTGCGCGCGCTTGGCATAGAAGCTCGCCATACGTGCATAGCCATTCGGTGCTTCCTCCAAGCCAATGTGCATCGAACCCATCAAGACACGATTTTTTAAAGTAGTAAAACCTAAATCCAATGGCTGAAGTAAATGCGGATATTGCGACATGATTGTTCCTTTTGGCTGTAAGCAACGTAAACCATTTAATATTTTTCAGTATCTTAGACATTAAAATATTGAAATAAACAACGGCTTGGCGTACCTTATTGGCTTTATATTGATGGCTTTAATCGCCTGTAAACTTTATAAACGATGCCTATCGACGATGCAATCACTAGATTCTATTCTGCAATAATAGCATCATGATTCATCAGATCATGTTTATACAATTTAAGCAGAATGTTATATATTCCTTTAGACGTTTAAAAGTTTAAGATCACAATAGATTGCATCAAATTTGATTTGAATCACATGGAGTTGGTGAATAGCGATGTCCTTAGCTCACGTACTTTTAACCAGTCTTTTAGAAAAACCAAGTACAGGCATCGAATTGGCTCGTCGCTTTGACCGTTCTATGGGATTCTTTTGGAATGCGACGCATCAGCAAATCTACCGTGAGCTCAAACAAATGCTTACCAACGGTTGGATTAGCACCCTTGCAACCGATGATAGCGATTCACGTAAAAAGACCTACCAAGTCGTAGAACAAGGTCGAGAAGAACTACAACGCTGGGTGGCTCAGCAAGATGCGCCAAGCAAACTACGTGATGAACTGATGGTCAAACTACGTGCCGAAGCACAGCTTGGCGGTGCGACCATATTGCCCGAACTACGTCGCCACTTAGACTTGCATCATGCGCAGTACACACTGTATCAACACATTGCACAACGTGATCAACAAAAACAAATCAATCAATCTGATCGTACTGGGCTCATACAACGCAAAATCTTACAACTTGGTATCGAGTTCGAAATGGGCTGGCTTGCATGGCTTCAAGAAATCATTCAAATTTTAGAAAGTGATTCTTTTGATCCTGAACGTAACAACTAAACGAAATATCATCTTTAATTAAATAACATTGAAAACATCTAGGGAAAAGGAACCTCCATGCCACACTACACCATGCCCGATCAAGAACGTCTTTATGTACGAGAAAATGGACACGGTGCGCCTGTTTTAGTGCTATCTGGGCTAGGCATGAGTAGTTGGCAATGGTTGCCTTATATCGCACCTAGCCTTCGGGATCGAAAGTTTTATATTCCTGACTTCCGTGGTTTTGGTCACTCCAAACACTGTAAGATTCCAACGGATGCAGAATTCAAAACAGATGCGATCCGTAGCCATTGGCGTGACGTAAACTGTTTGTTGGAGCAGATTAGCCAAAAAGAAAACCTTGAAAATGGTATTGATGTGATTGCCTACTCGATGGGTGCCACCACAACCATGCACGGTATGAAATACGGTAATTTTGCTGCAAAAATTAAACAATATATCCATATGGATCAAAGCGCATGTATCCGCAATCAAGATGATTGGCAATATGGTCTATACGGTACTCAACAAGGTACTTTTTTAAATATTTTAGATCGAATGTTGGCGCTACTTTTGCCTTATTCAGATCAACACCAACCAATCTCTACACTTCCACATCACGTTCAAAACGAACTTATTTCGCTATTCAATGAATTCGTCGCTTTACAAAGTTCAAATGCGTTTATTTCTTATCTCGATCAATTTCAAATCACAAAGTATCTAAAAATCAAATCTTTACCATTTCAGACTTTGGACTATTTGTATTGGTATCTCAAAAGCTACCAACAACATAATGAAGACTATCGCCAAGCACTGACTTCATTTGAAAATCCTGCACATTTTATAATCGGGAAGCGTTCTGCTTTGTATTCATCACGAGGACAAATTGCGATTGCACAGCAATTAAAACAATCAAAAATACATATTCTTCCACGTTCTGGGCATGCTTTGGTGATCAATCAACCCCTTTTATTTACACAGACTTTAAATCAATTATTGTGATAAGGTATTGAAAAATAGAAATATAGTTTTTCGATATTTTCAGCAATAATACAATTCAGCGTTGTCGTTACAAAGTTTATTTTGAAAAGCATAAAAATATTTCATGTCTTCACAAATTTCATATTTTTGTAACATTAGTTATAGATACTTGCTCACAAGTTCGTAACCTTATGTAACTTTTAGACTGATCTTCCAAGTCTGTGAGTCAAAGTTGCATAAGACATAACAAGGCTTACCGCTTGTAGTGCATAAATAACAATGGGTTGTAACGCACTATAAGTTTTCCCTAAAAAATTTTGGAGAAGATTCAATGAAAAAATTGCTACTTGCTTCTGCAGTTGCAGCTTTAAGCCTAAATACAGTTCAAGCCGCTCCTACTTTATACGGTAAATTGAACATCAGCTTAGACCAAGTTTCTAATGACGGTTTCAGCGAAGATAAAGTCACTGAAGTCAACTCAAATGCTTCACGTCTTGGGGTGAAAGGCGAAGAAAAAATTACTGATACACTTTCTGCAGTTTATTTAGCTGAATGGGAAGTTAGTGGTGACGGCGATGACGAAACCCTTAAACAACGTAACCGTTATGCAGGTTTGAAATTTGCTAACGTCGGTACTTTGAAAGCTGGTCGTTTTGACACATATTTTAAAACTGCTGCGGGTAGCGACCAAGACATTTTCAACGATACACGCCTTGATATTACAAACATCCTAGTTGGTGAAGATCGTTTGAGTAACGTAGTTGGTTTTGAATCTGATCCATCTTTACTTGGTGGTTTGGGCTTCAATATCTTGTTCCAACAAGGTGAAGGCTCTACTGATGATGCTGGTGAAGCACGTGATGGCTTTGGCGACAGTATCTCTACTTCTGTGACTTATGAAAGCGACATCGGTCTTGCACTTGCGTTAGCGGGTAACTTCGACGTACGTTCTAAGTGGGCTGCTTTAGAAGGTGATTCTTATTATACTGATGCTATTCGCTTAACAGGTTCTTATGACTTCTCGAATGCCGGTGCAGAAGGTCTTGTAATTGGTGGTTTATTCCAACAAGCTGAGCCTTCAGAAGAAATTGCTGGCTTTGACGACCTTGAAGAGCAAGCATTTGGTTTAACACTTGCATATAGCATCCCATCTACACCGTGGACTGTTAAAGGCGAATACGTAACAGCTGAAACCTCTGCAAATGATGAAGATGTTTCTTTTGATCGTTACGGCGTTGGTGTTGACTACAAACTTAACAAACAAACTAAGTTGTATGGTGTACTTGCTCAAACTAAAGCTGACGAAGACTTTGGTTTTGATGAAGACAAAGAAACTGTATTCGGTCTTGGTATCGACCTTAAGTTCTAAGTCTGACTTAGGCTAAGTGAAAACAAAAAAGCTGAACCTCGTGTTCAGCTTTTTTTAGTGCTCAGTGGAAAATTTTAACTATTGACGACTTTCTGCATCCACTCGGTTTTTTCAGACTCAGGTAAAAAGCTCGCTTGGAATGAGTTCGATGCAAGTTGACGAATATCTTGAGATGACAAATCTAATGCGTCTGTGATTGCATAGAAGTTATCATTCATATATCCACCAAAATACGCTGGATCATCTGAATTCACCATTACATTGACACCCTGATCAAGTAAACGCTTGATATTGTGCTGTTGCATATCATCAATAACACAAAGCTTCAGATTACTTAACGGACATACGGTTAACGGCATTTTTTCAGCGATTAAGCGAGCCATCAACTGCTCATCTTCTTCACAGCGTACACCATGATCAATGCGATTCACTTTGAGCAAGTCTAGTGCTTCCCAAATATACTCTGGCGGACCCTCTTCGCCTGCATGCGCCACGATCAGATAACCTTGTGCTTTGGCTTCACTAAATACACGTTCAAATTTACTCGGTGGATGCCCTACTTCACTTGAATCTAGTCCCACACCGATGATTTTATCTTGATACGGTTTCGCCTGTGCCAAAGTTTCAAAAGCAGCTTCTTCGCTTAAATGACGCAAGAAACACATAATCAAAAATGAGCTAATGCCTAGGTTTGTCTTTGCATCTTGGCATGCTCGCTCAATCCCATTGATCACGGTTTCGAATGGCACACCACGATCGGTATGGGTCTGCGGATCAAAGAAAATTTCTGTATGCACCACATTGTCCGCTTTACATTTTTCGAAATAAGCATAGGTCAGATGATAGAAATCTTGCTCATGTAGTAGCACATTAGCCCCTGCATAATAGATGTCTAAGAACGATTGTAGGTTGTGAAAATCATAGGCTTTTTTGAGATCATCCACCGAACCGTATGGAATATCCACGTGATTACGCTGTGCAATCTCAAACATCAGCTCAGGTTCAAACGTGCCCTCGATATGCACATGCAATTCTGCTTTTGGCAGAGATTGAATCAATTCTCGGTGTTGCATCTGATCTTGCATCGCAGTACTCCAAAGTTTGGAAATTTAAAAAAGAAAAATGGCGTAGGCTTTGTATAAGCTACACCATTAATAAAGTTTATTCGTAAAAATTAGCCACCATAAATTGCAAACTTAATCGCCCAAACAATGGCAATGATCCACACCATATATGGTACAGCTTTTGCCTTGCCAGTGAGTAGCTTAACTAAGGCATAACTGATAAAGCCAATGGCAATACCGTCTGCAATCGAATAGGTAAACGGCATAAAAGTCATGGTCAAAAATGCAGGTACTGCTTCGGTGATGTCATCCCAATCAATACCCGTAATGCCATGCACCATCAATACACCCACATAGAGTAATGCAGGCGCAGTCGCATAAGCAGGTACACTTTGCGCAAGTGGAAATAAGAACAATGCCAAGAGGAACAATACAGCGATCACAACAGCAGTCAGACCTGTACGACCACCAGCTGCAACACCTGAGGCAGACTCGATATAAGGTGTAGTCGATGACGTACCTAATGCTGCACCCGCAATGATCGCAGATGAATCTGCCATCAAGGCACGTTTTAAACGTGGTAATTTTCCATCAACCAACAGTCCTGCACGCTGTGATACGCCAACTAATGTGCCTGTACTGTCAAACAAATCCACCAAGAAAAAGACAAAAATTACACCGATCATTGACGCAGTAAATAGGCCTTCAAAATCCATTTGCATAAAGGTTGGTGCAATCGAAGGAATTTCGCCAAATACACCTTTAAACTCGTTATGACCTGTCAAAGTTGAAAGCATAGTAATCGCTAAAATACTGATAATGATCGCACCACGTACTTTGAAATGATGCATCACCACGATCAATAAAAAGCCCAATGCAGTGAACAATACAGATGCAGAAGAAAGATCACCCATTTTGATCAAAGTCGGCTCATTAGCAATTACAACACCTGATGATTTGAGTGCAATCAAAGCAAGGAATAAACCAATACCACCTGCAATTGCAAGTTTTAAAGACATTGGAATAGCATTGATCATCGCTTCACGGAACTTAAATAAGCTGACAAATAAGAACACAACACCCGATACGAATACCGCAGCCAAAGCTGTTTGCCACGGCACACCCATGCCCATACAGACTGAAAAGGTAAAGTACGTATTTAAGCCCATACCCGGTGCAAGTGCGATTGGATAGTTTGCAACCAGCCCCATCACCATACAGCCTAATGCCGCTGCCAAACAGGTCGCCACAAAGACTGCGCCTTGATCCATTCCTGTCATTGCAAGAATGCTTGGGTTGACGATGATGATGTAACACATCGCCAAGAATGTAGTAAATCCTGCCAATACTTCCGTGCGTACACTGGTATTGAGCTGTTTGATATGGAATAGTCGATCTAGTAGACTATTACCATTGTTGGAATTTGATTCCATAGACTTTCCCTCAAAGCAAATTGCAAAGCACAAAAATGGTCACAACCAATTTTAGCCAATTTTAAATACGACTTAAAAAAAGTGAGCAGTATCAAGTTTAAATAAAAAAGCCCCAAATGAAAATTGGGACTTTTAAGTTAACTCAAAATTCAGAATTTAGTTTTTAACTCAAAAACTATTTCGGTTCAATCGGTGTGAGTGGCGCAACCACATCGGCATTTTGTGCACGATTTCTCAAGAAATGATCCATCAATACAATCGCCAACATCGCCTCCGCAATCGGTGTGGCGCGCACGCCAACGCATGGATCGTGACGACCTTTGGTGATCACATCCGTCGCTTCACCTTGCAAATTAATGGTTTTTCCTGCGGTGGTGATACTTGCGGTAGGCTTGAGTGCAATTGCGACTCGGATCGCCTGACCACTCGAAATTCCACCTAAAATCCCACCTGCATGATTTGCACTAAAGCCTTGAGGGGTTAGCTCGTCACGTGACTCATGTCCAAACTGCCCTGCGACTGCAAAGCCATCGCCAATCTCTACGCCTTTGACCGCATTGATGCTCATCATGGCGTGCGCAATGTCAGCATCGAGGCGATCAAATACAGGTTCACCCCAACCCACTGGCACATTTTCAGCCAAGATTTCGAGCTTCGCACCGCAGCTTGTACCTTGTTCACGCAGTGAAGTCACAAGCGCCTCAAAGCGTGGCACAGCATCAACATCACCACAGAAAAATGGATTATTTGGCACTTCATTCCAATCCAACTTTTCAGCCGTTTCCGTGCCAATCTGCGTGACATGACCTCGAATCAATACGCCAAATTTTTCCGCCAAATATTTCTTGGCAATTGCGCCTGCGGCAACACGCATTGCCGTTTCACGGGCACTTGAGCGACCTCCTCCACGATAGTCACGGAAGCCGTATTTTTGCGTATAGGTATAATCGGCGTGACCAGGACGGAAAGTTTCAGCGATATTGCCGTAATCTTTTGATTTTTGGTCAGTATTACGAATCAACAAACCAATTGGTGTACCTGTGGTTTTACCTTCAAACACACCTGACATAATCTCGACTTGATCAGGTTCTTTGCGCTGTGTGGCAAACTTTGAAGTCCCCGGTTTACGGCGATCCAAATCCGCTTGCAGATCACTTTCTGTCAGTGACAAATTAGGCGGTACGCCATCTACGATCGCCATCAAGCCCACACCATGCGACTCACCGCACGTCGTCACACGGAATAATTGACCAATACTATTACCTGCCATGTTCAATTACTCCTATTCAATCGCTTGTTGGAAAATGTTCTGATATTCACGGCATTGCTGAGCTGTTAACGCAAAAATGCCTGAACCACCATTTTGGAAAGTCAGCCAGTGAAAGTCGATTTTATTAAAATTCTGCTTGAGTGCCCACTCGCTATTACCCACTTCGATGATCAATAAACCATTTTCACTGAGATAATCTGCAGCCACAGCAAGCATCTTACGCACCAAGTCCAAACCATCTTGCCCTGCTGCCAAAGCCAATTCAGGCTCGTGATGGAACTCCGCAGGCAAATCTGCCATATCCTCGGCATCGACATACGGCGGATTCGACACGATCAAATCATATTGATTTTCTGCAGGGACACGATCGAACAAATCTGACTCAAGCAATGCCACTTGATATTGCATATTGTGATGTTCGACGTTGATCGCAGCGACTTCCAAAGCATCTTTGGAAATATCTGTCGCATCGACCGCCGCATCAGGATAGGCATATGCCAACGCAATGGCGATACAACCCGAACCTGTACAGAGATCCAAAATACGCTCAGGCGTTTTTAACGCAGTCGGCTGAGTCGCATCAGGCAAACTGTGTTGATCAGTCTGCATCTGACCATGCTCATCTAGGAAAAATGGCGCAAAACGATCGACAATCAACTCAGCAATCGGCGAACGTGGAATCAATACACGATCATCGACATAAAATGGTTTTCCTGCGAAATAAGCAAGATTTAGCAAATATGAAGTTGGAATACGCTGATTGACACGCACTTCGAGCAGATCTAAAACCGCTTGTTTCTCAGATGGAAGCAATTTTGCGTCTAAAATTTCCGCATCAGCCGACCAATCCAACGATAAGGTTTGCATCACCAATGCCGAGCTTTCTGCAAAAAAATCTTCCGTGCCTTGACCTAGATGTGCATCGTACTGACGTAAAATCGTCACGCCAAAACGGATAAAGTCACGAATGGTTGATAAGTTCTCTAATGCTTCTTTGAGCACTTCGCTACTGACTTGCATTGCACCTTCATTTTCATTGCTTTGCTCATCAAACATATCATCTACAGCTTGATCTTCATCAGGAAGGAATTGATCCACGCACTACTCCAAAAATCGAAATTTCTACACATGAAAAATCGCTAAAAATTTGACGGTCTATTCTACTGAATTTTATCGGAACTTACTATCTTAAAGGACATTATTTAGCAAAAGATGCCTATGTTGATCAAGAGCTTAAAGACATTCAAATCTAAAACAATTTCTTCAATGATTAAAATGCTTGCTTTGATAAATTTCATAACATTGATCGTTCAAAAATTTATTGAGAATGTTAAAGCTTTTAATACGTTTTCTATCAAACTTTACTGTACAATTGTCTTCGTATGTTTTTCAATTTTCAGGATTTTGCTTTTATGTCAGATAAAAATGACAAGTTGGACAACCTCAAAACCTCTGCTTTTGATCGTCGCTTTTCCATTGCAAAAGCATCTTTCATCGCAGGTACACGCTGGGCATCAGCCAATGCCAGCAGCATGTTTTCCAATGAACAAGAAAAAGATAAAAAACGCAAACAAGCCATGAGCGAACAGGCGAATTATCTCGTCGCAGAAATCGGCAAACTCAAAGGCTCAGTGGTCAAAATTGGACAAATGATGGCGCTGTATGGTGAGCATTTTCTTCCTGCGGAGATCACCCAAGCTTTAAATACCTTAAATGATAAAACCGTTGCCCTTTCATGGCATGCAATTCATAAACATTTGAAGCAAGAGCTTGGCTCAAAGCTTGACGATTTAACAATTGACCATGAGCCACTTGGCACAGCATCACTTGCGCAAGTCCACCGTGCCGTGCGTAAATCTGATGGTTTAGAACTCGTGTTAAAAATCCAATACCCAGGTGTTGCTGATGCAATCGACTCGGATATGAGTTTGTTTCGCAGTATGTTACGTCTGACTCGTATGGTACCGCAGACGCGTGAGTTCGATGAGTGGTACGAAGAAGTCCGTAGCATGATGCACCGTGAGGTGAACTATCATATGGAAGCTGCGACCACGCAACGCTTCCACGATCGTCTCAAAAATGATGACCGCTATGTCGTCCCAAAAATCATTGATCAATATTGTACCGATCGTATTTTATGTATGACTTTTGAGCGTGGCGTACCGATTAACAGCCCAGTGATGTTGTCCTTGCCACAAGCTCGTCGTAATGCACTCGGTGAAGCATCTCTTGAGATTGCTGTGCGTGAGTTGTTTGAATGGGGCGAAATGCAGACCGATCCAAACTTTGGTAACTATTTGGTTCGTTTAGGCAATGGTCAAGATATTCAAGATAAGATCGTGCTCCTTGATTTTGGGGCGATTCGTCAGTTTGATGAACATCTGCTGAATGTCGCACGAAATCTCATTGTTTCAGGTTATCAACATGATAAAGCTGAAATGATCAAATCCATGTCAGGTTATACTTTCTTCGATTCGATTCCTGAATCCGTCAAACCTGATATGTCAGAAGTCTTTTTATTGGCGACCGAAGCCTTTAGTGAACCAGCTAACAATCCTGATATGCCCGAAGGCCTGATGGATGCTGAGCACCGCTACGACTGGAAACGTAGCCAATTGCACAATCGTGTGATACAGCGTGCCAGTAAGTCGATGGCATCACGCTACTTCTCTATTCCACCGAAAGAGTTTATGTTTATTAGCCGTAAGTTCATTGGTGCATATACTTTTATGACCGTCATTGATGCTAAAACCAATGTGCGTCGTATGATCACACCTTTTGTTTAATTACACCTTGATGTAATTGCATAGTTAGCATAAATCAATGAACTCGCCACAACCGTTTCAAGTGATTATCCAAGAACAAGAAACTGGTTGTGGACTTGCCTCAGTCGCCAATCTCGTTGGTCGTTCTTACGCCGAAGTCAAAGCCGTTGCCAATTCAATTGGCATCTATGCAGAAGATCAAGCGCTGTGGTCTGATACGGATTATGTCCGTAGGCTATTAAAACATTTCAATTTTGAGTGTTCAGCGTTAGAAATGCCTTTTACCCAGTGGGACGCACTCCCCGACCTTGCTTTATTGGCAACAAAGTATCATGAGGATAATGGCAAATCCTTTTGGCATTGGGTGGTGTTTAAACGTATTGAAGGCAAGCCATATGTTTTAGATTCTGCCAGTTATTTAACTGAAAATTTGCGAACTGATTTTGAAGACATCCATCCAAAATGGTTTATTGAAATCTTATAGCTTGGCAATTTTAAATGTCAAAAAAGTCAATCCACAGAAAACAAACTTAATTAAATTTTAAAAATAGCACATATATTTCAATTATATAAATCACAATTAAGCAATTTGATCATTTGCCAATTTATCCAAATCAAATTTGTCAGCCCTGCGATAGTTTTTTTTTAAGGCTGTGCCAATATAGTTGTACACACGTATAAATACGCCAAGAGGATTGTGATGAGTAAAACAATGTTTGATAAAGCGCAAGGCATCGGCTTGTCATTGATGACCAAACTTGCTTCGAGTGATGCACTTGATCAATTGAAACTACGCAAATTCGTTGAGCGCTCGTTTTATCACGGTTCTCGCACAGGTTTTAGCACACTCTCGAAAACGCAGAAATTTTTAAAACCACAAAGTAAACAACCTCAACAACGCTTGCAATCCCAGTCTAAAAATTTTTTTGACCTGAGCCTCACCGCAGAGCAAAGCATGCTTCGTGAAGCCTTACAACGCTTCGCCAAAGATGCAATTTATCCAAGTGCGATGCAAGCGGATCATCAAAGCATTTTCCCAAGAAATTTATTGGAACAAGCCGATGAGTTAGCACTCAACTTTTATGCGCTTCCAGAGCAATATGGCGGTGTCGCAACTGAGCAAAGTGCGGTGAGTAATGTCTTGATCGCTGAAGATTTGGCACGTGGCGACTTTAGTTTAGCCGCAGGATTACTCAGTACATTTAGTGTGATTAATGCCATTACTCGTTGGGGAAATAGCGATATTCAAAGTCAATATTTGGCAGATTTTGCCGAGCAAACAGATATTCGTGCAAGCATTGCTAGTCAAGAAAATACGCCTGCATTCAATCCTTTTGAACTCACCACACAAGCTGA
The DNA here is from genome assembly GCF_022601685.1 of Acinetobacter sedimenti. GTDB lineage: Bacteria > Pseudomonadota > Gammaproteobacteria > Pseudomonadales > Moraxellaceae > Acinetobacter > Acinetobacter sedimenti. The sequence goes on from NZ_JAKUML010000010.1 coordinate 101,549, forward strand.
GGCCTTAGATCAAGATTTCCAAATTAGTGGTGAAAAGACCATGGTCGTCATGGGCGAATATGCTGATATTTTACTGGTCAATGCCATGTATCAAGGCAAACCTGAGCTCTTTATCATTGAGCGTGACGACAGCATCAGTATCCGCCAAAGCCCTGCGATGGGGCTACGTGCAGCAGAAACAGTGACCTTACGTTTTCACCAAACCCCGGCTCGTCGTTTAAGTTCAGAGGATTTCGATTATCAAGCTTTCTTGGACTTTGGACATTTGATGTGGTGTGCAATGGCGGTTGGTACCTGTGAAGCGGTCAAAGCCTACTGTATCCAATATGCCAATGAGCGTACTGCTTTTGGCGAGCCGATTTCTCATCGTCAAAGTGTGGCATTTATGATTGCGGATATGGCGATTGAGATTGATGCAATGCGCATGTTGGTTTGGAATGCCGCAAGCCTTGCTGAAGCAGGAAAAGATTTTCATCGTGAAACTTATCTCGCACGCCTACTTTGCGCTGAAAAATCCATGAAAATAGGTACCGATGGCGTGCAAATCTTGGGCGGTCACGGCTTTACCAAAGAGCATCCTGTGGAGCGTTGGTATCGTGATTTAAGGGCGACGGCGATCATGCAATCTGGCCTACATGCTTAGATCGTCAAATGACTTCAACTCCACTACTGCGTTACCCTCGATCACAGTACCTCATGTACAGCTTCACTCAGGTGCCTTGTATTGGAATTAAATTCATTCGACGATCGGTGAATTTAAGTCATTCAACAAAGAATTAAGGAAAATTAAGGAATAAAAGACCATGAATTTACAAAATCCAAAAAAATTCCGCATGCTCGTCAGCCAAGCGCAAGAAGTGGCACTCAACGTATTGCGCCCGATTTCACGCAAATATGACAAAGCAGAACACGCCTATCCAAAAGAACTCGACATGCTTGCATCCTTAGTTGATGGCATGAACGAAGGTGGTGAAGGCATGAATGCAGGTGCTGCAGGCGCAGGGAAACGAGGTGAAAGTAAGCAGAGCGAAAGCAACCACGAAGGTGTGCGTAACGGCACAAATATGTCTACTGCGCTCAGCATCATTGAAATGTGCTATGGCGATACAGGCTTATTACTATCCATGCCACGTCAAGGCTTAGGCAACTCTGCGATCGCTGCGGTTGCCAATGATGAGCAACTTGAACGCTTTAAAAATACGTGGGCAGCAATGGCGATTACCGAGCCAAGCTGTGGCTCGGACTCTGCTGCGATTCGCACCACAGCAACCAAAGACGGTGACCACTATATTCTAAATGGTGAAAAAATCTTTGTTACATCAGGTGACCGTGCCGATAGCGTCGTAGTTTGGGCAACTTTAGATCGTAAAGTTGGTCGTGCTGCGATCAAGTCTTTTGTGGTGGAAAAAGGCACAGCAGGCATGAAAGTTGAACGCTTAGAACATAAGCTCGGTATCAAAGCCTCTGATACAGCAGTGATTAGCTTTACCGACTGCCGTGTCCCTGCGGAAAATCTGTTGGGTAATGCCGAAGTCGATGTGGCAAAAGGCTTTGCTGGTGTTATGGAAACCTTTGACAATACACGTCCACTCGTTGCTGCAATGGCTGTTGGTTGTGCTAAAGCATCGCTAGAGCGCATCAAGCAAATCTTCAAAGATCAGCTTGATGACAGCTACAGTACGCCCTATTTGCAAACTTCAAATTTGGCGGCACAAATCTATCGCATGGAAGCCGAATGGGAGTCTGCTCGCCTGCTTACACTTAAAGCGACATGGATGGCAGATAATAAGATGCCAAACTCCAAAGAAGCATCCATCGCCAAAGCCAAAGCAGGACGTATCGGTAATGACATTACTTTGAAATGTGTCGAACTCGCTGCAAGTCTAGGCTATGGTGAAGATGAGTTGTTAGAAAAATGGGCACGTGACTCAAAGATTCTTGATATTTTCGAGGGGACTCAGCAGATTCAGCAGCTCATCATTGCTCGACGTGAGCTTGGTAAATCATCGAGTGAATTAAAATAACACTTCGATCCTGTTACAACACAAATTTAACAAATTTAGATGACGCATTTTCGAATGCGTCATTTTTTTAACTCATTGTAATATTTACTTAAAGAAACAAGACTTCATCATTTCAACTATTTACTAATATTTCATCATTGCTTTAATTGTGAAGTAAGGATGTGCTTTGCAATTCATGAGAATTTGTCATTACATTTTCAATGAATATCTTAATTTGTAATAGTGAGTTTGCAATCTTCTTCATACTTATTTTCAGGTATATCAGAAGTTTAGCTCACTTTAGAAAAATAAATTGGCAAAGCAGTCAAATCTTTCGCTCTGTAGATTATTGATTTCGCTGTTTTATTAATCTCTAGAATGTATTTCAACACTTTGACTTATGCTCATATTTTTGACGTATGGTCATGTTGCTATTCAGTCACTTTTGGAGGAGTTTCTATGGTCTTTCTTCTAAGTCTTCTTGTTATTTTATTTGCCCTGTGGGCAGTGTTCTTTTGGCAACTCTCTCGCTTTGTTGGTGCATTGATCGTCATCGGTGTCAGTATTTTGATGGCACTATGGACGCCGTGGTCGCTCCTGCTCGGCTTACCGTTGATCATTGCCAGTATCATCGTCGTGATTGATCCACTGCGTATGTCGATCATCACAAAACCTGCTTATAAAACCCTTGCTAACGCAATGCCTTCTATGAGTGTGACCGAACGTGAAGCACTGGATGCAGGGACCAGTTGGTGGGAAAAAGAGTTATTTATGGGTGCGCCCAATTGGGAAACTTTTGAGCAATATCCATTCCCACAGCTCAGTAACGAAGAACAATCTTTTATTGATAATGAAGTGGAAGAATTGTGTAACATGCTTGATGAGTGGGATATTCACCATCATCACAAAGATTTACCACCAGAAGCATGGCAATTTATCAAAGATAAAGGCTTTCTCGGCTTAATCATTCCAAAAGAATATGGCGGTAAAGAATTCACACCGTTTGCGCAAAGTCGCATCATGAGTAAAATTTCAACTCGTTCGCTTACAGCAGCGGTGAGCTGTATGGTGCCAAACTCTTTAGGACCGGGCGAGCTATTACTGCATTATGGTACGCAAGCGCAGAAAGATCGTTATCTCCCAGGCTTAGCCAATGGTACAGAGATTCCATGCTTTGGTTTGACCAGTCCAGAAGCTGGCTCGGATGCAGGTGCGATTCCTGATACAGGTGTGGTCTGCATGGGTGAGTTTGAAGGTCAGCAAGTGCTTGGTCTAAAAATGAACTTTTCTAAACGTTGGATTACCCTTGCACCGATTGCAACGGTCATTGGCGTGGCATTTAAGCTCTATGATCCAGACGGTCTGCTCGGCGATAGCAACAAGCAAGACTACGGTATTACTTGTGCCTTGATTCCATCGTCACATGACGGTGTTGAAGTCGGTCCTCGACATAATCCGGGTTCACCATTTATGAATGGTACGGTCGAGGCCAAAGATGTCTTTGTGCCACTCGACTACATTATCGGTGGTGTGGAAAATGCAGGTAAAGGCTGGCGAATGCTGATGGAGTGCTTGAGTGTGGGTCGTGGTATTTCCCTGCCTGCCTTGTCTACTGGTGCAGGTGAAATGATGTACCTTAATGTCGGTGCATTCGCTAAGATTCGTGAACAATTCAAATTATCTGTAGGTCACTTTGAAGGTGTACAAGAAGCAACTTCGGATATTGCCAGTGATGCTTACATGCTTGAAGCGTTCCGCTATATGGTGACATGTGGTCTAAATCAAGGTGGCAAGCCTGCGATGATGACTGCAATTGCAAAATACTATGCGACTGAAACTATGCGTCGAAGCATCAATCACGGTATGGACGTGGTTGGTGGTCGTGCCATTCAACTTGGACCTCGCAACTTCTTAGGGCTTGCATATCAAGCGATTCCTGTGTCGATCACAGTAGAAGGCGCAAATATCTTGAGCCGTTCATTGATGATCTTTGGTCAAGGTTCGATGCGTAGTCATCCGTATCTATTCGACGAACTACAACTTCTACAGGCGGAAAATCCTGCTACAGCCCTGCCTGAGTTTGACAAGATTTTGTATCGTCATCTTGGCTATACCTTTAATCGTGTGGCACGCTCATTTGCTTATGCCTTCACAGGCGGTAGCTATGATGCACCAACTACAGCTGATGACTTTAGCGAACCATATTACAAGTCGATCAACCGCTTAAGTGCAAACTTCGCCTTTACAGCAGATATGTGCTTAGGTTTACTTGCAGGAGATATTAAACGTAAAGAAATGCTGTCTGGGCGTTTGGCAGATATGATCTCACATCTGTTTATTGCCACGGCGATCTTGAAGTTTTATGAAAATGGGCAACGCACCGAAGCCGATCAACTACATGCACAATTGGCTTTGGACAAGAGCTTGTATCAAGTGCAAGAAGCATTCTATGGTTTGATTGATAATTTTCCAATTCGCTTACCTGCGATTTTGGTAAAATTGATTTGCTTCCCATTCGGTCGTCCATTTGAAAAACCATCGGATAAACTTAAAGGCAAGCTCGGTCAATTGATCATGACCGATAATAGCTTCCGTGATGTCCTGAAAAAACATGTGCATTACAGCCTTGATCCAGAAGATGTGACTGGTCGCATGGAAAGTACATTCCAAATGTTACTCAAGATCGAACCACTTTGGCAGAAGTTTAAACGTGCTGAAAGCAAAGGTCAGTTCAAAGGTTTAACTTTCCAAGAACATTTGGACGATGCCGTGACTCAAAGCTTTGTCACAGCCGAAGAAGCATCACAAATCGCTGAATACAACATCAAGCGTTTTGACAGTATGCTGACCGATATTTTTGATATGAAGATCGATCAAACGCTTCCATTAGACAATCCTTATATTGAAAAAGAACTTTAATTCCTTCAAAAATATGAGCCCCAAATTTCGATTTGGGACTTTTCTCATGACATGCTATCAGGAGTAACACATGACACACTCTAGTCAACTCAATATCAACACTGACAATGCCGAAATCATCATCAAAAAACTGGTCAACCATTGGCGTCACAAGATGGAAATTACCCAAGAAAATAATATTTCCACCATTCCATTTTCTGAAACTGCACATGCAACGCTAGAACATCAGCCAAATCAACTGATCGCAACATTACATACCGAACAGCAAGAAGACTTAGAAAAATTGCAAAATGTGGTACTCGATCATCTCAATCGTATGGCAAAACAAGAATTTGCAAATACGTGGCATCCTTTAACTTGATCAAACTTAAGTGTTACTTTGACTTATTTTCAATATTTTAAAGTTATTGCTTGTATTCCATGATTGACTCAGTTATAAATTGTCTAAGTCAGTGAGAAACATCTAAATTGTTTATATATTTAAATAGTTTATGCCAATTTACAATGAGTTTTCACGGTTATATGGCAGTCTAACATCAGCGCTAGACTGCTTTTTTTTGCCTGGTTTTTTTAACATAGCTTTTTTAGTTTAAAGTCTACCGTTTCGTTTGAATAACATTGATCAATAAAAGTTTAACGACTTTCTGCCATCAGATGTTCAATATCATCAATGGATTTCACTACATCTTTAGTGAGAATCAACGGCGTATCATTGGTCAGTACTACATCATCTTCGATACGAATACCGATCCCACGCCACTTCTCATCGACGCTTTCATCATCGGGCGCAATGTATAGTCCAGGCTCAACAGTGACTACCATACCTTCTTGATAAGCACGCCATTCACCATTTACTTTGTATTGCCCGACATCATGCACATCCATACCAAGCCAGTGCCCTGTGCCGTGCATAAAAAATTGATTGTACGCTTCGGTTTCGATCAGCTCATTCAGCTCACCTTTGAGTAAGCCAAGATCAACTAAACCTTCCGTAAGAATACGAAGCACTTGCTCATGAGGCAGTTTGTAATGATTACCCACTCGTGTTGCATCTATCGCAGCCAGTTGCGCAGTCAACACAACCTCATACAAGGCTTTTTGTTCCCCAGTAAATTTGCCGTTAACTGGGAAAGTACGAGTAATATCACCTGCATAGTATTGATATTCACAGCCTGCATCGATCAAGACCAAGTCGCCTGATTTGAGCATTTGATTGTTTTCGACATAATGCAAAATACAAGCGTTTGCGCCACCACCGACGATGGTATTGTAAGCAGGCACACCGCCATACTGTCCAAACACATAATGCAACTCAGCTTCCAAGGCATATTCCATCATTTCAGGTCGGACTTTTTGCATGGCACGCGTATGCGCTTCTGCGCTGATTTTCCCAGCCATTTGCATTAATGCGAGCTCATCGGCGGATTTAATCAAACGCATCTCATCGAGTAAGCCATCAAGTTGAATCAAATGCTGTGGCGCTCGATCACCTTGACGTTGTTTGAGCTGAACCGCATGACACCATTCGCCAACTCGGACATCGAACTTCTTAGTCTGACCAAAACGGACATACAATTTGTCTTTGCCAGCAAGTAGAGAAATGATTTCATCGTCCAAATCTTCAATCACAAAGGCTTGATCTGCGCCATATTGCGCTAATGCACCCTCAATCCCTGCACGATAACCATTCCAAATTTCTAAGGCACGATTACGCTCACGGCAGAATAAGGTGTAACACAGCTCGCCTTGATCATCTGTTTCCAGTACCGCTACTGCTTCAGGCTCAGCAAATCCTGTTAAATAGTAAAAACTACTGTCAGGACGATATTTATAATCTGCATCTCGATTGCGGTACATTTCCTCACGGGTAGCGATAATGGCGATGGCATTAGCGCCCATTGCTTGAGCAAGTTGCTGACGACGTGAGGCAAAAACGGATTGATCGAGACTAGACATAACATACCTTTTTTCAAAAAGTCTCCCCTGTAAGGGGAGATTTAGAGAGGTTTTCATGTAGGTATACCTTATTTCTCACTAGGAATACCTTGATAAATTAGCGTAAATTTAATTTCTATTTATATTTAACTTGGACGGTGCGGTGTAAACATTTCCACCACATTTGACGCATTTTTGCTTTGTGAGGCTTTCAAGTGTGAACCTTTGAGCAATGCAGTTTCTGCCACATCGACTTTTTTACGTCCTGTAGACAGGCTGACTGGGATTAAACGTACAAACTCATACAGCTCATTATAGCTGAGCTCGCCCTCTTCATCGTCATCTTCCGCTTCGAATTCAACTGAAGCCACATCTTGCAAATGCTCAATCCATTCGGCTTCATCACCACGAATATGTCCCGATGCAATTCCAAAACCAAGCACTACACCCGCACACCAGTCTGCCAACGCATCAACACGTTCACCGAGCAAATGCTGATCATCAGGCAACATTGGTAAATAGTCCAATTCATCATCATGTAAAGATGCAGCAATATCTTCTGCTTCATCAGTTAAAAGCTGTAAAGCCTCCGCAGATAACTCAGGCACTTGTAGACTATCGAGGATCGCTTGCCACTCTTCCAATGTCGGCGCCTGCGTTACACAAACAATACCTGTCAAGATACCGTGTAACTCACTTGGACTTGATAACTCTTCGATGCCGTTAAAAGCATCATGCCACTCATTCCAACCTGTAATATCGTCTTGCATTCGTCTTTCCAATCTCTATACTGCTAGTATATTATCGAGTAAATAGGCATTGTGCGATACCACTATGTTAGAACAATTACAGCATTTACAACAGCAAGTGCAAATTTTGGTCAAACACGTCCAAGATTTGCAGCAACAGCAAACCGATCAACAGCATATTCATGCGCAAACTGCACAAAATCTGCAACGTCAGTTAGACGATGCGCATTCAGCTTTACAACAAGCGCGAGATGAACAGCAAAATACTGCTACTGCCTTAACACAAGGCAAAGATCAGCATCAGCAACTACAAGAAGCGCATCAAACGCTATCTGACAAATATCAACGACTTGAAAATAGTTGTAATGAGCTACGCAAACGCTTTGAAGCTTTAATTACACAAAAGAATCAACTCAAAAGCGATTATGACAATTTGGGCACGCAAAATGAAAGCCTTCAGTCACAACTGAAAGAGCTTGGTCAAGTACGTGATCAACTGCACAAGAAAAATGAACAAGCACGTCAAAAGGTCGAAGCGATCATTCAGCGCCTTGCGATCTTGGGTACACCACAAGATAGCAACAGCTTGAGCATTCAAAAATTGGCGCATCCACATGCAGAACAATTAGAATTTGAGGACAGTACAGCAAATGACTGAGAATACCGCCGTCGAATTATGGCTTTTAGATAGTGTATACAAACTAGGTTGCCCTGCGAATCTACAAGATGAACTGCGTAGCGCAGGCGATTTGCTAGAGCAAAAGTTCAAAGGGATGCGTAGCGCCAATCCACGTATGGACAATCAAAAAGTCGCAGTCATGGTTTCATTACAATTAATGCAAGAAGTGATCGAGATGAACAAATCGTTACAACAATACAGTCAGTGTGAGAATGCGCTTGCTGATATGGTCGATGCGTTGGATCAACAAATCACGCAAATTCAAGCAACTAATGGCTAATTCAGTGATATTTAATTAGCCCTTGATTGTGTTAATTGCTTAGCAATTAAGCGACAAATGGGTGAAATCACTGATATGGTGTTTGTACATTGATTTAATCAAGCGTTATAATAAAGCCAACTCTGGGATGTACGCCAACGGGTCTATTCCCCTGAGCCGATATCATTACTTATGGATATGTTCTGTATGGTTTGGGTGTATGTCTACCTTGAGTAGAAAACCGAAAAATGATACGTCATCTCCACCTTGAACTTTAGGGTTCAAGGGTAACGACTAGTAGCGGCATCTTCGGAGTTATTTTTATCAACTCAATATAAATACTTACAATATCTCGAAAATATTAAATACAAGTATATATAAAAAGTCTGATTATTAGTTTATATATTGATTACCCTTTGCTAAATCACTCTGGTGGTCACGTTAAAATCAAAACTTATTTCAATCCATTACCCTATACTTTCGTAATAAAGAATTAGAAAGCATGATAAGTTCAGATCTTTTATATTCTATAGGCTTCTATATTTCTATTATAGGAACTTTACTATAAATGATTAGGACAGGTGCATTTTTTCAGCAGACCACAAAACATGCTAAAAATGAAACTATATGAGTTTTCTATTTTCCTCTTTGGTTTTTTATTAACTTTAATAAGTTATTTAATTTAATAACAAACTAACCTTGATGATATCACTCAGCAATCTTATAAAACATTAAAGGTAAAAACAAACAATATCTAAAACAAAAAACTCGACCGAAGTCGAGTTAAACGTTGCCATGAATACAATTTACAGTGAATGGAACGCAAAGATATTAATCATGTGCTGATTCATCAGGTGGCACTTCAGTGATGCGTCCGCCCTGTGCTAGAAAGCGAGCCAATTCATCTTCAAGTGATTCACGCGCTTTTTGACGTGCTGTGACTGATAAGCTTTCTGCTTCTTCACGCTCTGCATCTGTGGTATGCCCAGAGCCTTCACCATCGCCATCATCTGCACCACTTTCCGCAGATTTACTTTCTTCTTCATCGACGCCTTCGTTCAAATCGTCGTCATCATAATCAATCTTGTCACTCATGCTCACCACCTCCACAACATCATCTACACGTTGCGATTTTTTCTATCGCTTTGAATTGATCTATTAAGGCGAAATGTAGCAATCAATTCTGTATCCGCCTAGCCCCCTGACTGTTAAAAATGGTGAAAATATCATCGAAAAATTCAATTTTTATCGCACTTTTGATCAATTGATTGAATTTTAATAATTTTGAGCGATGACATAATACAGAATGCTTTTTAAAGTGCGTATTGGGTATCTTTTAATGCAGGCGCACCACTGGCTTGCGTATTGAAAAAATCTACCGCATTTTGCTGATTTGCGACAAAGTGCACTGCTTCATTACGTACCCATTGTAGTGGTCGAAGTTGTGTGGTGTTAATCCAACCTAACGCCGACATGCTGTGCATCATCAAGCTGTTGTGCAGGCGACGTTGATGCTCATACTTACGCAGTGTTTGAATATGCGCCCATGCGCCACGCTTGTGGTCTTTAATCAACTGATCGACCAATACCGCCGCATCCAAACAGCCTAAGTTCACACCCTGTCCTGCCAATGGGTGAATCACATGCGCCGCATCACCGACCAATGCCACGCCATCTGTCACATAGCTTTGCGCTTGACGAGCAACCAATGGAAAGCTCGCTCGTGAAACCACTTCTTGTACCTCACCGAGCATATAGTGACTGGCTTGACTGACTTTTTTCGCAAAATCCTGATCGCTTAATTCACGGTATTCATCAGCATAATCCGTCGGTAATGTCCAAACGATGGATTGCCAATGTCCTTGTTGTTCCGTATCTAAACTTTTCATGGGTAAAAATGCCAAAGGACCTGTATCTAAGAAAATTTGTCTTGCCACATGTTGATGCTTTTTTTCGGTACGAATGGCACAACTAATCGCCGTTTGTTTATAATCCAAACGATCCAGCAAAATCCCAACTTGATCTCGTACAAAGGAGTTTGCGCCATCTGCACCAATGATTAAATCTGTAGTGAGCACGTCACCATCTGCTAAAGTCACTTGCCAATGTTGTGGTATTTTCTCTAGTCGAGTGACTTTGACTTTGGTACGATAATCTTGAACTTTCTGCTGTAATTCTGTTTGTAAAGCGAGATTGAGAATACTTGGCTCAACCATGATACCGAGCCAATCATGAGGCATCGGCGATATAATAGAGGCTTGCCCAAAGTGAATCTCACCATGTCCATCACGGTGCCACACTTGCATGCCACTATAGGGCTGATAACGCTGAAATTTTTTAAAATGTTGCCATGCGCCCGCTTGCTCCATCAAGTGCATTGATGCTTGATTCAGTGCTAAAACGCGTGGATTAGTTTGGCTGAGCACTTTATTCGCATCAAGCAATGGTGAGGCATCCAATACGGTAGCTTGAATGCCTGCTTTAGCAAGTAGCAAAGCAGTCAATCCACCGACCAACCCACCACCAATGATAATCACGCTATGGTGCTTGTTTTGATGTGTTTTGTGCATTTCCTTACTCATGCTTTTAACCCCATGGCAAAGGTCGCCACCATCGGCTTGACACCCGGAATCAAATCAAATGCGAGCAAGCCTGTGTTACGTGCAATTTTTAAAATCGGATTGTGATTGCTAAAACCACGCACTACTTTGTCACAAAAGAAAATTACTTTCTTTTGATCACTGAGGCGTGCTTGCTCATAAGATTTCAGCATCTCATGATCACCCAAATCCAAACCATGCTGTTGTTGATGTGCAAGATAGCGACATAACACAAATGCATCTCGTAGACACAAGTTAAAGCCTTGCCCTGCCACAGGATGAATGGTATGCGCCGCATTCCCCATCAGCACCACACGACCTGAAATCTGCTGATGCGCAAGCACTTGGGATAATGGATAACTAAAACGCTTCCCTGTTTTTTCAAATTTACCTGCTCGATCGCCATAAGTTTGCTGTAGCGCATCTAAGAAATGTTGATCATTTTCCTCGCCAAGCCATTCTTGCTCCGTGCCTTTTTTCACAGGCCAGACGACGGAACGACGATAATCCCCATGCAAAGGCAACAGCGCCAAAGGTCCTAGAGGGCTGAATCGCTCAAAGCCTACTTGCTGATGTGGCTTAGAGGTTTGCACGGTTGTGACGATTGCGACTTGATCATAATCATGTACATCCACACCAATACCCAAAGCCTGACGGCAAAATGAATCTCGACCATCAGCGGCAATGACTAATTGGCTTTGTAGCTGAATTTCATGGTTATCTTTTAATGCTGTGATTGATACCTTATTTTTATCTTGTGATAACTGAGTCACTTGCACGCCATCAATCAATTCAATAAAAGCATTCTTTTGCACACTTTGCAGAAGCACACGCCCAAGCCACGCATTCTCAATGACTTGCCCAAAACTTTCGACTTTTTCTTCGGTATTGACCAGTTTCGCTTTGCCAAAACTACCCTGTTCGGAGATATGCACCTGATGAATTGGCGTGGCGTATTGTTGTAATGTTTCCCACAATCCCAATTCTTGATAAATCTCTACACTACGCCGAGATAATGCGGTATTGCGTGCATCAAAACTCGAATGATATGGCGTTTCACCGCCTTGCGCTTGATAATCAGGATATTTGATCGCTTCCAGCAAAGTCACTTTGAGTTCAAGTTTTGCCAACATCAGTGCAAGGCTGAGTCCGACCATGCCTCCACCAACAATGATGATTGCTTGCATCTGTTTATCCTTAGTTTATTCAATGATTTAATCTATAGCATCTCAAGCTAAGCATAACTGAAATTACACAGTGACTAAAGCGATAATCCGCATAAATTCGTTATCAATCGGTAGCATCATTTGACTAAATAAAAATGTGCGTTTGTCGCAAACTGATGAATTAACTTTGAAAGATTTGCACATGATTTTGGAAGTTTTTGCCTATTGTCACTACTTCGCTTCTCATGCAAAGTAAATGTTCAAAATAGCAGACCTACAAGGAAGTCGATATGTTTGGACAAATGATGAGTCGCCCATTAGTGATTAGCAGTCTGATTGACCATGCAGCACAATACCACGGCGATACACAGATCATTTCCAAAGAAGTCAGTGGTGAATTTACCACCACCAACTGGAGCAATGTTTCTAAAAATGCCAAACGCCTTGCCAATGCACTCAGCCAATACAATTTGCAAATTGGTGATCGCTTGGCGACCATCGCATGGAATAATTATCGTCATCTCGAAACATGGTATGCGGTATCTTGTAGTGGCTATGTGTGCCATACCATCAACCCTCGTCTTTTCCCCGAACAATTAGTATTTATTATCAATGATGCAAAAGATAAAGCATTATTTTTTGATGTGACATTTTTGCCATTAATTACTGCGATTAAAGATAAAATTCCAACGGTTGAGAAGTTTATTTGTTTGGGTGGTAAAGATGAAAAAGTTCTCGCCGCCTTGCCTGATGTATTATTTTTCGACGATTTGATTGCATCGAATCATGATGAATTTGAATGGCCAGAACTTGATGAAAATGCAGCGAGTTCACTCTGTTACACTTCTGGGACTACAGGTAATCCCAAAGGTGTATTGTATAGCCACCGCTCAACATTACTGCATGCTTTTGGTATTGCATTGCCTGACTCGCTGAACCTTTCTGCAAAAGATGTCGTGCTCCCTGTGGTACCAATGTTCCATGTTAATGCGTGGGGAATTCCATATGCTACAGCGATGACAGGCAGCAGCTTAGTCCTTCCCGGTCCAAATCTTGACGGCGATAGCTTAGTCAGCTTGATTGATGATTATAAAGTCACTGTTGCACTTGGTGTACCAACCATTTGGCAAGGCTTACTTGCTGCAGCGGCTAAACGTGATACCACGCTAAAAAGTATGAATCGTAATGTAGTTGGCGGAGCAGCATGCCCACCTGCGATTATCAAAATGTTTAAAGATAAATATCAATGCGAAACGATTCATGCTTGGGGGATGACGGAAACCAGTCCACTTGGAACAGCGAATCAGACTAAAGCGAAGCATAAAGATTTATCCGCTGAGCAATTGGAAAAACTCCGCTTATCACAAGGTCGCCCTGTGTTTGGTGTAGAGCTTCGTATTGTCGATCCTGATGCCAACAATCAAGCATTGCCACATGATGGAACGACGCAAGGTAATCTTCATATTCGTGGACATTGGATTGTTTCGGAATACTTTAATAAAGGAACTTCAGCGCTTACAGCAGATGGTTGGTTCGATACAGGTGATGTCGCAACGATTGACCCAGACGGCTTCTTAGTCATTCGTGACCGATCTAAAGATTTGATCAAATCAGGTGGTGAATGGATTTCTTCTGTTGAACTTGAAGGGATCGCCATGAGTCATCCTGAAATTCGCATGGCAGCAGCGATTGCCGCCAAGCATCCAAAATGGGACGAACGCCCTGTCTTAGTTGCCATCAAAGAAGAAGATAGCAACATTGATGAAGAAGCGGTAAAAGCTTACTATCAAGGCAAAATTGCCGATTGGCAGATTCCAGACCGTGTGATCTTCGTCGATGCGATTCCAATCAACGGTACTGGGAAAATGGTCAAATCAGAACTGCGTGACCAATATGGTGATGTGCTACTCGGAGCATAACCAAATCTAAAATCACTCAAAATCTAAAAAGAAGTGGCGTAAGTCACTTCTTTTTTATACACCAGTTTTTGAATCACTCTATGCCTTAATAAGTGCAAACAACCAATTTTGAAAAATGATTTTTCATGTGTATGTGTAATTTGCTACTATGAACAGCCCCATTCACTAGACTTGTCAGATTCTTATGCAACTCGATTATCAGCAACAACTCGAATTTAAAGTACAACACTTGCTTGCGCAGTTTACTGAATTTGACATGCCTGAAATCGAAGTCTTCGAATCACCTGAAAGTCACTATCGTATGCGTGCCGAGTTTCGCATTTGGCATACCGATGAAGATCTGTTTTATGCCATGTTTGAACGTGATGAGGAAGGTAAAAAACAAGTCATTCGCATTGATGATTTTCCAACGGCAACCCAGTCGATTAACGATCTCATGCCGATTTTATTGGCAGAAGTGAAAGCTAATCCGCTACTTTCAGAGCGCTTATTTGAAATCGACTTTTTGGCATCGAAGCATGGGGAAATGCTCGTTTCGATGATCTATCACCGACAGTTAAATGAAGCATGGACTGCAATTGCAAAAACATTACAAGAAAAATTAAATATTAAAATCATTGGTCGTAGTCGTGGGCAGAAAATTGTTTTAGCAGATGACTTTGTCATTGAAAAACTCATGGTGAATGGTCGTGAATTTACCTATAAACAAATAGAAAATGGCTTTACTCAGCCTAATGCCATAGTTTGTGAAAAAATGCTATCTTGGGCATGTGATGTCGCACAAGAAAATCAAACAGACTCAAAGACTGATCTATTAGAACTCTATTGTGGGAATGGTAATTTTACCTTGCCATTGTCATTACATTTCCGAAAAGTGCTTGCAACAGAACTCGCCAAAAGCTCCGTCTATGCCGCCAAATGGAACATGGCTGAAAATCAAATTGAAAATATTCAGATCGCTCGCCTCTCCGCAGAAGAGTTTACCGAAGCCTATCAAGGAAAACGTGAATTTCGTCGGTTAAAAGAAGAAAATATTGAACTGAGTAATTATCAATTTGATACGGTTTTTGTTGATCCACCACGAGCAGGTATTGATGACGACACATTAGCTTTAATCGCACAATTCCCACAAATTATTTATATCTCCTGCAATCCTGAAACACTGTATGATAATTTACAAGTATTGAGTGAAACACATGACATCAAACGCTTTGCGATGTTTGATCAGTTCCCATTTACTCATCATGTCGAATCAGGCGTGCTCTTAGTCAAAAAGTAATTTTTAAATGACTGCGGACATGATGTACGCATAACTTAAACTGGCTAACATCAAGCCCCAAATCGGCAAACGTCCTGTATAAAAAATTGCAAAAGCAATGATCAGGAAAATACCGTCGGCGATTGAATCGACTCCTTTGGGCAACATATTTTGAACTAACATCAAAATCAGCAAGGCAATCACCCCTGCACTAATCCCCTGAAACATAGCGCGTAAATATTTATTTTTTGATAAATAACTCGTCATCGGCAATGCGCCAATTAAAACTAATGCTGCAGGTAGAAATATTGCAAGAACCGTAAATAATGCAGCAAACAAACTTATTGATGGAAAAGCTGTCGCACCGAGAAATGCACTAAAATTAAATAGTGGTCCTGGTAAAGTCTGAATCACCCCATAACCCGTCATAAACTGATCTTGACCGACAAAGTTTTGATGAACGATGCTTTGCTCTAAAAGCGGCAAAACCACATGTCCACCGCCAAATACCAATGCGCTGGCTTGATAAATTTCGTAAAAGAAATTGGCAGGTTGGTCGGCTGACACAAATAATGGTGTAAATATTAAAATTCCGAAAAATGCACTAAGACAAATCAGCGCCGTTCGTTTCGATACTGGAAAATCGAGTTGTGCTAATGCCGAATAAGATTGTTGATAAAACAAAAGCAAGCCAAGCAACGCAGCAATTAAAATGAGAAATAACTGATTTAACTCAGCAAACATCAAGCCAATCACTGTCAAAATAATCACAATTACGTAATGCAGTTTGGTTTTACAGATTTGCCGACTCATCATCACAACCGCATGAGCAACGATCACCACGATTGCAAGTAATAAGCCTTTTAAAATCATGGTATTGGATAGCCACGAAAATTGACTCAAACTGATGGCAAGTAAATACATTAAAATCGCACCTGGCAAAGTAAAGCCAAGCCAAGAGGCAAGTGCACCAAGATATCCTGCCCGATACAGTCCTAACCCCATGCCGACTTGGCTACTACTTGGGCCTGGTAAAAACTGACACAGCGCCACCAATTGCAGATATTGTTCTGCGCTCATCCAAGCTTTTTGATCAATAATTTTTGTTTGAAACAGTGCAATATGCGCTGCAGGACCGCCAAAAGAAATGCAACCCAAATAGAAAAATAATCGAAATATTGAAAATGGTGTGTCCATATACTTGTGCGATTTTGATCAAACCAGTTAACTTAAAGCATATATATGACATTGCGATGAATAAGCAATCTTTAAACTTAGTCAGGGCTTAAACTCGCATTAAAAAAGACCGCCGAAGCGATCTCATTAGATTATAGATTTTTCATCAATCAATCGATTGCAGGTGTATAACGCCCAAAGGCAATATCATCTTTAATACGATCAGATTCTGCTAAAACCATATCTAGCAAATGCTTGACATTATCCAGTGTCGCTACAGGACTGAGTGTAGTCATCTTGAGGGATTGATTCAGACCGACTTTGGTCACACCAATGTTCGCCTCGCCACGAGCAAATAGTTCATCTGCAACGTTTTGATTTAAACTATTCAAATATTGCGCAGAATAGCCCTTCGGTACGACACGGAATAACACCGATGCAAACTGTGGCTCAACCAATAGCTCTAAACCATCCGTCGCCTTGATATAGTCAGCAACTTCACGTGTCAGTTTCACACCATGATCAATCATTGAACCATAAAGCTCTTCACCCAATGCCTCAATCGTCATCCACAATTTCAACGCATCAAAACGACGTGTGGTTTGCAACGACTTCGATACCAGATTCGGCACACCATGCTCTTCATCATAAGCAGAGTTGAGATACTCCGCTTCATAATGCATAAAGCGATAGTTAGCTTCATCTTTAAGTAAGAACGCACCACAGCTGATACTCTGAAAATAATGCTTATGGAAATCCAATGTGATCGAATCTGACAATTCAATACCGTCTAACATCGAACGGAATTCATTAGATAAAACCAATGCACCGCCCCAAGCCGCATCGATGTGCATCCATGCGCCATACTTATTGGTAATGTCACGGATTTGCTTGAGTGGATCAATCGCCCCTGCATCGGTTGTACCCGCAGTTGCGACCACACATGCTACGATTTTGCCTTCTGACTGGAGCAATGCCATCGTTTTTTCTAGTGCATCGACATCCATCTGCGCTTTATCATTGACAGGTACAGTCACGACCGACTGAAAGCCCATGCCCATCATCGCCATGTTCTTTTGCACAGAGAAATGTGCATTTTCAGAACAGATCACTTTGACGTTTTTCATCGCTTCATTCGGCACGCCATCACGCTGAACAGACCACGGCTTGCCATGTTCGTCTTGCCAGTTTTTAGCAATGCACCAGTCACGCGCAAGCAATACACCCATCAAGTTTGACTGCGTACCACCAGAGGTAAACACACCTGCTTGACCTGCACCATAACCAACTTTTTGACGTAGCCAATCAATCAGTTGCACTTCCATCAATGAACCCGCAGGACTTTGATCCCATGAGTCCATGGATTGATTGGTCGCATTAATCAAGACTTCAGCGATCTGACTGGTCACCATGGTTGGGCAATGCAGATGCGCCAATGAATGCGGATGATGTACTTTTAAACTTTTATTGAGGAAAAGTTCAACCATACGTTGCAATGACGCTTGCACGCCCAAACCTTCTTTTGAAGGATTAAAGGCAATGGCACTGCGAAGCTCTTTGATGCTACCGCCAGTGTACATTTTGTCATTTTGCAACCATGTCGCAACCGCTTTGGTTGCTTGCTCCATTGCCGACTCATAGTCAGCAATAGATTGCGCATCGTTACATAGCAAAGCACGGCGATGTTCTGCGAAGTCCACCATATTATGCGCCTCGAACTGTAACTAAAGCTTCTGAAACGGCTTTCTTAAAGCGCTTAACAACTTCTTCACATTCTTCACGGGTGATGATCAATGGACAAAGTAGACGAATGACTGTACCGCCACGACCACCTTTTTCAAGCATCAATTTATTTTCAAAACAAGCACGTTGGATTTCAGCCGCAAGCTGTGAATCCGCAGGATACGCACCTAAATGATTTGGCGCTTGACGCTCATCGACGATCTCGATACCAATCATCAAACCACGACCACGCACATGACCAATACACGGTAATTCTTGCTGTAATTTTTTCATTTCAGCTTGTAGATAATCACCTTGAGTTTGTGCATTTTCAGCCAGTTTTTCAGACTTAATGGTGTTGAGTGTCGCAAGACCTGTACCCATCGCCATTTGGTTGCCACGGAAAGTCCCCGTATGACCAGCAGGTTGCCATGAATCAAACTTACGCTTAATCGCAAGTACCGCAAGTGGCAAGCTACCACCAACAGCTTTTGACATTACGATCACATCAGGTTCAATGCCTGCATGTTCAAAGGCAAACATTTTACCTGAACGTGCAAAGCCTGCTTGGACTTCATCCAAGATCAATACGATATTGTGTTTTTCAGTCACTTCACGGATTTTTTGCAACCATTTAGTTGGTGCAATCACAACACCGCCTTCACCCTGAATCGCTTCTAAGATGACCGCAGCAGGACGAGTGACACCACTTTCTACATCTTGAATAAAATCTTCAAAATAATGCGTCAAGGCATCAACACCGGCCTCGCCACCAAGACCAAGTGGACAACGGTATTCATGCGGATACGGCATAAACTGTACACCTGGCATCAGGTTATTGACCGCATTTTTTGCGCTCAAGTTACCTGTCATTGCCAATGCACCATGCGTCATACCGTGATAACCACCAGAGAAGCTGATGACTGTGCCACGACCTGTATAGGTTTTTGCCAGTTTAATCGCTGCTTCAGTCGCATCTGCGCCCGCAGGACCACAGAACTGTAGGCAATATTCTTCTTGACCACCTGGCATATGAGCGAGCAATGCTTCTGTAAAGGCATCTTTCAGCGGTGTAGTTAAATCAAGGGTATGCAATGGCAAGCCACTTGCGATAGTTTCTTGAATACTTTGGATGACCGCAGGATGGTTATGACCTAAGGCCAAAGTCCCTGCACCAGCTAGACAGTCAAGGTACTCATTGCCCTCGACATCAGTGACCCAACAGCCTTTTGCTTTCGCAATTGCCAAAGGTAATTTTCTAGGATAACTACGAACATTTGATTCCATCTGACTTTGGCGAGTCAAATAATATTCATTAGTTTTGGCAGTAGTTTGTGGATCGTTTGCAGATACGCTCATATCGGATTACCATCTCAGATAAGGGTGTAAGAAATATAAGTTATTATTCAACAACTTATTCCAAGTAGCTAGTTTAGGATTCGTCGTAATTGACGTGCTGTCCTAGGACGCCGATCATACCGATTTTTTATAGAAAAAAAATACTTTTTTGATCATGTTTGCATAAAAAATGAAGCCTTATCATCTTCATGCAAGGCTGAACTGATAGTCTAACAATGATTAGATGAAAATAAATGACAATATGGAAAAATATACAAAAAAATACGCAATCTCATCTCTTGGGCGATCAATGACTTGCCTTATTTAAAAAACTTTACTGGACATTTACTTTTTATAGTATTTTGGGAAAACATAGATACGTATAACTACGATCACAACTTTAATTTAATGTATACAGAAAACAAATCTAATAAAATGTTAAATACAGTATTTAAAGATTACCAATTTGACGAATGTGGCAATTGGGTGGAGAGAAAAACTAAAAGTGAAACAGAAACCAAATACAGCATTCAAAAAATTGATATCACCTACTACGAACCATGTAAAAAAGCCATAATTATCGCTATGGCTTAATCTAGTTCACTTAACAAAGTTAAATGTATTCCCAAAGCTTATGTTGATCGTCAAATTTAAGTATGAAAGTTTGATTATTATCATCTTGAACGACAACATGATCATTCGAAATCATTACCACCTTTAGCAACGTGCCTTCTTCATAATGAATATCTTCATACCCTTCCTTAGATAGTGTTAAGGCATCCTTAAGTACAATGACTTGATTAGGCTGTTTCATTACATCCTCCCATACAGTTATTTTGTTAGGGTCTAGATAACTTTACCACAAATCAAAAGGTGCTAAAGTTACGCTATGACTGGGTTAAACAAGTATTGTAAGCAT
>NZ_JAKUML010000011.1 GCF_022601685.1 Acinetobacter sedimenti
CTGTTTATCAACAAGTTTTTATCTAACTGTCCGCCAATAGGTGCGCATTCTACACCATTAATTCAGCGATGCAACCCCTTCCAATAGCTTTTTATACCGAGTGGTTGTTTCATGTTCATTTTTTCACTTTACCGCTCATTTCTGAATCAAATACAACGTTATTTAGATATTATTCTGTATTTGGGCTGTCTAAATATGCCAAAAGCATTGTAAGAAGCTCTTTTTTCAGTCGTGCTTCTTCGATTAAAAATTGATTGTGACTAACATAGCGCATCATGGTGAAGAGCGTACTATTGATAATGACAAAAGATTTATGTTTTAAGGTTTCAAAATTCCAATGACTATAAAAGCGGTTAAATACATAGAGTCCAACTTCAAAAAAATGTTTTTCAAGCACTTGCGCCGATTCAGACTCACTGTATTCATGCCAGTTTTTTAGGATTTCGATCAGAAAGCCTTGATCTGCTTTAAGCGACTCAAATCCGAATTCGATACTATTTTGAATCACTTCTTGAATACTTTTGTGTTGTTCTTCCATGACTAAGGCTTTAAACCCAAGTCCAAGTTTTTCACTTTTTCTCAAGAGCAACTCTTCGATGATTTGCTCTTTATTTTCAAAATATTGATAAATTGAGCCGACGCTCACACCTGATATTTCAGCGATTTTGGGTGTTGTGGTGTGAAGCACGCCATGTTGACTAATGCAATATAAAGTCGCTTCGAGAATATCATCGACGATGCGCTTTGCTCGTTGTTGCTGTGGTCTTTTTCTCATCTATACTTCCTTATCTTATCGCTTAGACCACTCCGCCTATTATATGACAGGGTATTTCCATGAATGCGAATTGAATGCGAATAAATATTCATATTATTATATGATTAAATTTTAAGCAGAGTAAAAGATCATGTCATTGACCTATCCGACTCGCCTTATGGCATTTGAGCATACCCAAAAAAGCAACTGGACGACGCAGATTTTAAATCATTTGTGCGATACACCTGTTCAGCCTAATTATGCTGAACATTGTCAGATTGCACGCTCAATTAATGATGGTGATCGGTTGATGGATCCAGTTATTGAATGGGTCATGCAAGCTCCTAAAGAACGCCGTAAATTATTTGAAACAGCATTATTTCAAGGACTTGATCATTTACAGGGTGATGCAACTGAATATACTCACGATGATGTAAAAGTACTGTATAACTTTTTTGCTCAAGTTGAACAAATACCGTCGTGGGTCGATCAAAGGAAAATTCAAAATGCGGTCAATTTCACTCATCGTCTTGGGATCAATAATGGTTTTGTTTTGCGTGATGTGTCTTTGATGGCAGGTTATATGTTCCCAGGCTTTAATCAACCCCTAGTCCTGACTGGCGCATTAAAACAACAAGTCAATGTACGCCTAGCGGAAACAACGAAATGGTGGATTGATATTACAGAAATTGATGGCTTACAACGCTTTCATTCAGGCTTTACTTCAACCATTTATGTGCGCTTTATTCATGCGTTGGTACGTCATCAGTTAAAAAAATCTGAGCGTTGGGATAGCAAGACATGGGGTGTACCGATCAATCAGTATGATCTCGCCATGACCAATATTGCATTTTCAAATGTAGTGCTGTTAGGTGTTCGAGCTTTAGGTATTTTCCCAAATAAAACCGAAGTCGATGAATATTTGCATTTTTGGCGCTATGTCGGTTGGCTTATGGGTGTTGAAGAAAAATGGTTAATTAACAAAGAATCAGAAGCTTGGCGGATGATGTATTGGTTACAATTTTCCCATCCTGCTTCTGATGAGTCGAGTGCAGCTTTGGGCGCAAGTTTATCCAAAGAGCCTTTTTTTCGAGAATATCGCCACTTCCGTCCGTTGCAACAAAAATTGGCGTATCGACAACATTTGGAAATTACCCAATTTTTTATCGGTAAAAAACGCATGCAAAGCCTCGGTCTGCGAACTCGCCCTGCATCGTGGTTTGCCTATTATCTCATAATGCGCAATTTGATTTTATATACTGGCGCAAAGCGTAGTCCAAAACTCAGTCAATATTTACAAAATCAAGGGCGCCGTATGCAGAAGATGGGGCTTTCACTCTATCAAAGTCCTAACAATAAAAACCAAAGCAATAAAAGCCCCAGCAAACAACTTGCGAGCATGCATCAATAGATGTATTGCTCACCCCAACCGTGAAAATTATTTCACACCTGAGTCTTTGCTCCATACTAGAATTTTAGTAGTCGATTCCTGCACCACCTCATCATTTTGATTTTTGGTTTGGCTAAATAGCGTGATCACGCCTTGATTCGGTTTTGACTGTGAACGGCGTAATTCGGTAATTTCTGATTCAACATGAAGTACATCATTTGGGCGAGTTGGCAATTTCCAGCGGACATCCGCTCCCATACCCAACAAACCACCTGCTACAGGAAAGCTTTTCACCCATAGACGCATAGTAATTGCCGCCGTCTGCCAACCACTTCCTGCTAAGCCTTGAAATACGGGATGCGCTAGAGCAGACACTTCATTCATATGAAAGGGTTGAGGATCATATTCAGAGGCGAATTGTTTAATTTTTTCTTCGGTCAGCGCATATTCGCCACTGTGATATTTTTGACCGACTGCCAAATCTTCAAGATAAAGTTTTGTCATGATTTGCTCCTTTAATTGTTCTCATCATAGTAGAAAAATTCGCAGTATTCGACTTATGTCGCTCAACTAAAATACAAATTGCTCAAAGTCTGAACAATTCGTAAATTTTCAATAAAAACGTCATCAACCTGTCATTTGTGATTGATATTTTGTGCCCTTATTTATTGGGGGTGGCGTTCCATGATGAACATTCAAAGCAATTATAAACGTACAGAAGCAGGCACTCGTGAACTGACGCAAAGACAGCTCAAAATCAATGCACGCACACGTACTTTGTTGTTATTACTCGAAAAAGATGATATCAAACAACTTAGCATTGATGCTTCGAATAAAATTGCAAATGCAGAAAACTTCCAAACTTTGCTCGATCTTGGTTTGATTTATGACACGACGACTGATCAACCGACAACTTTAATGTCTATAAATGAAATCGCTAGTCATAAAGCAGAATCCAATTCGCAAAGGCATTTAAGTGATGATTTAGCGACTGAACCTACAAATAATAATACTCAGCCAAAGCCTAATTTTTTATCTAAAGTATCTCGCACGCTCTCTCAAGTAAATGAAGCCTTGCAGTCAGAAAGGGTTGAGCGCAAATTATCATCAACTGAAATAGCATCTAAGGCAAATTTTGAAGCACAGCCCGATAAGGTCGTTGAAAACGAAACTGTTCAATCAATGTCAGCAGAAATAAAAATGTCTGAACCTGCAAAACAGCGCAGTAAAACAATAGAACCCGTCTCGCCGTTTAAAGCACCAACACCAATTCCACCAAAACCTGAACCACTTGCTGAAGAAAAATCAAGTGTCGCGACGATCGGATTTGAAGAGGTGAAAAGTTTAATGCAACAAACGCTTCAACAATATTGTGGATTGATGGCAAAAGCGTTAATTGTAGCGATAGGAAATGCAGAAAATACGCATCAACTGCGCCAATATCAAAGCAAATGGCTGACGTCGTTGTTTGAAACACGTATCGGTCGGCAGCAGCTTAATGAGCTGCTTAGTGTCATCAATGCCAGTTTGGAGCACGTCGATCATAATCAGTTGGCGAGTTAAGCTTTTGAGTCGTGAATTCAACTAAACCCAAAACGAAATAATCAATAACATTCCAACCAAAATACTAAACCCCGCCAAGAGCATCGGCTGATTGGTTTTATAGCCTTCCATCATTTCCGCATCGGTAATCGAACGTAGCGCTATGCGATATTGTTGCACCGAGATCAGACAGATAATCATCCCCAAAACGATCACCCCGCCCCCAGTCCATTTGCTAAATGCAATCTTGTCGGCATATTTCACAGGATCGACCAGTTGCGCAAGAAAGGCTGATTTTTCAATGACAAAGCCGAAAGCAATCAACGCCAAACTACTCCGATTCCACGCCAATACAGTGCGTTCCAAAGCCAATAACACACGTGGATCTTGCAAATTTGACATATTCTTACTTTTCCATGACCAATTTCTTGCTAAGATAAACATAAAGCAAGCACAGGAGAAATACAATGAAGATTCAAATTATCGTCGGCAGTGTTCGGGAAAATCGTGTGGCGATTCATGTCGCCGAGTGGATGCAAAATGCCTTGCAAGACATTGATGCCGAAGTGGAAATTGTCGATCTAAAAACTTGGGATTTGCCAATGTTTAGCGGTGCATCACCGATGTCCCTAAAAGGCAACTATAGCGATCCACTGCAAAAAAAATGGTCTGAAAAAATATCCGAAGGAGATGCCTATTTCCTGATTTCCCCTGAATACAACAATGGCTACTCGCCAGCTCTCAAAAATGCCTTAGATTATCTTGGTGCGGAGTGGAGTGGCAAACCTGTCGGTTTTGTCAGTTATGGTTCGGTGAATGGCGCTCGTTCAATTTCCCAAATCCGCCAAGTCACCACAGCACTAGGCATGATCGACAGCAATAATAGCCTTTTAATCCGTGATATTTTCACACGTAGCAAAGACCAAAGCTTTCAAGGCACTGATGTGGAAAAAGAAGTGCTAAATAGCTTAGCGAACAAACTGATTGATTTAGCTCAAAAACTAAGCCGTTAATAACTTAGTTTTACCTAAAATACATTGCGTAGCATGCGCATCTTCATGTCAGTTTGACCAATGTAGTGATTTTTTTGAGCGCCTATACTCAGCGATAGTTTGGCAAAAACAATAATGCCGTCACGGAATGACTTCACGGATATCACCTTAAGGAAATCTGTCATGAAAAAAATAATGCAACTACTCGGGCTAACAACGCTTGGACTAATGACCACACTCACCATGAATAGCGCACAAGCGAAGCAAACTTTTTGTGTATTTGATCTGGTCGGGACACAAGGCGATGTCTATGCTCTGATGAAAGATTATCAACTTGCATCGAAGCAATGGGGCGCAGATATTGAGCTCAAAGCTTATACCGATGAGCGTGTCCTCACCGAAGATTTTAAAGCTGGAAAGTGTGACGGTGCGAGTATCACTGGAATGCGTGGACGCCAATTCAATAATTTCACTGGTTCAATTGACTCAATCGGCGCAATCCCAAGTTTAAAGCTAGCAGTCAAAGTCATGCAAACACTTGCCGATCCTCGATTTGCCAACGATATGAAAAAAGGCAAATACGAAATCGTTGGTATTGTCCCTGTCGGTGATGCGTATTTATTTCTAAACGACCGAAGTATCAATACCATTGCTAAAGCCGCAGGGAAAAAGATCGCCATTCTTGACTACGATCAAGCGCAGAAGAAAATGGTACAACAAGTTGGTGCGCAAGCTGTTTCAGCTGATGTCACCAATTTTGGTTCAAAATTTAACAATGGTGAAGTCGATATCATTGGCGCACCTGCTGCAGTGTTTCGTCCTTTAGAGCTTTATAAAGGACTCGGTTCAAAAGGTGCGATTGCCAACTATCCACTACTGCAAGTATCAGGCAACCTGATCATTAACAGTGCAAAATTTCCTGCTGGATTTGGTCAAAAATCAAGAACTTGGATCAAAGGTCAATTGCCACGTGCCTTTACCATTTTGGGCAAGATGAAAGATGATATCCCTGCCAAATATTGGATGCAAATCCCTGATGCAGATAAAATCGGTTATCAAAAAATGATGCGTGAAGCACGTATTCAGCTCACTAAAGAAGGCATTTACGACAAAAAAATGATGGAGCTGTTGTGGCGTGCTCGCTGTGCGGAAAACCGTCAAAACTTCGAATGTGCGCTCAAAGATGAGCAATATTCGAAAAAATAAAGTGATCGCATCAGATTTTCACTTGTAAATCACAAATTCGCACAGATATGCTAAAATAACTCTGTTCTGATTTATTGGTGGAAATCATCATGACTGCCCAAGCCTTAGTTTTAACGAATAATGCTGCCGACAAAGTACGCCAACTGCGTGATAGTGAAGGCAATGCGGACCTAATGCTCCGTGTCTATGTGACAGGTGGCGGATGTTCAGGATTTTCCTATGGCTTTAACTTCGCAGAAAGTGTCAATGATGACGATGCCGAATTTGAAAATGGCGATGTAAAAATGGTCGTGGATTCGCTTAGCTATCAATATCTTTTAGGCTCAGAAGTTGATTATGTACAAGGTTTAGAAGGTTCACGCTTTATCGTCAAAAATCCAAATGCAACAACAACTTGTGGTTGTGGCTCATCGTTTTCGATCTAAGTATTTTCGATTTGAGTTTTTAGAAAAAAATACCTTGTTAATGATATAAACCGAACATCATTGTTCGGTTTTATTTTTTCTCATATTTTAAAAAGTGAAACTGATCCGCAAATGATAGACAAAAAGAAGCCTAGGTCTGGGGAGAGCCTAGGCTTTGAGAAGAAGGATGTTTTGTTGACATCCTTGAGGGTTGATCGTGTCTCATTCGATCGAATCAATAGCTGTATTATGCCGATCTCTAGCAATTAACACTGTTTAGCGAAAGTTGCTAATCTTAAGCAGTATGTAAAGAATACATACAATATGTACAAAGCTAGCGCATCACATGAATGTTTAATATTTCGCTAAGACATTCATTTTTATTCGTTAAAATTCTACACAAATGATATTTCATGCAAATTCCAAGCTGTAAAACCGATCATTTGCGTCACATAAGTTAACAAAACTGAATATCCTTAACCCTCAAAACTGGCTTCAAGCTCTTCGAGTTCCATCATTAATTCAAGCAATTGCTCTTCATCTTGCGCCAAACTCGCTTTATGCGCTGTCTGCTGATCCATCAATTGCAATAATTCCGCTTTACGATCTGTATCATAGATTGCGCTATCAGCCAACTGATTTTCAATCGTTGTTAGCTGTGCTTGCGACTTCTCGATCGACTTTTCTAATTGTTCCATTTTCTTACGCAGTGGACGAGTTTTCTCACGACGGCGTGCATTTTCTTTGCGCTGTGCTTCTTTATCGACTTTGCTATTCGATGATGTAGATGTTGTATTACTTGTCGTACTGTCTACTGCTTGTTCAGTTGTTGTTTTTGTACTGACTGTCGTAGATATCTCATCTTGTTGCTTTTGCAGCATCTGTTGTCGAGCTTGACGTAGCCACTGACTGTATTCTTGCAAATCACCATCAAATTCCGTCACGCGCCCATCATGGACGAGCAATAAATCATCACACACGGTCGCAATCAACTGTCGCTCATGCGACACCAACACCACCGCCCCTTCGAAGTCTTGTAGCGCCATCGTCAGCGCATGACGCATATCCAAATCCAAATGGTTAGTCGGCTCATCGAGAATCAACACATTCGGGCGTTGCCACACGATCAATGCCAATGCCAAACGAGCACGTTCACCACCAGAGAAGCGCTGACATGGTGTATCCATGCGCTCGCCACTAAAGCCAAAACTACCTAAAAATGACCGCAAACTGGCTTCACTAATGGATTTATCTGCGATCCGAGCAAGCTGTAACATCGGACTGGCTTGATCATCCAGCGCATCCATCTGATGCTGTGCAAAGTAGCCGATATTCAGTAATTCTGAAGCTTGACGCTCACCTACGAGTAAGGGCAACTGACCGACTAATGATTTAATCAGTGTCGATTTTCCTGCGCCGTTCATCCCGAGTAAACCCAAACGTGTCGTCGGCGTGATCTGCAATTTTACTTTTGAGGCAATACTTTTCTCTGCGCTATAACCTATCGTCGCATCGTCAAGGCTCAGTAATGGTGAACTCATCCGAGTTGGCTCACGGAAGCTAAAGGTGAACGGCGTATCTACATGTGCAGGCGCAAGATTTTGCATACGTTCAAGCTGTTTGATACGGCTCTGCGCTTGGCGGGCTTTGGTGGCTTTGGCTTTGAAACGATCAATAAACTTTTGCAGATGTGCTCGTGTTTCCTGTTGCTTCTCATAAGCTTGTTGTTGTTGCGACAAGCGTTCACTGCGAATGGTTTCAAAGCTCGAATAATTGCCTGAATATAGCGTTAATTCTGCATTCTCAATATGCAAAATATGATCAGTCACAGCATCCAAAAAATCACGGTCATGCGAAATCAAAACCAACGTGCCTGCATAACTCTTTAGCCAATCTTCTAACCATAAAATCGCATCTAAATCCAAATGGTTGGTTGGCTCA
The DNA here is from genome assembly GCF_022601685.1 of Acinetobacter sedimenti. Taxonomy (GTDB): domain Bacteria; phylum Pseudomonadota; class Gammaproteobacteria; order Pseudomonadales; family Moraxellaceae; genus Acinetobacter; species Acinetobacter sedimenti. The sequence continues at coordinate 8,230 of NZ_JAKUML010000011.1, forward strand.
TCGAGTAATAATAAATCTGAACGGCTCATCAAAGTACGAGCAAGATTCAGACGCATCCGCCAACCACCCGAAAAGCTCTGCACAGGCTGACGAATCTGAAATTCAAAAAAACCTAATCCTGCAAGCAATTGTGCTGCTTTAGCAGGCGCAACATAGCCATGAATCTCATCAAAGCGTGCATGCAGCTCCCCAAGCTCTGTGTCACTGAGTTGATCGCTATTTTGCAATTTAGTCTGAATCTGCCAATACTCAGCGTCGCCCGACAAGACAAAATCTAATGCAGGTACGTCTAGCGCCTCGATCTCTTGCGCCATATGCGCCACGACCCAGCCTTGTGGACGTGTCAATTGCCCTTCATCCGCACCAAGTTCACCCAGTAGCACAGCAAATAAAGATGACTTTCCTGCACCATTGACACCAGTTAAGCCCACTTTCCAACCGGGGTGGATTTGCATGGTGGCATTTTGGAATAGCGCACGCACGCCACGTCGAATGCTAAAATTTTCAAGTTGGATCATGGAGAGGTATCATTAAAAAATCAGGGCTGTATTGTAAACAATTTTATAGATCCTCCATAGCTTCACCTGAACTCGACGTAAAATCAGCAATTCAATTTAGATATTTATGTTCATTTTTTATGCACATTTTTACTTTTTGTGACCAATTGCACACAAAATTAATTGGCAATTGGAGCAATTACTCTATTAATTTAAATACAAGCACGATATTATTTTGCTCAAGTTGGATCGGGAATGACTCTCGCCAAAAAACAACAACTGAAAGGATGATGCAAAGATGAAAAAACTTGCGCTTGCCATCGTGGCAACTTCCGCTATGGGTGCGATGTCTAGCACTCAAGCAGCAACAATGTGTGTATTTGATTTACTTGGTGCTTCAGGCGAAGCTTACCAACAAATGAAAGGTTGGGCGCTACAAGCCAAATCATGGGGCGCTGACGTTACCCTTAAAGCTTACACAGACGAACGTGTAGCCAATGAAGATTTTAAAGCAGGTAAATGTGACGGTGTCAGTATCACTGCAATGCGTGCTCGTGAATTCAATAAATTCGTGGGTTCTATTGATTCTATTGGTGCAGTACCAAACAATAAAGTTGCGCAAAGTGCAATTAGCTTCACTTTGAACTCTCGTAATGCTGGCAAAATGGTTAGCTCGAACAAAAAATATGAAGTCGTCGGTATCGCCCCAATGGGTTCTGCTTACTTATTCGTCAACGATCGCAACATCAACTCAGTTGCAAAAGCGGCAGGTAAGAAAATTGCCGTTCTAGACTATGATTCTGCACAAAAGAAAATGGTTCAACAAATCGGTGCACAACCTGTTTCATCTGACGTAACCAATTTCGCATCAAAGTTTAACAACGGTCAGGTTGATATCATTGGTGCGCCTGCATATGCATTCAAACCACTTGAGCTTCACAAAGGCTTGGGTTCAAAAGGTGCGATGGTTAACTTCCCAATTCTTCACGTCACAGCGAATGTTGTGATCAATCCAAGCAAATTCCCTGCTGGCTTTGGTCAAAAGTCACGTGATTGGTTCGTGAAGCAATTGCCTAAAGCATTTAGCACGATTTCTAAGCTTGAAGCGGGTATTCCTGCGAAATACAAAATGGACATTCCAGCTGACGACAAGATTGGTTATCAAAAAATGATGCGTGAATCACGTATTGCTTTGACCAAGCAAGGCGTTTATGACAAATCAATGATGTCAGTGTTGAAAAAAGCACGTTGTAGCGTTGATAAGTCAAACTTTGAATGTTCACTCGCTGGTGAATAATTCACACAGAAGATTTTATCTTTTCATAAACTGCCTCTCGGGGCAGTTTTTTTATGTCATTTTTTATAGTTCACACTTTTGTACTACAGCTTTTCAAGGGTGTATTCACCTATAATCGGATCTGTTTTTTCAATGAGCATGATCATGATTCGCATAGCAATGACTAGGGACTTTGAGCAAATTTGGCGGTTCTTTAAGCCTATTGTTGAGGCAGGTGAAACCTATGCTTTTGATCGTGAAGTGACGAAAAAAAAGGCTTTTGACATTTGGATGACTTTGCCCAACCAAACTTATGTTTATGAAAAAGACGGAGAAATTCTAGGTTCATACTATCTCAAAACCAATCAAAGTGGTGGCGGATCGCATGTGTGCAACTGTGGCTATATGGTCTCCGAATCCGCACGAGGTCAAGGCGTCGCTGCCAAAATGTGTGAGCACTCTCAACAGGTCGCACGTGAACTCGGTTATCTTGCGATGCAATTTAACTTTGTCGTGGAAACTAATAATGGTGCAATTCGACTTTGGAAAAAGCTAGGTTTTGATATCGTTGGTCGCTTGCCAAAAGCCTTCAATCACCCCAAACAAGGTTTTGTTGATGCTTTGGTGATGTATAAGTGGTTAAAATAATCATGTTTCACGTGGAACGTGTACCCTACTTGCCTACCCCTAACTAACATTTAGCGATCTATTCGATCGACAAACTTGGCAATATCTTTTAAAGCACGCTTTGCAGGGTCAACCCAATGACTAAACATGTGAAAGTTGTGCCACATTCCTGAGTAAATCGTTAGCGTACACGCCACATCTGCACGATCTGCCGCATCTTTCAGCCGCTTTGCATCATCAAGCAAAATTTCCTTACTTCCAACATGGATCAGCATCTCTGGCAATCCTTTGAGATTGGCAAAAAGTGGTGACACATACGGCTCGTCTACGCTCGCATAATCGTTCAAATAATACCGAACACCATCACGCAAAGCCTGTTCGGATAACAAGGCATCATGCTTTGCATTACGTTTGATCGAAGGACCACTCAGTGATAAATCAAGCCATGGTGATAATAAAATCAAACCATTCGGCAACGGCAATTTTTCATCTCTTAACTTCAAACACAATGCTAATGCCAAATTTCCTCCGCAAGAATCACCTGATAAAGTAATGTTCTTTGCCGAAATGCCCTGCTCAAGTGCTTCAAGATACGCAGCTTGTAAAGTTTCTAATGCAAAAGGGAAAGGATGTTCAGGCGCCAGTGGATAATCCATATGAATCACTTGTGCGCCAGTGGCTCGCATCAAATCACACATCAATCCACGATGACTTTCCAAACCTCCTAGAAAGAATGCCCCACCATGTATATGAATAATCAATTGCGTTGCAGAATCACGTTTATGTCGAATTTCCTCACATTGCATGCCTGCCAAGTGTAACTGGCGAAATGCCAAACGCTGATCTACAGGAAAAATACGCCCTGCTTTACTCATCAAGCCACGCAACACAGATGCTGAAAGCCCTTGTCGACTTGGAAAGTGTACAAACATTCGTAATAATTTTTCGATTGCATAAGTTTTGAATGGATTCGAAGCAGGCATATAATTTTTCCACAATTGGACTAGCTATTCACAAAAGAAGCTTATAAAATTACAAGTATAAACGAAAAAATCATAATAGAAATTCGTTAATGTTTTATCGTGGATGAACTCAGGAAAACCCTTCGCAAGGAAACCAAAAATGAAAAAATTAGCATTTATTACGCTAAGCAGTGTGTTGGCAACTTCAGCTTTCGCAGCAGACCTAAACAATACGCAATGGCGTACAGTGGATGACGAAACTGGCAAAGCAAAAGCTTTGGTTGAATTCTCAAAAAGTTCAAATGGTACGTATACTGCCACCATCACCAAATCACTTGACCCAACGTCTAAGAAAACTTGTGAAGCTTGTTCAGGTTCACTCAAAGGCAAATCAATTGAAGGCTTGAATATTGTTCAAAACTTAAAATTAGACAAAGGCAATAAGTACACTGGCGGTACGATTCTTGATCCGAAGTCAGGCAAAACCTACAAAATGAACGCTGAAATGGCTTCTAATGGTAAAACTTTGAAAGTTCGTGGATATATCGGCGTAGCTGCTTTGGGTCGCAACCAAACATGGTACCGTGTGAAATAATATTCTGATCCAATCAGGCATTATAAAAAAGCTTGCGATTTAGCAAGCTTTTTTATGTCTACTATTTTGCTAAACTTGCATATTCTGCTTCGTCAAAACCAACTAAAATGCCCGATCCAGTATCCAACACAGGGCGTTTAATCATACTTGGACTGGTTATCAATGTTTCTATCAGTTGAGCCTCATTTTCAAGTGCGTAGGCTTGTTGTTCAGCAGAGAGCTTTTTCCACGTGGTCCCCTTTTTATTCAAAATCACATCTTGATCTTTTTGTTTGAGCCACTGTTTTAATGTCGCTTCATCAATGTCTTGCTTTTTATAATCATGAAATTCGTAGCTCACGCCGTGCTGATCTAATGCTGTAAATGCCTTCTTCATCGTATTACAATTCTTAATACCATAAATTTTCATCATAAATTTCCAAAGAAAATGTGTTTGTAGATAGGATAACTGGTCAAGAAAAAGTGATAAAGAGCTATTGACGAAACAGTAAAATTCACTAAACTGTAATATGTAACATAATATTTTAACAATTTTTACAACGTTTATGGGGAATAACCATGAAAAAATTGAGTCTTGCTACAGCACTAATCACTTCACTATTTGCCATGGGTGCAAATGCCTATCAATATGAACTTAATGTTGGCTATGAAAATACTGATATTGATGGTGCAGGTGATCTTGATACTTGGTCTGCTTCAGGTAAGTATTATTTGAATGCAGTTCAAACCAAATCTTCGCCGCTTGCTGAAGCCGCATTTTTGAATCGTGCAAGCAATATTGGCTTGGGCTATGTTAATGCGAGTGGCGATGGTGACGAAGATATTGATGTCTATGGTGTTTCGGGTGAATTCTTTATTCCAAACTCACAATTTTATTTCAGTGGTTCTTTAAATCAAGTTGATCTTGGTGGCGAAGACAACACAGGTTATACAGTTGAAGCAGGTTACTTACCAGTAAATGGCTTACTACTTGCATTAGGCGTATCTAAAGAAAGTTTAGATCCTGTACTTGTTGCAGAGAATGGTTTCGTTACATCTTTAGGTTATGCAAGTGCTGTAGGTGAAGATACAACTGTCAGCACTCGTGGCAAGTACGTGACTCAGATCGGTGGCTTTTACACCAACTTTGAAGGTGTAGTCTATTTTGGTGACGAAACAGCTTATAAACTTGGTGGTGACCTGTATCTTGATCCAACATTAAGTGTTGGTGCGTCTTTTGCCGATTCTACGGCAGATGAATCAGAAACTATCTTCGGCATCAATGCGAAAAAATTCTTTACACCACAAATCGGAGTTGGTGTTGCATACACCACAACGGATGACATTGATTCTGTTGGTATTAACGGAACTTTCCGCTTCTAATTCCACATCGCTGATGAAACTAAAAATCGCCCAACTGGGCGATTTTTTGTGACTTGCATCGCTGTGAATTTTTCTAAAGCACATTTTCACAATGTATCAATCGCAGTTGCAAACGTATTTGCCCACGAAATTCATTTCTTTCCAAGCTATAAGCAATTCTGACTTTTGGTGCTATTTCACCCTGCTCAATTTTCTCGATAAAATTAAAACCAATGGCTTCAACAAAATGATTTACATCAATTTGTAATTTTAGTTTTAAGTGCTTTTCCTTAAGCCATTGATAATCGACAACCTGAAATATTCCTTCAAATACTGGCGACTCAAAGCCTTGCCCCCATGGACCAAGCTGTTCCAATTGTTGTAATAAAGTCAGATTCATCTCATCGTTTTTAAGTGTGCCATCCGTATAGATTTTTGCTTGAAATACCTCAGGATTGACCTGAGCAACCACGTCAATAAACGCTTTGCGGAATGCTTCAAAGTTTTTCTGCGCAATGGTTAAACCTGCCGCCATAGCATGTCCACCAAAGAATTTGACCAATTGCGGATGCTGTTCTGCTACCGCCTCAATGGCATCACGGATATGAATCCCTACGATTGAACGTGCAGAACCTTTGAGGTGCTCTCCATCTTCATCGAGTGCAAATACAATACTCGGACGATGAAAATGTTCTTTTAAGCGCCCAGCGACAATACCGATCACGCCTTGATGCCATTCAGGCTCAAAAAGCACCAAAGCATCAGGAAGCTGATCTTGCTCAATATGAATTTGTTGCAAATAATCAAAAGCTTGCTCATGCATCCCCTGCTCGACTTGACGACGTTCGATATTCAGCCGATCAAGCTGATAAGCGTATGGATAAGCGCTATTCAGATCAGGTGCAAGTAAGCACTCAATACCGATCTGCATACTATCCATACGCCCTGCCGCATTGATGCGAGGACCAAGCACAAAACCAAAATCACTGGCTTGCAGTTGTGTTGCATTTTTACCTGTGATCTCGATCAATGCCAAAATTCCCGCTCGACACTGCCCTTGTCTGATGCGCTCAAGTCCAGCTTGCACCAAAATGCGATTATTAAAATCAAGCTTTGCTACATCCGCAACCGTGCCCAGCGCCACTAAATCGAGGAACTGCGTCATGCGCACGCTCGATTTACCAAGCTTTTGCCGGTGCGTTGCCAGCCGAGCCAGTAAATAAAATGCCACCCCCACACCTGCCAAAGACTTACTGGCAAAAGTACAACCCAATTGATTGGGATTCACCACAGCTTCGGCGTTCGGTGTGGCTTTTGTCGTGAGGTGGTGATCGGTGATAATGACTTGCATATCGAGCGCATGACAACGCTCTACACCTGCATGACTGGAAATGCCATTATCCACTGTCATCAATACATCGGGGTGAAAACGCTCATAAGCAAGCTCAGCAATTGCAGGCGTCAATCCATATCCATATTTAAAGCGATCGGGCACGATATAGTTCACATCTGCACCCATCGTCTGCAAAGCTAAAACAGCAAGTGCGGTACTGGTCGCCCCATCAGCATCATAATCACCAACGATGAGTATTTTTTGTTTTTTTTCAACCGCTTGATCTAAGATTTGTACTGCTTTATCCAAGCCCATTAAATCAGGTTGTAATAAGTGTTTTAATTGCAAATCAAGTTGTTCAACTGTCGTGTCACGCGCTGATAAAATCCGTGCCAACGTGTCTGAGCCAAGATATTCATATTGCTGTACAGGTTGTTGTAGGGAGCGTTGTTCGAGTTGAATTGATTGCATAGTTCTATAACGAGCTCATCATGCTCTTTCTACCATTGATATTGGGCAAACAATTGAGCACCCATCCTCTTGGCCTGATTGGTATTTAGATCATCTGCAATATATTTCAAGCCAAAATTTTGATGCTGTACTGATAAGCCTAAAGCATGGGTTTGAGGTTCAAAATGGATTCCCCATTGCACACCTTCATCCCAATAAGCATTCAATTGCCAAAGGCTACTATATTGATTGCTGATTGAACTTACACCTAAAAGCCAATTCTGATCTGACTGATAATTTAGATCGGTATAAATTTTAAAAGGCAGCTTCTGAGTATATTGATAATACTTATTAAATTGTCCCTGAATATCAAATCGGGGACGCTTATCCTGATCATAAGCAACCTGATATTGAGTATAAGGTGCATCCTGCCAATATAAATAGGCCAAAGCATCCTGAATATTGATATTTACTTTCCAGTGATTCGCAATTGTCCCTTGTAATGATGTATCAAATGCAAAACCATATCCATGATTCGCTCGCTCATTCCAGCCCATTTTGTCTTCTTTTAATGCTGGCTGGTCATAACTATAGTCAATTTGACCATTAAGCCACTTCACACGATCCATAAGTTGTTCCTGATCTATGGTTTTCGCCAAAGCATTCACCTGACCATCAGCATAATGTCGGCCAATTAATGCGGTTGCCCCTGTAGTTACATTCCAGTTAGGTGAAAGTTGCCAGGTATATGCAAATCGTGACCCAACCGTATCAATGTGCTGTGCCTCTAGTTGCAAATCATATTGAGTATTGGCATCAATCAATTTTTCATTTTTGATCTGATAATATAATTTTGCAGTGTCTGGACTAAAACGTAGTACATAATCATAACGCCAAATCCAGCTAAAATCCCATTGACCCTGTTTAATACCCAACTGCATTAGACCATGAGCAAACGCATTTTTTCCCGATTTAAAATCTGGGTCATCCCAATCATCAGTAAATGAGTGAATCGACAAAGGTTCACTATATACATCTGCTTGCACTTGATAATAGATTTTTTCCTGAGCATTGGAATAAAGAGGAATCAGCATTCCTAATACAGCTAGACTTTTTTTGAGCATAGAAAAAAAGGGGGAATTTACTCCCCCTCTCCTTTTCATAATTATGGTGCAATCGCTTTAACAGTATTATCTGTGAATTTTGCAGAATATACGTTATCTGACACTTTGCTCACTGTAGCATATGGGGTATTGCCCACTTTGATCTCTGCTGAAGTAAATTTGTCAAGATCAGCAATTTCAACATAAGCACCATTGGCATGAGATAATTTTGCCCATACAACAGGTTCATCTTTTGTAATCAAATTGTCTGTTTTAAAGTCAGCTGTAAGTGCATCTTTATCGACAGCAACCTTAATCGTTGCTGTACCTTTCTGGTACTCATTACGTTTAGCAGTTAAATCAACACTAAATGGTTTAATGCTAGTACCGCCACCTTTGACATTACCACTGAGTTTCATATTAAGGTCCGCATTGATAAATGCAGCAGCAGTTTCACCATTAGTCACATCAATCTGTTTTGACAAATCATTGTTTAATTTAATGCTTGCTTCTAAGTTCAGGTTCTCAGTTCCAGCAACAGCCTTACCTTTTAAGTTCAGTTCAGTTGGAATAATTTCTGTAGACGTGCTTAAACCATCTTTAAATTGAACTTGTGTAGCCTTGCTTGAAAACTCCGTTAAACTCAACTCTGCACCTGTACCTACAGCAGTCAACACAATATTCGCAAACTTAAATTGTGCACTCGTAGGAGTTTGATCACTAGAACGATCATCCAGTTTTTTTGCATTGTTATACACAACCTGAGCAGTACTATCACTATTAACCGCCAAAATCGCTTCTTTGTTGCTCACAACATTCTTGGTCGCAATTTTCCCACCAGCAACCAGTTTAAAATCGTAAGTTGATTTAGATGCAGAGAAGGGTGCTTCAAGTTTCAGATTGGTTACACCCACAGTAGTTTCATTACCAAAAACGTCATGCCCTGTTTGTGTTTTAGAGTCCCAAACATAATCAGTCCAATATTTAGCTGTAACACCACCTGTTACAGTCACTGAATTTGGTGTCACACTGACTTTTAGCGTATTATTGCTCAATTGATAGTCAGGATAATAATACTGACCATCGGTTGAATCCTCTTTTAATAAAGCTTCCAATTGAGCCGCATTATATTCTTTTTCAGAACCTTGCGCATCTTGTTCCGCCAATGAGGCCAAAGTCAAAATCAAGCTACTTGCATTACCAATATCGCTACCAGCATCACTAATTGCATCGAATGTCGGCTGATATTGTGATTGTAATCCATTAAAACTATCAAAATAACTAATAATAGTATTTGTTGTATCTACCAATTGCTTTGCCTTATCTAGATCTGATGCTGGAATAGCTGGATTTTCAGTATTATTACCACCATTATTTGATGATGAATCACCACCTCCACCACAAGCAGTTAAAATGGCTGAACAAGCTAAAACCAACAATGTTTTCTTAAACATTCTACAACCCTCTTTTATAGTAAACTATTATCTAAATTATTAAATTTAGTTTTATACAAACTATCTAGTTATATTTATAATGTCAATAAACTTTAGGGCATCAAACGTTGAATCAACCAATCTTCGCCCTGCTTTTGATAACAAATTCGATCATGCAAACGATTTGGTCTACCCTGCCAAAATTCATAATAATCAGGCACGAGGCGGTAACCTCCCCAAAATTTGGGTTTATCGAGTTGTTCAGTTTTTTCAAACTGTTGTACTGCATCATTAAAGCGTTGTTGCAGTGCTTCTCGGCTTTCAATCACACCACTTTGCGGCGTGCTGACATGCGCTGCAATTTGGCTATCACGAGGGCGTTTGTGATAGTAAGAAGTTGATTCAATTTCTGAAATTTTCTCAACTCGCCCAGAGATGCGCACTTGCTGTTCCAACTCCGCCCAATAAAACAAAATCTGCGTTTGTGGGTTTTCCGCCAAATCGAGTCCTTTTTCGCTGTCATAATTGCTATAAAAATCATAGCCTTGATTCGTTGCACCACGAAGTAGTACCGTACGCACGTGCGGTAAAGCTTGTGCATTCGCCGTTGCCAAATACATCGCATACGGCTCATGCAGGTCGCAGGTCAGCGCTTGATTAAACCACAATAAAAATTGCTCATGCGGTATTGGCGCCACATGATCTTCATGCAACTCCCCACGCTGATACGAAAGTCGCAATTCACTCAAATCTTTTATACTTGAACTTTCTATACTTTGCTTAGACATCTCTTATTCTGCGTGCATATCAGCTTGTTGACGGATTTGTTTTGCCAAATGTTTTGCCAATTGACTCACTTCATCCAAATTATCACCTTCGACCATCACTCGGATCACGGGCTCAGTCCCTGATTTACGAATCAGCAAGCGACCTCGCCCTTTGAGCTGTTGCTCGGCTTTTTCAAACTCTGCCACAAGTAAAGGATCAGCAAATGGGTCTATCATCTGTGCAAGGCGAACATTTTCTAAGACTTGAGGAAAAAGTTTAAAATCTTTAACCAATTCATCTAAGCTCGTTTCTTGCTCAACCAAAACACGCATCACTTGTAATGCAGCAATAATCGCATCGCCAGTGGTACTTCGATCTAAAGTCAGAATATGCCCTGATGGCTCTCCGCCAATAAACCAGTCATTTTCTTCCAACGCTTGAAGTACATAGCGATCACCAACTTTGGCACGAATAAATGGTATATCCACTTTGTTTAAGGCAAGCTCAAGTGCCATGTTACTCATAACAGTGCCGACGATACCATGTGGTGCTTTTTTACCTTTAGTGGCAAGGATATACAAAATATGATCGCCATCGATAATTTTTCCATGCCGATCAACCAGCAGTACTCGGTCAGCATCGCCATCAAAGGCAATACCCAAATCCGCCCTGTGCTCTGCCACAGCCTTTCGAAGGTTCTCTGGATGTGTTGAGCCACACTGTTCATTAATATTGGTGCCATTCGGTTGATCAAAAATGCTGATCACTTTTGCACCAAGTTCACGAAATACTGCGGGGCCAACGCTATAGGCTGCACCATTGGCGCAATCCATGACGATGGTAAAGTCCTGTAAATTCAAATGGTAGGGAAAAGTTGATTTGCAAAACTCAATATAGCGTCCTTGTGCATCATCGACACGTATACTTTTCCCGAGTTGATTCGGCTCTGTAATCACTAAATCTTTTTCAAGTTCTAAGCTAATCTCATTTTGCAATTCGTCTGGAAGCTTCTTCCCCTCATTAGAAAAAAACTTAATGCCATTATCAAAATACGGATTATGTGATGCCGAAATTACAATCCCTGCATTGGCATGTAAAGCACGCGTTAAATGTGCAATCGCAGGCGTTGGTAAAGGACCAAGCTGATGCACATACACACCTGCTGAGTTTAAACCAGCCTGTAAAGCAGACTCTAAAATATAACCAGAGAGCCGTGTATCTTTACCCATCACCACGATTGGCTTTTTCTTTGGAAAAGCTCGCTTAAGTACAGATCCAGCGGCAAAACCAAGTTTTAAAGCAAACTCTGGAGTAATCGGAGTTTGACCAAACTGTCCACGTATTCCATCTGTTCCAAAATAACTCATTGAATATCTCTAATTTCATCTTTCTAATATTAAATTGTATCCATTCTACATCAAAAAATAGCCACCTGCATGAGGTGGCTATGATATCAAAATATATAATATAACTTAAACCAATCAGCCCACCCGATAGTTTGGTGCTTCTTTGGTAATGGTCACGTCATGTACATGCGACTCTTTCATACCTGCCGAAGTAATTTTGACAAACTTCGCATGTTGACGCATATCTTCAATGCTTGCAGAACCTGTATAGCCCATAGATGAACGTAAGCCACCCATCATTTGGTGTACGATATTGCCCATTGGTCCTTTGTACGGCACACGCCCTTCGATACCTTCAGGAACCAGTTTCTCCGCACCTGCTTTGGCATCTTGAAAATAACGGTCTGCTGAGCCACTTGAACCAGACATCGCACCAAGTGAACCCATTCCACGATAGGCTTTGTAGTAACGCCCTTGGAAGAACTCCACTTCACCCGGTGCTTCTTCTGTACCCGCCATCAATGAACCAACCATGATGGTACTTGCACCTGCGGCAATCGCTTTAGAAATATCACCTGAGTAGCGAATACCACCATCAGCGATCAAAGGAATTTGCTCTTTCAATGCTTGAGCTACATTATCAATTGCTGAAATCTGCGGTACACCAATACCTGCAACAATACGTGTGGTACAAATCGAACCCGGACCAATACCGACTTTGACGGCATCTGCACCTGCATCAAGCAGTGCTAATGCTGCATCGCCTGTTGCAATGTTGCCACCGATCACTTGCACTTGTGGGAAGTTTTGTTTGACCCAACGTACACGTTCGATTACACCCGCAGAGTGACCATGTGCTGTATCGACAACGATCACATCGACGCCTGCATCCACCAATGATTCAACACGGCTTGGTGTTTCAGCACCCGTACCGACCGCAGCACCGACGCGTAAGCGACCGAGGTCATCTTTACAACTGTTTGGATAAAGCTCTGCTTTACGAAAGTCTGTGACAGTGATCAAGCCCCTTAAGTTTTGCTGATCATCGACCACGAGGACTTTTTCAATGCGATGTTTTTGTAATAAGGCTTGGATATTTTCTTTCGACTCACCTTCACGCACTGTCACCAAACGATCTTGTGGTGTCATGATATTGCTTACAGGTTGTTCAAGGTTGGTTTCAAAACGTGTATCACGCCCTGTCACGATACCAACCACTTTTTCACCTTCAACCACAGGAACGCCACTGATGTTATTCGCTTGAGTGATTTCCATCAACTCACGCACGGTGGTGTTTGGCGTAACAGTGATTGGGTTTTTCACCATACCTGCTTCAAACTTTTTCACACGGCGTACTTCTGCAGCTTGCGCAGCGATATCCATATTTTTATGCAAAATACCAATACCGCCGTGTTGTGCCATTGCAATCGCCATACGGGATTCTGTCACCGTATCCATTGCCGCAGAAACAAGCGGAATATTAAGTTGAATATCACGAGTCAGGCGTGTTTTTAGAGAAACATCTTTTGGGAGGACTGTAGAGTAAGCAGGGAGTAACAAGACATCATCGAAGGTCAATGCTTCTTGAACGATGGTCAGCATAACAATCTCACTGGTAATTTCCGTGCGCTATTATAAACAAATTTCAATTAAAATTGCACTGTTGATTGCGATTTACGAATAGAAATTTTCATTTCTGCGATCTCAGCATCACGCCATTTGTTTTATGAAAATTTTATATGAAAAATGGAGCTAAAATGAAGACGACGGAAAATTCCTTTACGCAATCCACTCTGAATTACCGAAAGAATCATGTTAAGGTCGATGAAATTTAAAAATAATTTTTGAGGTTTACTATGCGTTTTGCATTATCAAGATTAAATATTGTCGTGGCGGGTGTTGCTATTGTAAGTGGCAGTGTACATGCTGGACTCACCATTAATGGACAGCCTGTACCGATTAATGGAAATAACACTTCAACAATGATCTCATCAAGTTCAAGCACTACTTCTGGAAACTATCAAGCACAACAATATCAATCACCTAACAACTTTCAAAGCTGTCTTGCCGACTTGCGCTCAAGTGCAATTACCAAAGGTGTATCAGGTGCAACTTATGACCGTTATACCCAATCTCTTACGCCTGACTATTCGGTAATAGATAAGCTGAATTATCAACCCGAATTTAGCACAGATATTTGGGACTATTTATCAGGTTTAGTTGATCAAGAACGTGTCGATGATGGGCAAAAGCATATGGCGCAACATCGTAGCGCATTGAATCGTGCATCGACACAATATGGCGTACCTGCCGAAACCATTGCAGCGGTATGGGGTGTAGAAAGTAACTACGGCAATATTTCAGGGAAATATCCATTGTTACAAGCACTTGGTACGTTGAGCTGTGAAGGTCGTCGTCAGTCTTATTTCCGTGGTGAGTTTTTCACGACCTTGAAAATTTTGCAACGTGGCGACCTCACCGAAGATCAACTGAAAGGCTCATGGGCAGGTGCATTTGGTCATACCCAATTTATGCCTTCGACTTATGATCGTTTAGCTGTTGATTTTGATGGTGATGGTCGTCGTGATTTGGTATCCAGTGTGCCTGATGCACTCGCTTCCACTGCAAACTTTTTAGATAAAGCAGGTTGGCAATCGGGCATGCCCTGGGGCTTTGAGGTGAGTGTACCCGATGGCTATTATGTTGGCGGTGAAGGTCGTCGTAATAAAAAGTCTCTCAGCTATTGGGTTGCTAAAGGTGTCACACGTATTGATGGTTCACAAATCATTCAAGGCAATTTGAGTGGTTCAAGCCAAGCAGGCTTACTTGCACCCGCTGGTGAGAATGGACCTAAATTCTTAGTCTTTAAGAACTTCGATGCACTATATAGTTATAACGCTGCCGAAAGCTATGCCCTCGCCATTGCCATGCTCTCAGATCGCTTACAAGGTAAATCAGGCATACAAGCTTCATGGCCAACCGATGATGCTGGTACCTCTCGCGCAGAACGTCGTGAAATCCAAACCTTATTACTTCAACGTGGTCATGCTATTGGCGATGTAGATGGCTTGATCGGTGATAAAAGTCGTCAGGCAATTCGCATAGAACAGCAACGTCTTGGACTGCCGACGACTGGTCGTGCAGGTCAGCGTATTTTGACGGCGCTTCGTGCTGAGAATTTGATGAAATAATAAACCTGCAAATTGATTATAAAGATTGCGCTGTGACAATTTGTCACAGCGCAATATTTCGCTTGCGTTCACTCGCATTGAGATTACAATAATTCGTTTAATCCACATTTAATCATTTAAGCCCTATCGTGACTTCTGAGCATTCAAATACACAATCAAAACCTAGTCGACGCATTCTAATGATGGCAGCAGGCACTGGCGGTCATGTCTTCCCTGCGCTTGCAGTTGCCAAAGCATTACAGCAACGTGATCATCAAATCTCTTGGCTTGCCACACCAAACGGCATGGAAAATCGTCTATTAAAACAACATGATATTCCAATTCATCAGATCGACATTCAGGGTGTGCGTGGTAATGGTATTGTTCGCAAACTGAAAGCACCATTTAAAATACTTGGCGCGACGATCGCAGCGATGCGGATCATGAAATCATTAAAAATAGATGCAGTTGCAGGTTTTGGCGGTTATGTATCTGGACCAGGCGGATTGGCTGCGCGACTACTCGGTATTCCCGTATTAATCCACGAGCAAAATGCGGTTGCAGGCTTTACCAATACGCAACTTGTACGGATTGCAAAAACCGTATGTCAGGCTTTTCCAAAAGCATTTCCTGAATCTTCAAAGTTGATCACTACTGGCAATCCTGTACGTCAAGAAATTTGTCAGATTCCTACACCTGAAGAGCGCTATCAACAACGTGACGCAGAACAGCAAGCCTTACAAATTCTCATCGTTGGTGGCTCACTTGGTGCACAAGCATTGAATGAACATATTCCTGCTGCACTGACTGGATTGAATTTACCGATGCAAGTGCGTCATCAATGCGGTCAACAACAACTTGAATCTACCGTGCAACGCTATGAGGCCCTGCAAAAAGTTGATGGCTTTGCAGTCCAAGTTTTACCATTTATTGAAGATATGGCACTTGCCTACAGCCAAGCTGATTTAATCATTTGTCGTGCGGGTGCGCTCACGGTGACCGAAGTGGCAACCGCAGGTGTGGCGGCGATTTTCATTCCTTTGCCGTCTGCGGTAGATGATCACCAAACTGCAAATGCACATTACTTGGCAGATGTCGGCGCAGCACAAATTTGCCCTCAAGCAACGATGACTGCGGAAGGTTTACAGCAATTGCTTGCGCCATTAATGTCGAGAGATGTTCTTTTAAGTATGGCAAGCAAGGCTCGACAACAAGCGCAAAGCCAAGCGACAGCATATGTTGCTGAGCTTGTTGAAAGCTTATAAAGCCACTTATCCAAGCGAATTCAACAAACGATTTAGAGAACGATTTTTTAGAGAAAAACTATGTCAGATACCACATTCACTGCAACAGAAGCCAAACAACTGATTAAAATCCCTGAAATGCGCCGTATCAAGCACATTCACTTTGTAGGGATTGGCGGTGCAGGCATGTGTGGTATTGCCGAGGTTTTGAAAAATCAAGGCTATAAAGTGTCTGGCTCAGATATTAAAGCCTCAAAAACCACCGCACAACTTGAAAAAAATGGCATCGAAGTCTTTATCGGACATCAAGCCAGCAATATTGACGGTGCCAATGTTTTAGTGGTATCCACGGCGATTGATCTAGAAAATCCTGAAGTTCAAACAGCAAATGAGCGTCGTATCCCTGTGGTGCGTCGTGCGGAAATGCTCGGTGAACTCATGCGCTATCGTCACGGTATTGCGGTCGCAGGGACACATGGTAAGACAACTACAACAAGTCTTCTGACCTGTATGCTTGCTGAGGAAAATCTTGATCCAACGTACGTGATTGGCGGTTTACTGAATCGTACTGGAGTCAACGCAGCACTTGGTGCAAGTCGTTATATCGTTGCCGAAGCAGACGAATCCGATGCTTCTTTCCTCTATCTTGAGCCGATGGCAGCCATTGTCACCAATATCGATGCCGACCATATGGACACCTACGGCGGTAGTTTCGACACTTTAAAAGATACTTTTATTCAATTTTTACATAAACTACCCTTTTACGGTTTAGCCGTGGTCTGTGGCGATGACGCCAATATCCGTGAAATCATGCCTCGCATCGGTCGCCCTGTGCTGACGTATGGTTTTGAAGAAGATAATGACATTCGTGCCATTGATGTTGAGCAAGACGGTATGCAATCTCACTTCACCGTACTGCGTAAAGATCGTGAGCCACTGCGCCTCACCATTAATCAGCCCGGCATGCACAATATTCTCAATGCTTTGGCAGCGATTGGTGTCGCCTCTGATGAAGGTGTATCAGACGCAGCGATTGCTCGTGCATTAGAAGGTTTCAACGGTGTGGGTCGTCGCTTCCAAGTCCAAGGTGAATATGCCAAAGACAATGGTACAGTGAAATTGGTTGACGACTATGGACACCATCCAAAAGAAGTCGAAGCAACCATCAAAGCGGCTCGTCAAAGCCACCCTGATCGTCGCTTAGTGCTTTTATTCCAACCACATCGTTTTAGCCGTACACGTGATTGTTTTGATGACTTTGTTGATGTGCTTTCACAAGTCGATGCGCTACTGTTGATGGAAGTTTATCCTGCGGGAGAAAAGCCGATCGTCGGTGCTGACAGTCGCAGTCTTGCTCGGGCAATTCGTTTGCGTGGTCAGGTTGAACCGACTATCATCGACCCTGTTGATGGTCAATTGCCGAGCGTTTTAAAGAATTTGTTACAAGCGAATGATCTGCTTTTAACACAAGGCGCAGGTAATGTCGGCGCAATTTCGGTAGAATTGGCGCAAAATGAACTTTATCTCAATACATAAATGTTGCGATTTGCGTGTTATCTGAGATTTCGATTCAATTGATGTTGTGAAATTTAGCAAGTCAATTGAACAAGTTTTAAAATTTTAGTTGTTTGAAATAAGGAATTCACCGTGTCACAGGTGCAAGATAAATTTGGAAAAGTTGCGGTATTACTCGGTGGAAAATCTGCGGAGCGTCAAGTGTCACTCAATAGTGGACAATCCGTCCTTGATGCTTTGCTTCGTAGCGGTGTCAATGCAGAAGCCTTTGATCCGCTTACTCGCTCTGTGACAGAGCTGAAAGCGTATGATCGTGCATTTATCGTTTTGCATGGTCGTGGCGGTGAAGATGGTCAAATTCAAGGCGTATTGGACTGGCTCAATATTCCGTACACTGGAACACGTGTGCAAGGTTCTGCGATTGGCATGGATAAGGTGAAAACCAAACAAATTTGGCAAGGTAGCGAATTGCCAACTGCGCCATACCGTTTGATCACAACAGATACCAACCTCAATGAAGTGATTGATAAGCTTGGTCTACCACTGATCATCAAGCCTGTACACGAAGGCTCAAGCATCGGCATGAGTAAAGTGGAGAAAGCTGAAGAATTTTCTACGGCATTATCTAAAGCCACCACTCACGATTCGATCGTCATGGCGGAGCAATGGATCACAGGCTCAGAATATACTGTGGTCATTTTAAATGGTGAAGCTTTACCTGTGATTCGCTTAGAACCGCCGAAAGATGTGGCGTTCTACGACTATGAAGCAAAATATAAACGTAACGATACCCAATATGGCATTCCATCAGGACTTTCTGATGCTGACGAAAAGCATTTGAAAGAATTGGCACTGCGTGCTTTCCAAGCCGTTGGCGCTTCAGGTTGGGGACGTATTGATGCCATGCGTGATGAGCAAGGTAATTTTTGGCTACTTGAAGTGAATACCGTTCCGGGTATGACAGATCACTCCCTCGTACCAAAAGCAGCGCAAGCGATTGGACTCAATTTCGATCAACTCTGTTTGACAATTTTAGAGCAGACTTTGGGCTAAAACATTTAAGATGGCACAACTTCCCTTGTCCCTGCGACGTCATCAAGCAGCGACCACCTCAATACATGACAAGCCACCGAGTCTTGGTGAGAAGTTGTTGTCGTGGGGAAGTTGGCTATTATTGATATTTGCCATCTTGGTATTTGTCTTTGGTGGTTATGCGTTGTATCAGCGTTTTATGCATGCAGAAATCGATCATGTCGATGTAGTTGGGGTCAGTGCGCCTGCACAACAAGCACTGATTCAACATATCAAAGCCGATACAGCGAGCGGTTATTTCACCACAGATCTTGAACAGATTCGTGATCATGCCTTAGGTTTGTCTTGGGTCGATCGTGTGGTGGTATCACGTGCATGGCCAAATGCCATCGTTTTGCGTGTCACACCACGGCATGCGGTTGCACGTTGGGGGACAGGTCGTTATTTGAGTGATGATGGTGTGGTATTTAAGCCTGTACAAGGTTTCGATCATCGAAACTTGCCATTATTGCATGGTCCGAACTCACAATCACGCATGATGATGACCAAGTATCGTGATATCAATCAAATGTTTAGCCCAATGAACATGCGCCTTAAAGAGCTATATCTGACAGAGCGTATGACGTGGTTTATGCAGTTTGATAATGGTATGCGCTTGATCGTTGATCAAGATCAGACGATGGGCAAGTTACAAAGACTAAGCGAAATTGCTAAAACAGATTTAGGTTTAGTTTGGGACAATATCGCTGGGATAGATTTAAGATATCGCAACGGTCTCGCTGTACAGTGGAAGAATGCTCAACCTGTCAATATTCATAATGGGCAGTTTGTCATTCCAACGCCTAGCGTAGCTGTTGCGGAGCAAACCCAATCAAGCCCATAATAGGGCATTTTTTTAACAGATGAAGCATACGGTCTGCGCCAAGCGATCTGCACCGCAACCGTATAATAAAAGTCATAATGGTAATGAACAATGAGTGAAGCTGTGCCATCAGTTGTGGCCATAGATATTGGAACACATAAAGTGACGGTGTTGATCGGCAAGGTTCACGCACCAAACAAAATCGAAGTCATCGGGATGTCACATGCTCGCAATCGTGGCATGAGTAAAGGCAAAATCGTCAGCCTTGATAAAGTCGTTTCTGCGATTAAAAATGCCGTGCAAGAAGCCGAAGACCAAGCCGAGTGCCGTATCAACAGTGCTTGGGTATCTATTCCAAGTACCGACCTACGTAGCTTCTATGCTTCTGGACGCACACCAATTACCAGTGCCGACGGTTCAATTAGCACCAATGAAGTGGTACGTGCTTTAGAGCTTGCCAAAACCAACCATCTCATTCCCGACTATTATCTTGCCAGTGCTGTGCCACTTGGCTTTGCTGTCGATGACAATGATGAATGGGTGCACAATCCTGTTGGGCTCACTGGGCAAACTTTAACGGGTCATTATCAGCTGATGATGCTCCCGATTAGCACCATGCAAAACCTTGATAAAGCATTGAAAAGTGCAGGTATTGGTGTGGAGAAAATGGTCATTTCAGCCCTTGCAACCGCCGAAGCAAGCTTACTCAAAGATGAAAAAGAGTATGGCGTCTGCCTCATTGATATTGGTGCGGGGACGACCAATATTGCAGTCTATCTCGGTGGGCATCTCGCTTTTGCAAGCACATTACCTCTAGGTGGAGAACACGTTACTCGTGATATTGCAGCTGTACTACAGTTGACGACTGATGAAGCCGAGCGAATTAAACATTTGCATGGTTGTGTTGATCATAGCGTGATTAAGCCAGATCATATGATCCAAGTACAAGGTATTGATGGCCCTCAAACCATTAGCCGTATCGAACTCGCAGACATTATCAAAGCGCGATACGATGAAATCTTTGATCGTGTCTATCAAGAATTAAGTCAAAATGGTGCGCTTGCCAATCTTTATCATGGCGTGGTCTTGACAGGTGATGCTAGTCAAATCGAAGGTGCAGTCAGTCATGCACGTCGTAAGCTTGGCGTATCTGCCCATCTCGGTAATCCGCCATTGCAGGTGTATAGCAAAGATGAACTTTTAGCTGCGTTACGTCGATCCATTTATACCACAGCGAGTGGATTACTGATGTTTAGCCAAAGTGAAGCGCAAGAAAGCGTCATTGATGAAAATCAAAATACATCTTCAATTTGGAAGAGAATGGTCAACAGTAGCAACGACTTACTCTCAAATTTGAAAAACTTTTTCTAAAAGTCGTTTGGGTTCTGTTGCATAAAAAACAGTGCTTTGGTAAGGAAATTTTTTTGTTTGTAATAAATTGAGTATGAGATATTACAAACTGAAAACAGCGTGCTAATATTTAGCTTTTATTTCAGGCAGTATACGGGCATAAGTGACTGCTATAACACAATTTTGGAAGTCGGAAGGTCATGCCTACAAATTCAATTACCTATATAGATGATAACGAAATGGACAACTACGGACAAGCACGCTTCACCGTATTCGGGGTAGGTGGTGGTGGTGGTAATGCCGTACAAAATATGGTTCAACAACAAATTTCTGGGGTCAAATTCATCTGTGCAAACACAGACAAGCAAGCCCTTGACCGTATGTCTGCACCGAACAAAGTTCAATTGGGCGAGCAAAGCACACGTGGTCTAGGTGCAGGTGCCAAGCCTGAAGTAGGTCGTGCTGCTGCAGAAGAAACCCGTGATGCGATTCGTCAACACCTTGAAGGTACAGACATGGTCTTCGTCACTGCAGGTATGGGCGGTGGCACAGGGACAGGTGGTGCACCAGTCGTTGCAGAGATTGCCAAAGACATGGGTATCCTGACTGTAGGTGTAGTAACTACACCATTTCGTTTCGAAGGTCGTCGTCGTGTCAAAGCTGCTGAGCAAGGCATTGAAGAGCTTGAAAAGCATGTAGACTCGCTGATCATTATTCCAAACTCACGCTTGCTCGATGTCTATGGCGACATCTCAATGCACGATGCCTATAAAAAAGCAGATGATGTATTGCTCAATGCTGTACGCAGTATCTTTGATTTAGTTGTTAATCCAGGCTTGATCAATCTTGACTTTGCTGATTTAAAAACTGCAATGAGTACACGTGGCTATGCCATGATGGGTACAGGGATTGGTCGTGGTGAAAAGCGTGCTGAACAAGCTGCTGAAATGGCGATCCGTAGCCCATTATTGGATAAAGTCAATATTCGTGATGCCAAAGGCGTATTGTTGAATATTACAGGTGGCGAAGATTTATCTCTACGTGAAGCAGAAACAATTGCTGACTATGTTGCACAAATCGTTGATGAGGATGAAGTAGAATTTTTCTACGGTACAGCGATTGATCCTGATGTCCGTGATGAGATTCGAGTCACTGTGGTTGCAACTGGTTTGACACGTAATAGTAATGTGGTTGAACCGCCTAAGGCGCCGCCAATAGCGACTCAAGCAAGTCCTGCACAGCAACAAACTGCGGAAGATGAGGATGTGCCTGCGATTAATCGTCAAGCACAACCCAATACAGCTGCCAATGATATGCCAGCGTCAAGCAACCAAAATACAGGTTCGCCACGTCCTGCGCCAATGAGCATTCAAGACTATTTGAAGAATCAGCAACGCAAATAAATCCTGCATGTTGTATGATGCATCTCATGAGTAGGGATAGTTGCATAAAGCAACTATCCCTATGTTTTTTTACATTCTATTTTGTGCTACCTTAGTTACAATTGCTCATCTTGTAAGTAAATATGTTCAAACAAAGATCAATCCGCCGAATCGTTCGTGCTAGCGGTATCGGATTACATAGTGGAAAAAAAGTCAAAATCAACTTTTTGCCAAGCGAATCTGATACTGGAATTGTTTTTCGTCGCATCGATCTCGACCCAGTGGTTGAAATTCCTGCCGAAGCCATGCTGATCCAAGAAGCCTTTATGTGCTCAAACTTGGTGAAAGGTAAGGTCAAAGTTGGGACTGTTGAACATGTCATGAGTGCGATTGCTGCACTTGGTTTAGATAACCTCATTATCGAAGTTGATGCCGCCGAGATTCCAATCATGGATGGTAGCGCAGGGCCTTTTATCTATCTATTACTTCAAGGCGAGCTCATCGAGCAAGAACACGCCAAAAAATTTATCAAAATAAAAAAAGAAATCCATGTTCAAACTGATGATAAAACCGCATCATTCCGCCCCTATGATGGGTTTGAACTCAATTTCACCATTGATTTTGATCATCCTGCCTTTGATAAACGCCATCAATCTTCTTCAATCGAATTTTCTACAGAAAATTTCGTTGCTGAAATCAGTGAAGCACGTACTTTTGGCTTCATGAAAGACTTAGAACAACTCCAAGCGAATAATTTAGCCTTAGGTGCCAATCTTGAGAATGCCATCGGTCTTGATGAAAATGGCGTCGTTAATGAAGGTGGTCTACGTTATTCTGATGAATTTGTTCGCCACAAAATCTTAGATGCGATTGGCGATTTATACTTACTTGGTCACCAAATTATCGCTCGATTTGATGCGTTTAAGTCAGGACATTCACTCAATAACAAGCTTTTACGTGCCATTCAAGCAGATCCAAGTAGCTTTGAAATTGTAACTTTTTGTAACCAAGAACAATGCCCAATAAAATATGTTCCGATTGGCTAAATAACTGTCAGCATTGAATTAAATGTTATAATATTACAATTGCTAAACCCTTTTACTCCCTTGGTTTTGCTCGTATTTCATGGTTTGGTAACATTTCATTCCTGATCTTGACTTGCCAAACGTATCAAAGCTTCGCTAAGCTTGGCATCCTTCACGATTCGAGCGGCTTGTTGTATCTCTTCTTGAGTTTGATTTGACAATCGTTTCTTTCGTGTATATTTTTTGCTACTAGGTGGTTGTGAAACTGATTGCATAACTATTTTGATTTGTTGCACATCGACTAGAGCAGGGATTGCTTTTAGATTCCGAATATATTGGCTTTGCAAATAGCGCATTTGACTAATCAAGGCTTGATTGTCACCTGCAATAATAAGCATACCATGCTGATAACATACAACCTGCCACGATCCCCCAAGGGGTAATAAAGGTTGAACTAATTTTGTAAGTTGTTGCCAAGCATCAACTTGCTTTTGTAGAAATGTAAAATTTCCGACACGTTGTGAAGATGGCTGACGAAGCCGTTGAAATAATGTTTTGGACTGTTGCATAGACTGATCATCTACGATGATTGATCGTTATATGTTAGTCCCGAAAAATTTATTCGCAAGTCCTCTTCATTATGATCTGGAATTCGAGGTTTTTATTTATGCATATTCGTCGTTTTTTACTTGCATTGTCGTTCGCTAGTTCTGCAATGTCTGTCGCTTTTGCCGACTATCAGTCTTTAAACAGCATCGAGTCGATGGATCGTCTAGAACAACTTTCTCGTACACTTGGGAAAGGCTCTTATTCACAAGATGAACAAACCATTAGCAATGCAACTTTGGCGTCTGCATCTCAAAAATCGGTTGAATTTAATAATGCCTCGTTGAGCAAATATGCAAGCGCATCAACAGGGACTTGGATGACAGCTCATCCTGTTCCTGATGCACGTGTTAGCTCAAACTATGGTATGCGTACTTTGTTAGGTACAACACGCCAACATTCTGGCATCGACTTTTCTGCACCGACTGGTACCGCAATTTATGCAAGTGGTGCTGGTGTCGTCACTAAATCAGGTTGGGGCAGTGGTTATGGCTATTATGTTGAAGTTGATCATAGTAATGGCTACAAGACACGCTATGCGCACGCATCACGCCTAATCGCAAAAGTTGGCGATTATGTCAATGCTGGCGATCATATTGCTAATGTTGGCTGTACAGGTCGTTGTACGGGTCCACATTTACACTTTGAAGTGGTGAAAAACGATAAACGCCAAAATCCTTCAACATATTTAGCATTATTGCCTTAACGCAAAAATTTTCAGTTATTCAAAACGCTCAATCATCCATTGAGCGTTTTTTCATTTTATATAGCACTTAACCATTAACTAACCTTTAATCTTTATCAAAACATTTATAGAAAATCATGCCCTTACTGAGTTTTCCTTAATTATTAATGATTTAAAAATTAATGCTAATGCCGTTTCCTATGCTTATTCGTCGTTAAAAATATAATACGCTAAAATATTATTCTTTTTCATGATGCACTTTGCATGGCTTTTGCGAACTTTTGACCGCTTTCTGTGAATATTTGTAAAGCCCGCCGTTAAGCGTCATCTTATGCCACATGGTAATACGATGAAGCCGATATGCTATGTACGTCGTCATTTAGTCTTAGAACTAAGGACAATCACAATGATTTATGGAAAGATAAATCAGGCTCGTAGAATAGGATAGGTGGAAAAATGACTTTTTATGGTGACAAGGATGCGTTGGAAACAAAAGAATGGCAGGATGCGTTTGATTCGGTCATCGAACATATGGGCACTGAACGTGCTGCTTTTATTTTAAAAACTTTATATCAACGTGCCATCGCCAAACATGTCCCTATTCAACGCCTAAACACGCCATATTTAAATACAATTTCTGTCAATGAAGAACCTGCAATGCCGGGTGATCCTGATATGGAGCGCCGTATCCGAGCATTGATTCGATGGAATGCGTTGGCAATGGTGCTTCGTGCCAATAAAGTGGATGACTTGGGCGGACATTTGGCGACATTTGCCTCAAGTGCAACATTGTATGATGTTGGTTTTAACCACTTTTTCCGTGCCAACAGTGACAATTTTGGTGGCGACATGATTTATTACCAAGGTCACTCTGCACCAGGAATCTATGCACGTTCATTTTTAGAAGGTCGCCTGACCGAAGATCATTTGGAAAACTTCCGCCGTGAGGTTGATGGCAATGGCCTGTCGAGTTACCCGCATCCGTATCTCATGCCTGAATATTGGCAATTCCCAACGGTATCCATGGGTCTTGGCCCAATCATGTCGATTTATCAAGCGCATATTCAAAAGTATTTGATGAATCGTGGCTTGATCAAAGAAGAAGATCGTAAAGTCTGGGCATATCTCGGCGATGGCGAGATGGACGAGCCTGAAAGCCTCGGTGCAATTTCACTGGCTGGTCGTGAAGGTTTGGATAACCTTATCTGGGTCATTAACTGTAATTTGCAACGTCTTGATGGTCCTGTGCGTGGAAATGGCAAAATCATTCAAGAACTGGAGTCGATTTTCCGTGGTGCGGGTTGGCGTGTGATCAAAGTGATTTGGGGACGTCATTGGGATCCATTGCTCAACAAAGATGATTCTGGCGCATTAAAAGCGGTCATGGAAGAAGCGGTAGATGGTGATTATCAACGCCTACAAGTCAAAGGCGGTGGCTATGCTCGTGAAAACTTCTTTGGCAAATATCCTGAAGCCAAAAAACTGGTTGAACATCTCAGTGATCAAGACATTGACGCACTGAATCGTGGTGGTCACGATCCATATAAAGTCTATGCCGCTTACGCCGCTGCGATGCAAGGCAATGGTCAGCCAACGGTGATCTTGGCAAAAACCGTGAAAGGCTACGGACTTTCTCATGAAGCAGAAAGTATTAATAAAACCCATCAAATCAAGAAACTGCCTGTTGAATCGCTAAAATACTTTCGTGATCGCTTCAATTTGCCATTTAGCGATGAACAGCTACAAGAACTACCATTCTATCGCCCTGCAGAGAACTCATCTGAATTGAAGTACATGAAAGCCCGCCGTGAGGCTTTAGGTGGTTATTTACCTGCACGTCGTAAAGAAAGTGAGGTGTTATCTATTCCTGAGCTGAGCGTATTTGACGCCGTGCTTAAAGGCAGTGGTGAAAAAGAACTGTCCACCACCATGATGATGGTGCGCTTAATTTCTGCCTTACTTAAAGAAAAAGCCATTAAAGATCGTGTGGTACCGATCGTGCCTGATGAAGCACGTACTTTTGGTTTGGAAGGCATGTTCCGTCAGCTCGGCATTTATGCGGTCAATGGTCAGCATTATACCCCTGAAGACAATGAACAGTTGATGAACTACCGTGAGGCCAAAGACGGTCACATGCTACAAGAGGGCATCAACGAAGCAGGGGCAATGAGTGCGTGGACTGCTTTGGCGACTAGTTACTCGACCAATGATTTGCCAATGATCCCAATGTACATGTATTACTCGATGTTTGGTTTCCAACGCATTGGTGATTTGGCATGGGCAGCGGGTGATGCGCAAGCACAAGGTTTCTTGCTCGGTGCAACCGCTGGACGCACCACGTTGAATGGCGAAGGCTTACAACACCAAGATGGTCATTCTCACATCTTGGCTGCAACTATTCCAAACTGCGTGGCATACGATCCATGTTTTGGCTACGAACTTGCGGTGATCGTGCATGATGGCTTAAAACGCATGTATCAAGATCAAGAGCGTGTGTTCTATTACCTGACTGTGATGAATGAAAATTACGAGCATCCTGCAATGCCTGAAAGTCTTGATGGTGGAAAAAGCGTAGAAGAGGGTATTCGTCGTGGTATTTATCTACTTGAGAAAGATGAGCAAGCCACCGTTCAATTACTTGGCTCAGGTGTCATCCTGCGTGAAGTGATCAAAGCATCAAAAATTTTGCGTGAAGAATATCAAATCCACAGCAATGTCTGGAGTGTGACGAGCTTTAACGAATTGGCTCGTGATGGTATGGCGTGCGAAGAATACAACCGTAATCATCCACTGAATGAGGAGCCTAAAGAATGCTGGCTTTCTCAGCAATTACGCCCATATCATGGTACTGTAGTTGCTACTACAGATCATATGCGCATGTATAGCGAGCAGATTCGTCCATATTTACCTGACAATCGCCCTTATGCCACTCTCGGAACAGACGGCTACGGTCGATCAGATACTCGTGAAAAGTTGCGTAGCTACTTCGAGGTGGATGCAGCACATATCGTTGTTGCCACGCTTAAACAGCTTGCTGACGAAGGTGAAGTGGATAATCGTTTGGTTAAAGATGCGATTACTAGCTTTGAAATTGACGTGGATCGCCCAATTGCTTGGCAACCTCAAGATCACGCTGAAATAAAACCCGTTGCTGAATACGTTGAACCAACATCAGCAGAGGAGAAATAATCATGCAAATCATTACTCCTGATATTGGTGTTGATCAAGCGCAAGTCACTGAGATTTTAGTCAAAGTTGGTGATCAGATTGCTGAAAATGACAGTATTTTGGTCTTAGAATCTGATAAAGCTTCGGTCGAAGTACCGAGCACAGTCAGTGGTACGGTGAAATCCATTTCGGTCAATGTTGGCGATACGGTGAAAGAAGGCACACTGTTGATCGAATTGGAAGCTGGAGAGTCATCACAATCGAATGAAACATCAGACATCAAAGCTGAAGCAACACCTGAAACTGAAGCACCGTCAACTGACGATGCAAAAGTAGAAGAAGGACCTGCAAAAGATGCACCTCAAGCCGAAGCACCATCTGAAAGTCGTGAAATCGAACTGAAAGTGCCTGATATTGGCGTGGAGAAAGCCTCTGTTGCCGAAGTCTTGGTCAAAGTCGGTGATGTCATTGCCGAAGACGATAGCATTATCGTGGTGGAGTCGGATAAAGCCACGGTCGAAGTACCAAGTATTGTCAGTGGTGAAGTGCTCTCTATCGCTGTTAAAGCTGGCGATATGGTGAAAGAAGGCGTGTTGATGTTGATCGTGAAATCAACATCAGGTGCAGCACAAAGTAGCGAGAGTGCGAACACAACAGAAGCGCAAAAACCTTCTGAAGAAAAGGCGCAAACGACCTCTGCTCAAAAACCACAGGCAGAATCTGCGCCAGCATCGTCATCTAGTACTGAACAAGGTACAAGCACTACAAAACTCACTGATGCAGAAATCGAAGCCAATGCCAAAGTCTATGCAGGACCTGCGGTGCGTCAAATGGCGCGTCAACTCGGTGTCGTACTCAGCCAAGTCAAAGCAACAGGCGCAAATGACCGTATCTTGAAAGAAGATGTTTATGCCTACGTTAAAGGACGTCTAAATACATCATCTCCATCAGTAGGCACTGCGGGTGTAGCACAAGCCTCTGGCTTACCAAAGCTACCTAGTTTTGATGCTTATGGCGGTGCTGAAGTCAAAACGATGACCCGCTTGCAACAAGTATCCGTGCCACAGCTGTCTTTAAACAATTTTATCCCGCAAGTGACGCAGTTTGATCTTGCAGATATTACGGCGCTCGAAGCATGGCGAAATGAGCTCAAAGCTGACTTTAAGAAGCGTGGCACAAGCCTAACAATTTTGGCTTTTATCGCCAAAGCCGTTGCGCATTTGCTCAAGCAAGAGCCATATTTTGCTGGTCATCTTGCGGATGATCAAAAATCGGTGCTGTTACGCAATGAAATTCATATGGGTATTGCAGTCGCTACAGAGGATGGTTTGACCGTGCCTGTGTTACGTAATCCTGATCTGAAGTCGATTGCTCAAATTGCCGCAGAACTTGCTGAACTCAGCCAAAAAGCACGTGATAAGAAGCTCGCACCAAAAGATTTGCAAGGTGCTAACTTAACCATTACTAGTCTAGGCAGTATCGGTGGTACAGCATTTACACCACTGGTCAATTGGCCTCAAGTCGCGATTCTCGGAATTTCTCCTGCGACCATGCAACCTGTTTGGGATGGGCAACAATTCCTGCCGAAACTGATGTTACCGTTATCACTGTCTTATGATCATCGTGTGATTAATGGTGCTGATGCCGCAAGATTTACCAACAAATTGACCAAGTTATTGCAAGATATTCGTTCAATATTGTTGTAATTCAACTAACACGGAAAACTTAAACTGTTTTTTCATGCGATAAGAAAAAAGCCTTAAGACGAATCTTAAGGCTTTTTTTGAGTTGGTTGTGATTAGTGCGAATGTCCTTTCGCTTGGTGCTTCACAGCACTGTTATCAAGAAACGTCCTGTTTCTATTTCATTTGTGAATGAGTAATCCATTTACTCTGTTGCTTCACAGCAAGTCTTTTTATCACAGACATCCTGTCTGCTGATGTGATCATTTTATAAACTTTATCCACTTACAGAAAGCCTACATCTACGCCAAAAGTTGTAAGTCATTTCTTACAAATTTTAAAATTAGTTGCATAACTTATTGCTGATTTGGCATAAGATGAATACACCAAATAACTCGAAGACTAATCATGCCTGCTTTTGAAATTGGCTTACTTACACCACAAATCGTTTGGCGACATTTTCAAACCTTATGCAATATTCCACACCCATCAAAACATGAGCAGATGTTACGTGATTATCTTCGACAGAGGGCATTACTACGAGGCTTGGAAACGCAAGTCGATGACATTGGCAATCTCGTGATTCGAAAACCTGCAAGCGAAGGTATGGAAAATGCGATTCCTGTCATTTTGCAAGGTCATCTCGATATGGTCACCCAAGCCAATCGAGATACAGTGCATGACTTCCTACACGATCCGATCCAACCAGTGATCGAAGAGGGTTGGCTCATTGCAAAACATACCACCTTAGGCGCGGATAATGGCATTGGTGTCGCACTGTCTTTGGCTGTGCTTGAATCAGACGATTTTGCACATGGACCAATTGAGGTTTTACTCACCGTTGATGAAGAAGCAGGGATGAGCGGTGCACGATTTTTATCGCCAAGTATTTTAAACGGACAATGGCTGATCAATATTGATACCGAACAATGGGGTGAATTGTATTTAGGCTGTGCGGGCAGTCAGGATGTTGAGGTCAATCAAACTGCTCAGCTTATCGAAGCACCACCAAATTTAGCATTTTTTGATCTGCAAATCTTCGGACTCAAAGGCGGACATTCTGGGCTAGATATCCATGAGGGGCGGGGCAATGCTAATGTCATTTTGGCGAAATTTTTATCAGAATATCTGCACAATCTAGACGGTCATTTAATCTCTATGCAAGGCGGCACAGCACGTAATGCCATTGCAAGAGAAGCATCTGCAACTATTGCGATTCCAATCAATCAATTTGAAAACTTACAACAGGCTATATTCAATACGGAATGCAAATGGCGAGAGAAACTACAACACATTGATGGTGATTTGCATATCCAAATTCAGAAATCTACGCAAAATCATCAATACATTTTAGAAGAAAAACAACAGAATCAATGGCTCCAAGCTTTAGCCAATTGCCCATATGGTGTGAGCAAATTTAGCCAAACTATTCCTGATATTGTTGAAACCTCGAATAATATCGGTGTGGTGTCTATAGATCAGAATGCAATTAAAGCATCTATTATGGTGCGCTCTTTGGTGAATTCTGATGCAGGCGCATTAGCGGAGCGAATTCAACAGCATTTTATCAACCATAATCTTCAAGCGACTTTAGCACCACTTGTTTCAGGGTGGACACCAAATCCAAGTTCCAAAGCCTTAGCCTGCTTGCAACAAGCCTACCGAGATGTATTTGGCATCGAAGCAAAACGTAAAGTAATTCATGCAGGATTGGAGTGTGGCATCATTGCAGAGCATTATCCGCATTTAGAAATGGTCTCTTTTGGTCCTGATATCCGTGGCGCACATGCACCTGGAGAAAGGGTAAATATTGAAACCGTTGAAAAGTGTTGGCAGTTACTCAAATCTGCATTGGCAACTGTGCCTTCAAAGCAAGCGTTTTAAATGAACTGTTTCACGTGGAACACATGACTGCGTTTAAATGTTTAATCGCTTTTACACGATTCAGCACTTTAAAGCCAAATTTTAGGCAAAAAAAAACGGCAACAGGGGTGTGTTACCGTATAAAATCAAAAAGGGATTTTACTTTGTCAATTATATAGCAAAAAAAGGGATTTACAATACAAAGAATAAAAATATTTTTAAGTAGATCACATTTTTTAATTCATTGTGAATTAAAACCGTATCTGCATTGCCGCATCAAGTGCCAATGGTTCAGGTAAAATTACCGCTAATTTCCGACACAGTGCAGTCAATTCATCACTCGAATTCGGCATAAGCGTGATGTGTCCTAGCTTTCGGCCTTCTCGTTCAGATTTGTCATAAAGATGTAGATGCGCACTGTCTAAAGCGAGAATGAGTGCTGTCTTTGGATGCTGTGAAATAATATTCACCATCACCGTTGGTCGGATAGTTTTAGTTGACCCAAGTGGTAAGCCTGCTACTGCACGAATATGATTTTCAAATTGTGAGCATACCGCACCTTCAATCGACCAATGTCCCGAATTATGAACTCGTGGCGCCATTTCATTGGCAAACATGCCTTGTTCAGTGACAAACAGCTCAAGGGTCAGTACACCAACATAGTCCAAATGATTAAGTAGACGAGTGATATAGTCTTCTGCGATCGGCTGTAAATGTAAGCTATTCGGCGCAGGGACGATCGAATGCGACAAAATGCCATGATGATGATGGTTTTCTGCCAGATCCCATGTCCGCACTTCACCGTTTTGACCACGCACCGCAATGATCGACACTTCCCGATTAAACTGTACAAAACTTTCTGCAATTAATGATTTTGCTGCACCAAGTTCAACCCATGCTTCATCAATCTGCGCTTTATTTTTAAGGACAAATTGACCTTTACCATCGTAGCCACCTGTTGCGGTTTTGAGCACAATCGGCAAACCTAAATCGCTTACGGCTTGCTGTAAACTCTCTAAACTATCTACCGCACGATACGGTGCAACTGGAATGTCTAATTCATCAAATAAAGATTTTTCCAACAAACGATTTTGCGCAATCGCCAAAGCCTGACGTGGTGGATAAATTTTCTTAGATTGGACGAGCTGATCAACATCTGTAAGTGGCGTATTTTCAAACTCAAGACTAAATACATCAGCACTTTGCATGAATTTTTCTAGACCATTTTCTTCTTGGCTGGAAATCACTTGACCCAAAACTGCAGAAGGGCAATCTGTACTGGCTTCGAAAAAAGTACATTGAATATTCAAAGGCAACGCGGCTTGCGCCATCATGCGACCAAGCTGACCACCACCAAAAATACCAATCGTCATTTTTGACATGATCTCGTCCTTAAACCTGACCTGGGATGTTATTGTTCGCTACTTTCGCTGTTTGGGCACTGCGAAAATCTGCGACATTTTGAGCAATATCCGCACGCTGTAAACCGACAATTTGCGCCGCCATGATCGCTGCATTGGTCGCACCTGCAGGACCAATCGCTAAAGTACCTACAGCAATACCTGCAGGCATTTGTACAATAGAAAGCAGCGAATCTACACCATTTAAAATAGACGATTTCACAGGCACACCGAGTACTGGTAGATCTGTTTTTGCAGCACACATCCCCGGTAAATGCGCTGCACCCCCCGCACCTGCGATAATCACTTGAATACCGCGCTCACGTGCTGTTTCAGCATATTCAAACAAGCGATCTGGCGTACGATGCGCAGACACCACTTCCGCCTCAAAAGGCACATTGAGCTGTTGCAACATATTCGCAGTGTGCTCAAGTGTCGCCCAATCAGATTGAGAGCCCATAATAATTCCAACTAAAGGCTGAGCATCGGTAGTGTTGACCGCATTCATTGGCATAGTTCCGCTAAGTGATGACGTAAAGTAAAAATTCAGAATGGTCAAAACATTAGATTCATACGACCAAACTAAAAGAGAAAAGAAGAAACCGCATATTATAGCGATTTTTAAATTGAAACCAAAATTGAAATACGACGTTTAAATTTAAAAAGTCTATGACAAGAGAGCGCATAAATTTATTAATCACGTTAGAGTGATCAACAAATAAATTTAAATTTGTGGATAAAGCTTTTGGATAAATATTATTTTTTATTATAAATTCAACCAATTAAACTGTGGACATGTTTGTGCACAACTTTAGAAATCGTCTAAAGCAGCTTCAAAAAGTCCATTTTTTAAAGATTCAAAATCTACTCCGAAATTTTGAATTGGATTAGAATCTCACAAAACTTTTTAAAGCGGAAGCAAAATTAAAGGCTTTCCGACGAACGAAAGCCATTCATTAAACTACTTTTAAGCTCATGATAAATATAATATTAATTTCTAAGAACATCGGCAATGCTTGGATCTTTATCGAATACAGATTTTGCATAAGGGTATAGTGAAATGATTTTTAAGTTTTTTTCTCGGGCGAATTCAACAACTTTATCTAAAAGCTGACGACCGATACCTTGTCCACGATAGTCTTCAGACACATCGGTATGATCGATGATAAACATACCTTCGCCAGCCCAGGTATATGCCATTTCGCCAGCCAGATTTTCTTTGCCAGTATCGCCATCTAATGCCTGAAATACACCATGTTTGCCATCGTCTTGTTGTTGAATATCCATATTTATTTCCTCTTTTACTGTTTCATTTCACCATGAAAAAAGCGCCAAAATTGCATTTTGGCGCTTTGATTTTGACACTTTTAATCTAGCATGTTGCGACTAAAAAGTGAAAATTTCAGATATTACAATTCATATCAGGCATCAATATCGGCATTCAGTGCATTTTCTTCAATAAAGATACGACGTGGCTCGACGTCATCACCCATCAGACAGGAGAACATGCGATCTGCTTCAATGGCATCGTCAATGGTGACTTGAAGCATATTGCGGTTTTCAGGATCCATGGTGGTTTCCCAAAGTTGTTCCGCATTCATCTCACCAAGACCTTTGTAGCGCTGAATCATCATGCCACGACGTGAGTCTTGCAAAATTTGTTGCCACACTTGATGGAAGTTTTCGACGAAGATTTTACGTTCACCTTTTTCCAAGAATGCGCCTTTTTCCAATAAGTTAAACCAACTTTTTGAATTTTTCAGCAAACGTGCATATTCGGTAGAGTGAAGTAGCGAACCATCCAGTAAATAATGATGTGGCAGATTATGCACGTATACGGTCACACGTGGATAATAAGTCGCCTTCGTTTCGCCCTCAACCTGTACGTCGAATTGCTCAAGCTCAAACTCAGTACGCAAACTTGGTTGTAAGCGATTCATCACCGCAATCAACTGTTCAGACCATTGCTGTACATAGGCTTGATCGGTTTTTTGTTCGGTATGGAACGCTTCAAGTTCAAGCAAAGCATCAAGCAGAGTCGCAGGGAAGCGCTGCGTCAAACGGCTAATCGACTTCTGTGATACTTGATAATCTTTGATGAGTTGCTCAAGTGCAGCACCACTCACCGCAGGTGCATCCGCATTTGTATGCAGCGCTAAATCATCAATCGCATTAGAAATCAAATAAGTTTCGAGTGCTTCATCATCTTTAATATATTGTTCTTGCTTGCCTTTTTTCAGCTTATATAGCGGTGGCTGCGCAATATAAATATAACCACGCTCGACCAATTCTGGCATTTGACGGAAGAAGAAGGTCAATAATAGCGTGCGAATGTGCGAACCATCGACATCAGCATCGGTCATGATGATAATTTTGTGATAGCGCAATTTGTCAGGGTTATAATCTTCACGACCAATCCCAGTACCCAGTGCTGTAATCAATGTACCGACTTCTTGACTAGAAATCATCTTGTCAAAACGGGCACGTTCAACATTGAGGATTTTGCCTTTCAGTGGCAAGATCGCTTGCATTTTACGGTTACGACCTTGTTTTGCCGAACCACCCGCCGAGTCACCCTCGACCAGATAAAGTTCTGATAATGCAGGATCTTTCTCTTGGCAATCGGCTAATTTCCCTGGAAGTCCTGCAATATCTAAGGCACTTTTACGTCGAGTCATTTCACGGGCTTTACGGGCTGCATCACGGGCGCGGGCTGCATCAATGATTTTACCTGCAATGGATTTTGCTGCTTGCGGATTTTCCAGTAAATACGCTGAAAATTCCTTATTCATCGCCTGTTCAACCGCAGGTTTGACTTCACTCGACACCAATTTTTCTTTGGTTTGTGAAGAGAATTTTGGATCAGGTACTTTCACTGAAATAATCGCCGTCAAACCTTCTCGAGCATCATCACCAGTGACTGATACTTTTTCTTTTTTGAGAATATTTTCGCTTTCAAGATATTGGTTTAAACCACGAGTTAGCGCTGCACGGAAGCCTGCCAAATGCGTACCGCCGTCTTTTTGCGGAATATTATTGGTAAAGCACAGCACATTTTCTTGATAGGATTCATTCCACTGCAAAGCGACTTCAACACCAATGCCATTATCTGCATCCACAGTGAAATGGAAAATTTCATTCAGATGGGTTTTACCTTGGTTGATATATTTCACAAACTCAGACAAACCACCTTCAAAATCAAACACATGTTCTAAATCAACACGCTCATCACGGAGCACAATACGTACGCCTGCATTCAAGAACGACAGTTCACGCAAGCGACGTGCCAAAATATCGACATTAAAAATGGTTTGGCTAAAGGTATCACCACTTGGTAAGAACCGAACCGTAGTTCCTGTTTCTGAGGTTGTACCTGTTTCTTTCAATGGATATTGTGGATCGCCGTGACGATATTCTTGTTCAAAGACTTTGCCTTGACGTTTGATTTTTAAGAATAATTGTCTAGAGAGGGCATTCACCACCGATACGCCGACACCGTGTAAACCACCTGAAACTTTATAGCTATTATCATCAAATTTACCGCCCGCATGCAGAATGGTTAAAATCACTTCTGCGGCAGATACGCCTTCTTCAGGGTGAATCTCTGTCGGAATCCCACGACCATTATCCGATACGCTGACCGACTCATCATCATGAATGGTGACTTGAATTTCATCACAATGACCTGCTAGCGCTTCATCAATGGCATTATCGACGACTTCAAACACCATATGATGCAAGCCTGTACCATCGTCAGTATCGCCGATATACATGCCGGGACGTTTGCGCACCGCATCGAGTCCTCGCAGGACTTTAATACTTGAAGAATCATAAGCCTTTTCAGCAACGGGTTCAGGTGCTTGATTTGCATCTGTATCGCTAATTTGTTCGTTATTCACGTGTTCACTGTTGTTTGCATTGTTTTGCTCTGAACTCATGATTTCTCCCTGAATTTTTCATTACCAAAAGGTTTCAATAGATCGACATCGCATAAGATTAATTTAGATTGAAACGGAACGCACTTGCCCAGATTCCACACAATACAATTGATACGGCAACTGGATGTCATCCATATAGTGTTGCACGGCTTGTTGATCTAAAGTGGTGAGGAAAACCTGACTACCTAATTGATGCAAACGGCGTATTAATCGTTGTTGTGCCTGCGTATCGAGCTCTGCGGTTAGATCATCCAATAATACCACAGTTTCCTTATTTGAGCGATTTAAAAGGGCGATTTGCGCCAGTTTCAGCGCCACAATAAGTAGCTTTTTTTGTCCTCGTGACAACACTTCCTCGGCATCGCCAATTGGCGTTTTAAAGCGTAAATCTGCACGATGCACACCATAATTCGTGGTGCGTCGATCAATGTCTTTTTGTAGACTTTGCGCCAGATGTTCAGACAAACCTAAATCGGTTGAAAAGCCTGCCAAATATTCCAACTCAATCTCTAAATGTGGCAAGAGTAATTTGAGTTCTGCTTGTACATCCGCTCGCCATTGACTAACGATCAATTCACGTAATAAATGAATCTGCTCACCTGAATTCGCAAGCAATTGATCCCACGTTCTGACTTGTTCACGGCTGACAGGGTAGCTTTTGAGTAGGCTATTGCGCTGTTTCAACGCTCTTGCATAGTTTTGCCACACCGCAAAAAAATCAGGTTCCACGTGAAACATGAGCCAATCTAACATTTGTCGACGAGGTTTTGCACCATGATCGATAATGTCTGTACTTTGTGGCTCGATCACTTGCACAGGGAGTAATTTTGCCATTTGACCTTGTGTTGCCACACTATCGCCATTTACTCGCATGGTCTGTTCACCCGTACTGAGTTTTTGCAAGCCGATACGATATTCCTGCGACTGCGCATAGATCATGGTATCGGCTTGATGATATTGAATATAATGCTTAGGAATATGCGTGCGAAAAGAACGCCCTGTAGCAAGCAAATGAATTGCTTCGAGAATTGAGGTTTTTCCTGAACCATTTGCGCCATAGAAAATATTAAACGGTTGCAAATCATGCATTGCAACCGTTTGGATATTTCGAAGTCGTTCGATACGCAGTTTTTGCAACAGCATTAGGCGATTAGACTCGCATTGGCATCACAACATAAGTTTGTGCAGGTTGATTTGGATCTTGGATTAATACTGATTGATTCGATTCTGACATTTGCATTTGTACATCATCGCCATCTAATACATTCACCACATCAAGCAAATATTGCGCATTAAAAGACATTTCTAAAGTATCACCTTGATACTGCATGGCAAAATCTTCAACCGCTTCATCTTGCTCTGGGTTATTGGCTTTAAGTTGTAATACATCTGCATTAAAAGTCAGGAACACACCACGCAATTTTTCATTACTTAAAATTGCCACACGTTGCAATGTTTGCTTAAAGGCATCATGCGCCAAGGTTGCAATTTTGTCGCCACCTTTTGGAATCACTCGGCGATAATCAGGGAATTTTCCATCGATTAACTTGGTAGTGAAACGTACTACGATTGCTGATTCATTGTCTTTGCTTGGCTGTTCAATCGTCACATTGAGCAATTCACGACCAATCAAAATCGTTAATGGTAAATCTTCCACCGTTAACAGACGTTGTAATTCGCCCACCGCTTTACGAGGTACAATCGCTTGTTGCACTTCATTTGTATTCGATGTTGCAGTCGCTTCAGACAATGCCAAACGGTGCCCATCTGTCGTCACTGCACGTAACTGATTTTGTTCGATTTCTAGCAGAGTACCTGTCAAATAAAAACGTACATCTTGCACCGCCATGGCAAAAGATGTTTTTTCAAACAAATGCTTTAACGCCACTTGCGACACTTGTACTTCAGTGCCTTGTGTCGATTCATTGTTGAGTAATGGATAATCTTCTGCAGGCAAAGTGCCGAGCACAAAACGGCTCTGACCAGACACCAATACACAACGCTGATCATCGGTCACTTGCAAATCAAGCAAAGCTGAATTCGGTAAAGATTTGCAGATATCCATCAGCTTACGTGCAGGTACTGTACTTTCACCCGCTTGGATACATGCACCAGCTTCTAGCGCAGTACTTGCCACCAGCTCCACTTCAAGATCTGACCCTGTGATTGTTAATTCTGATTCGTTCACTTGGATTTTGATATTGGACAAAATATTCATGGTATGACGACGCTCAACAGCCCCCATCACATGGGTAAGTACATTTAATAATGTTTCTTTCGCTATCTTTAAGTGCAGGCTAGTCATGAGTCAAAATCCAAATTTTCAGCAATGTTTAATCAATATCGAACGTTTAATAATGTTTGATGCGACTTGATAGAATTGAATGCTCAATCTAAGCATATTCAAGGACAATTGACAATTGATAATTTATTGCATTTTAAATGTTGAAATACAATAAATTACCACTTTTCATGAAGATAATTATTTGAATTTTAAATATAAATTAAAGTTACTAAGTTAACTTTGTAGTAAGCGATGTAGATTTTTATAGTCATCATTAAAGCTTGGGTCTTCATTGCGCAGACTTTGTACTTTTTCGCAAGCATGCATCACCGTACTATGGTCACGTCCACCAAATGCCATGCCAATTTCAGGATAACTATCACCTGTGAGTTCACGTGCTAAACCCATCGCCATCTGACGAGGTCGTGCATAAATTCGAGTCCGCTTTGGACCTGTCAATTCTTTGAGTGGAATACGGAAATATTCACAGACCACTTTTTGAATATTTTCAACACTGATATTCCGTGCACGAATCGCAAGCACATCTTTGAGCGACTCACGTACCACTTCCAAATCAATCGCTGAACCACGAAAACGCGCCGTTGCAACCACACGGTTTAACGCACCTTCAAGCTCACGTACATTCGCTACCACTTGCTGCGCAATAAACAAAGCACAATTGCGTGGTAGGTCAATCTCGCTACTTTC
Organism: Acinetobacter sedimenti; assembly: GCF_022601685.1. Taxonomy (GTDB): domain Bacteria; phylum Pseudomonadota; class Gammaproteobacteria; order Pseudomonadales; family Moraxellaceae; genus Acinetobacter; species Acinetobacter sedimenti. The sequence continues at coordinate 47,875 of NZ_JAKUML010000011.1, forward strand.
TGCTTTTTTCAGCAAAATTTCGGTACGTGTTTCAATATCTGGTGGTTCTACACCGACTGATAACCCCCAAGAAAACCGTGAAACCAAACGTGGATCAAGCTCAGTTAACTCTTTAGGATAGCGATCTGAGGTCAGAATAATCTGTTTAGATTCATCAAGTAAGGCGTTAAATGTATAAAAAAACTCTTGTAAACTCGCTTCTTTGCCTGCCAAAAGATGAATATCATCGACGAGCATCAAATCCAACGAACGACAATTTTTCTTAAATTCTTCAATTTTTTTTCGTTGTAAGGCACTGACAAAATCCTGTACAAAACTTTCCGCAGTCATGTACATCACTTTTGCATTCGGTTTTAGTTGCAATAACGCATTACCAACTGCTTGCATCAAATGCGTTTTACCTAAGCCAGTCGGTCCATATAAGAATAATGGATTGTGATCATCCGCACCCAACTTAGTGAGGACTTTACGACAAGCATCTGCCGCCATTTGGTTGGAACGACCTTCAACAAATAAATTAAAGTTCAATGCAGGATTAAGCTGACGCACTTTTGTTGGTTTTGCAGTGTCATTTGATGTTGCTTTTGGAATAACTGGCGGACTTTGTAATGCAGAAGTTGTGGTCGCAGGTGTTTCTTGCTTGGTTAAAATATCTTTACCAGGACTAGATCCCACCAACACTTCGACTTGACGCACACGCCCTTCAGAGATTTGCTCAGCCATGATCGAAATGATTTCATGATAATCCTTTTCGATATGACTCTTCCAATATGGGCTTGGCACATACAGCTTTAAGCAATCTGAGTGTTCTTCTGCCTCAAGTGGTCTAATCCACATGGTGAAGTGGTTATCAGACACATGCTTTCTTAAGCGTTCTAAACATTCTGCCCAAAGCATTCATGTCTCCCAATCCCTAACTATCTTTTTAAATTCAAAAAACGATCAATGCCCGACTTGTATTTAGCGGGGTCGCCATTCTAACCAAGTTCAATCACGCTGTCATAAGTCAATCGGTGCGAATGCATAAATTATCCACAATTAGATAAATTTAAATTCATAATTCTCAATGTGGATAACTATTTCCTCAACCTGTGGATAAAATAACACGAAAACTTATCCACAATTTACTATTTTTAGATAAACATAGTTATACACAACTCATCTCATTGAATAACATAGATATAAAGTCATATTCCACAGGAAAAACGCTACTTAATAATAACAAATTTAAATTTTAAATTTATAAATTTAAATTTAGATCTGCATTGTATTGTGAACAACTGCACCATAGAAGCTGATGATGGCTTATGTATAGAAGTTTTAAAAACGAAAATAAATTCATAAGAATTTGATTTATAGGATTTAAATAGAACACAATGCGTACTTAAACTTCTATCGTATAGAACTCAGGATACATTGAAAAACTTTGAAAATAGCAGATCTAAGGTTTAATCTTTTGAATTTAAAATACATTAAAAGCTTTGTATTAAATTTTTGCTGTTGTCGTTCATTAGGCTTCTTAGATCAATAACAGTGTGCATTTCAGTAATGACGCATTGTAAAAAAGAGTACAATAATAGCGATAAAATTTGATTGGTGTTTTGAATTTAAAAATCAATGCTTAGGCTGTATAGTCTATTTTTTGAATTTAAATTCAAAAAACACATCGGTTTGTGGAAAACTTATCCCAAATCTGTATTTTTTGCATTGACAGTTGTGGCTGAGATGCATAAAATTGCGCACCTTTAATATAGAACATTGATTTGGAGTTTCGACATGAAACGTACATTCCAACCAAGTGAATTGAAACGTAAACGTGTTCACGGTTTCCGCGCTCGTATGGCTACTAAAGCTGGTCGTCAAGTGCTTGCTCGTCGTCGTGCAAAAGGTCGTCACAGCTTAACAGTATAATCTTTGCATTATACTGTTTCTGCTGACTAAAGCTTTGCTTGATGAGTTGCTAAAGCTCGATCAAAGCTATAGCGATTTGAATAAATTGTGAAGTCGTATGACACGTTATCCTTTTGGAGCAAATCAGCGATTATTGTGCGCTAAAGATTTTTCAGGCGTATTTGATCACACTTTATTTAAAGTTCACCAGCCTAGCTTTTTGATCCTTGCAACAGCAAAGCCATCTACTGCTTCGGCACGTATTGGCTTGGTGGTTGCAAAAAAGAAAGTTCGACGTGCGCACGAGAGAAATCGTGTTAAGCGTATTAGCCGTGAAAGCTTTCGTTTACATCAACGAGATTTGACGGGCTTAGATATTGTGGTCTTACCCAAAGTGGGTATAGAGCACATACCTAATGCAGATTTGCATCAACAATTACAATTGGCATGGCAGAAGTTATCTAAACAATTTGCCAAACATCGGCGCCAAAATTCTCCACTTCCTGCTTCGACTCCATCTGTCTCGACTCCATCTGTTTCGAATCAGTAGAGTATTAGCCAATGCAAAAATTTCTTCATTGGTGTATCCGATTTTATCAAATTGCGATTAGTCCATTACTCGGACCGCGTTGTCGTTATATTCCAACATGCTCTCAGTATGCGATTGAAGCAATCCAACTTCATGGTGCAACAAAAGGTGTGTATTATAGCGCCAAACGTATTTGTCGATGTCATCCGTGGGGCGGTTATGGCTATGATCCTGTACCGAAAAAGCCTTTCCGATGTATTTCGTTGCAACTTTCTGATTCTCAAATCTCTTACGTTTATGTACCCTTGCGTGAACGTCAAAAAAATTCAACTGCTTTTAATCATTTAGGGTAAACATTATGCAACAATGGGCTCGATTTGCGATTCTCGGTGCCATGTTTGTGACGGCTTATTTGCTCATCTTGGCATGGCAAAAGGATTATGGTGGTGCGCAGGCTGAAACAGCACAACAAGCTGTCTCAGTACAAAGTGCAAATACATCATCATCTGATATTCCATCTGGACAAGCGCAAGCGACAACAACGGCTGCGGATATTCCGCAAGCCGTCACTGCACAAGCAAATACACCAGTAGCGACGACTGCTAATTCACAACAGTTAGTCACTGTTACGACAGATATGTACAATGTCTGGATTGATCCAAAAGGTGGTGATATTGTGCGTTTAGAGCTGTTGTCGCATGACAAGAGCAAAGACAGCGATCAACCTTTTGTGATGTTGCATAGTGATAAAAATATCTTCGTTGCACAGTCTGGTTTGATTGGAGTAAATGGTCCTGATAGCCGTAGTCGTCCGATGTATGAAGTGAACAAAACCAGTTATACCATCGACGAAGCTCAAACGACCACGAGCAAAGATGATAAAGCACAAAAAGTCCTTGAAGTCCCGATGGTGTATAAAACCGCTGATGGCGTGGAAATTTTTAAAATTTTCAAATTTACTTCAGGTGAATATCCAATTCAGGTGACACATCGTATCGTCAACCGTAGCGCAGGCAACTGGCAAGGTCAGATGTTTGGCCAGCTGAAACGTGATGATGCACCAGATCCGGGTAAATCTGATCAAGGTATTTTCACTTTAGGTACTTTCTTGGGTGGTGCTTGGGGTACGCCTGAAGAGCATTACAACAAGCTGAAATTTGACAATTTCAATGAAGAAAAATTGAATCTACAAGCCAAAGAAGCTTGGGTTGCAATTGTTCAACATTATTTTGTTTCGGCTTGGGTACCAGATAAGAGCTATACAGCGCAGCTCGAATCACGTAATAGTGATAATGTTCATATTATTGGTTTCCGTTCGCCATTGGTGAATGTCCCTGCGGGCAAACAATACGACATCAGTGCAACTTTGTATTCTGGTCCAAAAATCCAATCTGAACTCAAAGAATTGGCAACTGGTCTAAACCAAACTGTAGATTATGGTTGGTTGTGGCCGATTGCAAAACTATTGTTCTGGGGCTTGGAATTCTTCCATAACATCGTGGGCAACTGGGGTTGGGCAATTGTCTTATTGACCATTTTAGTCAAATTGATTTTGTGGCCACTTTCTGCAAAAAGCTATCGTTCAATGGCGAAGATGCGTGTCATCGCTCCTGAAATGCAACGCATGAAAGAAGAGTTTGGCGATGATCGTATGCGCTTCTCACAAGAGATGATGGCGCTGTATAAACGTGAACAGGTCAATCCGTTGTCAGGCTGTTTACCGCTGTTGATGCAAATGCCGATTTTCCTTGCCTTGTATTGGGTATTGATGGAAAGTGTGGAACTGCGTCATGCGCCGTGGATGTTGTGGATTCAAGATTTATCGGCGATGGATCCGTGGTTTATTTTGCCACTGATCATGGGTGCAACCATGTATTTCCAACAGATGTTGAACCCACAGCCGACTGATCCAATGCAAGCGAAAGTCTTCCGTTTGATGCCGATTATTTTCACTGTATTCTTGCTGTTCTTCCCTGCAGGTTTGGTGTTGTACTGGATCGTCAACAACTTGATTACTATTGCGCAGCAATGGTTTATCAATAAGAGTGCTGAAAAACAAGGTTTAAGCACAGCGGCGAAATAAGCTGTTTTTAAAACCGCATAAACCGTCTAGGATTTCTAGGCGGTTTTTTAATGCTGGCTATCAATGCCAATTCATGAAAAAATCATTTAACTTATTTTGTTGTAAATCAAGCGAAACTCACCATGAGCCAATCCAACACGCCAATCCAAGTCACTCAACCCACGATTGCAGCCATTGCAACACCGTCGGGGCGTGGTGGTGTCGGTGTGATTCGGCTCTCTGGTGCAAAAGCATTTCAAATCGCTGAAGCGCTCACGCAGAAAAAATTGCCTGAACTGCGTATGGCAGGATTTCGGCAGTTTTTTGATGAGTCAGGGGAAGTGCTCGATGAAGGTTTGATTTTACGCTTTGCCAATCCGTCTTCATTCACAGGGGAAGATGTGGTTGAGATTCAAGGGCATGGCGGTGTAGTCATTCTCAACACCTTGTTAGCTCGTGTTTTGGCACTTGGTGCGACGGTGGCTAAAGCAGGCGAATTCTCCATGCGTGCTTTTGAAAATGGCAAAATGGATTTAGTCCAAGCCGAAGCCATTGCCGATTTGATTGATGCCACCTCACAAGCTGCTGCTCGATCTGCGGTGCGCTCTTTGCAAGGTGCATTTTCATTACGAGTCAATGAAGTCTTAGAAAAACTCATTCATCTTCGATTACACGTTGAAGCAGCGATTGATTTTCCTGAAGAAGAAATTGATTTTCTCGCAGATGGAAGAATTTTAGCGTTGCTTGAAGAAGTGCAATCATCGGTAAAACAAGTGCAACTTTCTGCCAAGCAAGGGCAATTGCTTCGTGAAGGTTTGCAAGTGGTGATCGCAGGTAAACCGAATGCAGGAAAATCAAGTCTACTCAATGCCTTAGCAGGCAATGATCGGGCGATTGTCACTGATATTGCAGGGACGACACGTGATGTATTACATGAAAAAATTAGCTTAAATGGTTTACCGATTACCCTGACTGATACCGCAGGATTGCGTGATACAGGCGATGTGGTGGAGCAAGAGGGCATTCGTCGTGCCTATAAAGAGATTGCGCAGGCTGATTTACGTTTGTTTGTCTATGACATGAGTGCAGAACAGCAACCGATTGCATTAGCACAGCAATTCTTTGCGGAATATATGAATCCGAAGCATCTCATCCTGATCGCCAATAAAAGTGATTTAAGCAATGCGACACCGCAAGTGGACAGTTTGGACGGCTACAAACGGGTGATTTTATCGGCGAAGCAACAGCTTGGTATTGATGACTTGATCGAAGTGATTACGCAATATGCAGGCTTTCAACCTGAGGAAGATAGCTTTATCGCACGAACCCGACACTTAGATGCGATGCAACGCACGCAGATCTATCTCGCAGAAGCTCGAGAACAGCTTGTAGAGTATCGTGCGGGTGAGTTGGTGGCTGAGTCGCTAAGACTTGCACAAAACGCTTTAGGCGAGATTACAGGTGAATTTAGCGCTGATGATTTGCTAGGGAAAATCTTTGGCTCGTTCTGTATTGGGAAATGATTTTTACTCGAAAAAGGCTCATTTAAGCCCTAATGATTTTAAAGTGATCTTTAAATCAAATCCCTAAGAGTCATCTTTGGGATTTTTTGATTGAAAAGCATAAAAATGGTCACTGTACATCATGGTAATGTTTTGTATATTGAAATAAACCTATTTTAGGAAAAAACAGGATGTTTAAGAAAAAACAATCAGCAATCAGATGGATCATTGGTGGTAGTAGCGGCATCGGCTTGGAATTGGCGAAACGCTATCTTAAAGCAGGCGATCAAGTCTGCATCTTTGCCCATGCCGATGTCGAAAATGCAGTAAAAGATTTATCCAAATATGCCAAAGATCCTAAAAAAACAGATCAATTTATTCGAGGTTACACACTTGATGTGCTCAATATTTCACAGATCGAAAGTGCGTTCGCACAAGCCAACCAAGATATGTCATTACCAATGACCGTGATCAACTGTGCAGGAATTGTTTATGCTGTACCGTTTGAAGAACAAACCGCTGAGCAGTTCGAGCGTCAAATTAATATTAATTTGATCGGTAGTCGGCATATTGCTGCCAGTGCTTTAAGTTATCTCAAACAAGCACGTGGGCAATCGAAGCATAATCCAAAATTGGTTTTAGTTGCCTCGATGGCGGGCATACTGGGTTGTTATGGCTATGCAGGCTATTGCGCATCGAAGTTTGGTACGATTGGATTGGCGGATGTATTACGCTTAGAGCTGAAATCGCAAAATATCGATGTGGCAGTGGTCTGTCCGCCAGAGATCGAAACACCAATGGTTTTTGAAGAAAGAAAAATCGGCTCAAAGATTACCTCAGAGCTCAAGCAAATGGGTGGTTCGCTCAAAGTTGAACCTGCATGTAAAGAGATCATGGCAGGGATTGAACGAGATACATTTTTTATCATCCCAGGCAAACAAGCACGGGTGTTACATCGTCTCATTGGCATGTTCCCAGTCGTGGCAAGACAACAAATTGATCGTCAATTGGCACAGATTCTCAGCAAATCTCAGAGTTGAATTGACACTTGACACGATATTTTAAAAATAATTTTTAGGATGTGTATTTCAAAAGGTCGGTTTCATCCGATCTTTTGTTGTCTCTGCCATTTGATTTTTTAAAAAAATCGATAAAAACTTGATGTAATGAAGCATGTATTTTTTTCAGCATGTAAAAAAGATCGTTTCAGTTGGGAAATTAAAAGAAATCAAAGCGTAGGATACGAAAAATGAAACTATGGGAAGCCGATCAAGCACGTAAACACAGTGCCAATGTCAGCGCATTTAGCGAAGATGTAAATCAAAAATATGGTTTAAATATCCAATCGTTTTCAGCGCTTTATGATTGGGGCTTTGAAAAAGATGAAGATTATTGGAATGCCGTTTGGGACTTTTCAGGCATCATCGGTGAAAAAGGCGATCGGATAAAAGTTGCTGATCCGCAAATTTTCAAATGTCATTTTTTCACTGATGGCAAACTCAATTTTGCTGAAAATTTTTTAAAGCGTCGAGATGATGCCACTCGGGTTTTTGGGGAGATGAAGACGATCAAAAATATCAAAACCCATATTCGCAGTAATATCACACCACGTCATGTTCCTGCGGTCATTTGCCAAGTGTCAGAAATTCCAAAAACCAAGAGTGGCAAAGTGATTGAGCTTGAGGTACGTGATGTGGTGGATGGTAGAGCAATTAAAAATAGTGAGGCGATAGCCAATCCACACGTATTGGAAGAATTTAAAAATCGACCTGAATTGGTTCTAAAATCCGCTATCTTTAGAGAATTTATAAGATGTAAAAAAACCGCTCATCAGAGCGGTTTTTTTGTGATTAATACAATCAGCTAAGGCTTAGAAACGGTGTTTCGCAGCGATACCAAAGGTATTGTAGTCATTGTCACTATCACCAGTATCGCCAAAGCCTACACGACCTTCAAGACTAGTTTGTTGTGAAATAAACTTACGTGCATTGATACCGAATTCACTATTATCAGTTAGATCATTGCTGTAATAATCTGCTCCTAGACTAAAGGTGTTGTCGATGAAGTAATCAGCAGCAAGGTTAAATTCTTCCAAGTCACCGAAAGATGCACCTGCTTCAAGATTTACAGCGTTATCGCCAAGTTGAGTGACATATTTCGCACGAAGTGTAGGGTCTACACCATCATTATCATAGTCATCTTCATAACCTTTCACACCTGCAGCGATCAACAAGTTTGGTACTGGTAAGTAACCGACTTCAACGCCATAAGTTGTTAAATCGTTGTCAAGATCGACATCATCATACTCATAGGTATTTTGAGCGATGTTACCACCAACATAGAAGTCTGAGTTTGGTACAAAGTATTCTACGCCAGCGCCATAACGGTTGTGCTCAGATTCACCTTGATCTTGGAAAGTTGCGCCAGCAGACACATTACTTGCACGGTTTACAAAAGCTGCTTCTGCAAGCGGTGCATTTTTGTCTTGAACTGGATTGAAGTAGTACGTACCACCCAAATCAAATTGGCTACCAGAGTCGCCATTGTCAGGGTCAAGATAGCCAGCGCCTGCACCAACTTCAAATTGATATGCATTGGCATTGATCATCGCAAGAGAAGTAGATGCTGCAAGAATGGCAGTAGCAAGAGTTAACTTATTCATAATATCCTCCAAATTTTGGAATTCACATTTTTTGTTACATTTTCTAGTTTAAGAGTTATTTTTATCTCGTCAAATCTACTTGGTTAAGTCGTGTAAGGTAAGTAGTAACTTCTGTAACAATGTTGAAATATTAAATTATAACTAATTGAAAATATTGATATAATAATAATGTAAAGATTCATCAATGAATTGTTATGCTATGTATACCATGCTTTTTTTGATGAAATATTCATCAATAGTTTCAATTTTTATGGACAAACTTTGATACGTTTTTTGAAATATTTGCATTTTTAATGAAATTTTCTAAATGTGAATTTCCTATTTTAATACACGATCTCGCATGATGAGCTTGGATAAGTAATGTGCTAAAATATGTGCTAATTTTTTTGTGTTGTGACAGTTTAAGTTATGGAAATTAATCCTTTTGTACTTCGATTAAAAGATTTGACCGATCGTGGTGATATGTTACGGGGGTATCTTTGACTACGATCTGAAGAAAGAACGCTTAGAAGAAGTGTTGCGTGAATTAGAAGATCCTGCGATTTGGAATGATCAAGCGCGTGCGCAAGCGATCGCCAAAGAAAAAGGCGCATTGGAAAATAGTGTCGGTGTCTTAGATCAGCTCGCTGAGCAGTTGGTCGATGCGCAGGCGATGCTTGATTTGGCAGTAGAAGCAGAAGATGAAAGCCTGCTCGAAGATGTCACTGCAGAACTTGATACCGCAGAACAAGCCTTAGAAAAATTAGAATTCCAACGCATGTTTAGCAATCCGATGGATCCGAATCCGTGTTTCGTTGAGATTCAATCAGGTTCTGGTGGTACAGAGGCGCAGGATTGGGCATCGATGCTACTACGGATGTATATGCGTTGGATTGAGCGTCATGGCTTCAAAGCCGATTTGATGGAAGTTTCTGACGGTGATGTGGCAGGGATTAAGTCTGCAACGATCCGTGTCGATGGTGAGTTTGCCTATGGCTGGTTGCGTACTGAGTCTGGTGTGCATCGTCTGGTGCGTAAGTCACCTTTTGATAGTAATAATAACCGTCATACTTCATTCTCTGCGGTATTTGTTTCGCCTGAGATTGATGACAATATCGAGATCGATATTAATCCAGCCGATGTGCGGACTGATACCTATCGTGCCTCGGGTGCAGGTGGTCAGCACATTAACAAAACCGATTCTGCAGTGCGTCTGACTCATGCGCCAACAGGTATTGTGGTGGCGTGTCAAAACCAGCGTTCACAACATGCCAACCGTGATGCAGCGTGGAAACAGCTTCGTGCGAAACTCTATGAATTAGAGATGAAAAAGCGGAATGAAGCAGCGCAAGCGCTCGAAGATACAAAGTCAGACATCGGTTGGGGTAGTCAGATTCGCTCTTATGTGTTGGATGATTCACGCATCAAAGATTTGCGCACCAATATTGAAACTTCAAATACCAAAGCGGTATTAGATGGTGATTTGGATAAATTTATTGAAGCGAGTTTGAAGCAAGGGTTGTAATAAATCCGTGTAAAATCCATTTTACAAATTAAATATTAAATAAATTCAGTATCTTGAATTTATATCGTAAAAAATAGATTTAAATATCGAAAAATTACGATATAGTGTATTCAGGTGCTGAATTAATTGATTCATTTCGATCATTGATAGAGATTTATGGATACTGAGGCAATATTCAAGGCGTTGGCAAACCCAGTACGTCGACAGATTTTACAGTGGTTACGTGCACCTGAGCAGTATCTCCCTGTAGAATTACACGACTATATTGTGCCAGGCAGTATGTGCGCAGGGCATATCGAACGACTCGGCGGTGTGTCGCAATCTACCATGTCCAATCATCTCTCGGTGTTGCAACAAGCAGGTCTGATCACTATGCAAAAACGTGGACAATGGTCATACTTCACCCGCAATGAAGACTTAATTCAGCAATTTATCGCATACTTAAAAGACGCATTGTAAGTCGTCATGTGAGGTCAAAATGGCTGAGTTAAATACACCATTACAAGTTGGTGATGTAGAGATTTCAAATCGTTTGGTGCTTTCACCAATGACACGTACACGTTCTGGAGAGATTCGTGTCCCGAATGATCTGAACATCGAATATTATCGCCAACGTGCCAATGCCGGTTTGATGCTTACCGAAGCGATTGTGATCAGTCCATCGGCAGTCGGCTATGAACACACCCCTGGCTTATATAATGCAGAACAAGTCGCAGGCTGGAAAAAAGTCGTCGATGCAGTACATGAGCAAGGTTCAAAAATTTTTGCTCAGCTATGGCATGTGGGACGTATTTCTCATTCAGACTTATTAAATGATGAAACACCTGTATCTGCAAGTGCAGTGCAAGCTGATGGTCATGTCAGTTTACTTCGTCCGAAACGTCCATATGAAACGCCACGTCCATTGTCGATCGATGAAATCAAAAGCATTGTACAAGACTATAAAAATGCCGCTGCACTTGCCAAACAAGCAGGCTTCGATGGCGTAGAACTACATGCTGCCAACGGTTATTTGATTGATCAATTCTTACAAAGCTCAACCAATCTGCGTGATGATGAATATGGCGGTGCGATCGAAAATCGTGCGCGTTTATTGTTAGAAGTGGTTGATGCCTTTATTGAGGTATGGGGTGCAGGTCGAGTCGGCGTACATCTTGCACCACGTATGGATGCGCACGACATGGGTGATGCCAACCCAAGTGAAACTTTTGGTTATGCCGTAGAACAACTGAGCCAACGTGGCATTGCTTTTATCTTTGCTCGTGAATACCAAGCTGAAGATAGCTTGAGTCCAGAGCTTCGTGCTAAGTTTAAAGGTGTTTGGATCGCCAATGAAAAGCTCACCGCTGAATCTGCAAAACAAATCCTTGCTGAGGACAAAGCTGATGCAGTGGCATTTGGTTTAGCCTATATCGCTAATCCTGATCTTTACCAGCGTTTACTTGAGAATGCACCGTTGAATCAAGTTAATCCAGAAACCTTGTACGGACGTACTGCTGAAGGTTATACCGACTATCCTGCACTGCAAAAAGCAGACGCTTAATTGTTACTTATGATTTTTATCTAAAAAGCTCATCATTAAGGCAATCTTGGTGGTGAGTTTTTATTGCACATTTACTAAATGTTTCACGTGAAACGTCGATATATGGCTATACTGTATCATGTCATCAAGTATAGAATAATAAAAAGGGAGCGGTGAAAAATGGAAAAAGCCATCAGTTTGCTTGCCACTTGTACTTTACTCAGTGCCTGTACCATAACACACGATCTGCTGTATCTAGGTTTAGGCTTTAACAGCTATGAAAATACTCCTGTGATTTTGACTCACTATGCGATGGAAATGCCATTGGCAGAAACGCCACCGATGCTCATTGCAGGTGCAGCAGATCAATCCATGTCGGAGCGTAATGGCGGTGGTGCAGGAAATAGTGTGCTGACACCGCCAAAAGACGTCGGTCGAGATGGGCAGTGGCAAGTGTCTGCGCAATGGGTCGAACTGATGACCAACCGTGCCTATCGTGCCACGCTGAATGTGCCGATTAAGGACATCAATATTGAACATGGCGGTTATGTCTTTACCCCGATTTTTGGTCCAAATGGCTTGATGATGATTGGCTCGGATAAAGTTGGTTTGGATGAAAGCTATCGTCGTAATATCGCTGCGGTGTGTGGCGAGCGTGTGCCGTCAGCCGATGCAGAGTGGAAAGACAAGCAAAACATTTTACCAGGCATAGCGGTCATTCTACCGAAAAATCCAAAACCTGCGGCTTATTCAGACTGTCGGATTCCTGCGCTGATAAAGAACAAATAAAAAGGAACAAATAAAACTGTTCAGATGAAAAAGCCCTGAAATTCACGCATAATGCGCAAGACCTTTTAGAATTATCAAAGCCATTTAGCCGATGACTGAACAGACTCAATTCCCACCATTTTGGTATAACTTGCTTTTAAGTTGTATCAAGCCACTGTATCGCTCACGGGTAAAAAAACGCTCGGGGCATTTGGCGGATTATCAGGATGAAGTGCGAGAGCGTTTTGGCGAATTTCAAATAGCGAAGAATCAAAAGGTGATTTGGTTTCATGCGGTATCGGTCGGTGAAACCAATGCGGCACAGCCGTTGATTGCACATTATCTCAAGCTCGGTCAGGCAGTGCTGGTCACCAATACCACACGCACAGGGCAGGTTCGTGCCAAGTCATTATTTTTAGGACAATATCCTGAGTTATTCCAAGCGGTATTTTTGCCAGTGGATCAACGTGATTTGATTGAACAATTTATCTCACAATATCAGCCACGGATTTTATTGTTGATGGAAACTGAGCTGTGGCCAAATCTCTTGGCGTGCGTACATCAACGACAGATTCCACAGCTGTTATTAAATGCACGCTTATCGGAAAAATCAGCCAAAGGCTATGCCAAGTTTAAGCGCTTAACCGCACCGATGTTGCAACAATTGGATTTTATTGCGGCGCAAGATCAAGCGAGCAAACAACGCTTTGTCGATTTGGGAAAATCGAGCGAACAAGTAGAAGTATTGGGTAATGTGAAATTTGACATGACTATGCCTGATCAGTTTCTTCAGCAAGCGGAACAATTCAAACAAGACTGGTCATTAGAAGATCGGCAAATCATCGTGCTTGCCAGTACCCATGCGCCCGAAGAAGCGCAAATACTCAACGGATTAAAACCGCATTTACAGCAGAATCCGCAACTTTTATGTATTGTGGTGCCACGTCATCCTGAGCGTTTTCAAGAAGTCTTTGATGCGATTAAAAGCCTTGATCTGAGCGTGCAACGTCGTAGTTTACATCAAACTATTGACGCATCGACCCAAGTCTATTTGGCAGATTCGATGGGGGAGATGTGGTTGTGGTTTGCATTGGCGCAGGTCGCCTATGTTGGTGGTTCGCTGAACGAACCGGGTGGCGGACACAATATTCTTGAGCCGATCGCAACTGATGTGGCAACAGTTTTGGGTAAAAATTATTTTAATTTCCAAACGATCGTTGATGAATTTGTTAGTCATGATGCGGTGCTTGTCGCATCAGATGCCAAACACGCTGTAGCTCAAATGATGGAGTTAATCAATGATCCGTCACGCCGTCAGCAACAGGTTGGTCGGGCACAGCAGATTTTACATGCCAATCAAGGCGCAGTGGAGCGACATATTGCCTTGATTGATCGCTACCTAAAAGTAGAAAATCGCAAAGCTGAAAGCAAAAAGTCTGAGTCTGCATTATGAATTTAGTGTTGCTGCCTGAACAAACGGATTCAACGATTTGGCAGATTAACGATGCACGACAAGTTAGTCATTTAAAGCAACATTTAGATGTCAAAATCGGCGATCAGATCAAAGTTGGTGTGCTCAATCAAGCACGGTATCTTGCTGAAGTCGTTGAAATTCAATCTAATCAAATGATTGTGACACCAGTCGAACAACAAGCCATTCCTAATAAATTACCTGTGACTTTGATTTTGGCATTGCCTCGCCCGAAAGTATTAAGGCGCTTGATCATGGATAGTGTGACTTTGGGTGTAGAGAAAATCGTCTTGCTACATAGCTATCGTGTTGATAAAAGCTATTGGCAAACGCCTTTTCTTGAGCAGTTAGATCATTATATTCAGCTTGGACTCGAACAAGCAGGGGATGTGATTGCACCATCAATTCTTCTTGAAAAACGCTTTAAACCCTTTGTTGAAGATCGTTTATCTGTGTGGAATCACAGTCAAACAACCTTTGTAGCACATCCTTATACAACAGATGTGATGCCGATCAACTTCAATCAACAGTGTCAACTGATGATCGGTCCAGAGGGTGGTTTTATTCCCTATGAGATTGATTTGCTCAAAGAAAACGGTTGCCACATTCATCATGTTGGCAACCGTATTTTGCGTACTGAAACCGCAGTGTCGAATATTCTCGGGCGATTATTCTGCGCTTGATGTTGGCGCCGCGATCGCTTGTGGTGTCGACATTTTCATCTCTTGGATTGGATATGGAATATTGACACCTTCACGGTTAAATGCTTGTTTCACTTCAGATTGAATCTCGCTACCCGAAGCGAGAATATTGGTTTCTTTCAGGTCAATCCACCAACGCACGGTAAGGTTGACCGAGAAGTCTGCCAATGCCGTTACGATCACTGTATGCGCAGGATTACCAAGTACATTGGCGTTATTTTCCAAGATACGATTGATGATCGCTTTTGCCTTATCAATATCATCATCATAGCCAATACCCACCACAAATTCACAGCGACGACGATTATACGCAGTGTTGACCGTGATCGGACTGGTATAAACCGTGGCATTTGGAATCACCAAACGACGACCATCATATGAGCGTAAGAAGGTCGCACGAATCTGAATGTCTTCAACTGTACCTTCCAAACCTTCGACGATGATATCATCACCAATACGGAACGGTTCGCCAAGTAAGATCAAAATCCCTGACAATAAGTTTTGGAAAATATCTTTAAATGCAAAACCGATGGCGACGGAGCCAATACCGAGTGCACCGATCAACTGACCCGGTGAAAAACCAGGAATGATGATCACCAATGCAACCAAAAAGCCGAGAGAAATAATCACCACACTACCGACACGGTTCAATACCATGACAAGATTTTGACGCGTATTAGCGCGTTTTAATAATGCTTTACGAATAAAATATTTGAATAGACGTGTAAGCAATAAGAAAATACAGAAAACAACAAGCCCGATAATGATATACGGCACACGCTCCCAAAAAGCAGCGATAAATTTATTCACGATGGCATAGCTGTCACTGTATTTTTGTGATTCTTCAATGACTTTAGCCGTGGTTTTTTGTCCTGCTTCAAGCAAAACATGACCAGCCTGTTTGGCTGTTTCTGAAGCTGTAGATTCGTTACTCACAACACTTTCCAAAAAATAAAAAACAGTGTGCCTGAAGCAGCAACGTCTTTCAGTTTATAAAATGTGAATTTTAGAAACATATTATGAAGTGGTAGTTTATGCTCGCTAAGCATGTTTTTAAAAATTGTTCCACGTGAAACCTCAACGATGATCGCCTTAAAATGATTTACACAAAGCGCATGATCTATTCATGATTGAGGATCGGCTTAACAAAATCAAACTGGTGAAGCACAGCAACGCAGGGCATTATTTTAAACGGTATAAAAATGACAGAATTCTTTGGAGAAATAACATGTTGAAATCAGAATTTGCAAAAACCTTTGCCATGCTTGCTACAGGGTTAAGTTGTGTACTGATGGCGCAAAATACACTTGCTGATGCGCCTGAGCATCGCATTATCAATCTTCAGGCAGAAGCTACGCGTGAAGTGGCGAATGATGAAATGCAAGCTACGCTCTATACAGAGCTGAATGAAAAAGATGCAGCCACGCTTGCCAATAAGATCAATAGCATCGTCAATCAAGCAATGAATACAGCGAAAAGCTATCCAAAAGTTGAGATCAAAACAGGTGGTCAAAATACCTATCCTGTATACAACGACAAACAACAATTGGTGAACTGGCGTGGTCGTGCGGAAGTGATCTTGAATAGCCAAGACTTTAAGCAAACCAGTGAATTGATTGCAAAATTGCAAGAAAGCATGCAACTCGGCAATATCAATTTTGAAGTGTCTGCGGAACAGCGCAACAAAGTCGAAAGTGAGCTATATATCGAAGCGTCAAAAGCATTCCAACAACGTGCCAAGCTTTTACTTGCACCGTGGGGCGCATCGAATTATGAGTTGGTGAATCTACAACTCAATGCCAATGCAAACCGTCCAATGCCGATCTATGCGGCACGTGACGCATC
Organism: Acinetobacter sedimenti; assembly: GCF_022601685.1. Taxonomy (GTDB): domain Bacteria; phylum Pseudomonadota; class Gammaproteobacteria; order Pseudomonadales; family Moraxellaceae; genus Acinetobacter; species Acinetobacter sedimenti. Next base: position 64,331 of record NZ_JAKUML010000011.1, read on the forward strand.
ATTCAAAGCTGATAGCATTGAAAGTCAAAATATTGAAGCAGGGAATAGTGAAATTACCGTGATTGCCAATGGTAGTATTCAGTTGAAATAAGCGATTTGATCGCTGAAAAATACTCGCAAAAGCGAGTATTTTTTTACATTGAATTTCTGCGGTGGCTTTGTTGATCCAAAGGTTTATTGATCTAATACATCAAGTATGACTTGTGTGACATCTTGGCATAGATCACGATCATTAAAGATTTCATAAGCAGTGATGGTGACATCAGTATTCGATGGTAGGAGTTTTTGTTCTTCTTCGATCAAATGTTCGATTGGTAAAATAGTCTGTTTAATCGCAAACAGATCAATGTCTTCGAAAGGAATCTCTTCATCATCAAGAATCAGTGCATCTTGTGTCAAATACGGACGAATAATCGTCGGAATGATGGACTGAATATCAGTGATGTCAAATACGCAAATGTCACGCTCTTCATCGTTCTTTCCTAAGTTTTCTTTGGCTTCAATGATGAGATGATAGTAGGGCATTAGACGATCCTCAGTAAAAATTCACATCGGGTTGATTTCATTTTACTATGCGCAAAAATTCGCCATCACGCAAGCTTTTTACATGCTTATTTACATGCTGACGAAGCATTGATACTAAACACTGATAGCAAACGCTAAAATCCCTTGATTGAAAACCTACTTAAAAGCGTAATGCTGATCAGTTAAGTGAAATTTCAGGATTACTGATTGATAAATCTCCCCCTTGCGAAACAATGTTTCTCATCTTTGAAAAAGAGGGGAATACCATTGAATTCAACACTGTATTGAATGTCGGAATACCCCCTCCTTTGAAAAAGGAGGGTTGGCGAGGATTAAAAATGCTTAACTGACTGGCATTATACTTAAAAGCGGAGCTTTAAATCAGCATTCAGCAATGGAGATTAAAAAAGGCAGATAACAAGACACATTAAAAGCCTGATGCGTAACCTTCTTTTGGATATTTAAACTGATATTTCAAATCCAATTGCCACGTTTGATTTGCACCAAGTGGCTGTTGCCATTGGTAGATATTCTTTTGCCCTTGCCATTCTGTTGCTGTCGGTGCGTGGCTAAACTGATGCTCAACTTTAAGCGCATCATTTTGGCTCTGCGGTACACTTTCAAAGACGATTAAATCAATCGCTTGCGTATGGCGGTTTTGGATTTGATATTGTTTTGATAAGATTTCTACAGTTTGTTTGCTAAATGCGCCTGTTTGGTCTTGATCACGTTGATCATTTAAGACTTTGACCAAGACTTGCTCATCTTCACCAAAGTTAAAGTGCATTTGCTCTGCACTTGGGTTTTGCCACTGACGTTGACCGATATAGTCGCCATCACGATAGAGTTTGATTTCACCACTTGGCCAGTCACCTGTAACACGTGGAATCTCGGCACTCAAATAGGCACGTTGCTGTTGCTGTGGAATCACCCATGTACTGAGTTTTGCTACATAAGATTGTTGATCAAGTGGTAGTGAAATTTGTTGCTTACTGCTTGGCACAGAGGCACGTGTCGAGGTGGTAAATTGGGTGCTATAGGTTTGTTGCACTTGCTCAAACTGAGGAAAACGAGGTTCTTCTACACGCTTGGCACCCATCGCATCAGCAGTCGATCTTGCTTGTAATGCAACAACTTCCATCGCAACAGGCGCAGGTTCGTAAGTTGGTTCATTACGAGGTTCGTAATAGTTTACCCACCACGGATTGGGTTGGATTTGTTCAATCCGACCTTGTGGTGTATTGGTAGAAAGTGTCAATTTTACATTGTCCCAATCTTCACCTGTTTTTTGTGCAATCATCGCCATACGAGTGAGCGTGACTTGTTTCGTTGCACTATTTAGCTCAACTTTGTAGCTTGGTCGCCACGTCGCATAAGGCACTTGATAAGCAATTTGAATCACGCCTGAAGACGGTGCATTGACATGAAGCTGTAGCCTGCGCTGATTAAAACGATGATCGCCAATCTGGTTTAAATCTTGATTAAGCTCTTGTAGGCGTTGTTCAAGTTCTTTCTTCTCTTGGTTTGCTGTGGAAATGGTGAGGTAAGCATCATAAGCCTGTTGGCGTACCGTCAACGCATTGCCTTGTTTGATATTGCCTAAAAAGGTGTTTTGTAATTCGGCGGCTTGGATTTTGGCATTCAGTTTGGCGATGTCGCTTTCCAGTTGTTTGATTTCATTTTTAAGCGCAGAAGATTCACGTCCCGCAGGTTTATCCAATGCACTATCGACACTGGTCACTGCGCCAATATCGACATTTTGTCCTTGTACTTTGATCGCAGATACATCGAAGTTGGCAGGCAATCCTTCCAGTTCAATCAAACGCTCACCTGCACGGACAGGAATGTTACGCTCGACCAAAGCACCATTAGGATAAACCGTCACATGTTGAATCGGTGCATCTTTCAATGCCAAAGCCCAACTTTGCTGTGCAATAGCACCGATGATGCAGATGCTTAAAACTGAATATTTCATGGTCATGCCGTCCTCAAATTTATTATGCGAATGCCAATGTTGTTAAAATGATTAAATCAAAAGGAGTTAAAATGATTAAATCAAAAAAAATATAACAACTCTACGCATTTTGACTGCGAAATACAAAATACACACACGCCAATAAGCACAATCCTGCCCAAAGATAATCCATTTTAAAGGGTTGTTTAAACAGGTAAATCATAAAGGGCACAAACACGATCAAAGTCATGACCTCTTGGCTGATTTTCATCTGACCAAGTGACCAACCCTGTGCATCGAGCCAACGTGTTGCAGGAATCATAAAGCTATATTCAAGCAGTGCAATCGCCCAGCCAAATAGGACTGCTTGCCAAATGGGTGCATCGTGTAAAAATTTGAGATGACCGTACCATGCCAACGTCATAAAACAATTGGAAATGACTAAAAATACAAAAGCCCAAGCCGTGATTGACATGTAAAACTACTCTGGAATTTTTTCATAGTGTATGTTGAAATATCACATCATGACTATAAAAAAGTCGTCAAATCCTTCTCATTTTTATCCAGTAAACACAGACATTGATCTGACAATAAAAAGCACTATCTTTTCCCGATGAGCCTTGCTATCTTGCTAGGCGAATTAAAAACAATGCGTCGCAACCGTTTGCAACGTATAGCGATAGCAAGAGAGAAGAGAGTAGTACAGATGCATCTGCATATTTTGGGTATTTGTGGCACATTCATGGGTTCATTGGCATTATTGGCACGTGAGTTAGGACATACCGTGACGGGGAGCGATCAAAACGTCTATCCACCAATGTCTACCCAACTCGAAAATGCAGGCATCGCATTGATGCAAGGCTACGATCGGAGTCATCTACAGCCACATCCCGATTTAGTCATCGTCGGCAATGCCATGAAGCGTGCGATTGATGCGGTGGAGTATATGCTCGATGAAGGGCTTGCTTATACCTCAGGGCCTCAGTTCTTAGCCGATCATGTGCTTAAAGACAAACACGTACTTGGTGTTGCAGGGACGCATGGTAAAACCACCACTACCACCATGCTTGCTTGGGTACTTGATCAGGCAGGACTTAATCCAGGTTTCCTCATCGGTGGTGTACCACTCGGTTTTAGTGAAAGTGCTCGATTAGGTGACAAATATTTCGTGGTTGAAGCCGATGAATATGATTCTGCATTCTTCGATAAGCGTTCTAAGTTTGTACACTATCATCCACGCACAGCGATTCTAAATAATCTTGAATTTGACCATGCTGATATTTTTGATGATTTGGCAGCGATTCAAAAACAATTTCATCATCTAGTACGTACCATTCCAAGCACAGGTCGCATCATTGCACCCATCACTGAAACCCATATTGACGAAGTCTTAGAAATGGGCTGTTGGACGCCAGTGACACGTACAGGTTTTGCGGTCGAAGATCAAGTTGAACTTTCCGCAGAGCTGATCTTAGCCGATGGTAGTCACTTCAAAGTGTTGCATTTCGGCATTGAAAAAGGCGAAGTGCAATGGACGATGACAGGTCAACACAGTGTCGCCAATGCACTGGCAACCATCGCCGCAGCAGAGCATGTCGGTGTAAGTATCCATCAAGCTTGTGAAGCATTATCGAACTTCGGTGGCGTGAAACGTCGCATGGAGTTACTCGATACCATCAACGGTATTGAAGTTTATGACGACTTTGCCCACCACCCAACAGCGATCGAAACTACGCTGGACGGTGCACGCAAACGTCTCGGCGAACGTCGTCTATGGGCGATCATCGAGCCACGCTCGAACACCATGCGGATGGGTAGCCACAAAGCAGGACTTGCACACTCGGCACGTGTTGCTGATGAGGTGATTTGGTATCAGCCAGAAGGTTTGGATTGGGACTTACAGCCTGTGGTCGAAGCATCAAGCAACTCAGCACATGTCAGTCAATCTCTCGATCAAATCATTGAACGTGTAAAAAATGAAACACAATCAGGCGATGCAGTGGTGATCATGTCCAATGGTGGCTTTGGTGGATTGCATCAAAAGTTGATTCAAGCTTTAAAAGGCTGAGTTCACAGGTGAGTCACTTGTAAACTTTTGCAATACTTTTTGAAAAAAATACATAATCAGCACGATCAAAGCGCTAGACTTTGGTCGTGTAGAATTTTAAAAATCGCTAAGCTTAATTTTTATAAAATAAATTATAATCAATGGTTTGAGGTAAATTTTATCATTGTCATTTTTATCGAAGATTGGCAGTTTTAGACCAAAGCATGATTGTTCAACCATGCAAAGCAAGTTTTACTAAGTTCAGAATAAACATCATTTGATGTATTGTGATATTTGTCATGCTCCCGATCATGAATACGACTCATGCAAGCAGTCATGCAACCTCGCATTTGACAACATGTATGGCGAAGCGTGAAACAACATACAAATAGAACAACACATCAACGGACATAGCAAGCGAAGGGAAAGCCAAATGAATGAAATCTATCCAGTGCCAGAGCAATTTGCCACAACCGCACGTACCAACCTCGAAGAATATGAAGCACGTTATCAGCAGTCGATCGACGATCCTGAAGGCTTTTGGGTAGAGCAGGCAAAAATCATTGACTGGATTAAACCCTTTACCAAAGTCAAAGACACCAATTTTGATCGAGATAATTTTAAAATTGAATGGTTTGAAGATGGTGAGTTGAATGTCGCTGCCAACTGTCTTGATCGTCATCTCAAAGAACATCCACACAAGCCTGCGATCATTTGGGAAGGTGACCACCCATCTCGTCATAAGATCGTATCGTTTAAAGAATTGCACGATGAAGTCTGCCGTTTTGCCAATGTTTTGAAAAAGCGTGGGATTGGCAAAGGCGACCGTGTGGTACTGTATATGCCAATGGTGACAGAAGCTGCTGTAGCCATGCTCGCCTGCGCACGTATAGGTGCAGTGCATTGCGTGGTATTCGGTGGTTTCTCTCCTGATTCATTAGCGAGTCGTATTGAAGATTCACAAGCAAAATTGGTCATCACTGCAGACTCAGGCTTACGTGGTGGCAAGCTGTTACCACTGAAAGAAAATGTCGATGCGGCACTTGAGATCGCAGGGACGGAAAGCGTAGAAAATGTCATCGTGGTCTATCGCAATGCCAACCCAATCGACATGAAAGAAGGGCGTGACCTGTGGTATCACCTTGAAATCATGGAAGTCAATGCAGACTGTCCACCTGAGCCGATGAAAGCGGAAGATCCGTTATTTATTCTCTATACCTCAGGTTCAACTGGTAAACCAAAAGGCGTATTGCATACCACAGGTGGCTATCTTGTCTATGCGACCAGTACCTTCAAAGAAGTCTTCGATGTGAAGCAAGATGATGTGTATTGGTGTACCGCAGATATTGGCTGGATTACAGGACATTCTTACTTGATCTATGGACCACTTGCCAATGGGACAACCACGGTGATGTTCGAAGGTGTGCCACAATATCCATCGTGGGCACGTATCGGCCATGTGGTCGATAAACACAAAGTGTCGATACTCTACACCGCACCAACGGCGATCCGTGCCATGATGCGTGAGGGCGATGCTTATGTGCGTGAAAGTAATCGTAGTAGCTTGCGTCTGCTTGGGTCAGTCGGTGAGCCGATCAACCCTGAAGCGTGGAATTGGTACTATGAGGTGGTCGGTGAAGGACGTTGCCCGATCGTCGATACATGGTGGCAGACAGAAACAGGCGGAATTTTGATTGCACCATTACCGGGTGCGATTGACTTGAAGCCAGGTTCAGCGACCAAGCCATTCTTCGGAGTTAAACCGGCACTGGTCGATGGTGAAGGTCAAGTAGTTGAAGGTGCGGCAGAAGGTAATCTCGTCATTCAAGACTCATGGCCGGGTCAAATGCGTGATATTTGGGGTGATCATGAACGCTTCCTCGAAGCTTATTTCTCTACATTCCCAGGCAACTATTTCACTGGTGACGGCTCACGTCGTGACGAAGATGGTTACTACTGGATCACTGGCCGTGTCGATGATGTATTGAATGTGTCGGGTCATCGTCTTGGTACAGCAGAGATCGAAAGTGCATTGGTACTGCATGAAGCGGTTGCCGAAGCTGCGGTGGTCGGTATGCCTCACGAGATCAAAGGGCAAGGCATCTGTACATTCGTGACCTTACAAGCGGGTGTAGATGAGAGCGAAGAACTGCGTAAAGAATTGGTGCAATGGGTACGTAAAGTGATGGGGCCTGTAGCCAGTCCTGATGCGCTACACTGGGCACCTGCACTACCTAAAACCCGTTCGGGTAAGATCATGCGTCGCATCTTGCGTAAGATCGTTGCCAATGAGCAAGACAGTATCGGCGATACCTCGACCTTGGCAGAACCGCAAGTGGTCGAGCAATTGATCATTACGGTACATGGGCAGAAGTAAGCTCTCGTACTTGAATTGGTTGTAAATAAAAATCTAGCTTCTGCAAATGGGCTAGATTTTTGTATTTGGGATTGTGTGTGAATTGCTCAGTTCTATTGTCATTTTGACTACACTAGGGCAAACTTACTTTAGTGCACTAACCTAATTATCCAATGAATGACCAACTCAAACTTAGTCTAGAGGCTTATACTGATCTAGAATCATATGCTCAGACTACTCCAAAAAGTCAGACTTTATCAGTCCTGTCTTTATTTTCGGGCTGTGGCGGTATGGACTTGGGCTTTGAGGGTGGCTTTGCGGTACTAAAAGAATCGATTAATCAAAAGTTGTGTTCAGACTTTATCGATCATACGATTGATGAACACTTTATCAAAGTCCGAAAAACACGGTTTAATACCATCTTTGCCAATGATATTTTGTCGTCTGCGCAAAAGGCATGGACACACCATTTTGAGCAAAAAAATCAAAAAACCTTTCACCTTGAAAGCGTTGTCGATTTAGTCAAAAAACATCGTCATGGTGAAAGTGTCTTTCCTCACAGTGTAGATATTGTGACGGGTGGATTTCCATGTCAGGATTTTAGTGTTGCAGGAAAACGTAAAGGATTTCAATCGCATAAAAGCCATACAGGGCAACTGATAGAAGCATCGTTAGACACAAGTACGCCATCGGTTGAAACTCGTGGACAACTGTATATGTGGATGAAAGAAGTCATTGAAATTACCCAACCTAAAATATTTATCGCCGAAAATGTAAAAGGCTTGGTTAATCTAGATAATGTCAAAGAGATTATTCAGCAAGACTTTTCATCTGCACATGGTCATGGTTATTTGGTTTTATCACCACAAGTTTTAAATGCTGCAAATTTTGGTGTTCCACAATCGAGAGAGCGAGTTTTTTTCATTGGCATTAAAAAATCTGCATTAAAGCCTGATATTTTAAAACAACTTCTCGAAAATCCAACCACTGAAAAGCTGTCCCCTTATCCTCAAATCACACATATCAATCCACTTCATGTGGATGTAAATCACAAATCGAATCTTGCACCCATTGTGACATTGCAGTCTGTATTTAACACCTTAGAAGAGCCTGAGCAGACGACGGATTTAACACATCAATTTTACTCAAAAGCAAAATTCATGGGCAAGCACTGTCAGGGTCAGACCGAGATTAAGTTAGATGGTATTGCCCCAACGATCCGTGCAGAGCATCACGGCAATATTGAGTTTCGACGTTTATCCAAAGAACATGGTGGAAAATTAGACCGTGAATTAGAGCAAGGATTAACTGAGCGACGCTTAACACCTAGAGAATGCGCATTAATCCAAACCTTTCCGCCAGATTATGATTTTGTACTTGCAAATCCAAATGGGCGCAAGGGATCGTACTTGGTCAGCCCATCCCAAGCTTACAAAATCATTGGCAATGCTGTACCACCATTATTGGCTTATCATTTGGCAAAGCGGATTGAAAGTTTGTGGGATGTTTACTTCAATTAAATTAATTCTTCGAAAATTATGATCATTTCAAATAATTCTGAACCACATATCACTGAATTTCATCATCTTTTATATCTAACATTAAGTGAGTTACAGTCCTCTGCACCGAAAAACATAGTCAAACTACAACAACTTACTGCACAAAAATTTGAAACGCATCTTAAAGAGTTAATGACAGAGCTTGCTCAAAATACCGTTTTTGAAAACTCAATAGAACTGGTGAGTGGACAACGCTTTCCCGATATTGTTGCCAAGCAATATTATGGTATTGAGGTCAAAACCACGATCAAAAATCATTGGAAAACCACAGGGAACAGTGTGTTTGAGGGGACACGTGTTGATGGTGTAGAGCGTATATTCATGTTCTTTGCAAAACTGGCGGATCCGATTGAATTTCGATGTAGACCGTATGAGGACGTATTATCTGAGGTCGTGGTGACTCACTCTCCTCGTTATTTGATCGATATGAATCTTGCACAGGGACAGACTATTTTTGACAAGATTAATATGCCATATGACCAATTAAGAATTTCGTCTAATCCAATTCTGCCGATCAAAGATTATTATCGCAGTAAACTTCGTGATGGGGATGAACTTTGGTGGATGGACGCTGATCAGGACAAAGCCAATAATCTGATTTTGAGAATGTGGAACAATTTAAGCAAAGATGAAAAACAATTGTACCAACTCAAAGCAATGATTTATTTTCCCGAACTCTTTGGTAAACAATCCGATAAATTTGGCAAATTAGCCATGTGGCTTGTGCAACAAGAATCCATCGTTTGTCCAAATATTAGAGACCAATTTACGGCGGGTGGACGTATTGAAATTCACATCAACAATCAAAGTTTTGGAGAGTTGCCTCGAATTTTTTCTCATTTAAATAATAATTTACATCTCATACAAGAATTGTTTAAGGAGAGTGATCCAAGCCTTTTATCACATTATTGGAATGAGCCTACTACTGAGATGAGTAAATATGAGTTATGGACAAATAAAGTGGTTTATTTCAGTCAACAACATCATGAATATTCTGAAAACATTGTTCGATTTCTAAAAGTAATACTTTGATGAAATGTGTTTAAGTCATCGAACAAAAATTTGATCAAATAATCATATACAAAACACCCCTAAAAATTCGTATCTAACACAGCAATCCACGTCACAAAGTGCTACCATTTTGCCAGTTTAAATTTTCACAATTTGGAAGCGGTATGCTGATACAACGTGGCGGATTAAAAGTAGTCGCAGGACTTGGAATCTCTGGGGTTTCTGCAGTGAATTATTTGCATCAACAGGGCTATCAAGTCGCTGTGACTGATTCACGACCGACGCCACCGGGCATCGAGCAGATTCCTGCCGAAATTAGTCAAAGTTTTGGTGTGCTCGATCAAGAGTTACTCTTACAAGCCGAAGAAATCATTTTGAGTCCAGGTCTTGCGCCACAGCTTCCAGAGATTCTAGTGGCGATTGCGCAGGGTATTCCTGTCGTTAGTGACATTCAGCTACTACGTCGTGCCACCGAAGTACCGATCATTGCCATTACAGGTTCGAATGCCAAAAGTACCGTGACCACATTGGTCGGCGAGATGGCAAAAAATGCAGGCAAGAAAGTCGCCGTCGGTGGCAATCTCGGTCGTCCTGCCTTGGATTTATTACAAGACGAGCCTGAATTGATCGTTTTAGAATTATCCAGTTTTCAGCTCGAAACCACCACGCATCTTGGTGCTGAGGTCGCGGTGGTGCTGAATATGAGTGAAGATCATTTGGATCGTCATGGCGATATGGTTGGCTACCATGCTGCGAAACATCGCATTTTCCAAGGTTGTCATCAGTTTGTGTTTAACCGTGATGACGGACTCACTCGTCCATTGGTAGCGGACAATATTCCATTTCTCAGTTTTGGTTTGAATGCGCCTGACCTCAAGCAATACGGTGTACTGCGTGACAGTCAGGGCAAAATGTTCTTGGCGAAAGGCACAACACGTCTGCTCGATAGCAGTGAGATGTATATGCAGGGCAGTCACAATGTGGCGAATGCCTTGGCGTGTTTGGCTTTGGGTGAGTCGGTGGGTTTGCCATTAGAGGTGATGTTAGACACCATTAAACATTTCAAAGGCTTGGAGCATCGTTGCCAATATGTCGATGAGAAGCAAGGTGTGCGCTACTATAATGATTCCAAAGGTACCAATGTCGGGGCAACCCTTGCAGCGATCAATGGTTTAGGTCAGGCGCTTGCACCTCATCAAGCCAAAGTGGTGGCGATCCTCGGCGGTCAGGGCAAAGGACAAGATTTCAAACCATTATCGAATGCACTGTCACAATATGCTCGCCATGTGGTATTGATCGGTGAAGATGCCAATAAGATCGCCAGTGCGTTGGCTTCTGATATTGAGGTGAGTTTTGCCACGACATTAAAAGCTGCGGTCAAAGAAGCGCAAAGCCATGCCGAGCAGGGTGATGCGGTATTGCTCTCGCCAGCCTGTGCAAGTTTTGATATGTTTAAAAGCTATAATGATCGTGGTGAGCAATTTGTACAGTGCGTTGGGCAACTGTGAAATTGAAATGAAGCGCAATGAAATTACCAAGTGAAATAAAAAAGTCGCTATGAAAGATTTTATTTATCCAAAATTGCAATGGATGCAACATCGTATTGATCTCGGGTTTAATCGTCTGTTGGCGTTTTTACCTGCGGAAGTGACTGCACGCAATACCTTATTATTTTGTGTGTTAAGTCTGCTGTGTATCGGTACGGTGATGGTGGCGTCCGCGTCGATGCCATTTGCCGAACAACTGCATGAAAATCCATTTCATTATGTACATCGTCATGCCTTGTATATCGTCCTCGCCTTTGTCGCAGGGATCGCAGCCTATAACTTCCAACTAAAAAATTGGTTTGGTAAAGCACCAGTGCTGTTGTGGATATTAACGCTGATCCTATTAGGTTTGGTGCTCGCAGTTGGGCGAGATGTCAATGGATCAACACGTTGGCTGAGCTTTGCAGGCTTTACCTTTCAACCGTCGGAATTTGCCAAATTTGCCATGACTGTGTTTACCGCAGACTATGTAGTGCGTCGTGGCGGTGAGGTGCGTGAGAGTTTTGCCAGTTTTGTACGGCTCTGTATTCCTGTCGGAACGACCGTGGGTTTGATCATGTTCGAGCCCGATCTTGGAGCATCGGCAGTGATCATCATGACCATGTTTACCATGTTCTTTTTGGCAGGCGCACCGACCAGAGCCTTTATGGTGCTGTTTGGCGTGGTGGTGGCATTGCTTGCGATGTTTATCGTGATTGAGCCGTATCGTTATCGTCGTTTGATGTCGTTTAGCGATCCGTGGCAAGATCCGCAAGGTGATGGTTATCAGCTAGCGCAGAGTTTGATTGCCTTTGGTCGAGGTGAATGGTTTGGTACAGGGCTTGGTCATAGCGTGCAGAAGCTTGCTTACTTGCCTGAAGCACATACCGACTTTATGCTTGCGGTGACTGGTGAAGAGCTTGGTTTCTTTGGCATTAGCATTATTTTCTGCTTATCATTCTTGATGCTTGCAAGCTGTATGCGCATTGGTCATCGTGCGCTTGCCAATGGTCATTATCGTAGTGGGTATTTGGCGTATGGGATTTCGGTGATTTTCCTGCTACAAATCTGCGTCAATGCAGGGATGAATATGGGGCTAATCCCAACCAAAGGATTGACCTTGCCATTTATTAGTTATGGTGGCTCGTCATTGTTGATGTGTGCCTTTATGATCGGGGTGATGTTCCGTATTGATAAAGATACGCAAAATAAAGCTGAGCTTCGGACAGATACTTAATTGTTGAAATTTAGAAGTTCAAAGCAGGGTTAATCCCTGCTTTTTTATGCGCTGTAGATAAAACAAGGCTTAATAGACAAAAACTATTGATAAATCTGCGACAATATTGTGCTTTGTGGAATGCGTTCACGTTGCCATTGTGCCACTGCTTGCGCAAGCATGGTTGATGGGCGGTCAAGATCGAGCGGTGGTTGATTTAAAGCCTGAGCAGCCTGTGAGAGCAGTTCTGAGGCATTGTCTGGATCAAGTGCTTGTGCAAAGTTCTGTTTAGATAGCTTTCGACCATCGGCATTCATCGCCAGTGGTAGATGAAGATAATTAAGCTCAGGATAGCCTAGACAGTGACCTAGCCAGATCTGACGTGCTGTATTGTCCAGTAAATCTGCACCTCGTACGACATTTGTCACGCCTTGCAAATAATCATCGACTACTACAGCCAGCTGATAGCTGATAATGCCATCACGACGTTTTAATACAAAATCTCCAAGATCTTCTGCCAAATTGCTACATTGCCGACTTTGTAGGGGATCATCAAAGCAGATGGGTTCATCGTTCACTTTCAGGCGAATGGCTTGATTGGCAAAGTCTAAGTTTAAATCTCGGCATGTCCCTGCATAGATGGCATTGCTACCTAGCATTTTGCGAGTACATTGACAGGCGTAAATATCGTGTTGAGCTTTCAGTTGTACTAAGACATCTTCATAAATCTCAAGACGATCTTTTTGAAAGAGAATATCACCGTCAGGGACAAATTCAAAAGCGTCGATACAGCGTAAAATATGCTGTTCGCTATCGGGATAAATACGGGGAATGTCGGTATCTTCGATACGAACGAGCCATTGTCCTTGATTGGACTTGGCTTCGCAGTAGCTCGCTAATGCAGTGATCAGTGAGCCAAAATGCAATGGTCCTGTCGGTGATGGTGCAAAACGTCCTACATAATCCATCCTGTTACCTCCCTCCTTTTGTAAAGGATGAGAAGCATCGCTTCGCAAGGAGGGAGCTACAGACACAGTATTAACCGTTATTTTGCTTCTCTTTGATCTCTGCAAGTGTTTTGCAGTCGATACATAAGGTCGCTGTTGGACGAGCCTCTAAACGACGTAGACCGATCTCAATACCGCAAGTTTCACAGAAGCCATAGTCTTCATCTTGGATTGCTTGCAACGATTGTTCAATTTTACGAATCAATTTACGTTCACGGTCACGCGTACGTAGTTCAATTGCAAACTCTTCTTCTTGAGTGGCACGGTCATTCACATCAGGCAATGCAGATGATTCATCTTGCATTGAAGTCAAAGTACGATCGACTTCTGACATCAATTCTGATTTCCACGCTTCTAAGATTTTACGAAAATGCTCTAATTGTCCTTCGGACATATATTCTTCATTTTTCTTTTCTTGATATGGTGCAAAACCAAATAGGCTCGCCGTCGTCCCCGTCTCTGCGTTTTTCGCTTTAGGCTTGCGAGTGCGTTTTGCAGCTGGTTTTTCTGCTGTAGCCACGTCTTTTACATCTTCCAGTTGTGATTTATCTTGATTTGCCATTTGGGGGCATTCCTCATCGAACTAGTGTATATCTATACGCAAAAAGTGAGGTAAAAAGCAAGTGCTTTTGCAATTACTTGCCTGATTATTACTCGGGCGCACATCATATAGACTTTTTTATCAAGATGAAAGTGCCAAAACGTGTATAAATATGGCAAAAGTGGAAAATACGACTTAAGATACTGAATTAATAAGATTTTAGAGCAAAATCAACTTGACCAACGGCATGTTCAATACGATGAACCGAAGTTTCAAAATGCCCATCTGCATAGAGTTCGAGTAAGCGATATCCCGGAGTCGCCTGATCTAGGCAAAATTCATTTTGATTGGGTTTAAACTGAATACTGGTCGAAGGGCAAGACAGAAAAGTCATCTGACCATGTTGGTGTGCAAAATCTTGATGGACGTGCCCTGAGATGACCAAACGTACATGCTCATGTGACCCTAAGCAAGCCAATAACTGTTCACTATTTTGTAGGCGATGCGGTGATAGCCAATCACAACCGACATCAAAGGTATTGTGATGCAGTGCGATAATGATGTATTGCGTTTTATGCTTTGCAAGCAAGCGATCAAGTTGAATCAGATCATGATCAGAGATCATTCCTGACACTTTTTGATCGACCTGACTATTGATCAAAATCATACACCATGCGCCAAGATCAATAACCGTGGGCTGATCATTTTCACTTAATGATGGGAAATGTTTACTCTCATCATGATTGCCTCGCACCCAATAATGCGGTCGTTCTAATTTGGATAGGGTGTTTTGATAGAGTTCATAAGTCTGTGGCAAGGGTTGCTGTGCAATATCGCCTGTATTAATGACACAATCAAAGGCCACGTTCTTTTGCGCATGTGATAAGACGGCCTGTAAGGACTGATACGGTGCGATCCCTGCAAACTCACGATCGGCCTCAGCCATAAGGTGACAATCACTAATCTGCAATAGTCGCACAGGTGATTGATTTGAAAAATGTTCTGATTTGATGGCGTGGTTCATTGCACTTCTCCCATCAATTGTTTTTTCGATTGTTGTTGATGTAGATACAACTGAAACCATTGTATGGCGATAATTAAAGACGCATTACTTAGATAAGGACTCTGCATCAATCCGTCTAGCTGCGCATAGTCGAATACATGTACCTTGATGTCTTCACCTTCTTGCACCTCACCATGCACACCCCCTGCATGAGTTAAATCCGCTGTAGCAACATAAAGGTTGTATATCTCATCGCTTGCACCTGTCGATGGGTGATAGCGATACAATTGTTTTAAATTTTCAATCTGACAGTTTGCTTCTTCGAGCGCTTCACGTTTTAAACAGGTTTCGGCATCTTCGCCATCATCAATCAGCCCTGCAATAATTTCCAATTGCCACGGCGTGCGTTCAGAATTTAAAGCACCTGCTCGAAATTGCTCAATTAACAAAAATTTTTGCAAATGTGGATCATGTACCAAGACGCCTGCAGCCTCACGGCGACGGACGAGCTCTCTGTGAATAACACTGCCAAAGTCTTGATTGGCAAATAGGCGATGACGAATTTTTAATTTTTCAACATGCACGAAGCCACGATAACATTGTTGTCTGTCCAAGACTTCAACATCGCCGTGATCAAATTGTGGTTGGTATGAAAAAATATTTGTCATCGTTCGCAAATAGGCTAATTAAATTCTGTAACTTAATTAGCCTAGCTTGCAAGGTTAAAAAGATCAAACCTTTTGGTACAGAGAATTGCCTTGTTGTCGGAATTCTTCACTCATCTGCTGCATACCATCTTCACGTTTTGAATCAATAAGTTGCTGTGCAGCATAATCTCGAACATTTTGTGTGATTTTCATCGAACAAAATTTTGGACCGCACATTGAACAGAAATGCGCTGATTTGTGCGCCTCTTTTGGCATGGTTTCATCGTGCATGCTTCGTGCGGTATCTGGGTCGAGTGCCAAATTAAACTGATCTTCCCAGCGGAATTCAAAACGTGCTTTAGACAGTGCATTGTCACGTGCCTGTGCACCTGGATGACCTTTGGCAAGATCGGCAGCGTGCGCAGCGATTTTATACGTGATAATACCGTCTTTGACGTCTTTCTTATTGGGTAGACCGAGATGCTCTTTTGGTGTGACATAGCACAGCATCGCCGTACCGTACCAACCAATCATCGCTGCACCAATGGCTGAAGTGATGTGGTCATAACCCGGTGCGATGTCCGTCGTCAGAGGTCCTAGCGTATAAAACGGCGCTTCTTTACAGACCTCGAGCTGTAAGTCCATATTTTCTTTGACCATGTGCATCGGCACGTGTCCCGGCCCTTCGATCATCACTTGTACATCATGTTCCCATGCACGATGTGTTAGCTCACCCAAAGTTTTTAATTCGCTAAATTGCGCTTCATCGTTGGCATCTTGAATACAGCCTGGACGCAAACCATCGCCTAAGCTGAATGACACATCATAGGCTTTCATGATTTCGCAGATGTCATCGAAATGGGTATAAAGGAAGTTTTCCTCATGATGGGCAAGACACCACTGCGCCATGATCGAGCCACCACGTGACACGATCCCTGTCAAACGATTTGCCGTCATTGGCACATAGCGCAGTAATACGCCTGCATGAATGGTGAAATAGTCCACACCTTGTTCAGCTTGCTCAATCAAGGTGTCTTTAAAAATTTCCCAAGTCAGGTCTTCTGCGACACCATCGACTTTTTCCAAAGCTTGATAAATCGGCACAGTCCCGATCGGTACAGGTGAATTGCGAATAATCCATTCACGCGTTTCATGGATATTTTTACCTGTCGATAAATCCATGATGGTGTCAGCGCCCCAACGGGTCGCCCACGTCATTTTTGCCACTTCTTCATCAATGCTTGAGCCAAGCGCAGAGTTACCAATATTGGCGTTAATTTTCACCAAGAAGTTGCGACCAATGATCATCGGCTCACATTCAGGATGGTTGATATTGGCAGGAATAATCGCTCGTCCTTCAGCCACTTCTTGACGGACGAATTCAGGGGTGATTTCGGTTAAATTCTTTGCGCCGAAGTTTTGCCCCGCGTGCTGACGCATATCCACGCCGTCACGTTGACGCTGATTTTCACGGATCGCAATATATTCCATTTCAGGGGTAATAATGCCTTGTTTGGCATAGTGCATTTGGCTGACGTTTTTACCGATTTTTGCACGACGTGGGTTTTGGATATGGGCAAAACGAATTTCTGCGGTACGAATATCTTTGAGGCGTTCTTGCCCGAATTTTGAGCTTAAACTGTCGAGCTTTTCACTGTCGTTACGCTCTTCAATCCACGTTTGGCGAATCGACGGTAAGCCTTTATTTAAATCAATTTTGACATTTGGATCGGTATAGACGCCTGATGTATCGTAGACACGAAGCGGGAGATTTTTTTCACCGCCTAAGCCTGTTGGTGTATCGGTGAGCGTGATTTCACGAAACGGCACTTGAATATCACTGCGTGAGCCTTCGACATAAACTTTTTGTGAGGCAGGTAAAATGCGGGTTAAATCTTTGGCATCTTGTTCGTGCTGTGCGTTGATTTCTTGTTGGGTTGTTGAGCTAGATGATGAATTGAGATTCGAGAGTTGGTTCATGGCTGTATCCTATGGCAGAACAATCACGAATCAAGCAGAACTAAAACAGAGATAGAAAATGGGACGATGATAAATAAATTTATCTTATATTTTCAATGTATTAGCAGGCTTGATTCCTACGCAGGTCTTAACCTGATCAGGTTCAACGGTACTCGTATTTAAACTCTTTTGACTTCAAAATTTTCAATTCTGAAGTCATAATCAAAGACTTAATACGATCTCAGCGAGTGCTTACTCGCGCTCCGTCAAGCAATGTTAAAAGATTAACAGAATTGAAAAAAATTGCTTGGCTATTTTGTCAGCAAGGATTCAATCATTGGTCAAAATATTGACTAGACTTACTGCTGCCACATCACACAAATTCCATCCGCATGACAGTCACGATAGCTATCACTGCTACTGTCCCACGGATCAGACAAATTCAACACTTTGCGGAGTTGTTCGCGAGCGATTGTATAAGAACTTTTTTCATAACCATCTCGGTCTTTTGGCTCGACAGGATACTTTTTCATACGCTCATTTACAGGTGTCTTGATGAACGTGAGGAATTTTTTTGCAGGTTCTGCGAGCGCAGTATCTTGGCGTTTGGCAAGGGCTTTGATATGTCCTAAAGCGTTTTCATCTATCCATGTGTCTGGCGCAAACTCATCAGATACAGGCGTGTTGTCCGATCCAAAGAAAATGAAATATTGGTATTCTTCAAAGAGTTTCTTTGCATCTGCTTTAAAATGGCTTTGTGGATATTTTTGAAGATAATTTTCCCAAAACAAAGCACGATCGACCATTTCTGCCCACGAGATCGCAATGGCGGCATCATTGAAAAATAGTGCGTCATTATCCTGTGCCATACGAGTCACGAAGACACGCTGATCTTCAGGAAGTGCTTCAGCGAAAATGGCTTTGATATACGCAGGGCTACGACGATATTGGAACATACCTTCACCTTGATAATGTAGCTCAATATAAGCTTTATCTTGTTGATTCATCAAATATTGATCACGAGGCGACAGTGTTTTAAAAATCTTTTGATCGCCTTTAACCACTGGCTGATCAAGTGCATCACCTTGCTTCGCTTCTAAAATACTGAGTCCATATTCATCAAATGCCGCCATCTGCTTGGCATCGGTGAGCTCATGCGCAAAGAAGCGCTCGTACATTGACGTTGTTTCATCAATCCATTTGAGTTGCTGTGCATTATCGACTAGGGTGACGCAGTCTTTGAGCAATTGATTGACCTGTTCTAAAGCTTCTACTTTGCTTTCATGGTTAATCGCTCGCATGGATGTGCTTAAACTCAGGCAGGCTTTATCTACTTGTTTTGCCTGTGCGGTATTTTTTAGCTCATTCGTTTTTGCATCATTTGCGGTCTTTTGATTTGGTTCATTTGAGGGTTGGCATGCGCTTATGAACATTGCACTCAGTACGGTTGCATTGAGTAGCGTGATCGGCGAAAATTTTTTTAGAGCCTTCGTATTTAAAATTATTGTATTGAGAACGGTATTTAGAATAGTCATATCAAACCTTTTAATCGTTGGTTTTTGGAAAAATTTTGGAGTTGTAATTTGGATATAAGCTCAGATGCCATTCTAAGCGAAAAATACGTCGCATAAATCAGCTATTACAAAAGCACACGGAATGTACTGTGAAGTTTACGGACATTCACAGACCCTAGAAATCAGCAAATGAAAGTTAAAAATGCACGAGAAAGTGCTGTGGACATGAGAGCAATTGGCTAGCTTTTATATAGCGAAGTACAACGAGCTACAAAGATAGGGTTAGATTTTGCAAAGAAGTTTAGTTAAAATAAATTGCTTTACATCTGTATGGCAAACACTTCATGTCACAAGTTACTCAAATGGAAGTCATGATCTCGGCAGACGAGATTCGTGAACGTATCTACGAACTTGCAGCGCAAATCAATCAAGACTATCAAGAGAATAAAAAAGAACTGGTTTTGATTGGTCTATTACGTGGCAGTATCATCTTTATGGCGGATTTGTGCCGTCAGATTGAGATTCCACATGAGCTCGATTTTATGACTGCATCAAGCTACGGCAGTGGTACTTCATCAACTCGTGATGTAAAAATTCTTAAAGACTTAGATGGTCAGATCGCTGGTAAAGATGTATTGATCGTCGAAGATATTATTGACTCAGGCTATACACTAAGCAAAGTCGTGGAAATTATACACACGCGTACGCCGCATAGTATAGAGATTTGTACTCTCATTTCAAAACCATCTCGCCGTGTGATAGACATTCCTGTCAAATATGTGGGCTTTGAAATACCAGATAAGTTCATCGTTGGCTATGGTTTGGACTATGCACAGAAATATCGCCATTTGCCGTATATTGGTCACGTGCTCGGTATTGAGTGATTTTTGTGCACAATATCACAACATAAAGCGCATAAAGTCACTATATATTCTCGCATTTTGTCGATAAATAATAACTAAAATAACGACAAAGGAGAGGCATTATGCTTTCGCTAATTTGGGCTATTATCGTGGGCTTTATTGCGGGTCTGATCGCTCGTGCGCTACATCCAGGTGATGATAAAGCTGGATTTATTGTCACGACCTTACTTGGTATTGGTGGCTCATTGTTGGCGACCTATGGTGGTCGGATGCTCGGGTGGTATTCTGCCAATGAAGCTGCTGGATTTATCGTATCTGTGATCGGCGCTGTGATCGTATTAGCGATTTATAATTTAGTTCGCAAAAAAGTTTAAGCTTCGGCTTAAGCTTTTTGTAGCTTTGGGAAGTTCCAGTTTTTTTAAGTCTACGGTACATCACCTGCTAAGCAACGACGTTTCCCATCTTGGTTAAATGCTTCGAGAATTAAAATCACATTAACCGAATCCCTTGCTGACCTTGCGGTGTGACTTTAAAAATTTCCACCGCAAAAGTAATATTTTTCCCTGCAAGCGGATGATTAAAATCAATCTCGGTAATGTCATCTGCTACAGACATCACTACGCCAAATAGGCTGGCTTTGGCTTTATCTTCAAACTCGATCATATGACCGACTTCGGGACGCTGTTCAAACTTCACCGTGTCAAAACGTTGCACATTCTCAGGATTCCATTCACCGAAGGCATCTTCAGGCGGTAGGCTCACGGTACGGCGATCGCCTGCACGCAAGCCGAAGAGCGCTTTTTCAAAACCGGGCAAGAGATTACCATCGCCGATGATCAAAGACACAGGCTCATCACGGCTACGGGTATTGTCGATTTCTACGCCATTTTCGATCGCCACAGAAAAGTGCAGTTGCACTTTTGAACCATCTTCGATGCGGGTTTCGTCATTTGGATTGATAATTTCAGACATAATTTTTCACTGTGATTCACAATAGTTTTTAGACGGTTTCGCCACGGAAATGATCAGGCAGACGGCGTTTGATGACGTTTTTTCTCAAGGAAAAAGGTGTCGATCAATAACAAAATCGTCCCTAAAGTAATCGCACAATCGGCAAGATTAAATACAGGGAAATTCCACGTTTGATAATGCACATGCAAAAAGTCGATCACCACGCCATGTACCTGTTCACCACGATAATTGACCAATTGCGTGGTCAAGCGGTCGATCAAGTTACCCACTGCACCACCCAAAATCAACGCAATCGAGGCCGGCAAAACTTTTAAGGTTTTTGGCATGCGCAGTAACCACACCACAAAAAATACAGAAACCACACTCGCCAATACTGTAAAGAAGTAGCGTTGCCAACCGCCTGCATCGGAGAGAAAGCTAAAAGCCGCACCGGGGTTGTATGCCAATGTCCAACTGAAGACTGGCAGGACATTGACACTATTGCCTTCAAAGACCAATTTATCCAGCGCAATTTGTTTACTGATTTGATCCAAAATGATAGTCAAGATACTGAGTCCTAACCACCAAAAATTCACTGCGTTAAAGCGCAACCAATCTGCTTGCTTAGGCATATTTTCTCTCTTCACCTGTGCCTGATGGCAAGTTGATGATACAACGTGAACACAATCCCTCATGACCTGCATGGGTGTTCACATCAGGCAGTACATGCCAACAACGCACACACTTTTCACCGTCTGCACCCGATACCGCAACACGTAAGCCGTCAATATCAGTGGCTTCACCTTTTGATTCATCAAACGTGTGTACAGCGACTTGCGAGGTGATCAGTACAAAGCGTAATTCATTTTCCAAGCGGTCAAGAGTGGTTTTTAATGCCTCATCCGCCCAAATATCAACTTTGGCAGAGAGATTTGAACCGACCAATTTGGCATTACGTGCCGCTTCGATTTGCTTATTCACCGCAGATTTGACTTGAATCAGACTTTGCCAATCGGCTTCACTGATTAAGTTTTGCTGAGTTGATTTAGGCAAATCATACCATTCGGCAGTAAACACATATTTCTCTGTTTGCTCAGGGATGAGTTCCCATGCTTCTTGAGCGGTAAAGCTTAAAATTGGACTCATCCAACGCACAAAAGCTTGCACCAAATGATACAGTGCGGTTTGCGCAGAGCGACGTGCTTGCGAATCAGCTTTGGTGGTGTATTGACGATCTTTGATAATATCGAGGTAGAAACCACCCAAGTCATTAATACAGAAACTGGTGAGTGCATTGCTCACGACATGGAAATTCATCTCGTCATAGGCTTTGCGAATCGTTGCTTGCACTTCGCTAGCACGTTGAATGATGTATTGATCTAATGCGATCAACTCATCCATTGGTAGCGCATCACGACTTGGCACAAAACCATTCAAATTTGCCAGCATAAAACGCAAAGTATTACGAATACGGCGGTAGCTGTCCGATACCCGATTGAAAATTTCTTTCGATGCGGCGATTTCATAGCGATAATCGCTCGAAGCCACGTACAGGCGTAGACCGTCTGCACCGAGTTGCTTGATAATTTCTTCTAATGGAATGTAATTGCCCAAAGATTTTGACAATTTACGACCATTCTCATCAACGGTAAAACCGTGCGTCAGCAATGACTTATACGGTGCATGACCACGCACACCAATACTGGCAAGCAATGAGGTCTGGAACCAACCACGATGTTGATCCGAACCTTCGAGATAGAGATCGGCAGGGCTTTGCAAGTCGTCACGTTGATCAAGCACGGCAAAATGCGTTGTACCCGAATCAAACCACACGTCTAAAGTGTCACGCACACAGTTGTATTGTTCAGCATCTTCGGCGGACAAGAAGTCTTTGCCATCACGGTTAAACCATGCGTCAACACCTTCTTGCTCGATGAGTTTGGCGACTTCTTCAATCAGCTCAGGCGTGCGTGGGTGAAGTTCATTGGTGTCTTTATGCACGAAAAATGGAATCGGAACGCCCCACGTGCGTTGACGAGAGATACACCAATCTGGACGACCATCGACCATGGATTGCATACGATTTTTACCCCAGTCAGGAATAAATTCGATGTTGTTTTCAATCTCATTCAAAGCGGTTTCACGCATGGCACATTGTTCCATGTTGATGAACCATTGTGGTGTAGCACGGAAGATGATCGGTGTTTTGTGTCGCCAGCAGTGTGGATAGCTGTGAGTGATTTTTTTATGCGCCCATAGACGACCTGTTGCACCGAGTGTCTCGATGATTTTCGGATTGGCTTTATAAATATGCTCACCTGCAAATATAGGCGCAGTCGGTAGATAAACACCATTTGACCCAACAGGATTGTCCACTGCAAGGCGATATTGCAAACCGACTTTATAATCGTCCACGCCATGACCCGGTGCAGTATGTACCGCACCTGTACCACTGCCTGCAGTGACGTGCTCTCCTAGAATGACAGGCACTTGACGTTCAGCGATCAACGGATGTTGTAATAATAAGTGTTCAAGTTTATCCCCTGTAAAATCCGCCAAAATTTTTGGGTTTTCCAGTTGATAACGGTCACAAGCCGAAGCGACCAATTCTTTCGCTAAAATTAAATTATGTGTTCCACGCTCCGATTGCACTTCAACCAATTGATACTCAAGTTCAGCGTGCAATGCCACCGCTTGATTGGCAGGCAGTGTCCACGGTGTGGTCGTCCAAATCACGATATCGGTTGCTGTATTGACAGTGTCGCCGAGTTTCGCTGACAAATCAGCAAGATCAACTACGCCAAAACCGACATCAATGGCATCAGACTTTTTATCTTCATATTCCACTTCGGCTTCCGCAAGCGCAGAGCCACAGTCCAAACACCAGTTCACTGGTTTTAGACCCGGGTGGATGTGACCATTTTTCTGAATTGCAGCTAATGAACGGACAATATCCGCCTCTTGCTTAAAGTTCATGGTCAGATACGGATTGTCCCAATCGCCAAAGACGCCTAGACGTTTAAAGTCTTTTTTCTGCAACTCTACTTGGCTTAGTGCATATTCACGGCAGGCTTGACGGAACGTCGTTGCATCGACTTTGACGCCAACTTTACCGATTTTTTCTTCGACTTTCAGCTCGATCGGCAGACCATGACAGTCCCAACCCGGTACATACGGCGCATCCATGCCGTCCATGACACGGCTTTTTACGATAATATCTTTTAACACTTTATTCACCGCATGACCAAGGTGAATACTGCCGTTGGCGTATGGAGGACCATCATGCAGAATGTATTTTTTCTTGCCCATTCGAGATGCACGAATCTGCTGATAAATGTCGTCGGCGTACCAGTCGTCTAACCATTTTGCTTCACGCACGGCCAAATTGGCTTTCATGGCAAAATCAGTCTGTGGCAAGTTAAGTGTGGCTTTATAATCCACGACATTTTCAGAAGTTTGCTTATCGCTCATGCATCTGCCTTCCAGTTGGGTTGTAAAATCAGCATCGCTGATCGTTAAAGATAAATAAGGTCAATGGTGTCAGCGGTTTAAAAAATCAATCGAGTCGTTGTCGTCTCGAAACTTTTTCAATTGCATCACATCATCATCAATACCATCTTGCAAAGCCTGCAACGATGAATAATTTTTTTCGCCGTGTAAATAGTGCAAAAAGGTTACTCGCACCAGCAAACCATACAGATTAGCAGAAAGTTCAGGGAAATGAACCTCCAATCGCCACTCAGGTGTATCTTGCTCGATCGCAGGGCGTGTACCGACATGACCTGCACCATACAGGCTTTCAGGCAAATAACCTTTAATACCAATTTGATCTGTATTTTGCGTTGCTAAAACTTGTGAAAACGGTTTTTCCAAGCTCTGTACATCGACTGCATAAATGCCACTTAGACATGGTTTATGACGATGCAAAGCGACATTAATGGTGGGGAAATTGATGGTACGACCAATCTGATCTCCGTAGACCACACGTCCAGTAATGCTGTACGGACGACCAAGAAGCTGTGCAGCAAGGGCAAAATCCCCTTGTTGCAACACCTCACGAATGCGAGTTGAGCTGACACGATCGGCATCGTGATTGACAGTATGCAAATTGGTCACGTCAAAACCTTGTTGACGGAGAAAGTCACTGTCGCCACTACGATTTTTACCAAAATGAAAATCATCACCGAGCACAAGACTTTTGGCATTGAGTTGATGTTTTAATAATTCTGCAAACTCAAGCGCACTCATGCCACGAAAGGCATCATCAAACTTGGCAACGGCAACATAGTCCACGCCAAGCTCGGTTAGTAATTCAACTTTCTCACGCAAGGATGAAATGCGAGGCGGTGCCTCGCTACCTTGAAAAAACTCTAAAGGTTGCGGTTCAAAGATCATCACCAAGCTATGTAATTGTTGTGCTTCGGCAACTTTTTTTAGCTCAGCAATCATCGCCTGATGCCCGAGATGGACACCGTCAAAGTTGCCAATCGTGACAACCGTTGGAGGTAACTGATGGTGAGGAGTCAGCGCATGTAAACGAAGCAGCTTCATAGCCAAAATGAAATCTGAACAATTTAAAGGCGACTATTGTGCCATAAATTGATTGAAAATGTTATGTGTCAATGCAGTTCGCACAATGTTTCAAGTACAAGTTTTAAATCAAGATGTTTTAAATCAGGGCATTTCAAGCCGAGCAACTACGGATAAAGTTATTTTGACAGACGGTAATAGGAATATTGCACGTTTTTATCTCGATACACATCGTAGCTACGTTGTTTAAAGTCGGACACCCAACTGTTGCCGCTATAGCCTGCGATATGACCATATTTATGTTTTTGCGTACGGTGGATAATATAAATATCACCATCTTGTGGATTGTCAAAAGACGGTTGAATTTGACGATAGCCGATCGTCTTCAAAGTATCGCCCCAGTCTGCGGCTGCTACAGGATGCGATTGAAATTTTGCACCAGCAGATTGAAATGCAAGACGAATGCTACGAGCGCAACGACTGGTACTGGTCTGACGCGTGATGCTTTTTAATTTATTGGTAAAAGAATCTAAATTGAAAAATTTCGCACTCAAACCACGCGCACCATCAAAAGGTCCAGAATGCTTTTCGGCAGACTCGGCGATCACTTGGACTTGAGGTTGAGTATTAAAGTTTGCAGGATCCGTTGCAACATTATCGTAAATCATATTTACATCATAAAACTGAAGGCGGCGTATAAATAACACACATTTTTGAGAAATGGGAGTAATGTAATAATTTGAAATATTATTACATTACGCACTTGGCATAAAAATTTGCAAAGTGTGATTTTCTTCAAAATATTTATTTAAGTATTCACTGCTATGTAGTGGTTTTGTTTATATCTAATGAATATATGTTTTAAATATGTGTCATCGAGCCGAGCACTCGAAAGCCGTTTGCGCCTGTGACCGCAGGCAGATTTCCAGCCTGACCTTCACAAAAGCGCATTGCAAGCCACGCAAAGGCGGTCGCTTCCACCCAAATCGGTGCCAGTCCAAGTGCTTCGGTGGTTTGCACAGACCAGTTGTGCTTACGCAGTCGCCAACGCAGTTGTTCGAGTAATGTGCCATTAAATGCACCACCACCACAGACATAGATTTCACCTGTCGGCATGGTGTCTTTACTACGATAAATGGCTTTTTTAATCGCTCGAGTGGTGAGCTTCATTAAGGTCGCTTGCACATTTTCAGGCTGATCTTCGAGTTCATCATAGTCGAGATCATTACGCCAATCAGCAAGTTGATCATCAAGCCAGTCGATATTGAAGTCTTCTCGCCCTGTGCTTTTTGGTGGTTCTTTAGAAAAATAATCGTGCGCTTGTAGACGATCGAGTAGCGAGCGAATCGGATGACCGTATGCCGCCCAATTGCCATTTTCATCATAAGGCTGACCTGTATAACGATCGCACCACGCATCCATCAGAATATTGGCAGGCCCTGTATCAAAACCGAAAATTTGCTCGGGTTGACCCGCAGGAAGCATGGTGACATTGGCAATTCCGCCCAAGTTTAAAATCACCCGATGAATACTTTCATGCTGAAATAACACTTGATGAAACGCAGGAACCAGCGGTGCACCTTGACCATTCGCTGCCAAATCACGACTACGAAAATCGTAAACCACAGGAAGATTGGTCAGTTCGGTAATGATATGCGCATCGCCAATTTGCAGAGTAAAACCACTGTCTGGACGATGGCGAATGGTTTGACCGTGCGAGCCGATGGCTCGGATTTGGCTGTGATCCAGTTGGTTGTCTTCGATCAGTTGATTGACACCATGACCAATCATTTTACCCAGTGCCACGTGCGCAACCGCCATGCGATCAATTTCATTATCATCAGGCAATGACAATGCCATCAGCTGATCACGCAAATCTTCTTCAAATTTTAAAGTCAAGGTAGCGTGGATCTTTAATGGATCAAAAGATGCGGCAACGAGGTCTAAGCCGTCCATGCTCGTGCCTGTCATCACACCAATATATATTGCACTCATGCCGATCTTTGCCTGCATTTTTCTGAAAAAATGTTAGTATATCGCACAATTTGAAAGTTAGAACGATTAGGTTTTACTGATGAGCACTTTTCTACCTGCTGAAGAGCAGTTGGCGTTAATCCAACGTGGCACGCATGAGATCATTTCTCAAGATGATTTATTGAAAAAATTGAAACAAAATAGACCACTACGCATCAAAGCAGGTTTTGACCCGACGGCGCCTGATTTGCATCTCGGTCATACTGTACTTATTAATAAACTTAAAGTCTTCCAAGATCTTGGGCATGAGGTACTATTTTTGATCGGCGACTATACTGCCATGATCGGTGACCCAACAGGGAAAAGTGCGACACGTCCGCCATTGACTCGTGAGCAAGTCGAAGCCAATGCCAAAACTTATCAAGAACAAGTCTTTAAAATCCTTGATCCTGCCAAAACCAAAGTGGTATTCAACTCAGAATGGTTTTCAAAACGCTCTGCTGCGGATTTGATTCAATTGGCAAGTCAGCAAACTGTGGCTCGAATGCTTGAACGTGACGACTTCTCAAAACGCTATCAAAGTGAACAACCGATTGCCATTCATGAATTTTTGTATCCATTGGTACAAGGTTATGATTCTGTAGCGATGGAAGCCGATGTTGAGTTAGGTGGTACAGATCAAACCTTTAACTTGCTGATGGGACGTACCTTGCAAGGACGTTATGGGCAAGAGTCGCAAGTCTGTATCACTGTGCCGATCTTAGAAGGTTTGGACGGTGTCAAGAAAATGTCCAAATCGCTTGGCAACTATATCGGTGTATTTGATGCACCAGGTGCGATGTATCAAAAAATCTTGTCGATGCCTGACAGTTTGATTGAGCGGTATTTTGAATTGCTCAGCTTTAAATCAATGGATGACATCGAAATCTTGCTCAAAGAGATGGCAGAAGGACGCAATCCGCAAGAGATTAAACGTATCTTGGCATTAGAAATTGTAGAACGCTTCCATGACCAAGAAGCTGCGGAAAATGCCCATAAAAGCGCAGGTAACCGAATTGTCGATGGTGAAGTGCCTGAAGACACGCCTGAAGTCGATATTTCACTGTCTGAAAATGGCGGAGAAATCTTTATTGGTTCGATCGTGCGTCTTGCAGGATTGACGAAGAATGCAGCGCAAGCTAAAGATGCAGTCGCTCGTGGCGCAGTCAAAGTTGACAATGAAGTAGTCGATGGTTCATTTTCTGTGAATGCACCAAAAACTGTGGTGATCCAAGCAGGGAAGAAAGCCATTGCTCGGGTAAATTTTATTAAATAAACCGCAAATCTAAACAGTTGATTGGAAAAACGCTACTTTTACCAGTGGCGTTTTTTTGTTTTGAGTTTTCGAATTTTGTCGATCATTGCGAAATGGTTTAAAACAGATTACACGCACCACTTGATCTCTGAAAGATGCGTTGTTATAAACAATTCATGAAAATGCGTAGAACATACGTATTATTTTCAAGCATAATACAAAATTGTCATTTCGATTTTACTTATAAAATGAATCATCAGATTGTTAAGACGTTTATGGCGATCTGACAGTTGATTGGCAATTATCAGATTAGAATATTTGAGGTAAAAACATCATGTCCCTGATCCG
The DNA here is from genome assembly GCF_022601685.1 of Acinetobacter sedimenti. GTDB lineage: Bacteria > Pseudomonadota > Gammaproteobacteria > Pseudomonadales > Moraxellaceae > Acinetobacter > Acinetobacter sedimenti. The sequence goes on from NZ_JAKUML010000011.1 coordinate 93,156, forward strand.
AAGGTGGTTTGATCCGATCCGATCGAAATGGTATTTCGACCGTCCGCATCGTCAAGCCGAATTGCCGATAGATCAAGGAATTAGTGCCTATCTGCGCTTGGATGATGTCTATAGCTATCTTGCGGTTCAACAGCTCATACAGCTCGAAGAAATTCTGATCGACGAGATTCGACCTTTAAAAATTGTGATTTCTACACAAACTGCTCCGCCACCGCAAGGCATGTCAGTCAAAGCATGGCAACATTATACTTTAAATGATGCCAAAATCTTGGCAATGCAGCATCGCTTTGCCTTTGATGATGTGCCAGAGATGCCGACACAGCAGGCTTTGGATCAAGCGCACACTATTCTTGAGCGCACACCGCTGACAGGTCGTGACTTTTTATATTTGCTTGAAGATATTTTCCATATGTTGTGGAATCAACAATATGGCAAATTAAACATGCTCTATATGATGGCGAAAAATTACCGTCAGCCGAGCGAAGATGCGCAGTTTCGTTTTGATGATACGCCTATTCTGACGGCATTCTTTAGTTTTGGTGGACGAGAATATCAAGCGGTAGACGATTTACTGCGTTTGACACGTCGTTTACAACAACAGAAATTACTCACTTCATCGCCAATTTTCCTGATTAATCATATCGAATGGCGTGAGCATCTGATTCAAGATGCCGAAGAGCTGACTGATATACAAGCCATGCAACCTGAGCTTGATTTGTATTTCACCTTAGAAAATCCAATTTCATGGTTATTACTTGCCTATATCAAAGAAGAGTTGGCGAATCTTTACAACATCCATATCAATATTTATCCGCTACCGTATCAAGGGCGTGATTTCTTTGATTGGAGTTTGGCGATGCGACTGTCGAAACGGACAGATGTGGCATTTACACCATTTTGTCGTCCTGATCAAAACACAGTCATGGCCATGGCAAAATTATTTTATCAAGTTGAACCTGAGCAACGTGTTGATGCGGTCTTAGAAATGCTACGACTGACATGGACGAAGGGTAAAGATTTAAGCTTGGCGAGCCATCAGCGCAGTGTGTTAATGAATCATCAATTTATTCAGGAAAGTGTTCAAGAAAAAATTTCTAATGACGACGTTTATCAGGCTTTACAGCGTAATCAACAACACTGTGATGCGTTACAACAGCCGAATCAACCTGTCATGGTATTGCGCATTGCCGAACAAGAATTTGTCTTCAATAGCTTGTATCGGGTATGGATGATTGAAAGTATTTTTTCGAATATTTTGCAAAAGAAATATGAAGCAGAATCTGCATCGAATGAGTCAGACTTAGTTGAAAAAGACTTGAGGATTGAATCACAAAATGTTGAATAATTGAGCCATTTATTATTTTTTGAAGCGCATACATTTCAATCACGTCAATATTAAAAACGCTCAAGGCCAATGTTCAAAACGCTCAAGACTACGACTGAAATGGTCTAAAATGATAATAAGCTGTCCTTTTCGGCAGTTCTTTTGAACCCTAATGCCTTTGATAATTTCGGATAGAAACTCAAAGTATATTAGGTGACGCAATGAATGCACCCGCACAGCTTAGTTTGCAGGACGCAACTGCCCATGCAAAAAAGATTGATAAAAAACGCCGTTGGTGGCTTCTCAGCCCTGGTCTGCCGATGATCGGTGTGGGTATTTTGGCAGGTTATCAGTTTGGTCCAAAATGGACACGTAAGCTGTTTGCGCTCAGTGGTCCGATTGTGCTGCATGCGATCATTCCTGCATTCGATGCCGTGATTGGTAATGATGAAAACAATCCAACCGATGAAGATGTGCAGAGCCTCGTCAAAGATCCGTACTACGATTGTCTGGTCAAAATGTTTATACCGATCCAAATGGCGGCGAATGTCTATGCGGCGTATTTGGTATCACGTAAAGACACGCCGATGCTCGATCGAATTTTACTTGGCATCTCAATGGGTGCGATCAACGGTATCGCAGTGACCACGGCGCATGAGCTATCCCATCGTCCGAATAAATCAGATCATATGTTGTCACATGCGACATTGATGCCACTGTTTTATAATCATTTCCGTGTGGAACATCCGTATGGTCATCATAAGCGTGCAGCGACACCTGAAGACCCCGCATCATCACAAATGGGTGAGAGCTTTTACCAATTTTGGCCACGTACCGTATTTGGTGGTATCAAGTCGGGTATTGAGATCGAAGCTCGCCGTTTGAAACGTAAAGGTTTACCATTTTTCAGTAAAGACAATGAGTTGCTTCAAGGTTGGGCGATGAGTGCGACATTCCATGCTGGTTTGATTAAAACCTTTGGTACGCAAATCATTCCATATCTTGCTACGCAAGCGTTCTATGGTATTAGCCTATTTGAAATCATTAATTATATTGAACACTATGGACTGAAACGTGAGCAGAAAGCAGATGGTAGCTATGCTCGCACCATGCCTGAGCACAGTTGGAATAATAACAATGTGGTGACCAATCTGTTCCTGTATCAGCTACAACGTCATTCTGACCATCATGCCTATCCGACACGTCCATTCCAAGCGTTGCGTCACTTTGAAGAAGCGCCTGAATTGCCGAGTGGTTATGCGACGATGCTGTTGCCTGCACTCATTCCATCGTGGTGGTTTAAGATGATGGATCAACGTGTCTATGATCATTATCAAGGTGATTTAAACAAAGCCAATATTCATCCGAAACGACGTGCTGAATTAATGCAGAAGTTTAATGTGGTGGATGAAACAGATCATGTTTGATTTTTGAAAAGGCAGGCTTGGAGGTCGGTAGCCCTGCAAACTTTACACAAAATCAGTTTCGCTTGCGAAAGTGATTTTGTGTTTTAAATTCTTGAATTCTTATGACAACTGAAAAATTGATAGATTTTGGTGGATTTACTTACAAAACACCGAGAAAAATTTCTGCAATATACTTAAAAACTACTGCGCATCAATACTTTCACCAGTCACCGCATGACTATCTTTACCCATCAGGTACAGATATGCAGGCATGATGTCTTCAGGTGTCGGCAAGGTTTTTGGGTCTTCACTTGGATAAGCTTTGGCACGCATTGCCGTGCGTGTGCCACCTGGATTGATACAGTTAAAACGAATATTGTCTTGATCTGCAAATTCACGTGCAAAGATTTGGCTTAACGCTTCTACGCCAAATTTCGATACAGAATATGCACCCCATTCTGCACGTGCATCACGTCCCACGCCACTACTGGTAAAGATAATGGATGCACTGTCAGAGCGTTTTAACAAAGGTAATAAGGCTTGGGTCAGGACAAAAGGAGCACGTAGATTGATATTGAGCACATCATCCCACACCTCAGCAGGATAATTTTCCAAAGTCACTCGTTCGCCCAAAATCCCTGCATTATGCAAGATGCCATCAAGACGACCAAACTGCTTGTCTAAGGTATTAAACAAGGTGTCATAATCATGTGCGGATGCACTGGATAGTTGCAATGGTAAAATCGCAGGTTGCGGTGCGCCAAGTGCTTCGATCTCATCATAAATAATTTCAAGTTTATTAATGCTACGACCATGTAGAACCACTGTTGCACCGTGAAGTGCATAGTTAATCGCTGCGGCGCGACCAATACCATCGCCACAACCCGTCACAAGGATGACGCGACCTTTGAGTAAATCAGGATCAGGTTGATAGCTTTTAAAGTCCATGTGGAACCTCTAGTGGTATGGGTAATTCATTGTAGAAATTGTTGAATAGATCATTTTATTTATCGGTCAAAGCATGTACAAAGTCAAAGGATATTTGTTAATGACTTTGCACTACTTTTACCTTTCAAATTTATTGATTAACCAAAGACAGCAACAAATCAGATAATTCAGTAACATCTTGAACGATATAATCTGCACCCCATGCTTCCAAGTCATCAGCAGATTCAGGTGGAAGATAGCCATAGGCAGCCAGTATCGTTGGCATATTGGCATTTTTCCCGGCATCAATATCACGAGGGTGATCTCCGACATAGACGATTTGATTTGCTTCGATATTGAGCTGTGATGCAGCAAGGAACATGGGTTCTGGATCAGGTTTGGTATTTTTGACATCATCAGGACAGACCAAGACCGCACAACGCTCGGTCAGATTCAGTGCTTTGAGTAAGGCTTCGCTGAGTCCACGAGGCTTATTGGTGACAATGCCCCACGGAATTTTGCGCTGTTCAAGCTGAATGAGTAATTCATCCATTCCCTCAAATAGCGTGGTATCCACTGCAATATCTGCACCGTAGCGATCAAGAAAAGCTTGACGGAGTTCGAGAAATCTAGGATCGGTAACTTCTAGGTCTGGATAGACCAAACGCACCATAGCACGAGCGCCTTCGGACACTTGAGTGCGAATGCGTTCGGCAGATACGACCTCAACGCTACCTTCACGGCACATGGCTTGAATGATGCGAATAAAGTCTGCTGCTGTGTCGATCAAGGTGCCATCAAGGTCGAATAAAACCGCTTTGATCATGCCTCGTTACCTGCTTGAGTTGTTTTGCTTTTTTTAGCAGTTTTATTTGATGCTTCTTCAGTAGATGTGGCTACAGCAGGCTTGACCGTGTGTACCATATAGTTCACATCGACATTCGGGGCAAGCCAATAGTATTTGGTCAATGGATTGTAATGCAGTCCTGTCATGGCTTTGAGTTTCAAACCTGCACCACGAATCGCACCTGCTAATTCAGAAGGGCGAATGAATTTGTGATAATCATGCGTACCACGAGGCAACATGCGAAGTACATACTCCGCACCGATAATCGCAAACAGGTACGACTTCGGATTACGGTTGATGGTCGAGAAGAACACATGACCATTTGGCTTGACTAAATCAAAGCAAGCTTTCACGATAGACGCAGGATCAGGCACATGTTCGAGCATCTCCATACAGGTCACTACATCATATTGACCTGCTTGCTCACTTGCCAATTGTTCAACAGGAATTTGCTTATACTCGATATTATTTACACCTTCTTGCTCGGCATGGATACGTCCAACCGCAAGCGGTGCTTCACCCATATCAATACCGAGTACAGAACCTGCACGACGTGCCATACTTTCCGCCAAAATACCGCCACCACAGCCGACATCGAGAATTTTCTTCCCTGTGAGTCCACCAGACTTTTCATCAATCCAATTTAGACGTAGCGGATTGATCTGATGCAAAGGGCGAAATTCGGAGTGTTGATCCCACCATTTATCTGCCAAAGCTTCAAATTTGGCGATCTCTTGGGCATCGACATTGGGTGTGGTCATATCTCAGTACCTTTGGGAAAATGGAAAATTATTCTATAAATAAACGGATTACCGTAGCTTAGCTTAGAATACCAGTGAAGAACATTATTAATCGTAATCAACGAACAAAAATCTGTTCACAGATTAAAACGATTCGTCCCTATTTACTCTATATTTATTTTATTTAATATCCTTTATAGTGTGAACACTTAAAAAATTATTCAAGATGATGAGGACGTATAGACCAATGAAAAAGCTTGCTTTAACGGTAATGTCTGCTGCAGTGATGACAGTTTCAGGAATGACGTTTGCCGCAGAACAATTTATCGAAGGAAGAGATTATAAATTGGCACCAAAAGTAGGCAAAGTGGACGTTGCTGGCAAGATCGAGGTGCGTGAGTTTTTTTGGTATGGTTGTGGACACTGCTACAGCCTAGAGCACCCAATGCAACAATGGCTTCGCAAATTGCCAAAAGACGTGAACTTTGTGCGTACACCTGCGGCGATGAATCCAGTTTGGGAGCAAAATGCACGTGGTTACTATGTGTCTGAAGCATTGAAAATCCGCCGTAAAGCGCATATCCCATTATTTGATGCGATCCACAAAGGTGGTCAACAGATTTTTGATCAAGCATCTTTGGCGCAGTTCTATACCAAATATGGTGCAGATACCAAGAAATTTAACAGCTTGTTCAATTCATTCGCGATCACAGGCAAAATCAACAAAGCCAAAAACTTGGCAATGGATTATCAATTGACAGGTGTACCTGCGGTAGTTGTCAATGGTAAATACATCGTGCAAGGTGATAGTCAACGTGTTATTCAAGTCGTGAATTATTTGGTCGATAAAGAACGCCAAATCATGAAGAAAGCCTCATAAGACAGTACTTTAGATTGAAGTAATTAAAAATAAAATTGGAAAAGCTCGGCATGGTTCGGGCTTTTTTATGCACAAAATTTTGATTAGGCTCTAATTTGAAAATATAAATTCTATTTATTCAGCACTTTGCCAATTTTCAATGCCACGAAACATTAGTCGCACTTGAACTGTCACTTGGTCAATATATTGCTGTTGCTCTGTTTCAAGCTGAGGCGAGCTGAGATTTTCACGCATATTGCGCCACGTCATTGCCCAAGTAAATGATAAATTGATCAAAATGGTCGAAATTACCATCAAGTCTTCAACACTTTCCACATGTTTAAAACTGGTACTTTCCGTCAGATCATTACCCAGTCCTGCGATCAAAATATCAATTTCATTGGCAATCTCTTGGCGTACTGCAAGAGATCCGCCCCAACGCTCTGCGATAAAGAATAACCAATCTTGTGGGCTTTCATCCACGGCTTTAAAAAATAATTCGATACTGCTACGCGTTTTAGCATTTTGTTGAATGAAATAACCCTGACGCAGTTGCAAGATGACTTCTCTTAAACGCAAAGAAACTTGTTCGACCAAGTTGCAACCGAGCTGATCCATATCTTCAAAATGACGATAAAACGCCGTCGGTACTAAACCAACCTCACGAGCGATCTCACGCAAGCTAATGGTGCTAAACGAACGCCCTGATGTGCTGAGCTTGAGTGCTGCATCAAGTAAAGCTTGGCGACTTTGTTGTTTGCGTTCATCACGAATCGACATGGATTAAACTCAAAAAATGCAATAAAGACATATGGAAAGCCACAGTCTAGCAAAAAAGAAGAAATTGACCTAAAAAAATTCAGTGTACAAGTGTTGACTTAAATTAAAACTGCGGATATAGTGCACACATGTTCTCTCGGAGAACATATGTTCACTCAATAAAAACCAGCAGCAAAGAGGAACACGAGCATGAACACAGCAGTAACTCACGTAGCAATATCTAACACATCTTATCAACCGCATTGGATCAAAGAAGACTTTGTCGACTTTGTCCTAGCACAGTTCAACCCACTATGGTCGATGCGTAAAATCAAAACTACGATCATTGCACGCCAAGCTTTGGGCAATGATATGTATAAAGTGGTTTTGGCGAATAATCCAAAATTCAAAAACCACTGGCAAGCAGGGCAGTCAGTATTAGTGACTGTGCAAGTCCACTGCGTACATCATCAACGTAGTTACTCGATTGTTGATATTGATGCCAAAGGTCAAATTGTTTTAGGTATTAAAGCACAAGGTTTGGTTTCAGACTATCTTTGCAAATCCGCAGATGACATCGTGGTGGAAATCTCTCAAGTGCAAGGCGATTTTGTTTTGCATACAGATCAATCACCTGCATTGATGATTGCATCAGGCAGTGGTATTACAGCGATTTATGCAATGGTGAAGCAAGCCATTGCACAAAACCTTGAATCAATACATTTGATTTATTTCAACCGTGCGCCAGTGTTCCACGTGGAACTTGAGCACTTGAGTCAGCAGTATCCACAGTTTCATTATCACTTCATTGATACAAGTAGCTCTAAACAGTATTTAGATGAAGCTTTATTGACAGGGCAGTGCGCTGATTGGAAATCTACCAATACTTATATCTGTGGTTCAACACCGATGATGAAAAGTGCAAAAGCCATTTTTGCAAAGCATGATATTTCAAATCAGTTGCATAGTGAATACTTTCAACCATGTGTAGACGATAGTGCAACAGAGCAACCGATTACGTTTCGCCGAGCACAGCGTGACTTCATCGCCACCAAAACACTTTTGGAAAGTGCTGAAGATGCAGGACTTCGTCCAACTTCAGGTTGCCGCATGGGCATCTGTAATAGCTGCACTTGTACCAAAGTCAGTGGTGTCACCAAGAACATTATCACAGGTGAAATTGATCAAAGTGACAATCAACAGATCAAGTTGTGTGTCAGTCAGGCATTAAGTCCTGTCACCATTGATCTTTAATCCATTCACTTTAGTCCTAGAAAAACAAATACGAGGAAAATAGCCATGAATTCAGCAGTGAAATTTCCGTTAAATAGCAAATCAAAATATTTAACTCCAGACCAAATCGAAGCATTTGGTGCAAAGATTGATGCCATTCGCCAAGAGGTGATGGAAGATTTAGGCGAGAAGGACGCAAAATATATCTACAAAGTCCGTAACTTTGTGCGTTATACCGAGATCGCATCTCGTAGCATGTTGATGTTTGCAGGATGGTTGCCACCAGTATGGTTGCTTGGCACAGGTATGTTGGGTGTGTCTAAGATCGTTGAAAATATGGAGCTTGGTCATAATGTCATGCACGGTCAATACGACTGGTTGAATGATGACAGTTTGCGTGGCAAAGACTTTGACTGGGATAACGTCTGCACAGGTGATGATTGGAGACATACGCACAATTATATTCATCATACTTATACCAATATTGTCGGCATGGATCACGATGTTGGCTATGGCTTGCTTAGGGTCAGTGACGAGCAAGCTTGGGAGCCACGCTTCTTATTAAACATTCCTTTGGCGATTCAATTGATGGTGTTCTTCGAATGGTATGTGGGTATTCAAAACTTACACCTTGAAGATGCCATGGTGTATAAAACCAAGACATGGGCGCAAGTTTGGCAGGATTCGGCGAATTTCCGTAAAAAAGCCACACGTCAAATCTTGAAGGACTATGTATTTTTCCCTGTCATTGCCACAGTGAACTTTATTCCTGTACTTACAGCCAATGCAACAGCGAATATTATCCGTAACCTATGGTCATCGGCAGTGATTTTTAATGGTCACTTTACCGAAGATGCAGAAAACTTTGAGCCAGATAACACAGCGACTGAAACACGTGCAGAGTGGTATTTACGCCAAATCCGTGGTTCAAGTAACTTCACAGGTGGCAAATGGATGCACTTTTTAAGTGGTAATTTGAGTCATCAGATTGAGCACCACTTATTCCCCGATATGCCTGCCAATCGTTATCAGGAAGTTGCACCAAAAGTTCGTGCTGTGTGTGAAGAGTTTGGTGTCAACTACAACAGTGCAAGTTTTAATGCACAGTTTGTGACAGTGTGGACTCGATTGGCAAAAATGTCTGTACCAAATAAAGATGAGCGTCAGCAATGGAAAGCTGAGGTTCAAAACAAATTGAAAGCTCGCTTTGGGAAGTTGTTGTTAAAATAACTGAAGTAAGTGCTTCAAATTTAAATCAAAAATGTCGTTTCTTGCATGGAGCTAGTAGGTGTGTTCGCTAGCTCTTTTTTTCGCTAAAATAAGTAAACTTCTTCAAACTGTATAAATTTCAATATGTCAGAAAAAATTCTGTTTATTCATGGTTTTGCATCAGTTGGTCATGGTGTGAAATCTTTACAACTCAAACAATGGTTTGGTAATGATGTTTTTGCACCTGATCTGAATCATCGACCGCTTACTGATTTGAATGATTTATCCGCACTGATAAAAAAAGAACAGATCACCACGATCGTCGGTAGTTCATTAGGTGGCTTTTATGGGCTATTACTTGCCATGCAATTTCCTGTGAAATTGGTGCTGATTAATCCTGCTTTACAATCTCCGCACACCTTACAGAAATATATTGGAACAGTGGCACGTTATAATGGCGAACAATTTACATGGTCACAACAACAAGTCGATGAATTATCCAGTTTATTGAAACAGTTTGCTATCTCGAAAGATCAACAACTTGATCAATCTAAAATATTGATATTATTATCAAAGCAAGATGAAGTCTTAGATTATCAGATAGCGATCGACACTTTGCCAAATGCCAACATCATTGTCGATGAATTTGAGGATCATCGTTTTGCAGATATTGGTAAGTATCGACAACAGATTGAAACTTTTATCAAACGCTGATGCGTGGAAATGGCTAGGCTTTGTCATATTCGGTTGTTATACTTTTGCCTCAAGCCCTGAGCAAACTGTGCTATTAATTTGTTTCCTCAATATTTCCCAAGTATTTTTAAACCATTTTTATAAGGATCGACCATGCGCATAGATCAACGTGCTGAAAACCAACTTCGCCCAATCAAAATCACACGCAACTATACACGCTATGCAGAAGGTTCGGTCTTGGTCGAGTTTGGGCATACCAAAGTGCTTTGTACTGCGAGCATTGAGAACAGCGTGCCACGTTTTTTAAAAGGTCAGGGACAAGGTTGGGTCACTGCGGAATATGGTATGTTGCCACGTTCGACGCATACTCGTTCAGACCGTGAAGCAGCACGTGGTAAGCAAAGCGGTCGTACTCAAGAGATTCAACGCCTAATTGGTCGTAGCCTACGTGCGATGGTGGATCTGAAAAAGCTCGGAGAAAATACCATTACTATCGATTGTGATGTGATCCAAGCGGATGGTGGTACACGTACAGCGTCGATCACAGGTGCGGCAGTTGCATTGATTGATGCGATGAATGTATTGCTAGAAAAGAAAAAAATTAAAAATGATCCGCTGAAAGGTCTGGTTGCTGCGGTTTCTGTGGGTATCCATAATGGCCAAGCATTACTAGATCTCAATTATGATGAAGATTCAACGTGTGAAACAGACTTGAATGTGGTGATGACCCAGTCAGGTGAATTTATCGAAATCCAAGGTACAGCCGAAGAAAAACCATTTACTCGTGAACAAGCCAATCAAATGTTGGCATTGGCGGAAGAAGGGATTAAACAGCTAGTTGAGGAACAACAAAAAGCTTTAGGTTGGTAATTTCCTTTTTTAATTTAGATCAACACCGAAGACAAAAAATGCCACAAGATTGTGGCATTTTTTGATGATAAAGTTCTTCTGTAATAGGTTTTATGATTCCACTTTTAATAGCTGTACATCGAAGATCAAAGCACTATTTGGCGGGATATTTGCACCTGCACCTGTTTCACCATAAGCCAATTTTGCAGGGATGAATAAACGATATTGATCGCCTTCTTGCATGAGCTGCAAACCTTCTTGCCAACCTGCAATGACTTTATTGAGAGGAAAAGAGATTGGTTGATCACGTGCGATAGAGCTATCAAATACTGTGCCGTCGATCAAACGACCTTCATAATGCACAAGCACTTTACTGGTTGCGGATGGCTTTTTCCCAGAACCTTGCTTGATCACTTGGTACTGTAACCCTGACTGAGTCACTTTAATGCCTGATTTTTTGGCATTATCAGCAAGGAAAGATTGTCCTTGTGTCAGGTTTTTATCAGCAAGTTTTTTGAATTCGACCAACTCGGCTGCTTCAGATTTCTTCTTATATTGATTGAGGATGCTAATCATCTGTTCATTGCTCAGCGACGATTCTTTACCTTCGAAGCCCTGTTTGAAACCTTCAAAAAAGCTATCCAAATCTAAATCATCTAAAGCATTACTATTTGAACGACCGACTAAATAGCCAAAACTATAACCGGCTTGAACACGTTCACTACTCTTTTCTGTCACTTTCTCTGCTGCAAAGCTTTGGCCTGCGATGAGCATGAGGCTTACTAAGGCAATTTTTTTCATCATTATTCCAACTTTTTTGTTTCACCGACACAGCTTGATTCTTTAGGACGTCGTTTAGCTATATTTAGCAAGTGCTACATGCTTTAAGCTTATAGCCAAACGGAGAACCACTTTGACATCACATTACAATAATTTATTGTACTGGTTGTATGTTTTTGTAATAGAAAATCAATATGATTTACTTAAAATCAGCAATAAAAAAAGCCCTCAAATAATGAAGGCTTATTGATGATAAAATTCAAATTACATCACTTTGATGAGCTGTACCTTAAAGATCAAAGTGCTGTTTGGTGGAATTGGTCCTTTACCTTGAGCGCCATAACCAAGTTCAGAAGGAATATAAAATGTATATTCAGCACCTTCTTTCATCAATTGTAGACCTTCAGTCCAACCCGGAATGACTTGATTTAAACCGAACTCTACAGGCTCACCACGTGCGATCGAACTATCGAAGATTTGACCATTAAGCAACTTGCCTTCGTAATGGACACGGACAGTATCGGTGGCTTTCGGTTGCTTGCCAGTACCTTCTTTATCAACGGTATACTGTAAGCCTGAAGCTGTGGTTTTGACATTTGGCTTACTGCCATTGTCTTTTAAGAAAGCGACATCAGCAGATGCGTCTTGCGCAGGCATTTGATTCACGGCTTGCTCAGCAGGTATTGCTGCATTTTGTTGTGAAGCGATAAACTCTTCATACGCTGCTTTGACTTCATCTTCCGTCATCGGGAAGGTTTCCTTGCCATGTCCCGCTTTTGCACCCGCAGAAAAGGCATTCACATCCAACTCTGGTGGCGTCATTTGACTCGTGACTTCATAACCAAGTACATAGCTAATTTTTTCAACTGCAGACGCTGATTCAGAATTAAATGTTGCTGAATGAGAGCTCGCCTGAAATTTTGCAGGATCTTTGCTTGCCATATATACAGGTACCATAGCGGCACCACCAATGACAGCTGCAACAACGATGGGTAAAGCTTTACTCATAAGATATCCGTAGGACAAAAAATAAAACAAAGGTGTGACAAGTTTAACAGATATTTTACCTTTTAAATGCTGTATTATCATAAACCTGTACAAAAAATTATACAGAGATAAGGTACAACGTCCTTTAAATTAATGCTTTCAGAAATCAGTCTTTGAAAATCATGGATTGTTTCAATCCTTTCCAAAGAAATTAAACGAGGAAACTCGACAAGGAATCTCAAAATGAAAATGCAACACCTACTCTTAGCAACAACTCTTTTACTTGGTACACAAATGAGCTTGGCAGCAACGCAAGTCACCATGAAAACCTCAATGGGCGATATTCAAATCGAACTTGATGATGAAAAAGCGCCAATTAGCACAAAGAATTTTGTGCAATATGTAAAAACAGGTTTTTATAAAGGCACGATATTTCATCGTGTTATTCCAGGATTTATGATTCAAGGTGGTGGATTTACGGCAGAAATGCAGCAAAAAGAAACCAATCCGCCAATTAAAAATGAAGCAAAAAATGGTTTGAAGAATACCCGAGGCACAATCGCAATGGCACGTACAGGTGTGGTGGATTCGGCAACTAGTCAATTTTTTATCAATTTGGTTGATAATAGTATGCTTGATCATGGTGCACGTGATTATGGTTATGCGGTATTCGGCAAAGTGACCAAAGGCATGGATATCGTCGATAAAATTGCCAAACAACCAACGACCCGTAAAGGCATGCACGCAAATGTACCAGCGCAGACCATTATCATTCGTGATGTAAAAGTGACTAAAACCAAATAAAATGCAAAAACAAATGCACAACAAATGCGCATAAAATGATAATTTGCTCAAAAAAGGCACAAGCATTGCAAAAAAGTTGCATAAAGGGCTTGTGTCAGCAAATTATTTACATATAATGCGCACATCCCAACGCAATTGATCGGAACGTCACTTAGGGTGATGTGAGTATTTTATTGCGTTGCGTTTTTATCGACGAGATAAAAACATGATCATTAAGAGTTAAAGAAGAACAACTTGTGTGGATTTTTACTGGTTGATTGATCGATATATTATCATTGATTGAATTGGTAGAAATTTCTCGAAGTTTATTTGAGCGAATTTTTAGTCAGTAAGATTAATGAGCCAGAATTGTGACCTTAAGTCACTGAATGATA
>NZ_JAKUML010000012.1 GCF_022601685.1 Acinetobacter sedimenti
GCTTTTTTCTTGGCTTCGGCATCAGCTTTGCGTTTTGCTTCGGCATCCGCTTTTTTCTTGGCATCAGCGTCGGCTTTACGTTTTGCTTCAGCATCCGCTTTTTTCTTTGCATCAGCATCAGCTTTGCGCTTTGCCTCTGCATCGGCTTTTTTCTTGGCTTCGGCATCAGCCTTCGCTTTTGCCTCAGCATCAGCCTTTTTCTTGGCGTCTGCGTCAGCTTTACGTTTTGCCTCAGCGTCAGATTTTTTCTTTGCATCCGCTTGGCGCTGTTTTTCTAAGGCTTCTTGGCGCTGTTTTTCCTGACGATCAGCTTCTTGACGTTGCTTTTGCTCAAGTTGCTTTTGCGCTTGCTGTTCTCTCTCTCGCTGTTTTTGCTCTTGTTGTTTTTGTTCTAGCTGTTTCTGACGAGTATCTTCGACAGGTTTTTCTTTCGGCTGAATTGGTGTTGGTACTGGATTGACTTCTTCAGGCGTTTCAGCGACTTCAGGTGCTTCGGTAATTTCTGAGATGTTCTCAGTCGGTGCTTCGGTGAGCTCTTGAAATGGTTTGTCTTGTTGTAACAGTTTGAGCTGTTCAGGCGTAATTAGAACGGTTTTTAATGGTTTTGGTGGTTCAGGGAGTGGTGCGTCAGCAAAAAAAGCCAAGCCGACCAATACCACGGCATGAATACCGACGGTAAAGGCAATAGCAAGTGGCTTTTGTTTAAACTCAGGTTGACGACGCATATTTTCTACTTTCTTACAAACTTCATTAAACGCTATAGGTTGACGAAAATGGCAGAACTATTTTAGCGGTTGAGTGACCAGTCCGACTTGATCAAGTCCTGCTTGTTGCAAATCTGACATCAGCTTCATCACTTCACCATAAGCAATGGATTGATCGCCTGCAACCATGACATTGATATTTTCATCTTGTGCAAGGGCAGAGGTCAGCGTAGTTTCGATCTCAGACAAACTCATTGGTTTTGGGTCATCACTTTGTACTTGAAGCTGTAATTGACCTGCTTTATCAATACTGACGGTGTAGAGCGTAGCATCATTGCTATTACTGCTTTGATCTTGTCCATTGACTTTGGGCAGATCGACATTGACTTTACTGGTAATCATTGGGGCAGTGACCATGAATATCACCAACAGCACTAACATCACGTCGATGTATGGAACGACGTTCATTTCACTTTTCAGTGGTTTTTTAATGCGTGCAAAACGGCTCGTTGAACGTGACATGATTTAACTTCTCAACTCAGCGGATTAATCTTCAAGCTCAGGTGCAAGCGATTGACGTTGCAAGCGTGCAGTCATTTCTTCGGCAAATAAAGCACGTTCTTCGTACAAACCTTCACTTTTTGAGGTGAAATGGTTGAATGCCAATACCGCAGGAATCGCTGCAAATAGACCAATCGCTGTTGCAATCAACGCCTCTGCAATACCTGGCGCAACCGTGGCAAGCGTGACTTGCTCGGCAGTCGATAATCCGATAAATGCAGTCATGATGCCCCATACCGTACCGAATAAGCCGACATAAGGTGCAACCGAACCGATACTGGCTAAGGTGCCTAGACCATGCTCCAAGCCTGCTTGTTCACGAGAAAGGCTGACACGCAAAATACGCTCTGTACCTTCTAAAGATTGGGCAAGTGAGGCCTTACGCTTATTCAGCTTATTAAATTCGCTATAGCCGTCATGGAAGACGTTTTCCAAACCTGCACGGTTGGCTTTGGTTTGTGCATTTTTAAATAAAGTCGGAAGTTCTGCGCCTGACCAAAAGACTTTTTCAAACTGTTGATCTTGTTTATTGGCATTTTTAAAGCTGATATAGAGCTTGGCGATGAGATACCAACTGAAGATGGATGCCAATAACAAGCCGAGCATCACCAATTGCACGATGATCCCTGCGCCTAAAATCAAATCCATGACATTTAAAGAATGTGCGGTCGCTGTGGTTGGTAGTGTTTCGGTTGGCATAATCTATTTGACCAAAAAAGTTTTAAATCAGTTTTACGATGACTATCGCTGTGCTTTTTGCAGTGATTGCTGTTCCAAAGCAAGCTGTTCAAGAATCATTTCCTTCAACGCTTCAGGAAGTTTGCGAGGTCGCATATCCTTTGATAGACAAGCGATGGTGACAAGTCCCGAAGCAAGCAGTATTTCATCACGGTAAATTTCTTGTTGCAAGGAAAATGATACGGATTTGCAAGAAATTACACGTGCTGTAACAGTCAGTAAATCATCCATTAAAATTGGTCGATGGTATTTCACCGAAATCTCGTGTACGACGAAGTTATAATCTTGCTGATGCCAATAATGTTCAAACTCAGACGCACGAAGCCATTCGGTACGGGTACGCTCCATATAGCGAATGTGATTGGCATGGTAGACGATGCCACCTGCATCAGTATCTTCGATATAGACACGGATGGGAAAACGGAAACAATTGACAGATGATTGCGCCGAATTTGCAGATTGACTCATAGGTTTTGCTCGAAGGACATTTTTAGAGAAATCACGATTTCTGAGTTTAGCCGATCAGTTTAATTTATCAAATGGCACTGCTGTTCATATTGGGTAGATTTTGCTACTGCATGGATTTTACCACAGCGTAGATTTTGTGATTGAGTGCATTTTGCCATTGAGTGCGTTTCAAAATGTGGCACACTGTTTCCGAAATTTTAATCTTTATTTTTTTCAACTTGGTTGCCAATGACTGACCCATTTGATCGCCAACATCTGTGGCATCCCTATACCTCAATGATTGATCCGCTACCGACCTATCAAGTGCGTTCGGCAGACGGCGTGTATATTGAGCTAGAAAGTGGTGAGCGTCTGATTGATGGTATGTCATCGTGGTGGTGTGTGATTCATGGCTACAATCATCCTGAACTAAATCAAGCGGTGGAAGTGCAACTGAAAAAAATGTCGCATGTGATGTTTGGTGGACTGACCCATCAGCCTGCGATTGATTTAGGAAAACAACTTTTGGCGATTGTGCCGAAGCATTTTCAAAAGATTTTTTATGCGGACTCGGGTTCTGTGGCGGTTGAAGTTGCCTTAAAAATGGCAATTCAATTTTGGGTTGCAAAAAGTAAGGCGACGAAGACGAATTTTATTACCACACGTTCAGGCTATCACGGCGACACGTGGAATGCCATGTCGGTGTGCGATCCTGTAACAGGCATGCACCATATTTTCGGCAGTAGTTTGCCACAGCGTATTTTTGTCCCTGCGCCACAATCTAGTTTTTCAGGAGAATGGTGTCCTGATGATATTGAGCCTTTAGCACAGATGTTGCAGGTGCATCACGAGAGCATTGCCGCCATGATTATCGAGCCGATCGTACAAGGTGCAGGCGGAATGCGCATTTATCATCCTGAATATCTGCGTCAAGCGGCGAAGTTGTGCAAACAGTATGATGTACTGTTGATCGTTGATGAGATTGCCACAGGTTTTGGCCGTACAGGAAAATTATTTGCAAGTGAACATGCCGATGTGCAAGCAGACATCATGTGTATCGGCAAGGCCTTAACAGGTGGCTATATGACGCTATCGGCGACGCTAACCACAGATCATGTCGCAGAGGTTATTAGTCAAGGCAAACCAAGCGCCTTTATGCATGGTCCGACCTTTATGGCAAATCCCTTGGCGTGCGCTGTGGCATTGAAATCTATCCAAG
Organism: Acinetobacter sedimenti; assembly: GCF_022601685.1. Classification (GTDB taxonomy): domain Bacteria; phylum Pseudomonadota; class Gammaproteobacteria; order Pseudomonadales; family Moraxellaceae; genus Acinetobacter; species Acinetobacter sedimenti. The sequence goes on from NZ_JAKUML010000012.1 coordinate 3,670, forward strand.
TGCTGTTGGCGCAGGATTGGCAAGGCAAGATTGCGCAGATCGAGAGTCGGATCGCTTCGGCTTTAAATCCTTTAAAATCGCTTAGCCAAGTCGCAGATGTGCGAGTGCTTGGTGCAATCGGCGTGGTAGAAATGAAAAATCCAGTTGATATGGCACAGATTCAACAGCGTTGCATCGAGCTTGGTGTGTGGATTCGACCATTCGGTAATTTGGTATACATCATGCCACCGTACATTATTTCTCAGGCGGAGTTGCAGACTTTGCTTGAAGCAGTTCAGACGATAGTCAAAGAAACTGCGGAATAAATTTCCTTTTAATTTTAATTGTTCACATTCAGGTATGCTTCACGTGAATCCACTTTATCAGTCTTATGCCGATACGCTTGATCAACTGAAGGCGCAGGGGAATTATCGCTTCTTTAAACAGATTGAGCGAGATGGACAATTTATTCATCTGAATGGCAAACGCATGCTCAATCTCAGCTCTAACGACTATTTGGGCTTGGCAGAAAATGTGGAATTAAAAACGGAATTTCTCGATACTTATCCGATAGAAAAACAACACTTTACCAGTTCATCGTCACGGTTACTCACAGGGAATTTTGAAGAATATACACAGCTTGAAGCGAATCTCAGCCAAGCCTTTGGGCGCTCGAGTTTGCTGTTTAATAGTGGCTATCACATGAATATCGGCATCTTGCCTGCGCTGTGCGATGCCAAAACCCTGATCATTTCCGATGAACTCATTCACGCCAGTATCATTGATGGGATTCGACTCACCAAGTCGCAAAAACAGCGTTATGCCCATCAAAACCTCACTGAACTTGAACAGTTACTGATTACGGCGATGGATAATGAGGCGATTGATAAAATCATCATCGTCACTGAAAGTGTCTTTAGCATGGACGGTGATGTGACGGATTTAAAGCAACTGGTTGCTTTTAAACAGAAATATGCAAAAGTCATGCTCTATGTCGATGAGGCACATGCCATCGGTGTCTATGGCGAGCGTGGTTTGGGCTGTGCAGAGGCGCAGGCATGTATCGCTGAAGTTGATTTTCTGGTTGGGACATTTGGCAAAGCTCTAGCCTCGATCGGTGGTTATCTGATTTGTGATCAGGTGATCCGTGAATTTTTAATTAATAAAATGCGTTCGCTGATCTTCTCCACCGCCCAAGCACCGATCAATATGGCGTGGACGAATTTTATTTTTCAGCGCATGATGAGTATGTCTGAACGACGTAAAAATCTGTTAAATATCAGTGCCAAACTGAAGGATGAAGTCATCAATCGTGGGCTAAGCTGTCCGACGCAAAGCCATATCATTCCTGTGATCTACGGTGAAAACCAAACTGCTGTGGATAAGGCGATGCAGATGCAAGATGCAGGATTTTATGTACTACCGATCCGTCCGCCGACGGTGGCACAAGGTACGGCAAGGGTACGGATTTGTTTGCATGCGGATTTGCAGTGGTTGCAACTTGAAGCACTTTTAGGAAAGTTATAAATCATGTTGAATCTGCAAAAAGGCATCTATTTTATCAGTGGTATTGATACCGATATTGGCAAAACTGTCGCAACTGGCATACTCGCTAAGCAATTGCTTGACCAAGGCGTATCTATCATCACGCAAAAATTGGTGCAAACAGGCAACAACGGATTTTCTGAAGACATCGCCAAACATCGTCAATTGATGCAAAAAAATGGTTTTCCAGAGGATTCCGAAGGACTCACCGCACCGCAAATATTCAAATATCCTGCATCGCCACATCTCGCCACACGCCTTGAAAATAAAAGCTTAGATTTAGATAAAATTACTTCTGCAACGCAAGTGTTGGCGGAACGTTATAATGTGGTTTTGCTTGAAGGCGCAGGTGGTCTGATGGTGCCACTGACCACCGATCTACTCACTATCGACTATGTCGCACAGCACAATTATCCTGTCATCCTTGTGACCTCAGGGCGCTTGGGCAGTATTAACCATACTTTGCTGAGTCTGTATGCACTAAAGCAGTTTGCAGTATCGCTACACAGCATTGTGTTTAATGCCATTCACGATGCACAAGATCAGGTGATTGCACAGGATACACGACAGTATTTACAGCAGAAAATGATTACGATGTTTCCTCAAGCGCAGTGGCTTGAGTTGCCAAAAGTTGAGCTTTAAAATTCAATAATTAGCATCAAAGTTCTAAGTAAAAGTTGTCCAAGTTAAAGATTTTTAAACGCATCTAATGCCCGTTGACGGCTTTGTTTTAAATCAACAATTGGTTTTGGATAATCAAGCGTATCTATTTCTTCAGATGATTTTTTAGCAGACTTATACGGCTCATGTATGGCTTTTTCATCCAAATGAGCAAGCTCGGGAAGCCAAGCTCGAATAAATTCGCCATGCGGATCGAATTTTTTGGATTGGGTGATCGGATTAAAAATCCGAAAGTAAGGCACGCTATCGGTACCCGTCGATGCGCTCCATTGCCAACCACCATTGTTTGCTGCGAGATCGCCATCAATCAGATGTTGCATAAACCATTGTTCTCCCGACCGCCAATCAATCAGCAAGTTTTTGGTCAAAAACATCGCCACGATCATGCGTAGTCGATTGTGCATCCAGCCTGTATGTTTTAGTTGTCGCATCGCTGCATCAATGATCGGAAAGCCTGTTTCGCCATTTTGCCATGAACGCAAATCAGAGTCATTATCTCGCCAAGCGATATGAATGGTTTCTTCTTTAAACGGTTGATGTTGGCTGAGTTTAGGGAAGCCATATAAAAGATGGCTATAAAACTCACGCCAAAGCAACTCATCCAGCCAAATGCGCACACCTTCATTGCCTGAAAGGAGGTCGCCATCGGTGTTGATCTGTGCAGCTTTTAAACATTGTCGAATCGATAATAGCCCTGCATTTAAATAGGTCGATAGTTGACTGGTTGAGTCGAATGCAGGGAAATCACGCTCGATGTGATATTGGTTGATGTGTTGGTCTATGAACGTATCTAGGCGGTGCCAAGCTTCAGTTTCACCGACTTGCCATTTATTCTGTCGTGATTGCGGTATAGGAGCAAAGCCATCAACGCTATGAGGGACTGTATCGGATGCAATTTTTAACTTATTTTGCTTTTTCGGTTTTGGATAGATTGGTAAATGGTGTTGCAGATGGTCTAAGCGTTCATAACAGACTTTTTTAAATGCGCCAAAAACTTTGTAATATTCATTGGATTGATTTTTGATTGAACCGACTGGGAATAACAAACGATCGTGATGTGCTTCAAAGTCAATATCTTGCTTTGATAGTTTTTTAGCAACGGCTTGATCACGTTGCATTTCATTGAATCCATATTCCTGATTGCAATGGACTTTTTGAATATTGTGCTGTTCACAAAGCTCAAAAATCGTATCGGTGAAATCCTCCCACAATTCACATGTGCGAATGAGTAACGGAATATTCAGGTCATCCAAATCCTGACAGAGCTGTTGTAATTGACGCAACCAAAAATCGACTTTGCAATCTGCATCGTCGTGAAATTTCCACTGTTTGGGACTGATGATAAATAGCGCAATGCAGTCGCTATCTTTTTGTGCGAAATGCAAAGCGGTATTATCATGTAGCCGAAGATCGGTGCGAAACCACATTAAGTTCATGATAGGATAATTGCGATGAATGCGTAGATTTGCACTGTAACATGTACATTCCAAACGATTGTATAAAAATCATTTTTTAATTTTGCAGTGCTAAAGGTCACTTAAAAAAGGAGCGTTTCCATGATCGTGGTCTGCCCAAGTTGTTTTAAAAAGAATAATTTGCCTGATGACATTGCTGTGTATGAAGCGCAGTGTGGACAATGTGATCATGATCTGTGGTCGAATCAGCCGATCACCTTGAATGATGATAATTTTATGCTATATGTGCCGAATACCGAGCTTCCTGTATTGGTGGATTTTTGGGCGGAGTGGTGTGGGCCTTGTAAGTCAATGGCGCCGACTTTTCAGCGATTGGCAGGGGAATTTAAAACGGTGCAATTTGCCAAAGTCGATACCGAAGCGTCGCCACGACTTAGTCAGTTTTTTCAGATTCGCAGTATTCCGAGTTTGATTCTATTTAAACAAACCACACAAGTTGCACGCTCAGCTGGTGCAATGAATGCAGGGCAAATGCAGTCGTGGTTAGTATCGCATTTAAAAGCACTTTAGTCGCTAATTTCAGCAATAAATATGATTTACAGCAACACTTGATCTGTGCTCAAACCAACTGAATGATCAGGATTGTTGTATAATTGCGCTTAGTTTTAGATTGGCAAAGGTAAATTATGCAAACCGTGCTCGACACAGAACAGCCACAAGGCACACTTTCTCTACAAACCATTGCCATGCCTGCCGATACCAATTGGAGTGGTGATGTCTTTGGTGGATGGTTGGTTTCACAGATGGATTTGGCAGGGGCGATTCATTCAGAGCGTATTAGTAATGGACGTTGTGCCACGATTTCTATTCATGAGATGACATTTCTCGTGCCTGTGAAAGTTGGCGACGTCATCAGTTGCTATACCGATACGCTACGTATTGGCAATACATCGATGCAAGTGCATATTGAGGTATGGAGCACCACGCCACATCGTGAAGTTTCAACTAAAGTCACAGAAGGGACATTTACTTTTGTGGCACTGGATAAAGATGGTCGCAAGCGTCCGATTCCTGATGAGATTAAAAAAGTCTATGCGGATAAAGGGAAAGCCTAAACTTTATTTTTAGTCAACAAATCAATGATGCAAAACAGCCAATCTTAATGATTGGCTGTTTTTTTAAGCTCGGATATTTAAACGACGGCGAGTTTTTTCGAGCTTGTTGCTTTCGTTGCAGTGTCAGCCTGTTGATACTGTACGTCATATTCATTCAGATCAAGTTTGGATAAGCGTTGTCTAAGCTTTTTCAATGACCACGGCCATGCAGCAAAGTTACGACCATTTTCATCCAAATAGTAGCTCTTACATCCACCGCTATTAAACACAGTTTTCTGAATGTGCTTTTGCACGAGATCATTGTGGTTACGAATCACATGAGATTTGATCGAAAACTTGCTGATGGATTTGTCTTTGAACTGCTTTAAACCATCAATCACATAATCAAGCTGTGCTTCTGCCAATCCAATGAATGAGTCATACACCAAAACATTTGGGCCAAGCATCAAGAATGCGTTTGGCACATGTTCAAGACTTGTGCCGAGATAGGCTTCAGGTGAGCTATTTTTCCACAGCTCTGACAAAATCTGCCCTTGATCATTTTGCACACGTTTGCCAATCGGCGGATGCGACACTTCAAAGCCAGTCCCCCAAATAATCACATCGACTTCATGACGCTCACCATTGGATGCGATCACGGTATTGCCTTCAACTTTGACCAAACCGTGCGGAATTAAAGTCGTGTTGTCTTGTGCAAGTGCAGGGTAATAGTTGTTTGCGAACAATAGACGTTTACAGCCAATGGTAAAGTTCGGCATGACATTTTTCAGTAATACAGGATCGTCAATCTGCTGTTTCAGCACTTGTTTAAACAAGGCATCGACAGGTTTTAAAAATGTCGGATTGCGCAGTCCAAAGTTAATCAGATTTAAAGATTGTGCAACGGTTTTGCGCCAATTGCGCTGTATCGCAGGATATTTGGCAATCAACGATTTACTAAAATCACCAAGAGGCATATCGGGCTTCGGTACAACCCACGGTGCCGTGCGCTGAAAGACAAATAATTCTTTAGCCAATGGTTGGATTTGTGGGACAAACTGAATCGCTGATGCGCCTGTACCAATGACGGCAATACGTTTACCTGTCAGATCATAATCATGATTCCAACGTGCCGAGTGGAACATTTCTCCAGTGAAGCCGTCTAAACCATCCAATTGGGGAATCTGTGGCTCGGTGATGGGACCTGTGGCAAAGATTGCAGTTTTGCTTTGATATGTTCCTTGATTGGTTTCAAGTGTCCAAAGATGCGTTTCATCATCCCATTTTGCACTAAGTAGTTCGGTATCAAACTGAATGTTTTTGCGCACATCGAAGTTTTTACTGACTTCAGTCAAATAGTTCAAAATCTCAGGCTGTTTTGCGAATAGATAATTCCATTTCGCACTGGGTGCAAATGAATAAGAATACAGCGCAGATGGCACATCACAGCCACAACCAGGGTAGCGATTGTCACGCCAAGTCCCGCCAACTTCGCTGGCACGTTCAATCACTTTGTAATTGTTTAATCCTGCTTTTTCCAAGCGAATCGCTGCGGCAATCCCTGAAATCCCTGCACCAACCACAAAGGTGTCGTAGATGTGAGAGGGAGTAATTTTTTTGCTTTGCGAAGTATTTTTTGCTTTAGCTGTCATGAGGAGTCTACCTATTTAGGTCATTTTGTACTTAGAGTCTAAGATGATGTCTTGCAATCTAAGGTCTGAAAATCATTCACAAAATTATTTTAAAAACTGGTAAGAAAAGCCAACAAACTTGTTGTACATGGTCGGCGAAGTACGTTTCATTGACCAAAACACTTTGGCATCAATCTGAGGAATGGTGTACAGCTCGCCCTTGTCCAAACGATCTAATGTCAGTTTTGCCACAGCATCGCTAGTAGTGAACGCATAATTCATCAAGGCATGATCAGCAAGTTTGGAGTAGCGATTGTCCAAGCGACCATTTTTGATGATATTGGTTGGCACAAGCGTAGGGCAGAGTACATTGACCTTGATGTCAAAAGGACGCAGTTCAGAAGACAAAGTTTCTGAGAGTGCTAAAACACCTGCCTTCGTCACATTGTAGGCACTCATCTCAGGCGCTGCGGTATAGGATGCCGCCGATGCCACATTGATAATTGCACCTTTACCCGATTTCTTAAATTTCGGCACAAAAGCATGACAGCCGTGAATCACGCCCCATAGATTGACGTTCATACACCATTGCCAATCCTCTAGGCTGACTTCATCAAACTTACCGCCTAAGCCAACGCCTGCATTGTTAATGATCAGCGTAGGCGCTTGACCGAATAAGCGTTCCGCTTCATCCGCCATTTTCATCACTTGTTCTGCCTGACCGACATCACATTGATAGGTAAATGCTTTTGCGCCCAGACTTTCGATCAGATCAACCGTTTCTTCTGCTGATGCAAGATTGATATCTGCACATAGTATCGTTCCACCACGCTTTGCGAGATCTAATGCAAAGCTACGTCCGATACCACTGCCTGCACCAGTCACCACTGCAAAAGCATTTTGACTTGGCTTGGTTTTTTTCTTAAAAATACTCATTCACATTTACTCTAAAACTTTTTAAATAGGATTTGCTTAGTTGCGCACAGGCGGAATAAATTGCTTGACGAAATACGGTGCAAGTGCGCCACCTTCTTCGAGTAATTTTTTCTCGAAATAGGCCAAATGTGCAGAGTTGTCATAATCATTTGGATGGAATGATGGGCGGAGATAATCCCAAATTTTGTTTTGCGTACTACCGAATACACCGTCTTTTGGACTAAAGATCAGGCGGACACCACGTCGAGCATCTTTCCAAAATTTAGGCGTCAACATGGCTTTTGGTTTACGCAGTGCAGGAACAAAAAGTGTCGCAAATGGAATCAAGCCTAGAATGGTGAAGTACGCCAAAAAGAACCCGCTAATACGCAGTGGATAATTACCATTTAAAGTTTGATAAACATCGTAAGCCACATCTTTGTGCTCAGATTCTTCGAGCATGTGCCACATCCACATCGCTCGTGTTTTGGCATCGTCGGTCGCATAGAATGCTTCTTCATGTTCCATCATGTATTCCGCCAGTACAGCGGTAAAATGCTCAATGCCTGCCATTAAAGAGAGCTTCAACGGTTGAGGAAATTTTAAGAAAATATGATCAAAAAATTGCTCACCTAAAAAACGGTATAGCTTCACAGGATAATTAATCGCCTGATCGGCAATTGCATCGTTAAATTCGTTATGCAGTTTTGAATGCAAAGCCTCTTGACCGATTAGGGAAGTGACACGTTGTTTTAAAATTGGATCTTTCAATTGGTCACGGTGATGGCGAGCTGTTTCAATCACCAAATCTTCACCATAAGTCAAAAATACCGATAACGTAGCAAAGAAGATTGTGGCAAATTCATTGTTGCGATAAAACTCAATGTTGATCTCACGACCTTGGAATCCGATCTGCAAATGACGAATTGGAATTGCAGAACGATTGGCATAATCCGAAACTTTAATATGTTTCTTTAAGTTCATTGTTTCGGTAATCAGATTGCGAACTGAAAGCGTAGTCATGAGAGAATTCCGAATAATTTTTTTATCACTTGGCAAATCAATGGGTCAAAACAGACAGCAGGATTTGTCAGAAAACGAGATATAGATGCTTCGAAAAGTCGGTGAAACTTTGTTCAAAACATCAGCGTTAAATTGAGTATAGAAAAAAACGGCACATGATCTTTGGCGAAAAACAACGGATCAATTGGCAAAAAGTGACAATATCGAAGGATACATGTAGTTATAGGACAATTGAGTTTTTCACTGTCCTTTAATGACAAAGTGCATCAAATTGCAGAAATTAATAAACGTCTAAAAATATAAAAAAGCGCCCAATTGTGGACGCTTTGAAACAAGTATTTTACTTGTGAAAAATGGCGCAATTAAGCTATTTTTTTCTTTTTAGGTAGCCATGCCCAAACCATTTTGCATTCGATCGGCGATTGACCAGAATCATCAACCACAGAGATCGGGATTTCTAACGATGCTTTGTCATTATCCAAGATGAATTGCTGTTGCTCAGCGCTTAAAGTTGCCGTTGCTGTTAAACCACCTGAAGCAACTTTGAGATAATCCACCTGCAAAGTTTTGATCAACAAAATTCGATCGTCAGGCACATTCAAACCTGTGACAAAACCTGTTGCGGTTTCTGCCAAAAGCGCCATCGCCGCAGCATGCACGCCCTTGATGTGGTTTTGCATATTGCGATGGTTTTCGATGCGCACCACGACTTTTTCTTTACTCACTTCGAGGTAGCGAATATTTGCCGTGCCGACCATCGGTACGATACGACCAAAAGTTTTGCTCCAAATCGTCGTGCGAAGTGCCTTCGGAAGTTTACTGGTCGCTTGGACGACTTTATAAAGGCGATTGTTTTTAGCCATGTTACACCTGTAAATAATGGAAGAATTAAAAGCTTTTCAGATTAAGCGAAAAACGTAGTCGATTAGTCCTTGAAGTTATTGAATTGCAAAGGTACGCCAAATTGCTCTTCACGCAAGAACGCCATCAGGCTTTGCAAGGTGTCACGTTTCTTATCAGTGACACGAATCTTGTCACCTTGAATCGAAGATTGCACTTTGATGCCACTTTCTTTAATGGCTTTGTTAATTTTTTTTGCGGTATCCGAGTCAAGGCCATCTTTGAGTTTGATCACTTGTACAAAGTTTTTCCCTGAAGCGGCCGCTTTTTGCGGGTCGAGTGCTTGGATATCGACTTTACGTTTGAAGAAGTGATTTTCAAGCATCGAATAGACTTGCTCACACTGAAAGTCGCTTTCTGTAGAGATTTTGATCTCTTTCGATTTTTCATTCAACTCAATCGAAACATCTTGTCCACGGAAGTCAAAACGGGTGGCAATTTCTTTTTGTGTATTCTGTACAGCGTGGTTCACTTCAAAAATTTCCAACTCGGAAACAATATCAAAAGATGGCATAACAATAGACCTTTACAACACGAAATAATATTGAGATGCTAAGGGGGTTTTCTGTTTTTGCCAAGTGCTAATGGAGTAAGAATGATCCGCAAGCAAGAAATTACCACCTTTGAATATCCAGAAGGTGCGATTATTTGGGATGTACGTGATTCAAAATCTTTTGCCGAAGGTCATTTGCCTGGGGCGGTCAATCAACCTATCGACAATATTGATGCCCAGCAACTACAAAACGTGCCAACGGGTACACCAGTCTATATCTTGTGTGGTGGTGGGAGCAAAGCACCTCGTGCCGCAGAACTGCTCGAAAGCTTCGATGATTCACGTGAATATGTGGTGCTCATGGGCGGTACACGTGCCGCAAAAGCAGCAGGCGTGATTTTAGAGCAGGGTTAACTGCTGACAGAAAAATTGTAAATAAGTTTAATGTTCATCACGCAAAATGAGTATTAAAAATGGCGCATTGATTGCGCCATTTTTGTATTTCAACTTTACAAAAAAACGTTAAATTTAGTCCTTATTCGGCTGTGGCGTTAGACGCAAATACGGCTTAACAGCTTTGTAGCCTTTCGGGAAGCGTTCTTTGATTTCTGCTTCATCTTTGATCGATGGCACAATCACCACATCATCACCATCTTGCCAGTTGGCAGGAGTAGCGACTTTGTAGTTGTCGGTCAATTGCAATGAATCAATCACACGAAGCACTTCGTTAAAGTTACGTCCAGTCGAAGCAGGGTAGGTGATGATCAACCGTACTTTTTTGTTCGGGTCGATAATCACCAATGAGCGTACAGTCGCTGTTTCGCTTGCGTTTGGGTGAATGAAACCATATAGCTCTGATACTTTACGATCTGCATCTGCTAAGATTGGGAAGTTCACTGTGGTATTTTGTGTTTCGTTGATGTCATTAATCCAGCCTTTGTGCGACTCAACGTCATCGACTGAAAGCGCAATCGCTTTGACACTACGCTTGGCAAATTCGTCTTTGAGCTTTGCGGTAAAGCCAAGCTCAGTGGTGCAGACAGGCGTGTAGTCCGCAGGGTGTGAGAACAAAACCCCCCAACCATCGCCGAGATAATCATAAAAACTGATTTGCCCTTCGTTCGAATCTTGTTGGAAATCAGGTGCGGTGTCGCCAAGACGTAAACTCATTTTTTCTGTCCTCTATTGTTTGTTGCTTTTCAAATCTATATCAAATCACTCTGTACGAATCGATGAAATGCACAGAAACGATCTGATAGATCAATCATAATATGCACCGAATACTTTTCAATGCAAAGTGAAGTTTTTGCATTTGGTTATCAGAAAATTTCATAACACTTTTTAAGCTATTGATCGCTCTATGCTTGTCGAGAGTTTGTATTGATGATTCGCTGATGTAGCATTTTGTAAGCTATAAATCATCATCGATATTTTGTAGTTATCAAAAAAGTCGATGAAAAAATGTGAAAACCCCTTGTACTTGTCATTTCAGTCCTCATAATATCCGATGAATAGGTTTTTCTTAAAATTATATTGATTTTCTAGACAGGTTGTTTGGGTTGATTCGGTGAAAATCGTATTGATTGCACAAGGAACTAAGCACCTTAATAGTTAAAGACAACTTGAACAGAGACAGAGAGTTTATACATGTTGGCAAGTCTGGTCGGAGGTATCTTCGGTACAAAAAATGAGCGAGAGCTCAAAAGAATGCGTAAAATCGTAGAACAAGTGAACGCACTCGAACCGTCGATATCCAGTCTTAGCGATGCAGGCTTAACTGCAAAAACCCAAGAATTTAAAGAACGTTTTAAAAATGGCGATAGTTTGAATAAGCTGATGCCTGAAGCGTTTGCGGTGTGTCGCGAGGCGTCGAAGCGTGTCATGGGTATGCGCCATTATGATGTGCAGTTGATCGGTGGTGTCACCTTGCATGAAGGTAAAATTGCCGAGATGCGTACAGGTGAGGGTAAAACCTTAATGGCAACGCTGGCGTGTTATCTCAATGCTTTGAGTGGCAACGGCGTGCATGTGATTACCGTGAATGATTACTTGGCACAACGTGATGCGGAATTGAACCGTCCATTGTTTGAGTTCTTAGGGCTTACAGTCGGTACGATTTACTCGATGCAAGCGCCAAGCGAAAAGTTTCAAGCGTATCAGTCGGATATTACCTACGGGACGAATAACGAATTTGGCTTTGATTATCTTCGTGACAACATGGTGTTTTCACTGGAAGAGAAGAAGCAACGTGGCTTGCACTATGCCATCATCGATGAGGTCGATTCGATCCTGATTGATGAAGCACGTACACCACTCATCATTTCTGGTCAGAGTGAAGATTCATCACAGCTTTATATGATGATCAATAACATTCCGCCGAAGCTTCATGCACAAAAAGAAGAAAAAGTACCCGATGGCGGACATTTTTGGATCGATGAAAAACAACGTCAGATCGAAATTACCGAAGTGGGTTTCGAAACCATTGAAGATGAACTAATCAAGCTGGGCTTATTAGAAGCAGGCGATAGTCTATATTCTGCAAGTAATTTAAATCTATTGCATCATGCAACCGCTGCGATTCGTGCGCATTATCTCTATCAGCGTAACGTACATTACATCATCGGTCTGAATCCAACTTCGCAAAAGCAAGAAGTGATTATCGTCGATGAAAATACTGGTCGTACCATGCCAGGTCGTCGTTGGTCAGAAGGTTTGCATCAAGCGGTAGAAGCCAAAGAAGGTTTGGAAGTTCAACCTGAAAACCAAACCATGGCGACCACGACTTTCCAAAACTATTTCCGCCTATATCGTAAACTCTCTGGTATGACAGGTACAGCCGATACTGAAGCGGCGGAAATGAAAGAAATTTATGGTCTAGATGTGGTGATCATTCCGACGCACCGTCCAATGATTCGTAATGACCAAAACGATCTGATTTATCTGACTAAAGATGGCAAATATAACGCCATTATCCAAGAGATCACTCGTGTGCGTGAGTCAGGTGTTGCGCCGATTTTGATTGGTACAGCGACCATCGAAGCCAGTGAAATTTTATCTGAAAAATTAAACCAAGCGGGTATTCGCCACGAAGTATTAAATGCAAAACAGCATGAGCGTGAAGCAGACATTATTGCCCAAGCAGGTAGCCCAAATTCAGTGACCATTGCCACCAATATGGCAGGTCGTGGTACGGATATTTTGCTTGGTGGTAACTGGCGTGCCAAGTTAGAACATATTGAAAATCACACTGAAGATGACGAACAGCGTCTGTTCGCAGAATGGCGTGAGAACAATAAAGCAGTCCTTGAGTCAGGTGGTCTACACATCATTGGTTCTGAGCGTCACGAATCACGTCGTATTGACAATCAGCTACGTGGTCGTGCGGGTCGTCAAGGCGATCCAGGTGTATCACGTTTTTACTTGTCGCTTGAAGATGATTTGATGCGTATCTTTGCGGGTGATCGTGTGGTTGCGATGATGCGAGGTATGGGCTTAAAAGAAGATGAAGCGATTGAACACAAAATGGTTTCTCGCTCAATCGAAAATGCACAGCGCAAAGTCGAATCACGTAACTTCGATATCCGTAAAAACTTGCTCAAATATGATGATGTGAATAATGAGCAACGTAAGATCATTTACTCACAACGTGATGAAGTGTTGTCTGAGCCAAGTCTACAAGACGGTATTGAAGACATGCACCGTGATGTGGTCAAAGCCATGATTGCTAACTTCATTCCACCTGAGTCGATTCATGACCAATGGAATATTGATGGGCTTGAAGATGCGCTACGCAAAGATCTAGGTATTACTTTACCTATCAGTCATTGGCTTAAGGTTAATCGCCGTCTTGATGAAGAAGGTTTGATTGAGCGTATCACCGATGAAGTGCTTGCACGTTATCAACATCGTCGTAGCTTGATGGAAGCAGATTCAGCGGCAATGCTTGAACGTCATTTTATGCTTCAATCTTTAGATAAGCATTGGAAAGATCATTTGGCTGCGATGGACTATCTACGTCAAGGGATTCATTTGCGTGGTTATGCACAGAAGAATCCTGAGCAAGAGTATAAAAAAGAAGCCTTTAACCTTTTTGTAAATATGCTCGGTGTGATCAAGACCGATGTTGTCACTGACCTATCTCGTGTGCATATTCCAAGTCCTGAAGAAGTTGTTGAGCTTGAAGCACAACAACAGCAACAAGCGAGAGAGATGGCGCTCAGCTTTGAGCATAACGAAGTTGATGGCATTACAGGTGAAGTTACCGAAGATGCAGATACACAAGGTGGTGTAACCTTGTCACGAGGTGCATCTGGGCAACTTGAGATAAAGCCACCTTCAAGCCGAAATGCGCCTTGTCCTTGTGGTTCAGGATTAAAATATAAACAGTGTCACGGAAAGATTTAATCTTTTTTAACAAAAAGGTAGCTCACGTAGCTACCTTTTTCGTGTTTAATAAGGCGTAGAATTTTAGTCCGCTATACGATGTTCGGTTTTTCAAAAACTCAAAAAGTGCTTTGAGTGGAAAGCGTGTATGTACTGAGATGAGAAACCAAAGTGAAAGATGCTCAAGTGAAGAGCGATGACTTTGCAATACAAGTTAAAGACTTTGCAAGATGAATTAAAAGGTTTATCCATGAAATTAAAAAGCATGAAACTTAAAAGTATGAAATTAAATACCCTGTTGACCAGTTTGGTTGTTATTTTACCAGTAAGTATGACGAGCTTCGCCAATGAGCCAGTCGCCAATACTACAGCGGATACGACAATGACTGTTCCAGTCAGTGTGCCTACGGTTCAGTTTGATGAGCAAACGAGTGCTGATGCTGTGACTGCAAATGTTGCGCCGTCAATTGAGGAGGCGACAACATCGCCATCAATGACTGTCAAAGCTGCAACAGTACAATCAGCGACAAGCTTGCCAAATGTACATGCGACACAAGACCGTGAAAATACAGTATTTGTCAGCCCTCGAACTGGAATGCGTTATTCTGTAAGTAATCCTTCAAACCGCAAAATTATTTTCCAAACGGAAGGGCTGAAACCCGTTACCGCCCAAAATGTAGATCGCATTCAAGCGACAAACCCGATGATTTCATCAGAAAGTCAGCAACAAGCAAAACAAAAACTATTAGATTTGGCAGGCATACAGCCAACGCCAGTGCAAGCACCAGCCAGTCCAGTTGCTCCTGAAACACAAACGGTAGCGACAACATCTGCTCAGACAGATGCACAATAACCTGCCATTGGTGATCGTGTGAGTCAGCTGAAAGTTTTGTTGATATGTGTTGGTGTGATACTTAGCGCATGTCAGCAGAACACTGTGCTTGAAAATGCACAGCCACAAGTAGATAGTTTGCATTATCAATGTGATGAGCAAGTGCAAATCAAAAAGCAACAGCTCGATGAGCAAACGATTCGCATTGAAGTGTCTGATCAGCTATTTGAGTTAACACGCTTTGATGCACCTGATAAAAGCCAAAAATATTATAGTAGTGAACAAGGCTTACAGCCTGAGCACGGCTTACTTTGGATTGAAAGTGAGCAAACTGCCACGCTCAAAAGCTTGATGCTCGATCATACTATCAAAATTGAAGATTACCCTGTAATCTATCAATGTCAGCAAAGCATCTAACACTTTTCGCTGTATATCCAATTTCTCAAATATCATATTTTTAAGGTCAATCTCATGGCAGTTGGTGACGTGTCTTTTCCAAAAATGCATTCTATTGCAGGTTTAACGATCGGAAGTAGTGAGGCTTATGTACGCTATGCCAATCGTCGAGATATGGTTATCTTTGAGATTGCTGAAGGTGCTAGTGTCGCGGGTGTATTTACCCAAAGTGCCTTTGCCGCTGCGCCTGTGATTTTATGCAAAAAGCATTTATTAGAAAATTCCATCCGTTACTTGATTATTAATACAGGCAATGCCAATGCGGCAACAGGTCAGGTAGGTTTAGAGAATGCACAGAAAACCTGTGAAAAACTTGCGGAATTATCAGGTGTTCAGCCAAATCAGATTTTGCCTTTCTCTACAGGTGTGATCGGTGAGCAGTTGCCGATTGAGCGCATGCTTCAAGGTGTACAGCCTGCATTAAATAGTTTGAATGCGGACAGTTGGGAAGATGCAGCCTATGGCATCATGACCACAGATACGACACCAAAAGGTGCCTCTGAGCAGTTTGAGTTGGATGGTGTGACTTACTCAATGACAGGTATCAGCAAGGGTGCAGGGATGATTCGTCCGAACATGGCGACCATGCTGAGCTTTGTAGCAACCGATGCACCGATTAGCCAAGTGCTTGTGCAGAAGCTTTTATCCACGACAGTCGAGCAGTCGTTTAACCGTATCACTGTAGACGGCGATACCTCGACCAATGACTCATGTATTTTCATTGCCACAGGTCAAGCGGGTGGTGCACAGATTCAATCTGAAACTGACTCACGTTATCAAGTCGTTCTTGAGGTGCTGTCACGGATTATGCTTCGTTTGGCGCAGTTGATCATTCGTGATGGTGAAGGTGCAACCAAGTTTATCACTGTCAAAGTTGAAGGCGGAAGTGAAACTCAAGAATGTTGTGATGTAGCCTATAGCATTGCGGAGTCACCACTGATTAAAACCGCATTGTTTGCTGCCGATCCAAACTGGGGTCGTATCGTGATGGCGATTGGTAAAGCAGGCGTGCCAAATCTGGATAGCTCGAAAGTGCAAGTGTGGCTTGACGATGTGCAAATCTGTTTAGATGGCGGTGCAAATCCAGACTATCGAGAAGAAATGGGTGCGGCGGTGATGCAACAACAAGAGATTACTATTCGTGTTGATCTAGGTCGCGGCATAGCACAAGATACGGTGTATACATGTGACTTCTCCTACGACTATGTCAAGATCAATGCGGATTATCGTTCTTAATCACCCTCACCGTTGCATATCATACAAGTTGTATTTCAGCGGTTTAACTTGAAATTGTGTAAATACACATCATATCTTGAGTAGTGGGTCTGAAGCATCGCTATTAGTCAGTCCAGTTTTACTGATTTATGCTATGCTTCATTTTCATTTTGTCGTGGTTTTTTACTGCTTCATATAATTTTGTTTGGAATAACCCTGAAAAGCCTAAGCCAAGTGTGCTTTGATATTTACAGCTTCTGTCTGAATATCAGTTTAGTGATCACTCGCCATTTTATAGGATTGATACCTCGATGACCGAAAGTCTGATTGCCAATGATGCGAAAAAAATCGTAGAGCAACATTTGGATCAACTGGGACAACCCAAAGAACACATTCTCTCGTCAGAAGAAAAACAGCATAAATTTGCTTTGATCGCAGAAGAGCTCAAACAGCAAGATGCTGTGCTTGTAGCGCATTATTATTGTGATCCCGAAATTCAAGAGCTTGCAGAGCTGACAGGCGGTTGTGTTTCTGATTCATTAGAAATGGCACGCTTTGGACGTGATCATCCTGCAACGACTTTGGTAGTTGCAGGCGTGAAATTTATGGGGGAAACCTCAAAAATTCTTTCACCGAATAAAACAGTGTTAATGCCAACATTAGAGGCAACGTGCTCTTTGGATCTTGGTTGTCCGATTGATGAGTTCTCCAGGTTTTGCGATGCGCATCCCGATCATACCGTGGTGGTGTATGCCAATACTTCGGCAGCGGTGAAAGCACGTGCGGATTGGGTAGTGACGTCGAGCTGTGCAGTCGAAATCATTGAACACATAGATAGTCAGGGTGAGAAAATTATTTGGGCACCTGATCAACATCTTGGTCGTTATATCCAAAAGAAAACAGGTGCGGAAATGTTACTGTGGGATGGTTCATGTATTGTGCATGAAGAGTTCCGAGCACGTGGTATTGCGCAAATGAAAGCATTGTACCCTGATGCGGCGGTTTTAGTGCATCCTGAATCGCCTGAATCGGTGATTGATATTGCAGATGCAGTGGGTAGTACCAGTCAGTTGATCAAAGCTGCACAAACTTTGCCACATAAGCAGATGATCGTTGCGACAGATCGGGGCATTTTCTATAAGATGCAACAAGCTGCACCTGATAAAGAGTTAATCGAAGCACCAACAGCAGGAGAGGGTGCAACTTGTCGTTCTTGTGCGCATTGTCCGTGGATGGCGATGAACGAGCTCGATGCGATTTTGCATGTGCTACAACATAAAGATCAACAGATTTTTGTTGATGAGGCATTGCGTGTTCGCGCAAAATTACCACTCGATCGAATGCTCGATTTTACAGCGAATATGAAGCGATAGTTTTGTATTTTTAATAAACATTCGATTGTAAATACAATGCTTTTTTGAACTTTGCTATTGACGAGATGCGGTACGAAGCCTAGAATGCACACCGTACCGCACATCGTGCGATATAGAAAAGCTGAGATCGGAGCATAGCACAGCCTGGTAGTGCACCTGGTTTGGGACCAGGGGGTCGTAGGTTCGAATCCTACTGCTCCGACCATTTATTATGGAATAAAGTCGGCGAACTTATCGCATGATCTAAGTGTCATCGGTGTTGCGCCTGTAGCTCAGTTGGATAGAGCATCCGCCTTCTAAGCGGATGGTCACAGGTTCGAATCCTGTCAGGCGCGCCATTTTTTTGGTGGCTTGTACATTTAAGATGTGATGGTGGATGTAGCTCAGTTGGTAGAGCCCCGGATTGTGATTCCGGTTGTCGCGGGTTCGAATCCCGTCATTCACCCCAAGTTTTTAAGACTACGTTTTAAGATTAAGTTTTTTAAATTTGAAAAATGCTTTTTAAAAGCGTACCAGTTTCGGAGCATAGCACAGCCTGGTAGTGCACCTGGTTTGGGACCAGGGGGTCGTAGGTTCGAATCCTACTGCTCCGACCATTTAAATATAGTAATTCAAAATAACATGATCCGCTTAAATGCGGTTTTTTTATGCTGAAATTTTATAGACATAAAAAAGCGAAACACTAGGTTTCGCTTCTTTTTGAATGATTTGAAGTGAATAATACTAAATCATGGCACGATGATAATAGAAACACGACGGTTTTCACTGCGTCCTTCTTCAGTGTCGTTAGACTTAATTGGTTTGCTTGAACCATAACCTATAGCTTGTATGTTATCTTTTGAAAAGCCATGCTTTAATGCGATGTTGGCGACACTCTGAGCTCGTTGTTCAGAGAGTTGATGGTTAAATTCTTCTGAACCGATGTTATCGCTATGTCCCTGAACTGAGAGCTTTTCTATTTTTTAGTTTATTGCTCAATTCGGCGACTGATTGTTTTTGTTCTGGAAGAAGTTCGTGTTCTGATGTTTCGAAAAGTAAACGTGATGGTAGGTCAAGTATCCAACCTTCATCATTGGTATAAATAAATCCTTCTGTTTTTAACACTTTTATTTGAGATTTTTTAACCCTTCAAGCCCAGTACATGCACTTAGTATGGTGCTAGCTAAGAATAGAATACTTAAAAATTTTAAATGCTTATTCATTATGGGCTTCCATGGCTTCAGGTTTGTACTCGATAATTGCCCAATGTGTTAGGCTATCTTTGGCTCGATACATGGCTTGGTCAGCGAGATGAACCAATTCACTAGGGTTGTCAATGTGTTTGCTTAACGCAATTCCGATACTAAAGCTATAATGAATAACCTCATCAGAGAACTTGATAGGGTGATCAGTAGTTTGAATTAGATTTTGAACCACCACAATTGCTTGAGAAGAGTGTTCAATATTTGTGAGTATTACAGCAAATTCATCACCACCTATTCGAGCAACGAAGTCATCGTCACGCAGGCTATATTTTAGCCGTCGAGCCATTTCTTGTAATACATAATCGCCTGCTTGATGACCATATTTATCATTAATCAATTTAAAATCATTGTTGTCAATGAATAGTAGAGCGGATTTCTTTCTAGACTCTAACTTTTGATAAATTTGATCTAGCTTTTGATAAAAAAATGCTCGATTGGGCAAGTGTGTTAATGAGTCGTGTAATGCTTGCTTTTCGAGTGAAATGTTTTGTGCTTGGAGCTGATGATCCCACTTTTGAATCTCATCTAAAAGTTCGTTAAAGCGTTGTGAAACTTTATTGAATTCTGTAATTTTACCTTTGGATACACGCAAATGAAATGCGCGTTGATCGGAGATTAAATCCGTTGTTTCTGCTAGGGTTTTAAGCGCATGATTGATGCGTAGATAATTTATTCGACTGCTAATTAATATTATTACAAAAGCAACCAATATACATACCATAAAAACCATAAGTAATAGGTTAATAAAATTTGTTAATGGTCGAAGGCTAATAATAATCTGTACATAAGCGACAAGTTGATTGTTGTGCTGAATACTAACAAGGCCAATATCATCGGAAATTAGAGCTTCATGAATATGGTCAAGCAGTATAGAGTCATTGATTTCGCTAGGATTGGTGGTTGTGTGTAATATTTCGTGTGTTGGTGATACGACTTTTATGCTTTGTATTGGATACTGTTGCATATATTCATTGATGATTCGAGTAGTGCTAATTCGGTCATCGAAAACAATAGATGCTTGTAGCCGTTCGGCTAACGATTCTGAGATGATTTTTACATTGGATTCAGAATATCTTTTGAATGTATAGCTTGCGATTCCGGTAAAGCCGATAATGCAAGTAAATAAAATAATAAATGATAAAATCAGTTGTGATCGGATGAAATAAGCTTTTAATGAGGTCGAGGATGATTTGAACCATGTCATCACTCCTCTCCTTGATATTTTTTTGACAATAATAAAACTTTTGAATCCATTTGGATTTCAGATTGTTTCAAACTATCCATGTTGATTTTAAATCGGTATTGTTGATTTGCACGATATAGACAAACAGCACTTCCAATTGCACATTGTTCATTTTTTTCAGAAATCGTCAAGGTATGTTGCTTTAGTCCATTGATCAAGCGTTGCTGAACGTCATCAGGAGTATTTACAAAATATAAGATCTGACAGCGACTGGCAGTGGCTTCATTACTCAGGAGTTCGCTACTTTGATGATGTTTAATACTGATATTTGCAGGGCGAATTAAATTTGAAGGTGACTTAAAAATATGATCGCTGATAAATTTTGCTTGACCATCAATCATGCAAAAATTCAATTGAGTATAACTAGGATTCCAGCGGACATAGCTCAGGATGCCATTGATAAGCGAGTCTGCGTGTTCTTCGGCATGTGTGACTATGGGAAGGCAGAATAAAAATAGCATGAACGTGAAAGCGTGAAATCGCTTTCTCATTTCGTAAAGCATTATGCTACCTATCACAAAAATATGGGAAAGAGATAAATTTTACCAAAAATATACATGTGCGTATAGATTGTATATTTGTTTAGCACCATGAAATTGTAAAAAACGAAAAAATTAGAACAAGTATGAAATGGAAATAGTGTGATGATTTGAGCTGAGAATTATTGAATTGGAAGGTAGATGTTTACCTCTAATCCACCATCTTGATGATTGCGTATATCAATATGACCTTCATGAATATCTACAATACGTTTGACGATAGCAAGTCCTAGTCCGCTACCTTGAATAGTACGTGCTGCTTCACCTCGGACAAAAGGTTGCATGAGAGCTTGTACTTGAGATTCTGGGATACCTTCGCCGTGATCGGCTACTCGGATGACGAGTTGTTGTTCCTCGATATGCGCAGACAGATCAATTGGTTCTGCGCCATAACGCTTCGCATTATTGACCAAGTTGCCAATCACTCTTTTTAAAGACATGGTGCGTGCTTGAATGATGGGTAGGGCTTGTGCTTCAAAACGAACGTCAAGTGGTTTAAATTGCACAACAACTTCTTGCAAGATGGCATTAATATCAGTTTCGTGTAGCGGCTCATCTGAACCATCACGCATATAAGAGATGAATTGATCTAAGATCGCATCCATATCATCGACATCATAGATCAATCCTTCTTTAAGAAATTCATCATCAGGCATCATCTCGGCACTCAGGCGAATACGAGTCAACGGTGTGCGCAGATCATGAGAAATACCTGCCATCATAAGACGCCGATCTTGCTCGATCTGTTGCAAGGTGCTGATCATGTGGTTAAAAGACTGGTTAACTTGACGGATTTCTAAAGGACCGTGATTGATTTCTAGATAGGGTGCTTTACCATATTTGCTATAACTATTGGCAGCGAGTTGTAGTCGTTTTAGTGGTCGATTGAGCTGACGTACAAGCGTTAAGACGATGACGATGGTCAATAAGGGAACACCAAAGAACCAACCGATCAGCAGTTCTGGGCTATAATTGGCATACGTTGGTAGTGGTTCCTTGAGCCATTTATCTCCAAGATGCGGTGTTTGTACCCAAAGGCTTGGCGTGGGCTTAAATTGGAAGTACACAGTGACTTTACTGTCATCGAGGTTGAGCTCATCCGCAAGCGCTTGTTCTAAGCGATCGGTAAAAAGCTCCGCAACAAATTTTTCTCGTACATTGGGGTAGAGTTCTGGGTCAGAAACAATGGCGATACCAAGACGTTCATTCAACCAATTATTAAGATTGACCGAATTTTCACGGTAGCTGATTTTGACCTCTTGATAGCTGAGCAGTTCGATCTCTACGCCAAGATAGCGAGCATGTTGTTTGATTTCAGGATAATACAGCGTGCGCCAAAAAAACCACAATGACATCCAAAGACTAAAAAACACCACAATAGATACTAATACTGTGGTGCGCATGGCTGCCGAGCGTGGTTTAAAGCGATCTAAGAAGCGTTCCCAATTCGTCCGTTTTCGATCCTTATACGGTTGCTCTTGATCAAGCACAGATTCGGGCGAGATTGGGTTGAGGTCTTCAGATCGCATAGCAGTTCGTCAATCAGTCCGTGAAAAATTGAAGTAGTTATTCTGCACCGTCTGGTACAAAGACATAACCCACGCCCCAAACTGTTTGAATATAGCGTGCACGTGCGGGATTTTCTTCAATCAAGCGACGCAAGCGTGATACTTGTACATCAATCGAACGCTCCATTGCACCCCATTCACGACCACGTGCAAGATTCATGAGCTTATCACGAGTGAGTGGTTCACGAGGGTGTTGTACTAATGCTTTTAATACGGCAAATTCACCTGTAGTCAGAGTGACGACTTGTCCTTCACGTGTCAAAGTACGTGTTGATAAATCTAACGCCCACGGTCCAAAACTAACTACTTCTAGATTTTGACTTGGTGCACCCGGAACTTCACGGACTTGGCGACGAAGCACTGCACGAATACGAGCAAGTAATTCATTTGGATTAAATGGTTTTGGTAAATAATCGTCCGCACCTGCTTCTAATCCTGCGATACGATCTGAGTCACTACCACGAGCGGTCAACATAATGATCGGGATATCTATATTAGACGTGCGTAGGCGACGGCAAATACTTAAACCATCTTCCACAGGCAACATAAAATCTAAAACGATCAATGAAAATAATTCACGTTGTAAAAGACGATCCATCTGTGTGGCATCGTGTGCAGTTTTGACGACAAAACCTTTATCTTCTAAGAATCGTTGTAATAGCGTTCGTAAACGGACGTCATCATCAACCACCAAAATCCGATCCACTCGATCTGAGTCTGGGCGAGGCACTTCGGTTTCGGCTGGTACAACTAAGCTCATGATGTACTCCTTTTGTTATTGCGTATCATTTCAGTCTTCAAGCACTAATTATCAACCAGTCACCAAAAAAAACTGAATAGACTGAATGCGTTGAGTATAAAGCGAAACTCATTTTCTACACTATGCTCGAATCTTCCAAAAAACACAAATAAAAGTCGAGCTTAGATACCAAAAATAAACAACGAAAATTCAAAACCCTAACGCAATTTTTTCAAAATAATCGGGCCAAATTCGGGGGCTTGCGCAAGATTACTATTTGGGGATTCAAAATCTTGAAATGGGTGCTTATAAAAATAGATTGCTAATCATTTCATTTATTTAAGTCAAGAAGATGACAATTGTCATAAATGGTTGAGTTTCTAAAACGCTTGATGAAAAACATTGGTATTGCTAGATGTGAGAAAAACTGTGAAGTTGTTTACCTAGAATGTTGCAACTATGTGGAAAAAGCATCAGGAAAGGCTTTATTTTCATCTTGGGCTACGTATAATCGTGGACTGATTAAATTGAATGTTGGAATTTCGCTGAATGACTGAAATAGTGCAGCAAATCGCTAAGGAATTAACTGTTCGTCCAGAACAAGTAGAAGCAACTATTCGTTTGCTTGATGAGGGACTTACTGTTCCTTTCGTAGCACGTTATCGTAAGGAAGCAACGCAAGGCTTAGACGATACACAGCTACGTCAGTTGGATACTCGATTGCACTATTTGCGTGATCTATATGAGCGCCGTGACAAAGTCATTGAATCGCTTAAAGAGCAAGAGAAGCTGACCGATGATTTGTTGGCGCGAGTCAATGGCGCAGAAACTAAAAACGCATTAGAAGAAATCTACGCACCCTATCGTCCAAAACGCACCAGTAAATCTTTTAAAGCAAAAGAAGCAGGTTTGGGCGAATTCGCAGAGAAAATCTTAACTACCGAAGTTGAGCCTAAAGACGCATTGGCTGGCTTTAGCCATGAAGACTATACTGATATTGATAGTCAACTGGATGCAGTGCAACACATTATCATTGATGAGTGGGCGCAAAACATCGCACTCACCGCCGAGCTCAAGCAGCTCTTTGCCAAAACTGCAATTTTAAAAAGCGCAGTCGCTTCTGATGAGAAAAAAGAAGTCGGCAAAAAATTCCGTGATTATTTTGAATTTTCAGAAAATTTCAACAAAGTGCCATCACATCGTTTGCTTGCCATGCTTCGTGGTCGTCAAGAAAATGTCTTGGGCTTAAAAGTTGATGGTGAAGATGAACCTGCGTTGGCACGTATCGAAGCCGAATATGATTTGGCTAGTGTTGCACCATCCGCTCGCCAAGACTTTTTAAAACACACAGCAAAATTATTTTGGCTCGCCAAAGTCCGTCCAAGTATTGAGCATTCATTATTGACAGAAAAACGCCTTGCTGCCGAAGCGGAGGCGATGGATGTCTTTGCAGAAAATCTACGTCATTTACTACTCTCTGCACCTGCGGGCTCTCGTACCACGCTAGGTGTCGATCCTGGGATTCGCACAGGGGTGAAGTTAGCAGTAGTCAATGCCTCTGGTGATGTGTTGGCGCATAGCACAATTTATCCTTTTGCACCGAAAGAAGATAAAGCAGGCTCGATTGCTGAACTGGCTCGTCTTTGTCGTGAATTCGAGGTGGATTTAGTCGCTGTGGGTAATGGCACAGCTAGCCGTGAAACAGAAGCAGTCATTGCTGAAATGATGGCGCAAAATGAGGACTTAAAGCTCACTCGTGTTAGCGTAAGTGAAGCAGGGGCGTCGGTCTATTCTGCAAGTGAATTGGCTGCGCAAGAATTACCTGAATTGGATGTGTCGATTCGTGGCGCAGTGTCGATTGCACGTCGTTTGCAAGATCCACTGGCTGAGCTTGTGAAAATTGATCCAAAATCCATCGGTGTGGGTCAGTATCAACACGATGTCAATCAAACTGGTTTAGCGAAAACGCTTGACGCTGTGGTTGAAGACTGTGTGAATGCGGTCGGTGTCGATGTGAATACAGCGTCGCCTGCAATTCTTGGCTATATCGCAGGACTGAATAAGTCGATTGCACAGCAAATCGTAGAATATCGTAAAGCCAACGGTCGTTTTGAAAACCGTGAATGGTTGAAAAAAGTACCTCGTCTTGGCGAGCGTACCTTTGAACAAGCAGCAGGTTTCTTGCGTATTCTGGATGGTGATCAACCGCTGGATGCGTCTGCGGTACATCCTGAAAGCTATGCTTTGGTTGCCAATATTGCAGAAAGCAAAAGCACCACGGTAAAAGACATTATCGCCAATAGTGAAATTATCAGCACCATTGATGCGTCTAATTTTGTTAGCGACCAATATGGTTTGCCAACGGTACAAGATGTACTTTCTGAGCTTGAAAAACCTGGTCGTGATCCACGTCCAGAGTTTCGTACAGCTAAGTTTCGTGAAGATATTACCGAAGTGGCGCAGCTTGCTGAAGGCATGAAGCTCGAAGGTGTCGTTACCAATGTCACCAACTTTGGTGCATTCGTCGATGTAGGTGTGCATCAGGATGGTTTGGTGCATATTTCTGAGTTATCAAATAGCTTTGTCAGTGATCCGCACAAAGTCGTGAAACCAGGTCAAATCGTACAAGTGCGTGTTTTACAAGTCGATGTTGAACGTAATCGTGTCAACTTGAGTATGAAAGCAGAAGGGACGAGTAGCAATCCGAAAGCTGCACGTACCAATCAAGAGCACAGAGGTGAACAAAAACGTCCACCACGCAATGATCGTCCTGAGCAAAAAGCACGTCCGCAAAACAAGCAGGCAAAACCGCAGAATAAACCTCAACCAGCAAAAATTGGTGGTTTCGGTGAGCTATTGCTACAAGCGGGTGTAAAGAAGTCTAAATAAATGGGAATATGTTTCCACTGATAAAAAATCCCCAATCATATATTGGGGATTTTTTTATGATCATGTTTAATGATGAGTTAAGCGATATAAGGATTGTTTATTCCTAGTTTGGCTAAAATCTCAATTTCCAAACTTTCCATTTCTTCAGCTTCATTATCGCCAAGCTCATGGTCATAGCCAAGCAAGTGCAGTACGCCATGTACTAAGAGATGGATAAAATGATTGATCGGCGTTTTTTGCTGTTCCTCTGCTTCCTGTAACACCACAGGAATGCAAATCACCAAATCACCTAGTGGTTGAGCGTCTAACATGTCCAAAATCTCTTCAGGAATATCACTTGGAAAAGACAGCACATTGGTGGGTTTGTCTTTGCCTCGATATTGCATATTCAGCTCGTGACTTTCTGCAAGATCAACGCAAGCAATGCCGATTTCCGTTAGCTCATTCATATCTAAATGTACAAGTGCAGTATCAATGATCTGTGCAAGTGCATCTTCATTTAAAATAAGCTCAGGGCTTTGAAAATCCTGTTGTAGTGCGAGATTAACTGTCACGGGGTTCTCGTTCGGGTAGTTCGGCATCTTCTGCACTTTCGCTTTTTAATCGGTGCTGTGCATCAGCAGCAGAGTCGTTTGCTTCAATCAATGCCATTTGCAAGGCTTTGCGTTCGGCACGTTTTTCTGCACTAATGCGCTGTTGGTGATCATCGAAAACATCGTAGGCTTCGACGATTTTTTGTACCAACTGATGGCGTACCACATCCCGAGAATGGAAGCGTGTGATGTGAATTTCTTTAATTTTTTCCAAAATTCGTAGTGCTTGCGCTAAGCCAGACTGTTGTCCACGTGGCAAATCGACTTGAGTAATATCGCCTGTGATCACTGCACGAGAGCCGAAACCTAAGCGTGTGAGGAACATTTTCATCTGTTCAGGCGTGGTGTTTTGCGCTTCGTCCAAAATCACGAAGGAATGATTTAGCGTGCGACCACGCATATAGGCAAGTGGTGCAACTTCAATGACTTGTTTTTCAATCAGTTTGGCGACCTTTTCAAAACCAAGCATCTCATAGAGTGCGTCATATAGTGGGCGCAAATAGGGGTCAATTTTCTGAGTAAGATCACCTGGTAAGAAACCCAATTTTTCACCTGCTTCTACCGCAGGGCGTACCAGTAGAATTCGTTGAATTTCATTGCGTTCAAGCATGTCCACAGCAGCAGCGACGGCAAGATAGGTTTTCCCTGTACCCGCAGGACCGACACCGAAAGAAATATCACTTTGCAAAATACGCTGTACATAACGACTTTGGTTTGCGCCACGTGGATTGATACGTCCTTTGCGAGTTTGCAAATACACATCCATCGGAGCTTCTTCCAGCTCTTCACCGACCAGTTCAAAGTCACGTTCGGTTTGACTGCCTTGAATGATCAGGTGAAGTCGATCGGCGCTGATATTTTGTGTGCTTTCAGATTCTTCAAAAAGACGTTGCAAAATGGCTTCAGCACGTTCTACCTGAGGCATGTCACCTTCGATAAAAAAGCTGTCGCCACGATGCGAAATATTGGTTTGGAGTCTTTGTTCGATCTGTCGCAAGTGGGCGTTATATGCGCCCAACATGCTTTTTAATTGTTCTAATGGAATGCCTGCGAATTGTACTGTACGACGAATGGTGGCAGTCAAATGAGAATCCTTTTTGAAGTGGATGGCGTATGCCTATACATTACGCCACGACCGACTCAAGATTCAAGAGTTTTCCATAAACAAAATTTAAAGTTTTGATTTCAGTGATTTCCACTTCGGCAAATTGACCAATCCAATCCGCTGAACCTTCAAAACTCACGAGGCGAGTATTGTCCGCAGTACCAACGAGCATATGTGGGTGATGATCAGATACTTTTTCGATCAAAACACGTTCGGTACGACCAAGCATGGCATCTGTTTTATCAATGCTCGATTGTTTAATGACTTTTTGGATTTCGGCAAGACGTGCTTTTTTCACCAATTCAGGCGTGTCATCAGGTAATTCAGACGCAGGTGTGCCTGGGCGTTTTGAATAGATAAAACTATAAGAATGATCAAAGTCTAAATCTTTGATGAATTGTAAAGTTTCTTGATAGTTTTGATCAGTTTCACCAGGGAAGCCAATGATAAAGTCACTGGAGAGGTGCATATCAGGGCGAATGGCACGTAGTTTGGCGATTTTATCAATATAGACATCAATGGTGTGATTGCGTTTCATGGCTTTGAGCACATCATTCGAGCCACTTTGTACAGGTAAGTGCAAATGTGAAACCATTTGTGGTAAATCACGATAGCATTCGATGAGTTCTTTTGAAAACTCAAGCGGATGTGAAGTGGTGTAGCGAATACGTCCAATACTTGGAATAGCAGCCACCAGACGAATCAAATCAGCAAATGTGCAAATCTCACCTTCAAAAGTTTCACCACGATAGCCATTCACGTTCTGCCCAAGCAAGTTGACTTCACGTACACCTTTTTCAGCCAAAGTGGCAATTTCTGCAAGCACATCATCTAGTGGACGAGAAACTTCTTCACCGCGTGTATAAGGGACGACGCAGAATGAACAATATTTTGAACAGCCTTCCATGATTGATACAAAAGCTTTAAAGCCCTCGACACGAGGCTCAGGTAAAAAGTCAAACTTCTCAATATCTGGAAATGAAATATCAACCAATTTAATCTTTTCGGATTTTGGTTTTTCGATCTGTTCATGATGTTGATCAAGCATTTGCGGTAGGCGGTGCAGGGTTTGTGGTCCAAATACCATATCAACATACGGCGCACGTTTCTGAATGGTGTCGCCTTCTTGCGAAGCCACACAACCACCGACACCGATGATCAAATCAGGGTTTTGTTCTTTGAGTTTGCGCCAACGACCAAGTTCGCTAAAGACTTTTTCTTGCGCTTTTTCACGGATTGAGCAGGTATTCATCAACAGAATATCTGCTTCATTTGGATCTGTGGTGAGCACATAACCATGCGAATCACCGAGAAGATCTGCCATACGATGACTGTCATACTCATTCATCTGACATCCTTGTGTTTCGATATAGAGCTTTTTCACCAAAGTATCTTGGAAATCAGCTTGATCAAAACTAGCTTGAACGAGATCAGCAGGATGCGATGGCTGGGATACAGTTTTTTCTGTGGCAGCACGTGCAGTAGGAATGAAGGTTTGAACCGTCATGAAGGTTTGAATCCTCTATCAAATATGAAAACATCTCAACAAAATGTTAAGTAACTTCCACATTAAAAAATGAAAGGCGCATATTCTAGCAGTTTATTTTGGTTTAGGCTGTTCGGGATTAAATTTTTTGTAATAAACGGCGCATTTAAAGGATAAGAATTTACATAACACTAAAACAATTTGATCTGTCGCTGTTTTAGAATGGCATTGATTTGTGATATCGAGTTGAATGATTCAGCGTTAATCTTTTTGAGATTGAATTCAACCTCATATCGACCATATTTAACCAAACAAAAGCCTAAACAGGCAACTAACCATGCAAATGACTAAATATGAGAAGTGAATTTTTTATAATTTAGTGATTGATTAAGTGAATGATTTTAGGAATCCCCATTGATGCGTAATACAGACTTAGATTTTTTTTCAGGTAAAAATCGAAGTGGTTTGGCTTTAGGTTTAACTTGTAAGCTGTCTATTCAAAGTCTTGTGATTGCGACTATTGCGGGTTGTGGTAATACGCCAAGTGAAGCATCAGATGAAATGTTTAGGGAAGCGTTTCGTGTCAGTAGTAGTGGTAATGTTGCATTATTAGATCAATATCAGCATGCCATGCAGGACAGTGTACTGTCGTACTATCCTGAATATTGGAAACTCAATCAAAACCTTGCTTTACAACCCTCAGCAACGATCGTTTCTTTTGCACGTCGTTATCCCCAATCGGCAATGGCAGAAAAGCTTTCAGCAGATTATGTCGAAGAAAAAGTACGAGCAGGTGATTTTGCCTCTGCAGCGCCTGTACTGAGTTATGTGACGAATGCTGATGATGCAGAAGCGTGCGCTATAGCGCAAGTACGTGCACGAACAGGTGATTCGCTAGTTTTAGCAGAGTTTAAGAATAAAGTGTGGCTCACCACAGACTCACAACCTGAGTCATGTAATGGCTTGGCGAGAATCATGCTCGATAGCCCGTTGATGACCAGTCAAGATCGAAAGCAACGCTTATTTACCATGCTTCGTGCGGGCAACTCTGGGCATGCTTTTGCTATGGCAAATAAAATGGGTGCACCATTGTCGTTAACACAGATGAACCAAATTCAAGCTAATCCGATGGGTTATTTATTGTCGGCGCCAAAAGTGATTGCGCAAGATCATGCTTATCTCATTTTTGCTTTAGGTCGATTGGCGGATAGTGATTTGAATAATGCAATCTCGATGGTGGATCGTTTGGCGCAAGGCGTACCAGAAGATGTGCAAAAATATTTGTATCGCACCGTGGCATATATCGGCGGAACGACAGTTTTAAAGAATAATTTTAATGCAGTATTGCCGAGTTATTTTGATAAGAGTTATGGTTTTCCATTTAGCCCTGAAGAAGCGGAAATCTATGCACGTCAGAGTATTCGCTTTGGTAAATGGGAAGGTGTGATTCGTGCGATTGATGCGATGACCGATCAGCAAAAGCAAGAATCTCGTTGGAAGTATTGGCTTGCACGTGCCAGCGAGCAACGTGGCGATGCGCAAAGTAAAGCTTATGCGCAACAGGTCTATCAAAAAATTGCTACGCAAGATGATTATCATGGCCTGCTTGCTAAGGCACGTTTAAAGCAAAATTACTCAAGTTTTCCAGAGGCGTATCAGCCAACCACCAGTGATTTTTCACGTCTTACCAAAGATGTGCATTTCCAACGTGCATTTGCACTGCGAAATATCGATGCGCCTGAAAACTATATCAATCGTGAATGGAACTGGGCGGTACGCCAAGCCTATCTGAAACATGATGATGGTTTGATCTTGGCAGCAGCGAAGCGTGCTACCGATATGGGTTGGTATGATCGTGCAATCTATGCAGCGGATCGTACAGAGAAGCGTCATAATTATGCACTTCGCTATCCAACACCGTATCAATCCACTGTGGTGAATTATAGTAATTCAGTGAGTATTAACCCTGCATGGGCATATGGTTTGATGCGTCAAGAAAGTCGTTTTAATGTGGGAGCTCGCTCGCATGTTGGCGCAGGTGGATTGATGCAGATCATGCCTGATACGGCACGTCTAGTCGCAAGGCAGATGGGTGAAAGTTACGATAGCGGTGCATTATCGAATATGAATACGAATATCCGCTATGGCACCTATTATCTCAGTATGATTCAAGGTCAGCTCAATGGTCATCCAGTCTTAGCGACTGCAGGCTACAATGCAGGACCGAATCGTGCGCGTCGTTGGCAACCGAGTATTCAAAATCTTGATGCAGATCAATATGCGGAGTCTGTACCAATCTTAGAAACACGGGATTACGTCAAGCATGTCATGGAAAATGCGATGCACTATGGCGTGGTCTTAGGGCAGGGTAATCAGTCGATTAATCGGCTGATGTACCCAATACCACAGCAGTTTTAATGTGGTGTGATGCCTTATGAAGATGATAGATAATATGCAACGTTATCATGATTTGAATTACTCAATATTCGACGTTATTAGAGCTGTGATCCCGAGTATATTTCGGTTCGGTGGTGCGTTTCTGTTTATCATCCTTTTATCGCATGCATCTAGTGTCTATGCTGCACCGAAAAGCTATGTTTTGCATGTAGAACTCTCACCAGCGGTCTGTCAAATCGATGCATCACAAAAGCGAACACGACAATGTTTGGAGGGATATTCGCTGACTGTTTTGGGTTTATTTCCTGAAGGTGTCGATACCAGTCGTTGTGAAACATCAAGTGCTGTCAATTTATCCCCAATACAAAAGCGTGTGCTGATGCGCTTAATCCCTGATGAGGCGTCACAAGCACGTCTTTGGCGATCGGTCGGCGGATGTGTGTCGATGAATGCAAGCCAATATTTCCGTAAAGTTGTCGCATTCGCAGAACAGTTAAAAATTCCTTCAGAAGTAACATCACCGACGACAATTCGAGTGAGCCGATCAAAAGTTGAAAATCAGTTTTATCGACTCAACTCTGGACTGAGTTATTCAAGTTTAAAGATGGGTTGTCGTGGTGAAGGTGGGGTATCCAATCTTCTGACTGATGTCGAAGTTTGCTATCGTTCAAATGGCAAGTACCAAGCCTGTCAAATCCAACAACGGAGCACCTGTCCATCTCAAGTGTTAATTAAAGGCTCTTATTAAAAGTTTCGGACAGATTCGATATTTGATGTGTCAGCCTTTTACACATTCATTTCAAATTTCACGCACCCATTTCAAAAGTCTTTTTTTATACAAATAACGGATCGTTTTGATTTTTTATTACAACTTTTGTTGAAAGTCATTGTCTTTTAGATGCAAGAAAACTGTGGATAGAGTACAATCTCGCCCGTTTATAAAATTTAAGATTAACAAGAAACGACCATATCCGATAAGGTCAATTCTTAATCCGTGTGAACGAACCTCTCAATTGGAGATAATTACATGAAGCAAGCAGTTCGTGTTGCCGTTACAGGCGCAGCTGGTCAAATTGGTTATAGCTTATTATTCCGTATCGCAAGCGGTGAGATGCTAGGTAAAGATCAACCTGTTATTTTACAATTGCTTGAGATCCCAGTTGAGAAAGCTCAACAAGCGCTTAAAGGCGTAATGATGGAGCTTGATGACTGTGCATTCCCATTGTTGGCGGGTATGGTTGGTACTGACGATCCTAAAGTTGCATTCAAAGATGCTGACTATGCGTTGTTAGTGGGTTCACGTCCACGTGGTCCAGGTATGGAACGTGCCGATCTTCTTAAAGTCAATGGTGAAATCTTCATCGGTCAAGGTCAAGCTTTGAATGAAGTTGCTAGCCGTGACGTGAAAGTATTGGTTGTAGGTAACCCTGCAAATACAAATGCGTATATCGCAATGAAATCTGCACCAGATCTTCCAGCGAAGAACTTCACTGCAATGCTTCGTCTTGACCACAACCGTGCTTTGACGCAAGTTGCGCAAAAAGCAGGTGTTGCGGTTGCTGACATCGAAAACATGACGGTTTGGGGTAACCACTCTCCAACCATGTATGCAGATTACCGTTTTGCACATGTAAATGGCGAAAGCTTGAAAGACAAAATCAACGATGCGGTTTGGAACAAAGACGTATTCTTGCCGACTGTTGGTAAGCGTGGTGCGGCGATCATCGAAGCACGTGGTTTGTCATCTGCTGCATCTGCTGCAAATGCTGCGATCGATCACATGCGTGATTGGGCGCTTGGCACAAATGGCAAATGGGTAACTATGGGTATTCCTTCTGACGGATCATATGGCATCCCTGAAGGCGTAATGTTCGGTTTCCCTGTGACTTGTGAAAATGGCGAATATAAGATCGTTGAAGGTCTTGAGATCGACGAATTTAGCCGTGAGCGTATCAACTTCACTTTGAATGAGTTGGAAGAAGAGCGTGCAGCAGTTGCTGACATGGTGAACTAATTTTGATGGTTTGAATTGTTTGATCTGTTAGGGTAGGTCGTCAACAAATTCAATCAGCTTGATTAGTAAGAAGTAGGGCATCCAAAAGGATGCTCTATTTTTTTGTTTAAACTCTACGAAGTTAAATATTTCACAAAAAATATAAAATATACAAAATTGGTCGGATGTATTTGTTATTTTGGAAAGGGAATACTTGAAAAAAAGTGTACTGATCAGTACACTTTGTGTCGGGTCGATATGGACATGAGACATCTGTCTGTAAAATTTGTGCGATAAAATACAAGTAGATTGCATATGTTATTGATTTTTATATTACTTGTTTTGTTTTTAATTGCACTGATGCTGATGGTGTTTTTTGATCCGCATAATGCTTTTGATCAATATCTTATGGCATGGGTTCAGCAGTATGATGTAAGTATTCTGGAGCGTAGTGCTGTGCTACTTGCATATATTGGTAGTCTATATGGGACTGCGCTGATTGCATTTTTGTTATTGGTCTATTCTTTGGTTCAACACAAGACAAAGCAAGCGTTGATATTGGTATCAGGTTTTGCTTCGACTGTGGTTGTGACGTGGTTGCTTAAATGGTTATTTGCACGACCAAGACCTGATGTCCTTCATGGGACTTTGGTTGAAACCTATGGTAGTGCTTTTCCGAGTGCGCATAGTGCTTATGCTGCGATGATTGCGGTGATGTTCGTCGTGGTACTCGGATCAAATCGAATCGTGAAATATTGGATATTGGGTATTGCTGTACTTTGGGCATTATTGATGGGATGGTCTAGAGTCTATATTAATGCGCATTATCCAACAGATGTATTGGCAGGGTGGATCATTGCAGTTTTGATGATGTTTTTCTCTGCTTGGTGGATGAACAAATTTTTTATGAAACAACAATTTGTATGAATTAAACATACATATTGTTTTGTTTATTATTGGCTTTATTAGTTTAGAGGTGAATAAATGAGAACGGCAAAAAATTGGGCACCTGTGCTCAGTGCATGTACCTTAGCCGTAACACTGGCCTTGGTTGGTTGTAGTAAAGATTCTGAACAAGCCGCACAAGGTGCTGCCGCTCAGCAAATGCCTCCTGCACAAGTGGGTGTGATCGTTGCACAGCCACAGAGTGTTGAAAATGTGGTGGAGATGACAGGTCGTACATCGGCATATCAAATCTCTGAAGTTCGCCCACAAGCCAGTGGTGTGATCTTGAAGCGTTTGTTTACAGAAGGTAGTTATGTCCGCAGTGGACAAGCGCTCTATGAAATTGATGATCGTACCAATCGTGCGAGTGTCGATAATTATAAAGCTGCTGAGCGTCGTGCACAGGCAAACTTAAATGCGCTTCGTACCACTGAAGGACGTTATCGTCAGTTGGTTGGAAGCAATGCGGTATCGAAGCAAGAGTATGATGACATCGTTGCGCAAGTGCGTTTAGCAGAGGCTGATTTGGAAGCAGCTCGTGCGACATTGAAAAATGCACAAATCAACTTGGGCTATTCAACAGTGCGTGCGCCGATCTCGGGTCAAACAGGTCGTTCTTCTGTGACAGCAGGTGCTTTAGTTACTGCAGGTCAGGCTGATCCATTGGTCAAGATTCAACAGCTTGATCCGATCTATGTCGATATTAGCCAATCGAGTGCTGAGCTTCTACGCTTGCGTCAAGGCATGAAAAATGGCGCCCTTGATCAAAGTAATAACACCAAAGTGAAGCTCAAGCTTGAAGATGGCAGTATGTACCCGATCGAAGGTAACTTGGCATTCTCTGATGCAAGTGTTGACCCTGAAACTGGTTCGGTGACACTGCGTGCAGTATTCGCAAATCCAAATCAATTGCTCTTACCGGGTATGTTTGCGACTGCGCAAGTGGTGCAAGGCATTGTTCCGAATGCGTATCTTGTCCCTCAGGTTGCGGTATCACGCACTCCAACTGGGTCTGCGCAAGTGATGGTTGTCAATGCTGAAAACAAAGTTGAAACGCGTACTGTTGAAACGGTCGGCATGAAAGATCAGCAATGGGTTGTGACCAAAGGTTTAACTGTGGGTGACAAGATCATCGTCGAAGGTGTGGCAAAAGTGAAAGAAGGACAAGATGTGAAACCAAGTCCTTACAATCCAAATGCGCAAAAATCTGATGCTCAGCAAGGTGCGGGCGCTGCTCAAGGGCAAGCTAAACCTGAAGCGAAATCAGATGCTCAGCCAACAGCTGAAGCTGAAAAAGCACCATCGAAGCAAGCCACTGAAACTGAACAAACAACTACTTCAAATACATAAGGGGTGGTGTTAAATGGCTAAGTATTTTATTCATCGCCCGATCTTTGCGTGGGTGATTGCGCTCATCATCATGCTGGCAGGGATCATGACCTTAACAGGCATGCCGATAGCACAGTATCCAACGATCGCAGCACCAACCGTGACAATTACAGCGACTTATCCAGGTGCTTCGGCATCTACTGTTGAAAATACAGTGACGCAAATTATTGAAAAGCAAATGAATGGCTTGGATGGTTTGCGCTATATGTCTTCAAATAGTGCCAACAATGGTCAAGCGACAATTCAGCTGAATTTTGAACAGGGTGTAGATCCTGATATTGCACAAGTTCAAGTGCAGAACAAATTGCAATCTGCAACAGCTTTACTTCCTGCAGATGTACAACGTCAAGGTGTGACGGTGAGCAAAGGTGGTGGTAGCTTTTTACAGGTTATTGCATTTTATTCGCCTGATGGTTCTTTGACGGATTCAGACATTAAAGATTATGTGAATTCGAATCTGTCTGATTCGTTGAGTCGTGTACAGGGTGTCGGTAGTATTCAAGTCTTTGGTGGTTCTTATGCGATGCGCATTTGGTTAGATCCTGCCAAGATGGCTAGCTTCCAGTTGAATCCATCGGATATTTCGGCAGCGATCAATGCACAAAATGCTCAGGTCGCTGTTGGACAACTTGGTGGTTCTCCTTCTGTGGAAGGACAGGCGATCAATGCGACCGTGACTGCACAAAGCTTGTTGCAAACCCCTGAAGAATTTGAAAATATCTTTTTGAAAAATGCGGGCAATGGTGCGCAAGTACGTATCAAAGATGTTGCACGTGTTGAGTTGGGTTCAGACAGTTATATGTTTGACTCTCGCTACAACGGCAAGCCTGCGGGTGGTATTGCAATCACACTGGCGACAGGTGCAAATGCGCTCGATACGGCTGAAGCGGTTGAGGAAAAGCTGACAGAGCTCCGTGCGAACTATCCAACGGGATTGAAAGACGATATTGCGTTTGATACCACACCATTCATCAAGCTATCGATTGAAAGTGTTGTTCATACGTTGGTCGAGGCAGTGGTCTTGGTATTTATCGTGATGTTCCTGTTCTTGCAGAACTGGCGTGCAACCATTATTCCCACACTTGCTGTACCTGTGGTGGTATTGGGAACTTTTGCCGTGATCAACATGTTTGGCTTTAGTATCAATACATTGACCATGTTTGCCATGGTATTGGCGATTGGTCTGTTGGTCGATGATGCCATCGTCGTCGTGGAAAACGTCGAGCGTGTCATGACCGAAGATCACAGTGATCCTGTGGCTGCGACTGAAAAGTCGATGGGGCAGATTACTGGCGCATTGATTGGTATTACCACTGTACTGGCAGCGGTATTTATTCCAATGTCATTCTTTGCAGGTTCTACGGGTGTGATTTACCGTCAGTTTGCATTGACGTTGGTGACAGCGATGGTATTGTCGTTGATCGTCGCTTTAACCTTTACACCTGCATTATGTGCAACAATCTTGAAGCAACATGATCCAAATAAACCGCAAAGTAATGGTTTCTTTGCACGATTCTTCCGTGGCTTTAATAATTGGTTTGATCGCACAGCTGGGCGTTATCAAAAAGCAGTTGCTTTCTTGACCAAGCGTTTGATTGTGCCGATTATTGGTTTTGTTGTGGTATGTGCCTTATTGTTTGTGAGTTATAAAAACTTACCAACAGGCTTCTTGCCTGATGAAGATCAAGGCGTGATTATTAGCTTGGTGCAGTTGCCACCAAATGCCTCACTTGATCGTACTATCGAAGTCAACACTAAAATGGAAGACTACTATCTTGGTCAAGAAAAAGATCATGTGCAATCAATCTTTACTGTTGCAGGCTTCTCTTTTACAGGGGTAGCACAAAATGCGGGTATCGGCTTTATTCGTTTGAAAGATTGGGAAGATCGTACCTCTGAAGAATCAAAAATTGGTGCGATTATTGGTCGTGCGATGGCACTGAATATGACCATTCCTGAAGCATCTTATGTCATGCCGATTCAGTTGCCATCAATGCCTGAGCTTGGTATTGCCTCGGGATTTAACATGCAATTGACTGCACTGAATGGTCAAAGTCATGAAGAGTTAATGAATGCACGAAATGCATTGCTGGGTATGGCTGCGCAAGATGAGCGTTTGACTGGTGTGCGTCCGAATGGTCAAGAAGATACGCCACAATACAAGATCAATATTGATCAAGCGCAAGCAGGTGCATTAGGTGTGAGCTTTGCTGACATCAATAGCACTATGGGTATTGCGTGGAGTGGCTCATATATCAATGACTTTATCGATCGTGGTCGTGTCAAGCGTGTCTACGTGCAAGGTGAGTCCGCATCTCGTATGATGCCTGAAGATTTAAATCAATGGTATGTCCGTAATGATCAAGGCGATATGATTGCGTTCTCAGCCTTTGCAACAGGTGAGTGGGCGTACGGTTCGCCACGTCTTGAGCGTTATAACGGTGTATCATCGGTGAACATTCAGGGTAGTCCAGCACCGGGTGTGAGCTCTGGTGATGCCATGCAAGCCATGCAAGAGATGGTGGATAAGCTGCCTGAAATGGGCATGGACGGCTATGCACTTGAATGGACAGGTCTATCACTTGAGGAACAAGAAGCGGGTAGTCAAGGGCCGATGCTCTATGCCTTGTCTTTATTGATTGTTTTCTTCTGTTTGGCAGCGTTGTATGAAAGTTGGTCGGTTCCATTCTCTGTACTCTTGGTTGTACCACTCGGTATTTTGGGTGCAGTTGGTTTGACCCTACTTGGTATGATGATCAAAGGCGATCCAAACTTATCCAACAACATCTATTTCCAAGTGGCGATGATTTCGGTGATTGGTTTGTCTGCGAAGAATGCCATTTTGATTGTTGAATTTGCCAAAGAGCTTCAAGAACAAGGTGAAGAACTCATCGAAGCGACTTTGCATGCGGCGAAAATGCGTTTGCGTCCAATCATCATGACAACCTTGGCATTTGGTTTTGGTGTATTGCCATTGGCACTCTCTAGCGGTGCAGGTGCAAACAGTCAGCACTCTGTTGGTTTTGGTGTACTTGGTGGTGTATTGACATCGACCTTCTTAGGCGTATTCTTTATCCCAGTCTTCTACGTGATCGTGCGTAGCATGTTTAAGTACAAAGCAAAACCAAAAGCTACCACAACCACAACACAGGAATAATGTCATGACAATGATGAATAGTATGATCGGACGAGGTTTTGCATTGACTGTATTGGCGGTATCACTGACTGCATGTCAAAGCATGAAGCCTGCTGTGCCTGCAGCAGAGCCAAATATTCCTGCGGAATATATGGCGCTCGCTCAAGATGGATCACAGTCGATTGCATCACAAGGTTATCGTGAATATTTTGCGGATGAACGTCTTGAGCAAGTGATCGCACTTGCTTTAGAAAACAACCGTGACTTACGCACAGCTGCACTGAATATTGAAAAGACACAATATCAATATCAAATCACTCGTAATAATCAGCTACCAACAGTTGGTGCGAGTGGTAGTGTAACTCGGCAAGAAACGGCAACTGCTCCAGATCCTTACACGACTTATAGTGCAGGGCTTGGGGTAACGGCATATGAACTTGATTTTTGGGGGCGTGTTGCAAGCCTAAAAGATGCTGCACTTGAAAGTTACTTTGCGACGCAAACCGCTCGTGATGCGACTCAGGTGGCATTGGTTGGACAGGTTGCGCAAGCATGGGCGGCGATTTCATTTGCAGAGCAAAACTTAAAGCTTGCAGAACAAACTTTAAAGGCACAACAAGAGTCTTATAACCTAAATAAGCGTCGTTTTGATGTTGGTTTAGACAGTGAGATTCCACTGCGTCAATCGCAAATTTCTGTAGAAACGGCTCGTGGCGATGTTGCGGGTTATAAGACAGAAGTTGCGCAGCAGAAAAATGCGTTGAATCTTTTGGTCGGGCAAACTGTACCCGATGGTCTATTGCCTGACAAAGCAGTGGTTCACATTACTGATAATCAAGTATTGAGTGCTGGCT
Source organism: Acinetobacter sedimenti (assembly GCF_022601685.1). Lineage (GTDB taxonomy): Bacteria > Pseudomonadota > Gammaproteobacteria > Pseudomonadales > Moraxellaceae > Acinetobacter > Acinetobacter sedimenti. The sequence goes on from NZ_JAKUML010000012.1 coordinate 43,725, forward strand.
TACCAAGTGAATTATTGGTTAATCGTCCTGACATTAAGTCTGCGGAATATCAACTACGTGCAGCAGGTGCCAACATTGGTGCGGCAAAAGCAAGATTATTCCCAACCATTAGTTTGACGGGTTCAGCGGGTTATGCTTCGACTGATCTAAGCGATTTATTTAAATCTGGTTCATTTGTTTGGAGTGTTGGTCCAAGTATTGACTTGCCAATCTTTGACTATGGTACTCGACGTGCCAATATCAAAATCTCTGAAGTCGATCAAAAGATTGCATTGTCTGACTATGAATCTACTGTACAGACTGCGTTCCGTGAAGTGAATGATGTGTTGGCAACACGTGCAAATATTGAAGATCGTATTGCAGCACAGCGTCGTTTAGTTGAAGCAACCAATAAGACTTATCAATTGTCACAAGCTCGCTACCGTGCAGGTTTGGATAATTATTTAACTGTATTGGATGCACAGCGTACAGCGTATTCTGCTGAACAGGGCTTGCTTGCTCTGCGTCAGGCGAATATCAACAGTCAGATTGAGTTGTATAAAACACTGGGTGGTGGGCTAACTGAAACCTCTACACAAGCGTCAACTCAAGTCGATGCGCCAAATGCAGATGCTACGCAAACCACTGTGAATTAATACTGCTTAATTTATATCTTATTGATATATTTGAAAAAGCGACCTGAGGGTCGCTTTTTTTATGGACATCTATTTTCAACTGGTGTTCTATTTGCTTAGAATAATCGCATCTTCATTGGTGTACATGGTTTCATCAGGAAAGCCGAGGTATTCGACTGTAACAACCATGCGATCTTGCTTTGGAATGCGAAACGCTTGCTTAATCGTCAATTTCGGCGCATAGCTTACAGCCTGCTGCGAGGTGCTTTTGTATGGGCTATCCTCCACAGTGTAGTCATAACGATATTCAGGCATGGTTTTTTCAGGGTCAGCCCAAGCAGGCACTTGTAACGTTTCTTCTTTTTCTACATTGATTTTGAAAATATTTGGATTGATTGGATAGAGTTTTTTTAATCGACGTGTAATTTTTTTGAGTTCACGTTCAAAAGGTACATCAGTGCCATCTGAGAAATAATCAATTTCCCCAGTCTTCGTTCGTGGATAGATGGATTTAACTTCGATCAATTGTTCAGGCTGAGCTGACTTAAAATCAAAATAATACAATTGAGGAAGTCTGCCACTGGCATCTTCATCATGTTTGAGAAGATAGAGTTTTTGATCTTTGGCTTCATAGCCCAGAAGCTCGATATATGATTTACCGCCAACCGTGGCAAAACTCACTGGCACTGTGAGAAGTACAGAGCCTAACCCTAAACAAATTTTAAAAATTAAATGTCGCATAAAAAAACCACCATGATTTGAACTTACTGTAAAAAGAAGCATCAGGTGGTTTTAGATTAATCATTTCATGATAAAAGAACAATGCGAAAATAGTGTGGTTTTAGTAGTTCACCTTAGGTCAAATGAAGTTGCTTAATCTTCATCATCACTACTATCCATGCCAAGCTCTTTCATTTTACGTGTCAAGGTATTGCGTCCCCAGCCAAGTAGCTCTGCGGCATGACGTTTACGACCACGGGTCTGATTCAGCGCTGCTAAGATCAGTGTCTTTTCGAACATTGGTGCAGCCACTTCGAGTATTTTCATCTCTCCATTTTGTAACTTTTCCAATGCCCATTGCTCAAGGAGCTGATCCCAAGTATGGTTTCCTGCATGACTCTGCATATCACTGTGCACATTCGCTTGCATATGACTAGTGGTATTTGGATTTGTACTTTGTGTATGAAAGCTAATGCTTGTATTCGTCAATGGCGTAGTTTCAAGACCACGCTGTTGTAATGGAATCTGACGTAGCTCAGTCGGTAGATCTTCAGGGTAGATTTCACGACCTGTAATCATTACAGTGAGCCAACGACAGGTATTCTCAAGTTGACGGACGTTACCCGGCCACGGCAATTGTTTGAGATAGTCTTTGGTTTCAGCTTTGAGAATTTTTGGACTAACGGCAAGTTCTTTGGCAGCACGTGCAAGGAAGTGTTCTGCAAGTTTTGGAATGTCTTCGCTACGATGTGCCAATTTTGGAATGTGAATACGAATCACATTTAAGCGATGATACAAATCCTCACGGAATTTGCCCGACTGTACTAAGCGTTCTAAATCTTGATGTGTTGCAGCGACGATACGGACATTGACCTTGACAGGAATGTGTCCGCCAACCCGATAAAACTCACCATCGGCGAGTACACGGAGTAAGCGAGTTTGGGTATCGAATGGCATATCGCCAATTTCATCTAAAAATAGCGTACCGCCATTGGCTTGTTCAAAGCGACCTTGACGTTGCGTGTTTGCCCCTGTAAACGCACCTTTTTCATGCCCAAACAATTCTGTTTCGATCAAATCTTTTGGAATCGCTGCCATATTCAAGGCAATGAATGGTTTGCTACTGCGAGGTGAGTGGCGATGTAGTGCATGAGCTACAAGTTCTTTACCTGTACCAGATTCACCATTAATCAATACGGTAATGTGTGACTGCGATAGGCGACCAATGGCACGAAACACTTCTTGCATCGCAGGAGATTCACCAATGATTTCAGTCGATGGTGGGGCAACTGGTACTTTGGCACTTTCTTGTTGTTGTAGCTTGGTGATGTGCAAAATTGCACGATTAACTAATGCCAATGCTTCATCAATATCAAAAGGTTTTGGTAAGTATTCAAACGCACCTGTTTGATAGCTTGATACAGCAGACTCTAGGTCAGAGTGTGCTGTCATGATGATCACAGGCAGGTCTGGGAATGAGTTTTTAACTTTAGATAGAAAGTTTAACCCATCCATACCGGGCATACGGATATCGGTGAGAATCACATCAGGTTGTGTATCAGTTAAATGATCAAGTGCAGATTGTGCTTCTTCATAACTTGTTACGTCAAAGCCTTCTTCCTTGAAGGTCTTTTCCAATACCCAGCGCATGGCACGGTCGTCATCAATGACCCAAATCTTGTGCTGTGTCATGTTCTATTCTCCCAAGGTAGATATAAGCTAAATATGGTTTGACCTGCTTCAGAGTGGCACTCGATCATGCCTTGATGTTGTCGCATAATGTTTTGCGCAATGCTGAGCCCAAGTCCTGTCCCATTGGCACGACCTGACACCATTGGATAAAAAACCGATTCTAAAATATCGGCAGGAATGCCTGGGCCATTGTCTTCAATATCGACTCGAACTGCACTGCGATGGTGCACGCCTTGAATGGTGACGAGGCGTTGTATTCGAGTTCGGAAAGTGAGCCGAGGAGTATCATTTTCATGGAAAAAATCGGCATTCTCAGTCATGGCTTGTACGGCATTGACACTGATGTTTAAAATTACCTGAATAAGCTGATCTCGATCGGCGATCACATCGGGCAAAGATAAGTCGTAGTCACGTTGCACTTTGATTTTATTTTTGGTTTGACTAAGTACGAGAGAGCGCACACGTTCTAATGGCTCATGAATATTGACTGGCTCGTAACTCGGCATTTGACGAGAGCCGAGCATGGTATCGGCGAGATTGCGAAGTCGGTCAACTTCATCAATGATGATGTCTGTATATTCTTTGATCTGCGCATCTTTGACATTACGACCAAGAAGCTGTGTTGCACCTCGAATGCCACCCAATGGATTCTTAATCTCATGTGCCACACCACGGATCAGCTGTCGTGCGATTTGATGTTGTTGAATATGGAGTTCTTCTTTAGAAATACGTAGTAAACGATCAATCTGTTGAAACTCAACCAATAAAGTTCCAGTTTTGTTGTTTGGTAATAAAGATACGGTGTAATCAACAAAGCGATCTTTGAGAGAAATATTGAGTAATGCTTCACGGTGAGTATAAGGCTGAGCGGTATCCAAAGTCTTTTGCAGAACTTCCTCAAGGCTAAATTGACTGTCTTCGCTCAGTTCAACTAAATGCTTTGCTCGCATGCCGTATGCACGTAAAAAGCTCATCTCAAACAAGCTTTCACATGCTGAGTTCATGTAATGCACTGTCAAATCTGCATTGAGCAACAATACGGCAGTGGTCATATGATCGACAATGGATCGGTAGTCTATATTGGTGCGCAAGTCCATATATTTATATGCCTAAGCTTTAAAATGGCGCAAAATCTGACTTGCCAAATAAAGCTAAATTTCTAAGTTATTGGGTATTAAGCAAGTTTCAAGCCAAGCTTTGTGATCCAGTGGAGCAATTGCAAAAACATGCACTAAAAGCTTTCGGTTGCGATGCTTGAGGTACCCAAAGTCTTTATGTTGGATCATGAAAAAGTATTTGCTGATCAATTTCAATGAATTAAAAGACTGGGTAAAATGGATTATATGCACAATTGTGGGGCGAAATATTAAAATTTATATTTTTGCACCAAAATAAATCATTTTTAGTGTAAGGAAATATAAAGTGCTTTCATCTGAGTTGAGCGTAATGGGTTAAAAACTGACTGTGGATTGTGTTTGATTGTTATTGTGTTGACTATTTTTCTTGGGCAAAACACCTTACAATATAGCGATTGTTTCGGAGTGTCTAGTCATGAAATCCCCAAAAGTAGGCTTTGTATCTTTAGGTTGTCCTAAGGCACTGGTTGATTCTGAGCGTATTTTGACTCAGCTGAAGACCGAAGGCTATGAAGTGGCACAGAATTATGATGGCGCAGACCTCGTAGTTGTGAATACGTGTGGATTTATCGAGTCGGCAGTTCTAGAGTCTTTAGATGCGATTGGTGAGGCGATTAGTGAAAATGGCAAAGTGATCGTCACAGGTTGTTTGGGTAAAGACGAAGCAAAAATCCGTGAGATGCACCCAAGTGTACTCAAAGTCACAGGTGCGGCAGCGTATCAAGATGTGATGGATGCAGTCCATCAATATGTCCCCCAACAGCCGAAACACAATCCTTTTGTCGATCTTGTCCCTGAGCAGGGCATTCGTCTGACACCGAAACATTATGCCTATTTAAAAATATCCGAAGGCTGTAATCATCGCTGTACCTTCTGCATTATTCCAAGTATGCGAGGTGATTTGGTATCACGTCCGATTAGTAGTGTGATGCAGGAAGCGCAAGCCTTGAAGCGTGCAGGTGTCAAAGAATTATTGGTCATTTCTCAAGATACTTCTGCTTATGGTGTCGATACCAAATACAAGCTCGACTTTTGGGATGGTCAGCCTTTAAAAACCAAATTTTATGATCTTTGCGAAGCACTCGGTCAGCTTGGGATTTGGGTGCGTTTGCATTATGTCTATCCGTATCCACACGTCGATGCAGCGATTGATCTGATGGCACAAGGTAAAATCTTGCCGTATTTAGATATTCCATTTCAACATGCGAGTCCAAGTGTATTAAAGGCGATGAAGCGCCCTGCACACAGTGAAAATACTTTGGATCGTATCAAAGCATGGCGTGAAAAATGCCCTGAACTGGTGATTCGCTCGACTTTTGTGGTGGGTTTTCCTGGAGAAACTGAAGAAGATTTTCAATATTTGCTCGATTGGCTGAAAGAAGCACAACTTGATCGTGTTGGCTGTTTTAAATATTCACCTGTAGAGGGTGCAACAGCGAACGATTTGCCAAATCATGTGCCAGAAGATATTCAGCAAGAGCGTTTTGAACGCTTTATGCAACTGCAACAAGAAATTTCATCACAGAAATTACAGCAACGTATTGGTAAAACCATGACGGTCTTAGTCGATGAACTGGAGGCAGAGTATCCGGTGGCAGTGGCTCGCTCGTATGCTGATGCGCCTGAGATTGATGGTAATGTTTTTGTCGAAGATATTGATCGTGATGCGATTAAGGCAGGCAATTTAATTCGAGTGAAAATTACTGATGCTGATGAATATGACTTGTTTGCCGAGCTGATTGAAGTCATTGCTTGATCGAATAGCATATGAATTAAAGTTTGAATTGATTTTTAGAAAAGTATACACATAAATTTTGGAGCCTGATCATGAGTGAAAAAAGTCCACGCTATACCCGTATTTTACTAAAGCTTTCTGGTGAGGCTTTGTCTGGAAATAAAGAAATGGGCATTGATGCCACTGTACTTGATCAAATGTCATTATCCATTGCGCATTTGGTTGGACTCGGTGTGCAGGTTGGTATCGTGGTTGGCGGTGGTAATCTCTACCGTGGTAGCCAATTGCAAAAAGATGGCTTGGTTGGTCGTGTCACAGGTGATCAAATGGGTATGCTTGCGACCGTTATGAATGGCTTGGCAATGCGTGATGCTTTGGTGCGTCGTAATATCAAAACTCGTCTGATGTCTGCGCTTGAGATCGGTACGGTGGTTGAACCGTATTCAAGTCGTGATGCGATTCGTCATCTGAATAATGGTGAAGTGTGTGTCTTTGTTGCAGGCACAGGCAATCCATTCTTTACTACAGATACCGCAGCCTGCTTACGTGGGATTGAGATTGAATCAAAATTGATCTTAAAAGCCACCAAAGTCGATGGTGTGTATAACAAAGATCCAAGCAAATATGATGATGCGGTGAAATACGATAGTTTGACGTTTGACCAAGTGCTTGATGAAAAACTCGGTGTGATGGACTTGACGGCGATCTGCTTATGTCGTGACCATGATGTCCCATTGCACGTCTTTGATATGAATAAATCAGGTGCATTGCTGTCAGTGGTGATGGGTGAAAATGAAGGTACGCGCGTTAGCAACTAAACTGAGCTTCAATCATTAAAATGATCACGCAGCATTTGCGGGTTTAAACAGATTGCCGAAAAGTGAAGCTACACTTTTCGGCAAAAATTCATTTATAATGATGCAATTTTTGAAAATTTGATACGGAATACAGCATGATTAATGACCTTAAAAAAGATGGCGAACAACGCATGCAAAAGAGCCTTGAATCATTAGAGCAAGGCTTTGCCAAAGTGCGTACAGGACGTGCGCATCCATCTATGCTCAATGGCGTTATGGTGCCGTATTATGGTTCAGACGTGCCGTTGAATCAGGTAGCGAGTGTTGGTTTGGATGATTCTCGAACTTTACTTGTACAGCCGTTTGAGAAAAATATGGTGTCTGCGGTGGATAAGGCGATTCGTGAAAGTGATTTGGGTTTAAACCCGATCTCTGCCGATGTGATTCGTGTGCCACTACCAGCACTCACTGAAGAAACTCGCCGTGATATGCAAAAGCTTGCACGTTCTGAAGCAGAAAATGCCAAAGTGGCGATTCGTAATATTCGCCGTGATGTATTGGGTGATGTGAAAGATTTATTGAAAGAAAAAGAAATTTCTGAAGATGACGAGCGTCGTGCAGGGGATGATATTCAGAAACTCACTGATAAATATGTTGCTGAAGTGGATAAGCGCTTAGCCGATAAAGAAGCGGAATTGATGCAGGTATAAGTTTTTGACTGTCACGATTCAACCGATGATTTCTGCGTCTACTCTGCCAAAGCATGTTGCCATTATTATGGATGGCAATAATCGCTATGGGAAACGCAATCATTTAGACTCGGGTGGTGGGCATCGCGCGGGTAAAGATCGGCTTGATCCGCTAGTGGAGCATTGTCGTGCGATTGGTATTCAATCCCTTACAGTGTTTGCTTTTTCCAGTGAAAATTGGAATCGTCCCGAGTCAGAAGTCGCTTTATTAATGCAACTTCTTGAAGAAACTGTCATAGAGCAAAAGCCGAGAATGATAAAGCATCAGATTGCCTTACGTTTTATTGGTGATCGTTCGAAACTTTCCGCACGTTTACAACAGCTAATGCTTGATGCAGAGCAAGAAACAGCACAATATACTGCGATGACCTTGACCATTGCGATTAGCTATGGTGGCATGTGGGATATGGTGCAGGCAGCAAAAAGCTTAGCGCAACAAGTGCAACAGAATCAGCTCACTCTTGACGAGATTGATGAGCACACTTTCCATCAACAAACCTGCTTAAATGATCTTGCGCCTGTAGATGTCTTGATCCGCACAGGCGGGGACTTTCGCTTATCTAATTTTTTATTATGGCAGACTGCTTATGCAGAGCTATTTTTTACAGAAACTTTATGGCCTGACTTTTCAGTGGAAGAGTTTGATCGAATTTTAAAAGACTTTGCACAGCGTGAACGTCGTTTTGGTAAAACTTCTGAGCAAGTGCAAGCCATCCAATATCATACTGAGAATTAAAATATGTTAGAGCGGATCATCACCGCATTGGTTTTGTTGGTTGTCGTACTCGTGTGTATGTTTGCAAGTACTTCAGCATATCCAATGATTGGACTTATGACTTTAGCCGCTTTGGGCGCAGGCTACGAGTGGTTGAAACTTGTGCCATTACAAGCGGATACGCAAAATCATAAGATGGTCGCTGCATGGTACTACGGTAGTGCGCTTGCGTTAGTGTCATTGCTTTGCATGCTCTATCTTGCAGACGTATGGATTCTATTTTGGTTAGCCTCGATACTCATCTGGGCAGTAAGTATCGTTTGGGTACGTCGTTATCCGAACTATGATGCATGGTTTAATTCTTCATTATTAATTGTAGGTGCTGTATTTGTACTTGCTGCAGTGACGGCGATATTCTTTCTGTGGCAGTTTTCGCCGTGGTGGTTGATGTATGTGTTCCTCTTGGTCTGGGGAGCTGATTCAGGCGCATATTTTGTCGGACGTAAGTTTGGTATGCGCAAACTCGCACCCAATGTTAGCCCAAATAAGTCAGTAGAAGGGTTGCTCGGTGGATTGGCAACTTCGGCGTTGATTATGATTGCTGTATCAGCGGTATATTTAGAGCTTAGCACCACAGCTTTTATTATTTTCCTGCTTTTATCGATGGTCACAGTGGCGGCATCAGTACAGGGCGATTTGGTCGAGTCGATGATCAAGCGCCGTGCAGGGGTGAAAGATTCAGGACGTATATTTCCAGGTCATGGTGGTGTGCTTGATCGTATAGATTCTTTGCTCTCGGCAACGCCGATCTTTGCAGCAGGTTTGTATTTACTCAAGCTTATGGGAATTGATGTTTGATGAAGCAGTCGGTTGCGATACTCGGGGCGACTGGCTCGATTGGACAAAGTACCTTAAAGATCTTAACCGAACATAGCGATGATTATCAGGTGTATGCGGTCACAGGACAGCATCGCATCACTGAGCTCGTTGATATTTGCCTACAATATCAACCCAAAGTGGTCGGTATCCCATCTGTGCAATTGGATCAATTTAAAAAAATAGCACATGAGAAAAAACTGCAACCATTGCCTGAATTGGTTTTTGATGAACAAGGTTTAGTTGAGATTTCCTCAAATTCTGAGGTGGATATTGTCATGGCTGCGATCGTCGGTGCGGCGGGTTTGTTGCCGACTTTGTCTGCGGTCAAATCAGGCAAGCGTGTTTTACTTGCCAATAAAGAAGCCTTGGTGATGTCAGGGGATTTGCTGCTATCTGAGGCGAAAAAATCAGGGGCATTGTTACTTCCAGTAGACTCTGAGCATAATGCGATTTTTCAATGTTTGCCTGAGTCGTATTTTTCGCATCGAAATGAAAATAAACAGCCACAACTTGGCTTATCGCAAATTTTACTTACCGCATCTGGCGGACCATTTTTACATTTCGATCAATCACAATTAGAAAACGTTACACCTGCTCAGGCGTGTAAACACCCGAATTGGTCAATGGGGCAGAAGATTTCAGTCGATTCGGCAACCTTAATGAATAAAGGTTTGGAGCTGATCGAAGCGTGTCATTTATTTTCAATTTCTGAACATTTTGTTACAGTGGTAATTCATCCACAAAGTATTATTCACTCAATGGTACAGTATATTGATGGTTCGACCCTTGCGCAGATGGGCAATCCTGATATGTGTACGCCGATTGCGCATGCTTTGGCTTGGCCAAAGCGTATCTCGACTTCAGTGCAGGCTTTAAATTTGTTTGATGTACAAAAATTGGATTTTTATCCACCAGACCACCAAAAATTCCCTGCCTTAAATTTGGCACGTGAAGCGATGCGTGTTGGTGGCACAGCACCGACAATTCTGAATGCGGCGAATGAAATCGCAGTACAAGCCTTCTTAGAAGGGCGGATCAAATTTACTCAAATCACAAATCTCGTTGCTGAGATGCTCAATCAAGTGTCTGCACAAGTTGCGAGCAATATTGAAAATATTTTACAAGTCGATCGCCATGTACGTGAGCGTTCAATAGCGTGGATCGAAGATCATGGAGTACCTCTATGAGCATTCTCTTCATTGTCTTTGCCGCCTTGATGCTACTTGGACCATTGATTGCGATTCATGAGTTTGGTCACTACTGGGTGGCTCGACGTCTTGGTGTCAAAGTCTTGGTTTACTCGATTGGTTTTGGACCAAGTCTTTTGCAATGGACGTCTAAAAAATCGGGCATTCAATATCGCTTTGCCGCATTTCCACTCGGTGGTTATGTGCGCATGCTTGATGAGCGTGAAGGCGATGTGCCGAAAGATCAGGTGCATCTCGCTTTTAATCGTCAGTCGCCGTGGAAACGTATTGCCATTGTTGCAGCAGGGCCATTGATTAATTTGTTGTTGGCTGTGGTGTTGTTTTGGGCGCTGTATTTGCCAGCAAGTGAACAGCTGAATACGCGTATTGGACGGGTTTTGGAGCAAACTCCTGCTGCACAAGTTGATCTGCGTATTGGTGATAAAATCACTGCGGTTGATGGTCAGGCGACGCCGACTTGGGAAAAGTTGAATTATGCTTTGCTTGAGCGTATGGGTGAGAGTGGGACACTTGCGGTACAGGTGGAGCGTCAAGTTTCACCAAATGGCACTCAAACTTTAGAAAAGCAGTTACCAATAGAAAATTTTATTAAAGATCAAAGCCAATCACCATTACAAAGTTTAGGCTTTATGCCGTATCAGCCGAAAATCAAACCTGTGATTGGTGAGATTAGCTCAGGTGGTGCTGCAGAGCGACAAGGCATGAAAGTTGGTGATGAGATCACAGCGATTAATGGCAATGCGGTCGATGATTGGTATCAGGTGGTGGAATATATTCGCCAGTCGCCTGAGAAGCTGATGACATTTACCGTACTACGTAATGCTCAAAGTATTGATTTAAAAGTTATGCCTCAAGCACGTAAAGATGCGATGGGTACGGAAACAGGTTTTATTGGTGCAGGGATTAAAGCTGAGAGTTTTGTGATTCCTGATGCGTATAAGCAGACGATTCAATATAGTCCGATGGAAGCATTGTTCCGTGCAACGGATAAGACATGGCAGCTGTCTGTGATGACAGTCAATGGGATTGTTAAAATGGTAAAAGGGTTAATTGGATTAGACAATTTGTCAGGACCAATTACCATTGCCAAAGTTGCAGGACAAAGTGCTGAAATGGGTTGGCAGACCTTTTTCTCCTTTATGGCGCTGATGAGTGTCAGTCTAGGTGTGTTAAATTTGTTACCGATTCCTATGCTTGACGGCGGACATTTAGTATATTACCTCATCGAATTGATTCGTGGGCGACCTGTATCAGAGCAAGTGCAGATGTTTGGGCTTAAAATTGGCATGGCATTGCTTGGCATGATGATGTTGTTGGCATTGTTTAATGACTTTATGCGATTTTAATCGATGAGATTTGAAAAAATTGATCGACTTGAAAATCTAAGATTTTGGATTTCATTTATCAATCTAAAATCCGAATGATAGATGAGCGTATTTACGCAAAGAATTTTTATACAAAGATTTGATGGTGGCGTTTTCGGACAAAGCCAACGACTGAAAAAAGACTGGAACTGAACACTATGCGTCATAATGCTTATTTCATGCCTTTAGCACTGGTCAGTGCGATGGCGATTGTACAAACTGCACATGCAGAAACTTTTCAAGTCAGTGATATTCGTATCGATGGCTTGGTACGTTTGACACCTGCGTCTGTGTATAGTGTTTTACCAGTCAGTAGTGGTGATCAGGTCGATGATACAGCGATTGCTGCATCGGTACGTGCATTGTACGAGTCAGGTAACTTTGATGATGTGCAAGCCAATCGTCAAGGCAATGTTTTAACTTTTAAAGTGGTTGAGCGTCCAGTCATTGCAAAAGTCGAGCTTGATGGCAATAAGCTGATCCCGGCTGAAGCTTTAAACGAAGGTTTAAAGAAAATGGGCTTGGCTGAAGGCGAAGTACTGAAAAAGTCAGTCTTGCAAAATGTTGAGAATGAATTAGAGCAACAATATACCCAACAAGGTCGTTATAACGCAGATGTGCAAGTGCAGACTGTTGCTCGCCCCAATAACCGTGTTGATTTAAAACTATTATTTAATGAAGGTGATGCAGCCAAAGTTGTTAACATCAATGTTATTGGTAATACGGTATTTAAAGATAGTGATATTGAGCGTGCATTTGCGGTCAAAGAAAGTTCTTGGTCATCGATCTTGACACGTAATGATCGTTATGCCAAAGAGCGTATGACAGCGAGCTTAGAAGCGTTACGTGCGATGTACCTCAATGATGGTTATATCAACTTTGAAGTGCTCAATTCACAGCTCAATATCAGTGAAGATAAAAAACGTATTTTCATCGAAGTCAGTATTGATGAAGGTGAGCAATTTAAATTTGGTGAAACCAAGTTTTTAGGTGATGCACTGTATAGCGAATCAGACTTAAAAGCATTACAGCTTTATAAGTCTGGTGAAACCTATTCACAGGCACGTGTGAATACATTAAAACAGCTATTAACTCGTAAGTTTGGGAATGCAGGTTATTACTACGCTGAAGTGAATGTGGTTCCTGAAATCAACGAAGAAACTAAAACTGTTGATTTGAATTATTATATCAATCCAGGTCAGCAAATCACCGTACGTCGTATTAACTTTACAGGTAATAATAAAACTGCCGATGAAGTATTACGCCGTGAATTGCGTCAGATGGAAGGTGCTTTAGCAAGTAATGAAAAAATTGACTTGTCTAAAGTACGTTTAGAGCGTACAGGTTTCTTTGAAACTGTTGAGATTACGCCTGCTCGTGTGCCAAACGCACCTGATCAAGTGGATCTTAATGTTGCGGTCAAAGAGCAGCATTCAGGGACAAGTACCATTGCTGTAGGTTATTCTGAAAGCGGTGGTGTGACCTATCAGTTAGGCTTAAGTCAAACCAACTTTATGGGTACAGGGAATCGAGTGTCTATCGACCTATCTCGTTCAGAAACCCTTGATTATTATAATTTAAACATCTATGACCCGTACTTTACCATTGATGGAATTAGTCGTGGCTACAATGTTTATTATCGTAAAACCAAGCTTGATGAAGACTATAACGTCAGTAATTATGTGACCGACTCAATCGGTGGTTCTTTAACTTTTGGTTATCCACTGGATGAAAATCAGAACATCAGTGCAACTTTAAATGTAGATAAAACTAAAGTGACAACAGGTGCTTATGTATCAACCTATGTACGAGATTATTTACTAGAAAATGGTGGTAAGGCGACAGGTACGAGCCAATATTGTACGGATGATTACGAACTTAATGATGAGGGTGAGTATGAGTGTACAGGAATTATTGAAACGTATGATAGTGAGTTCCAAGGTGAATTTCTTACGTATAATTTGAATTTATCGTGGGCATATAATACTTTAAACCGTCCAGTCTTCCCAACTAAAGGGATCTATCACCGCTTAAGTGTTGATGCAGCATTACCAGGTAGTGATGTCGAGTATCAAAAAGCGACTTATGATACACAAGCGTATCTACCACTTTGGGACAGCGGTTTTGTCTTGCGTGGCTATGGTAAGCTTGGTTATGGGCACGATCTACCATTCTACAAAAACTTCTTTGCGGGTGGCTATGGCTCGGTACGTGGTTTTGACACCAATACATTGGGTCCACAATATGATTCAGTCATTTATGAACAAACCAATACCAGTGATCCTGACCCAGAAGAGGTCGGTGGTAATGCTTTGATTCAAGGTGGTATGGAGCTTGTATTACCAATGCCAACCAAGAGTGACTGGGCACGTCAGATTCGCCCTGTGATGTTTATCGAGGGTGGTCAAGTTTTTGATACCGAATCTGACGAATATGATGTTGATTTCAATGAAATGCGTTATAGCGCAGGTGTTGGGTTTACATGGATTACCATGATTGGGCCATTATCATTGAGCTATGCGTATCCATTGAATGACAAAAAAGGTGATGATACCAAGTCAATACAATTTGAGATTGGTCGTACCTTCTAATACCACTTAATATGCAATGTGTAACTGTATAAAACGGAAACCATAATAAAGGGAGTAAAATTATGCGTAAATTATTCGTTTCTTCTGCGTTGGTGCTTGGTGTATTGGGCTCAAGCACTGCTTTTGCAGAAAAATATGCTGTCGTTGATATTCAAAAAGCAGCGACAGAAACAACTTATATGAAGTCACAAATGTCTACCTTAGAAAGTTCACTTAAGCCACAACAGCAAAAGCACGAGCGTCTAACTAAAGAACTGACTGCATTAAGAAACAAAGCGCAAAATGATGCCAAAGTGATGAAGCAAGCGGATTTGCAAAAACTTGAGCAAGATTATGCGACGAAGATGAATGAGTTCAATGCCAATGCAGCAGGTATGCAAAAACGTGCACAAGATACATTGGCAAATATCAATAAAACCCTTGCACCAAAGATCGAGCAAGCAACAGAAGCTTTGCGTAAGCAAGGTGGATATACCATGATTATTGACCGTAAATCTGTGGTGAGCTTTGATCCATCGATCGACTTGACCTCTCAAGTGACACAACAGGTGAATTCAACTTTGAAATAAGGTCTGCTGAGTGAGCTACAGTCTTGAACAACTTGGTCGTCATGTACAGGGAGCTGTGCATGGCGATTCTCAATTTAATGTCCTAAAACTTCGCAGCTTAGAGCAAGCCACTGCGCAAGATATTGCTTTCGTCAATGGAGAGAAATATCTTGAACAGGCATTGGCATCAAAAGCTGGTGTGCTGATTGTGTCCAAAGATTTGGTGGAAAAACTACAGACTCAGTTTCAGCTGATCGTGGTGGAGTCACCTTATTTGGCGTTTGCACAGTTGACGCATTTATTTGCGGATACAGTCGAGTTTTCTAATATTGCTAAAACTGCAGTGATTCATCCAACCGCACAGCTTGGTAAAAATGTGAGGATTGGTGATTATGCAGTAATTGGTGAAAATGTACAGATTGGTTCAAATAGTTATATTTATCCACATGTACATATTGGCAAAAATGTCAGTATTGGTCATTCGGCTTGGATCGAGTCGCATGTCAGTATTTTTGCTGAAGCGACGATTGGCGATCAGGTGCGTATTCATGCCAATACGGTGATCGGCTCTGAAGGTTTTGGTTTTGCACCATATCAGGGACGATGGCATCGTATTGCGCAGCTTGGTCGTGTGCGAATTGGTCATCAAGTGCGCATTGGTTCGAATAGTAGTATAGATCGTGGTGCTTTGGACGATACGGTCATTGACGACGGTGTAATCATTGATAATCTAGTACAAGTTGCACATAACGTGCAGATTGGACAGCACACCGCTATCGCTGCTAAGACCGCTATTGCAGGAAGTACCAAGATCGGTGCACACTGTATTATTGGTGGCGCGAGTGCAATTGCAGGGCATTTGACTATTGCAGATCAAGTGCAACTTACAGGGATGTCGATGGTGACTAAATCTATCCATCAAGCAGGGACATATTCCTCTGGAACAGGTCTGCTTGAAAGTGCTGCATGGAGAAAGGCAGTTGTTGGATTTAGGCAATTGTCAGAAATGCCAATCAATAAGTTGTTAAAACAGATTAAAGTTTTAACTGCTCGAATTGACCAGCTCGAATCACATCAAACTGTTGAACAAGCCAATGAACGACCAAATCCAAACGACGACAAAAAAAACAAGCTCTGAATTAGCGACTACACTTGTTTTGCCTGCAGTGCCAATGCACTCACAGTCAATTCAAGACTACTTGCCTCATCAATATCCATTTTTATTGGTTGATCGTGTGACAGCGATTTCTGAAGATGCAAGCTTTATTCAAGGTTATAAAAATCTGACCATGAATGAAGAGTTTTTTCAGGGGCATTTTCCAAGCTATCCGATCATGCCTGGTGTGATGATGATGGAGGCTTTGGCGCAGATTTCTGGGATTTTGGGGATGATTATTATCCAAAAACGCCCAAAAGATGGAGAAAACTTTCTTTTTGCAGGGATGGAGAATGTTCGCTTCAAAAGACCAGTCGTACCGGGCGACCAATTAGTGTTACAATCGCAGTTTGTATTTCAAAGACGTGGTGTCTTTAAATTCCATGTAACCGCTCGTGTTGATGAGAAGATCGTTGCACAGGCAGAAATTTTATTATCTCAACAAAAATTAGATATATGATGGCAAACGCTGAATTGATTCACCCAACAGCTATTATTCATGCAAGTGCAAAATTGGCAGATGATGTCAAAGTCGGGGCATACTCATTCATTGGACCGAATGTCAGTATTGACAGCGGCACTGAAATTTTTACCCACGTGGTTGTCGCTGAAAATACGCGTATTGGTAAAAATAACCAAATATTTCAGTTCGCAAGTGTGGGTGAACGCTGTCAGGATTTAAAGTATAAAGGCGAAGAAACGTGGTTGGAAATAGGTGATCACAATGTCATTCGTGAGCATTGCACCTTACATCGTGGCACAGCACAGGATCAATCTCTGACTAAAATTGGTAGCCACAATTTATTGATGGTCAATACCCATGTTGCGCACGACTGCATGATTGGCAGTCATAATATTATCGCCAATAATGTCGGTATCGCAGGGCATGTGCATGTCGGTGATCATGTGTTACTGGGTGGTAACTCAGGGATTCATCAGTTCTGCCGAATCGACTCTTATAGCCTCGTTGGTGGTGCATCATTGATTATTAAAGATGTGCCTGCTTATGTGATGGTATCGGGAAATCCTGCGAGTGCACACGGCATGAACTATGAAGGCATGCGTCGTAAAGGTTGGAGCAAGGAAACCATTAATGGTTTGAAGCAATGTTTTAAATTGCTCTATCGTTCAAATCTTACGGTGAAAGAAGCGATTGAAACCATTGAAAATGAGATTATACCGACCGTACCTGAAGCACAATTACTTGTAGATTCGTTGCAAGCATCGAAGCGTGGCATTGTGCGATAAGTGTCGAAATGATTTTTTAGAAAGCAGTTCTACAAGGACTGTTTATTTGTTTTTAACTTTTGTCTTAGGGTTTTATTTTAAACCGATTTGGTCTTAGTAAATACGCCAAATTACTTGGCACAGGTAAAGTTTCATTAAATATCTGACTGACAATAATCTCCGCACAGAGTGGTGCAAATAAAAATCCTTTTGAACCGAGTCCTGCGAATAGATAGATGTTTGGTGAAACACGATCATATCGTCCAACCAAAGGTAAATAATCTGCAGTTTGTGCACGTAAAGCAGCACGTCCTTGCCAATCTTGCGGTTTGTCGCTGATGCGCTGTGCAAGCTTAGGCTGATATTCTTGTAAAAGCTCGAAATTATGCTGATGATCTTCGATGCGTAAATCAGTTTGATCATCATTGGGTAAAAATGATGCACCAAAAATAAGTTGCTGTGTTTGATTGTCCTGCATTGGACTGGCATAGCCACCAAAACTATATGCAGTATTTTTCTCAGCATTTTTCAAAGGTGTATTTAAATCTGTTCCCTTTATATTTGTCCAAGTCACTTGCCCACGAATCGGTTTAAGTTTTGGCGTGTTCGGAAGTAGTCGATTCAAATCCATCGCATTACAGACGATCACATCGCTAAATTCTTCTGCTTTATTATCGTCTTGATCATACAAGTGAACTTTTTGATCATCACAAACTTCAAGTTGCGTAACTTTTTTCTGAATTAAAGAAATTAGCGGATGTGCTAAAACTTGCGTAGCAAATTGCTGTGGTGAAATTACACCAGCTTGCTTGAGTAAAACTGTACTTTGCCCAGTATCGTGATGCCCTGATTCTGATTGGATAATTTCGAGAATATCATTGGGATAATCTTGAAGCGAAAGCACTTCATTGATCTTTTTAATATTGTTTTTAGTGTCGTGAATTTGTTCAACCTGCATGGCTTGAAAAGCATCAAACTGCTGATAAAAGCGCAAAGCATATTGCCATGAGGTCGTCATCAGATGTGTGGCAACTTTATCCATCGAGCAGAGTTTAGGATTGAGCATCGCCAAAGGATTGCCTGAACCGCCTGCTAAGGGCTGATATTGCTCAAATAACGTGACTGTAATACCACGCTGAGCCAATGTCCAAGCCGTTGTTAATCCTGCGATCCCTGCACCGATGATTGCAAATTTTCTTCGGGTATTATGATTATTATATTTTGAATCATTTGAGGTTTGAATTAGATCTTCTGTATTCTTCCAAATCGCTTTTAGCATTTCCCGTTTATGCCCAAAACCTTTCGGGCGATTGATCTCAACACCATAAGATTTCAAGGCACGTTTTAAAACGCCTGCGACGCTAAATGAAGCAAAGGTGGTGTCCTGTGCTGATAGACGCATGATGTGCTGAAAAATTTGCTCTTGCCATAGTTCAGGATTACAGGAGGGTGCAAAGCCGTCTAAAAACCATGCGTTGACAGTCTGATTACTTTGAATCAGTGGAAAACATTCACTGGCATCGCCAAACCACACATCCAATGAAATCCGCTCATCATCGAAACGTAAGCGATGACAGCCTGCTAAAGCAAAGGGGTAGGACTCGATCAGCCGTTTAGAGATTGGTGCAAGTTCATCCCATGTCGCTAAAGCACGTGCTAAATCTGCTTTTGATAAGGGGTATTTTTCAACAGAAATAAAGTGCAGTCGGCTGTTATTATTCGGTCGGACGTTTTGCCAAAGTTGCCATAAGGCTAGAAAATTTAATCCTGTACCAAAGCCAGTTTCCCCGACAATGAATTGCTCACCATCTGTAAGCTGAGCGAGGCGTTCGCTAAGATCATTGCCATTTAAAAAGACATGGCGTGTTTCAAGTAATCCATTGGCTTTGGAAAAATACACATCACCAAATTGTTTGGATACAGGAATATCCACACCATCCACCTGTTGCCATTCAAGCTCAGCACAGGTGATCGGTGAAATATTTTGTGAATGATTCATTTCAAAATTAACATGAAAGCTTGCTTAAAAGCGACGACGGCGTGTGCTCATAAAATTATATAGAATCACACCGATGATCACACCAAGCCCTAAGGTCACAGCGCCATAAAGAAACATCTGCGCACTACGCTCACTCTGTAGCACTTGGACTTGTACGGTGAGATTGTCATTTTTTAATTGTAATTCTTGATTTTGTGCTAGAGCAGTTTGATTGGCAGTTTCGAGTTGAGTCAGTCGCTTTTGCATGTCTACGCTACGCTTTGCAACGGCTTGCTCAATGGCTTTGTTGAGATTGGCACGTGCAGTCGCGTCAGATGGTTTTGCGGTATTGGTTGCCGTTGCACCTTGCGCAGTCGCTTGGCGCAGTGGCGCAGGTGTGCTTGGCGATGCAGGCTGAGTTGTTGTGTTTTGTGCTGTATTTCGACTACTTTGCGCAGTACCTTGCGCATTATTTTGCACGGTATTTTGTTGTATAGCCGCCTGATTTGTGGCGAAACTAGATGTGCTTAATCCAAAGCTGAGAATAGCCAAAGCAATGACGAAAACTTGAGAAATTTGCTGAGTCATTGAATTATTTATCCTGTTCCGCAGATTGAGGAAGTGCTTTGATAAATGGCTTCACATCAACGCTTTTGTAGACACCCGCTTTTAGATAGGGTTCATCTGCAAGCCACGTATCAAGCGCCTCACGACTATCAAAATCAACGATAATGGTACTGCCTAAAAAACCTTTACTGGTATCGTCTGCATCAATCGGCATTGGTCCAGCGACGATCAATTTTCCTGCTGCATCGAGCGCTTGCAATCGTGCGAGATGCTCAGGTCGTGCCGACATGCGTTTGTCTAATACATTGTCATGGTCAAGGCTTTGAATCACAAATAATGGCATAACAGGCTCTCAAGCTTCAGGATTTTTGAAGTGTTTACGCAAAATAATGAATTGAATAATGATAAAGGAAAACATCACGATCATGTCGCCAAAAGCAGTGAATTCTCCCCAATATTTACCATCCATAAATAAGAATGCAAAGAAGGTGTGTAATCCCGCCATCAGAGCAAACAGTCCTGCCCACGCCCAGTTGAGTTTTTTCCAACCTGAGCTACTTAGCTCTAAGAATGGTCCAAACATCCGTTGAATAAGTGGTTTCTTTTCTTTTCCAAAAAATGGGCTGACCAAGAACACAATGGAAAACACACCATTGATAATAATGGCTTTGAGTTTGATAAAATTGGCATCGCTAAAAGCAAGGGTTAATCCACCGAAGAACACAGTCATTGCCACGATAAACCATTGCTGTTTTTCCAAGCGAAATTTTTGAAAAACAAATAAGCAACCGTAGACGATCAATGTCGCCATCAGTAGCGCAAAAGTCGCCACCAAAATATGGTTTTGATCGACATTGCCAGCATTGCCTAAAAACTGCAACATCGGGTGTTGATTGTCTTTTGGGTCGGTAGTTTTATAAAAATAAAAGAAGATAATCAGCGGAAGATAATCTAACAACGCTTTCATGCGACAGAGCCTTTTCTGCTTCAGCCCTTTTTGTGGTACTGTAGCTTGGTAAAATTCAATTTCAGTTTAGTTTCAACGAAGCGATAGCATAATACAAAGTATGAACAGTGTCGATTTAGATCGTGTTGTTTTACACGGTGTTGACGCCAACACAGCCGATTCAGCGCAGAATACTCAAAAAGTCGATTTGCATAGTCACAGTCTTTATTCTGATGGTGAGCTATCGCCATTTGCTTTGCTTGATCTCGTTAGAGAAAAGCAGATTGATACCTTTGCATTGACCGATCATGACACGATGGAGGGAAGCCTTCTTGTTGAAAGCTATGCTAAAGACATTGGCATAAACTTCATTCGTGGTGTGGAAATTTCCAGTTACTGGCAACGTCCAAGTACCAAAAAAAGTTATGCGGTGCATATCGTTGCCCTGAATATGCAGAGTCTTGCACCAATGCACGCTTTATTGGAAAAACAAAAACAACATCGTGCTGAACGTGCGCTATTGATCTGTGAAAAACTACAGCAAGTATTAAAAACCGATTTTCTACCTGAAATACGAGAACTGGTCGATGGTCATGACGATCGGATTACTCGTGCGCACATTGCCAAAATATTGGTAAAACGAAATGTCGTGACTCGACTACAACAAGCTTTTGATCGTTTTCTTAAAGAAGGGAAACGTGCGTATGTACCGTTTATTGGCGTGGAAATGGCAGATGCGATACAAATTATCCATGATAGTCAAGGTGTTGCGGTACTTGCGCATCCAACCAAGTATGATCTGTCTGCGACCAATGTGCGCTATATGATCGAACGCTTTAGCGAAGCAGGTGGCGATGCGATCGAGCTACCGCCAAGCAATGAAAGTCCTGCAACTCGGCAGATGATCGATCGTTTAATTGCCCAGTATGATCTCAAAATCTCTGTGGGTAGCGACTTTCATGGCTCGCATATGCCGTGGCTACATTTGGGTCATGTGCCACAGCTCAAAGATGGGCAAGTTGGTGTGTGGGAAGGTTAACTAGAGAAGAGTTTTAAGATTGCTTTAATCGGTAAATAGAGGATATCTAATAAATCACTTAAATTGATTACAGAAGGTTGCTTTCTTGTCGTAATATCAGGTTCAGTGATTTTTTTACGCCATTTAGGATGGATGAGCATAATTAATATAAAAATCAAAAACAGCATCAAACTGATACTAATAATTGATTGTAAATGATCAACCCATTCCATAATGCGGATTATCTATTTTTTTAATTGATTCAAGTATATTGCATAAAAGATAAAAAGAAACCCTCATTCACTAAGTAATAAGGGTTCTGATGTTTTTTAAGTGATTACTTTGACAAAAATCAAAGCTTAGTAATCAAAGCTAAAGTGTTCTACTGGAAGTCCAGTCATACCACGAGATGGTTTTACCATAGATTCAGCATGACCTTCTGAGCGTGGAAGCAATTGATCGAAGTAGAAATCAGCAACTTTGATTTTTGCTTTGTAGAAATCCACTTCTTCTTTGCCGTCACCTTTTTCAAGCTTTTCAGATGCAACAGCCGCTTGTTGTGCCCAAAAGTACGCCATCATCGCATAACCAGAGAACATCAAGTAGTGTACAGAAGCACTTGATACTACATCACGATCTTTACGACCTGCAAGCATTAGGCGCAGTGTCAAAGTATTCCACTGTGCACAGATCTTAGTCAGATCCCAAATAAAACGACGCATGTATTTGTTACGTGCATGACGACCACAGAATTTCAAGATTTCAGCGGTGTATTCACGCACCACTTTACCTTTAGAAGAAAGCAGAACTTTACGACCAAGCAAGTCAAGTGCCTGAACACCTGTTGTCCCTTCATACAAAGTTGAGATACGAGAGTCACGAACGATTTGCTCCATTCCCCATTCTTTGATATAGCCATGACCACCGTAAACTTGCATACCATGATTGGCAGCTTCATAGCCAAGCTCAGTCAAGAAGCCTTTAAGAATCGGTGTATAGAAACCAAGACGGTCATCATATTCTTCAAATTTTTGATTGTCGCCAGTCGCCAACGCATCAGCCATTTGGTCGGCAAGTTGTGATGCGTAATAGATCATCGAGCGACCACCTTCAGCGATGGCTTTTTGCGTCAAGAGCATACGACGAACATCGGCATGATGAATGATCGAGTCTGCAACTTTTTCAGGCTCTTTTTTACCTGAAAGGGCACGCATAGACATACGATCTTTTGCATAAGGCAAAGCACCTTGGAATGCAAGCTCAGCATGACATATACCTTGAATCGCTGTGCCAATACGAGCAGTGTTCATAAAGGTAAACATCGCATGCAAACCTTTGTTTGGTTCGCCGATGAGATAACCAATCGCATTGTCAAAGTTCAATACAGCTGTCGCAGAAGCTTTAATCCCCATCTTGTGCTCAATCGAACCACAAGTCACAGGATTACGCTCACCGATACCACCGTCAGCAGTCGGCATGAATTTTGGAACGATAAATAATGAAATACCACGTGTACCCGCAGGTGCATCAGGTAGACGCGCAAGTACGATATGGATAATGTTTTCAGTTAGATCATGTTCACCCGCAGAGATGAAGATCTTTGTGCCTGAAATGTTGTAACTACCGTCAGCATTTGGTTCAGCTTTAGTTTTGACTTGACCTAAGTCTGTACCACATTGTGGCTCAGTTAAGCACATTGTACCTGACCACGTTCCTGCAACGAGGTGTGGCATATAGGTATTCTTTTGCTCTTCAGTACCGAACTGCAAAATGGTATTCATACAGCCAATACTTAAACCTGGATACATTTGGAATGACCAGTTTGCTGTACCCATCATCTCAGCTTTGATCAAGTTCAACGATTGCGGTAAGTTTTGACCACCAAACTCTTCAGGATATGACAGACCTTGCCAGCCACCTTGAATAAATTGGTCATATGCTTCTTTAAAGCCTTTTGGTGTTTTGACATCACCATTGTCAAAAGTACAGCCTTCGTCATCACCAGATTGGTTCAGCGGTGCAAGGACATTTTCACAAAAATCAGCAGCACCTTCGAGGATCATATCGACGGTATCTGGATCAGCAAGATCACCATTAGACAAAGTTTGATAATGTGCAGAAAAATCAAACACTTCATTCATCAAAAAACGAATATCACGTATAGGCGCTTTATAAGTTGGCATAATAATTTCCTAGATAAAGGGCGGTACAACAATGGTCAGTCAATGGCTTAATATGAATCCTTAACAGACCTTAGAGCATCAAATATAGATTCATCGAATTATTATTCATATTTGGTAATAAATGGCATTGATTAAACTGTAAGTAAAAATTGTCAGAAAAGCGAATCAAAGTTAAACTCAAAGTTTAGACAGCTATATTTTATCTATATTTATAATGCTTTCTGATAAAGCAGAAATGATAATTCATATGGTCAATGGACGAAAAAAAGTCTTAACAAAGTAGCATCACGTTACAATCTAGGAGAAGTGCTTTGAGAGCCTCATTATTAAGCCTATCAATTTTAACCATTACCCTTGCAGGATGTGCTACAACGCCAAAGCAATACACTCAAGCCCTCAATGAAAAAGTCTATCATAGCTATGAGCAAATGATGGGTAAGCAAAGCTATGCTTTTTCAGGGCACATGTCTTTCCATGCAGAAGCAGGGAAAATGACAAAGCCTGACATTACTTCGAAAGCATTAAGCACACCGCCTACCTCCGATGAAGCAACATTGGCAGAGGAGATGTCTTTAGAGTCGCAACGTGAGCAGATATTAAAAGAATTGTTGACGACCACACCTAATTATCCAAGCGAACAACAACAATGGATGAAAGAGGGTATTGAAAATCCATACAGCGCACCATCTAAAAAAATGAGTAATAAAGCGCAAGCTATGCCAGTATTAATGGCAAGTTTTATGAATCGCTATTTCTATGAGTTTGATGGCGTGGTGGATTTGAAACGTGGCCAGATGAGCTTTAATCCAACCATTGGCTATCGTGCGAAAAATCTACAAGCATGGATCAAATTACCGCTTGCCTTAGACTTTACCAACTATAAAGTCTATGCGGATATTTCAGCGTTATCCCCGATTGTGACTGACCCACAATATGATGGTCAGTACGTGGTTTATGATTTTAAAAAGCTCATGGACAAGACCGATATTGACCTCAAACCTGCATTAGAAGTTGTCCGTGAAATGATGCTCGTCAATGCGGCATTGGCTGAGGAAAGTGAATATAAGCGCTTACCATTGACTGAGGAAGATAAACAAAATCAAGCTGTGGAGCGCATTCAATACAAAGGCGACTATGCCAAAATGCTGGCGCAATACATGTTGTATTTTTATGTCAATCAAGATTATTTAAAAACTTTACTGAATAAAAATCTCAAATCTGATCAACCGATTACGCCTGATCAATTATTCTCTTTAGGGAAAAAATCGAGCTATGGTCAGACACTAGGTACACAACATATTGCCAAAGAACCATCTGAACAAGCACGTGATGCAATGTATCGAGTCTATGATGGTATTGATGCGATCTATGCGGAAACTGATTTGGCGAAAGATAGCGTTCCTGCTGTAGAAGAAATCGTTGCACCACCGCCTGCATTGGCGAAAGATATGTCAAGTGATGACGTCTTAAATGGCGATGATCTAAGTGGTGAAGAAAAAAGCGAATACCAAATTCGTCGTGAAGAGAATAAAGCACTGCTCGCAAAATTTGATCAATACAAAAAAGCTGATCAACTCATCACCGCACAAGATTTGAAAAAGATTGTCGCCGAACAACCTGAAGCTTATCAAGATCTTATCAAACAAAGTGATGCGGAGTTTAGCGATCTAGAGTTGCTCGAAGATATGGGCTATGTCACCAATTTCTCACTTGATGCTGAAGGTCGTTTGAAGCGTGCAGAGCTGTTGATTGAAATGCCGAATTTCGATGAAATTGGGATTAAAAATATGACAGCAAAAGCAGTGATGAATATTGGTAACTACGGTAATGCACGTGTTGATCAAAGCAAATTACGCAATGCGGTAACTTTCCAAGAAGCTGCCAATGAGCGTTCGGTATTGAATCTCGGAAAAATCGTTGAGCAATTCACTGCTGATCCAAAGGATTCACAAAAAGGTGAAGCAAAAGACGCAGAGAGCCGTAGTAAGTATTGGTCGAGAACAGAGCGTTACGATCAGCTCGCAAAGAGTTTTTGGCAACAAGGATTAAGCTTTGTTGAAGTCTATAGCGCTTTATACAACTATGCAGCGATCGCAGAGTTAAAAGAATCAGATCGTGAAGACTTTGATTTGTCAGCACTGAAAACCACAGCGAAATGGACGGCTTACTATTATGCAGATGAAGAAGGCTTTCCACTGACTGTAGCACAAAAAACAGAATACGATCAAACGCCTGATGACTGGCCGTACTATGATGAATATCTTGCAGAAAATGTTTGGTACTCAGTACAAAAAACTGAGAAAGAAGCGAAACTCGTGACAGATGTTCAAAAGCTACGTAAGCAAGGTAAAACTAATCTGCAAATCTTTGAAACTTTGTATAAGCAAATGGATGAAAAATCAGGCTACAACCAATATCTCACAGATGAAGAAATGGATGAACATCAACGCTTTATGCACACTATTGCTGAGATCGCAGTAGAAGATTTAAATACGAAAAAAGTGGATGTCAATAAATTGCGTCCATATAGCGAAGCCGCATTGAATCGCTTTTCATCAGAAAATTATCGTGCGGTATATGAAGTTTTCTTAACGCAATAAAACCTCAAGAATCAAAAAATCAGCCAAGTGGCTGATTTTTTTTTAACTTGGAACATTGGCTTAAAACATATTCATTTATAGAAAATCTTTTAACTCAGGGCGTACACCATTCCAGATTGCAAAGGCTTCGATCGCTTGACCAACGAGCATCGAGTAGCCATCGGCATACGGCACACCTCGAGCAATCGCTTGATCAATAAACGTCGATGCTTTGCCATATGCCATTTCATAAGCAAAATTAAACTTTACGCCTACAGGCAGTTGTAGCGCATCGCCTGACAGACTTGCTGATGTTGCATTGACCACGATATCAAACTGCGCATTCATTTCATTTTGCAGTTGATCGAGTGAAAGTGCGGATAATTCACAGCTTGGCACATGCGCTTGAATATCTTGAATGAGTTGTTCTGCACGAGCCAGTGTGCGGTTGGCAATACTAATTTTTGCGACGCCAGCCTGCGCCAAAGGATAGATGACGCCACGGGTTGCACCACCTGCACCGATGATCAAAATCGTGGCTTGATTTAAATCTAAACCATTTGCTTTTAATGCATCGACTAAGCCTTGCCCATCGGTATTATCGCCGATCAACTTGCCATCTTGCATATATAAGGTATTGACTGCTTTCGCAATTTTGGCGCGCTCGCTAAGCTCATCACATAGCGCAAAGGCTTGCTCTTTAAACGGCACGGTAACATTCATGCCCACGCCACCTTCGGCAAAAAATACCTGAACGGCTTGCTCAAAGCCATCGAGTGGCGCAAGTAATTTTGAATAGTGCAAATCTACACCTATTTTTTCTGCAAACGCATGGTGTAGTTCAGGAGAGCGAGAGTGCTCGATGGGGTTGCCGATAACGGCGAATTGTTTGGTCATTAGATTACTTTTTTATCGAAGTGAATTCATGGACATTATTAAATCGTAATTGTGAGGATTATTCCACCGCACCGACTTGATCTACCCAATCTCGTGGTTTGAGATAATATTCAGTCAAACGCTTTTCAGGCGAGTCGGCATCCCACTCAGGGCGATACGACCAGCCTGCAAGATTCGGTAAACTGACCAAGATTGACTCAATTCGACCGCCAGTTTGTAGACCAAACAAAGTGCCGCGGTCATACACCAAGTTAAACTCGACATAACGTCCACGGCGATAGAGTTGGAATTCACGCTGTGCTTCGGTATAAGGTTTATCTTGATTATGCTCAAAAATTGGCAATATCGCATCCAAATAACCATTACCCACCGCTTGCATATAAGCAAAACAGGTGTCGAAATCCCATTCGTTCAAATCATCAAAGAATAAACCGCCAATGCCACGCTGTTCATCACGATGTTTGAGATAAAAGTAATCATCACACCATGCTTTATGCTTAGCATAAACATCATCACCAAAGGGCTGGCACAGGTCATAGGCTTTTTTATGCCAAGATACACAATCATCATCATTGGGATAAAATGGCGTGAGATCAAAGCCACCGCCAAACCACCAAATCGGTGCTTGACCTTCTTTTTCTGCAATGAAAAGACGCACATTGGCATGAGAAGTTGGTACGTGTGGATTCTTCGGATGAATGACTAGAGAGAGCCCGAGAGCTTGGGCTTTTGCACCTGCAATCTCGGGATGGCGTGCTGTGGCAGAAGCGGGCAGTTGTTTGATGTCGATGTGAGAAAACATCACGCCACCTTTTTCGATCACTTCACCGCCTTGTAAGACGCATGAGCGACCACCGCCACCTTCAGGACGTCGCCAATCATCAGCGACGAATTTGGCTTGTCCGCCTCCTGCGTGCTCACGTTGCTCTAAGCTTTCACAAATTCGTTTTTGTAAATCGAGGAGGAAAGTTTTGACTTGTTCAATGTGCTCAGCATTCGGAGTAGACATGACATTCACCGTAGCAAAAATGGGATTGATTTCAACTGCTTATACTACAGCATAAAACCATATAAAAAGTAAGTGTTTTAATTCATATATTAATGAGAAAGCGTTTAGAGATGACGAATGAGGTATTCCTCTGTCAAAAAGTCATTAATACAAAAGTCATTAATACATATGATCCATGCGATCACGTTTGGTGCGTAGATAGGTTTCGTTAAACGGATTCTTACCAACGACTAATGGCAGACGATCGACGACATCAATACCCAATTTTTTAAGCGATTGGATTTTGTTTGGATTGTTGGTGATGAGTTTAACTTTATGGATACCAAGCTGTTTCAGCATAATCGTGGTCATGTCATAGCGACGTGCATCTGCAGGAAGATTGAGCAAAAGATTGGCATCAACGGTATCATGCCCTTGATCTTGTAAGGCATAAGCACGGATTTTATTAGTTAAACCAATGCCACGACCTTCTTGACGCAAATATAAAATCGCCCCACGACCATGCTGTTGAATCAGCTCCATTGTCGCATTGAGCTGAGGACCGCAATCGCATTTTAGTGATGAAAACGCATCGCCTGTTAAGCATTCAGAGTGAATACGCACTAAGGTTGGCTCATCAGAAAATTGGTCTAATCCTACAGATAGCGCAACATGTTCTTCTTTTGTTTCAGGATCTTGAAAAACACTAATGATAAACTCGCCATGTGCAGTAGGTAATTTTGAACTGGCAACAAACTCGATCGACACGTAGAATACTCAATACCTTTAAAAAGCATTCTATTATAACTGAATCCCACAGTAAAACCGCAATTTGGCATTGTTTTTGTGCAACAAGCGCACTTTTTTGTATTCATCAGTCAATAATAGTTGCTATCAAGGGTCATTATTCAGGATAATCTACGCTTTATTTTGCGACCTAATTTTGCACGCTTCTGAAGTTTTTTCGACCTTGTGTTTTTGTAGATTTGGTAGAACGCAACAAAAGCATCTTAGATTCACATCATAAGTGCAATTTTTTTAATTAAAATGTGGCAGTTATATGTTGTAATATAGTTATTGCAATCAGCTGACAAACATTCCCGAGCAACCTTTAGCAAGGCATTTGAAGGCATAGCCACATATGTTGTATACCAAGATTCCTACGCAACGACCTCATACTCCACTTTTAGATAGCGTTGATTATCCAGCACAGTTGCGTCAGCTTTCTGTTGATCAGTTGGCGACTTTGGCTGATGAACTGCGTCACTATCTTTTGTATGCCGCAGGGCAGAGCGGTGGGCATTTTGGTGCGAATTTGGGTGTAGTTGAGCTCACAGTTGCCTTGCATTATTGTTATAATACGCCACATGATCGTCTGATTTGGGATGTCGGTCATCAGGCGTACGCGCACAAAGCATTGACAGGTCGTCGTGAGGCGTTGACTTCGATTCGTGCGCAAGATGGATTGGCGGCATTTCCTACCCGAGAAGAATCCGAATATGACACTTTTGGCGTCGGACATTCTTCCACAGCGATTTCAGCGGCGCTCGGTATGGCACTTGCCAGTCGCTATCAAAATCAACAACGTGAATGTATTGCTGTAGTCGGCGATGGCGCAATGACCGCAGGTATGGCGTTCGAGGCGATGAATGATGCTGTGGCGCATCAAGCCGATGTACTGGTCGTGCTGA
This sequence comes from Acinetobacter sedimenti, assembly GCF_022601685.1. Classification (GTDB taxonomy): domain Bacteria; phylum Pseudomonadota; class Gammaproteobacteria; order Pseudomonadales; family Moraxellaceae; genus Acinetobacter; species Acinetobacter sedimenti. The sequence goes on from NZ_JAKUML010000012.1 coordinate 73,703, forward strand.
ATGACAATGATATGTCGATCTCATGTAGCACAGGTGGTTTTGCCAAGCATTTAGCAGCGATTTGGAAAAGTGGGCAGTCGGTTAGCTTGGATGCGCAAGGTCAAGTGGCGATCTTACCTCATCCTGAGTGGACATATACCTCTCGTCTACATGATGCAGCAACCGACGCTGCAGATAATCTATTTAAAGCATTGGGTTTTGAGTATTTTGGACCTTTTGATGGGCATAATCTGGAAGAGCTCACGCAAGTTTTAAATGCCGTCAAACAGCGAAAAGGGCCTCGTTTAATTCATGTTTATACAAAAAAAGGCAAAGGCTTTGAACCTGCCGAAGCTGATCCGATTGGCTATCATGCCATTACTAAAATTAATCCAAATGTCAGCACATCTGTCCCAGTTAAATCTGCTAAAAAATATTCTGATGTATTTGGTGATTGGCTCTGTGATGAAGCCAATCTAGATCAACGCCTTTTAGCGATCACACCAGCGATGTGTGAAGGCTCGGGCATGGTTGAGTTTGCTAAACATTATCCACAGCGTTTCTTTGATGTGGCGATTGCAGAACAACATGCGGTCACACTTGCTGCAGGGATGGCGTGTGAAGGGTTAAAACCAGTCGTTGCAATTTATTCGACCTTTTTACAGCGTGGCTATGATCAGCTGATCCATGATGTGGCACTGCAAAATCTTGATGTCACTTTTGCGATTGATCGTGCAGGTTTGGTCGGAGAAGATGGACCAACCCATGCTGGGGCGTATGATTATGCTTATATGCGTACTGTGCCAAATATGGTGATCCTTGCACCGAAAGACGAAAATGAATGTCGTCAGATGTTGCACACGGCTTACCATTATCCAGGCCCTGCGGCGGTGCGTTATCCTCGTGGCACAGGTGTAGGTGCAGAGATCATTACAGAGATGTCGATCTTGCCACTTGGGCAAGCGGAAGTCGTTGCTGAATATGGTACTGCGCCGTATGCGGTATCTATTCTCGCTTTTGGTAGTCGGGTTTATCCGTGTATGGCAGTTGCAGAGCAATTGGCTGAACAGCTTAATATTGCGGTTCGTGTGGTGAATATGCGCTATGTCAAACCGATTGATCATCGCATGATTCAGCAATGCGCCTTAGATAGCGACATACTGGTTACCGTTGAAGAGCATGCAGTCATGGCGGGTGCAGGCAGTGCAGTCAATGAAAGTATCGTGGCGCAGTCTTTATCTGTATCATGTTTGAATATCGGCTTGCCTGATCAGTTCTTAGCACAAGCCACGCCTGCGCAAATGCTTGCCAGTGTTGGATTAGATGAAGTCGGTATTTTTCATCAAATCAAACAGCGTTATCAGTCGCTCACTGAGCAAGCTGAACACGATAAAATTTCAGCTAAAGTTTTTGCTTCGCAATAGGGTCTGTTGACATTTCACAGATGCTTGCGACAACGGATGCTTTTTAGACGGTACTAGGCATGAATGAGGAAATTTAGTCATTCTAAATGACTAATTTATAACAACGTAGCGTCAAAAAGCATCCTTGTCCCGAAGGGTTATGGCTAAAACCGCCATACCTTTCGTTATGAAACTTGGCAAGGGAATAACCATTCCCTGCGTTTCATGCCTCAGTTATGTTGTTTTAGCTCATAACGCAAGACATGGTTGAAATGTCAACAGACCCTAATTTCATTGTATTCAAAAGTTCAATTTTTTCAGAAAAATTTCTACTTCACGGAAATGCCTAAAGTTTGCTAGAATACGTAGGCTTTAGGCATTATTCTTTTTAATCTGTATTTTCTCATCTGTAATTATTCAAGGTCGGTGTTCAATGGAACCTATGGTGGTGATGGCTGCTCGTGCGGCGCAATTGGTCGGTGAAGAGCTTTTAAAGGCGCATAAAAATCGCCATATGCTCGATTTGCAAGTCGAAGAAAAGGGCATTGATGGACCAGTCACTCGTGTGGATCGTTATCTTGAACAGATGATTATTGATACATTAAAACGCAGTTATAAAAATCATAGCTTCCTCGGTGAAGAATTTGGCTATCAAGAAGGCAAAGGTCACGATGCTGATTGGTGTTGGATCATTGATCCGCTTGATGGTACGCAAAACTTTATTAATGGTTTTCCACATTTTTGTATTTCAATGGCGGTACAGCACAAAGGCGTCACCCAACATGGCGTGATTTACGATCCTGTGCGTGATGAGCTGTTCTCTGCCAGTCGTGGTCGTGGTGCGATGCTCAATCAACGTCGTATCCGTGTCAATGTGAAAGACAGCCTTGTAAATACTTTCCTTGCAGTCGGTCATCCTTTCAAATCTTTACGTGGTGAAGAAGTCGTATCACATGAGGAAGAACACTTTGCATCTTTACTTGCGGTGACCAAAGCAGGTGCACAAATTCGTCGTGCAGGTTCTGCGGCACTTGATTTGGCATATGTGGCGGCAGGTCGCTTTGATGGTTTCTTTGAGGTGAATCTTAAGCCGTGGGATATCGCAGCAGGTGAATTACTGGTTCGTGAAGCAGGCGGTACGGTAGTAGATGCACGTGGTGGTCAAGATAGTCTTGATAATGGTCAAGTCTTAGCCTGTTCATTAAAGCTATTAAAGCCCTTGATGAAAACTGTGGTTCCTGCGTGGGGCGATGCGGTGAAAAGTAAATAATTGCTCAGTGAATAAAAAAACGCATGCGCTGTTGAGCTCATGCGTTTTTTTGTGGCTAGGATTTAACATCCAAGATTTAAAGTCATGATTGCAACTTTAGAAAAGCACTTTATAGATAAAGATAATGATTGCCAAAGCAATCAGCGGATTTAAAAATAAATACAGTTTCGATGCTTCCGCGGTTGGTGCGAGTACTATGTTTTGATGCGTATGGCTTTGATGTGCGTGCTGATGTGTATGGTCATTGTCTGCTTGATGTGCATCATGTTGTACATTTTGGCTGATCATTTGGCTAAACTCTTTCATCACCTGTTGACTATCGACAGCTTGCTCTGCTTCGATGTCTTCGGCACGTTTGTGCTCAGGTTGCCCAATACTATCCCAAAACCAACCATTGGCATGGACGCGTAACCAATGATGCTGACCATCAATCAATTCAGAAATGCCATCTTGCCCAAGTGAGGCACTTTGATCGAGATGTTGAAGTTCTTGCAAAAAGATTTGCGCAATATCGTGGTTGGCAGACTGGAGCTCAGATTGAATCGGGGCAAAATAATATTCTGCTTTTTCTTCACTTTGGATATGCGAAATGGTACGTGAGGCAAGTGGCTCTACATCTTGATTTTGTATTTGTGCATAGACTTCATTTGCATTTTTCTTCTGTGCAGAAATTAATTCAGCCACTTGCAAAGCCAAAAGATGTAAGACAAATTGCTTACGCTCTACTTTGGGTTGTGATGCCAAAAGCTTAGGCTGTTGCTGTTCGACCTGTTGTCCGATGTAGCTGACAAAATCAAATGCCATGAGATGTCCTTCTTGTTTTATTACAGTTAATCTAACACACGTAGCGACGGTTTTTTCTTATTTTCATCAGTTTTTTCAGACTGATCCTGTTCTATTTCTGGGAGTGCATCCTCTGTGGAAGTTTGACCGTCATATTCTTTTGGATCAAAGAATAAGCCCTGACCATTTTCACGACTATAAATCCCAAGTACCGCAGACATAGGCACATAGATTTCTTGAGGGACACCGCCAAAACGTGCACTAAAGAAAATCGCATTATTGTCCATTTGGAACTGATGTACAGCATGCGGCACAATATTGAGTACGATTTGCCCATCTTTGATGTGTTGCGTTGGCACTTTGACATGACTTTGTGTTGCATCAACCAACAGATAAGGCGTCAGTTGATTGTCACAAATCCACTCATATATTGCACGAGCAAGATAGGGGCGGGTTGGGGTCAAGTTGGCATCGGTCATGTGTAGCACCTTAGTTGTTGAAAAGCTTTAAATAATCACTATACCGTGAAAGCTCTACTTGTGTCATGGATTGTTTAAAACTGTCACGATTAAAAACACGTTTACAATAGAGTGAAAGTGCCTTGCTGTGTTTGCCTGACAGTGAAATTCCGATTGATGGCAAGCGTAGTAACAATGGTGCAAGGCTACAGTCCAAAATCGAAAATTGATCAGACATAAAGTAGTTGGAATGCTGAAACAAGCGACTGAGGTTAATCATTACATCTTGGAGCTCTTGCTGTGCTTTTTTCTTTTCAAGATCGCTTAGTTGTTCAGGATGATGTAACAGTTGATCGGCATATTTAAACCAGTCTTGATGAATGCGCCATAACAGTTGTTTTTGTTGTGCTTTTTCTGCGGGTGCATCAGAGAATAGACGGTTTTGTCGATAACGATCGTCGATATATTCATTAATAATCAATTGATGATAGAGCTTCGTTTGTGGGTCAACTAGAGCGGGTAAAGAACCATAAGGGTTAATTTGAGTCAGATCTTCGATTTCGCTATCTTCTACCAATATCAAACGATATTGAATGCCTTTTTCCGCCAAAATCAGACGTGTACTGTGGCATTGGTAATCATTATTATGACTGTATAGCGTAATGCCATGAAAATGCGGAAGGTCTGAAATGGACATAAGGCCTAAGCGTAAAAGATAAAAATCGCTATTTTACCCAAAATTTGATGCTGACTAAAGCAATGTATTTATTTTCAGCTAATGGAAATATTTTTTAAGCGAGATTCGCTTATTTTCTAAGCGAAAATGACACAGACCGTTTTAAGTTGACAGAAGTAGTCAATTAATTATAAATAATTTCAATAAAATCAAATAGATTATTATCTTGTTTAAAAAAAACACTATTGAGATCAGGTGAAAATCATATATAATATTTTGTTAAGTTAATCACTTTTTTAGATAATATTGTTAAGTTTATTTAATTGAAGTAAGTCTAACTCGGCTCAATTGATGTTTTAGTGTAAAAAATAGATGCAAAGGGGAAAGGATCTTGGCTAAAGTTTCATTAGAAGCATTAACGGAGATTGATGGTTTTATTGCGGGTGCATTGGTCGATAGCGAAAGTGGTTTGGCGATGGTAACGCAAGGTGTGGGATTTGATCTAGAGCTTGCTTCTGCTGGGAATGCAGAAGTATTGCGAGCAAAGCGCAAAGTTGCCAAAGCGTTGGATTTGGATGATGAGATTGAAGATATATTGATTACTTTGGGTCGTCAGTATCACATCATCCGACCACTTGAGCGGAATGATGCATTGTTTTTGTATTTGGTTATAGATCGTTCAAAATCAAATTTGGCGTTAGCTCGACATGAGCTGAGAGCTTTTGTCAAAGGTTTGAATTTTGCCTAAACCTTTGTAATAGGGATATTTTATTGAATTTCAGTGAGTGGATATACTGATGAGTGCAAGACAATCGGTTTATATTGCGATTTTTGGATTGAGTTTAAGAGAGCTAAACGACCTTAAAATTTTGATCAAATCAATGGCACCACATCATATGGAAATTCAATGGTCTAATGTTGCCGAATCAAAATTGCAAACCCTATTGATTAATGAAGATTTTTACAAATCGCCGAGTATTCAGCGTCTTTTGCAGAATAATCGGATCAATGTACTGAAAGTAAAATCACGTTCAGATCGTCCTAGCATTATTGAAAATGGTGTGTTGCATTTACCTGTGACCGATCGCAATGCTTTACAGCTATGGCTCAGTGAGCATGTTTTTGAGGCGAAAGTTGAAACCTTAGTTGAGCAAGCAGAGAGAGAAAAGCAACAAGAGGCAGAAGAAAAGCAATTTAAAGTCAAACAGCAAAAGCAAGATGCTAAAAAAACTTACGCAACCAAAGCAGAGTTTGTTCAAGATTTGCTCGATCCAAAAAATGGACGGATTCAGATTTTTGATCGTCATGGTGTACTTGGTATTGCAGATACACAGCGCCAGACTTTCTTGGTTGATAAATCGAGAATCAAGAAGAACACCGATCAAACGATTAATTTTACTTATGCAACGATGACAGATAGTGCACGCTTGAGTGAAACCAAACAGCAAAACTTACAATCTTATTTGTGGAATTTGTTTTGGCGCTCGCCAAGCTATTTGGATTTTGCACCACAAAAGGGTGCTATGAAATTGCTTGCTTGGCCTCAAGCGGAAGACGGTTTTGATCGTCGTGATATTTTGAGATTATCTGCATGTTTTGCCGAAGGTGCGGATATGGAATTTGTCGCCGAGCATTTGCAACTCGATTATGATCGTGTCCGTCAATATGTTGTGGCAACTGTCACAGCTGGGTTCGGTGAAATGATTTCAAAATCTCAGGCTAATTTTGAGCTTGCGCCAAAATCGAATCATGCAAATGATGATCAACAAGCGCATAAATTTTTGGGTGGATTACGACGTCGGTTCGGACTCTAATTGGGGCTCTAGGCTGTCAATGATCAGGATATCACTATGATTCTACATCAATATAAAATTGTCTTTGGCGGTTCAATCGGTGCAGGGAAGTCTACAGCGATTCAAACGATCTCTGAGATTGATGTCATTTCTACAGAAGCGAAGAATACTGACACTTCAACACATCAAAAGCCACAGACGACAGTTGGTATTGATTATGGTGAAGCTACCTTGGATGATGGTGTAAAAATAGGCTTGTATGGTACACCAGGACAGCAGCGTTTTGATTTTATGTGGCCAATGGTGGGGCTAGGCGCAATCGGCGCAGTGATTTTGATTGATCATAGTGCAAGCAACCCTATTCAAGATTTGCAATTTTATTATGATGCGTTCAAAGCATTTAGCTCGCATATCGTGATTGGTGTAACCCATGTCGATGTGGTGAAAGATCGTGATAATCGTATCTATCAACAATGGATGGCCAAACAAGATAAGTTGCATCCGTTATTTTTTATTGATGCACGTCAGAAAAAAGATATCTTACTGATGTTAGAAACATTAATCGCTAAGATTGAAGTCAAATTGGAAAATGTAGGGTAATTCGCATGTTTAATCACGCTAATAATCAACCACAAGTCCCAGATGAGCTCGTGAATATCGCTAAAGTGCAGATCAATGAGATATTGATGAATGTTCGTGGCGTGGACTTTGTGATGGTTTGTTCAACAGATGGCTTTGAGCTTGCTAATGTCTACAAAAAAAATGTCTCAAATACAGGCAAGCTAGCCGCTCTAAGTAGCTCAATTTTGGCAATGGTTAGTGCGTTTGGTAAAGAAATTCAATTGCAAGGTGCACAGACCATTACTTTAGATGCAGAGAATGGTAAAGCGGTATTGTCTGCGGTGCATGCGCCAAATCATCCAATGATGATCGTGGCACTCGGGACAAAAGAAATGAAACATGAAATGATGGGTTTTGCGCTCAAAAAGGCTGCTGAAACAATTAAAAAAGCTGATCACTGATCACGTCTAGCATGCTTGATTTTTTATACGTGTTCGTCAAATTGAATCACTCTAAAAATGACATCCATACTGTAACCACGATATTGTAAAAATCGAATCTGTTTCGCTTTGAGTTTGGGATCTGTAGCAACTTCAGTCCCATATTTTTTAACTTTAGTTGCTAATGCCTCAGCAAACCAATCGACTTCAGCCAAATCCCCGCTTGCTAATTCAGCATCTATCTGATGTTTTTTCAACTGTTGACGAATACGCTGAGGACCTCTCCCTTGACGTAGATTACTACGAACCACCATGCCTGCCATACGTTCGTCACTTTGATAATTCTGATCGGACAGCTCATCTAAGAGGGTGTCAACCTCTACAGCATCAGCATCTTTCTCTAAGAGTTTTAAGCGAAGCTGTGCTTTGGAAAATTCTCTTTTTGCCAAATAAGCAAATGCCAGTGAGCGTAGGCGCTGACCAGTAAGTGCTTTTTGGGTTTGTGATTCCATAGAGTGCATATCAATTCAACAGCTTGATTCATCAAGATTATCAAAGTTTAAGCTTAAATGAATTTACGGTGGGATTGTAGTGGCATTGATGCTCTGATTTGATTTTGCGCATCAAGATCAAATGGTGCAAAAAGTAACTGCGCACCTGCGTGATCTGTCTGCGTAAGAACTTTTCCCTGTGATTGGCAAATCAAACTGTGTCCCCAAGTTTGACGTTTACCATGCCAGCCTTGCTGTGCTGAGCCCAATGTCATACATTGCGTATCCATTGCACGTGCTTGTAGCAACAATTGCCAATGCATTTCACCCGTGGTATAGGTAAATGCAGCAGGTACAGACAATATATTTGCACCGAGCTCACGTAGTTTGATTGCAAATTCTGGAAAGCGCACATCATAGCAAACCATCATCCCAATATTACCAAAAGGGGTATTTACCACCGCAGGCTGATCACCTGCTTCAAAGACTTTGGATTCTTGATAGGCGCCAATATGATCGCCAACCTGTACGTCAAACAAATGAATTTTGTCATAACGTGCGACGGTTTTTCCCTCAGGGCTAATACACAGACTTGTCGTGCGAACACGTCCATCAGGGACAATCACGCCATCAGGGCGATAAGGGCAGGGCAATGTGCCTGCAATGATCCATATTTGATGTTGAAATGCCAATTGCTCTATTCGAACTTTTAATTCATCAAAGCGCTCTGCCGTTGCAAATTGCTGACCTGCGGCAAAACAGGCAAAATTTTCAGGCAGCACAATCAGTTCAGCATGTTGCGCTTTGGCATCCATGATGAGCTGTTCTACTGTAGAAAAATTGGCATCAATATTATCTTGCGAATTAAGTTGCGTTACAGCGAGTAAAACCATCGTGTTACTCCTTGTATGCAGTTTGAATAGAGAATTAAACTCAGAGAATTAATTAGACTTTAGAGTTACATGCGGTTGGTTGCATGCAAGATTGCTCTTTTTGCAATTGCTTAACCAATGGCTCGAACATATTTTGATTATTTTCATTGAGTTGCATCAAAGTACGGTGCGCATCCAATACTGTTTTTAGCATGGTTGCATGTGTAACATTTTCTTCAACCAAAGCTTTTGTGCAGACGTCTGAGCTACCACAGTAGTTTAAAATCACGAAAACTTGATTTAAACCCATGCTATTTGCAAGCGTCGTAATATCAGCATTTGTTGATAGCATTACCGCTTGGATATTGTGATTCGACATCAATTTTAGACCAAGCTTCGCCAATATGCCGAGCACAGTACTATCAATAAATGTGGTTTCGGTAAGATCAACAATTGCACCAACAACTTGTTCGCCTTGATCCAGTTTGTTGAGCAATTTATCTAAACTAATGCAACCATGAGCACGGACTTCGCCTACAATTTTAAAAATGTGGGTACCGTTCAAACTTGCATATTCGATATGACCAATAGACATATAAATGCCATGATTAAAAGACATACATAATTATCCCATAGCGCATATATGTCCGCAAGCATTGAAATTAAAATATTATTATTACATTGAAATTAATTGTTTATTAACAATAAGTTATTTCTATTTAAATATGGCTAAAGTCTAAAGAATAGTACGTGTTTGAGATTAAAAAATAAGCAAATAAATGACAAAAAATGTCGCTAATTTGAACTAATTTTCCACGGTCTAGAGTAGATGAAAAGGATTGCTAAATGCTAAAGAATTTTATGTAAATATTATTCAATGAAAAATGGGTTAGTTTGAGGCGTGAATGATTTTCAGCATGGCAATGTCATCATTGACCTGAATTGGTGGATTAAAACTTTTCTGAGAAAGATCGTTCAGTAACTGTTGGAATTGCTCATTGATGCCACCTTTGTAAGGTTCAAGTGCACCGTCGGAACATAGGATAAACTGGCTGCCACTTTGCATCTCAACGGTAATTTCATCAATCTTCAAATCCTCTGTTAAACCGAGTGGAAAGCTACTCGAATTAAAGACGACAGGATCTTGGTTTGGAGCAATGTAAATTGCAGGTGGAAAATGCCCCGCATTAATACAGCGCAATTGATTTTGTTTTAGATCAAGCATGCCTGCAATCATGGTAATGTGCTTTTCAATATTTTCTTTGATCAGCATTTCATTTAATTTTAAAATGAGATGCTCTGGTGAATGGGCACGTTTATGGAATCCAGCAAGCCACGAAGTAAGTAGGCTACTTGTTACACCATGTCCAGAAACATCAGCGAGATAAAATAAAATTTGATCATCATTCACTTGCCAAAAATCAATCCAATCCCCCGAAAGATACGCAGACGGTTGGAATAAATATTGAAAGTTGTATTGTCTAAACTGCTCTGGCGTCGGCAGAAGGCGTTGTTGAAGCTCTGCGGCTGTGGGCAAATCTCGGCTATCTTGATTGCGTTTATATTGTGCTTCAATTTGCTGTAGCTTATCAAAAGGTTGCTCAGGCAAATCTTCCCATATCCAACCTGCCAAAGCGCCTTTTTGCCATGCTTCGCTGAGCGCAGCGCCTTCATGTTCACGTGCGATCACGACGGTGGGGCATGGCCACTGGTGAGTCAAAAAATCAAGAACATCGGCAATGTAGATCTGATTTGGATCGCACATGTTGACTAATGTAAGTTTGACCCACTCAATATCTGCAAACAAAGTCAAAGCTTTGTCCAATTGTCTGAGCTCTCGAGAGGGGTACACAAAATACATAATTAAAATATCTCAAACTTAATCTAATAGACGATGAGGTTATTCGCTATCAGGTAAAGTTTCGTTAGATTCAGATGTTTCGGTAGTTGAAGGTTCTTCGTCGGTAAATTCATCATCTGAAAAACTATCATCTTCTATAAACATGTCTTCGGAAGAGATCTCACCTTTGCGTGTCGAAATTTCAAAATTTTTCTTTTGCAAATACATATCTCTCAGAGCAGCATATTTGTCACCCTGTACAACAGAATCAAGCTCTAAAAACTGAGCACGGGTATCAACACCTTCGGCTACATTAAAAGACCAAAATATTTTATCATCTCTAAAAATATAGCTTTGTGGACGTGCAAAGGAGTCAACTGTTACTTTAGCTGCGCCATCCCGAAAGGTGCTCGGGCCTAAAAAGGGTAAAACAATATATGGTCCTGATGGTACACCCCAAACACCAAGTGTTGTTCCAAAGTTTTCATTCTCAGATGTAAGGTTTTGGGTTTTAGCGGGATCTGCAAGTCCTAAACTAGTTACCGTGTTTAGTGTAAATCTCCCGAGTGTCTTTGCTGCTTGTTTAGGATTTCCTTGTAGGAGCTGATTGACGGCATTCCATGGGTCACGCATGTTATTGCGAAAATTACCAAACCCACTACGAACTTTATCTGGAACTTTAGATTGATATTGAACTGCAACTGGGCGGACTACAGCGTTATCAATAGCCATATTAAAATTATGAACTTTGCGGTTGAGTGGTTGTAGGGGATCTTTTATTGCTTCAGGTTGATTTGCTTTTGCATCCACTTTTAATTGTTCTGTATGAATGTTCTTTAAAGCTTCAATTGTTTTTGAGCGATGATGTGTTGTCTTAACTTCAGTTTGATCGACTATAGGCGCTTGGGCTTGGGTAGATGCCTCAGCTGTTATAGTTGTATTGGCGAACACAAAAGGCGAATAACATACAACACTACAGAGTAAGTATTTAAAAAAGTGAGTAAACATAAAACACCAATGATCAAATGATAGGCTAGATCATATCAAGGATTTGGTCTTCCGCAAACAATAACACTGTATCTCAGTCAAAATGAATCAGATTAACATGTCCAAAAAACACACACTTAAAATAAAAAATGAAATTAATGGGTTGCATCGCTGAATTAATGGTGTAGAATGCGCACCTATTGGCGGACAGTTAGATAAAAACTTGTTGATAAACAGGGACTTGGCTAAAGCGGTTAGGTTTTAAGTTTAAGGAATAAGTTTTAAAAAATATCTAAATATCCAGTTGACTTTTTAGAGATAGAGAGTAATATAGCCGACCTAGCTTGATGCTGACGAAGTATTGAGTGATTCATTAAGAGTTAAAGAAGAACAACTTGTGTGGATTTTTACTGATTGATTGATCGAATATATATTCATTGATTGAATTGGTAGAAATTACTCGAAGTTTATTTGAGCGAATTTTTAGTCAGTAAGATTAATGAGCCAGAATTGTGACCTTAAGTCACTGAATGATA
>NZ_JAKUML010000013.1 GCF_022601685.1 Acinetobacter sedimenti
ATGCTTACAATACTTGTTTAACCCAGTCATAGCGTAACTTTAGCACCTTTTGATTTGTGGTAAAGTTATCTAGACCCAAAGTAATTAAGAGAAAAGAAAAGGGTAAACAGGGAAGTTTGCTATGAAAAAATAAAAGCAGAAATTTTTTCTTATAAAAATATAAATAAATGGTGGGCCCAGACAGACTTGAACTGTCGACCAACGGATTATGAGTCCGCTGCTCTAACCAACTGAGCTATAGGCCCTGAAACACTGTTTTAAATTGCGTATTTTACACATATTAAAGCCTTGAATCGGCGCTCATCTTAAACAAGTTAAAAGTAAAAGACAAGCACCGTAGCAAGTATTCGCTTAAAGTTAAATCAAGCAAATATTGATGATATTGGCTTAGAACATTGCATCTTCAGAGTTGGCAGAAATCTTATGAATCGACAAGTCTGCACCACGAAATTCATCTTCTTCAGAAAGTCGTAAGCCCATGATCAGCTTTAGACCACCATAGACAATAAATCCGCCAACTAAAGCAAACAAAACTGCAAGCGTAGAGCCGATGAGCTGTGACATCATACTTACGCCACCTAGCCCACCAAAGTACTCTTGCCCCAATACACCGACAGCAAGTCCACCAAATAAACCGCAAACACCATGCAGAGGCCATACACCAAGCACATCATCTACTTTGAGTTTGTTTTGTGTATATGTGAACAGTTTAACGAATACCGCACCTGCAATAATACCAATGATTAAAGCCCCAACAGGGTGCACCACATCAGAGCCTGCGCAGATCGCAACTAAGCCTGCTAAAGGGCCATTGTGCAAGAAACCAGGGTCATTTCGTCCAACAAAGTTTGCACTTAGCGTACCACCGACCATCGCCATCAATGAGTTGATCGCAACCAAGCCTGAGATTGCTTCGACACGTTGCGCACTCATCACGTTGAAGCCAAACCAACCAACGATCAAAATCCAAGAACCTAAGGCAAGAAAAGGAATAGACGATGGCGGATGAGCAGCAATCCGCCCGTCTTTTTTATAACGTCCAGAACGTGCACCAAGCAGGATCACTGCAATAAATGCAATCCAACCACCCATTGCATGAACAACGATTGAACCCGCAAAATCATGGAAGCTTGCACCAAAGTTTTGCGTTAACCAATCTTGTAGACCAAAGTTACCGTTCCATACAATCCCTTCAAAGAATGGATAAACGAGCGCAACGAGTAGCAAAGTCGCGATCGCTTGAGAACGCATTTTTGCACGTTCAGCGATACCGCCTGAAACAATCGCAGGGATCGCAGCAGCGAAGGTTAGTAAGAAAAAACAGCGCATCAAATTGAAACCATGATCTTCGGTAAGCGCTGTCGCTGTATGGAAAAAGTGCAACCCATAAGCGATATAGTAGCCAACAAAAAGATAAGCAATCGACGAAATAGCGAAGTCTGTTAGGATTTTACTGAGCGCATTGACCTGATTTTTATGGCGAACCGTTCCTAGTTCTAAAAAGGCAAATCCAGCATGCATGGCTAAGACCAATACAGCGCCCATGAGTAAGAAGAAAAGATCTACATTTTGCATATTTTGCTCAACTATGGTGCAAAAAATAAACTCTATAACGGAATAAGTTTTAATCTGCACCAAATTGGTTAAAAAGTATCATGTGAATAGAGCCCAATCTATAAACATGCATTATGTGAGCTAAAATAAAGCAAAAAACGCACCAACTTTTTATAATAATAGGAATATTTTTGAAATTGCACCAAAATAGTTGTTGTCTTGAGGTGGGGAGGGAAATTTATGAGAAAAACTGGCTATAAAAATGTGAAAAATATTTTTGAAGAAATTACAGACAAAAAAAAGAGAGCCAATGGCTCTCTTTTTCACTTGATCAGTAAACTGATTAGTTAGCAGCTTCTTCAGTAGCAACAGCTTCAGCAGCAGCGTCAGTAGCAACAGCAGCAGCATCAGTAGCAGCGTCAGCAGCATCAACAGCAGCGTCAGAAGCAACAGCAGCAGCGTCAGTAGCTTGATCTACAGCAGCGTCAGCGCCTTCAGTAGTAGCAGCAGCAGCGTCAGCAGCAGCTTCAGCTTCAGTTGCAGCAACAGTAGCGTCAGCAGCAGCAGCGTTAGCGTCAGCAGCAGCTTCGTCAGCTTTCTTAGCACAACCAACGAAAGTTAAAGAAGCAGCGATAGCAGTTGCAATAGCGATATTTTTGAATAACATGGCATCTCTCTCTATAAAGTTGAGATTAAAGTTAAGAACAATTTGTTAACTATCCCTCGCATTGGACGTTTTGCTAACAAGTCATTCAGCTTGGTTGTTATGCTATCACCACGCAAATTTATTTTCTACTGGGAAAATTGTAGTGATTGATGAAAAAAACAAATTGAGAATGCGAAATTAAGTAGATTTGGCAATTATGACAAAATTAAAGCATTTTAATTTTAATTTATATTGTTGATATTTAATAAATAAATTTAAACTATCAAAAAATTGAATTTGCTCAAAAAAATGGCGTAAACGAGTGTAAAAAAGTGTAATGTTTGTCAACCAAAACTAAATTGTATAAAAAAACGCCAAATTTTGTGAAATTTGACGTTTTAATTAAGCTGAATTGAGCGAAATTATTGCTTACGTTTCATTTGATCGAAGAAATCATCATTAGTTTTTGCTTCTTTCATGCGATCTAGTAAGAATTCCATTGCAGCAAGCTCATCCATTGGGTGAAGTAGTTTACGTAAAATCCACACCTTACGTAGTTTATCTTCATCCATCAGACGCTCTTCACGACGAGTACCTGATTTCTTGATGTTCATTGCAGGGAAGACACGTTTTTCAGCGATACGACGGTCAAGCGTGACTTCTTGGTTACCTGTACCTTTGAATTCTTCGTAGATGACATCGTCCATCTTACTGCCAGTTTCGATCAATGCAGTCGAGATAATGGTGAGTGAGCCACCTTCTTCAATATTACGTGCTGCACCGAAGAAGCGTTTTGGACGTTCGAGTGCATGTGCATCCACACCACCAGTTAAGACTTTACCTGAAGATGGAATCACTGTGTTGTAGGCACGAGCTAGACGAGTGATCGAGTCGAGTAAGATCACGACATCTTTTTTGTGTTCAACAAGACGTTTGGCTTTTTCAATCACCATCTCTGCAACTTGTACGTGACGTGCAGGCGCTTCATCAAATGTTGACGCGATAACTTCACCACGAACAGTACGTTCCATTTCGGTGACTTCCTCAGGACGTTCGTCAATGAGAAGTACGATCAGGAAAACTTCAGGGTTGTTGCGAACAATCGACTGTGCGATATTTTGTAGCAACATGGTTTTACCTGCTTTTGGCGGTGCAACGATGATAGAGCGTTGTCCTTTACCAATTGGTGCGATCAAGTCAACCACACGTGCAGTCAAATCTTCAGTCGAACCATTACCCAATTCCATGACCAATTGCTCAGTCGGGAATAGTGGTGTGAGGTTCTCAAATAGGATTTTATTGCGTGAATTTTCAGGTGTATCAAAGTTGATTTGATTCACTTTTAATAGTGCAAAGTAGCGTTCGCTTTCTTTGGGTGGGCGAATCGTGCCCGTAATGGTGTCGCCTGTACGTAAGTTAAAGCGACGAATCTGTGATGGGCTGATATAGATGTCATCAGGGCCTGCAAGATAAGAACCTGCTGCAGAGCGCAAAAAGCCGAAACCATCAGATAAAATTTCTAAAACACCATCACCAAAAATTTCTTCGCCGTTCATGGCGTGACGTTTTAATATCGCAAAAATGATGTCTTGTTTGCGATTACGAGCCATACCTTCAAGGCCCATAAATTCAGCAATTTTGATCAATTCGCCGATTGGTTTTTTCTTTAGTTCAGTTAAGTTCATACGAGGATATTCAGTGCTTTAGGCTGCGATAAAAAAATAAGATAGAAAAAGCGGGGATGATAAGTTCGCACGTCGCTTTGCAAAGATGCTGTATTGCGAATAGCAAAATACCTGCACAGATGCATTCAAAATAATTATTGAGGCTAAAAGCGAGATTTGATAAGCCGAGTGGCGATCTTATTGTTCATCAAATCACCTGACAAATGTCATGAATTGGAGGTGACTTAATTGATATAGGACTATAAGAGAGTCTAATTGCTTTGTCAATTGAAAATCTTACAGAATCTATGCTTTTACAGCATGCTTTTTGATAACTCCTCTAAAATAGTTCTGCCTACTGTGTAGGAAAAATTTTAGATCATCATCATTTGTACGTTTTAAGCTTTTAAGAAAAATGGTAAGAAAATCGCAATTTTCTTACCATCTGTATTTTGCTGACGTATATCTAACTTAGTTACTAAATCTTATGACCGCTAAATCTTAGTTGATAATTCAAAGAGCGTGCTCTCGAATGAATACTTTAGATTTAGATGTTGCTAGATTTAGATGTTGCTATTGATAAATTCAACCAATTTTGATTTTGGTGCTGCACCAACTTGTTGTGCAATCACTTCACCATTTTTGAAAATCAAAAGAGCTGGGATATTACGGATGTTGTATTTCACTGCAGTATCTTCTGCAGTAGTTACATCGACCTTAGCAATTTTGAGTTTGCCATCATATTCGCCAGCCAAATCTTCAAGTACTGGTGCAATGGCTTTACATGGCGCACACCAAGCAGCCCAAAAGTCTACGAGTACAGGGGTGTCGCTATCTAAAACGTCTGATTTAAATTGCTCATCAGATGTATTAATAATTTTGTCTGACATGGATGGCTCCAGTTATTCATTTGATTCGATATCAAGTGCACCTACTTTTTTGATCGGATGTTATTGATCAAGATGGGCAGTGATGCAACTTGGCTTAAGGGAATTATGATGGCATTCGATTTTTTTTCAAGTTTTTCAGCCGAATCAGTCATAGATAGTTTTAATGCTGATCATCGTAATTGGCGATATTTCTATCTAATCTTGCGTTTTATGCAGTTTGATACGTCAAATTTCAGGCGGTATTGGCGATATTTTTCGACAATTATTCTTTTAAAAAGATGCGTTGTCGATTAGGCTATGGAGGTGAGATTTCGGGATCTTTTTTGAGAATGTCAGATTTTTTGATTGATGATGAATTGCTTGCTGCAATTGATATGGGGTCAAATAGTTTTCACTTGGCAATAGCACGTGTTGATCACGGCGAAGTGAAAAAAGTTGCATCAATGTCAGAGAAAGTGCAACTTGCAGCAGGGTTGGATGAGAATAATTATTTGAGTGAGGCTGCGCAACAGCGTGGTTTGGCTTGTCTTTCACGGTTTGTAGGGCGTTTAAGCGCAGTCCCTCGCAATCGCATGCGTATTGTTGCGACCAACGCACTTCGTCAAGCTGAGAATGGCGACGAATTTATGCAAAAAGCAGCGGAAATCTTACCCAAACCAATCGAGATCATTGCCGGGCGTGAAGAAGCACGGCTGATATATCTTGGCGTGTCACATACCATGGCAAATGGCGGGCGTCGTTTGGTGATTGATATTGGTGGTGGTTCGACTGAGTTTATTATTGGTGAAAAGTTTGAGCCTTTGAATACTGAATCATTGCAAATGGGCTGTGTGGCTTATACTAAAGCGTATTTCCCTGATGGTGATATTAGTCAAAAAGCATTTGATAAAGCAGTCGTTGCTGCACGTAAAGAGCTCAGTGCAATCGCCAATACCTACATGAAAACAGGTTGGGACACTGTCGTCGGCTCTAGCGGTACGATCAAAGCGTGTCGTCAGATCATGGTCAATATGAATCTGAGCGATGAGCAAGATAATGTCACTCGTGAAGGTTTGCATAAGCTCAAAGAAAAATTATTAAAAGTTGATCATGTCTCAAAAATTGATTTTGATGGCTTACGAGATGATCGACGTCAGGTTTTGCCAGCTGGATTGGCGATTTTGTATGCTGTGTTTGATGTCTTAAAAATTGAAAAATTGGCATTTTCTGACGGCGCACTGCGTGAAGGTGTGATGTACGATTTGCTTGGACGCTTCCGTCATGAGGATATTCGTGATCGCAGTGTACAGGCGATGATGGGTCGCTATGGCGCAGATCAAAAGCAAGCAGAACGTGTGGTAGAAACAGCGCAACAACTCTTCGATCAATCGGCAGAAGTTTTAGATTTATCTGTGGAAGATGGTGATCTACTACGTCGTGCGGCCTATTTACATGAGATTGGCTTGGCGATTAGTCATGGTGGCTATCATCGTCATGGCGCATATCTACTACAGCATTCGGATATTCCCGGCTTTTCACAAATCGACCAAAATCATTTGTCCCACCTCGTTTCGCATCATCGTCGTAAGCTTCGGCAAGATGCCTTGCATGATGTGAAAAAGGTCGGTTCTGAGCGTTTGGCATATCTATGTTTATTGCTTCGCTTGGCAGTTTTGCTCAATCATAGTCGTAGTGATGCGGATTTGCCTGCCTTTCATTTAAAGGTAAAAAATGAGCAGACTTGGCAATTGACGATTTCTGGTGATGTGAAACAATGGCCTTTATTGATCGCAGAGTTGCAAGATGAGCAAGCCCAGTTTAAACATTGGCATGTTGAGTTGCTCATTGATTCCGATCAAGATATTCAAGAAGTTTAAAATGGTGAACTAGCCTGAGTACGGTTTTAAATTATTCAAATGATGATTCAATTTGATATTTCTAAAATCGACTTAGAGATATAACCGAAGGAAAGAGTGCATCGCATGAACAGTAAGGCAAAAATATCTCCAACATGGCAAACTGTGCAGATCGCACGTCATGCAGAACGCCCACAGTTTTTGGACTATGCCAGTGAGATCTTCACCGATTTTGATACTTTACATGGTGATCGTGTCTTCGGTGATGATGGTGCTTTGGTGGGTGGAATTGCACGTTTCTACGGTCAGCCTGTGATCGTGGTTGGTCAGCATCGCGGACGTAGTACTCGTGAGCGTCTACAACACAACTTCGGTATGTGTAATCCTGAAGGTTATCGCAAGTCACAACGCCTTTTTGAAATGGCTGAACGCTTTAACTTACCTGTCCTTACCTTTATTGACACAATGGGTGCTTATCCCGGTGTTGGTGCAGAGGAGCGTGGGCAAGCCGAAGCGATTGCAAAAAATTTAGCACAACTCTCTGCATTAAAAGTCCCTGTGATTGCCACGGTACTTGGTGAAGGTGGCTCAGGTGGTGCGCTTGCGATTGGTGTTGCCGATCATGTGATGATGCTTTCACACAGTATTTATTCGGTGATTTCACCTGAAGGCTGTGCCTCAATTCTGTGGAAAACTGCTGAGAAAGCAGAGCAAGCCAGCCAAGCGTTGGCATTGACCGCAGATCGGTTGCATCAGCTTGGAATCGTTGAAACGGTGATTGACGAGGGTGAGGGTGCGCATCTTAATCCAATCAAAGTGATGCACGCACTACAAGAACAACTCAAAATCCAACTCGACCGATTAATGCAAATGGATGCAGATGAACGATGCGAAGCACGCTACCAACGTTTGATGAAGTTTGGCAGCAACAATTTCGCCAACGTTTAATCGCTCAAACGCAAACACTCGATCAAACCTCACAAGACACTTCAATTGTTCTCGCATGTAGCGGTGGTATGGATTCTATGCTACTGCTTTATTTATTTGCTGATTTGACTTCAGAACAATTGAATCATTGTCGATTCAAAGTCATCTCTATTGACCATCAGCTTCAAGCCGATAGTGTAAAATGGTCAAACTTGGTTTTACAGCATTGTGCAAAACTGGCTGTACCTTGCAAAGTGATTCAAGTGGATGTGTCTCAGGGGAATCTTGAAGCGGAAGCACGCAAAGCACGTTATCACGCTTTTGAAAATGAACTACAAGAAAATGATGTACTAATCCTCGGACATCATCAACAAGATCAAGCCGAAACTTTGCTAATGCGCCTATTTCAAGGTGCAGGGGTGCGAGGTTTGTCTGTGATGCAGGAATGGCAAGCTCGAACCATTAAAAACTCAAATTTATCTGATTTTAAAAAATATTTTATTTGGCGACCGCTTTTATCATTGTCAAAAAAACAGATTCAGCAATGGGCTTCGCAGTTGGGTTTTGAATATGTCAATGATCCAATGAATCTTGATGATGAGTTTGATCGAGTGTGGTATCGGCAACAATTATTACCATTGATTGAGCAGCGTATTCCTCATGCGCAGGATAGTTTGTCGAGAACTGCAATCTTGATGCAAGATGCCAATCAAATTTTGCAGGAAGTTTTAGCTCAAGATATTCAATACTGTGTCGATGATGCGGGGCGTTTAAATATTTGCAATTTAAAAACATTATCTAAGCCACGTCAGCGACAACTTTTATCGGCTTGGATGCAAGCTGATGAAAATTATCGTCCACCATTGGCGATGGTGGAGCGATTAAATGATGAGGTGATTGATGCACGGCAAGATGCCAGTAGCATGTTGCATTGGTCGCAAGCTTATTTTCTGCGTTATGAAAATGCGTTGTATCGTTATACAACAGCAGCGTGGCAAAGCTTACAGCAGTCAATTGATCCATCTGAAATTCAAATCTCTTTGAACAATGTCATTACATTGGTAGGGCATAATTTCCAAATAGATCGTGTTCAGGGTGAGCGCATTGGACTTAATTTTGATTTATTGAATCAGACTTTAATGTTGAAACCACGGAAAGGTGGTGAAAAAATTCGGCTTTATGGACGAAAAGATCACCGATTATTAAAGAAAATGTTACAAGAAGCCAAAATCGCACCGTGGTTTCGTCATCAAATTCAAATATTGATGTACCATAATACGCCGTTGGGTGTGTTTACACCGTTGGGATTTTGGTTGGCAGACAGTGGGTTTGTCGAACCAAATGGTTGGTTGCCAATGCTTGAGGGTGAATTTTCACCTGATGAGTAGTGCGCAAAAGAGCAACTGACAATTTGAATATTAATTTAAAAGTTAAAGCATCGAGGTCAATGTAACAATGGATCAGAATATTACGTTTATTGGTGGTGGCAATATGGCACAGGCGTTGATCAGTGGGATGATCGCACGAGGTCTGCCTGCAACACGCATTACGGTGTCTGATCCTGTGCCTGAGATTCAAGAGGTTTTGCGTCAGCAAGATATCAATGTCACGGACAATAATGCCGAAGCGATTGCCAATGCAGATGTCGTTGTTGTTGCTGTGAAGCCTCAGATGCTTGCAGAAGTTTTAAGCCCTTTGGCAGATTTGATGACCAATCAATTGGTGATTTCTATCGCTGCTGGTGCAACGATTGGCATATTTAAATCTCTACTTGGTGGTTATGATCGAATTATCCGTGTGATGCCAAATACGCCTGCATTGGTACAGAGTGGGGCACATGGTTTGTATGCACCTGATCATATCGGGCAAGCGGATCGTGATGTTGCATCGCAGATCATGGCTGCGACAGGTTTGACGATTTGGGTGGATAACGAGAAAAAGATTGATGCAGTGACAGCGGTATCAGGTTCGGGTCCTGCATATTTCTTCTATATGATGGAAGCGATGATTCAAGGTGGTAAAAATCTTGGGTTAGATGAAAAAACAGCGACAGCATTGACCTTGCAAACGGCACTGGGTGCGGCGCAAATGGCGATCACCAGTGAAAATACGCCTGCACAACTACGTCGTAATGTCACCTCGCCAAATGGTACGACGCAAGCTGCGATAGAAACATTTGATCACCATCAAGTGAGTCAACATATCCAAGCTGCACTGGCGGCAGCAGAAAAACGTAGTGCAACTTTGGCCGAAGAGCTTGCAGAAAAGCTCAATACCAAATAAATTAGGTCGATTTTTTAATATTTTGAGAGAAATACTTTGGCGCTATTGCTTAACGTCTTGCTCAATGTAGTGATTTTATTGGTGTTCTTACGTTTCTTGATGCAACTTGCAGGGATTAACTTCTTTAATCCTGTGGTGCAATCGACGATCAAGGCGACTAAGTTTGTTGATGTGTTGAATCGCTCACTTCCAAAGCCTGCGAAAGGTCGAATTAACTTAGCAGCGCTTATTTTGCTGATCATTTTGTACTTGGTGAAAGTATCTGTGCTGAGCAATATGGGCTTGGGGATTACGATCTTTGAGGTGCATTACAAAAATCTTGCATCAGGTGCAGATAGTTTGTTACTTGGCACATTGATGGCAGTGACAGATGGTGTAGTGACGTTTTGTCGTTATTTGATTTTTGCTGCAATCATTATGAGTTGGGTGACACTTTTTACCCAAAAGAGTGGGCCATTTACCGAAGCGATTCAAGAGCTTGCGGAGCCATTGTTTGCTCCATTTCGTAAGATCATGCCGAATATGGGAATGATTGATTTGTCACCTTTATTGGCGATTTTGGCATTGATTATTATTGATGTTGTGATGACCAGTGTGTCTTTTGCTGTGATTGGTGGTTTTCATTAAACTTCTATTTTTATAGATATTTACTCAGCAATAAAAAAACCGACGCTTAATAAAGCGTCGGTTTTTTTATGTTTTGAATGTAGTTACTTAGAAAAGATTCACAGGAATGTCTAAGAATAAACGCCATTCATTGGTGTCACCAATGTAAGTTGCATCATATTCGTCATCTGCACGGTAGTATGAGTGACGAACACGTAAACTTGCATCTTTGGCAAAACCACTTTGTACAGTGTATTTCACTTGGCTAAAGAATTCGTATTCTTCAGAGTTATCACTGACGAGTTGAGTGCGGTCTGCACCGTCTGCGACATCAATATCCCAACCATATACAGCTGCATTTGTCCAGTTCAGACCTTTTAAGCCGAAGTTGGCGAAGTTGTAGTTGTATTGCAAATGCACCGACTTTTCATCATTACCGATAAAGTCTGACAAATACGAGTTTGGTACATAGATGCTTTGACCGCCATCTGCGACACCTTTACCTAAGTTGTAGTCGTAACCGACATTACCTATATTCTGTTGGTAAGCCAACATGATGTTGTGTGGACCAGTGTTATAGGTCGTAGAAACACCCCAAATCGAGTTTTGATATTCATCATCAGGGTTGCCTGAATATGAATATAAGTTGCCATTGGCTTCTTGATCCCAATCAGTATGATAACCACTGAAGTCGAATGTCCACGTACCTTTCGCAACTGGGTAGGTATAATTAGCATTGGCATAATGACGTTCTAAACGATCTTTGTTATCCACACCGTAATACGCCAATTTGGTTTGATCATTCAGTTGATATTTCACACCCCAAACCGTTGCACGATCGAGTTCGTTTTCATCGGTAGAGATTTGATCTGAAAATTGGTTTTTGGTGAACTTACCAGCGATCAATTCGACATTGTCAATTTCACGGCTATTGATCAATGTCCCTGTGAAATACTCAGGGACTAGACGTGCTGTGTTACTTGCAAGAACAGGCAAATCTAAAACTTGTGTACCATAACGTACAGTAGTATTTGAAAAACGTGCTTTGACATTCCCACCACCACGTGTCCAGTGATCGTATGGTTCGCCTTGATTGTTACGTGGCACCATGTTGTTGTTAGAGTTGTTATTTTCACCAAGTCCAACAGAAAAATCGCCTACAGCGCCAACACCGAACCCAACGATGCCTTTGGTGTAGCCTGAGTCCAAATTCACAATTGCAGTTTGTGCATATGAACTTTGATCTTTTGGCCCACTTTTCTTATCACGATGGATAAAGCCAGTACGGAATAAGATAGAGCCGTCTGCATCTTCAACAAAGCCTTTTGACTCAGATTGTTCGCTTGCAACAGCAGTACCGATGATTGCCGACTGGATAAGTAGCAAGAGGGCGATTTTTTTTGTTCGCATTGGTAGTAGCCTTCAAAAAATAACAAAGAGGCGGATTGTACAATAAATTTATAAAAATAAATTACTTTATTTATTCCAAACGGTTATTAATTTGGCGAAATTTAGACTAAAGTCTGATGGTTTTTGATTTTACCTCTTCAAAACTGGATGACTTAACTCAACATCATAAAAATCATTTGACAGTTATTGAACGATCGTTTAAAAAGGTAGTTATCAGTTTATAATATTGGAAAAGTATAATGAGTGCAGAACAAAATCATCAAGGCAAAGTGAGCCGTGAAATTATCCACGATCATATTTTATTGCTCGGACTTGATCGTGCAGAGAAATATAATGCCTTTGATAATCATCTGATTCATGCCTTAGCTAATGAATTAACCGTCTATGAAGCCGATGATAATTTACGCTGTGTGGTGATCTTTGCACATGGTAAGCACTTTACTGCTGGGCTAGACCTGATGGAGCTGCAGCCAAAAATTAAAGATGGTGTGTTCAATTTTGACGCAGAAACCATCAATCCGTGGGGAATCAAAGGCAAACAACGGACCAAGCCAATGGTCGTTGCGGTACATGGCTATTGCTATACCGCAGGCATTGAGTTGATGTTGAATGCCGATGTGGTCATTGCCAGTGAGCAGACCGAATTCGCTCAGATGGAAGTACAGCGTGGCATCATGCCGTTTGGCGGAGCGACGGTGCGCTTTGTACAGGCTGCAGGTTGGCAAAAAGCCATGCCGTATTTACTGACTGGTAAAAAGTTCGATAGTCAAACCGCACTTGATCTGAATCTAATTTCTGAAATTGCCAAAGATGGAACGCAACTTGAACGTGCGATCGAGATGGCGCAAGAGATCAGTGTAGCTGCACCGCTTGGAGTCAAAGCCTTAATTGCAGCGGCTACCGAAGCGCAATTGCATGGACAGCAATACGCCTTTGATCGGATGAATAGTTATCTACCTGCATTGTTTGCTTCGCAAGATGCGATGGAGGGTGTGATGGCAATGATGCAAAAACGTCCACCCAAGTTTCAGGGCAAATAGTTGCTTTCAATTTATTCATTTTCAATTTGAATGATTTGAAATTTTGGTCAAAACCATTTTCTTTATTTAGAGAAATACGATGAATGCGCAAACACAATTCTCCCTACAAGCGGTTGATCAGCAGTCGTTGACCTTTCAAGCCTTAGACAATTATGCGTTATCGGGTGTTCGCTATCGTCCAAAATCACAGATTATTGCCAACATGATTATTGCCAATGCGACAGGTGTGCCACAGGCGTTTTATCGTCGCTTTGCGCTGTATATGGCGGAACGAGGTTTTCAAGTGTTTACCTTTGATTATCGTGGTATTGCGCAGTCTGCACCGAAAAATTTAAAAGGCTTTGAGATGGATTATCTCGACTGGGGACAGTTGGACTTGTCAGGTGTGATTGATCAGGTTGCCAAAGACGCTGCAAAAGATAGCATCAAGACTTTTCTCATCGGTCATTCTTATGGCGGGCAGGCGCTTGGCTTGGTGAATAATTCGCAGAAACTCACGGCGTGTATGACCTTTGGCAGTGGCGTGGGTTGGAAAGGTTATATGCCGAAAGTTGAAGCCTTTAAAGTGTCGATTATTTGGAATGTGGTATTTCCTGCGATGGCGCTACGCTATGGCTATGTGCCGTGGAGCAAGCTGAAGATGGGCGCAGATTTGCCTTTAGGCGTGTATCAGCAGTGGAAGCAGTGGTGCAAATATCCAAACTACTTCTTTGACGATCCTGATATGCAATATCTGCATGCGCAATATGCCAAAGTGAACACGCCGATCATCGCTGTGACATCGATCGATGATGAATGGGCGATGCCAATCTCACGAGATGCTTTGCATGTGCATTATAAAAATGCACAGCTGACCAATGATGATATTACACCGCAACAATTTGGCTTAAAGCAGATTGGACATATGGGCTATTTTCGTCAAGGTGCTGAGCAGATTTGGGATCATGTGATGGGTCAGTTTCAGCAGTATTTTTAATTTCAAAACTATTTAAGAAAATGTCCTTCGGATAGGAAAATCATGCGTCCAAATAAACTGAGTCGTAGTGAAATTATCAGCCACTGTGCCAAGCAGTTTAAGCAACATGGCTATGCAGGCACCAGTATGCAGATGTTGGCAGCGTCTTGTGGGCTGACGAAAGGTGCATTTTATTATTACTACAATAATAAAGAGCAGTTGTTGATGGATATTTTGCAAGAGATTCATCAGCAGTTGATTGGCTATTTAAATCCGATTGCGAATGATGAAAGCCTGAGTGTTGCAGATCGCTTCGCCACCATGCACAGCAAAGCAGTGCAATATTTTTCCATTGGTGAAGTGGGTTGTTTGATGGCGATTATTTCGATTGAGTCTTTACACACGTTACCTGAAGCTAAGCCCTTGATTCGTGTTTTTTTCCAAGATTGGGAAAATGCCATGTATCCGCTGTTCGCTGAAAAGTATGATGAGGCGGAAGCACGACGTCTTGCGAAGCAGAGTGTGGCGGACTATGAAGGGGCGATCTTGATGTATCGCTTTACCGAAGATGCTTTTTATATAGAGCAGGTGGAAAAGCGGATTAAATTGCTTGTGTCATGAATTTTCTTTTTTGGGAACTTCATGAACTTCCCACAAGTTACGGTCAATATTACTTAGATGGGTATTAAATCTATCTTTGTGAATAGCTATACAAAGCAATTGTGTTGCTCTAGAAAATCCGACATAAGCCATTTTAGCTGACCGTATAATCTTGTCATGGCTAGTATTTTGTATTTCAAGGGTTTCGGGAATGGTTTGAGTTCCTAAAAATTGATTTCTCAGTCGCTCAGACTCGTAGTTTCCATAACCTCTACTGAAAAATGACTCAACATAAAGGGTTGCACAGTGTGTTTGCCCTTTTACAGCATGAACATTTGTTACTTCGATTTGTAGGTTATCTATTTCAACAATATTTGAAGATTTTGTATTTTCTTGAGCAGGTGTTTCAATTTTTGTTGTATTGCCATTAATAAAATTCATACAGGTTGGAGATAAAGAGTGTGTTTTGTCGAAGTAAGTTACGAATGTTGGGATATATCCCTGAAGATCAGATAAAGCATCGGTGGTTTTACCTTGTACAGTTTTTAGAGCACATTGATAAATTTTTAAATTGAGCTGATCGTAATCAGTTGGTGAATCTTGTTTAAGATACTTTAATAATTTATAACTTGAATATACAGCCTCGCCATCTATTTGAATATTTTCAAATCGAAGGATTTTGAGTAGCGCATTTAAAATATTGTTGCGGATTGGCGCAAGTAAGTTTGCTTTTTTATCATAAAAATGAAAATAGCTCTTTAAGCAATCATAGTCTGTTTTCGGTTTAGATTCGTTCTTTTTAAATAGGGGATAGTAGTCTACTAAGCGAATTTTGCCATCATTATGTCCATCATCCCATTCCGTACTCCAAGCAATGATTTTAACTTGACCTGATTTATCAGGATCAATGTTGAGTTCGCCTTCATCACGATATTTTGTCACTAAAGTAGTGAAATATGGGATAACATCTTGATGTTCGTTATCACCATACAGGATCAAATGAGGCTTCAGGTCGCAAGGATATAATCCTTTTATATTTGTGCAATGATCAGGATATAACGCAAAATTTTTCACAAGGTCAGCTATTTCAGGGCTTAGGCGAAGACTATTCATCAAAGAAAGCGTATGTTCCCGATACTTCCAAACGTCATCTATTTTTTCATTGCTAGCACTATAAATTGACTGATTAATATCACCAATACGTTGCAGAACAGAGCGACCTTGCCCATCGACATAAAATAATTTTTCAATCAAATCATGCTGATGAGTAGCCATGTCTTGCATTTCATCAACAAATACAAATTTGAACCTTTGATTCATGATTTCGATTACAGCAGGGTACTTATTTATGTATTTTTTCGCTAAAGCATAACAGTCATTAAAACAAAGAATTCCCTCCACTAATAATTTATGTTTTAAGTTGTATAGCTCAGAATATGTTGCAGTGTGACTACCAATTCGGTTAATGGTTTTTTCTTCACCATTCCAAAAGTGTTGAAATTTGCTTTCTGCATTCAAAAAAGATTCACTCAAAAATTCAAAATAATTGATGTTTCTATTTTGCAAGGCAGTTTTTGTTTTATAAGATAGATTAAATGAGATATAGCTAAAATACTTTTCGTTTTCAACAAGTAAAGGTTTTTTCTTGATTGTTAAAGCACAATATGGGCTAGCTAAAAACTCATTCACAAAACTTTGAATGGTGCCGATAAAGTTTGGATAACGAAATAGCTTTGGGCAATGCTGTTGTATCTTGTCTTTGATTTCATTAATCGCAGCATTAGTATGTGAAAGTACCAATATTCCTGAACCATCAGGGAGTGGAAGTTTTTTCTCTAAAATCAATAGTTTTGCTAATAGTGCTGTGGTTTTTCCACTGCCAGGAACAGCTTGTAAATCAATTGTAGACAGGTTGCGTATGAATGCCCGACGTTCATCATCAAAGGTTTTATCAACCGGTAATAAAAGTCGTTCGGCGTAATGGATGTCAGCTTCTGATATTTTAATGGTTGGCAACATATTTAATCGCCTCGATTAAGTAATAGATTGCGTCATCTTTATCAGCGTTAGCAAGTTTTAAAGTTTGTTTGCTAATATCCTGATTCATTTCATCATCGAGTGCATGAGCAAGTTGATATGCGATTTCAGTTTTGCCGAGTCCTTTCTTAATGAGTTGTGTGGCAAGATTTAATTCAAAATCAGTGCGAGAAAATATTGTTGGATGTATTACCGTTGTCTCTGCTTGAAATAATTTAGATAGTTTAGTTGACTTAAATAAACACCATTCGAGTGTCCATTGTGGTGCAGGAAAATATTGAACATTTTCAATTGCTCTGCTTTTGATTTCAGTAAGCTTTTCAGCAGTTTCTTTTTCAACAGTTGTGACGTCTCTTTTTTGATAATTAATCTGAACTTCCTCTTCTTCTTTTTCGCCATCTTTACTTTTTACTTTAGTTTTCACTTTTTCATATGTTCGTATATCTGAGTCAGTGATCACGGCAATTGGAATAGTCATATGAGGTGGGGATTTTCTGAGGAAAATATTAACGTAGTGTGGAAAACCAACATTGCCAATGTTTACAACAGAAATGCCTTTTGCGGTTAAATCTATTCCGATCGCTTTTGCAAAGCTAGGGATTAAAATTTCTTCTGCCCAACCTTCCACAAAGATTACGCCTTTTGCAAAAAATAGATTCGACTTAGTAGTATCAAGGAATTTTTCAAGGAAAACGTATTGTTTTTGGTCTAACTGTGTATAGTCTTGACCTAGAGGAAAGGCAGTGTTGTTGTGACAAAGTATAAGATGTTCTAGTTTGACTTTCGATGCTAGATTCGGGCTGTGCGTACTCAATATAAGCTGAATTTTATCTTGCTTCATTAGTGCTTCAATAACTTGCATTTGGGCTTGAGGATGTAAATGCGCTTCTAATTCCTCAACCAAGCCTAATCGTAAACCAAACCAATTTTCTTTATTCAAATGAAGAAGTTCCGTCGCCATGAATAAGCGGTTTAAAGTGCCTAAGCCAACATTGCGTTGAGATTCAAGGAATAAGGAAAATTTTTCTAAAATACCCTTTAACTCTGTTGCAGACACATTAAATTCTGTGGACATTCCTTCGCCGTAGAATGCTTGAATGTAGCCATCAATTTTGTCTTTAATGATTTTCCCAGCTTCATATTTATCTTTGATAGGGTTGCCATCTTTGGCTGTATATTGAATTTCTTCCCCTTTAAAATATTTTGTTAGGTTCTCATTCAATGCTTCAAACATTTTAACGAGTTCATGGTCTTTATTTTTATCTTTGAATGCGGGGTCAGCAAGTAGAATTTGAGAAAGTCGAGAGTTCTTTTTTGCGATGAGTTCATTTTCAGCATCACGAAGAGGTTTGAGATAGGTGGTTTTGAGATAATCTCTTGCTTCAGCAGATAGTTGAGAGCCATCTGAATCTGTACCTGCCTTAATATCAGATGGTAAAACCTTTTTATCGGTACGTGTTACATCATAGTTTAGCTTTAAATAGGGCGTAACTTTTTCTCCATTTTCTGTCCATCCTAGCCATTCTATAAAATTTTTTGCTTCCTCATCTGTGAGATCATGAAACTCTAGTTCGATCCTAAATCTTGTTGAGTCCTTATAAAAATCTCTATCTTCAACTTTTAAGTATTCATAGCTATGTGTTTTTAAAACGAGCTTTATCGCATCAATAATTGCTGTTTTTCCCGAATCATTTTCACCAATTAATACATTTAATCCTTGAACAAAGTTCAAATTCAAATTTGGCTGAACAAGATCAATTGCTGTATCAGAACCATATTTTCTAAAATTCCATAATTTGATATTTTTTAGATACATAAGAAATGCTTTATCAAGGTTATTATCTATAAAAATATGAATTTAAACGTCATAAAAGTAAACCCCACGCCGTAGCGTAGGGTTTATCTGTTTTGACATCAGCAGCTTAATGACGTGCGGCTTTACCTTCATCCACCGCTTTAACAATTGGTGTTTTCGGTAGTGGCTTCGGCTTCTCAGTCAATGCCAGTGGCAAGATGTCATCAATGCTTTTCACTGCTTTGATGTCTAAACCTGCTTTGACATTGTCTGGGACTTCTTTTAAGTCACGGACATTATCTTCAGGGATAAACACCTGCTTGATGCCACCACGATGTGCCGCAAGGAGTTTCTCTTTCAGACC
The DNA here is from genome assembly GCF_022601685.1 of Acinetobacter sedimenti. Classification (GTDB taxonomy): domain Bacteria; phylum Pseudomonadota; class Gammaproteobacteria; order Pseudomonadales; family Moraxellaceae; genus Acinetobacter; species Acinetobacter sedimenti. The sequence continues at coordinate 18,607 of NZ_JAKUML010000013.1, forward strand.
ACCGATGCGTAGGGCATGACCACGAAGTGAAGTTTCACCTGTCATTGCAATGTCAGCACGGATTGGAATCCCAGTAAATGCAGATACCAATGCTGTGGTCAGTGCAAGACCCGCCGACGGCCCATCTTTCGGTGTCGCACCCTCAGGCAAATGCACATGCACATCGGTTTCCTCAAAGCGAGAAGACTCGATACCGAGCTCATCAGCACGTGTACGCACTACGGTCATGGCAGCTGTAATCGACTCTTTCATCACATCACCGAGTGAACCTGTGGTGATGAATTTACCTTTACCTTTCACCGCAGCCACTTCGATGGTCAATAGCTCACCACCAACCGAAGTCCACGCCAAACCATTGACACGACCGATCTGCGCTTCTGTTTCTGCGATACCGTAATCGAACTTGTGTACGCCTAAGTACTCAGGCAAGTTCTCTTGGGTCACGTCGATCTGCAAGTTTTTGGTTTTGTTCGCCACCGCTTGCTTCACGACTTTACGGGCGATCTTCAATACTTCACGCTCAAGACTACGCACACCTGCTTCACGGGTATAGTGGCGTACGATGTCACGAATTGCTGCTTCATGCACAGACAGTTCTTTTGCACGTAAGCCATTGTCTTTGATCGCTTTTGGTACAAGATAACGATCTGCGATATTGACTTTCTCTTCCTCGGTATAACCCGGCAAGCGGATCACTTCCATACGGTCGAGCAGTGCCTCAGGAATATTCATGCTATTGGCTGTACAGATGAACATCACTTCTGACAAATCTAAGTCCAAATCGAGATAATGGTCATTAAACTTGTTGTTCTGTGATGGGTCGAGCACCTCAAGCAATGCAGACGCAGGGTCGCCACGGTAGTCCTGTGCCATCTTGTCGATTTCATCGAGTAAGAATAATGGATTCTTCACGCCGACTTTATTTAAAGACTGCACGATTTTACCAGGCATCGCACCGATATAGGTACGACGGTGACCACGAATTTCCGCTTCATCACGTACACCACCGAGCGCCATACGGATGAACTCACGTCCAGTCGCTTTGGCGATCGATTCACCCAGTGAAGTTTTACCGACACCTGGAGGACCGACTAAGCAGAGGATTGGTCCACGTAATTTTTTCACCCGTGACTGTACTGCAAGATATTCCACAATACGGTCTTTGACATCGTCCAAGCCATAATGATCTTCATCGAGAATTTGCTGTGCTTTATTCAAGTTGATGCTGACTTTACTGGCTCTGTTCCACGGTGTATCTAGGATCACTTCCAGATAGTTACGCACCACCGCGGATTCAGAGGATGCAGGTTGCATGCCTTTGAGCTTACGGAATTCACTTTCAGCTTTTTTACGCACATGCTCAGGCAAATCAGCTTCGGCAAGGCGTTTTTCGATCTCGGCAACATCATCTTCACCGCCACCGTTCATATCAGATAGCTCACGTTGAATGACCTTCATCTTTTCATTGAGGAAGTATTCACGTTGATTTTTTTCCATCTGACGTTTGACGCTGTCGTGTAGACCTTGTTCGATCTCTTGCTCTTCCGACTGTTGAAGCAAATAGGTCATCAACTCTTGTAGATGCGCTTCAAAGTCATCAATTTCCAAGAATTTTTGTTTGACTTCAATGCTCAGCGGGACACGAGTTGCCACGAAGAACATCAACTGTGCAAGATCAGTGATCTTTTCAGCCGCAGTGATCAGCTCACGGGCATTACGCAATTTTGCTTCTGCGTATTGTGCAAATAGTGCATTCAGCTCTTGCAGACGTGTTGTTTGCGTTTCTTCATTGAGCGGATTGTGCATCGGGCTAATCGTATGTTCAGCTTGTAGATACTCATCACCTTCGATGATGGTTTCTAATTTTGAACGATGTAAGCCTTCAATCAACACTTTGATGCAATTGTCATCATTTTCATGATTGACCACTTGCACGATACGCGCCACCGTACCGTATTGATACAGGTTGTTATGGTCAATGTCTTCGGTGAGTGAGTCTTTTTGAGCAACTACAAACACCAAATTGTCATTATTGCGAGCGATTTCAACCGCATTAATTGATTTTTCACGACCAACAAATAGCGCAATTTGCATGTGTGGGTATACCACGACATCACGCAATGCGAGTAAGGGTAAAGTTGCAGGAATGTCTTGTTCCTGAACGATCACTTGGTCTTTAACGATATCAGTCATATGCACTCCTAATGAGTGACAAATTATTTTGTCATAATTCATTAGTGAAGCATTTTTAAAAAAATACAAGGGGCATAGTTCGAAATTTTAAATGAAATGTTTGCTTTGCTTGTAATTTAAGCAATTTAAATGTGCAAACGTTATTTTTCCCAAACCAAATCAGCAACCTCTTGCGGTTCTATGTGTGTGATTTTTTGCCCGAAACCACGTAGCCACCATACCAGTTGTAGGTTAAATGGTACGGTGGCACTAATGCACTTCATGTCATTTTCAAGGACGGTGATTTGTTGATCTTTGGATAATTTTGATTCCATAAAGGTCATGGCATCGTATTGATGCATGTGCAGTTTGAGTTGGACTTCTTCGGTTGGAAGCTCAAGATTGACACGGAAGCCAAGCGTACCTATATCAATAAATTGATCAATATCAAATCCAACAGGGTGCAACGCTCGGCTATCTAAAACTGTCGCTGATTTAAAACGATGCAGGGCAAAAGTTTGTACATCAGACTTATCCTGACGAGTACACACGAGATAAATAATCGCACCACGTTGAACTAGAGCAAGCGGATTCAATATATAAGTCTTTTCTTCTTTTTGCGCATTTCGCTTCACATAGATACATTCCAGTTGACGATCTTGTAGTAAGGCTTCATAGACGGCTGTTTGTGATTTGCGATCAACCAAAGGCGGAATGAGTGGCTGTGTCGCAGGAATGATCCGTACACGATTGATCCATTGACGTACATTGTTTTGATGCGAAGACAGGCTTTTTCGAGCCAAATCAAACCACGGATTTATTTCAGCCAATAGACTTGGTGGTAATAAGTGTTTGAGGTGTTCCTCAACCATCATAAAGGTCACAGCTTGCGAGCTATTCATATGTGGAATGCTCTGAATTGGTGCGTCGGATTTCCAACGCCAACCTTGTGGAGTCGCACCATTATTTTCAATTGGGAAGCGTTCTGCGATTTGATTGAGATCACGTTGAATGGTGCGCAGGCTAATGTCGATGCCTTCACGTTGTAGCTGCTCTTGAAGCTCACGTGTACCGATCCATTTGCCATTGGGTAGGCGAGATAAAATCTGCCATTGGCGATGTAGGCTGTTCCCTGTTTCTTTTTTGAGGTGTTCAACTTTGCTATTTTTCGATGGGGTCGTCATGCGCTGTGTCTGTATTATATCAATTTATGCAGATGATTGAGATTGTGCATAAAAGCTTCTCTAAGGTCAATGTAACAATTTATCTCATTGAAACTTCATGTAAAAAATCTTGGTCATTGATTTTCAATTTTAAAATTAAAGCAATGAATATGTTAATTTAAACTGAGTTCGGAGAATTATGTTGTGAATAGCGTTAAAGAGCAAAACATTTTAGGCAAGGTCTTGTAGTGTATGAGCATATGTCAGGATTAACCTTCGGTTCGACCTGAGAGATATTATCTCGCAAGGCTTTCGGGATGAGTGGCATAGCCACGCAAGGGCTAAGCATCTTGCGCCGTATACGGCTCATCGCAAACTCGGTCATATACAAAAAATTATCCAATACCTAAAAAAACTTCATTTTTGCTAATGTTGCTTTGCCCTCGAACAGTGCGACAGACGCTTCCACGAATCAGATAATTCTTACGCATATTATGTCGGGCAGAGGTTGGTTTAATAACTTTTAATACTTGCGTGATGAATATGGCATTCAATTTGCTTAATTGAATATAACAGGCAATTAGTAAAGCCATGAACCAAGAAGGGGGTGAATATGCTCGATACGATGGAAAAATCCGTGACCACAGCATCGCCCAACACTGTACAGCAAGCAGATCCGAATCAGACCAATTCTATCGGTGAGAATCGCTGTCAATTTTTCAATGAAATGCGCCATAGCGATGGCTCAATTCGTGAAGAATTTGCGCAAATCCAACAATGGCTCGCCAATAAATCTTTGGCAGAAATTGAATCGCTGAATCATCAAGCGAAAGAACATTTTGTCTATCAAGGTATTACTTTTACCGTATATAACGATTCGCAAGGTACAGAGCGGACGATTCCGCTAGACCTTGTACCACGAATCATTGCCAAGAAGCAGTGGGATATCGTGTCCGATGGTTGTAAGCAACGTGTCAAAGCTTTGAATGCGTTTCTGCACGATATATACCACGGTCAAGAGATTTTAAAAGAAGGCATTATTCCTGCTGAGCAAGTGCTACAACATGAGGCGTATCAGCCGTGGATGCTGAATTTTGAAGTGAAAGGACAGATTTATTCGCATATTAGTGGTGTGGATATTATCCGTGATGATGTCGGTGACTTCTTTGTCCTAGAGGACAATTTACGGACACCATCAGGTGTATCTTACATGCTCGAAAGTCGCAAAATCAGTGAAAAGCTAATGTCTGAGATTTGTAGTCAATACCGTTTGCAAGGCATTGAGCATTATCCGCAACTACTCAAGCAGACTTTGCTTGAAAGTACCGATGTGGATCATCCGTTGATCGTGGTGCTGACTCCAGGACATTTTAACAGTGCTTTCTATGAACATGCGTTCTTAGCACGTGAGATGGATGTGCCGTTAGTTGGTGCGAAAGATTTGTTTGTGGAAAATGGCAAAGTCTTTCTAAAGTCGGTGAAAGGGCGTAAGCAGGTCGATGTGATCTATCGTCGTTTAGATGATGATTTCCTTGATCCGTTGGCATTCCGAGCAGATAGCGTACTTGGCGTAGCAGGGCTGATGTCTGCCTATCGTAACCGCACTGTGGTGATCGCCAATGCACCGGGTACAGGTGTTGCCGATGATAAGTCGATCTATCCCTATGTTGATGACATGATTCGCTACTATCTCAACGAGCAACCGATTTTAAAAAATGTGCCGACGTATCAATGTCGTAAGGCGGATGACTTGGACTATGTACTCGCCAATCTTGAAAAATTGGTGGTCAAAGAAGCGCAAGGCTCAGGTGGCTACGGTATGTTGATTGGTCCTCAAGCTGAAGCAGAGCAGATCGAAGAGTTCCGTCAAAAGTTGAAATTCCGTCCGCATCTGTATATTGCACAGCCGACTTTATCCTTGTCAGTTTCACCGATCATGGGTGAGCAAGGTTTTGTTGATCGTCATATTGATCTGCGTCCATTTGTACTCAGCTCTCCGCAAGAGATGCGTATCGTCGCAGGTGGTTTGACACGTGTGGCGTTAAAAGAAGGCTCATTGGTTGTGAACTCTTCGCAAGGCGGTGGTATTAAAGATACGTGGGTGATTGATATTTAAAACTTTAACTTTAAATCATCTTTATAGATATAAAGCTACGGTATTAAGCATACATAGATATTAAGCTTAGATAAAAGCATCGTAAAGATCAGGAGAAATAACATGTTATTACTCAGTTCAGCTGCACAAAGTATTTATTGGTTGGGACGCTATTTGTCACGGATACAATTTGCCTGTCAGATGCTCCCATTCGAAAATGATCAAGAAGCGGTGAAATTTGCAAACGCATTTTGCCTACCTGCATGGGATGCAAATAGCTTGAATGCGATCTATCTCGACCCTGAACAGCCATTTTCTATTTCGACGCAGTTTTACAATGTGCAAAACAATATCCAGCAACTTCGTGCAGTGTTGACACCACATGCCTATTCCGAGCTGAATCAATTGACCAAACTCAAAGATGACAAGTCCGAATCGGTTTGTGCTGTGGTTGGCGCATGTGCAGAAGTGCTTGAGGCAGAAGAAGAGCAAGTGTTCTTGTTTTATAGCTTAGGTCGTGAGATGGAAGTTTTAGATCAGCAATGTCGCCTAGAGCAAGTAAGCGAAAATCAAACGGAAAATGTTGCGTCTATACTATCGATACTCGATGAGAATGGTTGGGGCTCATGTGAACGAACGTGGTCGGCATTCCTACAAGATCAAAGCATGAGTAGCTTGTACAACATTAATGATGATATTAGTGCTAAGTTTGAGGTGTGTGAATGAAACTGTTAATCAACCATCAAACTTTATATAGCTACGAAACGCCTGTAAAAAGTGCCATGCAATATTTGCGCATGATTCCGCAAGATACCGATCACCAAAAAATTCTGCATTGGGGGATCAGCGTACCCGGTGAAAAAATCCAACAACTTGATGGCTTTGGCAACCAATGGTTAACCTGTTCACAGCGATTTGAATATCAACAATTGATGATCATGGCGCAGGGCATGGTTGAGATTGACCCAAATGCGAAATATGCCAAAGATGATCGAATCAATCCGCTGATCTATATGCAGACCACCAAGCAAACGCAGTGTAGCTCTGAGATGATTCAATTTGCACATATGCACAGCGTCGATACCAAAAATGCGCATTTGATTGATCTTGCAGAAGCCTTACTTGAAAAAATACCTTACACCGCAGGGCAGACTTCGGTAGAAACGACGGCATCGGAAGCCTTTGAACAAGGGCGAGGTGTTTGCCAAGATCATGCGCAAGTTTTTGTCGCTATGGCACGTTATTTGGGCTATCCTGCACGCTATGTTTCAGGCTATCTCTTTGTCGAGCAAGGTCAACATCTTGCAAGCCATGCGTGGGCGGAAGTGTATATTGATGGCTATTGGCATTGTTATGATGTGAGCAATCAACTATTCACGCCACAGTGTCATGTACAGCTTGCGGTCGGGCGTGATTATGCCGATGTTGCACCAATTCGAGGTGTACGTGAGCAGGGTGCGGAAGAAAGTATGGAAACCTTTGTTCAGGTCTTGGCGTGTTGATTCGCTTTGACTGAGTAAATTTTTGAATTAGGAATAGATGTGAAATGACCTACTGCGTTGCACTGCTTCTCAAGGAAGGCTTGGTTTTTATCAGTGATACTCGCACCAATGCGGGGGTTGATCATATTTCTTCATTTACCAAGCTATTTCGTTTCGGTATTGAAGGTGAGCGTTTTATGGTGGTACAAACCGCAGGAAATCTTGCCACCACGCAATCTGTCGTGACACGATTGCAACATCAGATCGCAGCACAAATCGAACCAAATCTCAATACGGTTGGCAGTATGTTTGAAGCCGCAGAATTGATCGGTGCAAGCTTACGTCGTGTGCTCAAAAATGTATCTGAAAGTCCTGAACAAGAAGCAATGTATGGCTGTAGCATTCTGCTCGGTGGGCAGATCGCAGGGCAGGAGATGGAGCTCTACAATATCTATCCGCAAGGCAATTTTATCCGTGCGACATTGGATACGCCATATTTTCAAATTGGGGAAATCAAATATGGCAAACCAATCATGGATCGTGCGCTGAGCTACTACACGCCATTAGACCAAGCCTTACGTTGTTCGCTGATTTCATTTGATTCCACGATTCGATCAAATGTATCAGTTGGAATGCCATTAGACGTGATGGTTTACCCTGCAAATAGTTTAAAATTGCCAAAAGGAAAACGAGTCACAGAAAATGATGCGTATTTCCAAGAGATACGCAAAGAATGGTCAGATATACTCAAGCAAGGTCTGCAAAATATTGCACCGCCGACGACAGATTATTTTGACTGATTTTGTGGCTTAATCACTTTTAAAATGTGCTTTTAGAGCTTAATGCTGATCAGTTAAGCATAATTTCATTATTACTGATTGATAAATCTCCCCTAACCCCTCTTTGAAAAAGAGGGGAACACCATTGAATTCAACACTGTATTGAATGTCGAAATACTCCCTCCTTTGAAAGGAGGGTTGGGGAGGATTAAAAATACTTAACTGACTGGCATTAGCTTTTAGAGCTTCCCTTCAAAGCACCGCACAAAGGTCTAATAAGCGGTTTGCATAACCCCATTCATTGTCATACCACGCAAAGACTTTCACCTGACGACCGACCACCATCGTTTGAGTTAGATCGACAATTAAAGAATATGGCGAATGATTAAAATCACTCGACACAAGATATTCGTCGGTGGTTTGCATGATCTCATGAAATTGTGTTTTTGAAGCGTCCATTAAAGTCTGATTTACCGCTTGAGTATCTAACTTACTTTTCGCCACAAAAGTTAAATCAATCGCAGCGACATTGATGGTCGGTACACGGATCGAATAGCCATCAATACGATGTTCCATATGTGGCATGACTTGCTTGAGTGCACCAAGCGCACTGGAAGTCGTCGGTATGATATTTTGCCCTGATGCTCTAGCACGGCGTAAATCACGATGAGCATGATCAAGTACCGATTGATCGGCAGTCACCGCATGAATCTCGGTCATCAATGCAGTATCAATACCAAAAGCATCGTCCATGATCTTCACCAACGGCACGAGGGCTTGCGTAGTACAAGACACACTGGAAATGATTTGATCTGTCGCTTTGATGTCTTGATGATTGACGCCATAAACCACCGCAGCATCAACGCTATCAAATGGTGCAGCACCAATAATCACACGTTTTGCACCTGCTTGAATGTGTTTTCCTGCATCAGTACGTGAACGAAACAATCCTGTACACTCCAGTACCACATCAATCGCTAAATCTTGCCAATTTAACTGGATTGGGTCGGCGCATTGTAATAGTTGAATCTCTAAAGACTTCTGTGCAGTAGATACTTTGAGGATGCGCTGAGTATTCTCTTCAACGAGCTCTACTTGTCCTGCAAAACGTCCGTGTGTGGTGTCGTATTTCAGTAAGTGTAGTAGCGTTTCTGCATCGGCAATATCATTGATCGCCACGATCTGAAAATCATAGCCTTGTGGATGCTCAAACCACGCACGTAGCACATTTCGACCGATACGACCAAAACCATTGATGGCGATACGTTGCATGAAATACCTCAAATAAAAAGCTGAAACTGAAATCAGGCGACACAAAAGAGAAGTGCTATGTTAAAGCAAAACTTAGAAATGTGGGAAGTGAATTGTCTTTTAGATGAAGCAGTTTGTTTCGATGTTGAGATCGAGCAAGTACACTCGGTGGTGTTGGTTTAAATTTGAATGAGATAAGGGCGAATATAATTGTTATAGGCAGAGAGGTTGTATCGTATATTGGTGTTTGGAATGCAAATCAATATGAGTATATAATATAGATCATGATTTGAACTTGTCTGACCTCTAAAATAATTGCTTATATTATGACTATTGAATTTAAAGATTTTATGGGGCACAGAGAGTCCTATCCAGATGATATGCTTTTTTATCATTACTGTTCCCCAGATACTTTTTTATCAATTTGTAATGGTAAAAAATTAAGATTTTCTGATTTATTTTGTATGAATGATCATATGGAAAATCACTGGGGTTATGCGATTTGGATAGAAGTTGTCAATGAATTAATGGAAAGAAAAGAAGTTGAGGAAAGTTTCATTGATGAAGTTGATAAAATTATAAGTGAGTCCAGTTATAATTTTTTGAGATTGGCTTGTTGTCTTTCCAAAGATGGTGATGTATTAAGTCAATGGCGTGCTTATGCCAATGATGCTGCGGGATATAGCATCGGTTTTTCAGCTAATGAGCTGTTAAAAATGCCTATTCGAATCATTCCTGTCTGTTATGATAGGAAAGAACAAAAGAGTATAGTCGAACATTTCGTTAAAGCTATTTATGAAGTCGAAAAAGAAAATACAACTGAAGATAAAGAGGATTTTTATCTAACTTGTAAAGAGTTTGCAATTTCCTTATCTAGCTTTAAAAATCCAGCATTCAAAGAAGAGTTAGAGGTTCGATTGATGCACATAGCGGTTTTGGATTCATCGGACATGGATAATCTAGTGTATAAATTTGGTGGAGGTACTGCCAATGGTACTGACTGTCGAGATTATCAACTTCACTATCGAATGAATGGAAGTGTTCCAACCGCTTTTATAGATATTGATTTTTACTATGACAATAACCCTGTTAAACAAGTTATCTTAGGGCCTAAAAATGAATCATTGCTTTCTGGCGTATCTATGGCACTGAATTCTCTAGGCTTGAAAAATGTTAAAGTTAAAAAATCACGAGCATCTTATCGCTAAGAAAAAGTCCGGTTTACTTCACAATAGACTTCTCTCCATTTCTCATAAAATATACCACTAAGCAATCATTCCCAAAACATCGTTGAACTCATGTAAAAACATTGGTCTTGACCCAAAACTTCGTTATAATTTAGCGCTTTTACGCATTCGTCTATGTATTTTCATTTTTAGCGTGAAATTCGCATCGTCGATGAACTAATTTTTTTGTAATGCCCAATGTATGGAGTGACTTGTAGTGAGTACACGTTTGATGACCGCCGCTGATATTCGTGAAGCGTTTTTAAGTTATTTCGAATCAAAAGGGCATACTCGTGTCGCCTCAAGTTCACTGGTGCCAAGTGACGACCCAACTTTGCTGTTTACCAATGCAGGCATGAACCAGTTTAAAGACTGCTTTTTGGGACTCGAAAAGCGTGACTACGTGCGTGCAACCAGTTCACAAAAGTGTGTCCGTGCAGGCGGTAAACATAACGATTTAGATAACGTCGGCTACACCGCTCGTCACCATACTTTCTTTGAAATGTTGGGTAACTTTTCCTTTGGCGATTATTTTAAGAAAGATGCCATTCTCTTTGCATGGGAATTTTTAACCGTAACTTTAGCACTACCTAAAGATCGTCTATACGCAACGATCTATCATACCGATGATGAAGCTTTTGAGATTTGGAATAAAGACGTTGGACTAAGCGCAGATCGCATTATCCGTATTGGCGATAAAGGCGCAAAATACGAATCAGACAACTTCTGGGCGATGGGCGATACAGGTCCTTGTGGTCCGTGTTCTGAGATTTTCTATGACCATGGCGACCATATTTGGGGTGGTTTACCAGGTACGCCTGAAGAAGATGGCGACCGTTTTATCGAGATTTGGAATAACGTCTTTATGCAATTTAACCGTACTGCGGACGGCGTGTTGCATCCACTGCCTGCGCCGTCAGTTGACACAGGCATGGGCTTGGAGCGAATTTCTGCGGTCTTACAACATGTCAATTCCAACTATGAAATCGACCTATTCCAACATCTATTAAAGTCTGCTGCGGACATTATTGGTATTCAAGATGAAGGTCAGCCGTCGCTTCGTGTTGTTGCCGATCATGCTCGTTCGTGTTGTTTCTTGATCGCAGATGGTGTGAATCCATCGAATGAAGGGCGTGGTTATGTACTTCGTCGTATCATCCGCCGTGCGGTGCGTCATGGTAACAAACTCGGCGCAACAGGTACATTCTTCTACAAAATGTTGCAACCGCTGATCGATGTGATGGGGCAAGCCTATCCTGAGCTTGAAGCCAATAAAGCACGTATCGAAGCGGCATTGATCAAAGAAGAAGAACAATTTGCCAAGACTTTGGAACAAGGTTTGAAATTGCTTGAAGGTGAGTTGGCAAATCTACAAGGCAAAGTCATTGCAGGTGAAACCGTCTTTAAACTGTATGACACTTATGGCTTCCCAACGGATTTGACCGCTGATATTGCACGTGAACGTGAACTCTCCATTGACGAAGCAGGCTTTGAAGTGGAAATGGCTGCACAGCGCCAACGTGCTCGTGATGCAGGAAAATTCAATGTCGATTACAATTCGATCGTCAAAGTCGAAGGCGATACCCAGTTTGACGGCTACGACGCAACTCAAGGTCAAGGTCAGATTGTTGCTATCTATAAAGACGGCGAGCAAGTCGATGAAGTAGTTGAAGGCGATGAAGCCCTCATCGTACTCAATCAAACACCATTCTACGCAGAAAGCGGTGGTCAGATCGGTGATACAGGGATATTCAAAAATGAAACAGGTATTTTTGAAGTCCAAGACACCAAGAAGTCTGGCGGTGCATTCGTGCATCAAGGGATTGTCACCGTTGGTCAGTTCAAAGCATCACAAAAAGTTGAAGCGATCGTCAAAGCGGATATTCGAGCGAATACGGCAAAAAATCACTCTGCAACGCATTTATTACACGCTGCTTTACGCCAAATCTTAGGCACGCATGTACAGCAAAAAGGCTCATTGGTTGCCAGTGATATTTTGCGTTTTGACTTTGCCAATGATCAGCCTGTGACATTTGCACAACTTCAAGAAATCGAGCGTTTGGTGAATCGTGAAGTGATTGCCAATACACCTGTATTGACAGAAGTGCTTGACATCGAAACGGCGAAGTCCAAAGGCGCAATGATGCTCTTTGGTGAGAAGTACGGCGATGAAGTGCGTGTACTTACGATGGGTACAGTAAGTGATGAGCGTAATTTCTCTATCGAACTGTGCGGTGGTATCCACGTCAAACGTACTGGTGATATTGGTTTATTTAAAATCGTGTCGGAAGGTGGTATCGCAGCGGGTGTACGTCGTATCGAAGCGGTCACAGGTAGTAAAGCGATTGAAACCGTACAACATGCTGAAAGCACCATTGCACAGATCAACGGCTTGCTCAAAGCGCAAAAAGATCAAACGCTAGAAAAAGTCCGTGCCACTGCTGATCATGCGGCGCAATTGCAAAAGCAAATCGAGCAACTCAATCAAAAATTGGCAAACTTCCAAGCGACCGAACTTTTGTCAAATGTACAAGAGATCGCAGGTTGTAAGACCTTGATTGCACAAGTCAACAATGTCGATGCCAAATCTTTGCGTCATCTACATGATAGTGTCAAATCAAAATTGGATGATGCAGTGATTGTCCTTGTTGGCACAGAGTCGGATAAAGTCAGTTTGCTTGCTTCAGTTGCCCAAGTACATCAAGGCGCAATCAAAGCAGGGGATATTATCAAACATCTTGCCAATGAACTTGGTGGTAAAGGTGGTGGTAAACCTGATTTGGCTCAAGGCGGTGCGCCGATGAATGATCAATTAGATGTAGTGGTTTCTGGGCTAAATACTTGGTTATCTGCACAATAATAGATGGCTATTGATATTTATTATTGTTGAAAAGTTGTACTAAGCTCTGGTTTTTAATGAAAAAATGAAGAGTTTAGATTGTAAGTATTTAGGTTATAAGTGTTTGGGTTTTAAGTATTTTGGGTGAATTTGGAATAATTCTATGGCTTTAATCGTTCAAAAATATGGTGGTACGTCAATGGGTACACCTGAGCGCATCTTGAATGTGGCTCGTCGTGTAAAGCGTTGGCATGATCATGGTCATCAAGTGGTTGTCGTTGTATCGGCGATGAGTGGTGAAACCAACCGCTTATTGGCTTTGGCAAAGGCAATTACTGAAACGCCTGATCCACGTGAGCTTGATCAAATGGTATCAACGGGTGAGCAAGTCACCATTGCAATGTTGGCAATGGCGCTCAACTCGATTGGTACAGAAGCCAAATCATTGACAGGTCGTCAAGTTGGTATTCGTACTGACCATGCGTATAACAAAGCACGTATTGAGGCGATTGATACCGATGTCATGACTGAACACTTAAATGCAGGTCGTGTGATCGTTGTTGCAGGCTTCCAAGGCTTTGATGCGGAAGGAAATACCACGACATTAGGACGCGGTGGTTCGGATACCTCTGGTGTTGCACTGGCTGCTGCACTCAAAGCGGACGAATGCCAAATCTATACCGATGTAGATGGTGTCTATACCACTGATCCACGTGTCGCACCGAAGGCGAAGAAAGTAGATCGTATTTCTTTTGAAGAAATGCTCGAAATGGCTTCACTTGGCTCAAAAGTATTACAAATTCGTTCAGTCGAGTTTGCAGGAAAATATCAAGTGCCGCTACGTGTTTTATCAAGTTTTGATAACGACGATGACGGCGCATTTGATGATCATTTTAAACAAACTGTCGGTACACTCATTACAACAGAATCGGAAGACACTATGGAACAACCTATTATCTCTGGTATTGCTTTCAACCGTGATGAAGCAAAATTAACTATTCTTGGTGTACCTGATGAGCCGGGCATTGCGTCAAAAATCCTTTCTCCTGTAGGTGATGCCAACGTTGAAGTGGATATGATTATCCAAAACGTCGAAGAAGACGGCACGACTGATTTCACCTTTACTGTGAATCGCACAGAAATGGCAAAAGCCAAAAAGATTTTGGAAGATACTGCACAGAAGATCGGTGCACGTGAAGTATCAACACGTGATGATATCGTGAAAGTATCAATCGTTGGTGTCGGTATGCGCTCTCACGCAGGTGTGGCGAGCAAAATGTTTACTGCGCTTGCAGATGAAGGCATCAATATTTTGATGATCTCAACTTCTGAAATCAAAATCTCAGTAATCATTGATGAAAAATACCTAGAACTTGCAGTTCGTGCATTGCATACTGCTTTTGGCTTAGATCGTGAACACGGTGAAAGTAGCGCACGTGCTTAAAAAATAAGCACTTAGCGACAAATCTCAGGGCAAACGCGAATTAAATTTCAGTTTGCCCGACAATGTGCCACTATACTTCTATAGTGGCTCTGTTATATTAGTCCTTTCGATTTATATGCAAACAAATAAAAGCGGTTGTGCGAAAAGAAGTTTTTCTTTGCCTTGTATTTAGATTTGAAATTCATCAGTTTCACGCATATTAGCAAGGAGGCAATAATGCTAATTTTGACACGTCGTGTAGGTGAAACACTCATGATCGGCGATCAAGTGAGTGTAACAGTACTGGGTGTGAAAGGTAATCAAGTGCGTATTGGTGTCAATGCACCGAAAGAAGTTTCAGTACATCGTGAAGAAATCTATCAACGAATTCAACACGAGCGTGCGATGCATGAGCATCTTCAGCATTTAGATGATGATTTTAGCCCAAATTTTAACGACGACGACTACTCCCAGTTCAATCGTTAATCTCTCTGTAGTAATAAAACCATTGGTCGTTATCAATGGTTTTATTTTGCTTAATTAAAAAGCACTAAAAATTCTCAAAATATAAAAATAATCCATTTTTCGCTGTATTTTCGACAAGTGGTGATAGATTCGATTGCACCTCAATGACAAACTTGTTAAGTTTATTGCATAAAATGTCATCAATGATGATGAAAAAACAACAAATGCTGAAGGGGATGTCACATGAAACAATGGTTTAAGCAACTGCTGCCGATGCTTGCAGGGATGGCGATTATCACTTCGCAATCAACTCTAGCGGTACAGCCTGTTTCTGATGATGAACTCGCAGAAGCAGCCAGTAAAAATTCTCTCGTCCTCAATGAAGCCGTTGCTGAAAATAAAGTATTCATTATTCAACAAGATCAAAGCCTAAGTGAAACTCCTGGTTATCAAATGATCAATATATTAGCATTGTTATATCCGGAAGCATTTATGCGTGAGCTTGGGCAACAACAAGATTATTTTACGCGTAATTTTGGGAATGAATCTTATAGTTATCGTTGGGCGGGTAATGAAAATGAAATATGGGCGCAAAATCAATATTATGAAGTCATGTTTAACAAGAACACAGAATCTTACGAATTAAATAATGTGCGTGGTCGCGTATGGATTAATGTGGAAGTTTTTGACAGCGAAACAGGTCGTACGGTTAGCCTTGCATCGAATGAGTGATTTTAAGAGAATTTATTGGGAAAAGTTCAAAAAATAGTAGAAGTTTTTTAAGTCATACATAAGTTGTAGCAAGATGATAAACTTTAGTACTTGAAAGTTGGGGCAGAACCCTCTACAAATAGTCATAGGTTATCACAGGGAAAAACAATGAAGTTGTATTACACGCCAGGCGCTTGCTCATTGGCTGCACATATTATTTTGAATGAAATAAACGTCGATTTTGATTTAGAACGTGTTGATATAAAGACACATACCACTGAAAAAGGTCAGGATTATTACGCCATTAATCCCAAAGGCTATGTACCTGCACTGGAAATCAATCCAGGCTTAGTGCTGACTGAGACTGTAGCGGTTTTACCATTCCTTGCACAGCATGATCCACGTCAGGATTTGATTCCACCATCGGGTCTTGGTCGTGCTAAGGTGCTTGAGTGGTTAGGTTTTCTCAATTCAGAAGTACATGATGCCTATGCGGTATTCTTCGGTCGTGAGTTAAACGATGAAGAAAAAGCACGTGGCTATGCCGAGATTGATCGTCTATTGCAATTTGTTGAAGATTATCTTGCGGAAGTTGATACCGATTATTTAGTCGATGACAACTTCGGTCCTGCTGATGCGTATCTATTCGTTTTGACCAACTGGTCGAAATCAATCGGACATGACTTGTCAAAATTTAAGGAAATTAACGATCTTCGTAGCGTAGTCTTCCAACGCCAATCGGTACAGATCGCTATGCGTGATGAAGGTTTGATTAGCTAAACTTAGCAAAAGTTTAAGACGATAAAAAGCACCTTTATAGGTGCTTTTTTACAACTTAGATTCTTCAATTTAGATTGTCAGTTTAGATTCTTCAATGCGAATTATCTATGATCCAAGCGTATCGAATGCACTTAGATCACGAACCATGACTTATAATGAGTTCATTACCATTTATTTATGGTCATCAAACTCATTGTAGTGCGGTGCAGGGCGTGTGAATCCACCTGTTTTATACGCAAGATAGAACACACCGACAGCAGCCCAAGTCAGACCTGCTTTCAATGATGTTTCATCTGTTTCAATCCATAGCGCAGCAATACTGATAAAGCCAAGCACTGGAATGATGACAAAGTTCAAAATTTCTTTGAATGACTTGGTACGACGGTCACGTAGCGCATAGCGTGAAATGACTGACAAATTCACAAAGCTAAATGCAGTCAGTGCACCAAAGCTAATCAATGAAATCACAAAATCCAAGCTCATAAAGCCCGCAGTCAATGCGACAGCGCCAACGATCAAGATGTTATAAGATGGTGTGAAGCTCTTTGGACTGATATGACCAAAGATTTTCTTATTAATAATGCCGTCACGACCCATCACGTACATCAAGCGAGATACACCTGCGTGCGCAGAAATCCCTGATGCCATAACCGTAATGATTGCAAATGCTAAGACATAAGATTGAAACAGCGAACCACCGACCAGGAGTAAAATATCAGGCTGAGTCGCTTCGATATCAGCAAAGTATTTTGCAGGATCATTCGGGAAGTAGATTTGCATAAAGTAGGTACTGATAACAAAAATTACCCCAGCAATCAATGCTGTTAAGAATATCGCTTTAGGCAAAGTCTTTTCAGTATCTTTAGTTTCTTCAGCAAGTGAGCTTAAAGAGTCAAAACCTGTGAATGAGAAGCACAGTAAAGTCGCACCTGTGATCAATGCACCAACAGAGGTCAGCTCATTCCAAAATGGCTCCAAGCTCCACAGTTGATAGCGTGTTTCAGCGGTAATAGGTCCTTCGACATTCGAACCAAGTTGCAACTTGGTATAAATCAGATAGGTAAAGATACCGATGACAAGCAACTGTACAAATACGATCAAGCTATTAAAATTCGCGACGAAACGTGCACCACGTAAGTTGACCCCAGTCATAAATGCTGTCAGTACAACCACCCAAACCCAATGGTTAATACTTGGGAAGAGGGCTTCTAGATAAATCACGGCAAGAATGATATTGACCATCGGTGAAAGCAAGTAGTCGAGCCAAGAAGACCAACCGACCATAAAGCCGACATTTGGATGGATCGACTTTTGTGCATAGGTATACGCCGAACCCGAAGAAGGGTAGCGACGGATCATATGACCATAGCTAATCGAGGTTAATAAAATCGCAACGAGGGCAATCAAATAAGATGTTGGAACGTGGAAATTACTTTCGTCAGACACCAAACCAAAAGTATCAAATAAAGTCATCGGTTGGATATATGCCAAGCCGATAATAATGACGTGCCAGAGTCCTAGCGTTTTTTGTAGCTTCACAGCCGATTGTGTACCAGCAATATTAGACAATGTCGTTATCCCCTTGAGTGATGACTTCTTATGATTTAAAGCCAAGGATCGCGATGTATCAGGATCAACAACTGATCCCCCCAAAATACTTTTTAAAAAGAGCGCAACAAAATAACGCAAAACCTTAGCTTTTGTCAGCAACTCTAGGGCAAAAAATAGCAAAAATTTAGCCAAAATAAAGAAAAATAAGAAAAATTCTTAAAATAAATCGACAAGCTGTTTTTATGATAAAAAATTGTAAGCATAAAAAAGATGGCTAATCCATAGCCATCTTTTTAAAAATCATAAGCTTATTACTTTGCTTGTAAGAAAAGTTTTTTGAATCTATTAGATTTGCTGATTCACATCAATATTTTTACTTTCTTTCATACAAAGGAAAGCAATTAACGAGATCGTTGCTGCACCTGCAAGATAATAGCCTACAGCGTGTAAACCATAAGTCGTTGCAAGATAAGTGGCAATTAACGGTGCAAAAGATGCACCCAAAATACCCGCCATATTAAAGGTCAGTGCGGATCCTGTATAACGCACAGAAGTTGGGAATAGCTCTGATAGAACCGTACCGATTGGTCCATACGTCAAGCCCATGATCGCCAAGCCAAGACATAGGAAAGCAAACACAGAACCGACGTTATTGGCAACCAATAAATCTGCAAAGAAGAAACCAAAAATGATGCAAATAATGCACACGACGATAGAGGTCGCTTTACGTCCAAACTTCTCCGCCAAAATCGCAGCGAGAGGAATAAATGCTGCAAAGGCAAAAGTCGCTAAAGTCACTAAGAGCAAGAACTGCTCACGTGGATAACCGAGTGCTTTAGTTCCCCAACTTAATGAAAATACCGTCGTTAAGTAAAACACCACGAAAGTACAGATCGCTGCTAAAGTCCCGAGAATCAGTTGAGGCAGATTATTTTTAAAGACTGCTGCGACTGGGACGCTTTTTTCTTCTTGCTTATCCAAAACACGTTGGAATGCAGGTGTTTCATGCAGTTTCAAACGAATATATAAACCGACGATGACTAAAATCGCACTGGCTAAGAATGGAATACGCCAACCCCAAGCCAAGAACTGTTCATCGGTAAGCACTGAACCTAAGAAAATAAAGAACCCATTTGCCAAAATCAAACCGAATGGTGCGCCAAGCTGTGGAAACATACCGTACCAAGCACGTTTGCCTTCAGGTGCATTTTCCGTTGCAAGCAGCACTGCACCACTCCATTCGCCACCAAGCCCAATCCCTTGTCCCAAACGGCAGATTGCAAGCAAGATCGCTGCGGTAATACCAATGTCTTGATAAGTCGGCAATAAACCAATGGCAATGGTGGATAGACCCATAGTCAATAGCGCAGCAACTAGCGTGGTTTTTCGTCCGATACGATCACCGAAATGTCCAAACAATGCTGAACCGAGTGGACGTGCTAAGAATGCAATCGCAAAGGTTGCTAAAGACTGCAACACAGCAGTTTGCGGATTACTTGATGGGAAGAACAAATGAGGAAATACAATGACTGCCGCTGTGGCATAGATATAAAAATCATAAAACTCAATGGTTGTTCCGACCATACTGGCGGTAAGTACCCGAGCTTTGGAATTAGTCGGTTGCATTGCAGTCGATTGCATGGTTGATCCTAGTTTTTCTCATTTCAGCGATGATTGATTTTCATAATGAAGCATAAATGTTTAATCATATCGTGCTGAATTTAAACAGTGTTAAAGCTGTATGTCGCTTGAAGTCAGACAGTTTAACCACTTGAAAACGAATTACAAAGCAAAAACTGATCAAAGCCAAATTTTTAGAATATTCTTGATATTTTTTAGCGAATTTCGAAAAATTTAGCGAGTAGTGTAAATTTCTAGGCGCACCTCGCACAGCAACCGCATGGTACAATTTGGTACATGAGGATTGCGAGCAAGGATCAACGCAGAAATTTGCCAGGTAGCTGATTTTTGAATGTGCTTTACAACATGACCCAAACTGCAAAGAAATGCGCAAGCGCCCCAAGCATCACAAACAAGTGCCAAATGACATGGGTGTAGGTATATTTTTTCATGGCATAGAAAATCGTACCAACGGTATAAAATATTCCGCCAAGAATGAGTAGTTGTAATGACAATGTACTAAGATAAGTACGCATATCATCAATCACAAAAACCGCAAGCCAACCCATTGCAAGATATGCAATCAGCGACAATGCTTTAAATCGTTCGATAAAATACAGCTTAAACAAGGTGCCTAAAAAAGCGATCGACCATAATGCCACCAATAAAATTTTCGCTTTCGGTGTGGGAATATATAAAGCAAGGAAAGGCGTATACGTTCCTGCGATGAGGTAATAAATCGCCGTGTGATCTAACTTCTTTAACCATGCACGACGCTCCATAGTCGTGGCACCGTGATACAAGGTCGAAGCGGAAAATAGCAACACCATGCTAAGCCCATAGACCAACATGGTAAATCCTGCACCGAGCGATAGGGCATAGGCTTCTATACACAGTAGTACCGTAGCAATCATTGCGGCAAAAGCCGCTAAACCATGTGTAAGTGCATTCAGACGTTCTTCATGTGGATGATAGTCAAGTATTTCATCGACGATATCCTGAGTGCTGATAGATTGGTGATTTAAACTGTCTAAATTGTTAGGCATAGGAATTGGAATGTGCGAAATAATGCAATTAATATACATTTGTATTTTTAAATTGACATGACAATTTTTACTCGATCGCACTTTAAAACTGCAAATCAGACAATCAGCTTGATATAAGACAATTTTTCAAAACATCTTTTCAAAGATCAGCGAAGATGCGTTAAAGGCATGAATCAGTTAAAATAGCATTTCAATTTTTAGTTTGGGTTTATTATGTCGGCGATTCGTTTGCAAGGGCAAGCATTTGAATTTTTTCAGCATATTCAACAGGCTTGGCAGTCGAATACTTTGCAACGTTTGATATTTAGTCAGTATCAAGGTGAGGAAGCAAATCTGCAAAAACTAATGATTCGTCCAATTACACTCAAAGATGAATTGCAACTGCAAGTCGTGTATCGCTATCAAACTAAAGACATCGCTAAAAATTATACATGGCAAGAATTTGAGTCACTAAGCTCAGATTGGTTAATGCAATTTAAGCAGAGTAATTTATTTACGGATCAAGCTGAATTTCAACTCAAACTCAAAAAACAACAGTGGCAATTAACACAGACACAAATTAAAACTACAAAACATACCGCATCAAATCAGCAGGAAAATATAAATACAGCGCAACAACATAATCGCCAAAAACAGCGTTGGATTGAACAAGATCGTCAGTTTTTACAGTTGCTTGGAGTGACCGATCAAAAGCATCAGATCATTCCGAGTATGTCGAGGAAGTGGAAGCAGATTAATAAATTTGTGGAGATTTTCGCAGGTGCAGTCAATCAAGCAGGATTTACTGAAAATCAAAATTTACACGTCGTTGATTTCGGTTCAGGCAAAGGTTATCTGACCTGTGCCGTGTATGATTATTTACAAGCCCATCAGTTTGCGCCTCAAGTGACAGGGGTGGAGCTACGTCAGGAGTTGGTGGATTTTTGCCAAAATGTCGCCACGCAAAGTGATTTTCAACACTTACAATTCTTTCAAGGCGATGTGCGTAGTTATCAGCCAGAGCAAACGGATGTGATGATTGCGCTACATGCTTGTGATATCGCAACGGATTTTGCCATTCATACAGGAATTCGCTTGGATACGAAAGTGATCATGTGCGCACCGTGTTGTCACAAAGAGTTGCGCCCACAAATGCAATCGCCAAGTGTGCTATCACCGATGCTTGGCTATGGCGTGCATATGGGACAACAGGCGGAAATGCTCACTGATACCATTCGAGCTTTATTTCTACAAGCCTATGGCTATGAAACCAAAGTACTTGAGTTTGTATCTTTGGAGCATACCAGTAAAAATAAAATGATTTTGGCGACCAAAAAGCGCAATGCGGAAAATCAGCCAAATCAAAAAGTGCTACAGCAAATTGCAGATTTAAAAGCATTTTATGGTATACGCAATCATGCCTTAGAAAATTTACTGAAAGATATGCCTGTTGATGATCGACATGGCTGTGCGTGCTAGCGGTGTAAAGCGTGGATTTTAATGGTCAATAGATTTGTCATCAAACTGACTTAAGCTTTTCATGTGGTTGAAATATCTTCTAATTATTCTGTGTTTAGGTTAATTAAATACACAGGATATGTGATGAAAATAACCCATGCGTTACAACAAAAAGTGATCGGCAAATATAAAGATATTCTTGAGCATCAACTGTCGATTATCGAAGCACAGCAACAACAAATTGAAAAATTACAACGTGAGCTAAATGCGTTCAAACAACAACACAGTTTTCCTGAAGAAAGAACAACATGGCAAACACTTCGTTTAAAAGTATCTAAAAGTCAGGATGTTGTGGTAAATCCACAACAATCATAGCTTAGCGATAATTATAGCCAACCAATTTATTCTAAAAACGAATTACATTGAGAATGAAACGCTTAATGCGCTTCATCCCAATTGTTGCCTTTACCCACCTCAACGACCAATGGCACATTCAGCGTGAATACATCTTGCATGGTGTCTTTGATCAATGTTGTTGCCTTAGAAACATAATCTTCATCGACTTCAAACACTAATTCATCGTGGACTTGCAGTAACAACAATGCACGACTTTGATTCAGTTTCTTTTCAATGGCAATCATCGCCAGTTTGATAATATCCGCAGCACTACCTTGTAATGGCGCATTGATCGCCGCACGTTCAGCGGCTTTTCGTACCATCATATTGCGAGCATGAATATCAGGTGTATACAGTCGGCGACCTAGTAAGGTTTCGACAAAACCTTGTTCTTGCGCAAGCTGACGGGTACGTTGCATATATTCGTAAATACCTGGATAACGCTGAAAATATTGTTTGATATAGTTTTGTGATTCTTCACGGGTAAAACCAAGCTGGCGAATTAAACCGAACTCTGACATGCCGTAGAGTAGCCCGAAGTTGACGGCTTTGGCTTGACGACGTTGATCAGAAGTCACTTCATCCAGTGGAATATTTAGCACTTCTGAAGCGGTGGCTTGGTGAATGTCTTGTCCTTCGTTAAAGGCTTTGACCAATGCCTCATCTTCACAGAAATGAGCCATCAAACGCAGTTCGATTTGTGAATAATCAGCAGCGAGAATCACACGACCTTGCGGTGCAACGAAGGCTTTACGAATCTGACGACCAATCTCACCACGAATCGGAATGTTTTGTAGATTAGGATCAGTTGAAGATAGACGACCAGTCGTGGTGACGGCTTGATGATAACTGGTGTGGACACGTTGAGTTTTAGGATCTGCTTGTTCGACCAAACGATCGGTGTAAGTACTTTTCAGTTTAGCAAGGGTACGATAATCCAAAATGATTTGCGTGATTGGATGATCAATTTTTTCTAGTACGGCTTCACCAGTGCTGTATTGTCCCGAAGCGGTTTTTTTACCGCCTTTTAAGCCCAATTTATCAAATAAAATCTCGCCGACTTGTTTTGGTGAAGCGATGTTAAATTGCTCTCCTGCGATTTCAATGGCTTGTGATTCGTAGCTTTGCATGTCTTTTTCAAACTCTTGACTTAAATTGGTCAAAAAGTCTGGATCAAGCTGAATACCACGAGATTCCATATTGCACAGCACTTGTGCCGTTGGTAGCTCGACACGTTCAAGCAGTGCCAAAAGTTCAGGTTGTTCAGCAAGTTTCGCTTTTAGCACTTCAAATAGGCGATAGGTGACATGCGCATCTTCACAGGCGTATGGCGCAGCGACATTTAAATCAATTTGGTTAAAGGTCAGTTGCTTAACCCCTTTGCCTGCGACTTGCTCATAAGTCGTGGTCAGATGACTTAAATACAACCTCGCCACATCGTCCATATTATGACGAGTTGCTGTTGGATTGAGTACATACGAGCCGAGCATGGTGTCAAAGCCCCAACCTTGTAGTTGGATGCCTTGATTGGCAAAGATATGCGCATCATATTTTAAGTGATGCCCAATTTTCGCCACGCTTGGATTTTCCAAGATTGGTTTGAGTTGTGCTAATACCGTTTCACGATTGAGCTGTTCAGGCGCACCCTCATAATCATGAGTGAATGGCACGTAATAAGCATCTTTGCTGTCGAATGCCACAGATAAACCAACCATTTCTGCAATGCGATAGTCTAAGCTAGTGGTTTCGGTGTCAATGGCGAATTGTTGGGCATGTTCAAAACGCTGGAATAAGTTATCCCAATCGGCTTGAGAGAGTACCGTATGATAATTTGCTTGACCGAGTTGATCATCTCCACTGCTGAGTTGAGCGTTGCTTTCTATATCATTATTAGCATTTTCATTGTTTTTAGACTTTGATTCAGTCTTTTTGCTTTGATTGGCTTGCTGATTTTTCTCATTATCGGGATTATTCGGGTGATTTAACGATTGTAACTGAGTACGAAATTCAAGCTCAGTATAAAGTCGGCGCAGTTCGTTGACATTCGGATTGCTGAGTTTCAGATCATCCCAAGTGAGTGTTAAATCTAGTCCAGTGATAATGGTCGCCAATTGGTGATCGAGTTTGATATTGTCAAGATTGTCTTTGATATTTTGGCTGACTTTGCCTTTGATCTGATCGACATTGGCAATAATACCGTCCAATGAGCCAAATTCATTCAGTAGTTTCGCCGCCGTTTTTGCACCCACGCCTGGCACACCTTTGATGCCATCGGATGCGTCACCCATTAATGTCAGATAATCAATGATCTGATGCGGATGCACACCGAATTTTTCAAATACACCTGCTTCGTCGAGCTGACGTTCTTTAAAACTGTCTTCTAAGGTGACGTTGGGATTGACCAGTTGTGCCATGTCCTTATCGCCAGTAGAAATCAGCACTTGATGACCTTCGGCAAGCGCACGTTGCGTCAATGTACCAATAATGTCATCGGCTTCAACGCCCGCCAAACTATACAGCGGAATGCCCAGCGCACGAATCAAGTCCTGCAGATAGGGAATTTGCTCGCCGAGTTCGTCAGGCATCGCAGGGCGGTCACCTTTATAGATCGGAGATAATTTATGTCGAAATGTCGGCTCAGGGGTATCAAAAATCACCGCCATATGCGTTGGTTGGATACGGCGCATCAGTTTTTGAATTGCTGAACTCGCGCCACGCACCGCATTGGTGTGCAAACCTTGAGAAGTGGTCAAGGGTGGTAGGGCGTGAAAAGCACGAAATAAGAAATAAGACCCATCGACCAAAACAAAAGGTGGCATGTGTGATTCCATTGATATTTTAAAGACTGGTTATAGTGTACCGCAAAGCTGATTTACTGCAATGTGATGTGCGCAATAACAAATCAAGCTTTACGCTTTGTTATAAATCAGTTACATCAACAAAAAGACATGCTAAATTGTTTTTTAATAGAACATGAAAATATTGAATAAATGACGAATCCAAATACGCCAAATCATTTTAATAAAAGCAACGACGCCTTGCACACACAGCATGCGCAGACGACTTCGCTATTTCGTTTTCCTGATGCCATTTGGGCGAGAATATTACTGATTATTTTTGCGATTCTTTTTCTAGGGCAGTTGGTCTTTGGCGGCGAGGCGGATATTTTATGGTGGTTGGCACTACTTGGGAGTGTGATTCTTGCTTGTAATGCCTATGAAAATCAAAATATGCAAATCAAACAATTACAGCAAAGTACCTTTCAACTTCAACAGCAAGTCGATCGCCTATCACAAGGTCAAATTCACGGTTCAAATTCAGCAATTCAAGTCGATGTGCAACGAGATGCAAGCATAGAAGAAAGTAAAGAAGTCGTCGCAGAAACAAATAGTTTTCCTGAGCAGGTTTCGCCGTCCTTTCAAAATGAAAGTATTGTTGGGCACAGCGATTTAAAAAATCAGAATACTGAAAATATTTCGACCGAATTATCTACTACTGATTCTGCGACATCGGATTCAACGCCAGCATGGATGAATGCCAACACTACGCAAACGACTGAAGATTTGCATAGTGATCATTTATCAAATCCATCTGAAAAGGTTTCACCGTCAAATACGCTTAAACACGATGAACTGAAAACCATGACGTCAATGTGGGATGCTACATTGAATTGGTTTAAAGGTGGCAACAGTATCGTGCGTATCGCCGTGGTGATTTTGTTGATTGGCGTGGTGTTGTTATTGCGCTTCGCCAGTGAGTATTGGCAATTGACCATATCTGCGAAAATGGCAGGGATTGGTGCATGTGCTATTGCGTTGACAGGACTTGGTTACTTCTTGCGTCAACGTCGTTTTGATTATGCGATTAGCTTACAAGGTCTAGGACTTGGCGTTTTATTTCTCGTATTATTTTCCAGTTTCCATCTGGGTGTGATTCAATCCGTCACATTATCCTATGTCGCATTGATCGCCATACTCGCCACGACCTTATGGCTTGCAATACGACAAAATGCGTTGATTTTGGCATTTATCGCTTTAGGCAGTGGATTTATTGCGCCGTTTATTCTCAATACAGGCAGTAATAATATTCCTGCGCTGATGGCATATTTCTTTGTGTTAAACCTTGCATTGGCGATCATCGCCTACTTTAAACCGTGGCGGATTCTCAATACTCTAGGCTTACTAATCACCTTTGGTTTGGGTGGTTTTGCCATTTGGAGCAAAGCCGAAGATACGCAGGCATTCCAGATTGCTTGTTGGGTATGGGCAATTTTTGCGATCTATCTATTTATCTCAATTCGCTATAGCCAACACATTGTCGCCCTAAAAACCCAGTTCAAAGACATTCCCTATATAGATACCTCGCTGATTTTCGCTACGCCATTTATGGCATTTAGCCTTTATGCAGGCTTGGTGTCATCAGATGGTTATGCGCTGTCGATTGCCAGTGCAGTCTTGGCAAGTGTCTATTTGGTTTTAGCCTATATCTTGCATCAAAAAGCCAAGCAATTATTGATCTTAACCCAGTGTTTTTATGGCTTAGGTTTTGTATTTTTGGCGTTGATTTTACCGTTTGCTTTTGATGCCTATTGGAGTAGTGTCGGTTGGGCAATTCATGGTTTGGTCATGCTGTGGCTTGGTTGGCGCTATGCGATCGTCAATGCACGATATTTCGGTGTGGCGCTGTTACTGGCGAGTGGCGTGGCGACTTTGTATGTGGTGCTATTTAATAATCAAAGTGCGCTGTTTGCAGGATGCTTGTTGATGGCGAGCTATGCGATTGCAACGTATTTATTATTGCATCCTAAAGCGGAAACGGATCATCAAACTGATACTTCAAATCCAACTGCTTTGGCAAGTATCTGTGGCATGACATTGTTGCTTTTGTCCTTGATCCTTGCACCTGTAAATTATTTTTATGCGATGGATGAGTTCTACGGACTTGATCTTGAGTGGATTAGCTTGCCGTTATTGCTTTGGACATTTGTACTTTATCTTGGGTATGGTTTTTTTGCCAAATCTCAAACACATTTTCTATGGAAAATCAGTGCTTTTATCGTCTTGGCGATTACGGCGTTTGAAACCCTCATTGGCAATGTCGGATATGAGCTCGAAGGAAAATCTTATCTTGCAATGACCTATCACGGAGGCTATGAATGGTACGCATTGATGGGCTCGGCAATATTGTGTCTTATTATTTTTGCGATGTTAATTCGTGATACTGTCTTTAAAAATAAAAGTATTACATCGTCAGAATCCTCAAATTCACATTTCTTAAATGCTACTGTACAGATTTATACCGCTGTCGCTGTGTTGATGTTGGCGATACTGGGCGGTGCTTTTGCCAATGAAAATAGCTACGTGGCGATGCTTGCAGTGCTACCGATCATTACCTTTGTACTGAGCTATTTTGTAAAAAAATGGCATCACTGGCAAAGTCTGTGGGTAGGCAATTTCGCAGTGATAGCAGTGCTGTGGTATTGGCTCGTTACTGTGAGCTTTGCCAAAGATGGTGCTTGGTCGCTACCGTTTGTTCCAGTACTTAATCCAATTGATTTGGTGAGTATTATTGTATTTGTGATACTGACTTTTGCTTTAAAACCGTATTTGCTGAGCGCATCACGTGCATGGCAGTTCGCCTCTGCAAGTGTGTTGCTAGGTACAGGGATAATATTGGTGAGCAGTTTGCTACTTCGTGTGCTCACGCATTATGCAGGTTTGCCATATTGGCTCGATGGTGCATGGCAAAATGGCACGGTGCAGGCGAGTTTAACCATTCTGTGGACGTTGATTGCGTTGATTCTGACTACGCTTGCCAGTCGTCAGTCATGGCGCTATATCTGGATGCTCGGTATTGCGGTGCTCGGTTTGGTGATCTTTAAATTGATCTTCCTTGATCTGTCGCAAAGTCAGACTTTGACTCGGATTATTTCCTTTATTGGTAGTGGTTTGATCATGCTAGTGATTGGCTATTTTTCACCGTTGCCACCGACCAATAAGCGGTTGGGGGAGTGATGGTGTTTCTAATTTTCCGTATTTAAAGTCGTATATGAAGTGAAATAGGAGTATTTGCATGGCAATACAAGCCGTGAGTTTGGAGAAATCGTATCGCTTATTAAATCATGGTGCGACTGTATTGGTTTCTGCCAAACATGGTGACGTTGAGAATGTGATGGCAGCATCTTGGGCGTGCGCTTTGGAATTTTCTCCAGCTAAAGTTACCGTAGTGCTTGATAAGTCTACATTTACACGTGCACTGGTTGAGCAAAGTGAATGGTTTGCCTTACAAGTGCCTATCGCACATCAAGCACAGATGGTCGTTGATGTAGGTACAGACAGCATGCACGATTTTCCTGACAAATTACAAAGATATGGTGTGAAGCTTTTTTATCAAAATGATTATCCGATCCCATTGGTTGAAGGTTGTGCGGGATGGTTGGTGTGTAAACTCATTGCCGAGCCACATAATCAACAAGTGCATGACTTATTTATTGGTGACGTGGTGGCTGCTTGGGCAGACGATCGTATTTTTAAAGATGGACATTGGCACTTTGATGAAGCGCCGAACGAATTAAAGACCTTGCATTATGTGGCGGGTGGACAGTTTTATCTGACAGGTGCAGGGCTAAAAGTGAATAAAGGACCGTAAACAATACAGTACCCTACTTAACACTCAATATTTGTCGAGTTAAAATATTGTGGGTTAAAACATCGTATTGTCATTGGCAGGGGGTTCAGATACATCTTTGATGACGTCCCAATACTCGACAATTTTTCCATTTTCAACACGGAAAATTTCCACCACCGCTTGCCTACGATCATCTTCGCTATTTTCTGGTAGTGCTTGTATCTTTTGCTTTTACTGCTCAGGCTCAATCTTCGTCTGTTTCGTCAAACGAGGATGATTCAAATCATTACGAGCCACGACATCAGCATCATTACCGTCGATTTCATCTCTATTGCCACTAAGCGTCGGCTCAATTAAACCCATTTTCGGGATTGGAATCTCGATATTATTGTCAATAAAGCCGTTACGGACACGTTCCTGAATCTCATCATGCACTTGGATGTAATACTGTTGTTTCGTCCAAACCGTAAACAATAGTTCAATGGTCGATTCACGAAATGCAGTTACTGCGACTTGCGGACGTGGTTCATCCAGTACCAACGAGTAAGCATCGGCAACATCTATCAACACTTGGCGGACTTTGACGATATCCTCATGGAAGTTGATAAATAAAGTGATCGGAATCCGTCGAATAGGGAATTTTGATAAGTTAAATACAGGTGTTCTAATGAGTTGCTCATTCGGCAAACGAATAAAAATATTATCCAAAGTCAGGAGTTTGACCGAAAGTAAATCAATTGAGATCACTTGACCTTCGATAGTATGACCACGAATCATGGTCACTTGAATGGTATCGCCAACCTCGAACGAACCTTCACCGATCAAGAATAAACCACTAATCAAGTTCGACGCAGAAGTCTGTGAGGCGAAACCCAATGCAACCGTTAAAATCCCCGCTGCACCCAAGAATACGCTCAGTTTAAAGCCTGCTTCACGCAAGCTTGCGATCATAAATAGCAAGAAAATAAAATAGAAAATCCCACGTCGCCAAATCAATTTTTGATGTTGATTCAATCGCTTACCAATAGTTGCAGTAAAGCCATTACTAATGATACGTGCGACAAAAAAACCGAGTACGATAAAGATCAAGGCAAAAATCATATCTTGGAAGCGATCTGAACTCAGCCCAGAGAGAAAGCCTTTGAGCGTATTATTAAGTTCTTCGACGATTTGAAGTTCTGCCATGCAAAATTCCTAAATTCTCTTATTCCCAAATTCTGTTTCTAAAGTTTAGCAAAGCCATACAGATCTTGGCTGTTAAAACATGGATTCAAACATATTGCTAATAAAGCTTGCACTATCTGAACGTGCAGGTTGAATAAATGAAACTTGTTCAGCCATTGGCGGTGTACGTGATTCGATGCGAATGCGTGGCGGTTTATCCACTTCATTTTGATAGACTTTGATTTCCGAAGTCCATAGCCGTCCTGTACTTTCACTATAGAGCAGAGGAAGCGATGGTGCAGGAACATTAATTCGTTCAAGACGCATCTGTTGATGACTATCATTATAGAAGTGAATTGGTGTCACGGCACGAAATGGATTAATGCTCATTTCTGCGAGATTGGTCGTACCGTCAACTTGCGTGGCGTAGCACATTTGACCTTCTTGATAGTTCATCCCGAACCAAGTGTCTTTGGTTTGAAAAACAGGGAAATCGAAAATCGGCGCTTTTTGATTTTCAACAATACCTGCCAGCCATAATGGTGTACTGATAAATAAAGTTGCACGCTGTCCCGCAGGAATGTGGATCGGCTGAACAGGTTTAATCACCACGCCACGATCGGCAAGGCGAGGCATCAGAAAGAATTTTTCCTTACTGCGATTAAACATAAAACGCTCAAACTTACTTGGTTGAGGTAGTTGCGTTTCTTCGTCTAGCCTTACCCAATCTTTTCGCATTTCGGTATGTTTGTGCAGGCGATGATATTCCACAAGCCAATCTTTTTCACGGCGAAATAGACGAAAATACAGTGGTCCAAGTCGCCACGCATGCGATTGATTGAGTTGGAATTTATATTCTCCCCACCATGTCTTCGACTCAGGATAGAGAGCAGTATTTTCTGCGTCTTCAGTCATATCAAAATAGTTACATTCACAATGCTATTCAAATTACACAAAGATTGATTGTACAAACTTGTCACAATATCAAGGATAGCCTTTCATCTTATATCATACTTGAAGTAAACTGCTGTTTGTATTCATATGATTTTTGAAAAATAGAAATTTTGAGACGAGCAAGATGCTAAGACAAATACAAATACCCTATAGCTTTGCCAAACGACATGGTGTGTTGTTGAAATATGATGGTGATCATGCGCAGATTATCCGTTGCCAAAATACGCCGATAGAGGCGTTGCAAGAAGCCCGTCGCTATTTAGGGCAATCGGCTACACATCAGATCGTCACCGCACAAGATTTCCAAAAAATGCTCAGTGCCGCATTCGCAGGCGATACTGGCGAATCGCAACAAGTCGCAGCAGGTTTAGAAGATCATCCTGATTTGCTCAGCCTAGCCGATCAAGTGCCTGAAACAGAAGATTTGATGGATCAAGAAGATGATGCGCCAATCATTCGCTTGATTAATGCCTTATTGTCCGAAGCGATTCGTGTTAATGCGTCGGATATTCACATTGAAGTCTTTGAAAAACGTCTCTCCGTGCGTTTGCGTGTTGATGGACAACTTCGTGAAATCGTCCAGCCACGGCGTGAGCTTGCACCGTTACTTGTTTCTCGTATTAAAGTCATGGCAAAACTGGATATTGCAGAAAAACGTGTTCCGCAAGATGGTCGTATCTCGCTACGTCTTGCAGGGCGTGAAGTCGATGTGCGTGTATCGACTTTGCCATCGTCACATGGTGAGCGTGTGGTGATGCGTCTTTTGGACAAGCAAGCAGGGCGTTTGAATATGACCCATCTGGGCTTGATGCCAAGCGACTATGAACGTCTGAGCTATTTGGTGCATCGTCCACATGGCATTATCCTGGTCACTGGTCCTACAGGTTCGGGGAAAACCACGACTTTATACGCAGCACTTTCAGACTTGAATGACAATACTCGAAATATCCTCACTGCCGAAGACCCGATCGAATATCAGCTTGAAGGGATTGGACAAACTCAGGTGAATACAAAGGTTGACATGACCTTTGCACGTGCGCTGAAAGCGATGCTCCGCCAAGATCCTGATGTGGTGATGGTCGGTGAGATTCGTGATTTAGAAACGGCTGAAATTGCCGTGCAAGCATCACTCACAGGTCACTTAGTCCTTTCCACACTACATACCAATACAGCGATCGGTGCGGTCACTCGATTGAAAGATATGGGCATTGAGCCATTTCTATTGTCTAGCTCGTTAATCGGTGTGGTGGCACAGCGTTTGGTGCGTACTTTATGTTCGCAATGCGTGACTTGGGCGCCTGCCGATGAGTTTGAACGTCAGCTATTCTCAGGTGTAACTACCGATAGCGAGTTGAAACTTCCGCATCCAGTCGGTTGTGATCAATGTAATCAGTCAGGATTTACAGGGCGTACAGCGATCTATGAGGTCGTACCTGTCGATGAGCAAATGCGCCGTTTGATTCATGGTAATGCGCCTGAGTTTGAGCTTGAGCAATATGCTCGAAAGCAAGCGCAGTCGATCCGTCAAGATGGTTTGCAAAAAGTATTGGCAGGGAAGACCACGGTGGAAGAAGTCTTGCGAGTAACGCAAGAGGAGTAATGTGATCTACGAGATTGAATAGAGGTAAGGAGGAAGTATCATCAATCTCGGAAATAAAAACTTTATTTTGAAATTGCATCAAATGAAATACATGGAAAACTAGTACCTTTAAGAATATTTGTAAATGAAAAAATTATCGTTACTTTGGATTCTTCAACATACATGCCAAGCTTTAAAAATAGCCTAATATCTTTATTAATAGTTTCTTATTATTTTCGAAAAATCTTAAATGAAGAAGACTTTTTCGAGAATCTAAAAAGATCTATCGATACAGGTGATAATTTTATGATTACTTTTGAAGAAACATTTTATGATTATGTGAAACGAATAATCAGAAATGATCAGAGAGTATTTTTTATGGTATATCCATAAAAATCATTTTTTTGAGTATCCTGAGAATGAGCTGAAAGGTGTAAATATTCAAAGTGTAACTATGGCTGATGTGCGTGAAACCTTAAATGCCTTAATTAAATGGTGTGAAAATTATATGTGTATAAGCTATGAGGTGGTTTAGATTTTAAATCGTTTTAACATTTTGAAGCTGTATTTCTGTGAGTAATCCCTGCATTTAGTTTAGTATTAGGCGGAATCAATTCTCAGACTTCCGATACAAACCTGCATAGATAATCCCCATCTTACTATCTTTAATCTGTTGCCAAGTCTTTGGTAGATTTAAATTTTCAAGCGGTCGATCTGCCTCTACATAGATCAAAGCATTTTCATTCAGCTTTTCATTTGCAAGTTGTGAGAGTTCTTCCCAAAGATCTAGGGAATAGGGCGGATCAAGAAACAACACATCAAATGATTCATTGATTTTTGCTAAAGCCTGTTGCGCCGTTGAAGCATAGACTTTGGCATTCTCGATATTGAGTAAAGTAAGATTCTGCTTTAGAAATTTTACTTGTTCTAAGTTTGGCTCGATCATGTGTACAGACTTTGCACCACGTGATAATGCTTCAAAAGATAACGCACCAGAGCCAGCACAGAGGTCAAGTACATTTGCGCCTTCGATATCCCACATTAACCAGTTGAATAATGTTTCACGTAAACGATCGGGTGTCGGACGTAAGCCCTCAATATTTGCAAAAGCGAGCTGACGACGCTTGTGTACACCACCAATGATACGAAGCTGATTTTTCATCTGAATTTTCATCTAATCTTTTATCTAGTGTGCCGTGATGGTACGAGGTATCGGTTGCGTCGCGTTGGAAGTGCCCGCCGATTGAGCCACTACTGTGTTTGTATTCTCTTGTGTACTATCGGTTGGTAGCTCACCTGGTTTGATACCTGCAGTCATCAGTCCAGCATTAATATGGACATTAGCAGGAATAATCGGCTCTTTCTCACGTTTTAAAAGCCAATAATCCATCAACGGACGAGCAAGCTGTGCTGCTGAACCACCGTGTTTACCATTTTCCCATACTACTGCTACAGCGATTTTTGGATCATCCGCAGGTGCGAAGCCGACGAAGAGTCCGTGATCACGTTGACGCTCTTTTAAAGCGGCTTCATTGTAGCTTTTACCTTGTGCAATACTGACAACTTGAGCTGTTCCAGTTTTCCCTGCGATGCTGTAGTTATAGCTTTTGATACCACGACCAGTACCACTTTGGATCACTGCTTCCATCGCATGGTGCATTTTTTCCCAGTCTTCGCGTGTACCACTAAAGTTAATTTTGCCATTGGTACCATTGTGTATTTCCAGGACTTTTTCACCTTTGGTTTCACGCAACACATGCGGTTTGACATGCTGTCCGTAGTTTGCGGTGATTGCCGTTGCCATCGCAAGCTGTAGTGGTGAAGCGGTAAATGCACCTTGTCCGATACTTACCGAGATAGTTTCACCACGTGACCATGCTTTGCCACGAGTTCGCATTTTCCACTCAGGTGAAGGGTAGAGTCCTGAATTTTCACTTGGCAGGTCGATACCTGTCTTTGCGCCAAAGCCAAATTGGGTCATCCAGTCGTGCATACGATTGATACCCATTTGATAGGCAAGGATGTAGAAGAAAGTGTCACAAGAGATCGCAATAGATTTGGTGATATCTACGACGCCATGACCTGACTTTCTCCAGTCACGAAAGCGATGGCTATCACCCGGTAGATGGAAGTATCCCGGATCAGAAATTCGTGTGTTCCAATCAATGATTTTGTAGTGTAATCCGCCCATCGCAGCCATCGGTTTGATGGTCGATCCGGGTGGGTAGACACCTTGCACAGCACGGTTATACAGCGGTTGATCTGGATTGTCGCTCAGCGCTCGGTAATCTGTATGGCTAATCCCAGTCACGAATAGATTTGGGTTAAAGCTTGGGCTCGACACTAGTGCGAGGATTTCCCCAGTATTTGGATCCATCGCAACGATTGCACCACGTTTATCGAGCATCTGCTCAGCGGCAACCATTTGCAAGCCATAATCCAAAGACAGATATAAGTCATTACCACGAGTCGCTTCAGTACGTCCGAGATGACGTAGTACATTGCTGTGCGCATCAGCTTCGACCGACTCATGACCGGGTAAACCGTGTAGCAAATCTTCATAAGATTTTTCTACGCCGATTTTGCCGATTAAGTTTGTCCCTGCATAGAGCTCTTTGTCGATGCTTTTTAGTTCACGATCGTTAATGCGACCAACATAGCCAATCACATGTGCAAACAAGTCGCCATGTGGATAGTAGCGAGTCATTTGGGTTTCGATACGCACACCGGGGAATTCTTGTTTTAACTCACTAAACTTGGCAATGTCTGTTTCGGTCAGATTGAGTTTGAGTGTTAAGACTTCTGTTTTGCGAGCTGTTTTGGCACGTTTTCCAAATTGCTCAATATCTTCAGGGCTTAAGCTTAATACAGGAGTAAGGCGACGGATCGTTGCATCCACATCTTCAATGTCAGCACGACTAATCACGGCAGAAAATACTGGATAATTATCAGCGAGCAAAATCCCAT
This sequence comes from Acinetobacter sedimenti, assembly GCF_022601685.1. Taxonomy (GTDB): domain Bacteria; phylum Pseudomonadota; class Gammaproteobacteria; order Pseudomonadales; family Moraxellaceae; genus Acinetobacter; species Acinetobacter sedimenti. The sequence continues at coordinate 54,333 of NZ_JAKUML010000013.1, forward strand.
TACGATCGTAAATAAAGCCACGAGCAGGCGGAAGAGCTTGCAAACGGATACGGTTATTGTCGGATTCAGTTTGAAAATGCTCATGCTGTTGTAATTGCAAATAGCCATAACGTGCCATCAACACCATAAAAAAGAAAGCCACAACAGCCACAGCAAAAAAGATGCGATGACGGAAAATTTTCTGTTCGAGTTGTTGGTTTTTGATCGGTGTTGGGTGTTTGGACTTAGGCATGATAAATCAGAATATAGCTACATGCGTATTCTAACCAATTGTGCAAACAGGGTATAGCGTTTTTGAGTGGTTCTAGTGCCAAGCTGTTCTAATGCCTAGCTGTTCTAACGCTTGGCTTAATCATTAAATTTGCAAAATGAAATTTTGATAGAACACGATTATGCACCACATATAAAAAAAGCACAGCAATTGCGCTGTGCTTTCTATCCGAAGAATTTTTCAAATTAAGACTCGATGTTTGGTGCATCTACATCTTCTACTGCTTCGGCATCAGGTTGTTCCATATCAGCAGGTGTTGCTTGTGGTGCAACAGCTGGCATTGCTGGCGGTGCAGATTGCAGGATTGGTGGCGCTACTTCTACAGGTGGTGCAGAGATTGGTTGCGGTGCAGACTGATTTTCCTGCATTTGTAATGGCGTACTCACTGGTGCAGGCGCGTTCGCAGGTGGCATTGGTGGTTGAAATTTTAACTTACCATCATCCGCAGGCTGACATGTACCATTATAAATCACACCTTTGTAAGCATAAGTCACAGGTGTACCTTCAGATTTGCTCTTACAGACAGAAATTTGTTTTTTCTCGTGTGCATCTGCTGCATGGACGACGCCAAAAGCTGACATACACAAAGCTGATACAGATAATGCTTTCATTAAATTATTCATTATTCACTTCCTCTTTTTAATGCAGTGAAACTGCCAAATCATCTTAAAGTTGATTTACTTCAACCATATTACTGCTAAGCGTTTCATTGTTAATTGGTTTTTATGAAGCTTCGTGCAACAGTTTGTCAAAATATGTAATGTGCTCGTGAAGAAACGCACAAAAATGTTGAGAAAAGTAGACGTCGGTTGTGCATTTTTTTGCTTCGGTTTTTTTGTTATAATATTGCGTCCTATTTTCTTGGTATGTTCTAGCCATGCACTATCCTAAAGTTTACGATGTCATTGTTATCGGTGGCGGTCACGCAGGTACTGAAGCGGCGCTTGCTGCGGCACGTATGGGGCGACAGACTTTGTTGCTGACGCACAATATCGAAACTTTGGGGCAGATGAGCTGTAATCCAGCGATTGGTGGTATTGGCAAGTCACACCTTGTTCGTGAGATTGATGCGCTTGGCGGTGCAATGGCGTTGGCGGCGGATAAAGGCGGCATTCAATTCCGTATCTTAAACTCTCGTAAAGGTGCTGCGGTACGTGCAACACGTGCGCAAGCCGATCGTGTGCGCTATAAAGCTGCCATTCGTCATACTCTAGAAAATCAAGCGAATCTTGATATCTTTCAACAAGCCGCTGATGATCTGATTGTTGAAGGCGATACCGTCAAAGGCGTCGTCACGCAGATGGGCGTGCGCTTTGTATGTAAAACGGTGGTGCTGACTACAGGCACATTCTTGGGTGGTGTAATTCATATTGGACTGGAAAAATCTAGCGGTGGTCGTGCAGGTGATCCGCCGTCGATTGCGCTGGCTAATCGTTTACGTGAATTAAATCTTCCCGTTGGTCGCTTAAAAACAGGTACACCACCACGTATTGATGCACGCTCAGTTGATTTCTCAGTGATGACGGCACAGCCGGGTGATTTTCCTTCGCCGACCATGTCATTCATGGGTGATGTGTCGATGCACCCTGAACAGGTCAATTGCTATATCACCCATACCAATGAAAAAACCCATGACATTATTCGCACTGGCTTAGACCGCTCGCCGATGTACACAGGGGTGATTGAAGGGGTTGGACCTCGCTACTGTCCGTCGATTGAAGATAAGATTCATCGTTTTGCCGATAAAGATTCACATCAAGTCTTTATCGAGCCCGAAGGCTTGGATACCCATGAGTTGTATCCAAATGGCATTTCGACTTCACTGCCTTTTGATGTGCAATTTGAATTGGTACGTTCGATCAAAGGTATGGAAAATGCGCATATTCTGCGCCCAGGCTATGCTATCGAATATGATTACTTCAATCCGCAAGCCTTAAAATTCACCTTAGAAACCAAAGCCATCAATAATCTTTACTTTGCAGGTCAGATCAACGGCACTACAGGTTATGAAGAGGCGGGTGCACAAGGTCTACTTGCAGGTTTGAACGCCGCACGACGTGCATGGGATCAAGAACAATGGACACCAAAACGTGACGAAGCCTATATTGGTGTATTGGTCGATGACTTAATTACATTGGGTACAAAGGAACCGTACCGTATGTTTACTTCACGTGCTGAATATCGCTTGATGCTCCGTGAAGATAATGCTGATCAACGCCTCACACCAATTGGTCGTGAGCTTGGCTTAGTTGATGATGCACGTTGGAATGCCTACTGTGAAAAAATGGAAGCTGTAGAAAGTGAAACAGCACGTTTACAACATCTATGGGCTGCGCCAAACAATCCAATGGGGAAGAAATTTGTCGAAATGACAGGTGCAGATTTATCTAAAGAATGTTCTGCGATAGATTTGCTGAAACGTCCAAATATTAACTTTGCCCAAATTGCCGAGCTTACAGATTCAGAAGTGTCTGCACAAGTTGGTGATCAGATCGAAATTGCCGTGAAATATCAAGGTTATATCAATCGTCAGCATGAAGATGTGGCGCAGATGAAACGCTTGGAAGAAACGCAAATTCCAAGTGATTTTGATTATGACATCGTGTCAGGTCTATCTCGTGAGATCACGCAAAAGCTCAATACGGTACGTCCTGAAACCTTAGCTCAAGCGGGTCGTATTCCGGGTGTTACGCCTGCGGCAGTACAATTGGTGATGATTACAATTCGTAAAAATGCCATGACTAAAAAGTCGGCATAATTGCTAGCGTAAAAACATTTTGAAATTGTTTTTAAAAATTTCATGACAAATTAAGGAAATAGAGATGAAAAAGGCCTTCATTGCAGTAGTAGCATTATCAATGAGCTTAGCGGCTTGTACGACAACGACTGGCACTTCAACTTCAGGAAATACATCGACAACGGGTACAGCAGTAAATATTGGTGCGAATATTTTTAAAGTGGCGGTGGATAATCAATGCCGTACCGAGCTGAATAGCAATAACGCATGGCGTGCGATCGCTTTGACCATGACAGCAGAACAACAAACTGCGATGGAAAATAAAATCTGTGGTTGTGTCAGTGAAAAAGCACCGCAAAATGTAACTGCTGTAGATTTGGCGACGGCGGCGATAGATCAAAATGCACGTGCACAGATCGTTGCCAATACAGTGGCGAAGACGTTGACGGCGTGCTACTCAGAGTTTGTGAAGAAATAAAATCTGAACACTGTAAATCTAAAAGGCGAAATATCATTGATGATGTATTTCGCTTTTTTTATTGCAATTATTTCATTTCAAATCTAAGTTGTAAGAGAAAAACATGAGACAAATTCAATTGATTGCAGGGGTTGATGAGGCAGGGCGTGGACCTTTGATTGGCTCTGTGGTCGCTGCAGCGGTCATTTTAGATCACAGTAAGCCGATTGAGGGATTGAATGATTCCAAAAAACTCACTGCAAAAAAACGTGAGAAGCTCTTTGAAGAAATTCAACAAAAGGCATTGGCATGGTCGATCGCCGAAGCAAACCATGAAGAGATTGATGCGATCAATATTCTGCAAGCGACGATGCTTGCGATGCAACGTGCAGTTGCAGGGTTAAAGGTACAAGCGGATTTGGTACGTGTAGATGGCAATCGTTGTCCTGATGTAAGCTTGCCGTGTGAAGCTGTAATCGGTGGTGATGCTTTGCATCAGGAGATTAGTGCAGCCAGTATCTTGGCAAAAGTGGCACGAGATCGCCAGATGCAGGAACTCGATGCCGAATATCCTGCGTATGGTTTTGCAAAACATAATGGTTATCCCACCAAAGCGCATATGGAGGCAATCGAAGTACATGGTGTCTTAGCACAGCACCGCCGTAGTTATAAGCCGATACGCTTAATCTTGGAACAGTGATGGATGATTCTAATTTTTTAAGCTGTTTTAAAATTGCAACGCTGTGACAAGATAATCAACCTATACGATATTTTAAAATTGCATAATAATTATCTTAGGATGTTTGCTACATCTGTACTATATCTATGCGACATCGAATAAAATTGCACTGTATTGATCACTTAAATATTTAGGAATCATCATGAACACTTTGCCTGGCTTGTTTATTTCACATGGTTCGCCGATGCTCGCCATTGAAGCGGGACAGGTCGGTCCTGCACTTGAGCGGATCCGTTTCAATTTACCAAAGCCTGAAGCAATCGTAGTCTTGTCAGCACATTGGGAAGATGATGCACTCGAAGTTAGCACGGCAGTGCGCCCGAAAACGTGGCATGATTTTCGTGGCTTTCCTGAAGAGCTGTATAAAATCCAATATCCTGCTGCTGGAGATCCAGTGCTTGCAGAAGAAATCATTTCGTTACTGCAACAAGCTGGCTTTGATGCGCATGCCAATGCGATGCGTCCACGTGATCATGGGGTATGGATGCCTTTGTTGCATATGTATCCTGATGCAGATGTTCCAGTTATTCAATTGTCATTACCCCGCTTTTATACCGCAAAACAGCTGTATGACATGGGGCAGGCTTTGGCAGTGCTTCGTGAACATCAAGTCTTACTCATAGGCTCAGGCAGTATTACCCATAATCTTGCAGAGTTGAGTTGGTCGGATGATGCTGAGGTGCCTGAATGGGCGAGTGAATTTCGCAATACCGTAGCGCAGTATTTGCAATCAGGTGACTATGAATCTGTTTTGGATTGGAAAAATTTACCGCATCTACGCCGAAATCATCCAACGATTGAGCATTTTGCGCCTTTATTTTTTGCGATGGGAACAGGGTCGAGAATGAGTTTGGTGCATTCCAGTTTTAGTATGGGCGCATTAGGCATGGATATTTATCGTTTCGATTGAGTGTGTCAAAGAACTTTAATCTGCTAATGCGTTAACCTCTCTTGAAGTACGATGTGTACACCTTCGTTCGGTTGCCTTGTATCAGAAACTTGTATCAGAATAGGTTTCTTCGACTATTTCCATTCGTTTAGCGTATGAGTTCAGAAAAAGCATGCAAGCTCAGTTTGTGAAAAGATTACATAATGTTTCAGCTTTTAAACAATCCTTGCAAGTTTGTCCTTCAATTTTCGCTATGCTAGTGCCATTAAAATTTTGAGGGAATTCGACATGAAACAGCGTTTCATTTTCTCCGCGTTGGCATTGACATTAGCAACAGCATTAACTGCATGTCAGTCTACGTCGCAAACGGCGACCGAAGCGAACAATAACAACTCATCAATGCAGGGGGCGCAGATGATGCAAACCAAAGCACAAATGTTGCAATCCTACGTGTGGACGTATCAAACGACCAATATGCCAAGTGCGATTATTCTGAAATTTCAAGATGGGCGTGTTGGTATAGATGCAGGTTGTAATGGCATGGGCATAGATATACAAGTCGATGATCAAGTGATCAAAGCGGGCAATGTCATGAGCACGATGAAAGCCTGTGAACCATCTGTCATGAAGCAAGAGCAAATGGCAGGAAAGCTATTTGCAAATCGAGATGTGCCGTATGAGTTAGATTTGGCAAATTTGAACAAACCAGTTTTGATTTTAACGACGACAGAAGGTCAGAAACTCCGCTTTACAGGTGAGCCAAACGCAGAAATGAAATATAAAGGTGAGGCTGAGATTCAATTTTTAGAAATTGCACCTGAAACAAAAACTTGTGTAGGCGTTGCGCCGATGCAATGTCTGCAAGTTCGTGAAATCAAATATGATGATGGTAAAAAAGTAGCAGTCGGTGAGTGGTCGAACTTTTATGGTGAGATCGAAGGTTATCAGCATCAACAAGGCATTCGAAATATCGTCCGTGTAAAACGCTTTACACGTACCAATCCAGCGGCAGATCAGTCGAAATATGCCTATGTGCATGATTTAACAGTCGAAGCAGAGCAAGTGAAATAAATGAGTTTCACACTGTCAATTTATGACGTATTAAAAAAGCCAAATCATTTGATTTGGCTTTTTATTTTGTGAAGATGTTAAATCTTATCTTGAAGCTCTAAAGCACGTTGATATAAGGCTTTTTTCTTCAGCCCAGTCAGATCAGCAGCAAGCTGTGAAGCTGCTTTAATACTTAAATCCTGTAAAAGACGAGTGAGGAGCTGATCGACTTTTTGCTGTTCTAGATCGACTTCATTTGGATTGCCTGCGATAACTAAGACCATTTCACCTTTTTGTTGATGATGATCCGCTTTGACCCATTCGAGTAACTCACCAACAGGTTTTTGCACGATGGTTTCAAAAGTTTTGGTGATTTCACGTGCAAAACCAATGCGACGATCAGCTCCGAAAATCGTTTGAATATCACTTAGACAATCGACGATACGATGTGGTGCTTCATAGATGATCAAGGTTTCACTATGATCTTTGAGTTGTTCGAGTTGTCCTTGGCGTTGACTGGCTTTAGATGGCAAAAAACCAACGAATAAAAAGCGATCACTTGGTAAACCAACACTCGATAGTGCGGCAATCGCTGCACAAGCACCAGGAATAGGTGTCACCCGAACGCCTGCTTGCTGTGCCGCACGAACGAGTCGAAATCCTGGATCGCTAATCAGTGGTGTGCCTGCATCGCTAATTAATGCGATATTTTCACCATTTTGTAACTTTTCAATCATTGAATTGATCTTGTGATCTTCATTATGATCATGAACAGCAGTCAATGGTGTCGTGATGTTATAATGCTTGAGTAGCGGAGCTGACTGCCTCGTATCTTCCGCTGCGATGAGAGAAACAGATTTAAGAACGTTGATGGCACGGTAAGTCATGTCATCTAAGTGCCCAATCGGGGTGGCGACGACGAATAATTGAGCACTCATACAGGAAAACTCCATGTTTAAGAAAAATTTTGGCAAATATGCCGCTGTGCTGACAACCAATCTTGCCATGTTGTCAGGTGTGATGATCACCACTGTGGCGCATGCAGAGATTTTGGTTATTCTACCCGAAACTGGCCCGATGGCGAGTGCAAGTGACAGTATTAAACGTGGCTTGGTTCAAGCCAATCATAATGCGAATGAAAAATATAAGTTTCACTTTGTCGATGTGTATAAAAAAGACATCTCTAAGATACTCAAACAACATGTGGGTAAATCGACGCAACTGGTGATCGGTCCACTCGATAAGAACAATGTTGAGGAGCTTGTATTTAGCAAACCGAAAATTCAAACTTTGGCACTTAATCAAATTGATAAGCAGACGAAATCTGTTTTTCAATTTGCCTTGTCCAAAGATGAAGATGCACAGGCATTGACCAAGCGTATGCAATGGGATGGCGTTGATCAGCTCGTGGTATTACGTGACCCAAACAGTATTGAGCAAACGCAAAGTTTTTATGATGCGATGCAAAAACTTTGGGGTGACAAAATGCAGGTGCAAACTAAGCTTGATCTAAAGAGTAAATTGCCATTTTTCAATCGTGATAAGCAAGGCGTGCTCTTACTCGGTTCGGGTAAGTGGTTGAGCCAACAAAATCATTTGCCGAAGAAAAATATTTATACGCTACCGTATGCGATCGAAGAAAAATTTCGAATTGCCAAAGGTATGGTGTACTGCGACACGCCAGCGATTTATACGCATCAATGGGCTGACGTGATCGAAGCTTATAAACAAAAACCTGTGGTGATTCCGTATCAACGCTTGATTGCATTTGGTGCAGATGCATGGCAAATCAGTGATGAATTGTTGAAGCGTAAAGGTAATCAGACGATTCAATTTCAAGGACGCACTGGTCAGATACGTATCGTGGATTCGATCTTGTCGAGATCACCGCAATGCTTCCAATCGCAAGGCGATAAGCAAAAAGTGCTATAACTTCCTAAGCTTATCCCTTATTTATTTTTTTCTTTAAAGTTGAATTAAATTTTCAATGCGTGATCACACCCATAAAATAAATGCGAAAACAATGAATGCGAAAACAGTGCAAAAATTCATCGGACAATGGGCTGAAGACTACGCATTAGAGTATTTGCAAACTCAAAACTTGCAATTGATACAGCGGAATTTTTATAGTCGTTATGGTGAGATTGATTTGATCATGCAAGATGGAAACTGTCTGTGTTTTATCGAAGTGCGGGCGAGAGCAGAAACAAGTTGGACATCTGCTGAGGAAAGTGTCGATCTCCGCAAACAGGAGAAAACGATTCAGACGGCTCAGTGCTTCTTGCAAAAATATGCAGAATTTGAACACGTAGACTGTCGTTTTGATGTGTTCGCATTGCGTTATCCCGAATCTGTCATTGAAAAAATACGACGACAGGCGAATATTCAAAATGATCATGCTGATGACAAAAAGTTACTGCAATCCGATGTGCAATTGGCTAGATTAGACAAGGAATCTAAGCAAATCATTATGGCTAAAAATGCAGTCATTGACACAACAATCGATCATGAGATGAATGTCGAAAATGTGCAAGTAAATTGGATTCAACAGGCATATTTAAGTTAGTATGTTTTAAAATATATTTTGATTTATCAGTCGTTTTTTTGGCTGTAAATTCTACAGTTATACATTGTGTTGTAAGAATAGTACGCGAAGGAGTTTTCGGTGAAAGTAATAACCATTTTGGCTTTAACAGTAGCGATGGGACTAGGCAGTGGATGTGCGTCATTTATCGCAAGTAATACTTCGGACACGGTCGGTACTTTGTCTGGTGAGCGAAGTATTGGTCAAGTGGTGATTGATAAGTCGATTGAACGCACAGCGAAGATCAACATGTACAAGCTTGATCCACGCTTTAAACAATCTCGTGTCAATATCAATAGCTTTCACAGTAGTGTACTGTTAACTGGTCAAGTGCCTGATGCGCATTTGAAACAATTGGCAGAAGACAATCTCAAAGCGATGAGCGATGTCAAAACGATTCATAATTTCATCACTGTGGGCAACCAAGCAAGCTATAGCACGATTATGCAAGATTTAGCTGTTACGGCAAATACCAAAGGTTTGATTGTTCGTGCACCTGTGATCAGTGATAGTAAAGTTTTGGTTCATACCGAAGATGCGGTGCTCTATGTCATGGGACGTTTGAATCAATCAGAATCTGCCGATTTGCAACAAGTCCTACAGAATGTAGGTAATGTCACCAAGATCGTGACACTCATTGATCCGCTTGAGTTGACTGCGAATCAGCAAAGTTTAAGTTCTTCGAATAGCTATGGCAGTAATGGCGCAACTACAAATGGTGTTCAGGCTGTCGGTGTTGGTCTTGGTGCAGCAACAATGCCTTTGGCAGAAGATCCAACGCCAGTAGCGATAGACCCAAATGAAGCGGAGCCAACCACGCAACCTGTGGGCACAGAGCCTTAAGTTGTGTTAAAGCGATTAAAATCACTCAGGATTAAAGAGTTCACGTTAAAAGAGCTAGTTACATTGCAATGGCTACCAAAATGGCGTTGGTATGACCTGCCGAACTATGTGCTGAATCAGCTCACAGTCGGGGATCATGCGATCTGTCACGAGGATTTGTCTTATGCAGAGTCAGCACGACAAAGGTTAGACTTGTATGTGCCACATCAGCCGAGAGCTGATCGTGCCGTGATCTTATTTGTGCATGGCGGCTCATGGCAACATGGTAACAAACAAGATTATCGCTTTCTTGCACAAAGCTTGGCGCAGTCAGGCTTTTTTGTAGCCTGCATGAATTATCGACTTGCGCCTGAGCATATTTATCCTGATTTTGTGGAAGATACGATCCTCGCAACGAATTGGTTGTTAGACCATTCTCAGTCGGCAGAATATAGCTATAACGCAGATAAGCTGATTTTGATGGGGCATTCGGCGGGTGCATTTAATATTTCAGCTGCGCTATATCATCCTGATCTTCACGTGAAAATTGAGCGAGAAGATGTGATTCATGCGCTTATCGGTATAGCAGGTCCATATAGCTTTGAGCATCGTGGTGATCCGATTGCACAGTTTGCCTTACCGCAAGATATTGCACCTGAGCAATTGATGCCGAATTATTTTGTTCAGCCAAATCAGATTAAACACTTATTGATTGTTGCAGGGAATGATACCCTCGTTGAGGATAGTAATACTGAAAAAATGGCTCAAAGCCTGAAAAATATTGGCAATCACGTCAAAGTTAAGCGAATAGCTCGGACACGCCATGTCAATGTCATTGCAACTTTGGCTGAGAAGTTTTCACGATTTTTCCCAACTAAACAGCTTATTCTTGATTTTATTGAAGATTAAAGCATTGAATTTGTTACGATTCAGATTGGATTTTAGTGATAGTATCCATGATCATTTGATGTGCAATACTTCCTTGAATTGGAATCACTGGTAAAGCATCTATCGCAAAGAATCCCGCATCGGCGATTTCATCTTCTTGTAAATTGAGTTCGCCACTTTCATATTCAGCGGAAAATGCGATCATTAAATTGGATGGAAATGGCCACGGTTGGCTTGATAAGTATTGAATATTCTTTAATCGGATGCCAATTTCTTCCAAAGTCTCTCTCGCCACAGCGTGTTCAAGCGTCTCGCCAACTTCAACAAAGCCTGCAATCAGACCATACATGTCATTTTTTGCATGAACTGACTTCGCCAATAAAATCTCATCACCACGACGAATGATCGTAATAATACACGGTTGAACCCGAGGATATTGATAGTAATGACAACTTTGACAAACCATTGCCAATTGGGTGTCATGAGGCTGTGTTGCGGAACCGCAACGACTACAATAGCGGTGATTGTTACGCCATTCTAGCAGCTGTTTTGCACGAGAAGCTTGTTCAAATTCGGTCTTTGACCATCGCATGATCAGTTCACGTATCGGTACAAGATGAAAGCCATCTGGAATATCTGTTGCTTGAGAGATATTTCTGACGATGACTTGATTGGCGATATGGTCGAGGAACAGTTCATTTTGAGTTGCTTCAAGTGTTGGCAACTCAAAATGATCGTTAACGACTAATTGCTGATCGCAAAATAAATAAGCGGGTTGACTTGTCATGGTGTTCCTTAAGCGACCGCTTGCTCAAGCGCCGTGATACTTTTTAAGCCAATTTGCATTGGGCGAGCGAGAATCGGTTGATTTTGTTGAAGCTGCTCAAAGTAATATTCTGCACTTGCGATTGACTGTGCAAGTAACTTCAGCTGAGCAGGATCTAAGCTCTTTTGTTGAGTCGTGATTTGATCGACTAATTGTCCAGCTTTTTGCAAGATTTTATGCCCATCATCTGACTCTAAGAATAACAAAGCACCAGACACTTCACGCAAGATATCAGCAACACCTGTGAGTTGCTCATTATCTTGAGTTTGTTGATATTGAACAATTTGCTCACTGACTTTTGTTAAAGAAATACGTGCTTCATCACATACAGCCATTTGCGCTTCTTCGATTTTATCGAGCGTGATTTGAGTATTATTGAATTTTAATTTTAAGCGAGCAGGGGTGTAATTACGCTCTAAGATTTGCAAAGAGTTGGTGGCGAATAACAAACTGCTCATGACATCATTGGCGTGTTTGTCACTGCTCAGATTTTCATTTGCTTCGATCTGATCTGCTTGACTACGAAGCTTTGCAGCAGAATCAGTGAGATTGATGACCTGGAAAATATTTACAGCTTCACGTAGGCTTGCAATGATTTCCTGACGCTCATTGTCTTGCTGAATATATTGTCCTGTTTCGATGCGATTGCTAATGCCTTTGATTTGACCGTTCAATAGCTCAACCACTGTTTGAATGGTATCCAAATCAGGGCCATAAAGCTGACGACTGAGCACTTGCATCTGATCGTCACTCAACACTTCATCATGTACATTGAGTTGTTCACGAAGCTGCTGTGCAAGCTGACTTTCTTGACTCATACAAAGCACAAGAATATCGGCATAATCCTGTTGAGTCGGGCTAAACTGCGCATCATTCAAGAAAGCATGGCTTTGCTGTTCGATCTGAACGAGGACACGCAATCGTGTTTCAGTCAAAATGATTTGATCTAAATCTCTAAGCGCAATATGAACTAAACGCCAATATTGCTCAGATGGTGTACCCGTTGCAATTGAAGATAAATAGTTACCGCACAATGATAAGGCTTGGAAGTCCAAATCTGTTTCTTGCATTTTTAATAGATTTAAAAGACTTAGCTTGTAAAGGCGTTGTACATATTTGCTTTTTGGTAAATCCGCAGGGGCATCTAAGGCAACATTTGGATGGACCGTTTCTAAAAATGGTGTGAGGAAAACTCCTTCACGTGTCAAAGTTAGCTGTAGACTTGCTTCAAGTTTATTGATCGTTGGTAATAAAAACTGAGGCGCTAAAGTTTCACGAACACATAAGAAGTCCAAATAGCGTTTCGTCACGTTAGTGGCTTCACTTATCGCTTCTACACGTGCTTGATCAACTTGTCCTGCTTGAGTGTCTTCAATAATTTTTTTCATCACTTTTGCAGTGAGTTCGGTGAGTTGACCAAGCTGTGGTTGTTCGACTAAGCGTAGGACGTGTGCACACTGCTCAAGATTTGTGAGTGCATCGTCTAGTCCAAATGGTGCGCTACCATCTTCTAATAAAGCACTTACCCCGTTTTCAACATGTTTGATGCTTTGATCAATTTCCTTACGAACGATTAGCAAAGATGTCGGATCAAAATGTGATGAAGATTGAAATGACATAGGTTTAGACCTTTCCTTAGTTTGTGTGCTTCAGTTATATACTGCAGTTTATATATTTCGTTTGACGACAATCGTTTTTAACAATTGATAACATACCATCGTCAAGCAGGGAGGAAAAGCATAAGCTGTGAAAAATCTAAGAATAATCTTACTAAAAACACATCAGATGAGGTGCTTTTGAATACTCCATCACGATTCGAGAAGTTGTGCCTCTGCGAAAGCAAATAAACTGTCTTTCTCATTCTTTTCTTTAAAGGTATTTATCCAAGCTTGATGTGCTTCCAATTCACTTTCCGTTGGAAAAATGAGTGGAATATCGTGCTGGGAATTTTGATTGAGATGGCTATTTTGTGTGTTTGCTACTTTTTGCTGTTGTTGATCAAGGTGCAAGCTCACCTGGCCACCAGTCATCGCAAGATAAACATCTGCCAAAATCTCCGCATCGAGCAATGCACCGTGGAAAGTACGGTCACGAGGCGGAATTTCATAACGCTTGACGAGAATGTCTAGGGAATTCTTTTGCCCAGGGTGTTTGCGTTTTGCAATGGCAAGTGTATCGGTCACTTTGCAGACAGCTGAAAGCTTTTTGTCTAAAGCACGTTCGAATTCTGCATCTAAGAAGTTTATATCGAAGCTTGCATTGTGCGCAACGATCTCTGCACCTTCGAGATAAGCGAACAGGGTGTCTGCGATTGCAGCAAATTTAGGTTTGTCTTTGAGGAACTCATCGCTGATACCGTGAATATTTTCAGATTCGCCCACTGGTTTTTCAGGATTGATATAGATGTGAATCGAGCTACCAGTGAGCTTGCGGTTGATCATCTCAATTGCGCCAACTTCGATGATACGGTCACTGTCTTGATAGTAAAAACCTGTGGTTTCCGTATCGAGTATGAGTAGTCGCTCACCAACTTGTGGATTGGTGGTTTCAGTGATTTTAATATGCACATTTTCTGTAATCTGAGCTTTGATCTCAGCTTTTGGCGTGCTAATTATACTTTCATCGGAAATTTCATCAATTACTTCTTCTACTTCTTCTAAATGATCAGATTCTTCAGACAAATCAGCTTCTTCAGTTAAATCAGCTTCCTCTGTTGAGTCTGTCGCATCTAATCCAAAAGGATCATCGAGCAACCAATCGGATTCAGTCACTTTTTTTTTATCATTACTTTTATCGCTTTGTGAACTAGGTGTTGATTGAAGAGAATCTACACCTTTGTTTGCCAGTTGATCGGCACGTTCATTGCCTTCATGACCTGCATGACCTTTGATCCAATGCCAATCGATTTCACGCCCTTGTGTGACTTCATCGAGTGTTTGCCAAAGGTCAGGATTTTTCACATCCTTCCAATTTTTCGCTTTCCAACCTGTGATCCACTCGGTGATGCCACGTTTGACATAGTTGGAATCGGTATAGATAGTCAGCTGTGCAGAGCGAGGACAAGCTCGAATGCCTTCGATCGCTGCGGTGAGCTCCATGCGGTTGTTTGTGGTATCTTCTGCACCACCAAATAGCTCTTTTTTGCCTTGCTCTGGGTCAATGATGTATGCACCCCAACCACCCTTCCCGGGATTGCCTTTGCATGCACCATCAACATAAAGTGTATATTGTTTATGCAAGGTTGAAGAGGGAGTAGAAGCGTTTGTAGAAGAATTGACCATACGAACCAAAATAAGCGTGAGTGCGATATAAAGAATTGGCTTAAATCATGCTATGTTCGAGCTAAAAGTGCAAGCCACATTGTTGTATCCTGTGGTGTAAGCGCGTGCGCAATGTGCAGACGCTTGCAGAATATGGATTAAATTTCTTGTAACATTTGCGATCTATGCGTTACATAAAAGGGCATTGTAATCAGTTGAGGGTTTACTACAATGCTGTGTTTAACCTTTTGGACTTTAGTCTAAAGAAATTTGTTTTTTAGTGTTTTTTGACACATGAAAACCGTGTTAAGTGTAAGTCATAAATAGAGTTTTGTTTTATCACACTAGAATAGTGAATCTAGTAATAAACATTTCACCATTAATATTTTGGATTGTTTTATGTTGAATGCCACCCCGATGATTTGGTCTACCACTATTAGCCGTTCTTTTCGATTATCAATCATTGCGACTGCTATCGCTTCATTGGGTGCATTAACTGCATGTAGCTCTACACCTCAAAAGGCGTCTGTGAGCAAAACAACCACAAATGTTGCTGATGATGAGTTGCTTGATACTGACAGTTTTGATTCCTTAGAAAATTTGTTGTACGCAACAGATATGCGTGCTGTGGAAGGCGATAGATTGCTGATTCTGCGTCATGGTGATGTATGGAAGCGCATGACCGTTGGCTTCAAAATGAATCTCAATCTTTACAATCCACGGATTGAAGCCCAGCGTGGTTGGTTTATTACTCGTCAGCCGTATTTGGATCGGTTGAGTGCACGTGCCAGTCGCTATATTTATTACACAGTCAAAGAAGCTGAGCGTCGTGGTATCCCAACTGAACTTGCGCTATTACCTGTGATTGAGAGCTCATACGATCCAGCTGCGACTAGTAGCGCAGCAGCGGCAGGGATGTGGCAGTTTATTCCAAGTACAGGCAAGATCTATGGTCTGCGTCAGACAGATTTGTACGATGGACGTCGTGATGTGGTGGAGTCTACTCGTGCTGCCTATGAATATCTCAGTAGTTTATACAATCAATTCGGTTCATGGGAACTTGCCTTAGCCGCCTATAATGGTGGTCCGGGACGAGTGCAACAGGCGATCAATCGTAACAAGGCTGCTGGTCTAGCTACCGATTTTTGGTCATTAAAACTACCAACTGAAACCATGAACTATGTGCCTCGTTTCTTAGCTGTTGCACAAATCATCAAAAATCCACATCAATATGGCGTGTCATTGCCACCGATCGCCAATCGACCACACTTTCGTGAAGTCACGATTCCCGGTGCGATTGACTTAAATGAATTGTCTAGCATCTCAGGAGTCAGTCGTGGTGAGCTTTATGCACTGAATCCGGGACACCGTGGCAACTATACCGATCCATTTGCGCCAAATCGAATTCTCATTCCAAATGAAGTGAGTGCAAGTGTCGATACCAAAATTGCCAAAATGAAAACGGTATCAGGCTCAGGTGGTTTGTGGGCGGGTGGTAGTGCGCCATTACCAACACTGAAAAGTGCCAACACACCGTCATTACAATCTTCTGTATTGGTGACACGTAGTCCAAGCGAACTACCAAACTCAAGTGCGATTGCTAAGCAACAAACAAGCACGCAAAAGGCAACGACAGCAACCACACAAGCTACAACAAATAATTCTGCAATAAAAATCACGACTTCAAGCAGTGCAACAGCACAAAACACCACAGTTGCAACAGCCCCTAAGTTTGAAAAACAATCTACACCAAAAGGTTCGAATGCTTTAGCAAGTTTTGCATCCGATGCCTATGTGCCAAGCGCACCACGACTACCTGTGTCGATCACTCCGAGCACAGCAGTGAAGCAAATCAATCTCGAACCACCAATCTCAGAAGTTGAAAAACAAGCGATTGTTGCTGAGCAAGCAGAGCAGACGGCGAAGACCACTGCTCAGACTGCAATGCAGGTTGAAAAAATAGCAGAGCAACAACCAAGTGAAGCGGTAAAACAACAAACTGAGGTTGAGAAGCAAAAAGTCATCGCAGAGCTTGAGAAAATTGCACCGAAAGGTACAGAGATCGTTGATCCATTAGATGGTAAGATTCGCCTCACTGCGATCCAAAGTAGTCAATCTATCGCAGAGCAAACAGGTCAAGATGTTGAGATCAATTACGCCATTCCAAAAGCGGTGGCTGAGGCAGAGCTTGCGGCAAAAAGCAAAGATGCTGAGCTGAACCGAGCAAAACCAATCGTAGAAACCAAAAACGAAGTGGTCGTAGTCGCACCAAAGGGTAAACGTGAGATTTACTCTGTGAAATCTGGCGATACATTAGCTATAATTGCGACGCGTTTTGGTGTGAATTGGCGTGATATTGCAGAGTGGAATCAAATCAGCGCAGAGCGCCCACTGTATGTCGGTACGAAGCTATATCTCTATGATGTAAAACCGCCTGTTGAAAAGGTTGAGCAAGCAAAAGCGCCTGAGCGTTATACTGTCCGCGCAGGAGATAGTTTGACCAATTTGGCAAACCAGTATCAGCTCAATCTACGTGATGTGGCTGCATGGAATGATTTAACACCGACCAGTTATTTACGTATCGGTCAGCGTATTACCTTAGTAGAACCAAAAGACTTTAAAGCAAAAAATCAGCAAGACAATTCTCGAAAAGACAGTGCGCAAAAAGGCGATACTCAAAAAGAGAACAGTAAAAACGCTGAAATAAAAACAGTAGAATATCGTGTCAAACGTGGCGAATATCTCAAGCAGATTGCAGATCGTTATAAGATGAGCACGACTGAGTTGGCAGCGCTGAATCCTGATTTGAATGCAAGTAGTGGGTTGTTGGTTGGTCAGCGTATTCGTGTGCCTGCGAATCAAAAAGTTGAGCAATCAACATCAAATACGTCTCAAAGCGAAACGGCAAAAGACGCTCAAAACCAAACTAACAGTTCAGCCCAAACTACTAGTTATACCGTGGTTGCAGGGGATTATCTAAGTAATGTCGCAACGAAGCATAAAATCAGTTTGGCGGAATTGGCGAAATTAAATAACTTAAAAACTAATAGTCAAATCTATGTTGGTCAGAAGCTACAAGTCCCAGTTATTGAAGAAGCTGTAAAACCTGCACCAACAAGCTCCAAACGACCGAGCACTTACCAAGTGCAAAGCGGCGATACACTGATCGCTGTAGCGGATAAGTTTGACTTGTATGTTAAAGATTTGGCGCAGATGAATGATATTGCCACTAATGCTATGTTACGCCGTGGGCAAGTATTAAAGCTACAAGCCGATGCAGATGCTTCAAATTCAGCTTCTGATACTACTCACAAAGATGTAAAAAATGCAAAAACCAATGAAGTACAAGCTGAAAGTGAAAGCACAGCAAACTTCAAAGGTGCAACAGAAAGCTATACCGTGCGCTCGGGTGAGTCATTAACGGCAATCTCTAGTCGCTATGGCATTACCAATGCAGAGCTTGCAGGCTTAAATAATATCTCCAGTCGAGCAAGTCTTCGTGTTGGGCAAAAGCTCAAGGTGCCAAAACTGACGCAAAGCTATCAAGTGAAACGTGGTGATAGTCTAATTGCACTTGCACGTAAGTATGGTGTCACGACCGAAGAGCTTGCTGAAATGAACGATCTTAAAGCGAATGCACAGCTTCAACTTGGACAAAGCCTCACAGTGCCAAATAACTAATTTGAAATATGGTTTTGGCATGTGGTTTTCTATTTTTACTTTAGCATTTTGATGTTAATGGTTTGATTTTAGTGTTCTGATTTTAGTGTTTTGACTTTAGGACAAAGTAATCTAAAGTGAATTACCATTTTGCATTGCAGAAAAACAACCACAGGAAATGTCATAGGGAGTGTGTATGGGTTTTCAGGTTAAAGGCTTTAAAAGCTTAAGTGCTCAGACTAAAGGCTTTCATTTAAAAGCTTTTCAGGCATCTTGCTTTTTTCTCGGCATGGCATTTCTCGGTACAAGTGCAAGCCTGAGTCATGCCACAGTCCAGACGCTGAACTATGTCAGTTTAGATGCCAAACCTGCTTATGCCAATGCCAAAGTCTTACCTTATGCTAATGCTAATGCGCCTAAGGGTGGCATGATTACCTATCCTGCAACAGGCACATTTGATAATTTTAATAGTGTCAATGGTAAGGGTACAGCAGCCGATGGTCTGCAATATCTATACGACAGCCTCATGTCGAGCTCACTGGATGAACCGGGTGTGATGTATCCACTGCTTGCCAAGAGCGTGACCTATGATCCTGATCAACCGAAAACTGCAATTTTCCATCTTGATCCACGTGCCGAGTTTAGCGATGGTTCACCACTGACTGCTGAAGATGTGGTATTTACCTTTAAAAAATTACTAACCGAAGGTGCGCCTGGGATTCGGATTTATTTTTCTGAAATTGAAGATATTCAAGCCACTTCAAAACATGATGTAAAATTTATTTTTAAAACCAATGACAATAAAGAAATGCCACTGATCGTATCTTCGGTGAGCATATTTTCCAAAAAATATTGGCAGGGCAAAGACTTCACCCGAGTGACTTCACAAGCACCGCTCGGTAGTGGTCCATATGTGATTGACCGTGTGGAGGGTGGTCGTACCATTAGCTATAGACGCAACCCAAACTATTGGGGCAAAGACGTGATGGTTAATAAAGGTGCGAATAATTTTGATCGGATTAAATTCGTTTATTACCGCTCATTAGATATTGGTTTTGAAGGTTTTAAAACAGGGCAATATACCGCACACACTGAATATACTGCACGACGTTGGGTCACTGAATATGACTTCAATGCGGTGCAAGCAGGACTCATCAAAAAAATAGAATTTCATCATCAAAATCCTGTGCCAACCCAAAGTACCGTGCTGAATACACGACGTAAAGTTTTAGATGATATTTATTTCCGTCAGGCGTTGAGCTATGCCTACGATTTTGAGTGGATGAATAAGGCATTGTTTTATGGGCAATATCAGCGTTTACAAAGCTATTTTGCCAATAGTGAGCTTGAAGCCAAAGGCAAACCATCTCCTGCTGAGCTAAAGGTTTTACAGCCGTATTTCAAAACCATGCACCCATTGATCAAACACGGTATTATGCGAGATTGGAAAAATCCTGTATCCGATGCCAGTGGTTTCAACCGCTTTAATTTACTGGTTGCTCGGCATATGCTTGCCAATCAAGGCTACAAAGTGAATAAAAAAGGGCAGTTATTGGATAAGCAAGGCAAGCCGATTGCATTTGAATTGCTCATTCATCAAGATGGTTTGCAACGCACCTTGATGCCATTTGTTCGTAATGCCAAAAAACTCGGTATTGATATTACCGTGCGTCAAGTCGATGTGCCGCAATATATCGAGCGTAAGCGTAATTATGACTTTGATATGACTACAGATGTGTTGCCACAATCACTCAATCCGGGTAACGAGCAAGGACGGTTTTGGAGCAGTACAGCAGCCGATGAAGTGGGTAATTATAATTTTTCAGGGATAAAGAATCCTGTGATAGATGCACAGATAGATCGTTTAATTCGCTCGCCAAATCGTGAGCAACTCGTGACTAATACACGTGTCTTAGATCGCATGCTCCGTGCAGGCTATTATCATATTCTTAGCTACGGAAAGGGCAGTGAGTGGTATGCGGTTTGGGATATGTTTGAACGACCAAAACGAGAACCAAAGCTAAATGTTGGCATGCAATATTGGTGGATTGATGCGAAAAAAGCAGAGAAAGTCCAACAGTATCTGCGTCGTCAATCTTAATCACACAGACCTGAAAATTTAAGGAATTGAGCATGGATTTTAGAAAGGAATCGCAATGACTACCTATATTTTAAAGCGTCTGTTACTGATTATCCCGACCTTATTTTTGATATTGTTGATCAACTTTGCCATCGTGCAAGTCGCACCAGGTGGGCCAGTTGAGCAAGCGATTCAACAAGCGGAAAACATGCAAGGCATGGGCATACAGGGCGGTGCAGAAACGGCATCAGTGGATAGCAACTATCAAGGTGCACGTGGATTAAGTCCTGAAATGGTCGAAGAAATCAAGCGCCAATATGGTTTCGATAAACCTGCGCATGAACGCTTTTGGTTGATGCTCAAAGGCTATTTGACTTTTGATTTTGGTACCAGTTTTTTTAAAGATAAACCTGTCACACAGCTCCTTTATGAAAAATTACCTGTCACCATATCACTTGGACTATGGAGCACTTTACTGATTTATTTGGTGTCGATTCCACTTGGCATTAAAAAAGCCAAACAGCATGGTATGGTTTTTGATAAAAGTACCTCACTATTACTTGCGGTAGGCTATGCGATTCCGACCTTTGCTTTTGGTGTATTACTGCTTGTGTTTTTCGCAGGAGGCAGTTATTGGCAATGGTTTCCGCTACAAGGTTTAGTCTCAGAAAATTTTGCGCAACTTGGCTTTTTTGCCAAAGTTAAAGATTATTTTTGGCATATGGCATTGCCACTTTTAACCATGGTTTTGGGTGGTTTTGCAGGATTAACTTATTTAACAAAGTATTCCTTTATGGAAGAGCTGAATCGACAATATGTGCTCGCCGCTCGTGCCAAAGGTTTAAGTGAAAATCGGGTGCTGTATGGTCATGTATTTCGAAATGCGATGTTGATTGTTATTGCGGGTTTGCCTGAGGCATTGATCGGAATTTTCTTTGTTGGCAATTTATTTATCGAGATTATTTTTAATCTTGATGGCATTGGTCTATTGGGTTTTGAGGCGATTACTCAGCGGGATTATCCTGTGATTTTCGGCACTTTGTTTTTGTTTACTTTACTCGGTTTAGTTTTGCGTTTAATTAGTGATGTGATGTATCAAGTGATTGATCCTCGAATCGACTTTGAAACACGAGGAGCGAAATAATGTCACCACTGATGCAGCAGCGTTGGGCTCGCTTTAAGAAAAATAAACTCGGTATGTTTTGTTTGATTGCCTTTGGCATTATTTTCGGATTGTCACTTTGTGCTGAGCTGATTGCCAATGATAAGCCGATCGTAGTGTCGTATAAAAGCGACCTGTATTTCCCTGTGTTTAAGCACTATCCAGAAACCACTTTTGGTGGTGTCTTTGAAACCGAAGCAGATTATAAAGATCCAGTCGTTCGTGGCTTAATTGAAGCAGATGGCTGGACGCTGAGTCCTGTGATTCCATTTTCTGCAGAAAGTCCAAATATGGATTTGACCGTGCCTGTCCCATCTGCGCCGACCAGTCAAAATTGGCTCGGTACGGATGAGCAAGGGCGTGATGTATTGGCACTGATCATTTATGGTTTACGGATTTGTTTGTTGTTTGGGATTTGTCTGACGGCTGCATCGGCGGTACTTGGCATTGCGGTAGGTGCGATTCAGGGTTACTACGGTGGTTGGATTGATTTGCTTGGGCAACGTGTGCTTGAAGTGTGGGGCGGTTTGCCTGTGCTATTTATGGTGATTATTCTGGTCAGTATGTTTAGCCCAAGTGTGTATTGGCTATTTGCGATTATGCTTTTTTTTGGTTGGACAGCGTTGGTGGGCTTAGTGCGTGCGGAGTTTTTACGCGCACGTAACTTTGACTATGTGCGTTCGGCGCGTGCGCTCGGTGTGTCAGATCGCAAGATTATTTTTCGGCATATTTTACCCAATGCGCTCAGCTCGACCATGTCACAGCTACCGTTTATTTTGACCGCAAATATTACGGCACTGACGGCTTTGGATTTCTTGGGTTATGGCTTGCCACCTGATAGTGCCTCGCTAGGACAACTGCTTGAGCAAGGCAAGACTTATTTAGATGCACCGTGGCTTGCTATTTCAGGCTTTGCGACCTTAGCGATTGTGTTGTCATTACTGATTTATATCGGCGAAGCGACACGTGACGCATTCGACCCAAGACAGCACTGAGGACTTCATAGCATGACAAATACAACTGAAGTGAATCGTGATGATTTCAAACAAGACGATCTAAAAAGTGATGATTTTAAAAAAGATCACCTAAAAGCCGACAACCGTGTGCTACTACTCGATGTGCAACAACTGACCATTCAAACAAAGCAGGGCAAGCAAACGCAGACCTTGGTTGAAGACTTAAACTTACAACTACATGCAGGCGAAACCATTGCACTGGTTGGTGAAAGTGGCTCGGGAAAATCTATCAGTAGCCTTGCTATGATTGGTTTATTGCCTGATCAACTCAAAGTCACAGGCAAATTGAATTTGCATCAAACTGATTTTTCTCACAGTAAAAATCTCCTGCAACTGAGCGACAAACAGCTTCAACAGATTCGTGGTCGAAATATTGCCATGATTTTCCAAGAGCCAATGACGGCACTGAATCCATTACACCGTGTAGAAAAATTGGTCGGGGAAATTTTACATCTGCGTGGTTTATCCAAAGCTGAAGTGCGTGAGCGAGTTTTAGCATTACTCACCGATGTCGGGATTAAAGAGCCTGAACAAAAGCTACGTCGCTTCCCCCATGAGCTGTCTGGCGGACAACGGCAACGTGTGATGATTGCGATGGCATTGGCGCAAGACCCAGCCATTCTCATTGCCGATGAACCGACCACAGCACTCGATGTTACCCTGCAAGAGCAAGTGCTGAAACTGCTCAAAGATTTACAAGCAAAGCGTCAGATGGCAATGATTTTGATTAGTCATGACTTAAAACTCATCGGGCGTTATTCTGATCAAGTGATCGTGATGCAAAAAGGACAAATCAAAGAACAAGGTGCAACGGCAGAGATTTTCACCAATCCGCAAGATGAATATACCCAAAACCTATTAGATCATGATTTTGGTACAGCGCTAGAAACTGAAAATGAAAATACCGTGCTCACGCTAAAGGATGTACAAGTCCGTTTCCCGATCAAAGCAGGTTTGCTGAATCGAGTGAAAGATTATGTGGTGGCGGTCGAGCCATTGTCATTACAACTCAAACAAGGTGAATGTATTGGTATCGTCGGTGAAAGTGGCTCAGGCAAAACCTCATTGGCGCTCGCCATTGCTCGCTTGATTGATAGCGAAGGGCAAATTCAGCTCGATGAGTTACAACTCGATCAACTCTCTGAAAAGAAACTGCGTCCATATCGTCATCAATTCCAAATCGTCTTCCAAGATCCGTTCAGTAGTCTGAATCCTCGCTTGAGTGTGGGGCAGATCATCGGTGAAGGCTTAGAAATTCAAGGTTTAGCGGCATCAGAGATTCAACAGCGCGTGGCGCAGGTATTAACCCAAGTTGATTTGCCGACTGAGTTTGCCGAGCGTTATCCGCATGCGTTATCGGGTGGTCAACGTCAACGTGTTTCTCTAGCACGTGCACTGATCCTTGAGCCGAAATTGATTATTTTGGATGAGCCAACTTCTGCACTAGATCGAACCACACAACGTTCGATGGTGAAGTTGTTACGAGATTTACAAGAAAAAATGAATCTCAGCTATTTATTTATTAGTCATGATTTAGCTGTCGTACGTGCTTTGTCACAGCGGATTTTAGTCTTGCATCATGGTAAAGTGGTGGAGTTTCAAGAAACAAATCAACTGTTTGCCAATCCTCAAACCGATTATACCAAAGCATTGCTTCAAGCGAGTTTACTGACTAATTAAAAGATAAAAGAGCTTTATTGGGTGCGCAATATCAATACGATGACGCTGACGTTCAAGTGAACGTCTTAAAATGATATTGACATTATTTCTGCTTATCTGTAGTTTTTGACATACTAAATTGTCAACTTTATAGTCGAAGTAGCAGATTCTAAGTACTTTGACTATACGATATAAATTTTTGAAAGGATTTCCCATGAGCACGCAAGTTCAGCTACAAGACCGTTTAACTATTCGTGGCATCGAGTTTAAAAACCGTATTATCAAAGGTGCGATGAGTGAAGCACTTGCCAATGACGCAGGGCAACCGAATCAAGACCTCGTGTCACTTTATAATCAATGGGGCAAAGGTGGTTTGGGCTGTGCGATCACAGGTAATGTCATGGTCGATGCACGTGCTAAGAATGAACCAGGTGTCGTTGTCCTTGAGAATGAACGTGACTTAACCCGAATGAAGCAGTGGGCAGAAGTTGGTAAGCGTCATGGTATGGTGCAACTGATCCAACTGTCGCATCCAGGTCGTCAGTGTCCGCGTGGTTTGAATAAAGAAACTGTTGCACCATCTGCCGTGCCATTTAGTTCGGCATTATCGACTACATTCGGTACGCCACGTGCGCTCAGCGAAGTTGAGATTTTAGATATTATCCGTCGTTTCGGTGAATCGGCTCGTCTTGCCAAGAAAGCAGGTTTTGAAGGCGTACAATTGCACGGCGCACATGGTTATTTGATTAGCCAATTCTTATCACCACTGACCAATCAACGCCAAGATCAGTGGGGCGGAAGTATTGAAAACCGTATGCGTTTCTTGCTTGAGATTTATAAAGAAGTGCGTCAACAGACTGGTGATGACTTTATCATTGCAGTAAAAATGAACTCAGCAGACTTCCAACGTGGTGGCTTTAGCGAAGAAGATGCGATTACTGTGGCAAAGGCTGTAGCTGATGTAGGGATGGATTTGATTGAAATCTCAGGTGGTACCTATGAAGCGCCTGCAATGGCGGGTGCTAAAGCCAAACAGCGTAAAGAAAGCACTATTGCACGTGAGGCATATTTCTTAGAATTTGCGGAAACCATTCGTGAGCATGTCAGTTGCCCATTGATGGTGACTGGTGGCTTCCGTACTGTCAAAGGCATGAATGATGCACTGGCAAGTGGTGCATGTGACTTTGTTGGGATTGCTCGTCCATTTGGCGTAGAACCTTATTTGCCAAATCAATTGATGCGTGGAGAAGATGTAAAATACGCAGTGAAACCAATTAAAACAGGCATCAAGCCTTTGGACAAAATGGCGATTATGGAAATCGTTTGGTATGCAGCGCAGTTTAAAACTATTGCAGATGGCAAACAACCAAATCCAAACTTATCACCACTGAAAGTGTTATTTAACTATTCACGTCGGAATATTAAAACCGTGCTCACTGGTAAGCTAAACTCACGTAAATCGGCTTAATTTTAAGGGATTGTGGTACATAAGGTTAAATCTTAGTCCATTACAACAAGGTATTGAATTATTGTTTTGGACTACCATATTCAATCTGAACCTTGCGAAGCAGTACATCTCATCTTCAATAAACAAAGGAATGCATTTCGGTCGATACTATTGTATCTTATTAACACTCTTTTCGCCTAATTCTAGTAATTTTCTATTCCATTAATGTGATTTTACCCACCTGCAAAATGATTAAAATCTACCACATCAAGTGCATTATAACTGTGCCATTGATCTGTATACGTAATGCTGTCAGGTGGTATTTTATTTGAAATTACAGGTATTAACCTAATGGACTTTGTATCGAAATAATTACTGTATACAGTTTGCTACTTCACTTTAATAAGCAAGATAAAATGGTTTTCACTTGCTTAGCAGTGCTATTCAAACCATGCTAATGCTTTCCTTTATGGGCACCTCTGAAATAACATTCATAGAATGCAATCTGACAATCAATAAACTCTTTGGCATCATTGGTCAAGGTAATACATGATTACTTGGCGAACTTTTCTATAAAACAAAGTAACAGAATTAGGTTGAACACTTAATAGATCAGTTGTTGTCCTACCGTGGATGCAGTGCTTCCACTCTTAGCTACAAAAAGACTCTAGTAACTTTATTTGAGTTTTACTTAATTTACATCGAGTTATCTTTATAAATGTAGATTATATTAGTGCTAATCAACTACAGCCCTAATTTAATTAGCATTGTTACTATAAATACAGCAACTATTCGCCGTATTTTGTGCTATTAAGCTCATAGGATAAGTAATAGAGTTGATTAAAAGTTATACATTTAACTTTAAAAAACATACTTATATCTTGTAAAGTAGTTGGGATGCTGTAGAATGCGCACCTACCGGCGGGGATGTGGATAAAAACTTGTTGATTAACAGTTATTTAGCTTGATGGTTAAAT
>NZ_JAKUML010000014.1 GCF_022601685.1 Acinetobacter sedimenti
GTATTAATGGTAATACCACGTGCTTTTTCTTCTGGTGCAGAGTCGATTGCTGCGTAGTCTTTTGCTTCACCACCGTACGTTTTTGCACAGATTGTCGCAATCGCTGCTGTCAATGTTGTTTTACCATGGTCAACGTGACCGATAGTGCCCACGTTTACGTGTGGTTTATTACGTTCAAACTTAGCCTTAGCCATGTTCATCTTCCTTTGTAGATTGCTTATGCAGGATCACTGCACAAGCATTAGATTTTAACTATAAAATTAGTTAGGCAATATAGTAATCGAAAGATTACTCATCGTCACCTTTTTTACCACCAGTTTGGAATTTCGTGATGATGCCTTCCGCCACATTACGTGGAGTTTCAGCATATTTTGCAAATTCCATAGAATATGTCGCACGACCTTGAGACATAGAACGCATTTGAGTTGCGTAACCAAACATCTCAGCAAGTGGAACTTCTGCACGAATCGCTTTAGTACCACCAGGTAAATCGTCCATACCTTGAACCATACCACGACGACGGTTTAAGTCACCCATGATATCGCCCATGTAGTCTTCAGGAGTTTCCACTTCGACTTTCATGACAGGCTCAAGAAGTACAGGATCTGCTTTCATGAAACCATCACGGAATGCATAAGAACCTGCCATTTTGAACGACAATTCGTCAGAGTCGACATCGTGGTAAGAACCGTCATAAAGTACAGCTTTTACGCCTACAACTGGGTAACCAGCCAAGACACCGTTCTTCATACGCTCTTGAATACCTTTATCAACTGCACCGAAGAATTCTTTTGGTACAACACCACCAACAACTTCTTCAGCGAATTCGTATTCTTTACCAGCTGCTTCAACATCAAGCGGCTCAAGACGTACATAGACGTGACCGAATTTACCTTTACCACCTGTTTGACGAACAAATTTACCTTCTTGTTCAACAACTTTCTTGATGGTTTCACGGTATGCAACCATTGGTTTACCAATGTTCGCTTCAACACCGAATTCACGCTTCATACGGTCAACGATGATGTCAAGGTGAAGCTCACCCATACCAGCGATAATGGTTTGACCAGATTCTTCATCAGTACGTACACGGAACGATGGATCTTCTTTCGCCAATCGACCTAAAGCAATCGACATTTTTTCTTGGTCAGCTTTAGTTTTTGGTTCAACAGCCAATGAAATTACTGGCTCTGGGAATTCCATACGTTCAAGGGTAATGATGTTTTTCTCATCACACAATGTATCACCAGTAGTTACATCTTTAAGACCGACACACGCTGCGATATCACCTGCACGAATTTCGTCAAGGTCTTGACGTTCGTTTGCGTGCATTTGCACGATACGACCGATACGCTCACGCTTAGATTTAACTGGGTTAAATACTGGATCACCTTGTTTAAGAACACCTGAGTAAACACGGATAAACGTCAAGTTACCTACGAACTTGTCATTCATGATTTTGAATGCAAGTGCAGAGAACGGCTCTTCATCAGATGCTTCACGAGATGCTTTAGTTTCAGCTTTATCGTCAAGTACACCTTCGATCGCTTTTACTTCAGTCGGTGATGGCAAGAATTCAATTACAGCGTCCAACATACGTTGTACACCTTTGTTCTTGAATGCAGAACCACAAAGCATTACTTGGATCTCAGAAGCCAATGTACGTGCACGTAGACCAGCAATGATGTCTTCTTTAGAAAGATCACCAGCGTCTAGGTATTTATCCATCAACTCTTCAGATGCCTCAGCTGCAGCTTCAACCATGTTGGTGCGCCACTCTTCAGCTGTATCTTGAATATCTGCAGGGATGTCACCGTATTCGAACTGCATACCTTGAGATGCTTCATCCCAAATGATTGCTTTCATTTCGATCAAGTCAACAACACCTTGGAAGTTTTCTTCAGCACCGATTGGTACAACGATTGGTACAGGATTTCCGCCCAAACGTGTTTTTACTTGTTCAACTGCACGGAAGAAGTTTGCACCTGTACGGTCCATCTTGTTCACGAAAGCCAAACGAGGCACTTTATATTTGTTTGCTTGACGCCATACAGTTTCAGACTGAGGTTGTACGCCACCAACTGCACAGTACACCATGCACGCACCATCAAGTACACGCATAGAACGTTCAACTTCAATCGTGAAGTCTACGTGTCCCGGTGTATCAATTACGTTGATACGGTGTTGATCGAATTGGTTACCCATACCTGACCAGAAACAAGTCGTTGCAGCAGAAGTAATGGTAATACCACGCTCTTGCTCTTGTTCCATCCAGTCCATTGTTGCTGCACCATCGTGTACTTCACCAATTTTGTGAGATACACCTGTGTAGAACAAAATACGTTCTGTTGTCGTTGTTTTACCTGCGTCAATGTGCGCAGAGATACCGATATTGCGGTAGCGAGAAATTGGAGTTTGGCGAGCCATATCTTACATTCCTAAATGTTATTGTTAAAACAGGACGCATTAAGTCAGTGTCATTTTAAGTTCAACCAACTTAATGCGCTTAAATGACAGCATCATGAAAATTACTCATGAAGATCGCTATCATTTTCCTGAGAAAGCCCTGTTTTATCCGCTTAGAAACGGTAGTGAGAAAAGGCTTTGTTGGCTTCAGCCATACGGTGTACGTCTTCACGCTTTTTCACCGCAGCGCCTTTACCTTCAGATGCATCAAGCAACTCACCAGCAAGACGTAAAGCCATTGTTTTCTCAGAACGCTTAGCAGCAGCATCTACTAACCAACGCATAGCCAAGGCAGTACGACGGGATGGGCGCACTTCCATTGGTACTTGATAAGTAGCACCACCAACACGGCGTGCTTTTACTTCGACCATAGGACGAACTTTTTCAAGTGTATCTTCAAAAAATTCTACTGGGTCAACACTACTATTTTTTTCTTGAACGCGGTCTAAAGCACCGTAAACAATACTTTCTGCAATCGATTTTTTACCGTCTTGCATAACGTGGTTCATGAATTTAGCGATTGTTTGGCTACCAAACTTAGGATCCGGAAGGATTTCACGGGCAGCGACTACGCGACGTCTTGGCATTTTAATCTACCTAACTATACTAGTCCTATGACTAGATGACACTTCAGGGGAATCCAGCAGTTTGTACGAGTGTCATGTACTTACGCTGGCCTTACTATACGCCGCTTGAATTTCATATCTTACAAAGAACTCAAACAAGCGAAACGCTAATATGGTGTGTATGCTTCGTTCTAAGAATTACTTCTTAGGACGTTTTGCACCGTATTTCGAACGAGCTTGGTTACGATCTTTCACACCTGCGCAGTCCAAAGAACCACGTACTGTATGGTAACGTACACCTGGCAAGTCTTTAACACGACCACCACGAATCAATACAACACTGTGCTCTTGAAGGTTATGGCCTTCACCACCGATATAGCTTGATACTTCAAAGCCTGAAGTCAAACGTACACGGCACACTTTACGCATTGCAGAGTTTGGTTTTTTAGGTGTAGTTGTATATACACGAGTACATACACCACGGCGTTGTGGACAAGCCTTCAACGCTGGAACTTTTGATTTTTCAATCAAAGTTGTGCGACCCTTACGGATCAACTGATTTGTTGTTGCCATATGGCAATTCTCCCGTTATTGAACAACCTCAAAAAATGCTCAAAATAAAAATTTAAAAAAAGTCACTTTTTAAGGGCATGAAATTGTAGATCAAAATCCCTATTGGGTCAATAAGCGCAAATGTTTCGAAATCATTCTTTCAAAGCACAACTAAGCATAAAATAAGCATAAAAAATGACCGCAAATTGCAGTCATTTTTTAGTTTCTTAGATTACAAATTTCACTCAACACATCAATCAGTTTTCCTTTTGATTAGAGTCATTAGCCTGTTTGGATGTTGCAGATTTTCCCTCAGCTTTGGTTGCGGTCTTATTCCGTGAGTTCGCTGTACGGCGAGCACTCGGTTTTGCTTCAGCTGATTTGGTCGTCGTGGACTTTGTCGTGCTTCGTTTGGCTGTCGTTGCTTTTTCTGTCGTCGCTTGTTCTGTAGGTGCTTTTGTAACGACTTTCGGCGCAGTTTTTGTGGTAGTCGCTTTAGTCGTCTTTGCGGGTGCACGACGAGTCGTCGATTTTTTCACTACGGTTTTTGTTGCTACTTCTTTCTTTGCCAAATCTTCGACTGCGTTATGAATCTCAGCTTCCGTCGTTGGTGCAGATTGTTTTTCAGTATGAACTTGCTTTTCAACTTTAACCTTCACAATATCAGGATTGTCATCAAGATGTTGTTGTGCCGATTTTTGCTGAGATTGAGCTCGATTTTGATCGTTGGCAGTATGTCCCAATAGTGCAGACACATCATTTTTTGCCAAAGCGTTGATTTGCTGTTGATGGGTATAGCCACGTTGATAGGCTTCAAGTACAGCAATGTGTTGTTCAGGATTGTCGATCAAATAACGACGTGCATGCGCAAAAATTTCATCCGCTTTTTCTGCGACCTCTTCGATCATTTTCACACCATAAAATGCACCGACTAAACCACCTAAAAGTGGCGTGGTATAGCGCAACCATTTTACTTTACCCAATACATTGAGCATGCTCCACTTATATTGTCCATTGGCATCACTCAAGGCATTTTTAAAACCTTCAAAGCTATAATTGCTATCTAAAAAGCTTTGCAATTGCGAATAATTTCCTGTTGTAAGCACATCTTTAAAATTACGAATACCTAGTAAAAGCACCTGTTTTTCTGCGATCAAGCCTAAATCCGACTTGACTAAAACCTGATAAACCGCTTGCTGATCTTCTTCATTATCTAGCTCAAAGCCGTAAGCATGACCTGTTTCATAAATGGTTTTTAACGCCAATAAAACAGACAAAGGCAAATCTGCCACTGCCCAAACCATACCTGCGACACCGCTCACGCCACCTTGTAACGCTGCAAAGATTTTATTTACTTCTTTGAGCGCAGATGAAGCACGTGCAGAGCGATCTACATTTTGTTGAAGTTCTTGAATTGATTTTGCGCCTGTTTCTGCGAGGACACGCTCTGTGGATGCCAGAGCCATAGAAGCTTTTGCAAGTAGCTCAAGCACCTCATCAGCAGCTGAATCTAAACCATTTGGCAGGACAAACTTTGAATATTTGTTTACCGCATTGTAGCGATTGCCCAGCACTTGTTTGGTAATGGTTGGAAATTGATTGCGAAACAGTTGATGAATATCTTCATAATCCAAATCAAATTGATCTCGTTGTTGCGCTTTACCCTCGATTACTTGCCCACTTTTTGCCAACATGTGTTGTTGATTATTTTTATTCAGTGGCGAAACTTTCAAGGTTTGTTGGCGAATTCGCTCAACGATCAGCTTTTTAACTCCCATTACTTTTTCCTGTCTGTTTTTAAGATACTTTTATGATTAAATGAAATTTCCTAACGTGTTGCAACTAAGTTTTGTGTGCATAGTTAGATTTCTGTCACTTAAATTTATAAGTTAGATAAACTACGAACGCTTTGATCAAATGATGACGTCAAAAAATAATTCCCAAACAAGTTAGAATTGGCAAAATCAGCCATCGTGTTAAAATCTTAGACCTGCTCAGCACATTGTACTCAGCGTTTTAAAACTAATATCTTTCGCCATTGCAGAGCATTTGGAAAACCGTTTAAATGTCGGCAATGTGATTTTTTGAATATTTATAAAGGACTCTCCATGAATCGTCGTGTTGTCATTACTGGTATGGGCATTAATTCATGTATTGGAAATACCCTAGAAGATGTCAAACATTCTCTCGAAAACGGTATTTCAGGCACACGCCACAATGCGTCCTATGCAGAGCTCAACTTTAAAAGCCAAGTCAGCGCAGCAGCTGAACAAGATTTTGACAAAATTGACCGTAAGCTCAAACGCTTTATGGGTGTCTGTGCGATGTATGCCTACAACGCAGCAGTTGATGCAGTGCAACATGCAGGTTTGGAAGTAGAAGATATTGGTGGTAATCCACGCTACGGTATCGTCGGTGGTAGTGGTGGCAACTCGACTGCATCTGTCGCTGAAATGGTCAAACTTTTAGAGGAAAAAGGCGCACGTAAAATTGGTCCATTTTTTGTCCCTCGTAACATGAGTAATACCATTACCGCCAATGTCGGCGTCGCATTTAAAATGCAAGGTATTGCACACACCATTACCAGTGCATGTGCAACCTCCGCTGATGCGATTGGATATGCCTACAACATGATTCAACTGGGTAAACAAGACTTGATGCTTGCAGGTGGCGGCGAAGAAGACCATTGGTCACAAAGCTTATTGTTTGATGCAATGGGTGCGCTGAGCTCAAAATACAATGAAACACCTGGAACCGCATCACGCCCTTATTCGAAAGATCGTGATGGCTTTGTCATTGCAGGCGGTGGTGGTTTTGTTGTCCTAGAATCCCTTGAACATGCACAAGCACGTGGCGCAAATATCATTGCCGAAGTCGTTGGCTATGCTGCAAATAGCGATGGTTTCGATATGGTCGCACCAAGTGGTGAAGGTGCAACACGTTGTATCTTGATGGCACTCGAAGAAGCAAAACAACATGGCGTCGATACGATTGATTATGTCAATACGCATGGTACGTCTACGCCTGCGGGTGATGTCACCGAGCTTAAAGCGATGGAACGTGCTTTTGGTGAAGGCAAAGTCCCTGCACTGAGCTCAACAAAATCTATGACAGGTCACAGCTTGGGTGCTGTTGGTGTACAAGAAGCAATCTATTGTATGCTGATGATGCAAAATGATTTTATCGCACCGAATATCAATGTGACTGAACTTGATGAAGGTACTGCGGGCTTTGATATTGTCCTAGAAAAACGTGACGCCAAACTAAATACAGTCATGAGTAATAGTTTTGGTTTTGGTGGTGTCAACGCTTGTTTGATCTTTAGAAAATGGGCTGAATAATAAAATTAAATTCATGACATCTAAACTATGTCATCAAAATCATGCCCTCAACAACAAGTATTTGCTAAAATAGATCATTAATTGTAATTATTTGAGTCGTTGATGGACGCACCGTCAGAAGCCTTTTTATGGGTCAAAGCCTTACACATCATTGCGGTGGTGTGTTGGTTTGCTGCCCTATTCTACCTACCACGTTTATACGTCTACCACGCCATGAGCGATGATGCGATTAGCCATCAACGCTTTCAAATCATGGAACGAAAGCTCTATCGTGGCATCATGTGGCCTTCGATGATTGGCACATTGATCACTGCGCACTTCTTAGTAGATTGGGGCGATGCAACACGTCACTATCATGAAGCGACATGGTTCTATATCAAAGTGGCTTTGGTTGGCTTATTAGTCATTTATCATTTTTCCTGTGGCTATTACCGTAAAAAATTGATCGACAATGCACACTATAAATCCCATAAATTTTGGAGACTTTTCAATGAATTACCTACGGTAATTTTAATTGCATGTATTATTTTGGTCGTGGTAAAGCCTCAGTTTTGATATAAAAATCAGTTCTAAAGCTTTCTCACCCTCTCAACTTTATTGAAAAGCGATTCACTCTAATTTTCGAATGCCAAACAACTATCGTGATTCCACTCTCTTTTTTCTTTGAGTGGTGACTGAATACAAAGCTCACTTTCCGTCTGATAATACGTATTACCTTGTGTAGTCTGATTAAGCTTTTCACCTGTCCAATCTTGTCCACTGTGTAAGACGTTAAAAACTCGGATTTTGTTATCGAGAAGCCTTAATCATATTGATATACGCTTTCTGTCAACGGAAAGTGTTTCTAAAATCTCTGCACCAATTTGGTTTCTAAACTTAGCTGAAGCGTCAAGTTTTGGATGATCGTTTTCCACACCACTTGGCGCCATACGCACATAATCTACATAATTTGATTCTGACCAATTTATTTGTGTTTTCGCCCACTCTGCATACAGATTCGCTGTCATATTATTTTTATATATTTGTTTGAAAATCAATCGACCTTTCCATGTATTTAAAAGATCAAGCAGACTAGTAGACTCCTCTTCCAACTCCACAAAAATAGCATTCATTCGCTCTTCGGACAGAAAAGATAATATTTCAATCAGATCTAGTGAGGTCATTCTTCGAATTGAAAAGCTTTTATTGCCAAGTGGCTCAAGACTAATTTCCAGCTCATGTCCTCGCTGTGGATTTTCGATTTCGAGCAAATGTATAATATTCACAACAGTGTCAATTTGTTTAATCAAAACTGCCTTTTCGATCATATCATTTCGATTGCTTAACATCGTCGTTAATTCATTCGCATATAAATGTAATTGCTCAATATCTTGATTTAAAATAAGATGCGATAAATATAAATATTGAATACTCCTCAAACGCAACCAAGACATATCACAACATGTTATTGGGAGTAGCAACTCAGAATTTTCTAGATTTCCCTGATAAACAAGCATTTTGTACCGATCAATTAGATATTGCTTATTTTTATATTCTGCTTCAACTTCTTGTGTGATTGGCAATAAGTCATTGAGTTTAGGCTGTTGTCGAATGGTACGAGAGTCAGCTTCAAATATAGCAGTTAACTGTTGATCGAGATCATTATCTAATAGTACATTTTCAGTCAGTTTATGCTCTTTCCATTTATCTCTTTCAAGATTTGTTTGATACCATTCCGCCCAACCTGCATGATAACGCAATCTCCCCAAAACCATTGGGTCTATATCTTTTTTAGCATCAAAACCTAATTCTAAGAAATAAGGGTGTTCTTTTAAATCAGGTTGATAATTCGGATAGATAGCAAGGAAATCTTGTGCAACTTGGGAAAGTGGATCATCGAGTGTCATCCAATACAGAAAAGCTAAAATACCTCCCCAAATTAAAAATATTAAGGCAAAACAACTCAATGTTTTAATTGATTTTTTTAACAACATCCTAAATTTAACTTTTTTGAAATTTTATTAAGTTTAGCTTTTTGACCAAAGCATTGCATTAAAATTTTGATCAAAAAGCATCGACTCAAGACATTGTTATCTTTCTCATAAATCTTAAAAATATGAAAATAAAATCGTTAAATCCGCCCAACTTCCAAATATGGAATACGATGCGAATCTATCTCAGGACGTGGGTCACGGCTCGGACACATAAAACCATGTATCCCAGTCAACAGCTCTCCCCGATAATACTGATTCAAACTCTGACGTGGATCGCGATGTGACAATGTATAGCTTACACAGCCTACGCCTCGTGACTTCGATAGTTTCAACGCATCATTCAACATCAAATCATGCAAGGCTTTGTAGCTTGGCTTACACAGTAATGAATGCAGCGCATGGTATTTGATCGAATCGCCTTTTTTCGGCAATTTCATCGTGCCTCGTAGCTTCGCCCATAGGTTGTAAATCGGTCGAATCATGCCAATCGTCCAACCATAATCCAAAATTTTGGTTTGCTTAAAACTACTTTGTGACCACAATCCAAACATGCCGATCAACTGATCATTTAAATAGTACAGTTGAAAATCGGAGAGCTCCAAACCTTGATAATACTTTGAACCACCTAACAATTCGTTAAAATCATAAGCAGGAATGAAGTTATAAAACTTTGCCATACGCTGTACAAACTGATTCATTGCTTCAATAGCATCTATACCCGCAGTTTTAATATGCAAGTTTCTCAGGTAATGTTGATCTTCCGACTCGATTAGCAGTCTTTCTTTGTGTTTATTGCGATGAATGGCTGTGAGCGTTAAAGTTTCAACGCTACCTTCCTCGTAATAGTCAGGAATTCCGACCTTACCAGTTTGTACCGCTTTTCGTGCAGCGAGATTGTCATTAAAAATAATCATATGGTTAAAGTCTGGCTGTTGCATGGTTTTACGCATGTAATAGCCCATCTCTTTCATCAAGGTCGTACCACGATAGTCGGCATGAATACGTAAGTCACTCGCATATCGCATCGGTTGGATTTCACCATTGATATAGCAAGGACGATGACCATTGCTGTAGCATGCCACCAGTTTTTGCGTTGCGATGTCTTCTACCACACAATGATCATTGACCTGATATATCACTTGACTGGCATTGAAGTAGCTCGGCTCTCTTTGAAAGCTAATGGTTACGCCTTTGGTGGTCATCGGCACACAGATCAATTTCAATAAAGCCGCTTCATCTGATGCAACTGCTGCTCGCACGTTAAAGTTTGAGCTTTTCTTTTGTTGCGGTGCATTTGATTGTTGTGGCATCAAAGTTTGTACTTGATGTGCCGATTCTGATTGTTTTAACGGAGTGTGCTGTGCGTCTAATTTCTGCGTATGCGTTTTATTTAAAGTATCCATCATTATTTTCCCATTCCTTGAGTATAAAGCTGTAAAAATATCCTTGCGAAATGTGCTTTCAAAAATGTGTTTTCGAAAATCATAACTGCCCTGTCAGGTCTAATAAGCGATATACCAAAATCACCTCATCCTGTTGATTGACAATTTTTTGTGTATGAAGCTCCAAGACTTTTTGCTCCGCCATCAGAAAGTCATAAGAAGTCTTCGTCCCAACTTCCAACTCTCTGGTAATAAAGTGCAATGCGATCTCTGCGGATTCGATCGCTTCGTCAATTGCCTTTTTATTCTCCCGAACCGCACCAAGCTGTGAATAAACAGTTTTGGTTTCAGCCTCTAGGTCGTGACGCACCACTTCGACTTGCTGTGCTGCGAGCATTCGATCCGCACTGGCTTTTTTTCGATCGGCAGCATTGCGACCATGATCGAACAGTGGAATTTTTAGTTGCACGCCCATCATGTAGTTTTCACTTTCACTACTGATGCTATGCAATTCGTGCTGTGTACCGATCCGACTGGTCAAAGACAACATTGGTTTAAGCTGTGCTTTGACCAAATCGTATTGACTAGACGCTGCATCAAGCTCCAATTTGGCTTGTTGCAGACTTGGATGACGCTCAATCATTTCAAGGCTTTCAGATAAATTTGGACTGTAGTTCGGCACAGCAACCGAGTCGTCCATCTGTGAAATATCCACGCCAGTGATTTTATAAAACTCTGTTTGACTGATATCTAAGTTGGATCGTGCCAAAACACTATCTGCCTGACCTTGTGCATACTGTGCTTTGACTTGGGCAAGATCGGCACGAGTAATCACACCTGCGGAAAATTTCTTATCCGCTTCATAGACCGAGCGACGTAGATTCTCTAAGGTACTGAGCTGAAGTTGTGACAAAGCATACTGCTTCAACACATCAGTATAGACTTGCACCGTAGTCAAAATCGTTCGTGCACGCTGTCCAGATAGTGCTTGCACTTGCGCTGATGAGCGCAACTTTGCCGATTGGATTTCTAGTTGTTTTCGCCCCCATGTGTACAATGGGTAATCTGCCTGCAACTCTGCGCTACGGATACTTTTATAACCCTCAGATGGGAAGATCGTGCCATGATGTGCCACGACTTTTTCACGTCCGATCTGCCCAACGAGATTGACATCTAGCCCATAGCGACGCTGTGCTTGCTGTACCACTGCATCTTGCTGTACCAAACGCAGTTGGCTGATTTGCATTTGATCTTCATGCTTCAATGCAGCGTCGATCGCCTCACTCAAGCTGATAGCCGATACCGACTGCAATGGCGATACAAAGACAGCACTCAGCATGCCAAGCATCCACATTTTTCTTAACATGCTTTGCCCCGAATCATTCTTTTAATTTTCAAAGACATCCCCTTTATTTATCGACTGAGAGTCAATCTTTCTTTCAGATTGAACTATTTAGCTTCAAATCTTCTAGCTTCGATCATGCTCATATCAATTGAATGGATGCTTTTGCTGTGTTTTAAACTTGACTTCAAGCGCTGAATCTAACTTTGCGATCAACGACTTGTAGCTTTCGATGCTTATTTTCTTCAATGGTTCAGGTTTAATATTCCCCTCAATCATGCCCTCTCGCATCACAAGATCTTTATAGCCTTGCCAACCATCTTCGACCATAAGCATGCGAGGTAATGCCAACTGCTTGAGATCACGAGCCAACTCATAATGGAAATGTTGTCGAAGCTGTCGATCGACCCATTCCGCTTGGACAGATTGATCTTGATGTAGACTTTGTTTTGTCGCGCCATCTTGAACTGAGCTGTCAGCTTGATTGACCTGCGTAGGTTCCATCAACACTGCATAAAACGGACGTTCAGAAGCTTGATTGGTTTCTACTGCGAGTAAAGAAATCGCTTTGACATTATCGTGTTGATTGATTTTTCCAAGTAATTGCTGTGCAACATCAGGCGATAGTTTTTCACCGACCAAATCCACGCCAAAGCGTCGTCCCTGAAATTCAAAGCACGGCACATTGCCCCAAAACTCAGTGACTTTGAGATGATCATCAAGACAATAGCGTAATAAGCCATTACCACTACTGATAATCGGGCTGACGTGATCACCAACTTTCAGCTCCCAAGATGGGACGATTTGACCAAGCTTGTCGCCTTGCAGATATTCAAACTCATAGAAATGGCTTTTATAGGCAAGTGGATAGCGTCCTTGATAAGGAATCGTGACCACACCTTCCGTTGCCCACAGCCCTTTACCTTCAAAGCCTGAATGAGGTACTTCCTGTTGAAGTAGTTTTGCCCACTGCTTCGCTCCTGCCGTATCCCATGATGAGATCAGCTTCAACTGCGTCCACAAGCGTTCGAGGTCAATTTCTCCTTCATCAATCATCTGCATCAACAGCTTGGCACGCTTCGGTGCAAATGGTGCATCGACATTTTGCAACGATGCTTCACGCTTCGCCCAAGACCCAGTCATCAATACCATCACAATGTCTTCAGCTTGCTCATTGAGTCGTTCAATCAACTGCAAGGCAAAGGTTGGGCTCCATACCGAGATGAGCGCCAAATCTTCGGTAGCGACCAAGTAGCATAAGGTTGCAAACATCGCATCATCAGGATTTCCGGCAAATGATACATGCTGTGGCACTGCCTGCGTAAACTGGGTAATCAGACGCTTCCCCACACTCAGTAATGCACTGTCATCATTTAGATTGTCTTCTTTAATCAAGGCACGTTGGCTTTCTGGAAGCCAAGATACCGACCAATAATGTTTACCTTTGGCTAGACCCGAAGACTTGCGATACATACTGCTCAACCACGGCGCAATCGCCTGATCAAGTTCGTCAAGAAAGGCTTTGGTATAAGGAATAAACTTGATTTGATCACTCGAACCACTGGTCGGTTGAAAGCGCACCAACTCACTATGCGACAGTGCATCTTGCCCATTTCGCCAATCCATGACGTCACTTTTCCAGTCTGCATAGCGTGTCAGCGAAAGCTTTCGAAATTCTTCGTAATCTTGAATATTACGAATATTCGGTTGACTGGCATGGCTCAATATCTGCTTTAAGCGTTTGCGCTGTATGCTTTTGATCTGATATTTACCCGCTTGGAATTTCACATCTGCGACTTTACACATACTGCGCAACAGCAAATGTGAATACCAAGTTCGGTTCAGCAATTGTTTGCCTAGACTGAATCTCGATCGTGGAGAGCTCATACGTTGCTCTCCAGCTTTTTGAACGTTGCTTTACGATGGCGGATTGCCTCAAACTTGCCAACACTAGTTTGTTTTGATAAATAATGCACTGGATAACGTGCAATATCTTTCCAACCAAATCTCCCAACACACGGTAGCTCTGTCCCTTTGATCCATGTTGGATTCATACGTTCAAAAAAGCCAATTTTCGGGTTTTTCGCTTTCATCTCAGCGGTGATCGGCGCAATGTCTTGCTTTAATGGTTGATAATCTTCACCGAAGTTGAGCAAACCACTGCGATTGTCATAAAACTTGGCGTAGAAGCGTTTGCAATATTCCTCGACGATAGGTGCAAGGTTACGATGCTCGCCATCTACATTTGGATAGTAGACTTCATAATTATTGGCAAGTAACAGATACGTTTTATAGCCTTTAGAAATCAGCATCCAATACACTTCTTCGAGTGGATACATCAGGCGAATTTTGACTTTGAGTTTAAACATCGTGCTTTGCAACGCACGTGAGCCCCAAAACTCTTTGAGAATCACGGTATCGCCACTAAAGATAAAACGATACTTTTTACCTTGATAATCAAAGTTGTTGAGCACAACGGTAGAAAACCCAACAATGGTTCTCGACTTCGATTCAAAGACGAGAATCGCACCATCTTTTCCATTGAAATCACTGAGAAAAAGTTCAAAGTTGGTATTTTGATAATACTGTTTGTAAATGTCATACATCACTTCCTTTTGGCGATGACTAATCTGCGCCAAAGATAAGTACTTTCCATAAGTATCTTGTGCTTTGATTCCTTTAATGACCTTATTTCGGATTGTCGTAAGATTCATCATAATTCTCCATGTTACATCAAGTTATTATTTCACCCCTGTTTTCTAAAACACTTAGAAAGCAGTTTTACATCAAATAGTTACATCAGTTCAGTACAGCAATTATTTTTACAACATCTGTTGTTCTCGAAGTTCAATACAACAGTGATTCATCAACTTGCTCAATCGCATTTGGGACAAGTTTGGGTTCAATGATTTACATCGTTATTCGGCTTAAATGAGCTACATTTAAGTCGGCATTTTTTTCGGTTTATCCATGAAATAGGTCAACACTGCCGCAGCAAACATAATGATCGACAAGAGCTTGAATAGATCACTAAAGCTTCCTGTCAATGCCTGCGCATAGATGTCTTTATTCATGGTTTGGTATGCGAGCTGCTCAGCATTTTCGCCACTTTCTGCATACATCTGTTTGAGTTGATTCAGATGTTCAACAAACATCAGATTTTCAGGTGTCAGCATACTTTTCAGCTCTGAGGCATGCCATGCCGTGAGCCAATCTACCGACGAATTAATCAAAGCTAAGCTAACCGCACCTCCAATATTTCGCATCAAGTTATACACACCACTGGCATCTGCGACTTTTTCCAGTGGTAAGGTACTCATGGCAAGATGGGACACCACGATCAAGCAGATCATCAACCCAATCCCACGAAAGACCTGTGGCCAAAACATAAAATCATAATCACTATGAATAGTCAGATTGGCATTCATCAAAACACCACACGCTGCCAACAACATGCCAATAAAGACCGTAAGGCGTGCATCAAAGTTTGGAATTAACCATGCCAAAAATGGCGCAAAGCAGAACATCACCACACCTGTGACCATCATGATGTGACCGATTTGGCTACTATTGAGCTCTCGTACCTGACCGAGAAAAACTGGAATCATATAACCCAAGCCGTATAACGCCATACCGATCACAAACGTGACGATACAGCTCAGGCTAAAGTTTTTATTTTGAAAAACGGATAAATCCAGCAAAGGCTTTGGTCGTGTAAAGCTTCGATGAAAAAACACCACAGCACCGATCAGACACGTCGCCAATGCAACACGTACCCCAAAAGACTGTAGCCAGTCATGCCGTGCACCTTCATCAAGAAAATACTCAAGCCCACCCAAGAAGCACGCCAAACCTATGAGCGCAATCCAATCCATCGTTTTTAATAAACTCACATCGCCACGATCAATATCTTGATTGGCATAGATCACCACTGCGATCAAAATCCCAGGAATGATGTTGATCAAAAACATCCAATGCCATGAAAAATTTGTCGTCAGCCAACCGCCAATTGTAGGACCGATCGCAGGACCTAGTGTGCTCACCATACCAAAGACCACTAAAGGCAAGGTGCGCTTTACTTCAGGAAAAAGTAAATACAATGCGGTCATCGAGGTTGGAATCATGCCACCGCCCATAAAGCCCTGAATGGCACGAAAGCACAATAAACTTTCCAAATCCCACGCCATCGCACAAAGCAATGAACTGATGGTAAATCCCACCGCACACATCACATAATAGGTACGTGTAGAAAATACCCTCGCCAATACACTGGACAATGGAATAGCGATAATCTCAGCGATCAAATACGTCGTTTGCACCCACGCCACTTCGTAGCGACTAGCACTCATCCCTGCTTGGATTTCATTGAGTGAACTGGCAACGATTTGAATATCCAAGATCGCCATGAAGTTCCCAAAGATCATCGCAGAGAAAATCACCCAAGCGACTTTCGGGCTAAACTGCCAATCTGACTGTTGAGAGTGGTATGGCTGATTGCTTTCGTATTGGTTCACCTGATCCATGGTATCCCTCAACTCTTTCCTATGCGCCTGACTTAGCTACACAAACGATACAAATAATTAGCTACGCACATCGACAGTAGCAACGACCGACAAGCCTGGACGAAACACATCATTATTCGGGTTGTCTTCTAAGGCGATCCGCACAGGGATTCTTTGCACAACTTTGTTAAAGTTTCCTGTCGCATTATCAGGAGGCATCATGGTAAACACCGCACCAGACGCAGGTGAGAAACTTTCAATTTTCCCTTGAAACTCTTGATTTGGATACGCATCGAGCTGGAGTTTGACCAATTGCCCAATGTGCATTTTCTCGATTTGGGTTTCTTTGTAGTTTGCTTCGACATAAATGGTTTTATCTGGAACGATGGCGATCAAACGAGATTGTGGTGTGACTCGTGAACCGAGCTGAACGGATAATGCGCCAACTTTTCCATCGACTGGCGATACAATGGTGGTTGCATGACGTTCAATCTCATACAGTGCTAATGATGCTTTGGCATTTTCCACATCAGCACTTAATCGCCCCTTCTCCGCACTCACACTCGCCACTTGCGCCGTTGCAGCTGCGACCGCAGACTGCGCATTATCTCGCTGTGCTTTGGCACTGCTGTACTGGGCTTGGATAGATTCAAAATGTTGACGTGTAATCACGCCATCATTCATCAGCTCCTCATAGCGTTGATATTCTTCACTCAGTCGAGTGACCTCAGCCTGTGTCGCACGGAGCTGTGCTTTGGCTTCTAGGATTTTTGCTTCTGCGGCGTATTGATTACCCTTTTGCACACGTAGGTTCGCTTGCTTGGCATCGACCTGCGCCACAGCTTGATCATAACGTGCTTGATAATCTCGATCGTCCAAAGTGAATAAGACATCACCTTTTTTGACATATTGATTTTCTTTCACCTCGATCGTCGCCACTTCTGCAGCAATACGAGGCACAATCCATGTCACATCTGCTTTGACATAGGCATTATCAGTAGACTGAAAGTAACGATAAACAAGGAAATAATAAGCGACTGCGATCAATGACAAAATGATCAATACGCTCAATATCATCCATGATACTTTTTTTCGGCGTGCAAAAACTTGCGTTTGGTCTTGATGCTCCACATCACACCCCTAATTTATATTG
The DNA here is from genome assembly GCF_022601685.1 of Acinetobacter sedimenti. Taxonomy (GTDB): domain Bacteria; phylum Pseudomonadota; class Gammaproteobacteria; order Pseudomonadales; family Moraxellaceae; genus Acinetobacter; species Acinetobacter sedimenti. The sequence continues at coordinate 17,278 of NZ_JAKUML010000014.1, forward strand.
GAGAAAATTTTATTGCAGTTGGTCTGCAAAGTTATTCATGTTCAGCCAGCGATATCCATCGACGGTATTGCTTATTCATTGGTTATTTAGCTTTAGAAATTAATTTTTAAAATCCGAGCTAAGTCGGCGAAATTTTATACATTAAAAAAAATAAGTGAATACGTCTTTTTTTAAATATTATTTAATAAAATTAAAAATTCACCTTAAATTATTGTTTATTAAGAATTTGGTCAATTGTAGTCAAAATGTAACCAAAACTGTCAATTATTGTCATCGGTTGCGCATTTTGCAACTCGCTTGCTATGCCATAGCCATAACTGACCGCAATACTTTTGACGTCATTTTGATGTGCACCGCAGATGTCAAACTCACGATCTCCAATCATTACACTGGCTTGCGCATCTAACTGCTCTCGCTCTAAAAGATAAGCGATCAACTCCGTCTTATTTGTTCGCTCCCCTGTGAGCTCACTGCCATAGATTTTTTTGAAATATTTTGCCAAGTCAAAGTGCACTAAGATTTGCTCAGCATAAATGGTTGGTTTCGCTGTTGCAACATAAAGCCGATAACCTTGTTGCTGTAATTTTTCTAAGGTTTCTGCGACTTCAGGATAGACTTCATTTTCAAACAAACCAATGGTGCCAAAGCGTTCTCGATACAAAACCAATGCCTGTTCAGCCAATTGATCTATATTGAAAGTGTCATCGTCCAATTGTAATAATTTTGCTAAAGAGGCTTTCAGTGGTGGTCCGATACACCAGTCCAAATCCACTTCATCAGCAAGCGGTCGCCCGAGTTTTCGCATGGCGTAACGAATACAAGTGGTAATACCGAGCTTTGGATCGGTCAAAGTACCATCTAAATCAATCAAAATATTTTCTATCTTCATCTGTACAATCATTTATCACTTCATGTCGTTCAAGATGAATTTTAACAATGCCCTTGCTAGAATGTCATGTATTGAATCTTCATTTGCAATCAAAGGAAATGTCTGTGCGCCCAACCGTATTATGTTTTTCAGGATTAGACCCTTCTGGTGGAGCAGGCTTGCAAGCTGACATCGAAGCCATCGGACTAAGCGGTGCACATGCGGCGATTGCATGCACAGCGCTGACCATTCAAAACTCGCAAAATGTCTTTGGATTCGAAGCGACTTCAAAAGATTTACTTCTCGCCCAAGCCAATGCAGTGATTGATGATTTACCCATTAATACCGTGAAATCAGGCATGCTCGGTACCACAGATAATATCGCTGCTTTAGCTGAGTTTTTAGATCAACATAATGATTTAAAATATGTGCTTGATCCTGTATTAGTGGCGAATAGTGGTGGCAGTTTGGGTGACCTACCAACCTTAGTTGAAGCATTTAAGGTGCTGATTCCACGTGCAACAGTGATTACGCCAAATACGGTTGAGCTTCGTGCATTGACAGGTTGTGAGGATTTGACCGATGCCACGCAACGGATTTTTGAACTGGGTGCAAAAGCCGTTTTAGTCAAAGGCGGACATGAGAAACTGCCTGCCGATATGATCATCAACCGCTTATATGTCGCAGGTGAATTAGTCTATGAAAGTGAAATGCCACGCATCGACGGTGAATTTCATGGTTCAGGTTGTTCATTGGCGAGCTTTATCGCAGGGCGATTGGCGCTGAATGACTCATTGGAAAAAGCCGTTGAACTTGCGGAAAAATGGTTACATCGTGCATTAGAGCGTGCTGATAGTCCGCATATCGATGGACAGAAGATGCCACGTCGTTTTACTTAAACCCAATTCGACAAAATAGTTTTTCCATAAAAAATGCGAGCATCTTCTTCCGATACTCGCATTTTTTTATTCAAGTGAAATACTTATGCCTTCGGCAAAGTCACACCTGTTTGACCTTGATATTTTCCACCACGGTCTTTGTATGAGGTTTCGCAGACTTCATCACTTTCAAAGAATAACATCTGTGCCACGCCTTCACCCGCATAGATTCGTGCAGGCAGATTCGTCGTATTAGAAAATTCGAGTGTCACATGACCTTCCCATTCAGGTTCAAGTGGCGTGACATTAACGATAATGCCACAGCGTGCATAGGTCGATTTACCCAAGCAAATGGTCAATACATTACGTGGAATACGAAAATATTCGACAGTACGTGCCAGTGCAAAAGAGTTTGGCGGAATGATACAAACGTCAGACTCAATATCAATAAAACTTTTATCATCGAAATTTTTCGGATCGACAATCGCAGAATGCACATTGGTAAATACTTTGAATTCACGTGCACAGCGCACGTCGTAGCCATAGCTCGATACGCCATAGGAAATCAACTTTTCGCCATGCTCATCATAACGAATCTGACCTGAAGCATACGGCTCGATCATGCCATGTTGCTCACTCATTTCACGAATCCAACGATCAGATTTGATTGCCATATTGTTCCTACTTACTTAATTAGGAAGCTTCGAAAAACCATCTACATAGGCAAATTTCTGCGTTACGCCTTGCTCGCAATCCTCATGTACTTAACCGTACACTGCGGTTGCTGTGCGAGGGGCGCCTTGAAATTTACGCTACTCGCTTGGTTTTTTAGAAGCTCCCATTAAATGATTTAAATTTTTAACGATACTAACGCAAATTAACTGAAATGCAAATGCAATGACTTATACAGTGCGATTGCCAACCTTACCAAGCTCACTCCGCATCTGATCAATCACTTGCTTGTAATCAGGCTTGCTAAAGATCGCAGAGCCCGCCACAAACATATCCGCACCCGCTTCAGCGATTTCACGGATATTGGCAGGTGTAACACCACCATCGACTTCAAGATTGATATCACGACCACTGGCATCAATGATTTGACGTGCTTGGCGCAGTTTATCCAACGTGGTTGGAATAAATTTCTGACCACCAAAACCAGGGTTGACACTCATCAATAGGATTTGATCGACTTTATCTAAGACATAATCCAAATAATGCAAAGGCGTTGCAGGATTAAACACAAGACCTGCTTTTGCACCGCCTGATTTGATCAATTGCAATGAACGGTCGATATGATCCGAGGCTTCAGGATGAAAGGTAATAATATCCGCACCCGCTTCTAAGAAATCACCAATCATGCGATCCACTGGCGACACCATCAGATGCACATCAATCGGCGCTTTGATACCATAATTTTTTAAGGCTTTGCAGACACCTGCTCCAAAGGTCAAATTCGGTACATAGTGATTGTCCATCACATCAAAATGCACCACATCCGCACCTGCCTCCAGTACACGTTCTACATCCTCGCCCAAGCGAGCAAAGTCGGCAGAAAGAATAGATGGGGCAATAAGATATGGCTTAGACATGATTCACCTGAATGTCAGTTGGCTAAATGTGGACGCATTATAGCAGAGCTAGGCTTTGTATTTTCGACCAAATTAAAAATGGAATGATCTGATGAAACCAATCATTCCATAGAAATATAGTTAAGTCAGCCTCAAACTAAAGCTGTGCTTCTACCTGTGCAATGCGCTTTGCAGTTGCGGGATGACTTTGCATAAAGTCTGTAGCGTCTGCATCCGCTTCTTCTTCAATTTCATCGCTTAAACGCTTGAGAAAATCTGCCAAATATTTCGGAGAAATGCCCTGACGTTTTAACTCATCAATCGCATATTGATCGGCTTTAAGTTCAAACTTCTGCGAATATTGCGCAGACACCACAGCCAAAGGCAAACTTCCAAACAGATCAGAAGCATCACCTGTGATCGACACATACAAAATCGAAATACCTAAACTTTGTAAGCCCTGCTCCAAGCTATGTCGCTGATCCAAATGCCCTTGCTCATGTGCAAGCACTGCAAGGAGTTCTTGATCATTCTCAGCCAATTCGACCAACTCGTCAGTGAGCATAATCGTTCCATTTGGAATCGCTAATGCATTCGCCCCAATATATTCACCACCTTCACGGAAGATAATTTTTGCAGGCACTTTAGCTTGGATTTGCTTTTGATACATTGTCCGAATTTGTTTTTGACGTGTTGCCGTGATCTTACTTTTTTCAGTCACATCAATCAGATATTCTTCCGCTTCACCACCAATACGCTTTAACGCATCTTGAGGCATCTGCTGTGCAATCGCATGCGACGCCATCGGAATACCCCAACGGTAAGTTGCAAACACCACTGCAACCGTCACAACCAAACTTAATGCAATCCATCGCCAACTGGATTCGATCGCATGGACTCGATGTGCATTCTCCTTTGCCTTGAGATCAAGCCAATCTGGCACATGATTATCGAGAAACTCTATTCGTGCATCATGTGGCAATTCAATCGCAGGCAGAACCACACCAATTGGTCCGATATAGATCATATCGTCATAGTGATAGAGCTTCTGCTGATGGGTATTTTGAGCATCCGTATATTCAACGATGGCACCGCTAGCATGTGCACGTAAAGTCGCATCATAGCCACGGTTGACGATACCATCATAAAATTTAATTGCGATTGATTGCATAAATTGCGCTACACCTTAAAAGCATTTATATCGAAGTAACGACGACGATTACAAAGAAATGTCGATATCAAAAATATCCGCCAGCTCTTCACCGATCGCATTGTAATCTTCTTGCGCTTTATTCATGAGTTCCGATGGATCATCATAAAACACCACACTTAAAGACTCGATCTTATAACGGTAAATCCGTACCTGCGCCCACGCATACATCAAGCCCACTGAAAATAGAATCGCAAAACTATTGGTCATCTGAATCCATGCAAACTTCCACGGACTGACATCCGTTTTCATCTGGCTATCACCGATCTGTACATGTGACCAAGTCGCTTTAAATAAATAACCTTGTATCAATGGTGCAAGAAAGAATACCGCCATGAGGTATAAACCTGCGGCCAGGATCATCATCAACTCAGGTGCAATGCCTGCAAAATAACCCACTGCAATCAATACACCCGCACCGAGTATTGCACCCATAAACATCAACATCGGCAACATCACTGCAGCGAAGAAATCTCCTGCATCGGCAGTTAAGCGAAACTTGAGCTGTCCGATATAGAGGTGGTCCATTTGATAGCGCTTAAACCACAGCAAAGCGATTGGGAATAATAAACCCAGTGAAAATACTGTAATTAACCAACAGCCTAGTGCCATGAGATAAGTGCGTTTCATATCCGCAGAAAAATGGAAACGGCTATTTTCATACTTACTATTACGCGCATGGAAACGCAGACTCGAACGGATCAACCACGGAATCACCAGTAAAAATGCAATAGTCAAAATCGCATTCGCCTCTAGTGACACATAGCTCGATGCTAGAAAAATACCGTACGCACCTAATGCAATTAATCGTCCGACCAAGATACGTGACGGAATCCCTGTAAAGTCAAACTTACGATTTTTCAAATACGTATTGCCATAGAAATAACGTAGACGACGTACTTTTGCCCACGGCGCATACAACGTCAGTGTAATAATGGTCAGAAATAAATTACTAATCCAAATCTTAAAGTATTCCGTCCCATTACCCTTAAAACCGAAACGCCATGTTTGATGAATCTCTTGCATTGTCGGCTCAGAAGCGACCGCACTCCACGCAGGTGCATTAGTCGGACTAGCTACATTGGTAGTGGCTAAATTAGAGCTGACTTCATTAGAGCTAGCTACACTGCCACTGTCCACGTTGGAAGCATCTGTATGAGATGTATTCGAGTTCGTAGTACTGGAATTTGTAGAACTTGAGTTTGTACCACTTAGATGAGTGGAATTTTGATCAGAAGCATTGGTGCTACCAACGGCTCCACTGTCCCCAGACTGTGGTTCTACTGGTGGTTGATTGTCATTATTCATAAATTTTAATATCTACTGAAAGCTTGCGATAAGTTGTTCACTGCAAATCTGCAACGATTTTTAAATACCTTTTCACCTCCAAATAAAACCTATTCGGAGAAGTCGGCTAAAGTAGGTACTATACTGTAATTTTTAATCAATTCGATAAAATTATTATGACAACTTACTCAACATTCAATTCAATATTCAAGTCAGCATAACCGATCAAACACCATGTAATTGCTCTGCATGATGTCGTAAATGATCAGCAATAAAGCTTTGAATAAAATAATAACCATGATCAAAGCCTTCATGGAATCGAAGCGTTAGATTTTGTCCGACCTGATCACATGCTTGTTGCAGTTTTTCAGGGTGAAGCTGTGAATAAAACTGATCATCTAAACCTTGATCGACTAAGATATTTGGAAATTGTTTACCACGTTCAATGATCAAGTGCGAACTATCATGTGCAAACCACGCTTGTTGATCCATGCCCAAATAATGACTAAATGCTTTTTCACCCCACGGACAAATACTTGGCGCGCAGATCGGTGCAAAAGCCGATACAGATTGAAACTTTTCAGGAAACTTAAACGCCAAACTCAATGCACCATGACCTCCCATGCTGTGCCCCATTAAGCCAATTTTATATTTCACATCTTGGTTTGTCGCAATCGGAAAGTTATCTACAATGAGTTGATATAACTCATCGGCAATGTAAGTCTGCATCTGATAATGCTTCGCCCACAATGGCTGTGTTGCATTCACATAAAATCCCGCACCCTGCCCCAAATCCCAATGTGCATCATCCATGACATCTTCACCCCGAGGGGAGGTACCAGGTGTGATCAGTATCAAATCTAATTCATTTGCGAGCTGTTGCGCATGTGCTTTGATGGCAAAAGTTTCTTCGGTACAAGTCAATCCTGCAAGATAAATCACTGCGGTACAATCCTGACCTTTCAATGCCTTTTCTGGAAGATATACCCCGAACTTCATGTCACATTGTAGACTCTTTGCATGATGCCTATAAAAGCGTTGCTCACCTGCAAAGCAGTGATGTTTTTGTAATAATTCAATAGCAGACACGGCGTTCTCCATAGCTAAAGCGACATTTCAATCATTCAAACTAATTTCTTAAACTAATTTTTTAAAATCGTGTGTTAAACAAGTTCAGTTTAAACCGAAAATTGACCATTTCACTGTTAAGAAATTTAACTTTGAAAAGCTAATATGAAACAAATTAATGCGTTGATTTGTTTTGGCGTAATGGCAGGAAAACGCCTTCTTGCTTAGGTAAAGTCACTGCATTTTTCGGGAACAGACGTTGTTCTAACTGAGGCATCATTAGTTTGATGTTATCACCAATCACCCACTGCGGTTCTGACGGTTCAAAGCCTTGTGCAGCTTCCCATTTACCCACTGTCGCTTTAGCTTGATCAAATGCTGCTTTGAGATCGGTTTGCTCACGCATTGCTTCATCAAAGAAAGCTCGACCAAAATAGGTATAATCTGCTTCATTACTGCAACCAAATGAGCTTTTATCGGCAGCCGACGCAGTGATAATCAATGTATCAGGAGATTGTAGCGCAGGAACAAAACTCCCCGAATAGCACGCCGAGATCACGATCACACGCCATCGAATACCCGAGTTATCCAATGTTTCACGAAGCCATTTTGGATTGATCGAATCCATCGCAATCGGCGCATTGGCAAGCTCAAACTCATTGACCAAACCGTGTGAGGTCATGTACAGGAATAGCACATCATTTTCGCGGTTCATCACGCCACCAATGCGAGCAAGCGCACGGGAAATACTGGTTGGTGTCGCCATTGGCAATTGCTCGGCACTTTGATCGTTATTGACCAATGCGATCGAACGTCCAAATGTACCGAATCGGGTATCAAACTGCTCTTTAATGCGCTCCACTTCTGAGCGGAAAACATCTTGATAACCTGCACCTGCAACACCGAGAAAATACCACTGGGCATCGACAAAGTTACTTGGTTGTAGGTTTTGCAAAGCTTGGGTTAGCAGTTCTGATTGAGCATATAAGGCTTTTTCAGAGATGCTCGGTTGTACTTCGGCAATTTTCCAAATCGGCTGACTTTTCACAGAAGACTGCCATACCACCATTGTAAATAACGTGGCAAACATGATCAGCAATAGTTCCCACCACGGCCATTTCAAAGTCCGCGCAAGTACCCACACCACAGCCAAACTTTGCCATACGAAAAGCGCTAAAAACAACTGCGGTAAAAAACTATAAGTGAAATATGGCAACAGATCCAATGTCCCTAAATATTGCAAAAAGCTCTGCAATAAAGCGACATGCACATCTAAAATCAACCATAGCAACGCAGGAACCAACATGATGCGTTGCAATTCGGTACGCTGTGATAAGAAGATACCGACAATCAACGCCAAGAACGGCCACAATAAATAGCTAATCAGCCCCTGTGGATTAAAATGTCCTTGCCCATCGGCGATGATCCAACTAAACAGCGAGTTCGCCACACAGCCTGCGATCACCCAAAACAACAACTGCAATGGTGTCGGTGCGACCCAAGCCAAGCTACGACGAGAGCCAATAAATAGCCACATTCCTGCAATCAGATTATTTTTAAAATTCTGTAAGAAGAACGGCGTGGATTTAATCTCGTACATAGTCTTATTTACAATTTCTGCCTGTTGAAATTCAGTATGATTTACACATCAGTGCTATTTTCATGATTGTCTAGTTTTAAGACTATTCAATGTAAAGCTTTCTCAGCTAAGTTGATTGATGTTTTCAAATTTAACCAAGATCATATTAAACTAGACCATCTTTCTCAGCTCACAGGTCATTGCTGTATTTCCGTACCATATTTTCGTAATATGTTCCCGTACTATATTCAACTGCAAAACATTTCCATATAAGACCTTTGCCCTATATATTTCAAAAATATTTCGTACAATACAATGACGAGCAACACACTACAAAATCCGACTGTATAGTGTAAGTGGTTATTTTAATTTGACAATGCGAAAAGGCGCTCACATAACAAATTGATAATGAGTTTTTCTGATCAACTACAGTTTTGCATATCTTAAATTACAATTCATGATCTTTGAAGATGTTTTTAGTGATTGATTTCAAATTATTATTCTGAAATACCGATTTATTGACCAAATTGGAAAGCATCTTCATTTAGCATATTCACCATGATTACGGCATGTTCTTTTTGATGATTTGGCGCAGGATAATAATTTTTCCGTAGATCAATCTGATGAAATCCCACTTTTTCATACAGCGCAATCGCAGAAAGATTACTTTCCCGAACCTCTAAAAAAATTTGTACACATGCCGAACCTAATCGAGTGATCGCATCATTTAACATTGTTGTACCTAAGCCCTGCCCTTGATACTTCGGGTCAATCGCCATCAAAAGTAAATTCGCCTCATCTAAGACTTTTTGCATGATACAAAAACCAAGAATTTTTCCATCTTGCTCGACCACTGTCGATTGGTAACGCTCAACACTATCGGCGAACTGAGTTGCAGTCCACGGATGAAATTGAACTTGCTGTTCGATCGCACACACTGCATTGATATCAGTGTGTTGCATGTTTCGGAGATGAATTGCTTGATGTTTTGAAGTTTGCATTTTGGAATGGCTTAAATGAGTTTAAAACAGGAATATAAATTAGCGAATAAACGCACTTGGTTGCAAGATGATGATCAACGCACCGCAAACCACGACTAAACCACCAGAGATATCCCACCATGTGAGTGGAATTTGATCGACATAACGTAGCCATATCAACGCCATCGCCACATAGATCCCACCATAAGCTGCGTAGACTCGACCACTTGCTGTTGGATGCAAGCTCAAAAGCCAAACGAAGATCGCCAAGCTAAAAATGGTTGGTAACCACAGCCACCACGATTTTTGCTCACGCAAAATCAAATAAGGTAGATAACAACCAACGATTTCAGCAATCGCCGTGCAGACAAATAAGACAAATGTGCTGAGCAACTTTACATAGTCCACGATGATATCTTTCTCATTCAAAACCATTATGAAAAAAAGCACAAACTCGAAAGCCTGTGCTCTGCTTTTTACACTACAAAGTGGTTAACCTTGTAATGTTAAATTTTTACCTTTCAGTCTTTAAGCTGGCTCTGGACTATGATCTTCGATCACTTCCAATTTTAAACCATCTTTATCACTGTCTTTGCCATGTACGCTCACACTTACCGTACCACCATCGACCAGTGCACCAAACAGAATCATTTCTGCCAAAGGTTTTTTCAGCTGATCTTGGATGAGGCGTTGCATAGGACGAGCGCCCATTATGCGGTCATAACCTTGTTCAGCGAGCCAATCTCGTGCATCTTGATCGACTTCGAGCACCACTTTCTTATCATCAAGTTGCGCTTGGAGCTCAGTCAAGAACTTATCAACTACCGAATCAATCACAGTCGTTGGCAATGCTTTAAACTGAATCACACCATCTAAACGGTTACGGAATTCAGGGGTAAAGGCACGTTTCATCGCCTCTTGGTTGTCCGCACTATTATCTTGTTCAGTGAAACCAATACTGGTGCGCGTAATACTTTCCGCACCGATATTGGTGGTCATCACCAACACCACATTTCTAAAATCAGACTTACGACCATTATTATCAGTCAAAGTTCCATGATCCATGACTTGTAGCAACAAATTAAAGACTTCAGGGTGTGCTTTTTCGATTTCATCAAGGAGCAATACACAGTGTGGCGTTTTATTGATCGAATCAGTGAGTAAACCACCTTGATCAAAGCCGACATAGCCTGGAGGCGCACCAATCAAGCGAGAAACTGCGTGACGCTCCATATATTCAGACATATCGAAACGAATAAGCTCTACACCCAAGATTTTTGCAAGCTGACGAGTGACTTCCGTTTTACCGACACCAGTAGGACCTGCAAAAATAAAGCTACCAATTGGCTTATCAAGTGACTTGAGTCCTGCACGTGACAGTTTAATCGCTGCAGACAATGCACTAATCGCCTCATCCTGACCAAACACCACACGTTTTAAATCACGTTCCAAATACTCAAGAACCGACTTATCATCTTTAGATACGGTTTTCGGTGGAATTCGTGCAATCTTCGCCACGATATCTTCAATCTCAGCTAGACCAATCTGCTTTTCTTCACCATCTGCGTGAAGGCGCTGCTGTGCACCCGCCTCATCAATTACATCGATGGCTTTATCAGGTAAGAAACGCTCATGAATATACTTCGCAGAGAGCTCTACAGCAGATTTGATTGCATCATCATCATATTTGACGTTGTGAAATTCTTCAAATTTTGGTTTTAACCCTTTGAGAATCTCAATCGCCTCACCAATCGTTGGCTCAACAATATCCACTTTTTGGAAGCGACGCGAAAGCGCATGATCTTTTTCAAAAACTTGACGATATTCTTGGAAGGTCGTCGATCCAATGCAGCGTAATGAACCATTCGCCAATGCAGGCTTGATCAAATTCGAGGCATCCATCGTGCTACCCATACTTGAGCCTGCACCGATGATCATATGAATTTCATCAATAAATAAAATCGCATGAGGTATCTTTTTCAACGCATTGAGTAATTGTTTCAAACGCTTTTCAAAGTCACCACGATATTTCGTCCCTGCAACCAATGCACCGATGTCTAAGCTATAGACTTCTGCATCAGCCAGTGGTTTCGGTGCTTGACCTTTGACAATCAACCACGCCAAACCTTCTGCAATCGAGGTTTTACCAACACCTGGATCACCAACTAATAACGGATTATTTTTCCGACGACGGCAAAGAATCTGCGCAGTACGTTCAATTTCTTTTTGACGACCGATCAACGGATCTGTTTTACCTGCTTGCGCTTCTTGGTTGAGATTCACAGTATAAAGCTCTAACGGTCCTGCACTACTTGCACTACCACCATTTTCAGGATCAATTTCCTCTTGTTCTTCTTCAGATGCACTGGCTTCTTTATGCGCACCATGTGAGAGATATTGAGTCAGATTTAAGCGATTGATTTGTTGATGTTTGAGTAAATACACCGCAAACGCATCACGCTCAGAATACATTGCCACCAATACATCTGCGCCCTCGACCGCACGATCACCGCCACTTGATTGCACATGAAAAATTGAGCGTTGCAAAATACGATCAAAGCTCTCTGTTGGATGCGGTGCTTGATCGGTATCTTCAGGAAGTTTTGGCGTATGTAAGTCAATATATTCTTCAAGCTCTTTACGCAGTGACATAATGTCACCACCACATGCTTTTAACGCATTTACAGCCGAATCATTGTCCAATAATGCAAGTAAAAGATGCTCAACTGTTAGAAACTCGTGCCTTTTTTGACGAGCCATGCTTACAGCCAAACGGAGAGAAACTTCTAAATGACGACTGAGCATGATTATGACCTCTATTCTTGTGGCTCAATCTGACAAAGCAATGGATGTCCTTGTGATCGAGCATAGTTATTCACTTGATTGGCTTTGGTCTCAGCAATATCTCGAGGATATATGCCTGCAATACCTTTACCCTCATGATGTACCTGTAGCATTACTTGGGTAGCTCGGTCAAGTTCTAATGCAAAATATTGTTGTAAAATTTCGATGACAAAGTCCATTGGCGTATAGTCATCGTTCAATAAAACTACAGCGTACTGCGGTGGACGCTTTAAAACTGGTGGCGCAACCATGACATCGGCTTCATGATGCCCATCATCAGGATGCTCTTCATCATGCAAAATTGGCAATGACATCTTGGTCAAAACCCTGCTTTGATCTTGCAGAGGAGAAAGATTTTTTTCGATACTTATTGTCGCTTTTTGTTCACACTGGTCATGAGGCATATGCCAGTCCACCGCCCCCATTTGCTGAAAACGTTGTTGTATGACTTGTTTGGTCAATGTCGTTGATTTTCGACCTTTTGAGGGTGAAAAATTGGTCATAACACTTATTCTTTAAATCCAATAATTTGCTTTATTTACGCCAAGTTGTGTAAATTTTCGCACATTCTACTTTTAAAACCGCATTGTAAAACATTTTATTTCAAACTATTTTAACTTTTGAAATGAAAACACGCTTTTATAAATTTAATCCGCATCAGCAGCCACTTGTGGGATTTCACCTAAAAATGCCGAAGAAGTTACGTCTTTTGCTCCACGACGCCACGCAAAGCGTTGAATCACTGCATCACCCGAACCTTTCAAATGCACTTCGATAAACTGTGGCGCAAAGCCACTTGGCATCGTCCATCGCCCTGTTAAGCGTTCAAAATTGTCAAAATTAAAATTTGAGCTTTCCAAAGGCACAGTAAGAATCTCATTACCTTCGATTAAACGAATTTCTACACGTCCCACCGCACGGCGCTTACTTGGGCTGACTTGAACGAGATCAAGCACATACTCATAAGCATTACTTGGTAATGGTTTAATTTTGATATTTTGAATGGTTAAGCTCAAACCACCACGTTCACGCAATTTTTCACGATAGGTTGCACTCAGTGACTGTGCATAACCCTTATCTTGATTGGCTAGACCGAGCGCCTCATTCAACTCTTTTGCATTTTGGATCGCTACGTCACGCTCTTGCGTCGAGGTATTTAAGCTCACGCTCACAGCCTCTAAAGCTGATTTTTGTTTCGCAACAATCTCTGACAACTCTTGTGCATCTTGATCAAAACCAACGACGGTCAAACCTTGCTTATGTCCTACGCCGTAGCCTAAAGCAAAACCACCACCTGCTAGCAAAATCGCCGCAATGAGTATTGCCGACTGTGATTTCCAAAATGGCAACTTTGGTGCTGTGCTATTTTGCGTATTGTTGTTTTCTTCAGGGTTTGAAGGCGTTTGTTCTGAATAATCCATAACAATGAGATGCTCAAATGTCGAAAAGTTTTTGGCTATTGTCAGCAAATTAATGCAATTTGAATTTTAAGAACTTTTAACATGTCGTCAAAAATCATTAAAACTCAAACTGCTCGCTATTATGCCGATTTGTACAAACATTTAAAGTAGTTTTACGGTAAAAGTCCGATCGACTGCAATCCCAGACCTTCCTCTAAACCGAACATAATGTTCATATTTTGAATGGCCTGACCTGATGCACCTTTGACTAAGTTGTCTTGTGCAACCACGATCACCAAGCGCTTTGGTATTGGTTGATATAATGCAATACGTAAATAATTGGCACCACGTACACTGCGTGTTTCAGGTTGACTTCCCGCAGGCATCACATCGACAAAAGCTTCATTTTGATAAAACTGCTCAAATAAAGTCTGCAAATCGGTTTGCTGACCTTGCTCAGTCAAATTGACGTAAATCGTGCTCAGCATGCCACGAATCATCGGGACTAAATGCGGTACAAAAGTCAGACTATCAAAAGCACCTTTTTGCCCTGAAATATTTTCTAAGGCTTCAACGATCTCAGGATGATGACGATGCCCTGCCACACCATAAGCTTTGAAATTGTCAGTATTTTCTGTGTAGATCATGCCCATACTGGCTTTACGACCTGCACCTGACACACCTGATTTGGCATCGACAATAATATTTTCAAAAGAAATTAAGGCTTGTTCAGACTTTAACAGTGGTGCTAAACCAAGCTGAACGGTCGTTGGATAGCAACCTGGATTACCAACGACTGACGCATTTTTGATTTTTTCACGATTTAATTCAGATAAACCATAAGCAGATTGCTGTAACAGCTCAGGACATTCATGTCCCATACCGTACCATTTTTCAAATTGCGCTAAATCTTGCAAACGAAAGTCTGCTGCCAAGTCGATGACTTTCACACCTGCATCAACTAAGTCTTGTGCGTGTTTCATTGCTACCCCATGCGGTGTTGCAAAAAACACCACATCACAGGTCTTGAGTTGATCAATATCTAGTGGACTAAATGCCAAGTCTAATACACCACGCAGGCTTGGAAACATATCTGCAACTTTAAGCCCTGCTTCCGTACGTGAAGTCAACATTTTGATTCGAGCTTGTGGATGCTGTAACAACAAACGGATTAACTCAATCCCTGTATAGCCTGTACCACCGACAATACCCACATTAATCACTGCACTTACCTCACCTTACTTTTGTTACTGAGTTTTAACGATTTCGCTTTCACGACTTTGTTAGTTCAAGCCATCTTAAACCATGAAAATTTGAATCTAAAATCCTGAAAATTGATAGAGATTCAATGACTCATCTCTCAATAAACTAGTATGACAAAAAAACGATTGAAACAAAATCGAGGAATGGACTAGACGAATGGTTTTTTTTACTTTTTAATACTAGCCTCAGGGATTTTATACATAATAGCAATGGAGTGCGCGGATGCCTTCGATAAAAACAAAAGATGTAATGACACTTTCATCACTTTACAAGATGGGGTTGGCACTTGCTTGTGCGGGATTAGTCGCATGTGGTGGAGGCTCAGGTACATCACGAGGAAGTAACTCAAATACGACTGATGACGATGATAGCACTAAGCTTTCTTTCGAAGTGTTAATGCCGATGCAAGTTCAAAATGCTTCTCTCAATGTTTATATGATTGGCAAATCTGAACCAATTTATAGTAATAATAATTTTACAGGCTTCAGCACCGATCCTATTCTAGTGAATACTGAAGACAGTAATAAACTAATTTTTGTGACACTTTCACCAAACTCAAATAGCTTAGTCTATGATCCTATCACTGATAAAAATACAAGTTTTGACAGTTCGATCCACTCTGTTAACTTAGTTAGAAACAATCTGACCATCACGTTATCACCGCTTTCTGAAGCTATTTATCAACGATCTTTAGTTCGTTCAGGTAATATAGAGTTTGAGAATCCTGACATATCCTTAATCGAAGCAAAACATATCAATGCTTCTTATAATGAAATCACTCAAACATTAAACCAAGCATTCAATTTGACGAATTTTCCGAATATGAATTACGGTCAAAGTATTCGTGCCGTTGAATATAACAGTAAAAATCCAAAACCATATCTCAATGTATTTATCAGTTTAGGCATGATGCAACTTTGGCATAATACTCACCCTACAAGTGGTAACAGTTATGTGGCATTAAGTAAAAATATCGGTATTGATTTGCGTGATGGCTATCTTGATGGTCGCACTATTCAAGGTGATAACACCAGTTTCCTAAAATTAGTCACTACACCTAAAAATCTTGATCCGAGTAAAAACAACCCTATAGATATCGGTGAACTGCAAGAATCGGCACGTTCTACTTTTGGCGAAAGTTTTAAACAGGCAACTCTAGAATATGCTGATGCAACTTCTCAAGATATTCTAAATCCTGAAGGACTAACAGAACTCGAAAAACTCTCATACTATCAAGATACTGCACATTCTGACACAGGTGTACGATTCCGCTGGATTGGTGCAGGCGACTATCGAGCGGCGCTTGGTTTTGTCAGTACAGCACTTTGTGAAACAAGTATCTATCCGTGCAGACAAGGTTTAAATGCAGATGACATACTAGGCAGCATTTCTGATATCGAATATTTGGTTGGAAGACATCAAGTTCAAAATTGTCAAATTGATATACTTGCAACAGGCGATGTACTTTTAACTAAGAACAGCCAAACCATTACCGGGCAAATCAATCGCGATCAAAGTGACAATTTATTACGCACTAATGATACAACTCGTAGCTATCTTTTAAATATTGGTTCAGGAGATATGCAAAGACCTCATTTTATTCAGCTTGAACTTCAAAATTCCGTGATTCTTGATGCTAGAACTGGATACAGTCAAAATAAATTTCCATCTGAAAATGACATCTCCTCTGATACAAATGAAATTTCTAGTTGTAGTTAATACTTAAAGTATATTTATTTTCACCCCACTAATTGGAGCTTCAGATCGATAAATCTGAAGCTCTCACCTTTAATATACCGAAATAAAGTATATTTATCTTTAGACTTGCCACCAATGCGGTAAACGATATTGTTTTAATCGCTTTTGCTTCAACTTTGCTTGTGGACACCATTGTTCAAGTTGTTGCCAAAAACTAGTTTGATGATGCATATGTACTGTATGCGCAAGCTCATGCAAAATTACATATTCTGCACTCTCTAAAGGCATCAGTAATAATCCTGCATGGAGCATAATACGTTGATCACTACTACAACTGCCCCAGCGTGTTTTTGCTTTGCTGATACGCACCGTATTCACCTTTCGCTGATGAACTTTTGCAAAATAATTTAACGGCTCGGGTAAAACCTGCTTGGCAAATTGAAAAACAAACTGGGTTAATGCTTTCTCGGCATGATCCGCATTAATAAATAAAAGTGCATCGTTTTCCGACCACTTAAATGCTCGTGACATGCTTTGATATTCAACACGAATGGTTTTCGGGAAAAAATTTAAATCCAAAGTCGTTGGTAACTCGATCTGTGTGGATTGTTCTGCTTTTTGCGATATTAATAACTGTTGCTTTAGCCATGTCTGTTCCAACCAACTTTGACTATGCACTAAAAAATCTTGCACCTGCCGTTTGGTTGCATTCGGTGGCACAGTCAACCGAATACCTTGCGCTGAAACGGCAAGTTTCAGACGCTTGGCACGAGCATGTCTGACCATGTGAATTTCAGGTAAATGAGGACTGGATTGTTCAGTTTGTTCTAAAATCATTCGACCACAGTCATTATACTAGCTTTCGGATTATTCAGGTTTTCTGACTTCAATGCCATTATCCGTTGCAACAATGGCAATGCTCGCAGAATTTTGTGCAAAGATACCGTTGGTCACGACACCTGGAATATTATTAATGGTGTGCTCAAGTTCAAGCGGATTTAAAATATTCAGATTAAATACATCCAAAATCACATTACCATTATCCGTGATCACACCTTCACGATATGCAGGATCACCACCGAGAGCGACCAATTTTCGTGCCACTGCCGAACGTGCCATCGGAATCACTTCGACAGGTAGTGGGAATTCACGCCCAAGCTGTGTCACCCATTTTGAATCATCAACGATACAGATAAACTGCTTTGCCGTTGATGCCACAATTTTTTCACGTGTTAGCGCTGCACCGCCACCTTTGATCATATGTAGATGACGATCAATCTCATCAGCACCATCGACATAAGCATCCAAACCACCCACATGGTTGAGATCGACCACTTCGATGCCGAGTTTTTTTAGACGTTCTTCGGTGGCTTTCGAGCTCGATACTGCGGCTTCAAGTTGTAACTCTGGAAGTAAATCAATCAAGAAATTGACCGTACTGCCTGTGCCCACCCCTAAGATTCCACCTTTTGGTAGATGTTGAATAGCAGCTTCTGCGGCTGCACGTTTTTTGTCATCTTGCGAAGCATATAAAGTCATTGATCGTCTCTATTGAAAGATTTGGCGGTTCAGCTCGGAATTCTAGCAAATCTTCAGCGTAATGAATTTTGATTTGCTACAATGGCGTATATTTTACTGTTAAATTTGGAAGAATGTCATGCTGTCTCATTGGGTTAGACAAATTTTACAAGCAACTGTCTATGATGTTGCCATCGAATCCCCACTTGAGATTGCACCAAAAATTAGCCAAAGACTCAATAATAACATTCGCTTTAAACGTGAAGATTTGCAACCTGTTTTTTCATTCAAACTGCGCGGCGCATACAATCGCATTAGTCAATTGCCAAAAGCACAGCTTCAAAAAGGCGTGATCTGCGCATCCGCAGGCAACCATGCACAAGGTGTTGCACTTTCGGGTCAGAAGCTCGGTATTCCTGCAATCATCGTCATGCCAACGACTACACCTGACATCAAGGTTGAAGCAGTCAAGCGCCTTGGTGGTACGGTCGTCTTGCACGGTGATAGCTTTGATATTTCTAATAAATATGCCAAGCAACGCGCGGAAGATGATGGTCTGACTTTTATTCCGCCTTATGATGATGAGCTGGTCATCGCAGGACAAGGTACCATTGCCAACGAACTCATTCGTCAATGGCGTGATGTGGAATATGTCTTTGTCGCTGTCGGCGGTGGTGGTTTGATCGCAGGTGTGGCGGCCTATCTTGGCGACGTGGCACCGCATGTCAAAGTCGTTGCAGTGGAGTATGAAGAATCCGCCTGCTTAAAACTCGCACTTGAAACTGGTGAGCGAGCAATCCTACCTCATGTCGGTTTATTCGCAGATGGTACAGCGGTGGCGCAAATTGGTGAGTTGCCATTTGAAGTGTTGCAATTGGATAAGTCTGACGGTTCAGGAAAGATCATTGAACCTGACGTTGTGACCGTAAATACCGATGAAATCTGTGCAGCGATCAAAGATACTTATGATGAAAATCGCAGTATCGTTGAGCCATCTGGCGCAATGGCGCTGGCAGGGATTAAAAAATACGTCGCACAGCACAATATCGAAAATCAAAATATGGTGTCGATCGTCTGCGGTGCCAATATGAACTTTGATCGCTTACGTTTTATCGCTGAGCGCACCGAGCTTGGTGAACATCGTGAAGCGGTCTATGCCGTAACTTTACCTGAGCAAAAAGGCGCATTCCTCGCTTTTTGCCGTGCTTTGCAAGGTCGTAATATTACCGAATTTAACTATCGCTACAACGGTAGTGAAAAAGCGCAAGTCTTCGTTGGTATTAGCCTGAAAAATGGCGATATCGAACGTCAAGAAATCTTCGAGCAACTTCAAGCCGATTATAATGTGGTGGATTTATCCGATGATGAAATTGCCAAATTGCATATTCGTTATTTGATCGGTGGTCATGGTCATTTGCCTGATGAACGCTTATTCCGTGTATCTTTCCCTGAACGCCCTGGTGCTTTACTCCGCTTTTTAGAAAGTCTTGGACCTGAACACAATATCAGCCTGTTCCACTATCGTAATCATGGGGCCGCAGAAGGTCGTGTACTCATGGGGCTTCAAGCAGGTAAAAACTCACAGCAAAGCGCAACTCAAGAAAATGAAGCTCAAGATAGCTTGCTCACGACGTTGGAACAGATTAATTATCCATTCAATGAGATCACTAACAATTTAGGTTATCAGTTATTTTTAAAATAACGCTTGAAATAACTGTTGGAGCTGTAGTCGGTTTTTCCATTCTTTTAAAAAATATGTGTTGAAGGTACTCGTGACCTTCGGCACAACGTCCTAATCAATCATTTCTCTTGTTTTTAATCTTCTTGTTTTTCATTTTCCCTCTTTTGCATTTCTATCTTTTATCAATTCCCTAACTAACAAAATTCATTTCTAAACTTAAATTTTCAATATTTCTCATATTTAAAAAACCACTAATTTGACAATATTCATAGTCAATTTATAAAACGCATATTTAGTCACATATTTAAGCGATGAATGGTCGTAAATTTACATGAATTTACATTATATTTTCATTATTATTAAAAATAGAAAAATTATGATCAAAGTGTTTTCGTATCTGAATGGAAATTCGCACGATGACACATTTTTTAGGCTAACATCACATCATGGAGATTAAGATGGGATTTAATGGAATAAAGTTAGGCGTTGGGGCAATGTTTTTGACCAGTGTATTTGCAATGCAAAACACAACGGCTGACTCTTGTGTATTTGTCACAAACACCACACCGCAAACTGTCACGCTACAAGTCACTCATACAGGTAATCATATTCTACAACATGGCAATCAGTGGGCGCACGAAGCCACACAAATCGCACCATAGGAACCAAACGAGTTCTTCGTATCAACCGTTGCACTGGATTGAAATCAGGTAAAACCTACAATTTTGATACCGTAGTGACTAGCGGTAATTCTCAAGTGACATTCAAGCAAACCATGAACGGTACTTGGTATGGTAGTACCATCAAGCATGGTATCAAGACAGCTTCAACAACATCGCCGTGGTATACAGACCGAAATGTTCATCGTCTTGACAGGACCTACGCTGGGCTATCTGCGCAAGCTGCGGTGAAAGCAGAATATACAGGTGGTTATGACGATTTTCATTACACCATTCACCAAAATACAGTGCAAGAGCCTGTATCGACCAGTGCCGATGAGTTAAAAGTGTTGTCGTATAACATCTATGCGCTACCGCTGGTCGCAAGTAAGATTGATGAACGTCTAGGCGAGCTTCCAAAACATCTCAAAGGCTATGATGCGATTCTGTTCCAAGAAGCTTTTTCATCGTCACGTACAGCGATGTTAAATGAGTTGGCTCAAGAATATCCATATCAAACGCACGTTCCAATTGGCTCAGGCAACAACTTATTTGATAGCGGTGTCTTGGTTGCCAGTCGTTATCCGATTGTGAAAACTGCGGAAATGATCTATCCAGATTGTACAGGGACAGATTGCTTTGCAGATAAAGGTGTGATCTACGCAGAAATCATTAAAAATGGTAAGGCGTATCATGTCACATCAACGCATACAGCATCGTTCGATACAGATGCAGCACGTGCATTGCGTCAGGTACAATTCCAACAAATCCGTAACCTTGTCGATCAACAAAACATTCCTAGCTTTGATGCGGTATTGATGGGTGGTGACTTCAATGTCAACAAACTACTTTGGCCACAAGATTATCAAAACATGCTCAGCAACTTGAATGCAACTGATCCGATGAGTACAGGCTACACAGCTTCGACATTCGATCCACGTGTCAATCAACTTGCTGGTGCCGCAGGCTCAGGCGGAACAACGGTGGAATATCTTGATTATGTCGTATCTTCAAATACACATCGTCAACCAATCCAAGCACGTAATGATGTTCGCGTGCTTCGCTCAACAGCCGATCCAGTGTATTTGACTTGGGATTTGTCTGACCACTTCCCTGTTTTAGGTCACTTTAACTTTTAATCCTTACATTAAAAAATAGCTAGGCAAAGCGGAATCGAAGATATGAACAAGAAATTATGGATCAGTATCATTATTATCCTTTTCGTCTTGCTTGGAATTGCGGTATGGAAGAGTTCAGGCTCTTCTGCTGCAAACGCATCATTTGAGTACACTTCACAAAATGAAAAAATACTGAGAGCGAAGAATCACAACAGATGCAAAATAAAAACCGTGAACAAACTATGCAAGATGATTTAAGCAAACGCCTGCAAGTTCTTCAAAAAAATCCAGGGAATATCACGCAATTTTTAAATGAATTTAAAGCCAATTGTTCACTTAAGGATTGTGATGCTGCTTTAGCGCAAGCCTTGCGTAATTACCCTGATCAAAGATTTGCCCAACTGGTGCAAAGCCTATTACAACGACTGCCACAATATGAACAACAGATGCAAAGCACCGTGCTCTCCACCTTACTTTCTGGAAAAGAACGCTTTGAAACCTTATGGCAACTCCGTGAGCAAACTTTAGGACGTGATGAGGCGATGCTTGGATTTGGACAAGAACGTGAATATGCAAACTATCGTTTTGCTTATGCTGAATTGCAAAACAACAAAAACCTCACGACTGCACAGCGCTTATCCGCATTTGAACAGCTACAACAACAATATTCAAATGTAACCACCCAAGAAAGCAATATTGGACGCTATGAACAAGCCGTTGCACTACTTAACACTCAGCAGTTGACCAACCAACAACTCAGTGCCGAAATACAACAGTTGCAACAACAATATTTAAGCCCAGAAGAAAAAGTCGATATGCAATTTAAAGCGCAACGAGAGGCACAGCAACAACAGCAAGTTGATCGTTATCAGCAAGCAGTCCAACAGTTACAACAAGACATGGCACCGTTAAAACAACAACTTTCTGAAGCAGAATGGCAACAGCAATATCAAGCGCAGTTAGAAGCGTTAAGACTCAATGATTTTCCTTAAATGATCATTTCAAAAGTGCTTTCTCAGAGGCAATTAATAGGTGCATGCAGAATTAGGTTAAGTTTATAATTCTAAGAAATAGTCTTAATTTTAAAACGGTTCAAATTATTTATGACAAATCATGCACTTCCAGCAGGTATTTATCAACATTATAAAGGTCAGCTTTATCAAGTCTTACATACCGCACGACATAGTGAAACTGAAGAAACCTTAGTCGTCTACCAATGCCTCTATGGCGATTATTCGATTTGGGTGCGTCCTTTAGAGATGTTTAAAGAAACCGTTGAAATAAGTGATGGACAAATCGTCCCACGTTTTAAGTTTTTACATACGACAAATTTAGAATAAATGTCAGCGTCGCTTATTTCGAATCTATACCAATATGATATTCTTCACTGTTGACGATTGCTTTGGCAATGTAATGTGATTCTCGATAATCAACGAGCATGACCTTTGCTTGGAGAATCAATTCGCCAAACTCAGGCTCAACTTGTACATAATGTAGTCGTCCGAACTGATCACGCACTTTCGCCTGTGCACTCGAGCCTGGACGGGCTGTCCCGCTGACGATCGTGGCAAATCGCCCGAGCAAAAAGACCTGTTGATAAGATTGCGTCGGTTTAATCACTTGATCCAAGCAATGCATCATAAATAAGGTAAAAAACCATGCCATGAGTAACGCAGGAATCAGCACAAAACCTGTATGCACAAAATCTCCTGAAAAGGCAAAAGCACTGAGCTGTATCAAATAGCCTGCGAAGCTAAAATTGATCAAAAAGAATAACAAAATAATAAATCGAGAGATTTGTACTTGGAGTAGTGGTGCATCTCGAAGCCACATCGGTACCATCTGCCTGATCAACTGTGATGGACGATGCTTGATATAAATCCCAATGGTTTCACCAATGATCAGAATAAAAATCGTCAACACGCTCATATGAAAAGGCAATAATGCACTATGAAAAAATAACGCTGTGGTTATTGTCATTTGCCTTATTCCTCTATCCTCGATCTAAACAAGTTCAATATGCGACTGCTTTAATCTTTGAGATATACGCCACCGTCGGAATGAATTTCTAATTCAACCTTCGTCAATGACTCGCCCTGACACGGCCCCCAAATACACTCACCATCTTCAACATTAAACAGTGCACCATGCGTCGAGCAAATAATATATTCCTTATCCATATCTAAGAACTCATCTTCCATATATTCAAGATTGACTTGGAGATGCGGGCAGATATTTTTGTAGGCGTAGAATGAACCATCACGTTGCGTGACGATCAACTCCCCAACTGGCGTTTCAAAGCCACGTGCTTCACGTTCTGGCACATCTTCAGTTTGGCAGATCAGATGCATATTTACTCCACACCTTGATGATAAACAATATATTTAAAGTATTAATTAATTGGAAATTATAGCAAAGCCTGATACTGTTCAAGGCTTAGACGAGGTCCAAACTGGCTCACCACCTTTGATGCGACCAAATTACCCAAAGTCGCCGCTTCTTCTAAAGTTTGCCCTTTGACCAATGCCGATAAAAACCCACCTGCAAAAGCATCACCTGCACCATTAGTATCCACAGCCTGTACCGCCTGCCCTTGTACGATAAATGTTTCTTGCTCTCGATTGGCGATTAATGCGCCTTTTGCACCCAAAGTAATGGCAACGGTTTCTGCACGCTCAAGTAGCGCCTGCACGGCATCATCAAGATGGCTTGTCGAAGTAAACATCAAGGCTTCTTGTTCATTGCAAAACAGCACATCTACACCATCATCAATCAGCGCATCTAGACCTGCTTTTGCATATTGCACCATCGCAGGATCAGACAAAGAAATTGCCATTTTTACTTGATGCTTTTTGGCGATATCACGAGAGAGTTTAACCGCTTCGATCGCACTTGGACTGGTCGC
This sequence comes from Acinetobacter sedimenti, assembly GCF_022601685.1. GTDB lineage: Bacteria > Pseudomonadota > Gammaproteobacteria > Pseudomonadales > Moraxellaceae > Acinetobacter > Acinetobacter sedimenti. Next base: position 41,802 of record NZ_JAKUML010000014.1, read on the forward strand.
AAGATAACCTTCGATATAGAGCCACTCGGCAGACTTTAACGCATCAAAATGGATTTGATCTGCGCTTAATTCAGCAGTAATACCAAGATGGGTGTACATCGTACGCTCGCCATCTGGCGTAATCAGCACGATACAGGAACCTGTCTGCCCTTCGCTAATTGATTTTTCGTCGGTCTGCACACCTACGGATGCCAAGTCATTGAGATAAAAACTTGCTAATTCATCATTGCCCACACGACAAGCATAAAAACTTGTTCCACCAAGTGCACTGAAGGCAACTGTGGTATTCGCCGCCGAACCGCCACTGGCTTGACCTTTGTGTTCCGCATCTGCCAAATACTCCACCAATTTGGCTTGTTGTGCTGCATCACAGAGTTGCATGGTGCCTTTATTCAGCTCGGCATGACCTAAAAATTCGTCATCGACCAAAAACTCTTGATCGACCAAAGCATTTCCAAGTGAAAACAGTGCAGGCGCAGTCATGTGCAATATTCCAATGTTTTTAAAAAATTGCCTTAGATTACCACAAACAATGGCATGGCTCATTTCGCACGTTCAAAATCAAAGAAAAAATTTCAAGTTTTCCGCTCTCCTCTATTTTTAGGTATACTCCAAAGCTGTTTTGTATTTTTTAGATGCTTAGCTTTGTGAAGCATCTATACCGTTTTTATTTTGGAGTCCGTATGTCGAAGACCAGTTCAAATTCAGTCGCCCCATCTACTCACCCTGCATTTGATTTGGTACGTCAGCAATTCATCCCTGCGCTCTCCACCACCGTCTTTGAATACCGCCATAAAAAAACTAATGCGGTGCATTACCATTTGGGTAATCAAAACCCTGAGAAAGTCTTTTTAGTCGCGTTTCGTACCCAGCCGATGGACTCCAAAGGCACAGCACATATTTTGGAGCACACTGCGCTGTGTGGCTCGCAGAAATATCCTGTGCGTGATCCGTTCTTTTCGATGATTCGCCGTTCGCTAAATACCTTTATGAATGCTTTTACCGCAGCGGATTGGACGGCGTATCCGTTTGCTACGCAAAATGATAAAGATTTTAATAACTTACTCTCGGTATATTTGGATGCGGCGTTTCATGCCAATTTGAATCCATTGGATTTTGCCCAAGAAGGCATTCGTGTTGAACTGGAAAATGATCGCCCTGTGTATAAAGGCATCGTGTTCAATGAAATGAAAGGCGCAATGAGCGCCGCCACCGATCAGCTGTATCACAAACTGGCGCATCATCTCTATCCAAAAACCACTTATCACTACAACTCTGGCGGTGATCCAAAAGACATTCCCGACTTGAGTTATGAGCAACTTAAAGCCTTTTATCAAAGTCATTACCACCCGTCGAATGCGGTGTTGATGAGCTTTGGCGATTTGGATGTGACAGAATTTCATGCGCAAGTGGAATCGCAAGCCTTACAAGGTTTTGATCAAGGCAACACCATTCACTCCGAACCTGAGCAACGCCTCAGCCAACCAATCCAAGTGGTCGAGTCCTATGCGGTTGATGAAGACGATTTAAGCGAAAAAACCTATCATGTCATGGCGTGGTTGTTGCCTGAGATGACCAATATTAAACTGCGTCTTGCTATGCGTTTGGTCGAAGGCATTTTGTTGGAAAACTCGGCGTCACCACTACGTCAATATTTGGAAACCAGCGGGCTTGGTCAGTCTATAGGTCCGATGCTTGGCGTGGATGATAGCAATTTTGAAATGACTTTCTACTGCGGTATTCAAGGTTCAGAAGCAGATCGAGCCGAACAGTTTGAGCAAGGTACGCTTGAGATTCTTAAAAGTGTCGCCTCGAAGCCAATTGACCCAAGCCAAATCGAAGCGATTTTGCATCAGATCGAACTGCATCAACGTGAAGTCGGCGGTGATGGGACACCGTATGGTTTAAGTTTGATTTTAAGTGGTTTAGGGGCAGCAATTCATCACGGTGATCCTGTGGCGGTGTGGGATGTTGATCAAGCCTTGTCGCAAATCCGTGACGATTTGCAAGATCCAATGTGGCTGTCCAATCTGATTCAGACTTATCTCATTGATAATCCGCATCGTGTGCGTATGACGCTCATTCCCGATCAAAATATTTCTACGCAAGAGCAAGCGGCGGAGCAAGCTCGACTTGATCAAATCAATGAAAAATTAACCGATGCAGATCGCACGCAATTGATCGAACAAGCCGAAGCATTGAAAGCACGTCAAGCCACTGAAGATGATTTATCGTTATTGCCAAAAGTCGGTTTGGAAGATATTCCTGCCGATCTAAAGCACATCGAGCCGATCGACACCACCATTCAACTGGCAAATCATGAAACACTCGTCAAACTGTATCATGCAGGCACCAATGGACTGTATTATCAACAAGTGTTGATTGAACTACCTGATGATGTGGTGCAATCGCCATATTTAGGGATTTTTGCTCTGCTCATGGGTGAAGTCGGCGCAGGCGATGATGATTATCTGACCTTGCAACAGCGTCAGACAGAAATCAGTGGCGGTGTCGGCATGGGTGTGAGCTTGCGTAGTCAGGTCGATGATGCTGATCAAATCAGTGCCTTATTGACATTAACCACCAAAGCATTAAATCGTCATCCTGAGGCGATGCAACTATTGCAACACGCTTTTTGCAATATTCGCTTGGATGAAAAGAGCCGTATCCTTGAGCTTTTACAACAACGCAAAGCCCGTTGGCAAGCTCGCCTCAGCAATGCAGGACATGGTTATGCCATGCAGACTGCTTCACGCAACATGAGTGCTTATGCAAAACGTGACTATCATGTGACTGGTTTGCCTGCCTTGCAATTGTTATCGAAGCTGATTGATGATATTCGTGAAAATGACCTGAGCTACACTCAATTTATTACTCAAATTCAATTTTTACAGCTACGCATTCTCAATCAACCTAAACAATTCTTATTGGTTTGTGAAAAAGAGTTTAGCGATGAACTTCTGCAAAAACTTGTCGATGTTTGGTCTAAAAATCCTGTAGAAACTGAAACTGCACCATTAACCATTCCATCTTTTGAAACCAATACTCACGATCAAGCTTGGTTGATTCAATCCAATGTCCAGTTCTGCGCAAGCGTCTACCCTGCGGTAGCGATTGATCATCCTGATGCGGCGGTACTGACCATTCTTGGACCGTATCTACGTGATGGCTTCTTACACCAAGCAATTCGTGAGCAAGGTGGTGCTTATGGTGGCGGTGCGGGCTATGATGCCAATGCCTGTGCTTTTCGTTTTTTTAGCTATCGTGACCCACGCTTGAGTGAAACTTTTGCTGATTTTGAGCGCTCGATTGATTGGCTCATGAATCATGATGCCAAACCGCATCAGATCGAAGAAGCCATTCTTGGGGTGATTTCGAGTATGGATAAACCTGGTTCACCTGCAGGTGAGGCGATCACCAGTTGCTACGCTGACTTTCATCAGCGAGGGCATGCTTTCCGTCAGGCACTTCGTCAGCGACTTTTGGATGTGACGATTGAAGATTTACGTCGTGTCACCGCGCAGTACCTCGTTGATCAAAGCCCATCTCGATCTGTAGTTGCCCCGATCGCTCGTCAAAATGACTTGTCTGAGCTTGGTTTTGAAATCAAACGTATTTAGAATTTGTGCATATTTATCATGTTTTGTTTTAAGTGATTTTCTGGAGTTCTTATGTCTACCCCACAGCTTAAACTGCGTTACCCATTGCATGCGACCAATTCAGTGAAATTATTAAAAATGGCGACACTTAGTGCATGTATTAGCTCAAGTTTTGCCTTTGCAGAAGATACGCTACCTGTGGTGGGTGCAGATTCTAGTGATCCAACACCCGCATCAGCAACTGCATGTGTTGGTTTAACTTCGGCGACTGAACGTCTTGCTTGCTATGACTTGGTTTTTAAAGCCACAGAAAATGCAGTGACTGACGCTGCGCCTGAAAATGAAGCAGACAATGTATTAGTCGAAGCAAAGCCCGAACCGCAGACTGTTACAGAACATATTCAACAGAAAGCTGAAGACTTGAAATTGATTGGTGCTGCACCTGCATTTAATCCAAATACGTCACTACTGGATAAGCGTTGGGAGCTGAGCCCTGAAGCAAAACTAGGGACTTGGCAGATTCGTTCATATCAGCCAGTCTATCTCCTGCCTGCAATGTGGACATCAAAAACCAATACCACACCGCATAGCCCAAATCCATTGAATGATGTCACCACTGAACAGGATTTGAAAAATACCGAAGCCAAATTTCAACTTTCATTTAAGACCAAAGCACTTGAAGATATCTTTGGTGATACTGGTGACGTATGGATTGGTTATACGCAGTCTTCACGTTGGCAAGTCTATAACGAAGACGGATCTCGTCCATTTCGTGAAACCAACTATGAGCCTGAAGCAAGCTTAGTTGTACGTACCAATTACAACTTACTTGGTCTGCATGGACGTTTGCTCGGTGTAACACTTAATCACCAATCCAATGGTCGCTCTGATCCATTTTCAAGAAGTTGGAACCGTGTCATGCTCAACGTTGGCTTAGAACGTGACAATTTCGCATTGATGATTCGTCCGTGGTATCGCCTTGAAGAAGATGAGATTGATGACAATAATCCTGACATTACCGACTATCTTGGGCATGGTGACATTACTGCCAACTACAAATGGAAAGATCATAACTTTTCATTAATGGCACGTCATAGCTTAAAAGGTGGTGACGATAGTCATGGTGCATTGCAGTTTGATTGGGCATTCCCACTGTCAGGTCCACTTCGTGGGCACTTGCAAATCTTTGATGGCTACGGTGAAAGTCTGATTGATTATAACCACAAAGCGACTTATGTCGGCTTGGGCGTATCGCTAGTGAATTGGTTCTAAATTCAATTCCAATAAGTTTTTTGAAATCCGTTATTCAGTTTGAATAGCGTATTTTTTATGTCTTCAAAATTGAATGACTTTGCTGATATGACCCCGAATCACCTTTGCGACCTTTTTGTTTGAAACATTAGAACTTCATCGTGGTATGACGGACAAATCAGGCAAGGCAAAAGGCGGTATTATCCGTTTCCCATTGATCCAAGTAACAGGGACATTGATCATCCACCGTGATAAGTTTCCTGCGGGAATGGGACCGATCACACGTGAAATTATTTCTAAGCAATTGCAACCTGCTTTTGATTTTGTTGATAAATTAGAAAACCGCATTCCAAAGAAATATTGGGTAGAACTGCATGAAGATGATAAGCCAAGCTATCTCAAACTGATGCGAGAATCTCGTATCTCGATGACCAAACAAGGTTATTACAACAAAGATATGATGAATATTCTGAAACGTATTCGTTGCTCACACAATCCATCGAGCTTTGAATGTGCATTAAAAGATGAGTAAAAAAAAGAGTAAAAAATTTGCACCTCTCCTCCCTTTGTTAAAGGGAGGTTGGGAGGGATTTTTGGCTTAATGGACTAAAAATCAACTTATACATCAAAATGACGAATCCGCCATGCACGGTGGATTTTTTGATTCCGTTTAAAGTCTGGACCAATTGTCCACTGGGTAATTTCTTCCACGTCAAACATCGCTTCAATCTCCTCATCCATCTCAAAACCACGATAGTTATTGGAAAAATATAAAACGCCCTCATTGCTGAGGCGATTCATCGCACGTTTGATCAATGACAAATGATCACGTTGCACGTCGAATGTGCCGTAGAATTTTTTCGAGTTGGAGAATGTCGGAGGATCAATAAAGATCAAGTCGTATTGTTCATGCCCTTCTTTGAGCCATTCAAAACAATCACTGACAAAGAACTGATGCTGTTCATCAGGGTGATCGACTGTTAAGCCATTCAGTACAAAATTTTCTTTCGCCCAGTTCAGATAAGTATTCGACAGATCAACACTGGTGGTACTCGCCGCACCTGCTAAGGCTGCATGCACACTTGCTGTTGAAGTATAGCTATATAAGTTTAAGAAATGTTTATTTCGTGCTTCTTTGGCAATCTGTAAACGAATCTGACGATGATCTAAGAACAAACCTGTGTCCAAATAATCAGTCATATTGATCAGCAGTTTGGCATCACCCTCTCGCACGATAAAGCGTTTAGAGGCTTGGCTTTGCTTTTCATATTGCGCTTTACCCGACTGACGAGCACGGGTTTTAATAAAGACTTTTTCACGTGGAATCCCAGTGACCGCACGGATCGCAACCAATGCCAAATTAAAACGCTTTTTGGCTTTTTCAGGATCAATTTTTTTCGGTGGCGCATACTCTTGCACATGCAACAGCTCACCATACAAATCCACCGCCAAATTAAAATCAGGCAAATCCGCATCATACAAACGCAGACAGTGTACTTGCTCTTTCACTGCCCATTTTTTCAGGCTTTGCATATTCTTTTGTAGACGATTGGCAAAGTCTTGTGCTTCTTCGATTTCAACTTTTTCAGCTTGCCAGTTTTGTAAAAAGGGTTGGCGATCGATCGCTACTTTGACCTGCCCCATCCGCACGTAGATCGGCAAATTACCATTCATCAAGCGTAAAGTTTCAGGTTCAGCCAGTGCCAATACATCGGCTTGCTCAATATGCGCAGCGATTACCGCCGCATATTGTCCGCTAAATTGTTCCTGTAGCAACATCGACAAACCTTGATACAAAGCACGATTCGAAGCTTTATCCCCTAGACGTTCGCCATATGGTGGGTTAGTCACGACGAATGCCTTTTGACCATCTGTTAAACCAAAATCACACCAATCCCCAAGGACACGTTCTTCGATCTGAATTTGATCGAGTACCGATTCAAAACCTGCGGCGATAATATTTTTGCGAGTAGCTTGTACCGCATCCCAATCGGCATCAAACGCATAAAACTTCGGCAATGGTCGCTCCATCGCTACGTGATGACGTTCGACCGCTTCACGCTTGATGCTTTGCCACAGTTCATGATCGTGCCCATGCCAACCATTAAAACCAAAGCGACGTACCATGCCCGGTGCACGCTCAGTCAAGATCATCAAAGCTTCAATAATAAATGTCCCCGAACCACACATCGGATCAAGAATCATGTCAGGCTTGCGCTGAGTCAGTTGTGCTTTTTGCAAAATCGCTGCGGCAAGATTTTCTTTGATCGGCGCATCGGTCATATAACGACGATAGCCACGACGGTGCAAGCTGTCGCCTGACAGATCAAGGCAGAAATGATGCGCTAACTTGCCTGCAAGCACGTAAAGCGTAATTTCAGGTTGTTTGGTATCAATGCTTGGACGGCGACCTTGACTTTCCATAAAGCTATCGACCACGCCATCTTTGACACGTAAAGTCGCAAACTGAGTATTGACCTTGATTTCACGTTCGGTATGTAAGCGGATGGCAAAGGTACTTTGCGGTGCAAAGATCAATGACCAATCAAAATTGACTGCCGCTTCAAATAGCTCTTCTGCGACATCACGATCATCATAATTTTGTTCAATCTCTTGCGAGAAAATCGGCAACAACACACGTGAGGCAAGGCGTGACCACATGCAAATACGATATGCAGTTTCAAGCTGACCTTGAATAATCAATCGCCCTGCTTTGCGATCGACTACCTCTGCGCCTAATGCAGTGATTTCTTCCTGCAATAGGTTTTCCAAACCATCGGCACAGGTCACCCAATATCGACTCGACGCTTGCTGTTTACTCATCAAATTTCTGCACAATCAAAATGTATAGTTAAAACTTGGCATAGTGTAGCCTATTTTGCTGTGCAACATGTGCAAGACTGTCATGACGATGACAGATTTTTTAGACAAACTGTTGTAGCCTGCAATGGAATCATTTCGATGTTGTATTACATGACTCTAATGGCATGATTTTAATTACACCATTTTAACTGCTTGCTTTAAACCGCTTGTAAAGCAAGTAAATTACGCTACACTCAAAATCAATCGCTTAGAATATTCAAGGATGAATAATAATGGACTCCGCACTCGTTACCGTATTTTTACCGATTGCACTCGGTATTGTCATGGCAGGCTTAGGTTTAGAGCTGACACCAAAAGATTTTAGTCGTGTTCGAAAACATCCCAAAGCCGTATTTGTGGCACTGTTTTGCCAATTGGTCTTGTTGGTCGGTGTCGCTTTTGCATTGTGTAAAATCTTTGCCCTTTCACCATTACTCGCAGTCGGTTTGATGCTACTTGCTGCATCCCCAGGTGGTGCAACTGCCAATTTGCTGAGCTATCTATTTAAAGGTGATATTGCTCTAAATATTACCTTAACAGCGATCAATTCAATCTTGGCTGCCGTCACTTTACCGATCGTGGTGAACTTCGCCATTAATCATTTTATGCAAGGCGATCAACAGATTGGTCTACAGTTTGCCAAAGTTGTGCAAGTGTTTGTGATCATTATCGTACCTGTATTGATCGGGATGTTAATTCGTCATTACTCGCCAAGCACAGCGGATAAGCTCAATAAACCTACTCGCATTTTTGCTGTGGTTTTCCTCGTGATTATCATTCTTGGTGCGATCATGAGCGAGCGTGAAAACCTCGTGAACTATATTGGCGAAGTCGGTGTCGCAACCGCATTATTCTGCGCAATAAGCCTAAGCATTGGCTATTTCGTTCCGAGAATGTTTGGTATCAGCGCACGCCAAGCACGTGCTTCGGCGTTTGAGATCGGTATTCATAATGGCACTTTGGCGATTACCATCGCCATTACCATCATGGCAAGTACCACCATTGCCATGCCTGCGGCGGTGTATTCGATCTTTATGTATTTTTTTGCGGTGGCATTTGGTTTTCTACTCAATCGCATTGCGCCACTACCTGAAGATGCAACAGCTGAGAGTCTCAATCATTAATTCTCGCTAAAAATTCAACCAATCAATGCGCATGAACAGCCACTGTTGATGCGCTTTACTTTCTTAAGACCCTTATTTTTTTGTGCGAATTTTCACAGTGCCCAATCTTTTATTGTGCTTATCAGCTACAATACATCGCAACAATAGAATTTTTTGGTGACATCTTTTGAACTGGTTGCAAATCCATATCACAGTACAACAATCTCAAGTCGAAATCTGCGAATCGCTACTGTTATCTTTAGGTGCAGTGAGCGTGACTTTAGACGATGCGGAAGATCAAGCTTTGCTTGAACCATTGCCGGGTGAAACACCGCTTTGGGATAATGTCATTGTGACTGGTATTTTTCAGCAAGATGAAGAGCAACCTATAGATGCAGATGCATTATCGCAGTTTATTTCTACGCAGATCGAGCATACTGCAATCCGCTCAGAAGTCATCGAAGATCAAGCATGGGAACGTGCTTGGATGGATTATTATGAGCCGATCCAAGTCGCAGACAATCTTTGGATCGTCCCTGAATGGCTTGAAGCACCCAATCCCGAAGTGACCAATATCAAACTTGATCCAGGGCTTGCTTTTGGTACGGGTAACCATGCTAGTACCTTCCTCTCCCTACAATGGCTTGCAAGCATTGACCTCAAAGATAAAGTGGTGATCGACTACGGTTGTGGCTCAGGGATTCTAGGTGTCGCTGCACTATTATTGGGTGCAAAATATGTTTATGCCACAGATATTGACCCGCAAGCCGTCCTTGCAACCAAGCAAAATGCCGAATTGAATGGTGTGGCAAATCGACTTTGGGTCGGATTACCTGAAGAGTTTGAAGCACATTATCAAGACAAAACAGAAATCTTGGTCGCAAACATCTTAGCAAAACCACTGATGATGCTTGTTGAAACCTTCTACAATCTCACTGTACCGAATGCACAGATTGCACTTGCAGGATTGATCGAAGAACAGATCGAAGATGTCAAAGCTGCTTACGCACCGTATTTTGAAATCACTGGGCAACAGATGCGTGAAGAAAACTGGTGTCGCCTTTCAGGACATCGAAAGGCTTAAACTGGAATATTAAACAAACACTGGATTGAGAATCAATGCGCTACTATAGCCAATGTCCAAACTGCCAAAGCACTTATGAACTGACCTTAATGCAACTTAACATAGCTCAGGGCAAAGTGCGCTGTGCAGAATGTCATGCAACATTTGATGCTTTTGCGCATTTTATTCTCGATCCTGATTATCTACCCAACACCAATGCGCAAAACTTTATCCACTACTCTCTACAACACGACACCAAAGATATCCAAACAAACCCATTTGATTTGATGGCACATGCCTCAAAAAATGCAAGTATCATTGATCATGTGATGGATATGATGAATAGTAGTGTAGAGGGCTCAAGACTGAATCTGTACACCTATCTGAATCACCTTGACACCATGAGCCCAAATCAGTTTGGTTTGAAAGCAGTAACGGTCGCAACACCCAAGATCAATCCTAAAAAGAATGAAGTCCGTTATGTTCGTAAGGCGAAAATGACAGATAACCAGCGCAATTATTATGTGACTTGGGGTGTGCTCAATTTTTTACTGGTGCTTCTATTGATTTTTCAAATTTTCTTCTTTCACTACATCTAATCCGTCACATCAACCCGTCTTGTTGTCCAAAATTCCAAATTAATTTGACTTTATTTACAAAAAGCAGCTTTGCATATTTTTTAAACAATTCAGGAAAAACAAAAAGTTGAGGAATATACGCTGAAACTTTCCAAATATACAGCAAAATAATTACGAAAAAATGAACTTTATTTGCTCACTTTGGGCGAGAAAATGCTATGATATGTGCAATTGAAGTTTTAACTTGTCTCCTTTGCTGGTTCTAGCAGTTTGAAAACTATTCCCTTTTAATTGCCAATGTTGGTTGGTGTAGGGTTTTGTTTTTCGTTGTTTTTGACATGTATATTTTTCATACAGTCAAACACGCTTGAGTTGCACCGCAAAATGAATTGTTTGTGCTTCATTTCGGATGAAGCTGTGACTGTTTAAACGATCATTATTTTGATGGTCTTGAATGGGTCACTAGATGCTTAACATATTAACCCACCGCTAAGATAATGTTGATGAACTACATTAATTATCTAGTGGTCAAAATTTTCGGATTTATCGCATGAATAGTAAGTCTCCTATTTTTACTGCACAATCTGACGTTGCGCTACGTATTCACGTAGACCGTGCAGTTCGCCATTACTTCGCTCAATTGCAAGGTGAACAGCCTGCGCAAGTTTACGATATGGTTTTGGCTGAAATGGAGAAACCATTATTATCAGTCGTTCTTGAATATACTCGTGGCAACCAAACACGTGCTGCGGAGATTCTGGGACTTAACCGTGGCACTTTGCGTAAGAAGTTAAAAGCTCACGGTTTAATGGCTGAATAGTTGAATAAATGATAAGATGCCTGCCAACGAGCGGGCATTTTTATGCCTAATTTTTAGATGTTTCCCCTTTCACTTTTGATTTTAAACATACCGCTATGACTGTTTCTCGTGCTTTAATTTCCGTTTCTGATAAGACTGGTATCGTTGAGTTTGCACAATCGCTTGCAAGCTTGAATATTGAAATTCTTTCAACTGGTGGCACTTATAAGCTACTTAAAGACAACCAAGTTCCTGTGATTGAAGTGTCTGAGCACACTGGCTTTCCAGAGATGATGGATGGTCGTGTCAAAACATTACATCCAAAGATTCATGGCGGGATTTTGGCGCGTCGTGGGCTTGATGAAGCTGTCATGGCTGAGCACAATATTGATGCAATCGACTTGGTCATTGTCAATCTTTATCCATTTGCTGAAACTGTGGCTAAGCCAAATTGCTCTCTTGCAGATGCGATCGAAAACATCGACATCGGCGGTCCAACCATGGTACGTGCTGCAGCGAAGAACCACGCATCAGTCGGTATCATCGTTAATGCCTCTGACTACGATACCGTAGTTGCTGAATTAAAAGCTGAAGGTACACTTTCACATGCGACTCGTTTTGATTTGGCAGTGAAAGCCTTTGAACATACAGCGCAATATGACGGCATGATTGCGCAATATCTTGGTGCACGTGTTGACAAAGCAGAAGGTGAAGCCGATCAATTTGCCCGTACTTTCAACCTGCAAATGAATAAATCACAAGATTTACGTTACGGTGAGAACCCACATCAATCCGCAGCGTTCTATGTGGAAAGTACAGCGACTGAGGCTTCTGTATCGACTGCAACGCAATTACAAGGTAAAGAACTGTCTTATAACAATATCGCTGATACCGATGCAGCACTGGAATGTGTCAAAACCTTTGCTAAGCCTGCTTGTGTGATCGTAAAACATGCCAATCCATGTGGCGTGGCAGTGTCTTTAGAGGGTATTCAAACTGCTTATGATCTTGCTTATGCAACCGATCCTGAGTCTGCATTTGGTGGCATTATCGCTTTTAACCGTGAGTTAGACGTGGCAACTGCGCAAGCAATTGTTGATCGTCAGTTTGTCGAGGTGATCATTGCGCCAAGTATTGCCGATGGCGTACTTGAAGTCACTGGCGCTAAGAAAAATGTACGTGTTTTGACTTGTGGCGAACTACCTGCAATTGATGCACGTGCACCGCAGTTCGACTTCAAACGTGTCAACGGTGGACTTTTGGTACAAGATCAAGACTTAGGCATGATCAAAGCCTCTGATCTCAAAGTCGTAACTGACCGTGCACCAACCGAGCAAGAAATTGACGATCTTATTTTTGCTTGGAAAGTGGCGAAGTATGTCAAATCAAATGCGATTGTCTATGCGAAAAATCGTCAAACCATCGGTGTTGGCGCAGGTCAAATGAGCCGTGTTAACTCTGCACGTATCGCAGCGATCAAAGCAGAACATGCAGGACTCGTGGTTGAAGGTGCAGTGATGGCATCGGATGCATTCTTCCCATTCCGTGATGGTATTGATAATGCGGCTAAAGCTGGCATCAAATGTATTATCCAGCCGGGTGGTTCGATGCGTGATGAAGAAACCATCGCTGCAGCCAATGAACACGGCATTGCCATGGTATTTACAGGCATGCGCCACTTCCGTCACTGATTTTTAAAATCCCTTTGTACAGTTCAATACCTCATTTTGGGCTAGTACATCGGGATTTTTTCATTCATAATTTTTGATGAAATTTTTTGCATCACAGCATTTTGATAAATTCGATTTCATTGCGAGATGAAAAGGGAAAATAATTGATGAATATTTTAGTTTTGGGTAGTGGTGGTCGTGAGCATGCCTTGTCTTGGAAAATTGCTCAAGATGCCAAAGTCAGCACGGTATTTGTTGCACCGGGTAATGCAGGCACCGCCAATGAAGACAAATGTCAAAATGTACAGCTCGACATCTTGGACAATGTTGCCATCGTCGAGTTTGCTAAAAATAACCAAATCGACCTCATCATCGTTGGACCAGAAGCACCGCTGGTCAATGGCGTAGTCGATGCTGCCCGTCTTGCAGGCTTAAAAATTTGGGGACCAACCCAATACGCTGCACAGCTTGAAGGCTCAAAGGCATTTGCCAAAGACTTTTTGAAAAAGCACAACATCCCAACGGCTTTTTATGAAGTGTTTACTGAGGTTGCACCTGCTAAAGCCTATGTCGAACAACATGGCGCACCGATCGTGATCAAAGCTGATGGACTTGCTGCGGGTAAAGGCGTGATCGTTGCCATGAGCAATGACGAAGCCTTTGCTGCCATTGACGACATGCTTGCAGGCAATAAATTTGGCGATGCAGGTAGCCGTGTGGTGATTGAGCAATTCTTAGAGGGTGAAGAAGCCTCTTTTATCTGCATGATCGACGGCAATAACATCTTACCAATGGCGACCTCGCAAGATCACAAACGTATTTTTGAAGGTGATCAAGGTCCGAACACTGGCGGGATGGGTGCTTACTCCCCTGCGCCTGTGGTGACTGATGAAGTGTTCCAACGTGCTATGGAACAAGTCATGCGTCCAACCGTAGACGGCATGAAAAAAGACGGTCATGACTATACTGGCTTCCTCTATGCGGGCTTAATGATTGATGCGGAAGGTCAACCTCGTGTGATCGAATTTAACTGTCGTTTTGGCGATCCTGAAACTCAGCCGATCATGATGCGTTTGCAATCTTCACTGGTCGATTTAGTTGAAGCAGGTATTGCTGGCAATCTACCCAATGAAGCAAAGTGGGATGAGCGCAAGTCAATCGGTGTGGTCTTAGCTGCCGAAGGCTATCCTGAAAGTGTACGTAAAGGTGATGTGATCTCAGGTCTTGGTCAATCTCCAGAAGACACCAAAATCTTCCATGCAGGTACAGCACTCTCTGAAGATGGTCACGTAATTACGGCGGGTGGTCGTGTGCTCTGTGTGACTGCGCTTGGTGAGAGTGTTCTTGAAGCACAAATCAATGCTTTAGAAGTGTGCGGTCAAGTGACTTTTACAGGGATGCAATATCGTAGCGATATTGGCTACCGTGCCATTGCACGTGAGAAAAATAGCTAAGATTGTTTTTTTATATTTATCGCAAACAAAATCTAAAGGCAGGAAATTGATTTTCCTGCCTTTTTAATTCAAATCACTATTTATACTTTTTGATTAAATCTAAAAACTTTTGCAACTGCGCTTCATCATATTGCTCAGGCAAAATATGCTCCACCAAATGCGCTTCTAACAATTCATTCATCAAACCATGCACCGCCCCACGAATCGCAGCCACTTGCTGTAACACATCAATACAAGGCGTTTGCCCTTCTGATACCGCTTTATAGGTCGCATTGACCTGTCCTTGTAGACGACTGATCCGATTCAGAACTTTTCGATTATTTGATAAATGACCCATTGCAATTCTTCATGAAATCCAAAATACTATAGGGGAGTATTTTAACATATTTTTAAAAAAGTAGCGATCATGGCTTCATCTACCTCAAATCCCCTCCAAGCCAATCATTCTCATCAGTTTGATCAAGGCAATCCGCTTGCTCAGAAAAAAATTCTGATTGCGACCATTTTTACTGGCGTTATGATGGTTGCAGAAATTGCTGGTGGATGGATTTTCAACTCCATGGCACTACTTGCTGATGGATGGCATATGAGTTCGCATATGTTGGCACTTGGCTTGGCTTATGTTGCCTATCGTGCCGCACGTCATTATGCCAATGACCCACGCTTTTGCTTTGGCACATGGAAAATCGAAATTCTCGCAGGATATAGCAGTGCGATCTTACTCATGCTCGTTGCGTTAATTATGTGTATTAGCTCGATTGAACGCCTATTTCATCCCGTGCAAATTCATTATAACGAAGCAATCAGCATTGCGATTTTAGGTTTAATCGTGAATGTCGTTTGTGCATGGTTACTGCATGATGATCATGCACATCAAGGGCATTCACAACACCATGGACACGCACATCACGGACATTCGCATCATAGCCACCATCATCATGACCATGATCATTCTCATCACGAACATTCATACGATGAACATGAAGCAACGCATACTCACCATAGCCATGATCTGAATCAACGTGCTGCATTTTTACATGTCATCGCAGATGCACTGACATCTGTACTGGCAATCATCGCCTTATTCGCTGGAAAATATTTGCAGTGGGATTTTTTAGATGCAATTTTAGGCATTGTTGGCGCAATTTTGGTGTCAAAATGGGCTTTAGGACTGATTCGTCAGACAGGAAAAATTCTCCTTGAAGCTGAAATGGATGTACCTGTCGTCGTAGAAATTAAAGAAATGATGCAGGATTTAGATGTTGAACTGGCAGATTTGCACGTATGGCAAGTTGGTCGAGAAAAATTTTCCTGCATTCTCGCTATCAAAACTGAAAATCATGCGATTACACCTGAAAGTATCAAACATGCTTTGTCGATCCATGAAGAAATCGTACATGCCAGTATTGAAGTGAATTATCTGTAATTTTAAATGCCCACATTTGTGGGCATTTTCAATGATTCAATATGCTATTTCAACCGTTCAATCAACGCCCTAACACATCACGAGCCACGATCTCTTTCATGATCTCATTGGTACCGCCATAGATACGCTGAATCCGTGCATCCACAAAGAAGCGTGAAATCGAATATTCAGTCATATAGCCGTAACCGCCAAACAGCTGAAGCAAATTATCCGCCACTTTCATCTGCATATCCGTTGAGAATGCTTTGATCGCCGCCGCAGTTTGCACGGTCATGATGCCTTCCATGTATTCTTCCACACAGCGCTCATAAAATGCTGCCACAGCTTGTTCATCAATCTTGGCTTGCGCAATGACGAAGCGAGTATTCTGGAACTTGGCAATCGACTGACCAAACGCCTGACGCTCTTGGACATATTTCACCGTCACATCAATCGCACCACGAATCGCACCCAACGCCGTCGCTGCAATCGCTGTACGTTCACGAGGAAGCTCTTGCATAAGATAAGCAAAACCATGCCCAGCTTGACCGAGCAATTGATTTTTCGGGACTTTGACATTATCAAAGAATAGCTCTGAAGTATCTTGAGAATGTAAGCCGATTTTGTCTAAGTTGGTGCCCTTTTTAAAACCATCCAAATGCGTATCCACTAGCATGAGTGAAACGCCTTTTGCTTTGGCAGCAGGATCAGTTTTCACGGCAAGGACAACTAAATCTGCATGCTGACCATTAGAAATAAAGGTTTTCGAGCCATTTAATAGGTAATGATCATCTTGCAAAATCGCATTTGAACGAATCGCTTGTAAATCCGAACCTGCTCCAGGCTCAGTCATCCCAATTGCACCAACGACTTCACCTGACACCATTTTTGGTAGCCATTGTTGCTTTTGCTCTTCATTGGCAATGTGCAAAATATACGGCGCCGCAATCTCAGAGTGACACGAGATCGCAGTCGATAACGCACCATAGCCTGCACGAGATGCTTCCTCTACAAGCATGAGTGAATAATACGTCGGCACACTATAGCCACCATATTCTTCAGGTAGATCGACACAGAGATAACCATTTTCACCCAAGAGATTCCAAACTTGTCGAGGCATCAAGCCTTCTTTTTCCCAAGTTTCATAATGCGGTGCGATATGCTCCTGCATAAAACGGCGAAAATTGTCACGGAAGAGTTCTAAATCGGCATCGTGCTTTAACATCTGATTTCCCTACGGTATCTAATTGCAGACTTTTAGTCTTTGGTTAAGTCGCTTCATATCACGTTTTAAATATGACGCATTCAAATATGAAGTATTAAATTTTAGCCATCATGCCATTTTCACGCTTTTATTTCGACCAATTTTACGGATAAAGTGTGAACTGATCAGCCAGTTTTAGATTTTTTTCAATACAACATAAAAAGTGAAATTGATTCATGTCAATTTTTTAAAATTTTCAAGAACTTTTGATAAGTGAATTTTATTTAATTTTCAATTGGTTGAATATCAAATATCAGAAGTTTTGATTGAATTGCTTGAGCGCTAATCTGCCATCTCAGTGCAATATGATGTAAGATATCGCCATTTTTAAAATTCAAGAATGGAAGTTTCATGCGCGAGTACGCAGTATTTACATCAGAATCGGTAAGTGAAGGTCATCCAGACAAAATGGCTGATCAGATCAGTGATGCGATTCTTGATGCAATTTTAGAACAAGATATTTATGCACGTGTCGCATGCGAAACCTTAGTTAAAACTGGTGCGGTGGTACTTGCAGGGGAAATCACCACGACGGCGAATATTGATTTTGAAAATATTGTCCGTAACACAGTGAATGGTATCGGCTATCATCATTCCGATTTAGGTTTTGATGGTTCGACCTGTGCCGTGATCAACATGATCGGTAAACAATCGCCTGAGATTGCTCAAGGTGTTGATCGCCAAAAGCCTGAAGATCAAGGTGCGGGCGATCAAGGCTTGATGTTTGGTTACGCGAGCCGTGAAACTGATGTGCTCATGCCTGCACCAATCTCATATGCGCACCGCTTGATGGAGCGTCAAGCTGAGCTACGTCGTAACAATAATGGCTTGCCGTGGCTACGCCCTGATGCGAAAAGCCAAGTCACTTTTGCTTATGAAAACGGCAAACCAGTTCGCCTTGATGCTGTTGTACTTTCTACACAACACGATCCTGAAATTTCTCAAGCAGATTTGAAAGAAGCAATCATTGAAGAGATCATCAAACCTGTGATTCCTGCTGAAATGTTCCATGCAGAAACGAAATTCCACATCAATCCGACCGGCATTTTTGTGATCGGTGGTCCAGTCGGCGATTGTGGTTTGACTGGTCGTAAAATTATCGTTGATACCTACGGCGGTATGGCGCGTCACGGTGGCGGTGCATTCTCTGGTAAAGACCCATCCAAAGTTGACCGTTCGGCAGCCTATGCAGGTCGTTATGTGGCGAAGAATATCGTTGCTGCGGGACTTGCGGATAAATGTGAAATCCAAGTCAGCTATGCCATCGGTGTGGCTGAGCCAACTTCAATCTCGCTAAATACTTTTGGTACGGCAAAAATCGCTGAAGAAACCATTATCGAATTGGTTCGTGAGCATTTTGACCTACGTCCATTTGGTATCACACGTATGTTGAACTTGTTACAACCGATGTATAAGCAAACGGCAACTTATGGTCACTTCGGTCGTGAAGGAAGTAGCACTGCATTTACATGGGAACAAACTGATAAAGCAGAATTACTGAAAGATGCAGCAGGGCTTTAAGCTGTGCTCTGATATTTTATATGATACAAATTTGATCTAAAACAAAGCCTGCGACATGCAGGCTTTATTTTTGACATTAGAACTTTGAGAAGATTTTAACTGCCGAGTAAATAAGATTTACGCACTTTCTGACAATGTTTTCAAAATGTCTAAGCCTTTGGTAAAGCCATTACTCATCATTTCTTCCCACTCTGCATCAGTATCCAGTTCGACTTTGACAATGGTTTGCCCTTGCGTATTTTCACTTAACAAGTACTTTTCCTGTGCACCTTTCATCTTTAACACTTGCGGGCTGTCAAAATCTTCTACACCATTTTCCATAAAACCAAGATGGGTAAATACAAGAGCATTCGGCTCGTCCATCTCGCTAATCGTTGAAATCATGCCGTTTTGACTGCCGTCTAAAAAGAGCGTCCGACCATTCACTTGCCAATCCGACTGCATCCGAGAGTCTGCACTAAATGCACTGGTCCACTTTGGATAAGTATCTTCGCCCCAAAGCTTTTGCCATACTGTCGCCTGATCTGCATTGATGATTTTTTCAAAAGTAAGCATGATCATTATTCTTTACTCCGTTATTGTGTTCAGTTCGGTAACTCTGTTTAGATTTATATAATTTCCATTCTGAAAGACTTTACCGAGTTTTTATTGATTTGAATATTGATGTTTTTATAGACAACGTAACAATTTATAACTCATCTTATAACTCATCTTATAACTCACCCGACGATCACCCAAAATTACTCAGAAAAAATTTATATGATACCGCTAGATTCGTGTATTTTTATGCCACATCAAATCTGCGATTAAACTGGATTCGATGGTTAAGTGACTCGCTTTAATTGTCTGATTGATGAATTGTTCAAAGGCATTTTTATCTTTACCTGACCAATAAATACTTGGCAATAATATAAAAAGCTGTGCTCCTGCATAAAGCACATAACTGCCCTGTCCACCAAGCTCGATCCGATCAATATCTTGCCAACGGATTTGGTAGTGTCCACGCAGACAACGATGTGAAATGAAACCATCACTCACCTCATAAGTCCCCGCACTCATCACCATGTAGCAAGCGATTAAATTCAAGAAAATTAGAAATAATACAGGTGCATACTGTCCTGCATAAAAAGCACTGATCAAATTTAAACTAAAGAAAAACAACCCAAACAATCCGACATTACGAAGTATCGCAACGGAAACCGTCAGAGTTTGCTGTAATGGCATTTATTTTATCTGCTGTTTCAGTTGATAGAGCATATCTAAGGCTTGACGTGGCGTGAGATCATCCAATTGTAAATTTGATAATTGCTGTTCAATCTCTTGATATTTCTCTAACAACACTTGATCGGCAATATGATTCTCCGCTAAATTATTTTCCACGAATGATGATTGCTCTGCGAATTGAGGTTCTGCAAAAAGATCGTTTTGTACTTGTAGCGGTGTTGCCTGTGCTTGATGAATCTCAAGTTCAGAGAGTTTTTTCTGTGCAGATTTAACGACATTTTGTGGAATCCCTGCAAGTTTCGCCACTTGTAAACCATGACTTTTACTGGCTGGACCATGTTGGACTTTGTGCAATAAAATCAATTGTCCTTTGATCTCTTTTGCCACCACATGATAGTTATCAATCGCAGACTCAGCACCCAACTCAGTCAATTCAAAATAATGCGTCGCAAACATACATAAGCATTTGATACGTTTGGCGAGATCAAGCACACACGCCCACGCCAACGATAAACCATCATAGGTACTGGTACCACGCCCGACCTCGTCCATCAGCACTAAAGACTGACTGGTGGCATGATGTAGAATTTGCGCTGTTTCGGTCATTTCGACCATGAAAGTTGACTTGCCTGACGACAAATCATCTGCCGAACCAATCCGAGTAAAGATACGATCAATACTACTCATTTTGGCAACTTCCGCAGGGACAAAGCTACCACAATGCGCAAGTAGCACGATCAATGCCGTCTGACGCATATAGGTCGATTTCCCGCCCATATTCGGCCCTGTGATGATCGCCAAACGATGCTGTGCATCAAGATGAGTATCATTGGCGGTATATGGTGTTTTGATCAAAGCTTCAACCACAGGATGACGACCACCTTGAATATGAATGCCAGTTTCAAGCTGAAAATCAGGACGTTGCCAATGGTGCATGCGAGCTTGCGTCGCCCAGTTGGCGTAAACATCCAAATCGGCAATCGCTCGGCTCATGATTTGTAATGGCACAATTTCGTCACGAAGCTCTTGCAGAAGCAATTCATAGAGCTGTTTTTCACGGTTCAGCGCACGTGCTTCACTGGAGAGTACTTTATCTTCAAAAGATTTGAGCTCAGGTGTGATGTAACGCTCAGCATTTTTTAAGGTTTGGCGACGGATAAAGTGTGCAGGTGCCTGTGCGGCTTGCGCACGAGAAAGCTCGATATAGTAGCCACTGACTCGGTTATAGCCGATTTTTAAGTTGGCAATGCCTGAGGCTTCCCGCTCTTTGACTTCGAGATCAATGAGGAATTGCCCTGCATGATCACGAATCTGACGTAGTTCATCCAGCTCATCATCAAAGCCTTCAGCAATAACGCCACCTTCACGCAGTAATACAGGCGGTAATTCAACAATCGCTTGATTCAGCCGATCATAAATATGCTGAAATTGACCAAGTTCGCTTGCAATACGAGTCAGTGCAACATCACCATTTTGCAAAGTCGCTTTTAAAGCATGTTGTAGAAACGGCAACTGACCACACGCCTGACGCAATTGCACAATATCACGTGGACGAGCCGTGCCTAAACCAATCCGTGAAAGTACCCGTTCAATATCGCCAATCTCACGCAATACCAAACGCAGTGGCTCTTCATGGAAGCCATCTTTGATGGTTTGTACCGCATTTAGACGCTCATTGAGTAATGCACTATCACGAATCGGCTGGGTAAGATGTCGTGCAAGCAGCCGTGAACCCATTGCTGTTTTACATTGATTAACCAAATCAAATAGCGATGTGCCATGCTCAAAGAGTGGCTCAATAATCTCTAAATTCCGTCGTGTAATCGGATCAAGCGCAATAAATTGATCGGATTGCTCCACTTTGATACTGGTGATATGCGGTAACGCTGTTTTCTGCGTTTCCCGTGCATAATGAATCAGCGCCGCCGCCGCCGCTTGGGCAAGCTCTAACTGATCCAAGCCAAAACCTGCTAATGACTTCACACCAAATTGATCGCATAAGGTTTGATAGGCATTTTTAATATTAAAATCGACATTCGGGCGCTGTGTAGTTGGACAGTCCAGTTGTGCTTCGATCTGAGCAAATAACTCTCGATCTACCATCGACTCATCGACAATCACTTCATTTGGCGCAATGCGTGCCATTTCTAATATCATTTGATCAGGGTGTAAAGCTTGCTGTTGTACTCGGAATAGCCCTGCGCTGAGATCGAGTACCGCAATACCGATTTGACCTTGTTTAATCGCAATCGAAACGAGATGATTATTTTGACTACTTGCCAACAACGCATCGTCAGTCAAGGTACCTGGTGTTAATACACGAACAACCTTACGCTCGACTGGCCCTTTACCTGTAACCTCACCAACTTGTTCACAGATTGCTACGGTTTCCCCTGCTTTAATCAAGCGTGCAAGATAACCTTCTGCGGCATGATATGGCACACCTGCCATCGGGATCGGCTCGCCATTTGACTTACCACGATGCGTAAGGGTAATACCAAGAATTTTAACCGCACGCTGAGCATCATCAAAGAACAACTCATAAAAATCTCCCATGCGATAAAACAATAACGCTTTGGGATATTGCGCTTTGACTTGCAGAAATTGTTGCATCATCGGCGTATGGGATTCGATATTTTGTAGTGCTTGTTGTATATCCATCGATACGCCCTGCTTGTTTTCATCAAAAAAAATCAACGGCTCATTATAGCGAAGCCCATACAAAAATCCACGCTCCACAATATGTGAAATCGGCATTTGATACTGCTGATACTTCGCTTTACACAACATTTACTTTCTTAAATATTCACATTGACTTCACAACGAGCAAGATAGTTTATATTGATTGATTCAAATTATTTATTTTAATTGGACACTGAGGTCATCATGAAAGCTTTTATTACGTCTGCACTAGGTATTGTTGCACTGCTGAGCTTCAGTGGATGCAATAGCACGGCGAGCTACACGCAAAGTTATAGCCAAGCAAAATCCAAAATCACAGGGGTCAACCTAAACCAACAACAAGCCAATGCTGTCGGTGAACGCTTTGTGGCCAGTTTTAATACACTCGGGACAGCAGAATTCGTTGAAAAAGCATCAGCCATGTACGCCGACCAACTGTATATCAATGACACGCTATCGCAGTTTTCCAACAAAAATGATCTGATCGAACACTTCAAAGGCATGAACGATCATGTCAGTAATGTAGACGTGAAATTACTCAGTTCAACCTATCAAGGTGACACGGCGTATGTACATTGGTTTATGGGCTATGACTTCAAAATGTTTGGACGCACCAAGACCATGTCGTCTTATGGCATCAGCGAAATTAAAATCAATCAAAATAATCAAATCATTTTCCAACAAGATTATTGGGATCCGGCCAACGGTTTGTATCGTAAAATTCCTTTAGTTGGAGGGTTATATCAATGGGTATTGCCATTCAAAAACCCCTAATCTTACTCATCACTAGCAGTATTTTCGTTGTTCCCCATTCAGCGCATGCAAGTACGCTTAAAAAATGCGCTGAAGCACCACTTACTGTTAGCAAAAAAAACGTTGGCAAAGTGCAATACGCCGCAGAACAGTGCGGAAAAAGTTGGCATAAGCAAAGCATTGAGCTTGAGTTTAGCTATACTGAAAATATCCCCGCTTGGGCATTTCGCCGTGCAGCCAATCATTTTTTGAAGAAAAATATCGCTTCAAAAACTGAGCTTAATGCATTGATGCCGATTAATCGTCATTACAGTCAAGTAAAAAATGGCGATGTCTATCGATTGCGCTATGACCATCCAAGTACGTCTTTGCGTTTATTTTTGAATGGTCAGCAGATCGCATACATAAAAAATCAATATGCAAATCAGTATTTTAAAATATGGTTTGGTTCTGAACCTTTTAGTGATACATTAAAACGACAATTACTCAATCCTTAAATTAGGGTCTGTTGACATTTCAAGAGACCCCAAAACACTGAAATAACAGCTATGACGCAACACTTTATCTTGCTCGTCGAGGATCATATCGAGCTGGCATTAACGCTAAGTGAATACTTAGAACAACATCAATTCGTGGTTGATTATGTTCGCAATATTGAGTCAGCAAAAAGTCTGATTGAAAAAAATATTTATCAACTTTTATTGTTTGATATCAATCTGCCTGATGGCTCAGGCTATGACCTTTGTCAGTGGCTTCGTAATGATCAAGGCAACGATACTCCTGTGATTATGCTCACGGCGAGAGATACTTTGGAAGATAAAATCTGCGGATTTGATCATGGGACCGATGATTATTTGGTCAAACCGTTTGATTTTAAAGAGCTGGTTGCACGTGCCAATGCATTGATCAAGCGGGCATCTGGTGATGTTTCAAAGCACATTCTGCAGATCGAAGATCTGACTTTGGACAGTAGTACGCAAACTGTATTCAGAGCAGGACAAAGCTTAGATTTGCCACCGATCCAATTTAAATTGCTCAAAGTTTTAATGCGTCAAAGTCCGAAGATTGTCACCAAACAAGAGATGATTATGGCGGTTTGGGGTGATGAAGAACCTGAAAGTGACGCCTTAAGATCACATATTTATAATCTACGCAAATTGGTTGACAAACCTTTTGAGAAAAAATTGATTCACACCGTCTCTGGCGTTGGGTTAAAAATTATTACTGAGCAATCACTCCAACCCTAGAAAATAATTGCATAGAAAATCTAAGCATTAAGTAAAGTAAATCACCACGACCAAGCCACGACTGTGTTGCAAACTCAAATCTTGATGTTGCGCAAGAAAACGATCTCGATCAAATAATTCAACTCGCCAACCAAGCTGTTTGCAAAGCTTATCGACCAATAATAATCCGATCCCATGCCCTTTGGCAGATTGGGCGAGTAAGCGAGTGATCTGTGGACTGCTGGAATCATTCTGATCCACGATACCTATGCCATTATCCGCAATGATGATCATTTTATCTCTTTGAATCACATCAACTTGTGTTCCTTGCGAATAATTCAAAGCATTACGCAGAATATTGCTGAACACCATTTTTGTCATTGCCGAATGTAGCTTACGTCGTTGTTCTTGACCGTCAAGCTGGTATTTGATTGCAATGCCCTTGAAGGTGCTGACATGATCTAAATCCGCAATCAAGCTTTGTACGATGTGAGACAAATATAAAAATTGATAGCTAAGCTGACTGCTTTTATTGCGTGAAATCGCAAGCAATGTATCCACCAAAACTTGCATATCATCAATGGTATTTTCGATAGCAGTCATGGCACGGTCACTGCCGAATTTGGCTTGACTGAGTTGCACATTGCCTTTTAATACGGTTAATGGTGTTCGTAGCTCATGGCTGACATCACTGATAAATTCTCGCTCTCGTAAGATCATTCGGCTCAGCATCAGATGATATTTTTCTAAAGCTTGTTTGAGATCGGCAGCTTCAATATTGTTATTGGTTTGAATCTCTTGAAATGGCGAAGTGTGGGTAGACTGCTTTGCCCAATTGATATTTTCCAAATCTATATCTTCTAAGGTATGCGCCAACCGGGTAATCGGTGAAAAATACCGTTTCGCACGACGATTTGACCACCACAAAAAACTGTATAGCACAAATAAGCTTAGCATCAGCGGTGCTAAACCAAATATCCACACCAGTTGATTGACATTACTTTCACCAAAGACCAACAACACATGCTGATCGCCACGCTCACCATAGACCGTCATGCGCTCTTTACCATCGACATAGATTCGATGTACACCCGATGTCAGCGAAACATTGCGAAACTGATCAGGTGGCACTGTGGTCGTCCAGCGATAACCGTATAGATTTTTGGTATCAGGTAAATTGGCATTGGCATCTCGATCAAGCCGAGTCCAATAATGTGCCATTTCTTGTTCTAATGCAGTTTTGAGCAGTGAACCTTTGATCACCCATGCGCTACAAGCAAGTCCGATAAATATCGACAAGGCAATCAACGCAATCTGTAGCCAATAGTAACGACTAAAAATAACCCCTAAACGATCATTCTTTTGTGGTATTATCTCAGTACGTTTACTGATCATGCATTATCTCGTTGCTTCAAACTTTAAATGTTAAACTTAGTCAGATGATTTGAATCATTAATTATTCGAATATACACGCAGTCTGTGATGATGTTTTCTTGAAACTAATTTTTTTCAAATAAGTAATGCCCAATCACCCACTCTTGACCATCATCTAAACCAAACAATTCGGCACATGCCATAAAGAAAATTCGCCATCTTTGCCACCAAATATTCGCATCCTTGCCGTAGACAGTTTTAAATAATGGTTTTAGCTGTGCCGCTTGATTGTCCATATTTTTTAACCACGCATTGGCAGTATGCTCATAATGCGTTCCATCCCATTGCCAATGATTGATCAGTTGTAAATCATCTTGGAAATGTAAAAATGTCGACACCGCAGGCATCAACCCACCTGAAAAGAAATATTTCGACATCCAATCATACTCATTATTGATTTCAAATGGATAATGCAAAAATCGGTGGCAAAAAATATGACACCACAGCTTGCCGTCTGG
Source organism: Acinetobacter sedimenti (assembly GCF_022601685.1). Taxonomy (GTDB): domain Bacteria; phylum Pseudomonadota; class Gammaproteobacteria; order Pseudomonadales; family Moraxellaceae; genus Acinetobacter; species Acinetobacter sedimenti. The sequence continues at coordinate 68,148 of NZ_JAKUML010000014.1, forward strand.
TTTTAGCCAAGATTGGATTTTTTGAAATAGCCGTTGATAGTTGCGCACATGTTCAAACATTTCCACCGATACCACACGATCAAAATGATTATGCTCCAACTCTAGATCATTGACATCACAAGTGATGATTTCAAGGTTTTTAAATCCTTTCAGCTCGGCCTGATGCAGTATATGCGCACGCTGTGTTTTGGAGTTGGACACAGCGGTGATTTTGGCATTTGGATAATGCTCAGCCATCCACAATGTCAGTGATCCCCAGCCACAGCCTAGCTCTAAAATCTGCTGACCATCCGTCAGCTCGGCTCGCTCGCTATAAATCCGCAATGCTTCAACTTCTGCCTCATCTAAGCTGACCTGATCATTAGCAAAAAAGCAGCCACTGTATTTCAGGCGCTCTCCGAGTACCGCTTGGAAAAACGCCGTCGGCAATTCGTAATGTTGCTCATTGGCTTTGTCTGTTTCGATGGCGATTTCACTGGCTTTCAGCATATTCAGCACATCCATATAACGTGCTGCGGCGAGTGTCGGATTGTCCCGTCCTTCTTGTTTCAGTCGCTTTCTACTCAGATGACGAATTGCCGATCGAATCGTAGTGTCAGGTAGTACGCCACTTTCGACGACTTTTAAAGCACTTTTAATCATTGTGTCCATCTTATTGATTGCCTTTTTGAGTTCAATGTTGTTGATTCGATTTAGGATTTGGTTTTCGGTTTCCATGGAATGAACATTGAGGTGCGTCGTTGATAGTCACGATAATTTTCACCACGATGTTTTAAAGCTTGTTGCTCGCTGAATGGAATACCCGTGATGTAATACAAAAACAAAAACATCAAGATCGGATAAATCCACAGCACGTAAAGCCCAGCAGCAAGTCCGATAATCGGATAGGCAAACCAATGTAACCATTCAAAAAAATAATTGGGATGACGAGAGTATGCCCACAAACCTTGATCCATAGTGCGTCCACGATTTTCCAGACGTTGTTTAAATCGATACAATTGCTGATCGGCAAGCACTTCTCCAACAAATGCAATCAGCATAATCACTGCAGCCACAATCATGGTCATTGGCAACCAAGCTTGCCACATCGATGCATCGGTATTGAGTAATGCATACATCGGATAAGAAAACAGTATGGCAAGTCCTGTTTGAAAAATAAAAAATAAAAGAAAGCCGATATGCTGAAAGCGTCCCATTGCTCGGCGCATATTAGCGTAGCGCGTGTCTTCTTCAGACTCTGAAAGATAACGACGTGCCAAATGCCAACTCAAGCGCACAAACCAAGCGCTACTCAACACAGCAAGAAAGATGCGTAAGCTTTCAGGTGCGCTGTCAAAAAACCATGCACAAAGTAAAATATTGACACTGATGCAAGCACTCCACGCCACATCGACAATCCCTGCACGACCATTAAATGTTGCGAACAACCACGCCAAAAACATGATGGCAAGATCAATATAAAATAATGTCCATAGCACCTGCTTGATCTCCAGTTGAGTAAATCATTTATGATCGTGAATTTATTCGCTTGTATATTAATGTTGAGAATGATGATTTTTAATATGCACTCGCTTCAAATAGCAAATGCACATCACTAATTACACCTTCCTCAAAACCACCCTCGCAATAGCACAAATAAAAATCCCACATGCAAATGAAACGCTCGTCAAAGCCCATCGCCAAGACCTGCGCTTTAGCTTCAAGAAAACGCTCCCGCCAAATATGAATGGTTTTTGCATAGCTTTGCCCGATATCATCGAGCTGTTTGAGTCGCAGTTGATGATTCGATGCGGTTTGTGTCATCACACTGATACATGGAATAAAACTTCCAGGGAAAATATAACGCTTAATATAATCAACCGTTTTTAAGGCTTTGGCATAGCGTGCATCTTCAATTGTAATCGCTTGAATCATTGCCAAACCGTTTGGTTTGAGTAGTGAGCGACATTTTTCAAAATAAGTCGAGAGGTAATCCGCCCCGACCGCCTCGATCATCTCGATAGAGACTAATTTGTCAAATTGACCGTTTAAGTGACGATAATCTTTCAGTTGAATATCCACACGATGACTGAGCCCCGCTGCCTTCACTCGTGCCACGGCTTCATCATATTGCGCTTGAGAAATGGTAATACTGGTCACTTGGCAACCGTAATGTTGCGCTGCATAGATGGCAAACCCGCCCCACCCCGTACCAATTTCAACCAAATGATCCATCGGTTGCAGTTGAAGCTTTTCACAGATGATTTTCTTTTTTAAATCTGACGCTTGATCCAAAGTCATCTGATCATCTTCAAAGACTGCACTGGAGTACATCATCGATTGATCGAGAAATAGCTTAAAGAAATCATTACTCAGATCATAATGTTCAGCGATATTTTTTTGACTACCGCTAATGGAGTTACGACGACTGCGATACCACAGCTTTAAAAGTGACTGACTGGCTTGACTAAACAGATTGTCATTGATGCGATCAAGCACATTACGATTGCGTGCCAATATCCGTACAATCTTTACCAAGTCATCGCTCGACCAATAGCCTCGCAAGTAAGCTTCTGCCGCACCAAGCACCCCTTGTTTTAAGATCAACTCAATCACGGCGCTATCATGGATTTCAACCACAGCGTGCAAGTTTTCAATCGTGCCATTTGAGGCACCTTCATCATATTGAGTATCTGTACTTTGTTGCCCAACTGTGCCTTGCCACAATCCAGTAAAGGTAATTTGACCATGACGCAGTCGATTCAAACCACGCAAGATAAATGGCAATTGTTTATTTTCACCATACATCAAGGCTTTGATATTATTCATGATCTTTTAATTTCCTGTGTTGTTTGGCGAGGATTTTTTGGGATGTTGATAAAACGGAATTTTCTTGTTCCAAAGTCGAAACGCCTGAAGATAAATCCCAAAAACCATTTTTAACGGTTCAAAAACATGATAGATAGCGTAGCGAGTCTGCTGTGAAGAAAGTGTGATTGGCTCAAGCTCAAAGCGCATAGTGGCGTCAAACAGCATGTCACCTGCCTCAAACAGCTTCATATGGATGATATTTTGTTTATTCGATACCCGAAAATGCCACTGATACTGCAAATTCATTGGCATAAATGGCGAGACATGAAATGCCTTGTCAAAATCAAATCGAGCATCCTGATCTGCTAATCGATTCAGAAATTGTTGTAGTAGCTGATTTGAAAATTGCTTTTCTGATTGAGTAGATATGTTTTGCCTAGCATTGTGCATTTTATTTGTAGCGATATCGCAGTCATGCACGTAAATTTTTCGCTCATTCCACGGTGTATTGGTGATTTCACTGAGAATAAATTTGAGTTGTGTAGTGGCATCAAACACATAATAAAACACCACGGAATTAAATCGAAAACCTAAAGTGCGAGGCAATGCAAGTACTCGAATTTGGTCATCTGAAGCTAGATTTTTTTTGATCTGAGTATTCGCATCTTTTTGATAATAAGTAGAAATTGCTTGATCGACTTTCTCTCGAATCGTTCCCTGATAAGCCGTTAGAAAATCACTGCCGTAAAGATTTAATACATTAAAACGACGATGTGACCACAGCGCCGAGCCTTGGCTAATTTCTGCCAACTGATCGGGATCAAAATATAAATAATGCAAAGTCGATTGAAAATGATGTTTTTTCGGCGCATAACGACGGTGACGTATCCATGCTTTGGCAATGGCGACGCGGGACAGCAGATTCAATCCATTAATAGGCATGCTCCTGATCCCACATCGCATCAATGGCATTGACCACGTTCAATGCGCTCTTGGCACCATCTTCATGAAAGCCCCAACCCCAATAAGCACCACAAAATGAACTGCGATGTTTACCGTTGATCTCGTGCCATCTTGATTGGGTGGCGATCGCCGCAGGATCAAATACGGGATGGCGATAATGTCGTTCGACAAAGATCTTTTTAGGATCAATGGCTTGATTTGGATTTAAAGTGGAGAAAATTTGCGTTTTGCACTTGAGGTTTTGCAGATTATTCATCCAATAGCTATAAGCATAATGAATCGGTGATGTATTTTGTCGCTTTGAGTTTGTCTCTTGGTCGTTTAAGGCTGAACTAATTTTCCGATTGTCATGCACATTATTTGCAGTGACATGTACATGCCAGCTTGCCCATTGTGAACGCTGTTTTGGCATGGTCTTGGTGTCAGCATGCACCACCATATGATTATCTTGATATTGAAATTGACCTAAAATCTCTCGCTCTATCTCGCTAGCATCAGCCAGCATATTTAAAGTGTCATCGGCATGACTGGCAAAAATCACCCAATCAAACACAAAATCTCCTGCTGATGTGCTAAGTAATGCTTGATCTGCTGATCGTTTGACGGAGTTCACCGCCACATTTTTCCAAGTTATCGACGGACATTGCGCTCGGATGGCTTGGATATAACTCGCCGAACCACCTCGCACCGTTTGCCACTGCGGACGATCTTTGAGTGAAAGCATACGGTGATGCTGAAAAAACTGAATCACGAATTGATAAGGAATCTGTGCCACAGACTGCCCAGTACACGACCAAAGCGCACCACACATTGGATACAGATGTTCATCACGAAAGGCTTGGGAATAGCCATGATCATTCAGATAATCATCAATGGTGTAATCGGCATCGATTTGCGAAACATTACAGTTGACATTGTCTTGATAAAATCGAATCAAATCCTTCAACATCTCTCGGAAAGACGCATTAAAAAAATTCTGCGGACGTGCCAACAAATAACGCTTTCTCGATGGGTTGTATTGTAGCCCAGACACCAAATTATTCACAGAAAAGCTCATATTACTGTGCTGTGATTCCACTCCAAGCTGATTGAGCATTTCTGAAAAAACAGGATAATTCAAGGCATTAAACACGATAAAACCACTATCAACAGCGATATTTTGACCGTCAATATTCAGCTGATGCGTATCGGTATGACCGCCAAAATAGTTATTTTTCTCAAATACTGTCACATCATGCGTTTTGGAAAGTCGCCATGCAGCATACATGCCTGATATGCCAGAGCCAATGATGGCAATCTTCATGGCGATTCCTGCTCTTGTATTGGCTGATGCGGATTTGTTAAATCGTGATCATGGCGATATTGATAGACTTTGTCAGGCACAGGATTCATTGACCACACCAAACCAAAATAAGACATGAGCTTTAAAATATAATAGCTCACATCTATTTGCCACCAATAAAATCCCTGACGCACACTACCTGCATAAAAATGATGATTATTATGCCAACCCTCACCCAAAGTAATAATCGCTAAAAACAGATTATTACGACTCTGATCATCCGTCTCAAAATCACGGTGACCATAACGATGCGCCAAAGAATTGATACATAAGGTTGCGTGAATCAACAACACCGTCGAAATGACAAAACCCCAAACCAAGAGCTGTACACCTGAAGTGTGCAGGCTCGGATAAGCCAAACTTAACCAATCACCCAGTACATAAATTGCGATCGCCGTCAAAAGAACAATCGGTAAACTAAAGCGATCTAACCAAATCAACTCAGGATATTTGAGCCAATCTTTGATCAAATCTTTTCGTGTAGAGAAATTCTGCTGATTTAGAAACCAGCCAATATGGCTATACCAAAAACCATGCTGTGAGGAATGTGGATCAATTTCCGTGTCGGTATGACGATGGTGCACACGATGATGCGCCGCCCACCATAGCGGACCACGTTGGGCACTCATGGTGCCAATTAGCAGAAAGAAAAACTGTACAGCTCGAGAGGTTTTAAAGGATTTATGCGCCAAATAACGATGAAAAAATGCAGTAATCGCAAACATTCGAATCATGTAAAACATCAACATAAAGGCGACGGCAAACCATGACACACCCACCCACAACACGGCAAGACAACTAATATGCAACAGGATAAATGGTATTATTCTAAGCCATTGAATATCAGATGACTTTGAAGATACAATTTTCGAGGATGAATTCACTTGCTGATCAGGCATATGCGTACCCGCATCATGTGACCAACTGTCTATCCACCTTAGAAAAAAACGTATCATTAACTGATCCTTGATCCCTTTACTTTAACTGATCCAAAAGCATGCATTTCTCAACACGATTATCCATTGTTAATATAGTCTTGTTATCATGAAATTTGTGTGAAGTCATCCCAAAGCCCTAACAAGATTTTGAAAAAGTGAGTTTCACTCAATTTGATTTGTATTTTGTATCCCTGCGATGAGGATAACTTATGGATACAAAATAGGATACAGACATATAATGTATTGAATAGCCACCGATTTTGTAGACACCTTTTAGTTAGATAAAATGGCTAATTAACGAGGTGCTTATGAGCAGTAAAC
>NZ_JAKUML010000015.1 GCF_022601685.1 Acinetobacter sedimenti
GCTTACAATACTTGTTTAACCCAGTCATAGCGTAACTTTAGCACCTTTTGATTTGTGGTAAAGTTATCTAGACCCTATAAATATGTACAAACAATTTGCATATTCGGCGAGTTGTTGAAGATGTATAATTAATCCAATAGTTGTTTGAGTATTTTACTCAATACAGTTTTGACTGATTTTGCTCAAGGAGATTGCATTGGCACATTGGCAAGTACAACAAGTCGTTGATGGTTTACAACAGGCTCGCCACGATTGGCGAGAATCACAGCATCGTGCCAAAGAGTATGGTGGGCGAGAGTTACCATCAAAAAATGCGTTAAAAGCCATCGTCAATGAGTTGTGCGGTATCTTATTTCCAATGCGTCTTGGCCCTACAGATTTACGACAGGAAAGTGAAGATTTTTATATCGCTTATGCGCTAGATAAAGTACTGAACGCTTTAAAACAACAAGTGATCTTGGCACTGTCATATGACCAACGTCGTCAACAAAAATCTGTAGATTTGGCACAGCAACAAAACTTAGCACATCAGATTGTGCAAGAGTTTGCCGATCAACTGCCACAAATTCGTCGATTATTGGATACTGACGCTTGCGCTGCTTTTGAGGGTGATCCTGCGGCACGAAGCGTCGATGAAGTATTGATAACTTATCCAGGGATGCTTGCGATTATTTATCATCGATTGGCGCATCAGCTCTATGCTGACGTGCCGTTATTAGCACGAATAATTTCTGAACAAGCGCATTCAGCTACAGGGATAGATATTCACCCTGGCGCAACGATTGGACAAGGTTTCTTTATTGATCATGGTACAGGTGTGGTGATTGGTGAAACTTGCATCATTGGCAAAAATGTACGGATTTACCAAGCCGTGACTTTGGGCGCAAAACGCTTTGAAGTTGATGAAGCGGGCAGTTTGAAAAAAGACTATGCACGTCATCCGATCGTGGAAGATGATGTGGTGATCTATGCAGGGGCAACCATACTTGGGCGAGTGACGATTGGTAAAGGCTCAACCATCGGCGGAAATGTATGGCTGACGCAGAGCATTGCGCCATTTAGTCAAGTGTTACAGCAAAACTGTGATCAGGTTAAATCACAACAGCAGATTTAAAAATGAAAAATGGGAACAGTCGAACACAGAGATATTTGACTGTATGCCTCTAACATCAAAAAGTGCTAGAACATGAAAAATTATCAAAAAAACAGCTTGAATGAATATCAACAACCTATCGGTGAACTTGTTGATAAAACACATTTTCAAATGATTGAAGAAAAGGTTTTGAATGGTCAAAGTCAAGTACGACTTATACCTTTTCAAAGATTGGATGATGTGGGAAATCGTATTAATCAACTTTATCAAGTGATTGAGAGCGAGCCTGATGAGCGTTGTTGGACTTATTTACCTTATGAAAAACCAATCAATGCTGAACAACTCTTAGATTGTTTAGAAAAAAATTTTGGCTTTGAAAATTGTATTCATTACTTCATAGAAGTTGATGGTCGATTGCTTGGTTATATTGCCTTAATGAATGCTCGTGTGGCAGTTGGTGCAATAGAAATTGGTAATGTGTATTTTTCACATGAGCTACGCCGTCAAAAAGTATCAACAGAGGTTATCTATCTATTGCTATATACGAGCTTTCAGTCAGGGTTTCGTCGAGTAGAGTGGAAATGTGATGATCTAAATCAGCCATCAAAGAATGCGGCATTACGCTTTGGTTTCACTTATGAAGGTCTATTTCGGCAAGATCGGATTTATAAAGGACGAAACCGTAATACAGCATGGTTTTCAATATTGGATGATGAATGGTTAATCCTTCAAAAAGGATATGAGGCTTGGTTGAATGTGGATAATTTTGATAAAGATGGTTTGCAAAATAACAAGTTAATCGAGTTAATTCATAAGTTTATAGATTTAGCTTAAATTTACTCAAAAGCACTTACATCACCCAATCCTCGACGCACAATCGTGGGGTTTTCTTGAGAAAGATCAATAATACTGGTGGTCGCAAGCATACCTAGTCCACCATCAATAAACACATCAATACGTTTACCCAGTTGCATCTCAATATCAAAAGGATCATCAAGCGGATCAGTTTGATTAGGCAGAATCAGCGTACTGGTAATCAACGGCTCGCCAAGCTCTTTGAGTAAGGCTTGCGCGATGGGATTGCTTGGAATGCGTAGCCCAATGGTTTTTTTCTTTGGGTGCATCAAGCGACGTGGCACTTCACTGGTGGCAGGTAAAATATAGGTGGTGATCGCAGGTGTATTGGCTTTGAGTAAACGATACATCGCATTATCAACTTTGGCATAGGTCGCAATGTCCGATAAATCCTGACAAATGATTGCATATTGATGTTTATCAGACAGCCCACGAATCTGTGAAATTCGATCCATTGCCGATTTATTTCCAATCTGACAGCCAATCGCATAGGCTGCATCAGTTGGATAGACCACCACATCGCCCGCACGAATTCGCTCAACTGCTTGGCTGATTAAGCGTGGCTGAGGATTGTCAGGGTGTATGCGTAGATGCAACATAGTAGTTGTCCAAAAGATGGAATCGTTTAATTATAGCACTTTTTCACAATACCCATTCAGAATACGGCATGGATCAAAAAACTTGTATTGGGCTGTCATAATATTTTTAGTCTAAGTCAGACCGTTGAAACTCGCCAATTTCTAAAAATTTTCCATCTCGAATTTCTACACATAAATGTTGAATGAGTGCAAAACCATCTTTAGGAATACTTTGCGGATCATTTAAAAAAGTCTGTACTTGCGTAAATACATTGTCTTTAAATGCCTTCCCATCACCACCTTCGCCAGTCAGATTATCGAGTGATACTCGAAATGGTCGCCCGCAAGATTTGGCAAATAACCATTCTAAAGCTTGTGGTTTGACCTCAACTTGTTCAAATAAAATCTGCTGTGATTCGCTTCGACCATCAGGTGCATACCAATAGCCGAGATCAGCTTGAGTACGACGCTTTGCGCCTGCGATACACCAATGGCTGATTTCATGCAGTGCACTATTAAAGAAACCGTGCGCAAACTGAATCTTGGCAGGAGAATCTGCTGTTGCGGGAAAATATTCAGGCTCATGCTCACCACGGACTAAAATCACATTGTGGTGGGAAAACCATTGATTAAAGTGTAAAATTAGCCAATCCACTTGCATGGCTTCGCTGTGACACACAGACCATGAGCTAAGTGATTGAATATTTTGAGCCGAAGACGTTGTAGAAGCGATATTTTTCGCTTGCGACGGATTCATAATGACTAATTTCTCTCAAACAATACAAAATTTGGATGCGAAATTGTATCTTAATCTTTGACATTAGTTTGATGAATTTGTAGAATTGCGTCCCTAATTATGTCAGCAAATACCTTTCCGACACAGATTGAGCCATTTAAATGGGCAGAGCAAGGTTATACATGGTCAGGTCAACTACCATTATCTCGCTTTACTCGTATTGCACATGAGGCGATTGGATCAATTGATGATCGATCGGTACAGGTCGAATGTAAGTTATCCTTAGATGCTTATCATCGTATTGCTTGGTTGACTGCACATTTGCAAGCGAGTGTGCCACTTCGATGCCAACGTTGTTTGGATCAAGTCGATGTGCCACTTGAAACAGATGTACATGTTGCCTTAATCGATGATGATCGTGAGTTAGATTTCTTGGATGAGGATGCTGATTTCATTATTTTAGGTGAAGACCTCGGAACGACCAAAGGGGATATGAATGCTCCTGCGACTATCGATCTGATCGCTTTACTTGAAGATGAACTGTTATTGTCGATGCCAAACTCACCTAAGCATGACGCTTGTGAACACAAACATCGACCAACTGTTCAAACTGAAGAAAAAGCAGAACGTGATAATCCGTTCGATGTTTTGGCAGGTTTGAAGGGTAAATTGGGTTCATAATGTGCTATACTTGCGCCCGTTGATTGTTTGATCCATTTTTGTATTTGTAAAGGAGCCACTCATGGCTGTTCAGCAAAACCGTAAAAGCCGCTCTCGCCGTGATATGCGCCGTTCTCATGATGCTTTGACTGCGAGCACTCTAACTGTAGACCAAACGACTGGTGAAACACATCGTCGTCACCACGTAACTAAAGACGGTATCTACCGTGGTCGTCAATTATTCGCTCAGGCAACTGACGCAGAATAATCGGCACACTCACAGTTAGTGCGATGCAAAAGGGGGAGCAAATGCTCCCTTTTTTAATGCTCAAAAGATGCTCCTATAAATTTAATGAAAGATGACAAATCATCTTTTTTGCCAATTAAAAAAACACCTAAAAACAATAAAAAGTCAGTTTTGATGCTAGACAAGTCAGTGGAGCTTGATAAGCTTAAATCATTTTAAAAGTTGATATAACACGGATTCTTTATGTCATCATCATTTCAATCTTTATTATCTGATTCACAGCAACGCGCCACACAAACAGCTTTTGTTTTCCCTGGTCAAGGCTCGCAAAAAGTCGGTATGTTGGCAGAACTTGCTGAAAAATATCCAAGTATTCGCAGCACCTTTCAAGAAGCATCGGATACGCTTGGTTTTGATCTGTGGCAGATAGCCCAGTCAGGTGAGCACCTAGATAAACATTTAGATCAAACCGAATTTACTCAACCTGCATTACTCACGGCAAGTATTGCGCTATGGCGTGTGTGGCTAGAGCAGGGTGGCGTTGTGCCAAAATATATGGCAGGGCATTCACTCGGTGAATATAGTGCGCTGGTCGCAGCAGAAGCAATGACTTTAGCTGATGCAGTAAAATTGGTAAACCGTCGTGGTCAGTTGATGCAACAAGCCGTGCCACATGGTCAAGGTTCGATGGCGGCGATTCTCGGTTTAAGTGATGAGCAAGTGATTGAATTGTGTGAGGCATCTTCACAAGTTGGTGCAGGGCAAGTCGAAGCAGCCAACTTCAATGCCAAAGGTCAGGTGGTGATCGCAGGTGATGCCGAAGCGGTACAAGTTGCCATGACTCATGCGAAGGAATTGAGCGGAAAAGCCATTGTCTTGCCTGTGTCTGTTCCTTCACACTGTCGCCTGATGAAAGGTGCGTCAGAGCAGTTTAGTGATGCGTTGAATGCAGTTGAGCTTCAGTTGCCAAAAATTGCAGTGATCAACAACGTCAATGCAGCGGTAGCGACAGATGTTGATGGCTTGAAACAAGCGTTGATTAATCAGTTGTATCAACCTGTGCAATGGACGAAGACCTTAGATGCGTTTGAGCAAAATGGTATTCACTATTTGGTGGAATGCGGTTCGGGTAATGTCTTGAGCAATTTGGCGAAACGCTTAGCATTTGTGGAAAAGGTTTTCCCAACAGATACCGTTGCTCGTTTTGAAGATGCTTTACAGCAAATCAAAGCAATTGAAGCATAAACTTATTTATTTTTTAGATTGAAACTTATTTTCAGATTGGATAGAAACTGAATTAACGAGATCTTTTTAAATCGAAATGTTGAATAAAAGGAATACTGAATGAGCGACACCAAGAAAGTAGCTCTCGTGACAGGTGCAAGCCGTGGAATTGGTGCGGCGATTGCGGCACAGCTTGCCCAAGATGGATTCTTTGTGGTGGGTACAGCAACGTCACAACAAGGCGCAGATGGTATTAGCCAAAGTCTAACTACTCAAGGCGCAGACTGCGGTGTAGGCAAGGTGCTGAATGTCTGTGATAAAGATGCGATCGAACAAATCGTTAGCGATATTGAAGCAGAGTATGGCAATGTCTTGGTCTTGGTGAATAATGCAGGCATTACCAAAGACAATCTATTACTTCGTTTGAATGAAGATGATTGGGATGAAGTGATCAATACGCATCTTAAAGCCGTTTATCGCTTATCAAAACGAGTGTTAAAAGGCATGACCAAAGCACGGTTCGGACGCATTATTAATATTAGCTCGGTGGTTGCACACTTCGCTAATGGCGGACAAACCAACTATTCTGCGGCTAAAGCAGGCATCGAAGCTTTTGGGCGTAGTCTTGCACAAGAGATGGGTAGCCGTCAGATCACTGTCAATGCGATTGCCCCTGGATTTATTGCCACAGACATGACTGAATCTTTAGCAGAAGATGTCAAAGCAAAAATGATTGCCCAAGTCCCTTTAAATCGTTTGGGTCAACCCCAAGATATTGCGGATGCAGTTAGCTATTTAGCCAGTGATCGTGCCAGTTATATTACAGGTACAGTGTTGCATATCAACGGTGGCATGTATATGTCATGATTCTGTTTAGGCACGTAATTGGCTTTGACATTATCTATTTTTAATCTAAACTAAGGCGAGAACAAAACGCCACAAGCAATGAGGAGAATTCCTGTGAGCGATATCGAACAACGTGTTAAACAAGCAGTCGCTGAACAACTCGGTGTCAATGCTGAAGAAATCAAAAATGAAGCATCTTTTATGGATGATTTAGGTGCTGATTCTTTAGATCTAGTCGAGTTAGTGATGTCATTTGAAAATGACTTTGACATTACCATCCCTGATGAAGACTCAAATGCAATCACAACAGTTCAATCTGCAATTGATTACATTACAGAAAAGCTTGGTTAATTTAAAAAAATCAAGATATTTTAAGGTCGCATATTGCGACCTTTTTTATGGCTAAAATTTTTTTTGCAATATTTTCAAAGTGACGGTATTGACCTTACAAAACATTACACGAATGAGTATTTTCTTCGCTTGAGTAGGTCTTTGAATCAGGCTAAAAATTTAGAACCGATTTTGGTATATTAAGAAAATGGAGATTGATATGGGCTTTTTTGATTTTGTAAAAGGCATCGGCAAAAAGAATAACGCACAGCCAGTAGAACAACCAAATGCACCTGCTGCAAGTGAACCATCTGCACAAGAAACTGCAAATAAACTACTTGGCTTGGTGAAAGGTTTGGATTTGGGCATCACAGGTTTGTCTGTTGGCTATAACAGCACCACAGACCTCGCAACGCTCAAAGGTGAAGCACCATCACAAGCTGCTCGTGAAAAAGCGATTCTCGTTGTGGGTAATGTTGATCATGTAGCACGTGTTGATGATCAAATGACAGTAGCGACGGCTGAACCTGAAAGTAAATTCTACACGGTACAATCAGGCGACAATTTGTCGAAAATCGCCAAAGAAGTGTATGGCGACGCGAATCAATATCCAAAAATCTTTGAAGCAAACAAACCTATGCTCAAAGACCCTGATGAAATCTTTCCAGGTCAAGTATTGCGTATACCTGCTTAAATAAGTTGTCACAAAAAATCGCTCAATTGAGCGATTTTTTTTATTGCAGGGAATTATTGCTTAAGAATTAAAGACGCTTACGCTTAGCCGTCACGATCTGCGACTGACGCATACGGAAGCCATCTTTTTGCTTATCTGTGGTTTTGTCAATGCAGTGCAGACAAGATACGCCGTGTTCATAGCTTGGCAGGGCACGTTCTTCAGGTGTAGTTGACCAACCGCAAGCATGGCATTTTTCATTTTTACCTTCTTCAAGACCGTGCGTCATCGCTGTACGACCATCGAATACAAAACATTCACCTTGCCATAAGCTTTGTTCAGCTGGCATTTCTTCGAGGTATTTTAGAATCCCACCTTTGAGGTGATAAACCTCATCAAAACCTTCTTGCAAAAGGAGTGATGTTGATTTTTCACAGCGAATCCCACCTGTGCAAAACATGGCAATTTTTTTATCTTTATGTTCTGCCAGTTGTTGTTTTACATATTCGGGAAATTCACGGAAGCTTTCAGTTTTTGGATCGATTGCGCCTTTGAAGGTACCTGCTTGGTATTCGTAGTCGTTACGTGTATCAATCAAGATCACATCATCACGGCTGATCATGTCGTTCCACTCTTGCGGATTGAGATAATGTCCAACCAAGTCACGTGGTTTCACATCGACGCCTAAAGTGACAATTTCTTTTTTCAGTTTAATTTTCATCTTGCGAAATGGTTTTTCTTGGCTCAGCGACTCTTTGTATTCCATCGCATTAAAGCCTTCGTTGAGCAAGAATTGGCGGATACGATCAATCGCTTCTCGATCGCCTGCCACAGTACCATTAATCCCTTCAACTGCTACGATCAGCGTACCACAGAGGTTGATGCTTTGAACCAAGTTCAGTAAACGCTCACGTAAGTCAGCAGGGTTTGAAACTTCACGAAATTGGTACAGTGCGGCAACGATCCAAGTGGCAGTGTTTTGTGCTGACGATGTTGCGAGCTCTGCGACAGGTGCAAGCTGTTCTACAGTAGCAGTCATGGGATAGATACTCCGAATATAAATGATGTGAGCAATAAATGTGCTTAGCAAACTGGTTGATCAAACCGAGTGTATAAAAGCAAGTTGATAAAAATATTATGTGCGTTATTCTAACGGAATCTAATTCAGAAAGCGATAATTCCATATAACTGTTATGGATTAATTGAGTGAAGTTTATTGAGCAAAATTGTATGTCCAACCTAATCATCAAAGCCGAAACGCCACTGTTACTGACACCCTGTGCAGGGCGGTGCTCGACGGTATTTGGAGATAGTGTATGTCGCGGTTGCCGGCGATTTAACCATGAAGTGATCAATTGGAATCGTTATAGCAATGCACAGAAGCAAGCGATTTGGCAACGCTTAGATGCACAGCTCGATCAAATCCTCGTGCCATTATTGCCACAATATCAATTAGCAACGGTTGAAGCATTTCTCACCCATAAACGCATTCGACTGATGCCAAATGCAAGTCTTGGGCGTAAGCTCTATCATGCGTTGAAGCTGTGCGAAAAAAATGTCAATTTTGCTGATGAGAGTGGTTTGGGTTTAGAGTCTTCTCAAATTAAAACCACATGGAAATTGTTTGAAGCACGTGTGTTAAATCTTGCCCAAGCAAGCTATGAAGTGGCATGGCTACGTGCCAATTTTATCCAGCAAAATGTCAATGAATTCGATGAAGAATAACTATTCAAAACAAGATATAAACCAGGTTAAAAACTAGTCATAAAACGAAATGCAAAAACCTTGAATCATACAGATTCAAGGTTTTTTATTGCATCGGCATAAACAACTCGAAATAAACAGCTTGGGCTTTGAGTTTAGATGACGATGCTTGATTCAGAATTTTTAAAAATGCGTTATGCGACTTGTACAGGAATACAGTTGGCTGTGTGGCTCACAGTATTGTCTGGGTTTGCATAGACTAAGCGAGGTTTGTGACGATTGGCTTCAGCCTCGTCGAAGTTGCCAAAAGTAGCGATAATCACAATATCGCCGACATCAGCTTGATGTGCTGCGCCACCATTCACTGAAATAATGCCAGAGTTGTCTTCGCCACGGATTGCATAAGTAGCAAAGCGTTTGCCATTGGTGACATTCCAAACATAAATTTCTTCATATTCACGAATACCAGCCAAATCCATCAATGCGCCATCAATTGCACAGGATCCCTCATAATGCAGCTCGGCTTGAGTGACGATTGCACGGTGGATTTTGCATTTTAATAAGCGGGATTGCATGGGAGTGCTCCTCAACAAGATGTCATGATCAAAACAATCATGAGCTCATAACCATTAAGTTGTGCATTTTGCAAGTTTTACAAGGATAATACAAGCCGATTTCACATTTTGATTAAATTTTAAACAACTTTAAAAGCATTAATCGCATTCATGGCTTGCTGAAATTGTCCTTGAATAAGTGATTTAGATTGTGCCAAAGCATGGTCAATCGCTTGATCCATTAGCTTTTGCTCTGAACTTGGTGCTTTGCTCAGCACATGCCCAGAAACACGCTCTTTGCTGCCAGGGTGTCCGATACCAATACGCAATCGTAAGAAATCTGCACCAATGTGCGGGACGATATCTTTTAAACCGTTATGACCACCATGACCGCCACCATTTTTAAGGCGAATCACACCAGGGTTCATATCGAGTTCGTCGTGCACAATGAGAATCTGTTGTGGGATAATTTGATAAAATTTGGCAAAGGGAACAACACTTTGACCAGATCTATTCATATAGGTGAGAGGAAGGAGTAAACGAACATCGTGTCCTTCGATTGTACCACGTCCTGAGATAGCGTGGTATTTGCTGTCATTTTTCAGAGGAATGTTGTATTTGTCTGCAAGACGCTCAACATACCAAAAGCCAGCGTTGTGTCGAGTTTGGGCATATTCCGAACCCGGATTGCCCAAACCGACAATGAGCGATAGCGAATTGTCACGATCACTCATCAGGCGATTACTCGTCTTTTTTCTCTTCAGAATCTGCAGCAGGTTGCTCAGCTTCTTCAGATTGTGCTTCTGCAACTTCCGCCTCAGCCGCTTCAGCTTCAATATCTTCAGCTGCTTTACGCACTTCAGTGATAGATGCTACTGCTTGGTCATGGCCTTCGCCTTGCTCAAGCGCAGGAATCGTTACACCTTTTGGAAGTTTAAGGTCTGACAAGTGAACAACATCACCAATTGCCAAGTTTTGAACGTCTACAGAGATAGATTCTGGAAGGTTGCGAGGTAAAGTTTTCACTTCAACTTCGTTTAAGTTCACCATTAACATACCGCCAGCTTTAACGCCAACAGAAGTTTCTTGGTTTTCGAAGTGTAAAGGTACGTTTACAGTTAACGCTTCGCCAGCTTTCACACGTAGGAAGTCTGCATGCATCGGTGTGTTTTTCGCAGGATGACGTTGCATCGCTTTGATGATCACTTGTTCTTCTTTACCGTCAACGTTGATCGTTACGATAGAAGAGAAGAATGCTTCGCTTTCAATTGCTTTAACAACTTCACGAAGTGCCAAAGTGATTGAAGCAGGCTCTTTGCCAGCACCATAGATGATTGCAGGAACTTTTTCTTCACGACGAAGGCGGCGGCTCGCACCTTTCCCTTCATGTGCAGTGTCACGTGCGTTTGCATTTAATACAAAATTGCTCATTGAGATATCCTCAAAAAGTGAATGACATGTTGAATTTGCGACCAATTCAACGATAAAAAACCCGATGAATCGAGATCCATCGGGCTCGAAAGCGCATTATTATATATAAGTATCGAACATTGCGCTAATAGATTCTTCATTATTGATGCGTCGAATGGTTTCAGCAACCATTGAAGACACCGATACTTGACGAATATTTGGTAGAGCTTGAATCTCTGGAGAAAGTGGAATGGTGTCTGTGACAACCAATTCATCAATTACAGAATTCTTCAAGTTTTCAATGGCTTTGCCTGATAAAACAGGATGCGTTGCATAAGCAACAACACGGCGTGCGCCAAATTGTTTCAGTGCCTCAGCAGCTTTGCACAATGTCCCTGCCGTATCGACCATATCATCGACGATCACACAATCACGGTCTTTGACATCACCGATCAAGTGCATCACTTGAGATTCATTGGCTTTTTGACGACGCTTGTCAATGATGGCAAGGTCAATGTCACCCATTTGCTTAGCAACTGCGCGTGCACGAACGACACCGCCCACGTCAGGAGAAACCACAACAAGGTTGTGATATTGCTGTTGGCGTAAATCTGCCAAAAGTACAGGTGTACCGTAGATGTTGTCTACTGGAATATCAAAGAAACCTTGAATCTGATCGGCATGCAAATCGATCATTACGACACGGTCAATACCAACTGTAGTGAGCATGTCTGCAACCACTTTTGCGGTAATCGGTACACGTGCAGAACGTGGACGACGGTCTTGACGTGCATAGCCAAAGTAAGGAATCACCGCAGTAATACGACCCGCACTAGAGCGGCGCAACGCATCTGCCATGACCAAGATTTCCATTAAGTTGTCATTGGTTGGTGCACAAGTTGGTTGCACGATAAAGACATCTTTACCACGAACATTTTCAGTGATTTCAATAGAAATTTCACCGTCAGAAAAAGTGGCAACTTGGGCAGAACCCAAAGGAATATGGAGGTGGCTAACAACTTTATGGGCGAATTGTGGATGCGCATTTCCACTAAAAACGACAAGATTGGGCATGTGGGACCCTTAATGTGTTTGGCTAGATAAGAAGTATAAAATAATGGCAGGGGCGGCTGGATTCGAACCAACGGATGGCGAGATCAAAACCCGCTGCCTTACCACTTGGCGACGCCCCTAATGCGTGTGCACTTTATAGCGAAATCATCATTTTGTCAATCATGATTGGCTTGTGCGAAAGATGACTTATGCATTTTAAAGATGCTTATAAATGTAGAAAAAATATTTAGAAAACATCATTAAAAATGGCAGGGGCGGCTGGATTCGAACCAACGGATGGCGAGATCAAAACCCGCTGCCTTACCACTTGGCGACGCCCCTATAGCATAAGTATTATCAATCAGAAAAACCGAGTTCTAAAGCTTCAGTATTTCAAAGTGACAGGCTAAATCAAATTGAAAAATAATGGCAGGGGCGGCTGGATTCGAACCAACGGATGGCGAGATCAAAACCCGCTGCCTTACCACTTGGCGACGCCCCTAACTTTTCTGATTTAAAGCGATTAATTTGAAAATCAATACTGCTTAAATCAATGATCTAGAATCACTTAAATCAGCACCAATGTAGTCCAATACTGGCGATGTATTTAAGCTTTTTGCAAGATAAGCCTGAAAAGGCGAACTATCTGCAATCGCTTGTACATCAACACCAATGGTTTGTACATCATGCGCAAACTCAAGAAATACACAAGCTCCTGTACCAGTAAGTTTGGCTTGACCGTATTGATTTAAATACTGAAAAGCTTGATCTACTGGTGGGTACAGCTCCCGAGCGAGTGGCTCAAAATTGTTCCCGAACAGACTTGGATTCTGTTGATAGGCGGCAAATTTAGAGGGCTTTGTATTTCTTGTCAATGATTTTTGAGAAAATAACGCCTGAGTGCTGATAAAACAATCAGGTTTTATAATGACAAATTGCTGAGTTGGTAAGTCGTCAATTGGTGTGATGATTTCACCGATGCCTTCCGCCCAAGCGTTTTTTCCTACGATGAAAATTGGCACGTCTGCACCTAGAGAAGTACCAATTTCTATGAGCTGTTGTTGTGAGAGATGACATTGCCATAATTCATTTAAAATTAATAATGTCGTCGCTGCGTTGGATGAGCCACCGCCTAGACCTGCACCCATCGGTATGCGTTTATCCAATCGAATCTCACAACCTGCATGTGCAAGCTGGGCAAAGGGTTTAATCGCAGTCGCTGCACGGTAGATCAAATTCTTTTCTATTGCCACATCGACGGCATTGGCATCACTAAGTGTAATCGCATCACTTTGATTGACCTGAAAATAAATATCATCATGTAAATCAATCAACTGAAAAATGGTTTGCAACTCATGATAGCCATTGTCACGCTGTCCCGTGATATGTAAAAACAGATTGAGCTTTGCAGGTGAGGGGACGCAAATTGGTGAAAAGAGATTCTCAGACATATGAAGGGCGATGAAGCTTACTAAAGTGAATTGACAAAGTATCTTAATCTACAAAAGCAATAAATATCTATACACATTAAAAAATGAAATTAAGGATACGATTTACACGTTAATTTCATGTTGTCCCACCAGTCGACAAAGGCGAATGTTGGAGCGGGGTAAACTTAGGGGCTTTGCCCCTAAAATTACTTAACCGTTATATTTTTAAAATTTATTCACGGCTTTGAATGGTTAAGGTCACACGGTTTTCTTGTGCATCGTCAATCAAATTGAGCTTGTTTGGATATTTTGCAGACTCATTTTCATAATGCAATGTCGCCGACCAACCCCCTTCTTGAATGGATTCATTGCGCCCTTGTGCATCTTTTTCTACTTTTGCTGATGAAGTCACGGCTTGACCATTCACCCAAGAGATGAGGTGCGTAATCGGCGCTTGCCAACCTGTAGCTTTAAAGAGTAATTCTTCAGGTGTTTCTGCTTTGATCGTACCTGTCTTGCTACTGGTGAGTGTGACATCGCCTGCTTGACCACGAATCGAAGTTTGTCCAATACCAAGCGCACCAGTCAAATCAATGGCAAATTGATCGCCAACTTGTGTCCAACCGTAGAATGCTGAACCATTTTGTTTTGGTGTGCGGACACCGATTTTTCCAGTGATTTTAAATTGTTCTGCACTTGGCACATTGCTATTGGCAGGAATTGATGGTGCAGTTTTAATCGTTTGACAACCAACTAGACCAGTTAAACTTAAACACAAAAGCAGGCTAGAAATACGTAAATTGATCAATGGAAATACTCTTTTTAAGAATGATGTGAATGTGTCTTAAAAGATTTAGACAAATCTGGTGAAATGTTTGGCGCATTAAATTCAAGCAGTTGATCAAGCTCAGTCGCATCAGGGTGTGCTGTTTTTAGATCACGATAGACTTGATTAAAGCGATCAACATCACCTCGAATATACAAAGCTTTGGCATAGCGCATACCAATGCCTAAGCTAGGTGCAAGTTGATATGCTTGAGCCAATGCTTGTACTGCAACATCATAATCGCTTTGCAAGTACGCCACGTAACCAAGTGTATCTAATATGGAGGCTTGTTGTGGTGCGTAGACTAAAGCTTGTTCGGCATAACGACGTGCAAGATCAAGTTTGCGGTTTTGCTGTGCCAAAGTGTAAGCATAAGCGTTTAAAAAAGTTGGGCTATTCGGCTCAATTTCTAACAGTTTATTTAAGGCAAAATCCAAGCGATCACGATCTTTAAATGGATCGAGCAAGAGTACCTGACTATAAATCAACTCGGCATCATTTGGGTTTTGTTGCAAGGCTTCGTCAAGTAACATCAAGGCTTGTGAAGAATTTCCTACACTTTGCAAAATCTGTGCTTGCAGTTGATAGAGAAAACTAGATTGGCTTGGATGGCTGACACGCTCTTGAGTGAGTAGTTGAATCGCTTCGGTGGAACGATTGTGCTTTAAATACAAACTGGTCAAATTTTTTCGAGCGACAGGATAGAGATTGCCATCGACTGCTTTATACAGTTTGATTGCTTGTTCAATCTCCTGATTACGCTCTGCACTGACCGCCAAATAATAATTGGCTTGGTCTTGATACTGCGCAGAGTTTTGTAGCCGTTTTAGATAATTGCCTGCATTCTGATATTGCTTAGCATCAATACTGGTGATCCCTGCAAGAAACAGTAATTGTTCATGGTTAGGATATTTACGTACCATGCGACGCAGTTTGCGGAGTGCTTTATCTGTTTGATTCTTCTTTAATAAATGTTGAACCTGATAAAGATCAACATCAGGAGTGTCCTGAAAAAAGCTTTTCCATGATAGCCAACGCATGGCACGGGATTCTTGATTTGAGGCAAGATACAATTTCGCTTTGAGAATAATAAAACTAGGTACACGAGGACGTTGTTTCAGTGCGAGATTAACTTTGTGGAGTGCAGATTCATATTGCAGATTTTCAGCTTCCAAACCTGCGATCATGACCAATAAGGATGGATTTTGCTTTTTATCCACCGAATTTAACGCATTCAACATTTCTTGACGTGCTTCGGCAGATTCAGGGTAAATCCCTGCCAATATACCTTCGATATTGGCATTCGGGTCGAGCTGTAAGATACGATCAAGGGTCTTTGCCGAAAGTTCATATTGCTTCGCACGTAAAGATAAATGCGCCAAATAAAACAGCGCAGGGGTATCTTCAGGATAGCGGTCTACCCACACTTTGGCGATATACAATGCTCTTGGAATATCATTTGCTTTGAGTGCCAAATCTAAAGCACGCTCATTGATCATCGGTTGATTATATTCATTGACTAAAGCCTGATAAGTAGTCAAAGACTCTTCAACTTGATCTTGGCTGAGCGCAAATTCCGCAACAAAGACAGGCAGAAAAATATTGTCTTCATTCAGGCTGATTTTATTTAACTTATGATTTTCATGTTCAGGGTTTTCAGTGGAAGTATTCGCTTGCCAACGGGCTTTCATTTGCTCAGCAAGTTTTTCTTCTTGCTCAATCTGTTGTTCTGAATTTGACTGATCGTTGACGAGCTGTTGCGGATTAGATTCTTGATTTGTTATTGCAATATTTTTAATTGATTTATTATCAGCCCAAGAATATGACGCATAGGCTATACTTCCTAAAATCAGGAATGTGATAGAATGCTTTTTTGCGAAGCGTAGCCACCTGTTTTGTACAGGCTTTTCTTGCGCTTTGCGTTTTTGCAACGAGTCATTTTGCGCTAGATTATCTGGCATGAAGTCCACATTTTGGGTCATGGTTTATTTCATTTATGTCTATCTTTTTATCACAACTTTGCTGATTGAAGAAGTGCTATGAATTTTGTTGCGATCGGCGTCAATCACCATACAGCTTCCGTGCAGATACGAGAAAAAATCGCATTCAATGCTGAACGCTTGCGTGCGCTCTTTGCTCAAAACCAAAATCACCCCGATCTCAATGATCTAGTCGTGGTATCGACCTGTAACCGCACAGAAGTCTATGCGATGACCGAACAGCCCGACCAAGTGCTGAATTGGTTAGCGCAGTCTAATGGTTTTGAGGTCAAGACGCTGTTACAACATGTATATCGTTATGAAGATGTGCAAGCCATGACGCATCTGATGCGGGTCGCAGGCGGACTAGATTCTCTGATGCTTGGCGAGCCACAAATCTTAGGTCAGGTCAAGTCTGCACTGCAACTCGCCAAAGACAATGGCGTAGTATCTACCAATCTCAACCGCTTATTCGAGTTTGCATTTTACGCTGCGAAGCGTGTGCGCACTGAAACTGCTGTGGGTGAACATGCCATTTCGATGGGCTATGCGGTGGCACAACTTGCGTCGCAAGTGTTTAGCCACGTGTCTGAACTCACTGTCATGATCGTTGCCGCAGGCGAGATGAATAGCTTAGTCGCAAAGCATTTGGCGGAAATGGGTGTGGCAAAAATCATTATTTGCAATCGCACTCGACAACGTGCAGAAAATCTTGCACAAGAGCTCGGTGCACGTGTCGCTGTTGAAGTGGTTGATTTCGATCAATTGGCAATGCAGTTGCACCGTGCGGATGTGGTATCAAGTTGCACAGGCAGTTTACATCAAGTGATTCATTATGATGATGTCAAAAAAGCCTTAAAACAGCGTAAATATCAGCCGATGCTGATGGTTGATTTAGCTGTACCACGAGATATAGATGATAAGGTTAATAAGCTTGATGGTATTTATCTGTATGGTGTTGATGACTTGCAATCGGTTATAGATGAAAATATGGTGCAGCGTCGTCAAGCCGCTTTAGATGCTGAAGTAATGGTATCGCAACTGGCTTCGCAGTTCGTCATCAATGAAAAGATTCATCAAGCAGGGCGTGAAATTCACCATTATCGTGAAGTCGCAGAACAACAACGTCAGGCAGAGCTTGAGTTCGCTCTAGAACAGCTCAAACAAGGTGCTGAACCTGAAGCATTATTGGAAGCAATGTCTTATCGACTAACCAAAAAAATGCTTCACATTCCCTCAAAGCTTTTCCGAGAAGCAGCAAAATCAGAAGATCCAACGCATTTTGAATGGCTCAATCAAACCGTATTGGATATTGAGCAACATGCTCGAACACTGAAAGATTTAAATAAGAAATAAATATTTGAACTTTATGAAAAATTATGCATAAAGTTTTTCATCAAAAGAATCTTTTTAAACAAACCCCACCCAACCTCCCCTTATTAGGGGTAATACCAGTCAGTTAAGCATTTTTAATCCTCCCCAACCCTCCTTTTTCAAAGGAGGGAGTATTTCGACATTTAATACAGTGTTGAATTCAATGGTGCTCCCCTCTTTTTCAAAGATGAGAAACATTGTTTCGCAAGGGGGGAGATTTATAAATCAGCAATAATGAAATTACGCTTAACTGATCAGCATTACTTATTAGGGGAGGAGTTCCCTTCCTTAATTAAGGGAGGGGTAGGGAGGGTATTATTAATACTCCACTCGAATTTCTGAACGACTCAGTTGTTTATACGCATCATTGAGTTGTTGTTTGAGATTGTGCATTTCCTTAATTGATGCAGGTTGTTTTAGTTTTTTGCGTAAAAACTCAACCTGTAAACGATGATATAAATCTTCAGCATGTTTATTAATATCTTCAGGGTGATCCATGCCAAGCTGTGAGAGTTGGATTTTATTGAGTAGCGGTAAAAGCTGTGGGTGAAGATGACTGCATGCGCCAAGCACGAAGGCTCGACAAGCTTCGACATCTTGTGGCAATTGTTCTTCAATACGATCTAAAGTATCTAAAAAATGTTTAATCAAAGACTGTTCAGGGAGTAAAGCTCGCAAGGTTTCAAATGCTTTATACAACTTTGGAAAATGTAATAACAACACCATCAAAAGCTGACTATGATCAATACCGCCAAAGCTTAGATTTAAGTCATTGCTATTGGCTTCTGCGTTACGACGACCAAAGCCAAGCCGATCTTTAAATGATTGAGAGAGTAGATATTTATACGACCCATTGGGTAATTGTTGGCTAAGTTGGCGTAACTCGCCCATCACTTGCCCTTTGCCTTCGGGTGAGGTGATATCAAAACGTTGAGTTAGCTGTGCATAGAGAAAGTCGGATAATAATGGTGATTGCCCGAGTTTTTCTAAAAAGGCTTCTTGTCCAATACTTTGAATCAATGAATCTGGATCATGTTGGTCAGGTAGGATAAAGAAGTGCAATTGACGACCATCTTCAAGCAATGGCAGGGCGATTTCTAAAGTACGCCATGCGGCTTTTTGACCTGCGCTATCCCCATCGAAGGCAAGTGTTAAGCTGTTATTTTGTCGAAACAAAATATTTAAATGCTCTGCATTACTTGCGGTACCCAAAGTCGCAACCGCACCATGAATGCCTGATTGATGCAATGCGATCACGTCCATATAGCCTTCGACCATCAGCCACTGCTCGGCTTTGGCTTTGCGTCCTTCGTATAAACCATATAGCAATTGATTTTTATGGAAGATTTCTGAGTCAGGAGAGTTGATGTATTTCGGTTTGATCTCGTCGTTTAAAGCACGACCACCGAAACCGACCACACGCCCTTTGGCATCTCGAATGGGGAAAATGACCCGATCACGCAGTAAGTTGAATTGACGACCTTGATCACTTTCACGGATTAAGCCAACCAGTTTTAAGCCTTCGATGTCTTGCGGAAAGGCTTGTTCTAAATGTTGCCAGTCTGTCGGCGCATAGCCTAAACGCCAATTGTCTAGGGTGTCTTGGCTGAGTCCTCGATTTTGAAAGTAATTTTGTGCATGTGGTGCTTGTTTCAGCTGTTGTTGGTAATAGTTTGCGACTGCTTCAAGCAGATCATATAGGCTGGCTTCTTGAGGCTGTTCATGAAACCCTTGCTGATGAAAATCGAAGTGTGCATCGTCAGGATAAAAAAATGCGTCGGGTTGATATTGATCATAACCCTGATCTACATAACTTGGCTCTACATGACTCTGCTCTACATAATTCTGCGCTTCAAATGCCTGATTCTCAGGAGGATCATTAGACGGAACGTGCTCATTTGTTTTGTTGTTAGTTTTATCGCTAGAGCTCGGAGCAGGCTTGGCTTGTTTTGGTTGGCGTTTATACGTCGCCGATTTTGCGGCAAAGTTATCTTTAGGTAATTCGATGCCTGCATGTTGCGCCAAGTCTTTCATCACATCAATGAAAGGACGATTATCTATTTCCATCAAAAACTTGATGGCATTACCATTGGCTTGGCAACCAAAGCAGTGATAGTACGCTTTGTCACGGTAGACATGAAACGAGGGTGTTTTTTCTTGATGGAAAGGGCAACAGCCTGAGTAGGTGCGTCCTGTTTTTTTCAGTTTGACCCGTTGGTTAATCAGCTCGACAATATCCGTGCGATCGAGGATTTGATCAATCGTATGCTGTGGAATTGCCATAATTTTTCTTCAAAAAATGAAAGGATAAAATTGAGAGTTGGTTTATTGTGGCGAGCTAATGGGTGAATTGCAAGCGTGATCGTGAGCAGACTTCCCATTCAAAATTAAAAAAATCCCCAAACATGTTGTTTAGGGATTTTTAGTTTAAATCATGTGTTCAAGTTATTCAGCAGTATTGTCTGCGACAGCATCGGTGGCTGTATTTTCTACGGTTGCTTCAACTTCAGGACTTTCAATCTCAGAGCTTTCAGTTGTCGATTGACCATCTTCACCCAATAGACCAAAGCTTAAACGATTCATTAGACTACGCTGACTGCTTTCATCAGATGATTCAGTGTTTGTATTTGATGGCTGGCTCATGTTTGATTCAGTCGCATATGTATTTTTCGCAGAACGACCAACGATACCTAGCGTCAATTTGTTGACAATACTGGCTTCATTACGAGCAGCACTTAAATCAACATCACCATCTTTTTCGAGTAAACCAGGGTAGTTCGCTTGGAGCAATTCTTTGTATTGATTTGCTGTTGCCGTATCGCCAAGTTGGTCATAACCGTAGGCAATCGTTGCGATCGCTTCAGGTGTTTGAGGGACTTGTGGATAGTATTCGAGTACCCAACGACTACGTTGAATCGCAGCAACCCATGCTTTACGTTCGATGTTGTATCGTGCAATATTCATTTCACTTTCAGCAAGTTCTTCACCGATAAACTGCATACGCTGTGCAGCATCCACCGCATATTTACTACTTGGAAAACGGCGAATAAAGTCAGAGAAGTTTTGATAAGCAACTTTTAAATAACTGGTGTCACGATGCGCTTGTTTGAGTGAGGTATAGCGAAGCAATCCATCGTAGTTTTGCTCCATATTCGATACGCCACGTACATAGTAGGCATAGTCTACTTGCGGGTGCTGTGGATTGAGTCGAATAAAACGCTCTGCCAAAGTGATCGCAGCAGGGTAGTCTGATTGCTTAAAGCGTGTATACATCAAATCAAGTTGAGCTTGTTGTGTATAACGTCCAGTTGGAAAATAAGTGTCTAAAGCTTGGAGTTGTTCGCCTGCTTCGGTATATTGCCCACGTTCTAAAGCTTTTTGTGCCTTTTCATAGTAGGCTTGTTCGCTCGATTTTGGTCCTGTGTCCGTGACTTTGCTTGGGTTGCTATTACACCCGACCAAAGCAGCTGAAACGCCCACCGATAGGGATAATACCAAAATATTCAAACGCGACAGCGACATAAAAACTCCTCTAGACTGGGCAATCAGCTACAATAGGCGTATTAAACCATTTTTATTGAAATGTGAGCAAATGACTTCAACGCAATCTGCACAAAATTCTTCGACACAACATCCTGACGATTTCGAAGATGATGTTCAAGAGATATTCGATCCAAACATCAATCCAAATTCCGATCAAACACTTGATCAAACGCAACATTCAGATCAACAGGCATTGGATACGCAAGCTACGCATATTCAGCGGCAATGTCAATTGGAGGATTGTTTTCTTGGACAACGCTTCGATCAGATCGCAGCGCAAGTTTGGGATGACTTCTCACGTGAGAAATTAAAAACGTGGATTGCAGAAGGTGCATTGTTGGTCAATGGACAACAGGTCAAAGGCAAAGCACGTAGCGATGGTACAGAAGTGCTGACTTTAGATGTTGAGCTTGCACCACAGCTGAGTAGTCAACCAGAAGATATTCCATTACAAATTGTCTATGAAGACGACGACATTCTGGTGATTAATAAACCTGTAGGTATGGTAGTGCATCCTGGTGCAGGCAATCACACTGGAACTTTGGTCAATGCCTTGCTTTATCATTATCCAAAATCTCGGGAATTGGCTCGTGCAGGCTTAGTGCATCGTATCGACAAAGATACCAGTGGTCTATTGGTCATCGCCAAAACCTTAGAAGCTCAGCATCACTTAACTCGTCAACTCTCAAAAAAAACGGTCTATCGTGTCTATGATTTGGTTTGCTATGGTCACATCATCGCAGGTGGTACAGTCGATGCACCGATC
Source organism: Acinetobacter sedimenti (assembly GCF_022601685.1). Lineage (GTDB taxonomy): Bacteria > Pseudomonadota > Gammaproteobacteria > Pseudomonadales > Moraxellaceae > Acinetobacter > Acinetobacter sedimenti. Next base: position 21,882 of record NZ_JAKUML010000015.1, read on the forward strand.
AAACGTCATCCAGTGGATCGTACTAAGATGGCAGTGGTCAATGGCGGAAAAGATGCAGTCACACATTACAATGTACTTGATCGTTATACGCATTTTAGTTTGATCCAAGCGCAGCTTGAAACAGGGCGTACCCATCAGATTCGTGTGCATTTCAGCCATATCGGTCATCCATTGGTCGGTGATCCGACGTATTCACGATTAAAATTGCCAAAAGGTGTTTCTCAAGAACTCGCCAATTATCTACAAAACTTTAAACGTCAGGCTTTACATGCACGTGCGCTTGGATTGATTCATCCACGTACAGGTGAGGAAATGGAATTTGAAGCCGAGTGGCCAAGTGATTTTGAGCAATTGGTGAGTTTGCTTGAAGATGAAGATCAATTGAAAAATGGCTGAGTTTGAGGACAAAATGACTGATTCAAAGCTTTGGCTCACTGCACAAGGTCTACCTAGCACTATCTATGCAGGGCAGACGGTATCGGTCATTGATCCTTCAACTGACAACGCATCGCCATATTTGCATCCAAGCTATTTACAACAAAACTTGGCATTGCATGTTGGTGATGATGCAAGGCAAGTGCAACGCAATCGTTTTCATTTATTAAAAGCACTACAGCCTTTTGGTGCGACACAATTGCACTGGCTTAGTCAGACGCATAGTACGATCGCTCACCGTATAGATTCGACGGTAAATACACAACTATTAGAGGGTGATGGCTTAGTGACATCCGAGCAAGGTGTCGCTTTGATGATGATGACGGCGGATTGTCTACCGATCGTATTGTGTAACCAAGATGGGACAGAAGTGGCATGTCTGCATGCAGGTTGGCGAGGGCTTGCCAGAGGCATTATCGAAGCGACTGTCAAGCAAATGTGGTCGCAACCTTATTTTGCATGGATGGGTGCGGCGATTAGCCAACAGCATTTCGAAGTGGGAGCAGAAGTTAAAGCGACATTTGTGCAAGAAAATGCGGATTTTGAAAACGATTTTTTAATGCAGAAAAATGGAAAATTTTTAGCAGACTTATACAGCATTGCCCGAAAAAAACTTACTGCGCTTGGTGTGGAAAATGTGTCAGGTGGTGAACATTGCACTTTTGCAGAACCGGATAAATTTTATTCATATCGTCGAAATAGCACGACAGGGCGCATGGCGACTTTTATATTTATTCGAGCAAAAGATGTTAAACTAGATGCAACCATTTAAATTTATTTATTTTTCATGTCTGTGATCGAATCAGCAGTGCTTGGCGCATCAGTCAAGATGTGTATCGTCTACCATAGTGCCTATGGACATACCGAAAAAGTCGCACAACATATTGCAGAAGGTGCTGAGCTTGCAGGTGCCGAGGTCATCGCAATGCCTGTTAGCGCAGTGCAATGGGAAGCACTCGATGTATCAGACATTATTGTTATGGGTTGTCCGACCTATATGGGTAGTCTGACTGCAGAACTAAAACTTTTTATGGAAGCCTCATCCAAGCGTTGGCTCGCTCGGACTTGGCAAGGCAAGATTGCTGCAGGATTTACCAATGGTGGTGGGCTAAGTGGTGACAAGCTTGCGGTGATTCAGCAAATCAATCTGTTTGCCATGCAACACGGTATGTTGTGGGCAGGCTTACCGTTTATGCCGACAGGACGTGGCCCAAGTGATATTAACCGCATGTCGTGCTTTTTAGGCTTAATGACACAATCCGATAATGCCAGTGTTGAAGTGACGCCACCAGAGGGCGATTTGGAAACTGCTGTCCAGTTTGGGAAATATTTAGTCAGTTTAAAGCAATAGAATTTTGAATTTACAATATTAAACTAAAATCACTCTACATCAAAAACTGAATCTTGCGCATCAAATCGCCAAGTACGGACAATACGTAGCTCGCTAATCTCTTTCATTTTTGCGTCGAAACGACCAAACGGCATGGCACGACGTACAGAGGCTTTTGCGGCTTCATCAAGCACTGAACTGCCTGAACTCTGTAATAGGCGAATTGCACGGATACCACCTTGCGAGTTCAAAATCACCATTAACCGCACTTCACCTGATAGCTTTTGTTGTTTCGCAGCTTCAGGATAATAACGATTACCAAACATTTCGACTTTTTGGCGGAAGCGATCGAGATACTCCGCCGAAGCATCTGCTTTGGCTTGAATCCCTGTAATGGTTTTGACTTTTTGCTTTTTGGCGTACATCTGATGACGCTGTGCGTATTGTGCTTCGATACTGGCGATCATCGCTGCACGTGACTCTTGCTGACTTTGTAGCTCATCGACTTTCTTTTTCCGCTCATCTTCTTGGCTTTGTTTTTGCCAACTGAGCGTGGTCATCAGCATCCGTTCTTGGAAATCGAGCTGTTGTTTTTGTGAGAGTTGTTGAAGCATCTCTTGTTGCTCTTTGCCCTCAGAGGCGGCAGGCGTTGCATTGGGAATTGGACTGGTTTGCGCATGAAGCTGTTTGAGCTCACCGTCACCTGTTTGATCATGTTGCGCAACAAAATCACTGTCTTTGACTTTATCTTTATTTAAGTTGACGGCAATTGTGACATCTTTGGTCGCCATCGGTGCGGCATTACCTGCAATAAAAGATGTACTACCAATTGCACCGTGCACAGCAATCGCAATGATAAGCGCGGTAATAAAAAGCGGATCTTGCCACCAATGCGTCAGCTTGGTTTGTGTGTGGATAAACTGGAAGTAATCCCGTTTGCTTTGACTCACCCCTGAATCCTTTTTTATGTCAACAACCTTGTAATATTCGCCATTATTAAATATTCGTTGCTTGCATCGCCATATATTTTGATCATCATTTACAACTATTTTAGAGAAAAAGAGAAATAATGACTGCGACGGCTTGAGTATGCGCAGTATTTTAAGCACAATCTTAAGCATTGCCAATGTATTTCGCATCATAGCCGAATATACTTTGCCCGAAATTGAGTAGTGTAGAACAAATATATGTCTAGTATTGTGTCGAAAATTGCGACGGTCGCCCGAAATCTTTATCAGCAGACTGAGGATTTTATCGAAGAAGAGCGAAGCTTTACCGTGTCGCAAAATCTGCTCAATGCGACATTTCAAAAGTACGTTACGGACAATGTCGGACTGCTCAAAGACTTACATGCAGACCTCTATGATGACTGGTTACGTCTCTATGCAACCGTCAATGTGGCAGGTATCTATGCCTCGTTGTCGGTAGATTTAAAGCTGGTTCAGATGATTTTTAATCAAGATCAGCAATATCTTGTCTTTGAGCAGATTTCAAAAACTCAAGTGATCGAAGCACGTATTCAAGGCAAGCTTAAAAATATGGCGGTGCGTTTTGCGTTGTATTTTTATCAGCAAGTTTTAGATAAAGATCCGCTCGGTCCGATTTTACAGAAATATCGTATCGTCGAAATGAAACATGGTTTGCTGTATTTGAGCTTAAATCGTTGGCTTGGTCGTCTAAAACCAGTCACAAATACTTTGCAAAAAGTGCAAGTCAATCACGGCGTACTACGTGAAACTAAGTTAATCCTCAAAACCAATGTCAATCTCGATGCCGTGCTAAAGCGCAATCAATCGCCAAAAATCTTTGAAGACTGGGAATTGGAAGAGCTTGATGATGATCAGATCACGCCAATTCGTGATTAAATGTGTACAAAATACAAATTACGACACATTTTGAAACATATATCTCATCGTATTGAATCTTTAGAATCAATACATTAAAGCTTAGATCACCTTTTAATCTCAATCGAAGCAATTTGGCTATTAAAAGGTTTAAATCTCCCAAAATGAGAGGTATCACATGACATCGAATAAAATCACATTCAATACCATGAAAAAAATAGTTGCCGTCAGTGCGCTTAGTTTGAGTACGCTAGGATTGGCGACGCTGAGTCATGCGCTATCCCCATTTGAAGCGACGTATCAGTTTAGCTATGGCAACAAAAAAATGGGCGATGCAACACGTAAGCTCAGTAAAGTTGGCAATCAATGGCAGTATCAATTTAGCTCAAAAATCCCAGTGATTGGCAGTGCGACTGAAACCAGTAAATTTGGCTTTCACAATGGTTTAATCACTTCGAATGAATACACACGTCGTACCAAAATCTTGGTGCACAGTGATACGGTGAAGATGAACTTCAACCCGAACCAAAAAAATATCAATACTTCACGAAAAGACAAAAATCGTACTTTGACGTGGAAAAGTGGTGTACTTGATGATCTTAATGCTGAGCTCCAAGTGCGTGAGGATTTGAAAACGGGTGGGTTGAAATCAAGCTACTGGATCGCAGACTATAAAGAAGTCGAAGCACGCCAGTTCGTCAAAGAAGGTACGGAAAAGGTCAAAGCGGCGGATGGTAAAACCTATGACACCGTAAAAGTACGCTTGAAACATAGCCGTGCGACGAAAAATACCATCTTTTGGCTTGCACCAAGCTTAGATTATTTGCCAATCAAAGTGACCCATCAAGATGATGATGAAAGCTATGGATTGTTGTTAAAAGCGAAGAAGTAAGCGCTCAATTTTCTCAACAAAAAAGACGATGAAATTTCATCGTCTTTTTTTATTGAATCACTTACATCATTTTTTATAAATCAATCTCAGTTCTTGCTCGGCGTGCTTCTTCGCTACCATCATAGTTTTGAATCAGTTTGAGATAATACTCACGAGCACGAGGAATGTCTTGATCGACATTTTTGGCGATTTGACTTAAACGAAATAAAGATGCAGGCGCTTTGCTTGAGGTAGGGTAATTTCCTGCGACGATTTCAAAATTATCTTTAGCTTGATTAAAGTTCGGTGGCGTCAATGACAGGTTAAATTCGCCGAGCCAGTAATAGGCATTGCTGACATAGGCACTGGTTGGATGTAGTTGGATAAAGTTTTCCATCTGTGGAATAGCACTCGCTGCACCACCTTTTTGATAAGCATCATAAGCCAAGTTGTATGCTTCTTTATCCGTCAACGGTGCTTTACTTTGCTGTGTCTGTGCTTGCGGTATCTGGGTTTGTTTTTGAGTAGGAAGGTTGTTTTCTACTGGCGTTTTGGGATTTGCTGACGGTGGTGTAGGCACTTTACTTTCAGGGCTATTATTGTTAGGTGAGTTATCGTCTGCTGTACCGTCTAAGTCCTCAAGTTCACTGCCATCATTCGCATCGACTTTTTGATTTAACAATTCAAGGCGTTGATCTAAGTCGGTATAGCGATTCTTGAGCTCATTTTCCATCTGTTCGATTTGATTATTTTGTTCTTCGATCTGACCACGTAGATCACGAATTTGGTTTTGCAATTGCCCAACTGTTTGACGTAGATCCCAAAGTTGTGTGCTTTGCTGTGCAGGAGCAACAGTCGCTGTGGGGGTGGAAAGATTGCGTTGCTCGATCGGTGCTGCATGGCTCAGGGTCTGCGCAAACATTGCACTTGCAAGTAAAGTGATTTTTTTCATAAATTACTCTTATCAAAACGACAGATTTTCAAACATAAGCTTGAGTATAACGAGCAAGCGAGATTTGCTCCATGTAATCATGGCGAAATTGTTAGCAATTTTGTTTATTTTGAGCCGACATTGTGGGGAAAATAAGCAGTAATTGGCTTTGCCGAGTATTTCAGCTTGCATGGGAGTTAAAAATCGATATACTTGGTCGGGCAATGGTAGCCCTGCTGGTGGCTTCGCAATTGTACTCTGCGAACCCCGCCAGGACCGGAAGGTAGCAACGGTAGTGGAAATATGATGTGCCGAGGTATTGCTAGTAGGGTTGCCACCCAAATTTTATAATAAGAAATCATTGTTCTTCTTTTTTATTCGTTTCAATTTATAGCTTCACACGCACGCTATGATTCCACACATGGCGATACTTTGCCTGATGGTGATTTTTGCCTTTCTGATCATATATTCCTAAAAGTTTAAATATTTATTCCGAATTAATTTATTTTAAAATCAATATGTTGATATTTTAGCCAGGTGGTTTTGTCTGGCGAAGTGTTTGCGTGCGCTATGACAAATTGAAACGATCTATTACAATGCTTTGACAGTTTTGTTTAGAGTTTAATATTTTGGATCAACACGCTTCTCATTTACAGCGCGGTTTGAAAAACCGACATATCCAATTGATAGCCATGGGTGGCGCTATTGGAACGGGATTGTTCCTTGGTTCGGCTGATGTGATTCAGTCGGCGGGACCTTCGATTATTTTAGGTTATGCAATCGGTGGTTTGATTGCATTTTTGATCATGCGCCATTTGGGTGAAATGATCGTACATGAGCCAGTTGCAGGGTCATTTAGTTATTTTGCCAATAAGTATTGGGGACGTTTTGGCGGATTCCTTGCAGGGTGGAATTACTGGATTTTATATGTTTTGGTAGCGATGACGGAGCTCACCGCTGTTGCCAAATATATTAATTATTGGTGGCCTCATATTCCTGCGTGGTCTTCAGTACTATTTTTCTTCATTGTGATTAGTTTGATCAACCTGACCAATGTGAAGTTCTACGGTGAATCTGAGTTTTGGCTTGCGATTATCAAAGTCACTGCGGTGATTACGATGATTGTTTTTGGTTTATATTTGCTGTTTTTCCCAACGCCAGATTCGACAGCATCATTTAGCAATCTGTGGGCCCATGGTGGATTCTTCCCGAATGGCTTTGATGGCTTATTCATGATGATGGCATTCTTGATGTTTGCTTTCGGCGGGATTGAGCTGATCGGGATGGCAGCAGCTGAGGCTGAAAATCCTGAAAAGACTATTCCAAAAGCGATCAACCAAGTGGTCTATCGTATCCTGATTTTCTATGTGGGTGCGCTGACTGTATTGCTATCACTTGTACCGTGGAATCAGCTTGATCTTGGTGGTTTGGATAAGAGTCCATTTGTGATGATCTTTAGCCAAATGGGAATTAACTGGGCAGCGAACTTACTCAACTTCATTATCTTGACGGCAGCATTGTCTGTTTATAACAGTGGCATGTTTGCCAATAGTCGTATGTTGTATGGCCTAGCACAGCAGGGGAATGCACCAAAAGTATTCTTAAAATTGAATAAGCAAGGTGTACCGATTCCTGCGGTGTTGATGTCTGCGGTGTTGATCTTCGGCTGTGTATTGCTGAACTACTTTGTTCCTGAGAAAGCATTAAGCCATTTGATTTATATCGTGGTGGGTGCTTTGGTATTGAACTGGGCGATGATTAGCTTGACGCATTTGAAGTTTAAGCAAGCAACCAAGTCGATTAAAACCTCGTTCCCTGCATTGTTTTCACCGCTGAGCAATTACATTGTTTTAGCGTTTATCGCAGTGGTGCTGTACATCATGTGGCAACAAGGCTTTAAGGAGTCTGTGTTGATGATTCCTGTATGGATCGTGCTGATGTGGGGCTTCTTTCAGTTGCTCGTTCGTAAGTCAACAGATCAAGTTGAGTAAGTGAGTAATTAGCTGTTTAATCGCTCATCATCTATTCGTCTAATTGTTTGCAAAAACAAGAATTTCAGTTAAGTTATGGGCACACGCCTATAGCTTAACTGGATAGAGCAGTTGCCTCCTAAGCGACCGACGTGGGTTCGAGTCCCGCTGGGCGTACCAAATATACTCGAAATACTACTACTTAAAACTACTTAAAGGCTTGCCAATCATAGGTTAAGCCTTTTTTGTTGTCTGATGCAACTACATTCATTACAATGGAAATACCCCCATTGTGGGGGTACTTTTGGGGGTATCTCATTACACCCCTAAAATTGATACCCCCAAAATGACGTTAAAGGCTTATAGCATGGGCAAGCTAACAGATATAAGAATCCGCAAGATTAAACCCGCAGAAAAGCAAACCAAACACGCTGATGGAGGTGGTCTATATTTATTAGTTACGTCTACAGGTTGTAGGTACTGGCGGTATAAATACCGTTTTGAGGGTAAGGAAAATATACTTGCTTTGGGTATATATCCAACCGTAACTTTAGCCGATGCTCGCTTAAAACACTTGGAAGCAAGAAAGTTACTTGCAAGCGGTATCGACCCTAGTGCAGATAGAAAGGAAAAAAAGAAAGCTGAGCAAATGCAGATGTCATTTAGTGAAGTGGTGAAAATCTATTTAGAAAAAGAAGCGGTTAAACATAAAGGATTACGCTGGGAAACAAATGCCCTGAATAAATTATTGCGATTGTTTCCCAATTTAGCCAAAAAGCCGATTAATGCTATTGATAAAATGGATATGATTAATTTTCGTAATAGTCGTGAGTTTGAAGTGCAAGGTACGACTGTTAAAAGAGAAATGCAGTTACTTGGCAGTGTGTTTAGCTTTGCAATAGATGAACTTTCATTGATTGAGATAAGCCCACTAAATAGGGTGGCGAAGCCAAAAGAGAACCCACATAGGGAAGTCAGAATCAGTGATGACGAAATCCAAATTTTAATGGACGCTTTCGATTTTAATGATGAAACACCAGTTTTGATGATGAAGCATCAAACGGCTTGGGCGTTCTTATTTGCTTTAGAAACTGCAATGCGAATGAGCGAAATTACAAGCATGACGTGGGGGAATTTATTTGATGATTATCTACTATTGCCAACTACAAAAAATGGTCATTCCCGAAAAGTACCATTGAACCATACGGCACTGGAATTGTTGGAAAGGGTAAAGGGATTGGACACAACAAATGTTTTAACTATTTCAGCAGATAGCTTGTCTACTACCTTTCGGAAGTATAGAGATACCACGCCATTAGGTCATATTCATTTTCACGATACACGCCATGAAGCTACAACTAAGTATGCTCAAGTGATGCCAATTCAGGATTTATCTAAAGTTACAGGACATAAAGATTTAGAAATGTTAATGCGTTATTACAATCCAACAACAACCGAACTGGCTGAGCGAATGAATAGAAAGACGAACAAAAAGCAATAACGCCAATCTATGACACGCTACAACTTTCTACGACTAGCAAACAGGTATAATATTGATTAATATGACAGCGTTAAGTCTAGGTTAGCTCCCGAAAGTGCGTATCCCAAGCGCATGGCTTAACGCTTATTTAGTTGGGTATGCTTGGGGGGGTAAATGAGCAATCACAACGCATCTGTTCAATACAAAAATGGTGGAAATCTTGTCATTGATGACGAGGATAGAACTTTATTTAAAAACCATACTTACCAAACTAAATTCAAATCAATTATATGGTCATACTGGATTGAAAAGCCAAAAGTCAAATGCTACGAAGCTGTGCTTTTAACATTAGGATTAAACCCCGAAAAAATTGATTATCCGAGTAGAGTGTGGGCGACACAATTAAATAGCGATGATCGAAATGCTTTAGATGAACGCATAGATAATTTTAAAATGCTTATCGGCAAAGGAAAGTTATTTGAATCTGATGTTGAAGAAGATTTAGGGGTAGAAGTTAAACTGAAAAAAGTTGCTGAATATCTTAAAAAGCGTAATGCAACAATGCCGACAGAACTTATCCAGTTGGTGAGTAAAAATGAAAATAACACCATTTCACCACCTGACCATATCAGAAGATTATCACTGAGTGACTTCTTTACCGTTGTTCAGGCGGCGTGCCTTATTTCTAATGACGAACCTGGAAGAATACAGGCTTTAATTGATTCTCATGATTTACGATATGACAGTTGGAATTATGGGGAGCATACGCAAGCAGTTGAAACTATAAAAAAGGGAATAAAAGCCAAGAAATTAATACAAGATGCAGATGGAGATATTCCTAGAGCTTCTTTGCAAAAGTTTCTATTCGAAAAAAATCATATTATTGCAGGATTTAACGATAACCCTCCATCACAAGACCAATCAACTTTTGGCATTCCATCTATTCAGCAAAACGAGCCAAATGTTGATAATTTGAATGCCGAAATTGCACAACTAAAAGACCAACTAGCCCAAGCACAGCAACGCATTCAAGAATTAGAAGTAAGCCAAAAGTTTCAACATGCCTCATTAGACCTAAACAACAAAAATCATGCTCCCGAACTATTGTTAGCCATTCAAGCATGGGAAGCACGATACATAAATAATGAATATCCTCACATGGAGCATACTCCAGCAATCAAAGCATATTTGGCTAAAAATGGCTATACAGTTACAAGGTTGAAGGAAAGAATTTCGGCAATCACCAATCCAAAAAATATCAATAAATCAGATAATTAAATAAGGTGTCACCTTTAGGTGTCACCAATATTTTAATAACCGACACTTGTATGACACCTTATTGATTTTGCTTTCATACACCTATCAACCCAATGCTACTACCAGCTAGGGCAATCATAGATAGGTGACATCATGACATTTTCAAATAGCGAACAACTACTACGCATGTCAGTAATGGCAAGTTTTCCAGCACGACCTGAACGTATCTACACGTATAAAAGTGGCAAACTCAAGGGACAGACCAAAAGAATCAAGGCACGCCCTGAAAGCAAAGGGATAATCGGCGTATCTGATAAAACAATATGGCTTTGGGTAAAACAAGGCAAATTTCCAAAACCAATTCGATTAAGCGATGGCGTAACAGTATGGCGCATGTCTGATGTGCAGGCATGGATGCAAGCCAAAGCCGAAGCGCAGGGGGCGTAAACATGACTAAGAAGACAGCTCAACAGCTACATGATGCACTGCTTCACGGTGAAGCGCACGGCGTTCTAGTCCTACATTTAGGCGCAATAGCCGACCTTGACGAAGCCCTACGTGATGGTTGCGGAATGATTGAACGTGCAAGCGTTGCTTCTCATATCTGTATCGACCTTATGCAAATGATTGAGGACGGATATAGCAAACCACAGCTAATGACGACCATAGAGGAAATCATAAGCACGCTGATTGGCGAAAATGGACTAGCAGAATTAAAAGGCGGTGAAGTATGACAGCTCAAGCGCAAATCGAAGTTAAAAACGACACCCAAGAGATGCTTAACTTTTTTGGTATTGGTGAGAACTTTGCATTCAGAACCTTTGCAGACCAAAAGGGGGTAAATGTTAAGTCACTAACTCAATCAATGGCTGGTACTTTTAAGAAATGTTTTAAGGCACTTGAATCGTTGAATAAGCAAGGTGCAGGCATATTTTTCACAGTCAATGCAACAGATGGCAAAGGGCAAAAAGCAGAAAATATACAGCGCATCCGTGCGCTATTTGTTGATTTTGACACGTCACGACAAGAGAGAGTGAAAGACTTACTTTTGTTAGATTTACCGCCCAACTTGATTGTGGAAACATCCAAAGATAAGCATCATGCCTACTGGGTATTAAATCCCGACTTTGGCGAAATTGCTTTAGATCAATTCTCTATTTTGCAAAAAAGATTAATAAATTATTTTGCTGATGATGGTGCAGATAAGTCAATCCACGACCTACCACGCATCATGAGGGTGGCAGGCTTTAAGCATCAAAAAAGCGAGCCGTTCACTTCAAGAATTGTGCATATTCATGAAAAGTATGAGCAATATGCAGTTAATGACGTGCTTAACTTTGTGGAATCCTTGCCACAGGTTGAGGACAAAAAAAAGCCGACTGCTAAGCAATCGACTTTAAACAATGTACTAAGCGCAGAAAACACACAAAGCACAGATAACACAGCAGAAAGCATAACACATAGCATTAATTTCAACCAATCTAAATTGCTAAGTCGTGGGCGGTGGCATGAGATTCTAGCCAAGCTAGGTTATTCAGTGCCGACCAATCCGCAAGCACATGGCGCATGTCCTGCTTGTGGTGGTGAGGATAGGTTTCGATTCGATAATCAGAGCGGTGACGGTACGTTTATTTGTTCTCAAGGTGGTCAAGGTGAAATTGCAGGCGATGGCTATGCACTGCTAGAACATGCAGGAAAAACGCCTAGCGAAGCACTACAGCTTGTTAATGGTGTGCTGAACAGTTGGGGCTTAATTTCATTTTATGACGCTACAGCGCAAAAACAGGCGCACGCATGGGGAGAACCACAACCTTTACACATTGCGAACCGATATGTTGAGGGTGAATATCCTATTCACGCCTTTCCTGATGTTATCGCAAAAGCCATAAAGAAATCCGCCTATTTTCATAATGTGCCGTTAGCAGTAGCAGCACAGACTTATTTAGGTGAGCAAGCATATATAGCGCAAAGACACATTAAAGCACCCAGCGACAAGTCAGAAAAAGGTCAGCCATGCAGCTTATTCATGCTTACTATTTTTCCATCGGGAGAGGGTAAAGACGTTTGCAAGAATGATGCCTCAAAAATCAGTGGGGAAATCGAATCTGAAAATATGCAGCGATTTTATGCAGATCATAAAAGCTGGAGTAAAAAGAAGTCAGATGAGCGTGGTGACGCTCCAGTGAACCCGATGTCTAGATTCAAGAAAACCACAACACAAGGTATTATCAGAGTGATGGCAGGCGGAGCTGGTAATAGTTATATATGGTCAACTGGTGAGGGTGGTTATCTCTTTAGTGGTTACTCATTAAAAAGCGACACTGTGGGCGATTCAATTAGTGCTTTGAATGACTTGGTTGATACTGGCAAGGGGAATGCACTTTTAAGAAGTGCGGAAGATAGCCATTATTTTGAGAATAAACATTTTTCCCTAGATATTGCTGTACAGGATGTTGTTGCAAGACCAGCCCTAAACAACTCCCTACTACGTGAGCAAGGTTTTTTAGCTAGAGTCTTATTTGCAGCACCTACCCCACTCCAGCACCGCCAAGTGACATTAGAGCAGCAGATGATCAAACCATACGATGACGAGGATTTAAAAGCGTACTGGAAGTTTTGCGAGAAGATGCTAACCACTCCGTATTTTGGCAATAAACTTTTTATCGGTGATGATGGCAGAGTGATAATTGAAAAATGCCAAGATGCTGAGATGTTGCACATTCAGTATCAGAACCATATCGGTAAGGAAGCTGGCAAAGGTGGAAAGTATGAAATTATTAGAGCTTATGCTTTACGCACTAATCAGCTTGTTTTGCGAGTAGCTGCAATTTTAGCGTATTGCTCAGAGGTTGATTATATTGACGCTCGTATCATGCAAAACGCTATAGACCTTTGCAAATACTCCCTAGATGAGTGGTTGCGCTACTACGGCAAGATGGAAAAGTCAGATAGCGAGCTGATGCTAGACTGGTTGAAAAAACAAGATTCATCAAAATTATTGAAGTCAGCTATTTCAACCACTGTTTATCCAAAGCACCTACGCAGTAAAAACAGCCGTGACGCTGCACTTAACCACTTAATTGATGCTGAACATATCCATATCGAGCAAATCGGGAAGAAGGAATATGTGGTTTTAAACCCTCTTTTCTCAAAACTAGGCCAAAAAGGCTAAAATGCCTGAAACCCTTATACAGTAACACTTTCACTCTAGCCAACCCAAAGGCTAAGAAAGGCTAAAAGGGCTAAAATGATGCTAAAAGATATTGAATCTTAGCCTTTTTAGCCAACTTTAGCCAAGCCATAGGCAAAAGTGAAAGCTATATGTGGCAAGGCTTACAGCGACTTTAGCCAAAATAGCCCACTTGTACGCATTAAATATATTTTTATGAGAAAAGATTAAAGGGTAAAAATGAGCAATTCAGTCGGCAGACCAACAGGCTACAATGATGAAATTGCAGAAAGGATAATCGACCTTGTGATTGATGGTCAGCCAATCCGATTTATATGTTCTCAGGTTGATATGCCAAGTGTGGCAACTGTGATGCGTTGGCTAGCTGATTATCCCGAGTTTGCAAAACAATATGCTTTAGCTAAAGAAATGTATGCACATTGCATTTTTGACGAAATACAACACATTGCCGACACGTGCGACCCAACCGAAGTACAAAAAGCAAAGCGATGATTGACGCACGAAAATACATAGCAAGCCGACTTGCACCTAAGAAATATGGTGAAGCCAGTTTGATCGATGCACCAACTGAAGAAGAACAAAAATACCGTGAAATCATCATCACAAGGCGCATCGTTGACGCACAGCTTAGCGACCTACTGGATGAGTTAGAGAATGAAGAAATATAACCTTTTCAATATTCCCTACAGGATTGCCACTTGTTAGTGGCTTCAAAACAATCTAGGCATTGAGCTATCAAGTCTTTCATGGTTTTTGGTAGTTTTGCTTTTACTCCCCACCGTATAGAATCGTAAAGAAATATAACCTTGTGTTCTCATAATTCATTATTTAGTCAGGTTGCTTAAGGTTGCAAACAGTTGCATTGGTGAATATAATTTATTCAATCTATTAAACTTATTTTAAAGGCGTAATCATGTCATATACTGCAATAAAAATTGACACCGAGATTGTAGAATCTGCAAAGGTGTATGGTGTAGCAGAAAGCCGAAGCGCAACAAAACAAGTCGAATACTGGGCTAGAGTTGGGAAAATTGCGCAAGATAACCCTGACTTAACTTTTCAAGATATAACTGAACTTTTGCTTAGCATGGCGCAAGTCAAAGCAGGAAATACAACACCGTATAACTTCGGTTAGTTAAATGAACATACAGCAAGCACCATTATTTGAGCGCACAGTTAAGAAGCTCACTAAGCAACAGAAAAAGGACGTGGATAATGCTGTAATTGCAATTAGTGAAAATCCGAATATTGGCGAATCTAAAGTAGGCGACTTAGCAGGAGTGTCGGTATACAAGTTTAAAATGGACAAACAGCTTGTATTGCTCGCTTATTCATTCGAGAGTGAAACAATTACTTTGTACTTGCTCAAGTTGGGTAGCCATGAAAATTTTTATAGAGATTTAAAAAGATAATTCGTACAAATTATTAAATTTAGCCCTTGCTCGATAATTACCTTGATAAGGTGTGATCAAAAATAACATCACTGTCCGCCCAAAGCCTTATATCCCAATAGTTAATGGTATGATCAAAATTGCGCAGTCATCATGGTACATCAAGGTAATTTCACATAGACAGCACACCAATTTAAGACCGTACCGAACCTATTAAACGCCTTACACCGCAATAGATTGATTGCATTTTCAATACAAGTAAATTTCTGCATTTCTGATACCTAGGAATGCAGAAAAATCAATCATAAGTCACTTTTTAGATTTTGACATTTTTACATACCCCTTTTGCACCAGTTTTTTACATTTTTACCTTTTGTCATTTTTGAATCAGTAATCTTTTGATAATCATTAATATAAGTGAATTGGAATGTCAGAAATTGCCGTCATTTTTTTACATTATTCTTTAGTTTGATCGAGCTTGTAATTTTTCATTTTTGACATTTTAAGGAGCTAAAAATTACTGAAATCAATAAATTTGTAATCGTATCTTATGCGCTTGACCCTAACAGAGCTTACCCAAAATTAGCGGTCAATGATAAGTCATCTAAAGTTGTTGAAGTCAAGTTAGTTGATGATGCCAATCTATTTAGCACAAGGGCGCACATGCTACGAAAACAAGGCGTAAAAGGTTTGATTGTCATGTCCGTTGGTACGCTATCGGCAATTGTGAAAGAAGCACAGCACCAAGCCCACATGCAACTTATTGAGGAGGATTGACCAATGGGGGGTAAATCCGATAAGCACGCATTGGCATGGACTGATGAGCGCAGACGACAACAGCGTGAACGTATCCTAGCATCTAAGCCGTGGGAAAAATCTACAGGCGCAAAGACCACAGAGGGCAAGCGGATTACCTCCAAAAATAGAGTGAAACGACTTGCATTATTGACACCTAGACAACTAGACCGTGTTATCTCAATGCAATTTCAATCGAACAAACTAGAGCAAGCATACAGACAAGCTGATACGCCTGAACAACAGGAACGGCTTAAAATAATGATTGAGGAGAGCTATAAGCAAACTAAAGAATATATTCGTAAATGCACTAATGATAAGGTTTTTGGAACTGGCTAAATTGGCTTAAACGAACTAACGAATAATGAAATCTCATTTTAACCAGTGGGATTTTTTTCACGATTAATTTAGATGATCGAGCTAAAGCCGTGCGTCTTAGTTGTCTGCTTAAAATGCGCCTTGCAAAAATTATAGAACGTGGTGAATTCAATACGACAGCACAAGAAATGATTCATCGAGCAGAACAGCCGCTGTAATCGGTATTTTTGTTGTATAGAGCGGCTTTGTTGCATAAATACGTAAGCATCTGATTTAAATAGATTTAATTTTGGGTCAAAAAATAATCAAAACTTTTAAAATCATATAGTTATGAAATCTTTGTGCAACAAAGCCAGATTGAAGTAATAAAGCAAATATTTAGTATAAACTTTAATACTTCTTTCTCGCTATTTATAAAATTATTTATTGCTACTAGGCATATTCATCTTTGAATGATCCATTTTAGAATGGTCCATATTCATCATAGAATGATCCATTTTTGACATGTCAGATGAGTTAGGAGACTGATGTTGACTATGATCTTGCTGAGTCTTGTCATCTTTTTCCATTTTACAAGGTTTTGTACAAGGTTCCTGTGCTTTTACCGTTTTAGTGGCACTTGAGGTTGATACATCTTTTGCCCAAGATTGAGTACCAGCAATTAAAGTTCCAGCACACATTAAAATTGTTAGACTACGACGCACTACAGTTTTCATAAGTTTCTCTAAAAGTTAATTTCTTGCTACTACAATAAAGTGAAGCACTGAACATCTAAGTGACTTGAAAATGACATTTTTGTAATCTATCTCGATCAGATGTTTTATAACGTTATTATAGTTTTAATGAATGACTTAGGATTCGGAAATGAGAATACTATTAGTTGAAGATGAACAAAAAACTGGTGATTATCTCAAGCAAGGTTTATCCGAAGCTGGCTATATTACGGACTGGGTTACAGATGGGTTAACGGGTAAACATCAAGCTCTTTCTGAAGAGTATGACTTAATTATTTTAGACGTGATGTTACCTGGACTAAATGGTTGGAATATTATCAATGATATTCGTAGCAGCGGTAAAACAATGCCCATTCTTTTTCTTACCGCCCGAGATCAAATCGAAGATCGAGTAAAAGGATTAGAGCTAGGCGCTGATGATTATTTAGTTAAGCCTTTTGCTTTTGCAGAGCTTCTAGCTCGAATAAAAACGCTCCTTAGACGAGGGCAACAAAGAGAAGATAATAATATTATTAAGATTGCTGATTTAGAACTTGATTTGAGAAAACGTCGGGTAACACGAGCAGGTCAACGCATTGATTTAACGGCTAAAGAATTTGCTCTTATGGAGCTTTTTATGCGTAGAAGAGGTGAAATTCTACCAAGAGCACTTATTGCATCTCAAATTTGGGATATGAACTTTGATAGTGATACAAATGTAGTTGAAGTCGCTATTAAACGATTAAGAAGTAAAGTTGACAGTAACTTTACTCCCAAATTAATTCAGAATATTCGAGGAATGGGGTATGTATTAGAGGTAGAAGATGAATAATAAATTATTCAAATCTATCAGTTTTCGTATTGGTATTATTTTCTCATTATCGACTATATGCATTCTCATTATGATGGGGTTTTTCATCCATAAATTAGTGATGCATCATTTTGAAACGCAAGATCGTACCCAATTAGAAGGTAAAATCCAGCTTATTCAGAATCTTCTCCAACAGCATCCTAAAAATTCTCCAGAACTTGATCTATATTTGAAAGATGCTTTAGTTGGACACCATGATCTTATGGTCCAAATAGAACGACCGGCAGGTCAGATTTTATTTAGTTCAACACCTTCAATCATTAATACTCAACAGTTAATCAAGTCAGCAAATAACCCTTGGATTAAATGGAAAATTAAGAATAAGACCTATCGTGGCATGATCTACAACACGGATATAAACAAAAATACTGAAATACAATCTGTACGCATTATTGTGGGGATCGATACATCTGAACATCTACATTTTTTAAATGATTTTAAGCGTCAACTTTTTTACATTGGTTTAGCCGGTACGATTTGTTTAATGTTTTTAGGCTGGTTTGCAACCTGGAGAGGTTTAAGACCCGTGCAAAAAATGGCTAAGGTCGCAGAAGGCATTTCTGCCCAACATCTTTCAGAACGTTTAGAAGTTGAGCACACACCAACAGAACTAAAATCATTAGCAATTGCCTTCAATGATATGCTCGACAGACTAGAATCAGCTTTAGAAAGGCTTTCCGATTTTTCATCTGATTTAGCGCATGAAATTAGAACACCGATTAATAACTTAATGACTCAAACTCAAGTATGTCTTGCCCGTAAACGAGATACCAGTACCTATCAAGAAGTACTATTTTCTAATTTAGAAGAATTAGAACGTTTGGCTCGAATGGTATCCGATATGCTTTTCTTGGCAAAAGCAGAACATGGCCTAAAATTACAGAACTTACAGAATATTGACCTGGTTAAAGAAGTTACAGCCTTATTTGATTTCTATGATGCGCTAGCTGCCGAAAAAAATATGACGCTTCAACAAACAGGATCTGGAAATGTCAAAGGTGATCCTGCTATGTTACGTCGAGCACTCAGCAATCTATTATCTAATGCAGTTAAATATGGAAATAAGAATTCTACAATACGCATAAAACTTCAACAGAATTTAGATAACACAATATTTTCAATTGAAAATGAAGGCCCTGAAATCTCTCCTGAACAACTATCCAGGTTATTTGATCGATTTTATCGAACAGATGCATCTAGACAAAGAACAGAAGAAGGAACCGGCTTAGGGCTCGCGATAACAAAATCTATTCTTGATATGCTTGGGGCGACCATCCAGGCTGAATCCCTCAATGGTCGAATCATTTTTACCATTGTTTTTCAAAGTGAATCCATGCAAGGGGAATCATTTTAACTCATTTTTTGAACATCTTCCATTTACCCGAGTTGACCTTACATAAAGCTCAAACTGAGAGCCAGAGCTACGCCAGCACCTATCATGGCAATTGTGTAGCCAAATATGATAGCTCGGCCAAACTGTGCCCCCCCTGTCATCCATGCAATTGTCGCTTTGCTTAACATGTTGCTCAGTGTGGCCAGCCCTAACGCGACAGCAGCCACATTTGTTGTTAAGCCTTCAGTACTATGCAGGCGGGCAAGTGAGACTAAAATAGCATCTACGCCTGCTAGCCCAGAAATAGTCGATAATACGAAGATGCCGCTGGTGCCCAACCATTGTTTTGCTGCCGGGACCAAGACTGCCATGACAGCCAGGAAAGCAGCGAAGCTGAATGCTGTCCCAAGATCAAAAGGAGCCATTGCTTCTATTGTTCGATCGTTGTTTTCAGCGCTGGTAATTTGGCGTTGTCTCCACAATGCCATACCCAGCAGAAGGATTCCCGCAATCATCATTGCACCACCAAAAGTGCTTAGCAATGCTGGCTCAATGACGCCTATCAGCACAACCATACGAAAAAACATGATGCCACAGGCAGCCAATGTTCCAGAAATAGCAGCACTGACCATGACGGGGTGCTGGCGTGTATAGCGTGCCAGTGCAACAGTTGCAGCTGTAGAAGATGCCAAACCACCCAATAGACCTGTCCAGAGTATGCCTCTTTCTGAACCGGTGAGCCGCATGGCAAAATGACCTGCCAGAGAGAGTCCGGCAATCAGGATCACCGCCCACCATAACTGGTAAGGATTTAATGCAGCAAAAGGTCCCATACCCGTATTGGGTAAGTAAGGTAATATAACGACAGAAAGTACCAGTAACTGTAGAGATGCGGTTAATTCACGATGTTCGATCAAGCATAACCAACCATGTAAGGTTGGCTTGAGATCCAAAAATACAGCCACGATGACAGCCGCTGTTAATGCTAAAGTAACATTACCATGGGATGCATATGCACCTAGAACTAATGTCAACAGCATCGCGATCGTCGTGGTAGCGCTTAAATTACCGGAAATTTTTGCGGTACGAGCATAGGACACTGTTAGTAATAAGGAAAGCCCTAATACGGCCGCAACTAGCGGCCAAGCTCCGAAGTTTGGTTGTAAATGACCGAGCACTCCTCCGAGCAATCCTGTCAATGTGAAGGTACGTAGACCTGCTACTCGGCTGCCTTCTGGCAGTTCTCGATCCTGCCATCCTCGTTCTAAACCAATGAGCAGGCCGATGGCGAGTGCTGCAACCAGCCCTGATACATCTGGTGGAAGAAAGGAACTCTCTATCAGAACTTTTTATTTCGCAGGCGAAGGGCATTGGTGATGACTGAAGCTGAACTCAAACTCATAGCCAAGGCGGCAATCATCGGTGACAACAACCAACCGGTAAATGGATATAGTACGCCAGCCGCGATAGGGATACCCAAAGCATTGTAAAGGAAAGCAAACATGAGGTTCTGTTTCATGTTGCCGACAGTAGCTTCCGAAAGTGAACGGGCAACAGCAATCCCTCGTAAATCTCCCTTGACCAGCGTAACTTGGGCACTATTCATTGCAACATCAGTCCCGGTTCCCATAGCGATACCGACATCAGCTTTAGCCAAGGCTGGTGCATCATTGATGCCATCACCAGCCATAGCCACGATGCGACCTTCCTTCTGCAATTTGCTGACCAGTTCGAGTTTATCTGCGGGTTTGACTTCGCCATGTACCTCATCAATGCCTAGACGTGCTGCGACTGAACGGGCAGTGGTGAGACCATCTCCTGTTGCCATCACGATACGTAGACCCGCTTCCTTCAGGGTGGCAAGTGCTTCTGGGGTACTTTTTTTGATGGGATCGGATACTGCAAGCAGGCCGGCCAATTCACCATTGATGGCTAGATGCATCACACTTGCACCTTCTGAACGCAGCTCTTCGGCTTGCGGAATCAGAGATTGTACCGAGATACCTAATTGCTCCATCAGTGCTGTGTTGCCCAAAGCTAACTGACGATCGCCCACTTGACCTCGAACACCAATCCCTGAGCCTGATTCAAAATTATCTGGTGTTTCAAGAGGCAGGCCACGTTCGTGTGCTGCGTTTACAATCGCTTCGGCTAGCGGGTGTTCACTGCCTTGATCAAGACTGGCGGCTAAACGTAATACTTCAGATTCATCGAAACCTGATGCGGCAACCACACGATCGAATACAGGGCGTCCTTCGGTCAACGTACCTGTTTTATCGATGATTAGTGTGTCAATCTTGCGCAGATTCTCAATGGCTGCTGCATCGCGGAACAACACACCATGAGTAGCACCTTGACCCGTTGCAACCATGATAGACATTGGAGTTGCCAAGCCTAGTGCACAAGGACAGGCAATAATGAGTACTGCCACAGCATTGATTAATGCATAAACCCAGCTCGACTCTTCTGGGCCGAACAGTCCCCATCCAAAGAAGGTAAGCAAGGCAATGGCTACTACAGCCATGACAAACCAACCTGCAACCTGATCAGCCATGCGTTGCATTGGGGCTCTTGAGCGTTGAGCTTGCGCCACCATCTGTACGATCTGAGACAACATGGTACTTGAACCAATTTTCTCTGAACGCATGATCAATGAACCATTGGTATTCAGGGTAGCACCAATGACTTTATCACCGATGCGTTTAGTGATCGGTAAAGGTTCACCTGTCAGCATAGATTCATCCAATGAACTGCTTCCATCGGTGACTACACCATCCACAGGAACTTTTTCACCTGGGCGGATGCGGAGTAAATCTCCTACATGGACATGAGTCAGAGGAACATCTTCCTCAGTTCCATCGGGCAGGATTCGGCGAGCTGTTTTAGGAGCAAGTCCGAGGAGTGACTTAATTGCAGCAGAAGTTTGCGAACGTGCTTTTAATTCCAGTATTTGCCCCAGTAGGGTCAAAGAAATGATGACCGCTGAAGCTTCAAAGTAAACAGCGACACGACCCATGGAGATAAATGAGTCTGGAAAGATTTGTGGTGCAATGGTCGCAACCACACTGTAAATAAAAGCAGCCCCTGTACCTAGACCGATCAGGGTCCACATGTTTGGGCTGCGATTCACAACCGATTGCCAACCACGGGAAAAAAATGGCCAACCTGCCCACAGTACAATCGGGAGTGACAACACTAATTCAATCCAGCTCTGAACTGCCATGTCGAACAGGTTCAGTTGATGGCCAAACATCGCCAAAAAAGTCACGATGATGGTCAATGGCAGTGTCCACCAGAAGCGTCGACGGAAATCACGTAACTCAGGATTCTCATCTTCCTCTAACTCGGGAATGAGTGGTTCCAGTGTCATTCCGCATTTAGGACAGTTTCCAGGATGATCCTGTCTAATTTCTGGATGCATTGGGCAAGTATAGATGGTCGTGCCTGTTGTGCTTGCATCATTAACGGATTGAGTAGTCTGATGATGCTGTGTATGTGCATCGGCAGTCGTCGTTGCGGGTTTAGCGATATATTGCACCGGGCTGCTATGAAACTTTGATTGACATTTATCACTGCAAAAAAAGTAAGTTTTCCCCTTGAATTCCTCATGGTATTTCGATTCTTCAGTAACTGTCATACCACAGACTGGGTCTTTCAATACGTCTGTTGTAGCCTGTGTCATATGATCCTGATTATGATTTTTTTGATCTAACATGAATAATTCTCTTATGGCAAAGTAGTTTTATGGCCGAATTTCGGAATAAATCTCGGAGTCTGTTGGGCATAGCTGTCATAGACAGCGCCAAATTGTTTACTCATTTCAGCCTCTTCCTTAATTGCCAAGCGGCTGTACATTAAGAGTAAGATTGGAAACATAATCAGTGTCAGTAAAGTTGGCCATTGCAATAAAAAACCCAGCAAGATCATCACAAAAGCCACGTATTGTGGGTGACGTATACGTGCATAAGGGCCTGTGATCGCTAAAGAATGCTGACGTTGCGCGTTGTACAGCACGTGCCATGACGTTGATAACAGGTAAAATCCATAGCCCAAGAAAACGTAACTGGCGATGTGCAGAATGCCAAAATGTGGATCACCCTTTTCACCCAGTAGCGTTGACCATAAGTGACCTGAGTTATGCGACAGCAAATCAAGTTCAGGGAAGCGAGTTTGAAGCCAACCAGATAACAGGTAAATGGTTAAAGGAAAACCATACATTTCGACAAATAGAGCAATGATAAAAGCCGAAAAGGCCCCAAATGTACGCCAATCGCGCGCAGTGGAAGGTCTAAAAAAACTGAAAGCGAACATGATAAAAACTGCTGAGTTAATGATAACCAGCGTCCATAAACCATAAGCCGATTCCGCATGATTCATGATGGATCTCCTGATAAGAGCTATTTTTTGTTATCAGATATATCGGATTTTTTTTGCTGCGAGTGGTTATGCCCATGACCACCATGCATAAAAATATGCATCAGTGGACACGCTAAAAGGAATAAATAAGGCAAAGCACCGATAACGTGGGCTAAATGTTCCGTTAATAGAAAATAAGCTGCGATACCACCCAGCACGATTAGACCAATGGCATAACGTGTAGACCAGAAGTTAGGTACTGAATTATGTACTTGAGGTTGATGGTTCATGGTGCTTCCCTCTCTAATTCATGGGTAATTATTTAGTTGTGGAGGGAGGCATACAGTCCATCATCATCTGCATCATGGATTGCATCATGTCCATACGTTTTTCCATCATTTGCTGACGGTCAGCCATATTTGCATTCATGCTTTGGCCGCTCATCTGTTTCATCATGCTCATACCTCCTTGCATGAGTTTCATGTGCTCAGCCATAAGTTTTTGACGTTCTTGAGGTTTTTTTGCAGCCATCATCTTTGCATGCATGGCTTGCATTGCTTTCATGTGCTGGTCCATTGCAGCCATTTTGTCTGGATTCATCTTGCCAGTAGTTGTCTTGTTAACAGTGACTGTAGATGAAAGGGTATTTTCTGGGTGATGCGTTTTATGCTCTTCGGGATTTTGAGCTAATGCACCTAAAGAGGCAACGGTTATACAAAGTGTGAGTAAAGTTTGGCGGATATAAATCATGATATTTTCCTTCCATCAGTTGATCAGCCGATACAACCTTTAAATGAATGAAGCAAACAAATAGAGAGAGGTATTTTTCATTTATTTGCTCCACTCATTCTTTTGATGAAGTTGATCGCTGGTTATGCCACCGGTGTTTTACTTAGGTGGTAGCTGGTTATAGTCAATTTTTTATTTCTATTGAATAATTTTATCACATGAGTCAATTGATTTTTAAAAATGACAAAAATGTAATTTTGAAGTCATCACTCTGTTACTGCCTCTCACTAATAATTGAAATATAAGAGGAGATGATGTGGTCTCATTAAATACAGATTTTATAAAGTCATCTCTAATGAACTAACAAATCAAGAGGAAACGTAAATGAAATTATTTCAAAATAAAATGACTGCTCTACGTAATGTTGTAGTAGCTGCAACGATGATTGTGGCTACTACAACTACGTTCGCTCATGTGAGTTTAGTGAGTGCGATTCCTGCGGAAAATGCATCTATCCTTAGTCAACCAAAGAACTTGACCCTTAACTTTGGTGCAGAGGTTATGTTGATGAATATTAAGTTACT
This sequence comes from Acinetobacter sedimenti, assembly GCF_022601685.1. Taxonomy (GTDB): domain Bacteria; phylum Pseudomonadota; class Gammaproteobacteria; order Pseudomonadales; family Moraxellaceae; genus Acinetobacter; species Acinetobacter sedimenti. Next base: position 46,280 of record NZ_JAKUML010000015.1, read on the forward strand.
GGATGCTCAGCGAAGAGATGTTCCTTTAAAATATGAAGTTACTCATGACTTAAAGAAATCCTTTGATGTCGCTCTTCCGAAACTGAAAAAAGGTAAATATACCGTTGTCTGGACAACAATGGGGAAAGATGGTCACAACATGAATGGTGAATATAGTTTCACTATCAAATCAACTAAATAAGAATTGATTACCTTTCAACATGTCAGTGAGGTGCTGGCATGTTGTTCTAGAATGGACAAAAATAATGATTTCTGAATATTGGATGTGGGCCACTTGGTTAACTAAGGTTATTTTATATTTAAGTGTAGCTTTTGTCGTTGGTGGAGCCTTTTGCTATTTTTTACTTAGACAATATCTTGAACTAAAAGAATCGATTCTTAAATATATTACAATTGGCGCTGGATTAGGCCTAATTTCCAGTACCTTGGGATTTTTTATTCTGATTGGTAGTTTTGCCAATACTGGTATTACAGGGATGGTGGACCCCACGTATATTAATATATTGGTTAATACTCCGACGGGGTATATATACGTTCTTCGTTCTATTAGTTTTGCTCTTTTACTTCTTCTCATGGTGGTTAAACTTAACAGGAACAAAGGTCAGTTTTCTATAATTGAAAGTTCAATATTTTGTATTTTACTTATCCCGATTATTTTTAGTTTTTCCCAGCTCGGACATGTCGCTAATTTAACCTTACTTGCTCAAATTTTATTATCAATCCATATTCTAGTTATGTCGTTATGGATGGGGTCTTTATATCCGTTATGGAAAACCAGCCGGGAAATAAGTGGTTTACCTATAAAAGATCGCATGCATGTATTTGGACGTATTGCTGCTTTCATTGTTGGGATATTAATCGCCTGTGGCGCTAGTGTAGCTCTTCTTTTAATTAAAGATTTTAATACCTTAATCAATACTGCATATGGCTATGGTTTCATGGTTAAAATGTTTTTTGTTATAGGTATTCTACTTTTAGCTGCCTTCAACAAATGGTATTTCACCCCGCGTCTTCAACATCCTAAATTCGCTAAACACCTTAGTCATGCCATTTTATTTGAGATGTTATTAGGTCTATCAATTCTATTAACAACAGGCTATATAACCACTGTCGTGGGTATTGAATAAGAGAATTTCAAAATAAGGGAATTGAGGAAATTTAACATTACTGCATTTATCTTTTGTAGCTGAGCAATAAAGTTTCTACTGGACTGCCAACTTACGACAATCAGAACAGTAAAATCGCATCATGAGGCATTATACATAAAGGTAGTCACCGGTTTTTAGCTTATCTTCAACCCATAACGGTCTCATCTATTCAGTTCACTACCATTGATTGAAATAACTAATCTTATAAATTTCAGAGTGATCGTAGATTACAAAAATGTCATTTTAAAGTCACATTAATGTTGGTTAAGTACTTTTACTGTAGTCATTAGAACACTCTTCTTTGGAATACTCTGAAGAAAACTGTAAGGTTGTAAACAGACCAAGTTACAGCGAGTAACTGATTCAGAAAAAGGCTGGTTGTATGGTGAAAGTTTAGAGTTACTGTTCTAATGTTTTAAACAAATGTTTTGTTAAAAAGGAGCAACATATGAAATTTCACATCGCTAATATGACTTGTGGTGGTTGTGCACGCGGCATTACTACCGCAATTAAAGAGCTCGACTCGAATGCCTCACTCGATATTGATTTACAAAACCGTATTGTTGAAATCAACACAACGGTGAGTCAGGATCAAGTCATTGCCACTCTCAGTGAGCGTGGATTTACAGCTGATCCTGCTTAATCTCTGTTAGAGTAACAGTGGGAATTCCTTACCACTTTTACTCTCTCTTATTTTCCTCATCGTACAGATAAAACCTGTACTTGCTTGAAATAAAAGTAATCCCTGAATTCCCCCTAATCTTGGTTCGAGCTGATCTTCGCATATAGAACTCAGCATATCTAAATGATAGAGATCGTATATGAGTACCGAAATGACTGATACGCCACACTACAGTGAAACATTAGAGATTGAGGGGATGACATGTGCTTCTTGTGTAGGCCGTGTGGAAAAAGCTTTAAAATCTGTTGAGGGTGTTGAATCGGCTCATGTAAATCTGGCTACCGAAAAAGCAGTCATTTATGCGCATCAACCACTTGATCGCGCTACTTTAATTAAAGCCGTAGAAAAAGCAGGCTACGAAGTGGAAGCGCTGCAACCAATAGAGCTTACGATTGAGGGTATGTCATGTGCTTCTTGTGGGCACTGTTGCAAATAGAGATTTGAGTCGATGATGTTCCCTTTAAAAAGTACTTAGAGACCGAAAACCCTGTTGATTAGACACACTTCACCCTGAGGCTGACCATAATAAAATGACGATGCTTGTCCTTTACGTAGTGCACGCATGACTTCAATACCTTTAATTGTGGCATAAGCCGTCTTCATAGATTTGAATCCTAATGTGGCCCTGATGATCCGCTTTAGCTTGCCATGATCACATTCAATCACGTTATTTTTATACTTAATCTGCCTGTGCTTAAGGTCTGGTGGACATTTACCTTCCCGTTTTAACCGTGATAAAGCACGTCCATATGTGGGTGCTTTATCCGTGTTGATCACTTGTGGAATTTGCCACTTCTTCACATTATTTAAAATTTTTCCAAGAAAACAATATGCTGATTTGGTATTACGTCTAGAAGAAAGATAAAAATCAATGGTATCGCCACGTTGATCGACTGCACGATACAAATAAGACCATCGTCCATTCACTTTTATATAGGTTTCATCAATATGCCACGAGCTCAGATCTGTAGGATTACGCCAATACCACCGTAAACGTTTTTCTATTTCAGGAGCATAACGTTGAACCCAACGGTAAATAGTCGTGTGATCAACATTCACACCCCGTTCGGCCAGCATTTCCTGCAGTTCACGATAGCTAATGCCATATTTACAATACCAGCGCACAGCCCAAAGAATGATTTCGCCCTGAAAATGCCGACCATGGAAAGGATTCATATGCTGCACCTTTAGCTAAAACAGTCTTCAGCTTACCATTCGTGGTTATTTGCAACAGTGCCAGATATACAGAGTTTTTGAAAAAAGCATAGGTCTAGATAATCAAGCTAGATTTTTTAGAACTCCACATTGGTCAATTGTACATAAACCATCACAAGTACCTCTTAAATCAGATAATTGTTCAATAAGCTTTTGTTGCTTGATTATATTTTCTCTGATAGCACTGACATGTAAGTCAATTAATTCATTCACATCTGAACAATTTTTCTTGGGATTATCTTTATAGGTGAGTAATTGACGAATTTCATTCAAACTCATATTTAAAGTTCGGCAATTCAAAATAAACTTAATTCGCTCAACATAGCCTATATCGTAAAGGCGGTAATTTCCTTCCGTTCTTTCCGGTTCCGGAATTAAACCTTCCTTTTCATAAAACCTAATTGTTAATACTGAACATGAGGTTTTTTTAGAGAGTTCACCAATTTTTAAATGCATTGAGTTGGTATTTCCAAAAAATCTTGACTCTATAGTAACTATAGGGATTACAATATTCAAAGTTTATAAATTTTTTTAATGGGTATAATTATGAGTGGTTGTGGATGTAGTAAAGAAACACCATGCGAAGATAAGAAATCTCAACAAGAAAATCATCCATCAATTGCAGAAGCAAACAATTCAAAGAATTGTGATAATACGCTTAGCTGTTGTGGTGAAGAGGAAGAAAAAAAATCTTCATCTCCTTGCTGTAACACTTCAAACAGTTGTGAAGATACCGCTCAATCCTGTTGTGGTTCTGATCCCAAAGAAAATTTAAGCACTGAAGACGTTTTAAAAAATTCGCACTACATGAGTGAATACTTAGTTCCCAAAATGGATTGTTCTGCGGAAGAACAGATGGTTCGTATGGCGCTATCTTCAATTGATGGTGTTCAAAAACTCATCTTTGATTTACCTAACCGGTCTTTAAAGGTTCTACATAATCAAAAAGATGAAAATATAACTACCAAACTTGAAGCTTTGGGTTTTGGTGCAAAGCTTGTGAAGACTGAAACTTATATAAGCAATCAACAGGCTAAGCAAACAAGTACCTATACCATTCCTAAAATGGATTGCTCTGCTGAAGAGCAAATGGTCCGTATGGCTCTTGCAGATATTGAAGCAGTTAAAGGTCTTACTTTTGATCTTCCCAATCGAAAACTGAAAGTCTTCCATAATGAAGGGAGTCAGCAAATTACGGCCAAACTTGAAGGACTGGGTTTTGGGGCGAAACTTGATGAAACACAGCTTTCTTCAGGCGATATACCTAATGAACCTGATCCTGTGAGACAAGCTAAAGTACTTAAACTGTTATTAGGCATTAATGCTCTACTTTTCTTTATAGAATTCATCAGCGGAATTATTGCTGCGTCTACAGGATTGATTGCTGATTCTCTAGATATGTTTGCCGATGCAGCCGTTTATGGTATTGCGCTATATGCCGTCGGAAAAGCTGCGAAATATCAAGTGAAAGCAGCCCATTTCGCAGGTTGGATTCAGTTATTACTTGCTGTCATCGTGATTATTGATGTCATTAGACGATTCATGTTTGGAAGCGAGCCAGAATCAACGCTCATGATTGTTATTGGCCTGCTCGCACTTATAGCTAACGTGACATGCTTATATCTTATTTCTGGTCATCGAGAAGATGGCGCACATATGAAAGCCAGTTGGATTTTCTCGGCGAATGACGTTGTCGTAAATATGGGCGTTATATTTGCCGGTGTACTCGTGGCGTGGACGGGATCAGCTTACCCAGACTTAATCATTGGCATCCTGGTTTCTTTATTCGTGCTTAATGGTGCTCGAAAGATTTTGGCTTTGAAGTAAGAGTATCGAAAATGAATCTATTTCAAGTTAAACAAAATCAGATCGTCAAAATTAGAGATCTCAAAAAAGGTAATCAATACAGTCATACCACTGATCCCGTATTGGAACGGCTCCAACTATTAGGTTTTAGAGAGGGTGAAACTCTACAAGTACTCGCTAAAGGTGTTTTTAGCGGAGATCCTGTTTTAGTTCAAATTGAAACTTCAAGATTCGCATGGCTTTGTTGCACAAACCTATCTGTAAAGGGTTTTTCAGCGATATAATTTTCAAATGAAGAAGCCTACACACAAAATCTACCGCACAACCAATTGGCCCGCATATAACCGAGCACTCATGAGTAGCGGAAATATTGCCATTTGGTTTGATCCTGCTACGCAATGGTATGCGCCATCAAAAGGCAAACAAGGGCGAAATCAAACCTACTCCGACGCAGCCATCCAATGCTGCTTAATGATTAAATCCTTATTCCGTCTGTCTTTACGTATGGTCACTGGCTTTGTGCAAAGTCTGATTAAACTTTGCGGATTAAATTGGATAGCTCCAGATTACACCACGCTTTGTAGAAGACAAAAGCATATTGATATTGTAATCAGCTACCAAAAAAGTAGCGATGGGCTGCATCTACTCATGGACTCTACAGGCATGAAGTTTCTAGGTGAGGGCGAATGGAAACGCAAGAAACATGGACCTGAATATCGTCGCCAATGGCGTAAACTTCATATTGGTATAGATGCTAAAACCCTACAAATACGAGCAGTTCAGCTTACAACCAATAATGTCAGTGATTCACAGGTGCTTGGTGATTTACTTAATCAGATTCCACAAGATGAGCAGATTGACTCTGTTTATACCGATGGAGCTTATGACACCAAGCAATGCCGTCAGGTCATTGCAGATCGGCAAGGGCATGCGGTGATTCCACCAAGAAAAAATGCGAAACAATGGAAAGATACAAAGAGTAGCTCGCTAGAGCGAAATGAATTACTTCGAACAGTTAATCTTGCGAAGCAGTGCTTCTCAGGCAGGACACTATGGAAAAAATGGTCAGGCTATCATCGTCGAAGTTTGGTTGAAACTAAGATGCATTGCATCAAATTATTAGGAGATAAACTCAGTGCAAGGAGTTTTGATAGCCAAGTGAATGAAATCCATGCACGTGTAGCAGTCCTTAACAGATTTACGGAATTAGGTCGACCACTTACCCAAGTTACGCCTTAAATTTAGCTCAATTAGGGGCGCTTTGCATTTCAAATCTTTGTGCAACAAAGCCACTAAATTATATTGAGTTGTAAATATTTGAAAATTCCGTTAAGATATTTTGGATTAAATTCTATTCCTAGATAGCATTCGTGTTGACTCATCTCTCCAAAAAACTTTGGTTTTGTTTTCTTATGGTTTTTGCCATAGGATGGAGTAGTGTGTCTGTTGCATCAGTAAAGATAATGCATATCAATATGCAAACTGAAATGAGCCAAGATCATTGTTTAGATCAAGCACAGCAAGTCACTCAACATGGTATTAATCACGAAGTACAGACGAATACCGATTGCCATAATCATTTAGCTCTTAATCAGAATATAGATCACAAAAAGTGTCAGGAATGTTCTAGCTTATCCTGCCAGACACAGATCTCATGTCTTCATTCTTTGCAAAGCTCGCTAGATCCCCTAGATACCTTCTATTCTATAGATCAGCCTAATTTTTATTACCCCAACCAATATCTAAATGGGTATTGGCAAGAAATTTTACGTCCCCCTAAAGCTTAACCAATTTTTTTAAAATTTATTTATTTTTCAAAAATTAAGGTTAAGTTATGTCTCATAAAATTAGTTCGTACCTATTAGCAGGTATTTGTTTTGCATCGTCGCCTTTGGTTTTTGCCGAAGTGCGTGAATATCAGCTTGTTATTGACGAAGCAGTGGTCAGCCCAACTGGAAAGCCTGTAAAGCGCATTACCGTAAATGGTCAATTTCCTGCGCCTTTGCTTGAGTTTGAAGAGGGTGATGAAGCCATCATTCGCGTGAAAAATAATTTAAAAAACCAAGATTCTTCTATTCATTGGCACGGACTGTTGTTGCCGGGCATTATGGATGGTGTACCGGGATTTAATGGTTTTAACGGTATTAAGCCTCAAAGCGAGTATGTTTATAAATTCAAGATTCGCCAAAGCGGGACTTATTGGTATCACGCTCATTCTAAAGGACAGGAACAGGACGGCTTATATGGTTCTTTTGTGATTTATCCAAAAGGTAAAACACCATTGGCAGCACATGAAAAAGCTGAACGTGACTATGTGGTGATGTTGTCAGATTTTCATGAAAAAACCAGTGATCAAATTCAGAAAGATCTTAAAATTTCAGCTGAATATTATCAAGATCAGCGTGAAACCTTGGGTGATGTTTGGAAGCAGGTTAAACGTGATGGCATAAAAGCGACATGGTCTGACCGCAAAATGTGGAATCAGATGCGTATGCTAAAAACCGACATGTCGGATGTTACAGGTTATACCTTCCTCATTAATGGCAAAACACCTGAACAAAATTGGACAGGAATGTTTAAACCGAATGAAAAAATTCGCCTACGTTTTGTGAATGCATCTGCGATGTCTTTCTACGATGTCCGTATTCCTAACTTGAAAATGACTGTGGTCAGTGCTGATGGTCAGCCTGTAAAACCTGTTGCTGTGGATGAGTTTCGTATTGGCACAGCTGAAACTTATGATGTGATTGTGGAGCCAAAAGGCGGACATTATCAAATTGAAGCTGAGTCAATTGATCGTGCAGGCTATGCGATTGGTACACTGCACAATGAATTAAATCCTATGACACATGGCATTCATATGCCTGCACCACGTCCACGCTCACTTTTGACCATGGAAGATATGGGACATGGTGGCGGTGATCATGCAGGAATGGATCATTCAAAAATGAACCACGGCAATATGCAAGGCATGGATCACTCGAAAATGGATCATTCAAAAATGAACCATGGCGATATGCAAGGCATGGATCACTCGAAAATGGATCATTCACAGCATGGCACAGCAAAACCACAAGAAAATGATCAAGTGGTTTATGGTTGGGCAAATGCATCTACACCTGCGGGCAATAAAGCCTTGCAATATAGTGATTTAAAATCTTTAGAACCGCAAAAAGATACTCGTGAAGCTAGCAGTGAATTAGTAGTGCGTTTGGGCGGTACTATGGAGCGTTATATTTGGACGATTAACGGTAAAAAATTCAGCGATGCTGAGCCATTAAAAGTGAAGTATGGCGAGCGTATCCGTATCAAATTTATTAATGACAGTATGATGGCGCACCCCATGCATTTACATGGCATGTTTATGCAGTTAGAGAATGGTCAAGAGTCGGTAGATATGCCGAATAAACACACATTGATTGTACCACCGGGTAAAACAGTGACTGCTTTATTAACTGCGGATGAGTTGGGCGAATGGGCAATCCATTGTCATTTGTTGTATCACATGAGTGCAGGAATGATGAACAAGTTGATCGTGGCAAATGTTAGCGATGAACAAGTGTCTACAACGCCAATTCAAGGTACAAATTCGACTCAAACTCACCAAGTAACTGAGCAAAAAGGAGCTGGACATGCACATCACTAATTTTGTATTTAAAGCGTTTTTTTCTGTTGCGGTATTGAGTTTAACAAGCTTAAGTTTGGCGCACGAAGGGCATCATTCAACTGCTCAGACTGATGGAAAAAATGTACCATCAATGAATCATCAAGCGATGTCTGAGATGGATCATTCACAGCATTCTCCACAAGAGCATGCACAACACATGCAGATGATGGGGAAAATGAATCATGCTGCACATTCAGCACCGATGAACCATCAACATGCAGGTCATCAGCCAATGCATCACAAATCAACAGAGAAACAGCAAGATCAAAAAGTACAGAAAGGAGATCAACATGCGCACCATTAATCTTTTTTCTAAAACTGTTTTAGCAAGCTCTTTGTTGATGGTCAGTGCAGTGAGTTTGGCACATAATGGTGAAGATCATAGTGCGCCTGAAAAAATGACAGTTGCTACATCTTCTAGTCAAAATCAGCCGATGCAAATGGATCGCTCTCAAATGAACCATAGCCAAATGAATCAGGCACAACATCAGGCAACATCTACGGTTAATCATTTACATCATGCACCAGATGCGAATGCTCAGCAGAGTTCGCATTATGATCATCGCTCAGAACACGGTGCGCAAATTTATGCGATTACGACAGTGGACAATAAGTGGCTTGTCAATGAAGATGGCACAGGTGATTTAAAGTCAGAGTTTGAAACCCGTATTGGCACAGATGAAAATAAGGTTTTTATTAAAATTCATGCCGATAAAGAAGAATCGCATGATGCACATTATGATGCCAAACTTTTATATAGCCGTATGATTTCAGACTTTTGGGATGCACAGATTGGTGCACGTTATCGTAGTGAAAAAGTTGAACTCAATGATCATCGCAAAGACACCGAAGAAAATGTTGATGCGGTGATTGGCTTACATGGTATGGCGCCATATTTCTTTGAAACTGATGCTTATCTCTATGCGGGAAAAGACAATTATGCGGGCTTTAGCCTAGAAACGGAACGTGATTTTCTGATTACGCAAAAGTTGATTATTCAACCTTATTTAGAGTTGGATGCTATCTTTAGTGATGACTCTAAATATGCGAAAAAAACTGGTTTAAGCAGTGCAACCGCAGGGTTTGAAACTCGCTATGAAATCAGTAAAAAGATCATGCCGTATATCGACATTGCCTATGAGTATTCAAAAGGTAATGATGAAACGTCGTGGCAAATAGAATCAAACTCTGAGAAAGGTTGGTTATATGGAGCTGGTGTTAGATTTAGATTTTAATTAATTTAATGATTACTAAATAGCTTTATTTAAATAAAACTCTAGCTTAATGTGGCCGGAAGCAAAATGTTAACTTATTTTGCTTCCTTATGATTTAAAGGACGATAATCCCAATGAAAAAATTACTTTTAGGAGCTGTTGCCGCATCTGTTTTGGCCTTTTCAGGTAGTGCTATGGCCAATTTTGTGGCAGGTCAGGACTATCAGGTGGTTGCAAAACCAGTCAAAGTCGAAAAACCGGGCAAAATTGAGGTACGTGAATTCTTCTGGTATGGCTGTGGTCACTGTTTCGCGCTTGAACCACATATGCAGGGCTGGTTGAAAAAATTACCCAAAGATATCCGTTTTGTACGTACGCCGGCTGCAATGAATCCACTCTGGGAGCAGGCAGCGCGTGCTTATTATGTGTCTGAAGCATTGGGTGTGCGTCAAAAAGCACATTTACAATTATTCCATGATATTCATGATAAGCAGCGTCCAATTTTAGAACAGGCGCAATTGGCCAAGTTCTATACCCGCTATGGTATTCCTGAAGCGAAATTTAACAGCACTTATAAATCTTTCCCGATCACTTCGAAAATTGCCCAAGCCAAAAATCTGGCTGCTCAGTATCAGTTAAGTGGTGTTCCGGCAGTGACCGTGAATGGTAAATATATTGTGCAGGGTAATGATGCCAAAGTCATTCAGGTGGTGAATTACCTGATCGAGAAAGAGCGTAAAGCCAAATAAGACGCGATTGATTATCTCTAAAAAAAAACCTGCATCGAATCTGCAGGTTTTTTTATTTAAACTGGAGAAATGGTTATTTACGTCCTGACTGCCGGATCTGGTGTTTCTATCGGCGGGCGATACCAGTGTAAAATTCCTCGGAATAAGAGCTGCATCTGCAACACGCTTTGCGCTTTAAAGTCATGGGATTGAATATGAATCGTGGATTGTATCTTTACCAGTTCATACCTGATATCTTCATTCAGAAAATGAATTTTCCTTTCTATTTCAACACGCAGAATTGCCGAGGCGCCCCGACGCTCTAAAACAAACAAAGGTGGTGTTTCAAAAAGTATGCTGAAAAAAACAATATGGCTTTTGATAAAATAGAGGTATGAAAATAACGCTACAAATCAAATGTCCTACCTGTCTAAGTAACAATATTGGGATAGTTTTATCACAGCATTTCAATGTTGCAAGCAAGTGATCGGTAAGTTTTTTACCGTCGGTATTGAAGGTAACAATTGTAGAATTCGTCATCGAATCAGGCGTGGATTTAGGAGAAGTTGCAACTTTTCTAAAAAGCTCGAAAATCATTTTAAAGCCTTTGATTTGACTTTCTTTTACCTTAATAACGGATTTGTTTAACGCTAGCATACTTTTTGAAACACCACCAAAGTGGTAAGGAATTCCCACTGTTACTCTAACAGAGATTAAGCAGGATCAGCTGTAAATCCACGCTCACTGAGAGTGGCAATGACTTGATCCTGACTCACCGTTGTGTTGATTTCAACAATACGGTTTTGTAAATCAATATCGAGTGAGGCATTCGAGTCGAGCTCTTTAATTGCGGTAGTAATGCCGCGTGCACAACCACCACAAGTCATATTAGCGATGTGAAATTTCATATGTTGCTCCTTTTTAACAAAACATTTGTTTAAAACATTAGAACAGTAACTCTAAACTTTCACCATACAACCAGCCTTTTTCTGAATCAGTTACTCGCTGTAACTTGGTCTGTTTACAACCTTACAGTTTTCTTCAGAGTATTCCAAAGAAGAGCATTCAGCATATGATATGTCTCATGACCCAACATTCTTATTTCGGTTGTTCCTAATTTAAGACATCTTCCATGAATTTGAGATTGGAATTGATACTTCTGATGTCATTTTCCAGTTTCTTTTGGTGCTCAATAAAATATTTTTCTAGTGATTTATCATCATCCAAAAGTGTCTGAATAAAATTGATATTATTTTCTTTGTCTTTAATTTGATCTAAAAATTCAGTCTTTTTTTTCAAAAAAAACTTTTTCAAGCATATGTTTTTTATGAGTTTTTCTTAACTCATCTAACCATCGTGTCTCATTATAACTAAAGGTTTTTGATGTAGATTCTGATACATCTACTTCTAAGTACTCACACTTTACTAAAACTCTCAATCCCATATACATCAGTCGCCGATGTTGTTCAGTTCTAGATTTTTTACCTATGATCATTTTTTCCCAAAAATGTTTAGCCTGCCAATTTTTAATTTCATAATTTGCAAAAATGTCCATAAACTCATTGTATAAAGGTAGATGTACGGAATTTTTCATAGTGGAATGGTAATCCTCCCATAAATAACCGAAGTTAAAAGTAGAGGTTAAGCAGCCATTAGAGGTGGCTTTCCTTTGTTAGCTTGATGTGGTCTTTCATGGTTGTAATGCCACAACCAGTTTGTTGCATAATCTTGTACTTCATCCAAAGTATCAAATAAATG
>NZ_JAKUML010000016.1 GCF_022601685.1 Acinetobacter sedimenti
ATATTGAGATGTTCTACAATTCAAAACGTAGACATGGTTCCAATGGTCAACGTTCTCCATTAGATTATGAAAAGGCCATCAAAAGATGGTTATGTGTGTCTAGAATTTTGGTGGCTATTCAACCTTTAGATAGATTAGAGTCTTTGTGTTGTCATCATATCTTCATCATTTTGCGATCAAAGCTTCATGTTGGTGGTTTAGATTTTTCCTATTTAATTTATCTATATCGAATGATGAGAAATCTATGCCAAATCTAGTGACACGCCGTGCTTTGATTCAGAAAAGTTTAATGGGCTTTGGGGCTTTATCCATTGCCAGCAGTTTAGTGGGTTGTAATGACGATGATAATAATTCCGAAAATGCACCAAAAGTTGAGTTTTTACATGGCGTTGCCAGTGGTGATCCATTACAAGATCGAGTGATTTTATGGACGCGTATTAGTCCTGAAGATTTAGCACTGCGTCTAAATGTGACTTGGGAAGTTGCTCGTGATGAAGATTTTTCCCAAATCATCGCCACAGGCAAAGTCGAAACCAGTATCGCAGTGGATTTTACAGTGAAGGTGGATGCAACTGGTTTGGATGCAGGTGAAAGTTATTTTTACCGGTTTTTATGCGGTTCAGCGATTTCACCAATAGGTCAAACCAAGACCTTAGCGACACAAACGGATCAAGTTAGCTTTGCTGTGTGTTCATGCTCAAACTATCCAGCAGGTTATTTTCATGTCTATGCCGAGATGGCAAAGCAAGATGTTGATGTGGTGATTCATCTTGGCGATTATATTTATGAATATGGCGCAGATGGCTATGCAACAGAAGATGCGGTGGCTCTTGGTCGTACACTCGCAGAAGATAATAATACAGAAATCGTCAAATTAGACGACTATCGTAAGCGTTATGCGCTATATCGTGGCGATGAAGATTTGCAAGCAGTGCATGCACGTCATCCATTTATCGTGGTGTGGGATGATCATGAATTAACCAATGATACATGGCGTGAAGGTGCAGAAAATCACCAAGAAAATGAAGGTGACTTTTTCGAGCGTAAGCTTGCCGCACTACAAGCCTATTTTGAATGGATGCCAATTCGTCCGATCTCCGAAGATGATCACTTAAATATATATCGTCAGTTTAATTTTGGTGAGCTGGTACAGCTCAATATGCTCGATACACGTATTTTGGCACGTGATGCGCAACTGGATTATGCCGATTATATTACTGCATCGGGTGTGGAGTTTGCCAAGTTCCAAGCGGATTTAACAGCGCAAGATCGCACTTTGCTCGGGCATACCCAACGTGGCTGGCTACAACAACAATTAGCAACTTCAACGGCAACATGGAACGTGTTAGGGCAGCAAGTTTTGATGGCGAAGATGTTGATCCCTGCTGAATTGCTGATGTCATTAAGTGCAATTACCAGTGGTAATGTTACCGCAGAAACCTTGTCTGCAATGAATACGCAAATTAACGAATTGGTCACGATCAAAATGCGAATCGTACAAGGCGATCCAAGCGTAACAGTACAAGAGAAGGCTCGGGTCAATACCGTTGCGCCGTACAATCTTGATGCGTGGGATGGTTATTATTATGAACGTGAAGTGCTGTATGCGACGTTGATGCAATTAAATAAAAAAGTCGTGGTGTTGGCAGGTGATACGCATAATGCGTGGAGCAGTTATCTATATAGTCAAGCGATGCAGTCACAACCATCCAGCTATGTGGGTGTGGAGCTTGCAACCAGTTCGGTATCGTCACCGGGAATGGAAAAATATTTAAATATTCCGCAGGCACAGTTGCAACAGTTTGAAATGGCATTTACTACCTTGATTGATGAGTTGGCATATACCAATCTGAATCAGCGTGGTTATCTGACCGTGACATTTGATCATGCGCAAATGCAAGCCAATTGGATCTTTGTTGATACCATTAAAGATAAAGAGTATTCGGTGGATAGCAGTCGTGCACATCAGTTGACTTTAGATGTAGATTTGAATTTAAAAACTGATTCTGCACAGGTTGCATAACAATCAACACACTTTTGCGCTGCTGCTTTGTTAAGCTTGCTTGAAGTATGCGATGTACTTCATCACTCGGCTACCTCGTATCCGTGCAAAATTGCACTAACTGCAAGGTCTTTGAATTATTGATTTCAGTCAAATTCGTTTGGCTGATTTTTTATTAAAATTGCTATAAATTACAGCGATTTAAAAGATAATAATAAATTTCAGGCATAAAAAACTAGCCGTTAAGCTAGTCATTTTACATCAAACTTTATTTTTTAAATCTGATGTCACCATAAAATGGTGCCCGGGGCCGGACTCGAACCGGCACGCTTTGAGGGCGGGGGATTTTAAATCCCCTGTGTCTACCTATTTCACCACCCGGGCGTACATTCTAATGTTAGCAATTTATTTAATGTCTTTATGCTTAGACTGACCAATTTTGGAGGCGGAGGTCGGAATCGAACCGGCGTACACGGAGTTGCAGTCCGCTGCATGACCACTCTGCCACCCCGCCTTATTGGTGAAGCTCATATTAGCAACCTTTGAGAAAAAAACAATACTATCGGCTGAGAATATGCACAGAAAAACAACATCTAAGCGCATTTTAGAAAGTTTTTCATGTATGATTTGCTCATTAAAATTTTTGTTGAATCGTGGAGACAGGCTGTGGCATTGGTATTGGATGGTCGTGCGTTAGCAAATAAAATTGAAGCAGATTTATTGACTCGTGTAGAGGCATTAAAAACCGAAACTGGTCGTACACCAATTTTAGCGACCATCTTAGTTGGCGATGATGGTGCATCGGCAACGTATGTACGCATGAAAGGTAATGCTTGTCGTCGTGTGGGTATGGATTCTTTAAAAATCGAATTGCCACAAAACACCACCACTGAACAGCTTTTAGCAGAAATTGAAAAACTTAATGCCAATCCTGATGTACACGGTATTTTGCTACAGCATCCAGTACCTGAGCAAATTGACGAACGTGCGTGCTTTGATGCAATCAGCCTTGAAAAAGATGTTGATGGCGTAACTTGTCTTGGCTTCGGTCGTATGGCGATGGGTGAGCCTGCGTATGGTTCTGCAACGCCACAAGGCATCATGACGATTTTAAAAGAATATGGCATCGAAATCGCTGGTAAACATGCAGTAGTTGTTGGTCGTTCGGCGATCTTGGGTAAACCAATGGCAATGATGTTGCTTCAAGCCAATGCGACAGTGACGATTTGCCATTCACGTACGCAAAACCTTGCTGAGCTAGTGAAGCAAGCTGATATCGTCGTCGGCGCAGTGGGTAAAGCAGAGCTGATTCAGAAAGACTGGATAAAACAAGATGCAGTCGTTGTTGATGCAGGTTTCCATCCACGTGACGGTGGTGGCGTTGGTGATATCGAATTACAAGGCATTGAAGCAGTTGCTTCTGCGTATACACCTGTACCAGGTGGTGTTGGGCCAATGACCATTACTACATTAATTCGCCAAACAGTAGAAGCTGCTGAAAAAGCATTTGGCTAATTAGTGAAGACGATTACTCATCTGAGCGCACCACAGCAACTGTTGGATGCACTCCATCAAGTCATTCCAAATTGTGAGTTAACCGCACAATATTTACCTGATACGCCAATCCAGTTGTGGTTGATCCCGCCTGTATTTTCTAATGATCGCTTAGATGATGAAGTCATCCGCAAGATTTGGAATGAAACGCCGTACTGGATTTTCTGCTGGGCGTCAGGTTTGGCGATGGCGCAGTGGCTGTTAGCAGAGCCACATCATGTCAAAGATAAAGTGGTTTTGGACTTTGGTGCAGGCTCAGGTGTAGTGGCGATTGCTGCTAAGCTAGCAGGTGCGAAGCGAGTGATTTGTTGTGATATTGATTTGGTCAGTCTTGATTCATGTCGTGAGAATGCCAAACTGAATCAAGTTAAATTAGAATATTTAGATGATTTGTATCAAGCCGAACAGGTCGATGTACTTTTAGCCGCAGATGTTTTATACGACCAATGCAATCGCTTCTTTCTCGATGAATTTCTAAAATTTGCACCAAAAGTGTGGGTTGCAGATAGTCGAGTGAAAAATTTTAGCCATCCAAACTACATAAAAATTGATGAACGAAGTGCGACGACTTGGCCAGACCTTGATGAAGCCAAAGAGTTTCGCAATGTCAGTTTTTATAAGACGCTATAAATTTTATCAATAGCGTCTTTTTTCATGTATTAATGGTATTTTTTCTGTTTTGGCTTTTAAGCACTACAAGTATAAAGAATGACGTTAAGCGTTCTTGGTTGAGTTTCCAACCCTTGACGAGAAGCATACTCATCAGTGCCTGATAGACTTGGCGTATTAGATAATCCAAATGTTGCACGCGTTTGACCGATATCCACGCCTTGAGCACTTGTATTGGTCACTTGTGTGTTGACCTCGCTACTTCCCAAAATATTGATCATATACGTTTTATCAGAACCAAGCACTTTTTGGCATGCGCTTTGAAGTTTGGCTTGAATTTTTGCTTGGTCAGCATTCGCGGAGAGTGTGTATTTGAGGGTTGTGGTTTGTTTGCTTTGAGAAATGATTTCGTAGCCTGATTTGCCATTGAATTGTTGCGCTGTGGTCTGACAGCCAAAAAAGAGTACAGGGCTGATAAATGTGAAAAGATATGCTAATTTATTCATGTCAATTGATCCCTGCTTCATGATATGACGTTTTGAGTATGACATATCTTGGACGATGATAAAATAATGCTTCAAGGGAAATAATTTTTAAAACAAACATAATTTTTAAGGAGCACCATAATGCACCCGATTGCTTCAATACATGACAATATTTGCAAACTATATGATGGCGTATTTTGGGTACGTGGCAGTGCACAGTTAATGCCTTTGATGCAAATCAATCGAAATATGATCATTATTTCAGTTGAGAATGAGCTGACCTTGATCAATCCTGTACGACTTGATTCGCATGGTTTATCACAACTTGATGCGCTAGGGCGAGTTGTGCGAGTGATACGATTGGGCGACTTTCATGGCATAGATGATGCGTTTTATGTGGATCGTTATCAATGTGAATTTTGGGCGCAAGCGGGGCAATCGACTTATAAAACACCTCAAATCACACATTTGATCGAAACAGAAACGCCAAGTCCATTGCCTAATTCTGAATTTTTTATATTTGAGTCGGCACGTTATCCAGAAGCTGCACTACTGCTCAAAGCACATCAACTTTTAATCACTACGGATAGTGTGCAATATTATAGTGATCAGCACTTATTCTCATTTTTAGCACGTAAAACATTTTCATTGGTGTTTAAGCAAGGCATGAATATTGGCCCTTTTTGGCTAAAACGGGTCACACCCAAAAGTCGTTCATTGCACGGAGATTTCCAAAAGTTACTTCAGCTTGATTTTGATGCGTTGATCGCTGCGCATGGTAATTTAAAGCGTTCTGGAGCAAAGCAAGCGGTGAGGGAAGTCGTTGAAAAAATATTTAAGACGGTTTCGACTATAGATTAAGCATTTAGTTATTTAGAGTCTTGACGAAGTGCTTTGAAAATATAATAATGCGCCCACAGTTTACGGCTATGTAGCTCAGTTGGTTAGAGCACCGCACTCATAATGCGGGGGTCACAAGTTCAAGTCTCGTCATAGCCACCATTTTTATAGGTCATACTCCCATGTATGACCTTTTTTTTTGCTTAAAATTTTATAAGATCGTTTGAGGTTATTTTGCAGACGAATTTAGTGCTCAGTGATTTGCTTTTAGGATTTGTTGTTTAAAACCTGATTGATTTCATTAATCGTCTGTTCAGCTTGGAAAAAAGGTTGAATCATTTGATCAATAAAAGCATCTAACAGATTTAACTCATCTAAACGCTTCAAAATACTTGGTGCAAAGCGTTCTGCTTCAAGTTGTATGTCTTCTATTTTCAAGCCAGTAGCAAGGAACAACTCATAAATTGTTTCTTCTGCGAATGTGTCGTAGAAGTAATGAATGCCTTCATTGATGATCTGCTGAAAAGTATCGTTATGACGAAAATCCTTCCAAAACTCATAACTTAGAATAAATAACTCTTCACTATCTAGTGGCGACGCCATATTGCTAAATTCGGCAACAGATTTGTATTTAATACTTTCCCATAGGCTCATACCCAGTGTGAGATATTCTTCTTTTTCTAAATGAAATAAAAATAAAAGCTGTTGCTGAAAAAGTTGAGCGGCTCTGATTTCGATTTGCTCTTCGAGCTTCTGTGCTTGTGTATGGAAAAAACGCTGTAATGAAACAGGCAGTCGATCTAGTGTTTTTTCAGACACTTGATGTAGATTTTTAGGACTAAAGTGCTCGATATTTTGATTAATCCAGTAAGCGCACAGGCTTCGGATTTGAGGGGTATGTTCGATCTGAGTTCTGATGTAATCAAATACTTCATCAAGTTCTAATATCTTGCGAATCCAATGCTCTATTTGTTGGTCACTGGCGAAATCAGCCAAAGGTGCAGTGGTTTCATTGAGCTTAATATGGATGTTCTGCGCAATCTCACCGATTACAGTGAGAAGAGCAGGTTTAAAATTGATTTTATAGACTTGGCTTTGTACGACACCGACCAGTTGCTCAACGTCAATGATTTGATTGAGCGTAACGGTGTCACTGGTCTGAAAAAAATAAGCAATACGTTCTCGTTGCATTTGTTGGGCATTTTCACCCAACAACATGTCTTTGAAATATTGCTTTTGCAAGCGATAGAGTTGATCTGCGATTTGCTGTGCTTCAGACACCTGCTTTCCATCCATTGACAATCGGGTAGCGACGCTCCCGACCAAATGCACGAGAGCTGATACGTGGTCCAATTGCACCTTGACGACGTTTGTATTCGTTTCGATCTACAAGTTTAATGACTTTACTCACCACGTCTGCGTCAAAGCCTTTACCCACGATGCTATCTTGACTCAAATCTTCTTCGATGTACATATACAAAATCGAATCTAAAACATCATAAGCAGGCAACGAGTCTTGATCTTTCTGATCTGGTCGAAGCTCAGCCGACGGCGGACGAGTGATGACACGCTCAGGAATCACAGGTGTTTTGGCGATCGAATTACGGTGTTTTGCCAATTCAAAAACAATCGTCTTATAGACGTCTTTGAGCGGGGCAAAGCCACCGACCATATCGCCATACAATGTGCAGTAGCCAACTGCGAGTTCAGACTTATTGCCTGTTGCAAGGACGAGATTACCAAATTTGTTTGACAATGCCATCAGTAAAGTACCACGTGAGCGAGCTTGTAGGTTTTCTTCTGTGGTATCCATTGGGCTGTCGCCGAAGAATGGATAAAGCGTCTGCATAAAGCCATTCACAATCGGGTTAATCTCTGCGATGCCAAAGGTAATTCCTAGACGCTGTGCTTGCTCGGCTGCATCTTCAACACTCATCTGAGCAGTATAGGTATACGGCATCATCACTGCTTGTACACGATCTGCACCTAGGGCATCCACAGCGATTGCCAAAGTCAATGCTGAATCAATACCGCCAGATAGCCCAAGCACCACACCTGGAAAGCCTGAATTATTGACATAATCACGAACAGCCATGACCAAAAGTTGATAAATCTCAGGAATGGTATCTAATGCAGGTTCAAACTTTTGCTGTAGATATTGTTTTTTTTCAGCGTCAAAGTCAACTATGAGCAAATCGGATTCTGTGAGTTTGGCACGTGCCGCCACATCACCATTTTGATTAATGACTGTTGATGCGCCATCAAAAATCAAATCATCCTGCCCACCGACTTGGTTGACATAGACGATGCGTAGATCATTTTCGGCAGCAAGTTTGCTGACCAATTGTTGACGTTGTTGAGGTTTGCTTGCCTCATATGGTGAAGCATTGAGTACCAAGATCGTTTCAGCACCGAGTGATTTGAGTTGCTTGGTGTTTTTCTCAACCCAAATATCTTCGCAGATGAGAACGCCGAATTTGTGACCTTGATGTTCAAAGATCAGATATTGATGACCGATTTCAAAATAGCGTTGTTCATCAAATACGCTATAGTTCGGCAAATTCTGTTTGTGATAGCGACCGATGATTAGACCATTATGGAGCAATGCCGCAGCGTTGTAGCGCTTACCTTCTTCATCAACATGCACATAGCCAACAACGATCAAAATATTCTTCGCCTGAGCAAGATGCTTTAGACCTTGTTCGATACGTCCTGTTAGACTAGGGCGCAGTAATAAATCTTCAGGCGGGTAGCCGATCAATGCAAGTTCAGGGAAAACAATGATATTTGCACCTTTCTCGGCAGCTTGATGTGCTTGTTGCAACATGTTTTCAGCGTTTTGCTGAATATCACCGACCAGTGGAGAGAACTGGGCGAGAGCAATTTTAAAATTACGCATTCTAAAAAGTTTCCTATCTTTCAGGATGATTATTTGTGGTTTGGACAAATTTTCTTATCTTGTATTGTCCTAAAACCACCTTAGCAAAAAAATAAAACATGGTACTAAGCATATCTAAGTAAAATGGATACGCAAACAGTGTACAGTTTAATCATTAAAATCCATGCTATTGTATGAGAAAATTCACTTTAAATCCTAGTGTTTTAGGTGGTTTTTTGTTTAAACCAACTATCATTTCGAAAAAATAGCAAAACTTAAGTGGAATACAATTTTACGATGTCAACAATGCTCAGTCAGTGGTTTGTGAGTAAGCGACGACAGCTTACTTCTGGTGAAATTGATTTTGCCAAAACGATTTTTGCCAATCATATAGATTATGCGAAGGTGGAGATCGTTGTGCATCGTTTGGTGATGCCACATTATGCGATCAGTCCAAATGGTCATATTTATTTTAATCGACAGGACTGGAAAGCGGATTTTTCAAAGGAAAGTCTTGAGCTGCAATCTTGGTTGATTCATGAGCTGACGCATGTATGGCAAGTGCAACAGGGCATTTCTGTCATCAAAAAAGCACTATTCGATCGTCGCTATCAATATGTGATCAAGCTTGGTAAGTCCTTTCTCAACTATGGTATTGAGCAACAAGCGCAGATGGTGCAGGATTATTTTATACGGATAAACAGAGGTGAGGAGTGCGAGTCACTTCGACAATGTATCCCTTTTTTACCCAACTCTTTAAACATTAATTCGAAAAAATAAAAACTAAAGAAGCTCCAAAAATCATCTTGAATGAGATTTGAGCATAAAAAAGGCGCCCTTATTGGACGCTTTTTTTATTTCACTGTACAGCTATAACTTAGATGTCACGCTGAGCAGGACCAGTGTACAACTGACGTGGACGACCGATCTTGTATGGTGCAGAGTGCATTTCTAACCAGTGGCTGATCCAACCAACTGTACGTGCAAGTGCAAAGATTACGGTGAACATTTCTGTTGGAATACCGATTGCTTTCAAGATGATACCTGAGTAGAAGTCAACGTTTGGATAAAGTTTACGTTCTACGAAGTACGGATCGTTGAGTGCAATGCGCTCAAGTTCCATCGCCAATTCAAGCTGTGGATCATTGATGCCAAGCGCTTCAAGTACTTCGTCACATGTTTGTTTCATGACTTTAGCACGTGGGTCAAAGTTTTTGTAAACACGGTGACCGAAGCCCATCAATTTCACTTCTTTGCGTTTCACTTTTTCCATGAACTCAGCAACATTGTCTTTTGTGCCGATTTCATCAAGCATACGAAGAACAGCTTCGTTTGCACCACCGTGCGCAGGTCCCCAAAGTGCAGCAATACCAGAAGCGATACACGCATATGGGTTTGCACCAGTCGAACCAGCTAGACGTACAGTCGAAGTTGACGCGTTTTGCTCATGGTCTGCATGCAAAGTAAAGATACGATCCATTGCTTTTGCAAGCACAGGATTGACTTTGTAGTCTTTGTCAGCAGGGGTAGAGAACATCATATATAGGAAGTTCTCGGCATAGTTCAAGTCATTGTTTGGATAAACAAATGGTTGACCAATCGTATATTTGTAGCTCCACGCTGCCAAAGTTGGAATTTTAGCAACAAGACGTACCGCTGTAATATCACGGTGGTCGATATTTTCGATATCCAAGCTGTTGTGATAGAACGCAGAAAGCGCACCAACAACACCCACCATAATCGCCATCGGATGTGCATCACGACGGAAACCGTTGAAGAAACGGCTAACTTGGTCGTGAACCATCGTGTGGTTACGGATTTTCTTTTCAAAAGATTGCTTTTGCTCAGCAGTTGGGAGTTCACCATTAAGCAATAGATAGCAAGTATCTAGGTAATCAGCTTTAGTTGCCAATTGGTCAATTGGGTAACCACGGTGTAGGAGAACACCTTTGTCACCATCAATGTATGTAATTTTAGATTCGCAGGCTGAAGTTGCCATGAAACCAGGATCAAAAGTGAAATGACCTTCTTTCAAAATACCGCTTACATCAATGACATCGGGACCTAATGTACCGCTGTAAATTGGAAGTTCAATTTTTTTGCCATCAAGCTCTAATATGGCTTTTTTGCCAGTAGTTTCAGACATTCAAAATCTCTCCTGTCCTGGTGAAAGTATAAAATCTGATCCGAAATGTGCGTTGTTATACAAAGTCAATCAGACTGTTGCAAAAAACAGTATAAGCTTAGTGAGTGTTCACATTTTGTCAATTCTCAATACATAGAAAATATGACAATTTCATCTCAAAAACGGTTGTTTTGTCTAAAAAAAACACAAATAAGAGCGTACTTGAACAGATTAGTCACTTCGCTTGCTTACTTTTTGGGTGCTGTTTGTACATTTGCAGTAGGCAAGCTTACTGCAAAATGCCAAGAATTGATTCAAACAATTGTAAGGAGATTTATCCTGATCAAAAGCTACTGATCAATATAAAAGCATAAAACAAACAAGTTTATACCGAAAAAGTAGCACATTAAAACATTCAACTTTTGTCTAGGGTATATGTATTTTGAAATGTGCGAATTTAGCCATAAAATGTGGAATTTAATGCAATTTATAATAATGAAAATAATTCTCAATACGGTAATTTTAAACAAGTTTTTCGTTTGTTCGTTTGTATTTTTATGTCCTGCGTTCTATAATTCCCTGTCGTTTAGATGTGGCAAGCTTTGCCTTAAAAATGCCAGCTTTCCTTTGGAATTACTTCAACTAACTCCACTTTTATAATTGAATTATTAATTTGGGGTGTTTACTTACAGGATGCCCGCTGTGAAAAGCAACAGACCTGTCAATTTGTCCATGGGTCAAGTTTTAGCTGTAAACTTAAAATCACCCGTGGCTATTGCATCAATTTTACACCGTCTATCAGGTGTCATCGTATTTTTACTGGTACCAGTTCTACTTTGGATCTTGGATAAATCACTTTCATCCCCAGAAGGATTTGACTACGTGAAGAATGTTGTGTTCGGCAACATCTTTGTACGTTTGATTGTATGGGTGTTTGCTGCAGGTCTAATTTTTCACTTTATCGCTGGCGTTAAGCATTTGCTTGCCGATCTTGGCGTGGCTGAAGAGCTAAAAAGTGGTCGTATTGCAGCGACAATCGCTTTAATTTTGTCTGTGATTGGAATTCTCGCAGCATTTGTATGGATTGTGATCTAATATGAAAAGTGCTACAGGTTTAACAGGCTCAGGCTCTCGAGATTGGTTTATCCAACGTGTGAGTGCCGTGATTTTGGCAATCTATACGGTTGTGATGTTTGGTTGGATTCTCTGCAATGGCGGATTTAGCTATGAGCAATGGTCTGGATTTATGATGACATTGCCGATGAAGATTTTATCTTTATTGTCGATTTTGGTATTGGTTGCACATGCTTGGATCGGGATGTGGCAGGTTTTTACGGACTATGTCACGACTCGTCAAATGGGTCCATCTGCATCAGGTTTACGCCTCGTATTAACGTCTGCAGTGATTATTGCAGTATTTGTATATGCGATCTGGGGTATCCAGATTTTCTGGGCGAATTGATAGGAAGAGATCATGGGCGCAAATACCCCTAAAATAGATTATTCAAATATTCAAACACTATCTTTCGATGCAGTCATCGTTGGTGGTGGTGGTTCTGGTATGCGTGCTTCTTATCAGCTTGCTCAAGCAGGTTTGAAAGTTGCCGTTTTGACCAAAGTTTTCCCAACACGTTCACATACAGTTGCCGCTCAGGGTGGTATCGGTGCATCTCTTGGTAATATGCAAGAAGATAATTGGCACTATCACTTCTATGACACGGTCAAAGGTTCTGACTGGTTAGGTGACCAAGATGCGATCGAGTTTATGTGTCGTGAAGCACCGCATGTTGTGTATGAGTTAGAGCATCTTGGTATGCCTTTTGACCGTAATGAAGATGGTACGATTTATCAACGTCCATTCGGTGGTCACTCTGCAAACTATGGTGAAAAAGCTGTACCACGTGCATGTGCTGCAGCTGACCGTACAGGTCACGCACTACTTCATACGCTATATCAAAGCAATGTGAAAATGGGTACACAGTTCTTCGTTGAATGGATCGCATTGGATTTGATCCGTAATGAAGATGGTGATGTACTTGGTGTGACTGCGTACGATCAAGAAACTGGTAATATTGCGGTATTCCAAGCCAAAGCAACATTGTTTGCAACTGGTGGTGCAGGTCGTGTATACCGTGCATCTACCAATGCCTATATTAATACGGGTGATGGTCTAGGTATGGCTGCTCGTGCAGGTATTCCATTGCAAGATATGGAATTCTGGCAGTTCCATCCGACAGGTGTAGCAGGCGCTGGCGTACTGTTGACTGAAGGTTGTCGTGGTGAGGGTGGTGTACTTCGTAATGACTCTGGTGAGCCATTCATGGAGCGTTATGCACCGACACTGAAAGACTTGGCGCCACGTGACTTCGTATCACGTTCTATGGACCAAGAGATCAAAGAAGGTCGTGGTTGTGGTCCAAATAAAGACTACATCTTGCTTGATTTGACACACTTGGGTGCAGATACCATCATGAAGCGTCTACCATCTGTATTTGAGATTGGTAAAAAATTCGCAAACGTAGACTGTACTAAAGAACCAATCCCTGTTGTACCAACTATTCACTATCAAATGGGTGGTATTCCGACCAATAAACACGGTCAAGTGGTTGTGCCTCATGGTGTTGAAGAGGGTGAATTCTCTGCACACTATAATAAAGAAACCAAAGAATATACTTACAAAGGTACACGTGACTACGTGAAACCTGTAAAAGGTCTTTATGCGATCGGTGAGTGTTCATGCGTATCTGTACATGGAGCAAACCGTCTAGGTACCAACTCATTGCTTGATCTTGTGGTATTTGGTAAAGCGGCGGGTGAAACCATTATTGATTACGTGACTAAGCATCACGGTGATGAGTATACGCCATTACCTAACGATGTTTTAGAACAAACTTTGGCACGTGTACGTAAGCTAGATGAGTCAACTGAAGGTGAGAATGCACAAGAAGTTGCCGATGCGATTCGTAACATTGTTCAAGATCACGCTGGTGTATTCCGTACTCAAGCGTTGCTTGATGAAGGTGTGAAGCAAATTCTTGCGATCGAACCACGTGTACGCAATATTCACTTGAAAGACAAATCTAAAGTATTTAACACGGCACGGGTCGAAGCTTTAGAGGTTGAGAACTTGTATGAAGTGGCGAAAGCGACTTTGATCTCTGCAGCTGCTCGTAAAGAATGCCGTGGTGCGCATACAGTTGTTGACTATGAACTTCCTGCTGATCACCCAGACTATTCTTATGGTCGTCGTGATGATGAGTGGATGAAGCATACTTTATGGTATTCGTCTGACAATCGTCTAGAGTACAAGCCAGTTCGCTTTAGCCCGTTGTCGGTTGAAGCGATTGAACCTAAGCCACGTACATTCTAATTGGGAGAATTCAGATGAGTAGAGGTACACGTACATTTCATATCTACCGCTATGATCCTGATAAGGATAAAGCACCATACATGCAAACCTTTAAGCTTGAGCTTTTAGATAGTCACCGTATGTTACTTGACGCCTTGTTGGCGCTGAAAGTACAAGATGAAACTTTGACTTTCCGCCGTTCATGCCGTGAAGGGATTTGTGGTTCTGATGGTGTCAATATCAATGGTAAAAATGGTTTGGCTTGTCTTTGGAACTTGAATGATCTACCAAATGAGATCACGATTCGTCCATTGCCAGGTTTGCCAGTGATCAAAGATCTTGTTGTGGATATGAATCAGTTCTACGATCAATACAACAAAATTCAGCCATTCTTGATCAATGATCAGCCTGCACCACCGAAAGAGCGTCTACAATCTCAAGCAGATCGTGAGCATCTTGATGGTCTATATGAATGTATTCTTTGTGCTTGTTGTTCAACAGCTTGCCCATCGTTCTGGTGGAACCCAGACAAGTTCTTAGGTCCTTCTGCACTGTTGAATGCGTACCGCTTTATCATTGACTCTCGTGATACAGCGACTCAAGATCGTTTGTCACGTCTTGATGATCCATTCAGCTTGTTCCGTTGTAAGGGCATCATGAACTGCGTATCAGTCTGTCCTAAAGGCTTGAATCCAACTAAAGCGATCGGTCATATCCGTAGCATGTTGCTTGATCAAGCTGGTTAAGATTGTAATTAATATCTTAAAAACGCATCTTCGGATGCGTTTTTTTGTTTTGAGATAGTCTTAATGTGAATTTCTGTGAGCTGTGTGGTATGAAAGATCAAAGCGAAAAGGTTGAAAATGCCAATCGCAAGGCGCAATATATTTATTAACTTAATGAAATTTCTGTAAAAAATTTATCATTTTAGAACTTAAACTATAATTAGAGCGTTAAAAACCTATTATTTTGCACATTCTTGTCTAGATTTAACCGATGTAAAAGATCATTTCCGTCATCCTCATTTACCTTTCTCTATGACAGAATGATTGCTGAAAGATTAAAGCAAAATGGAAGTATTGATGAGTATTCGTATCACAGGGACTGGAGTGTATACACCAAAAGATCAGATCAGTAATGAGGAGTTGGTCGAAAGCCTGAATACTTATGTCGCACGATATAATCGGCAATACGCAGTCGAAATAGAGCAGGGAACAAAAAAAGAATTATTGCCATCGACGGTGGAATTTATTGAAAAAGCATCAGGGATTAAATCTCGTTATGTGGTCGAAAAATCGGGCATTTTAGATATTGATCGCATGATGCCAGTGCTGACTGAACGTGACAATGAAGAACTTTCATTGCAAGCAGAAATGGGCGTCGAAGCAGCAAAACAAGCCATGAAAAATGCCAATATTTCAGCCAAGGAAATAGATGTGGTGATCTTTGCGAGTTTAAGTATTCAACGTGCTTATCCTGCCATCGGCATTGAAATCCAAAATGCCTTAGGGATCAAAGGCTATGCTTTTGATATGAATGTTGCCTGTGCATCGGCGACTTTTGCGATCAAGCATGCCGTTGATGCGTTGAAAAGCGGCTCAAAAGCTGTGCTCATGGTCAATGTTGAAGTGATGTCGGGGCAGGTCGATTTTAGTGCGAGAGATAGCCATTTTATTTTTGGTGATGTGGCAACAGCGGCGATAATAGAGCAAACAACGAATAAAAGTGGCTTTGAAGTTTTAGATTGTTTCTTAGAAACGGTTTATTCCAATAATATTCGCAATAATTTCGGCTATTTAAATACTAGTGAAGATGCGGTGCGAGATGATCGTGTCTTCCGTCAAGATGGTCGTAAGGTTTTTAAAGATATTGTGCCAATGGTTGCTGATCGTATTGCAATGCAATTGCAACGTAATGGGTTGTCGGTAGATCAAATCAAACGCTTTTGGCTACATCAAGCCAATATTAATATGAATAATCTGATGCTGAAGATGCTTGCAGGAAAAACACTTGATCCTGCACGAATGCCAATGGTGTTAGCTGAGTATGCCAATACCTCATCCGCAGGAGTGATCATTGCCATGCACCAAAGTGCCGATCAAGTGGATGTCGGCGAGTATGCACTATTAAGTTCGTTCGGTGCGGGTTACGCGATGGGTTCTGTGATTGTTAAAAAAGTATAGAAAAACCTTGCAGTAGCAATAATGCCAGTCAGTTAAGCATTTGTAATATTGCAGAAGCAAGGTTTATTCGTGGTTTACTGCGATGAGTCTTTCTAGCGAGTAGACATGTAGTTTTATGGTTTTAGTTTAGCTCGCAATATAATTCTGCAATTGCTCGATCAAGGATTGCTGATCTTGAATAATACCTTTGACCAAATCACCAATAGATACCAAACCGATCAATTGCTCATTTTCAACGACAGGTAAATGACGCAAATGTCGATCGGTCATCAGATTTAAGCATTCTTGGACAGTATTTTTACGCTCAATAGTCAGTACTTTGCTAGTCATGATATCTGCTACGCAGGTGTCATAAGATGAGCGTTCCATCAATGCGACTTTACGTGCATAGTCACGTTCGGACACGATGCCTACTACACGATCTTGTTCGGTAACGATCAGTGCGCCAATGCCTTTGTCTGCCATCAGGCTAATCGCCTCTAATACAGTGGCTTCGGGAGTAATGGTAAAAGTGACGTGTTGTGGTTTACTTTGTAAGATGTGTTCTACGGTAAGCATGATCCTGCAATCCCTCATTTATTGTCTTGCTATCACATAGCTATAACGCAATTTGGGAAACTTGCAAAGCAAATAATTATGAAAATTTATTTCTGTAGAGAAGTATTTTGAGAACAATCTGAATTTGTAGGCAATAAAAAAGTGAGCGTTATGCTCACTTTTTAATGTTTTTGACTCAAAGCCAAGCCAAGCTATCAAAGCGATTAGTGGTGATGACCACCTTCACCATGTACGTGACCGTGATCAAGTTCTTCTTGAGTCGCTGCACGTACTTCGACGATTTCAACATCAAAAGTCAAGTCTTGACCTGCAAGCGGGTGATTACCATCAATGATTACAACGTCATCTTCTACTGATTTTACGACAACGAATTGTACGCCACCATCTTGAGCTTGCGCTTGGAACTGCATTCCAGGCTCGATATTGTCTACGCCTTGGAACATTTCACGTGGTACTTCTTGAACCATCTCTGCAACGTATTCACCGTAGCCTTCAGCTGCAGGTACGTTTACAACAAGTTTTTCCCCAGCACTTTTACCTGTAAGCGCATTTTCTAGACCCGGAATAATGTTGCCAGCGCCATGAAGATAAGCAAGGGGATGGGCAGCGTCTGATTGATCTAGTACTTGACCTTCACCATTGGTTAGTGTGTAGCTGAATTTTACTACGTGGTCATTTGCAATAACTGTCATTGTCGGTCTATCCGCTTGTTAAGTTGTAAAGCTCATTATTTTAAAGCCTTAAATGTAAAAAGGCGAAGAAATTTACATAAAAAATCAAGATTTGTGCAAGGAAGTGTAAAAAAGCATCAAAATGGTTTGGTGCTTTCCAATGGGTTGGAATGTTTAAGCTTGCGTTTAGTGCAATTTCACCAATGGTGCAGTGCCTTTGCCAAACAAGTCACGAGCTGTGAGCAAGCCTGCTTTGGTATAGCCATAAATCGCTGCTTGATGGACACGATACAGCGAGTGGTACATGGTTTTTGCGACCAAACCTTCGACATGAATATTGCCGAGTAATTCACCGACTGCGGTATTTTGCGTTAATGATACCAAAGAGCCTTTGTCATTGAATTGGAACATAGGCAATTGACGACCACGTACTTTGGCGATGATTGCATCGACGAGGAAGTTGGCTTGTTGGCTCGCAACTTGAGCACGTGGTGCAAGTACAGGCTTATTCGCGAGTGGTTGGCAGTGCGCACAGTCACCGAATGCAAAAATACTTGAATCATCAATACTTTGTAATGTGGCATAGACTTTGATACGACCGATACGATCGAGGCTAACACCGAAGTTTTGTGTCACCGCAGGCGCTTTGATCCCTGCTGCCCAAACTTTCAGATTGGCATCGAATACCATACCGTCTTGGCAGTAAACATGATCTGCATCAATTTTTTCAACACGATGCTTAGTGAGCACTTGAATGCCATATTTTTGCAATTGTTTCAGCGCACCATCTGCAACTTTTTCAGAAAGTGCAGGGAGGATACGATCAGCTGCCTCAATGACGTTGATTTTTACTTTATTTGGATCAATGCCATCTAAGCCATAGCGGTGGAAATCTTGAGCAGCCTGATGAAGCTCAGCAGCAAGCTCAACACCAGTTGCACCTGCACCAATGATGGTAATGTTAAGTGGTTTCTCACGTGGCATCGCATGCGCCTGCAAGTACAAGTTCAACAAATCACGTTGGAAAGCATCAGCTTGAGCACGATTGTCTAAGAAATGGCAATGTTCTTTTGCACCCGCAGTGCCAAAGTCATTTGAAGTTGAACCGATCGAAAGCAATAAAGTGTCATAGCTAATACGACGCTCATCAGCAAGTTTCATATTGCCTTGCGTGAGTGGTGCAAGGATGATTTCTTTACGATCACGGTCAACAGACTGTAAATAGCCGAGTTGAAATTTGTAATGATTTTTCTTGGCATGTGCAAAATAATTCACTTCTTCATTGGCAGGGTTGAGTGTTCCTGCAGCGATTTCATGAAGTAATGGTTTCCAAATATGGGTAAGGTTTGCATCAACCAAAGTGATTTGAATGCGCTTTTTGCGACCGATACGTTGTCCGAGTTGCGTTGCAAGCTCTAAACCGCCTGCACCACCACCAACGATGACAATACGATGTTTTTCAGCCATTGTGATAGCTCCGAGAGAGTTAAAAATTCGAATAAAAAGTAAATGCTGAGAGATTGAATTCCGACAGTTTTAATAGGATTAAAAATTAACTCATAATGGCATGGAACGTAGCGATTGTCATTTACTGATTGGTCAGTATTTTGATGTAAAAAGTGCCAACTTTTTCACACATGGCAAATCGCTATATGCGCTTCTAATTGATTTGTTTTATCTTAGGATTATTCTGCTTTTTAAAGTGATTCAATTATGGCAATTGGATTGGGTAGGTGACTGCTTTCGGTATATCTGTTTGCCATGCAGAAAATAAATTTTCAAACCAAATTAAAAATTTTTGCCACCATGTTGCTTCTTCAATCTCGACCATTTCTGTGACAGGAATATACTGAATCGTCTGTCCAAATTGTTGCACTTCGATATTTGCAAGTGCGAGGGCTTGACTCGAAATTGGTGCATTGAGGCGTGGCTGTAACAGCTTAATTTGATAATTGAATTGCTGCGGTGTACTCATCGGCTCTAGGGTAGATTGACCAATATGGTCAAACCCAAGATGCGTTAATTGATGCTGATTAATCGTATCTTGATCAACGATAAAACGAAGCGCACCATTATTGAAATGACGTAAGTCTAATGTAATTGCAGGTTGTTCCAGCAAGCTCAGTGTATGCGCATTAGATGCAGGCATTTTGACTGGATAATTGGTGACGACACCATTACTCACTGGAATATCAGCAATGATACGACTTAAGCCTAAATTTGCTTTTGTTGGAATGGTGGTTTCTAGTGTGCGATTTTGCGTATAGATAAATCCTGCATTAAGCAATTTATAAGCTTCATCTGCACGTGCTTGTTTTGATGGCGTGCCCATCACCACGACGACTAAGCGACGATCAAGCAAAGTGTTCATATCTTTGCGTTGTGCTGTGAGTGCCAAGCTGTAGCCAGCAGCTTTGGTATAGCCAGTTTTTAAACCATCAACACTCAGGTCTTTTTTTAGCAGAATATTGGTGGCTTCATGATAAATATCTTTGTAGCGAAACTCGGGTTGTTTGGAATATTGCAAAAACTCAGGCGTATCATTAACAATCGCCGAAGACAAGATCGCCATATCATGCGCAGAGGACAAATGATCTTGCATTGTAATGCCTGATGGATTGCTAAAATGAGTGTGTTGCATCCCAAGCTGATTTGCCATCACATTCATCTGATCGAGAAAGCTTGGTACATCACCTGCGATCAATGAGGCAAGGGTAAGTGCCGCATCATTTGCCGACATGATAATTAAACCAGCAAGTAACTCATGTACACTAATTTGCTGATTTGGCTCAAGTTTGAGTTGTGATTCATCCCATTGCACGGTATTAACGATTTCAGGGACGGTGACTTGCTGATTGAGCTGAATTTGCCCATTTTCAATGGCTTTTAAAGTCAGATAAGCAACCATCATCTTAGTCAATGATGCAGGTGCTCGCGGTACATCGGCATTGTGCTGTGCAATGATTTGCTTGGATTGTGGATCGTAAATCATCCATGCTTCTGCATTGACGGTTTTAGGATCAATATTAAGAAGATCTGCCCAAGCAAATTGGCTAAATTGTGCGCTAAACACAATAGTCGTGATTTGAAGCAATTTACCCCACCGACTGTGTTGTTTGTGCTGATTTGGATTTTCTATTTCCACCTTCTTATTATTTTTTAAATGAAAGCGATGTGAAAGCGTAAAAATAGAATCAGTGAACACGAAACAATCCAGAATATTGGGGATAAAAATATGCGCCCAATCCTAGCCCTTTTTGATAGACAGAGCTAGTGATTCTTCATAATTATTGAATAGGCATAGTACAAACAATCATTATTCGAAAGAGATGAAAATTAAAAGTATGAATTATTCCGCCACACGCTTTCTCAAGTAATGTACTTCATCGATTAAATCGAGCATGAGTGCAACAGCAGTCAAACTGGCATCAAAATCACGTTGTAAGCGATAAGCTCGTCGGGCACGAAGCAAATCTTCGCCAAGATAACGATGTTGACGAGGGCTGACATTCACCGCTTGTAAAATGTCATGTTCGAACAGGGCCAAAACCCAACCATCGTTTTGACCGCAAGCCTGCACGAACTGATGGAAGTCCAAAGCCTGATCGTGTTCAACGATCTCGCAATCACAAGTTTCTAAGATATGAATGTCTCGAATTTGAATATTTGCCATGGTTTACCTCAAAAAATTTTAATCTATTATTTAGCTGTCCATTTCGCTTTAAGCTCTCGGCTGAAAGTCTTTAAAGGCTTCCGCAAAGGCCTGATAGGCTTCACGCTGTGTATCTGTATTTGCTTTAGGTGTGACGATATTTAAAATCAAATACAGATGACCTGCACCTTGTGCATTCGGAATGCCTTTGTCTTTTAAACGTAGCTTTTGTCCATTTCGAGCATCTTTTGGAATACCGATTTGAACACGTCCAGCAGGGGTATTCACCTCAACTTTTTCACCGAGCACAGCTTCCCACGGCGCAATATCAACCGTGCTATACACATCCGCACCTTCAACATATTGGCGCTGGTCTTCTTGGTAAGTGATCTCGATATAGAGGTCGCCATTCTTGCCACCGTTCACCCCTGCTTGTCCTTGACCAGAGAGGCGGATTTGTTGATCTTCTTTCATGCCTTTTGGAATTTTGACATTCAAGGTTTTACGTTGAATTTCAGGTTGACCTTGTGCATTGAAACCTTGAATCTGCAAGCTGATTTGTTGTGTTGAACCTGTATAAGCAACCTCTAAAGGCACTTCGATCTTGGCATGTTGATCTTCACCTTGGAAATTGGTTTGCTGACGACGACCGCCACCAAAGCCTGCACCAAAGCGACCAAAAATATCTTCAAAGCCTGAAAATTGCTCTGCGCCACCGTCAGCATTGCCATTAAAATCATAGTAGTAGGATTGCCCATCTGCTCCACGAAAGCCATTCGCTCCTGCGAAATCTGAATAAGCGTTTTGGTTAAAGCCGTTTTGACCAAAACCACCTTGTCCAAATCCATGCGGATTATCGAGCATCTGATCATATTCAGTCCGTTTTTCGGCATTGCTCAGCGTATCGTAGGCGACATTAATCGCCTGCATTTTTGCTTCGGCATCGGCTTCTTTGCTGACATCAGGGTGGTATTTACGAGCGAGTTTGCGATAGCTTTTTTTGATCTCATCCGCAGTCGCAGAACGCTCTACACCGAGGGCTTGATAGTAGTTTTCTGTCATATATTTCTTCTCTTAATTTGTTAAGTGTTGCTGAAATATATGGGGTTGATTGTTTATTTTTAAAGCAAAATTTTTAGAGAAAAAGAATTTCTACATGCAAACACGCAAGCCAGTGTTAAACTGATCGCTTACATTGAAGGACAGGGCAAAATGATCCACTACCAACTTGAGTTTGATGATTTTTCACAACATTTAATCCATGTCACCATTCGCTTCCTCGCCAATCCACAGCAACAGCTTTGGCTTCCGACGTGGATTCCAGGTAGCTATTTAGTCCGTGAATTTTCCAAACATATCGAGTCGGTCAATGCCTATGATGAAGATGGTCGCCTGCTCAAAATTTCAAAAACTCATAAAAATAAATGGCAACTATTCAATACCGATCATGAGCTGATCACGGTGGAATATAAAGTCTATGCCTATGATTTGTCGGTGCGTGGCAGTTATGTCGATCAAACAAGGCTCTATGTCAATCCAACGACGGTGTGTCTTGGGCTAACTGATCAAGAGCATGCACCGCATGAACTCGAATTATTTGTTCCTGAATCATTGCAGCATTTCACCTACGCAGGGGCATTGCCGTCCAAGTCATTGGTCAAGGGGCGTTACACCTTAAAAGCCAAAGATTATGCGCATTTGATCGATAGTCCGTTTGAGCTAGCGGTGCAAGATCGTTTTGAATTTGAAGCAGGCGGTATCAAACATGACTTTGTCATTTCAGGAAAGCACACAGCCAATCTCGAACGCCTAAAAACCGATGTGGTAAAAATCTGTCAAACTGAAATTGATATGTTCGGTTCTGCGCCATTTCAACATTACACCTTTCTCACTATGGCGACAGGCAATCTATATGGTGGCTTGGAACATTGCGAAAGTACCAGTCTAATTTGCCCACGGGATGATTTGCCTAAAGCTGATGAAGCGGAACAACCGAGCAAGGATTATCAGCGTTATTTGGGCTTATGTAGTCATGAATATTTTCATTCATGGTTGGTGAAATTTATCCGTCCTGAAAATTATATCAATCCTGATTTGCACCAAGAAGGTTACACCTCGTTATTGTGGGTATTTGAAGGATTTACCTCGTATTATGATGATTTGATTTTGTTGCGTAGTGGTGTGATTTCTCAAGCGGATTATCTGAAATTACTCACCGATCAAATCAACCGTTATCTACAAAATCCAGGTCGAAAAATCCAATCGGTGAGCGAGTCGAGCTTCGATGCGTGGATTAAGTTTTATCGTCAGGATGAAAATACAAATAATGCAGGCACGAGCTACTATAACAAAGGCGCATTGGTGGCATTGTGCTTAGATTTGGGTCTGCGCAGTCATGGCTCAAGTTTGGATGAACTGATGCGTGCGTTATATGCCAAGACGCAACAAGATCACAATCTCGCCAGTAACCAAGTCAATGAACGAACCATTTTTGAGCTGTGCAAAACTTTGACGGGACAAGACTGGTCAGATCGCTTGGGCTTCTTGATCAACAGTACTGAAGAGTTACCATTACAAGAAGTGTTGTCACAGTTTGGTGTTGATTTGCAAGAAAATAGTGATGATGCCAAAGAAAGCAAAACCTTACCATTTGGTGCAAAAGTTCAAGAAAAACCTGAAGGATTATTACTCCAACAAGTTTTGCGTGATTCAAGCTGTGCCAAAGCAGGATTGTCGGCGCAGGATGTGGTGATTGCGATTGATGACATCAAAGCTACAGCAAAAGTCTGGTCTGCAAAAGCCAAGACGAATACAGCTACGCAATGCTATGCTTTCCGTCGTGATGAGTTGATGACGTTTGAACTGACTGCGCAAGATTATCCATTGTCGCAAGTTGAGTTAAAAGTCAGTGATCAAGCTAAAGCGGATGCGTGGTTATTGAATTATTAACGATTTGAATCATAGGAATAGCCCATGACGGAATTGTATTTTGCCGAAGACGGCATTCCACGTTGTAGGTGGTGTAGCCAAGTACCTGAATTTTTGGCATATCACGATGAGGAGTGGGGCTTTCCTGTGGCGGATGATCGTCGGCTATTTGAAAAAGTCTGCTTAGAAAGTTTTCAGTCGGGACTCAGTTGGCGCACCATCTTGCTGAAACGTGAAAACTTCCGTCAGGCGTTTTGTAATTTTGATTATCAGCAAGTGGCAAAGTTTACCGAGCAAGATGTAGAAAGGTTGCTACAAAATGCAGGCATCATTCGACATCGAGGCAAGATCGAAGCGACGATTAATAATGCTAAGCAGGTGCAAGCGATCATTGATGAATTTGGCTCATTGGCGAGTTATTTTTGGCAATATGAAGTACGACCTGATAGCGCAATGTCATCGCAAACACAAAGTACCAGTATTGAATCCATTGCTCTATCTAAAGATTTGAAGAAACGTGGTTGGAAGTTTGTCGGTGCAACGACCATGTATGCGCTGATGCAAGCAATGGGCTTGGTTAATGATCATGTTGAGGAGTGTCATAGCCGTGAGAAAGTCGCAGAAGCTCGCCGTGTTTTTGCGAAGCCATAAGATTGTAAAACGATAAGATCATCCAAACATGACTGACCATATTGAAACGCATCCGCTCGAACCTTTTCTACCAAGCAATGCTAGGCTACTGATGTTGGGCAGTTTTCCACCACCGAAAACTCGTTGGAAAATGGATTTTTATTATCCAAATTTTCAAAATGATATGTGGCGAATTGCTGGTGCGGTCTTTTTTGACGATAAAGACTATTTCATCGATCTTGAAAATAAAGCTTTCAAAGAACAACTGCTGAAAGACTTTTTGAATGAAAAAGGCATTGCGATTTTCGATACAGCGTATCAAGTGATCAGGCAGAAAAATAATGCTTCGGATAAATTTTTAGAAATCGTGCAAGTGACGGATTTAGGCGAGTTATTAAGTCAAATTCCACAATGTAACAATATCCTGACGACAGGGGAGAAAGCGACTGTAACTTTGTTGACACAATTTTCAACGCAGACTCAAGCCCCTAAAATTGGACAAATGCGCATTGGGGAGATCAGCGTAGGAAATGCGATTAGAAATATGGCGCTGTACCGATTACCCTCGACATCGAGGGCATATCCATTACCATTTACACAGAAAGTAGAGCATTATCGCCAGTTTTTTCAGCATATCGGAATGCTTTAAAAACCGAAATCAGAGCAGTTAAGCAGGTTCTTCACAGTACAAATCATAAAATGTTTGCATCAATACTAATACTTTTGGGTCAGCGATCTGATAGAAAATCTGCTTTCCATCACGACGAGTACTCACCATTTCAGATTTGCGCAATACGGTAAGCTGTTGCGAAAGCGTAGGTTGGTGGATTTCAGTCAATTTTTCAATGGTTTGTACGTTAATTTCACCATCGATCAAGTGGCGTAAAATCTTTAAGCGATCGGGGTTTGATAACACCTTTAAATGATTGGTTACCACTTCTATGTCTTGGTCGGTTACATCAAAAACGATATCAGGCATCAAAGTTTCAAATTCCTCTTTTAAATGTGAATGAATTATAAGTAGGCTCAAAATTCATATAGATAAAGCGACATTTTGGGCAGTTAGGAGTGATGCATGAGAAAGCCTCATGGAATTTAAATTCATCTAAAAAGCCGAGATCACAAACAAATAATAGTTGCGATCTGCATAATATGCTTACACTAATATTAAAGCCCGAAGTTACCTGAAAATAAGCAGTAGATTGGTTTTGCTTGGTGTGCTTCTTGTTAATGAATTGTTTCAAAAGATGTTAAAGGTTAATGCAAAGTAATCAAAAAAAATCATAATTGTGAAAGTTGTCAAATTTCTATTCATAAAATAGAAATTGCAAATGATTGTTCTTAATAAGAAAAGATTTTCAACTCTATGTTCTTAAGATAGACTTAGATTCAACTTGTAATTTTAACTTTAAGTTTAAAAGCAAAAATAAGGATATAACATGTCTCCACTGACGCAGACTACGACTAAGCAAAAATTAGCCACAAACAAAACCCCAATTATTTTGATTCCAGGGACATGGTGTACCGCAAAGATTTGGGGTGATTTTGTCCCTGCATTAGAAGCATTGGGTTTGCAGGTGTTGACTCCAAATTTACGTTATCACGGTTTGCCTTATGATGAGGTAGCGAAGAAAGTTGGTAATGTGAGTCTGACGGATTTTGTCGATGATTTAAGCGCATTGCTTTTGTCTCTAGATACTCCGCCAATTATTTTAGGGCATTCTTTGGGTGGCCTCTTGGCACAACTACTTGCAGCAAGACATCCTGATAAGCATAAAGGTGTGATTCTGCTCGGTACAGCGCCGATGGCGGGAATTTTTGCTTTCTATCCAGAAACTACCGCAGTGTTTTATAAACATTATATGAAATGGAAATTTTGGGAAAAAACGCTGTATGCAGAAAAATCAAAGTTTGAAAAATATGTGATGAACAATCAAACCCAAGAAGATGTAGATGCGACTTTTGCACAGCTTGTCCCAGAGTCAGGGCGTGTCTATTATGAAATGGGTTTTTGGTACTTAGATAGTAAAAAAGCATCGACAGTCGATACAGATCAAATTCAAACGCCTGTACTCGTCATCACAGGTACCGACGATAAAATCGTGAATGCTAATGTTTCTCGTGCAACTGCAAAGCGATATGCAAATTCAACATTGTGTGTATTTGAAGGTTCAGATCATATGTATGCGATGGGCGAGTTTATGCCGATCACTGTCAATGCGATTAAATCATGGATCGCTGAAAATCATTTGCTGTAAATTGCAAAACTATATTTTGGTAAAGACTAAGCATAAAAATAGCCAGTATCAAACTGGCTATTTTGTCGTTAATCTTGCTAGATTATGCTGAATTTATTCAGCACGTAATAAATCATTCAAACTGGTTTTTGCACGTGTTTGCGCATCTACCTTCTTCACGATGATTGCAGCATATAAGCTATAAGTTCCGCATTTTGACGGCAAGCTACCAGAAACAACAACTGATCCAGCAGGTACACGACCATAGTGGATTTCGCCAGTTTCACGGTCATAAATACGAGTAGATTGACCGATATAAACCCCCATTGAAATCACTGAACCTTCTTCAACAATTACACCTTCAACGATTTCAGAACGCGCACCAATAAAGCAATTGTCTTCAATAATCGTTGGATTAGCTTGTAGTGGCTCAAGTACACCACCGATACCTACACCACCTGATAAATGTACATTTTTACCAATTTGCGCACATGAGCCTACAGTTGCCCAAGTATCAACCATAGTGCCTTCATCAACATAAGCACCAATATTGACATAAGAAGGCATCAATACGACATTCTTAGCTTGGAATGAGCCTTTACGAGCGACAGCAGGTGGGACTACACGTACACCTGCTTGTTGAAATTGTGCTTCTGTCCAACCTTTAAACTTGGTATCCACTTTGTCATAGAATTGCAGATCACAAGATTCGATTGGCTTGTTATCGTTTAGTTTGAAAGAAAGCAATACCGCTTTTTTTAACCATTGATTAACAACCCACTCACCATTTTTCTTTTCTGCAACACGCAGGGTACCATTATCCAATCCTGCAAGTGCCTCATTTACTGCATTGCGAATGTCTTCAGGGCAGTTCGTACTTGAGTAATTTGCACGGTCTTCAAAAGCTTGTTCAATGATTGTAGCGAGTTGCGACATTATAATTTTCCTAAACTAAAGTGAAAAATAAAGGCTAAAAAATGATGAGCCATAGTGT
Organism: Acinetobacter sedimenti; assembly: GCF_022601685.1. Lineage (GTDB taxonomy): Bacteria > Pseudomonadota > Gammaproteobacteria > Pseudomonadales > Moraxellaceae > Acinetobacter > Acinetobacter sedimenti. The sequence continues at coordinate 27,696 of NZ_JAKUML010000016.1, forward strand.
ACACTAAGCAATAAATTAGGCATAGCTTAAATATTTTGTTCAAATTTATTACAATAAAAACATAACATTAAAATAAATGTGTCAAAAGATTACAAAGAGAAACAGAAATTCGCTATTATTTGCACAGGGCATTTGTGAAAATGTACCTAATTTCAAACACCCTTTGTTAATTTGGTTTGAGTTTTTTGAGGAGTTAATTATGAAAGTTTTTAAAATTTTAGCTTTGACAGCTTTAGCTAGTACAGCAACTTTTGCGGTTGCTGATGAAAAAGTTGTGACTGAAGACGGCGTAGCGACTTTCTCTACATTTAAGCCTGCGGCTGTACGTGCTGAAGTTGGTACAACAGGTTACGGTGGTGCGATCTCTTGGAATCCTAACCCATACGTTGGTGTGACTTTAGGTTACAATGGTGGTGAAATCTCTTGGACTGACGATGTGAAGATCGACGGAAATACTTATGATTTAGATATGGACAATAATTTGACATATTTGAATGCTGAGATTCGTCCGTGGGCTAATTGGTTTTACGTAGCAGCTGGTGTCGGTTATCTTGATAATGAGTACGAAGTGAGTCGTACGATTAAGTCAGGTAACGGTTTCTCTGTTAATGATAATGATTATATTGCAGTATCTGACGTTGAGATCGCTGGTAATCTTGATTATGACAATAAGATTGCACCATATTTAGGTCTTGGTTTCTCACCTTCGATTACAAATCGTTGGGGGGTATTTGGTGAAGTAGGTGCTTACTATTCTGGTAATCCAAATGTTAACTTGACTTCAACTGGTACTGCTACCACAGTAAGTGGTAATGGATTGGCTAATGATGTACAGTCAGAAGAGAATGAAATTGCCAATGATGACCAATTTGAATGGTTCCCAGTGGCTAAACTTGGTGTAACTTACCGTTTCTAATTGAGATTGCTATTTGATATTGTGCTACGCTGTAGCATGATCAAAATATAAAACGAGCTTCGGCTCGTTTTTTTGTGCTACTAAAACATACGATACTTTTTTGTGCTGTCGATTTCGATTTTAAAACTACAGTACAATTCCACACGAAAAATATCAAAATAAATGACACATTAAAAGCGTTCGGCAGTTGCCATATTCCAGATACGATAATAAAAGTTTTCTTCATCATCCAAATTGGCTTGTAGCAAAGAGTTCCGCTTTAAAAAGAAGTAAATCTGCGCAAAGTTCTTGATTTCGTTGTGATTGACTCGTTGTACAAGATGATGCGCTTCAATATCACGAGGATGCTCTAAGCCAACAGCCGCGATCATCTCTGCAAGAGCGTGTAAAGTGTTGTGATGAAAGTTAGCGACACGTGTCGATTTCAGATCGACATTAAGTGCAGATTGGCGTTGTTGGTTTTGCGTGGCGATCCCAACAGGACATTGGTTGGTATGACAGCTTTGTGCCTGTATACAACCGATCGCAAACATAAAGCCACGAGCGCAGTTGACCCAATCTGCACCGATCGCAAAGGTGCTCGCAATATCAAATGCACTGATAATCTTGCCACTTGCACCAATTTTAATACGATCACGAATGCCTGCACCGACCAATGTATTGTGTACAAACAGTAAGCCTTCACGCAGTGGTGTGCCAATATGGTCACTAAACTCAATCGGTGCTGCACCTGTCCCACCTTCGCTACCATCCACTACGATAAAATCAGGAAATATTTGTTTTTCTAACATCGCTTTGACGATGCCCATAAACTGCCACGGTTGACCAATACAGAGTTTGATACCGACAGGTTTTCCGTTGCATAAAGTGCGAAGTTGTTGAATAAAATCCATCAGCTCAAGTGGCGTATGAAAGGCAGAATGCGCAGGCGGTGAAACACAGTCCCGATCACGAGGTACGCCGCGGATTTGTGAAATTTCTTCACTGATTTTATGCTTGGGTAAAATCCCGCCGTGCCCCGGTTTTGCACCCTGAGAGAGTTTAATTTCAATCATTTTCACTTGTGGAAGTTTGGCTTGATGCTTGAATTTTTCAGGATCAAATTTGCCATCTGAAGTTCGACAGCCAAAATAGCCACTGGCAATTTGCCAAACCAAATCACCACCATTTTCCAAATGATACGGGCTAATACTTCCTTCACCTGTATCATGATAAAAATTGCCCAATTTTGCGCCAGCATTGAGTGCTCGAATGGCATTGGCACTCAGGCTACCAAAGCTCATCGCTGAAATATTCATGATCGAAGCGGAATAGGGCTGTGCGCATTGGGAATTACCGATGGTGATGCGAAAAGTATTGTGGTCGCTGGGCATTTTCGGGCTAAGAGAATGTGCCATAAAGCGGTAATCATCTTCATAGGCATCAATGATTGAGCCAAACGGTTTATCGGCATTTTGATTTTTTGCCCGTTGATAGACGAGATTGCGCTGCATTCTGGAAAATGGCAACGCATCACGGTCGCCTTCAATAAAATACTGACGAATCTCAGGGCGAAAATATTCAAAAATAAAGCGAAAATGCCCCATGATCGGATAGTTGCGCAAAATACTGTGATTGCGTTGAAGTACATCATATAAGCCCAATAGGCTAAGTAATGTGGCGATCACGAACAAGCTATTGAGTACACTATCGGCAAAAAAATAATTCAGATAATGGCGTTTACCTAGCAAAATGACATAGCCAAGAAAAAGGCTACTGGCAATGCAGAAATACCATAGCAAATAGCGTGAAATATAGGTGTTGAGCAGCTTATTGCGAACTTGCTGTGCTGGGTTTTGCATTTTAATTCAATTCCTTGCAGTGCTTGCTATTCTTAACACTGTGCGTGATTGGCAATAAAATCTCAAGCATTGAATTGTTTAAAGCTCGCTTACAAAGTGGTATATTTTTTATGTCGATATATAATCTGAAATTTTAGCCCGAATTAGTCTGTCTTGAATGCTGTCAGGCTGACAATGATCAGGTATACTTGAGCAAAATTGGTAAAGGCAAAATGGCAACATGCAACACGACCCACAATATAAAGATCAGCAAAATAAAGATCAGCAAAATAGTCAAAGTTTAAACTTACAAGATATTCGCCAACAGATTGATTCTGTCGATGAGCAAATACATTATCTGATCAATCAACGTGCCAAACTTGCTGAAACCGTTGCTAAAGCCAAATTTTCTCAAGATGAAAATCCAGTGTTTTACCGCCCAGAGCGTGAAGCGCAGGTGCTTCGTAATGTCATGGCACGCAATCAAGGTCCATTGTCGAATGAAACTATTGCACGCCTGTTCCGTGAGATTATGTCGGCATGTCTTGCATTGGAAGCACCACAGTCGATCGCTTTTTTAGGGCCTGAAGGGACGTACACCCAAGCGGCGGCGATTAAACATTTTGGGCAAGATGCGATTACTCGTCCGATCACCACCATTGAAGAAGTATTCCGTGAAGTCGAGTCAGGCTCAGCGCATTATGGAGTGGTGCCTGTAGAGAATTCCTCTGAAGGTATCGTCAATCATACGCTTGATTGTTTTAAATCCTCAAAACTGCATGTCATTGGTGAAGTTGAATTGCCAATTCATCACCAATTTTTAATTTCGCACAATACCCGCAAAGACAGCATCAAACAGATTTATGCACATCAACAAGCCTTGGCACAATGCCGTAAATGGCTCGATGTAAATTATCCAGGTGTTGAGCGCATTGCACTGAACTCGAATGCTGAAGCGGCTCGCCGTATTCGCAATGAATGGCATTCTGCTGCGATTGCAGGTGATGTGGCGGCGCAGATTTATGATTTGGAAATTTTGCATGCCAATATCGAAGATAATCCTGACAATACCACGCGTTTCTTAGTCATCGGTCGTGAAAAATCGTCACGTAGCGGTCACGACAAAACTTCGTTGTTGATTGCTGCGCATGATAAAGCAGGGGCGTTGATCGAGATTCTTGCGCCGATTGCTAAGCATAATCTGACCATGACCAGTATTGAAACTCGCCCATCATTGCCTGAGAAATGGACCTATGTGTTCTTTATTGATCTCAAAGGGCATATCGAAGATGACGGTGTGCGTGAAGCAATTGAAGAAATTCGCCCACATGTCAAAGAGCTTCGTGTACTTGGTTCATATCCGCTGGCAGTGTTGTAATGACTGACTCTGTTTTTACTTCGAATATGAGTGCCAATAACACGCCATTATTTGAAAAAGTTGCTTTTATCGGACTGGGTTTAATTGGTTCAAGCCTTGCTCGTGTGATTAAAGCACATCATTTGGCAGGTGAAGTCGTTGCTTCTACTCGCTCTGAAAAGACCTTAGCCGATGCCAAACAACTTGGTTTAATTGATCAAGGATTTAGCTCGGCAAGTGAAGCAGTGCAAGATGCGGATTTGATCGTGCTGGCTTTACCTGTACAAGCCACTGAAAAGGCATTACAACAGATCAAACCATACTTACGTGCTGATGCTATCATTACCGATGTCGGTAGCACCAAAGGTAATGTGGTACAAGCCGCAAAAAATGTCTTTGGGGAAAACTTACCCAAAGGTTTTGTGCCGGGTCATCCGATCGCAGGCAGTGAACACAGTGGTGTGCATGCAGGGAAAATTGATTTATTTGCTAAGCACAAAGTGATACTGACGCCACTTGAATCAAGTGATCCGATTGCTGTACAAAAGCTGATTCAACTGTGGCAAAGCGCTCAAGCTGAAGTGATTTGTATGGATGTGGCACAGCACGATGAGGTGCTTGCGCATACCAGTCATTTACCACATTTGATGGCGTTTAATTTGGTCGAACAACTTGCCAATCGACAAGATAATTTAGATATTTTTCGCTATGCGGCGGGTGGCTTTCGAGATTTCTCTCGAATTGCAGCCAGTGATCCGCAGATGTGGCACGACATTTTTCTTGCAAATAAAAAAGCGATTTTGAGTGCGGTTACAGGCTTTGAAGATCAATTACAACGCTTTAAACAAGTCATTCAATCCGAAGATTCCAATGCGCTCATGGGCATGCTTGGACATGCTAAAGCCGCTCGCCAACATTTTAACCATATGCTCGCCAATACACCTTTGATGGAGAACAACGCTGTGACGCAACAATTTACCATTTCACCGGGAAGCCAACAATTTTCAGGGCATTTTTCAGTGCCGGGTGATAAGTCTGTGTCGCATCGCTCGATCATGTTCGGTGCAATTGCAGAAGGCACAACCCATGTAACAGGCTTTTTGGAAGGTGAGGATGCGTTGGCGACCTTGCAAGCCTTCCGTGATATGGGGGTTTCGATCGAAGGACCGAAAAATGGTGAAGTGACGATTCATGGTGTCGGCATGCACGGTCTGAAAAAACCTGCAAGTGCGCTGTATATGGGCAACTCAGGCACCAGTTTGCGGTTGCTTTCTGGCATGCTCTCTGCGCAAGCCTTTGATACTGTGATGACGGGTGATGCGTCGCTTTCAAAGCGTCCGATGGAGCGTATCGCAAAACCACTTCGTGTGATGGGTGCAAAAATCCAAACCACAGGTGAAAAAGGCACACCGCCAGTCAGCATCACAGGCGCACAAGGCTTAAAAGGCATTCATTATGATTTGCCTATGGCTTCGGCACAGGTCAAATCAGGCATTTTATTGGCAGGGCTGTGGGCAGAGGGCGCAACATCGGTCACTGAACCTGAACCGACACGTGATCACACCGAGCGTATGCTTCGTGCATTTGGTTACGACGTAAAAACCCAAAAGCAAGATCATGGTAACCAAATTACGCTTCAGGGTGGCGGAAAGCTCGTGGGGACAAATATCCAAGTGCCTTCGGATATTTCCAGTGCGGCGTTCTTTATGGTTGGTGCGGCGATTAGCCAAAATGCCGATCTGACTTTACAAGCTGTTGGGATTAACCCAACGCGTACAGGTGTGATTGAAATCCTCAAGCAAATGGGTGCAGATATCAGTGTACTCAATGAGCGCATCGCAGGTGGTGAGCCGATTGCAGATATTCATATCCGTGGTGGCAAAACTTTAAAAGGCATTCATATGCCTGAAGATCAAGTACCACTGGCGATTGATGAGTTTCCTGCGTTATTCATTGCTGCTGCATGCGCAGAAGGTGAAACGATCTTGACTGGAGCTGCGGAGCTTCGTGTCAAAGAGTCTGATCGTATCCAAGTGATGGCAGACGGATTAATCGCACTGGGTATCCAATGTCAGCCAACTGATGATGGCATCATCATTCAAGGTAAAGGCAAAACAGGCGAGTGGTCACCAATCTTCACAGGTGGTCAGATCGAGTCGCATCATGATCATCGCATTGCCATGAGCTTTAGTATTGCAGGTTTGCGCTGTGCCGAGCCGATCACCATTCATGGGACTGAAACGGTAGCAACCAGTTTTCCAACCTTTACTGAGCTTGCGAAAAAAGCAGGCATGTTGATTCAGCAGTCTGATGTTTAATGCCTTAAAAATCGAGTAAAAAAGAAAACCGCAGTTCATGTGAATTGCGGTTTTTTTATGTCATGAATTTTTTGTTGAAATCTATTTCTGATATTCCGCTAACACTTCCAAAGCAGCACGGAATGCTTCTTGCGTTGTCGGTGCGCCACAATACGGCAAGCTATGTAATAGCACTTCTTGGATTTCTTCCACCGTTGCACCATTATTGAGTGCACCACGGATATGCCCTTTGAGCTCTGTCGGCGCTTTTTGTGCAACTAAAAAGGCGATAGTGATGAGCGAGGGATATTTACGTGGCAATACGCCTTCACGTTGCCAAGTCGATCCCCATGCATGCTCATTAATCCAGTCTTGCAGTGGTTCGGTGAAAGGCACAGTGTTGTCTTGAGCACGTTTAACGAAGTGTTCGCCCATCACTTCTTTGCGTACTTTTAAGCCGTTTTCATAATCTTGTTTTGACATATTTTCATCTAATTTTTGACAGTGCAACTATTATACGCCCAAATCGTTAATTGCCCTAAAACTATGGGAATTATTCACTGAAATCCCTTGTGATATAAAAATAATCAATAAATTTTGCAGAAATACTCACTGCATTCATGGCATAAAACATGCTATTTAATGATTGAATCAATTTAGAAATTATTTGAAATAAAGGAGGAGCGTTGCTGAGATCAACTCATCAATACGTCGATTCTTCATGATGATTTATTTCACAAGGAAAGAATCATCGACATTTCATTTTAGTGAGGTGCTTATGTCAGAACTACAGGTGATTTTGATGAAATATGACTTTTGGTCAAGAAGTCTGAAGCTGATTTATAATGATGGCTCTGGCGCAATTTATACCAGTGTGCCTGAAATCATTCATCGCAATATGCAACGCTGTGAAAATAAGACCGCTTTTGTGCAGAAATATTTAGAATATGATCTGCAATTTCAGAAGATTTCACTACTTTAAAATCGCTTTAAATTCACTTTAATTGAAGTGTTTGAAATGAAAAGTTGAGCGAAAAAATTGCCTGAATATTTCAGGCAATTGCAATGTCAGAATACAATTTATCAAGGCAACTGATTAAGTCAATTTAATCATACAGCTTAAAGAAACAGCTTAAATATAGTAGCTCGTCTTCGTCATAGTCTTGGAAATTACAGTCATTAAAATTTGTACAGGCTTTGGTAAATCGACACCGCCTGCTTCAAGAGCGGTATCTCGATGATGCAATTCATCTGTATTCATTTGTTCCAAGATCGCCTTAGATCGTTGATCTTGCTCAGGCAGTTGCGATAGGTGAGAGAGGAGATGTTCACTCACTTGACGCTCAGTTTCAGCTACAAAGCCCAAGCTATATTTATCCCCTGCAATACCTGCAACTGCACCCATTGCAAAAGATAAACTATACCAAACAGGATTAAGTAAGCTTGGGATACTATTTAGTTCTTTTAAGCGATCTTCACACCAAGCGAGATGGTCTTCTTCTTCTTGCGCAGCGAGTTGCATTTCGATGCGTACACTGGGCAATTTTGCAGTTAAGGCTTGCCCATGATAGAGCGCTTGCGCACAGACTTCACCACTATGATTAACACGCATCAATCCTGCAACATGACGTGACTCGTTGATACTCAGTTCTGCTGTGCGCTCCTGTGCAGGATTTTCACGATTGGCATTGGTGACACCTGGGACAAGGCTTCTTAATGCTTGATCGAAAGAATTAATCATTTGATCGAATGGGCTAAATTGGCGCATTAAGATTCTCCGATGCGAAGTTTACGACGTAGTGACGTGAGTAAAAGACAGGTGATGATTGCACTAATCACTGCTGTAATGCCAAACAATTGCACTAGGCTTAGGTTCAAACTGCTTAAAATGATAATACAGAAAATCGCTGCCACCACCATAAAGATTGCATTAAAAATATTATTGGCTGCCACCACTCGGGCACGATGACTTTCAGGGGCTTTGGCTTGCATCATAGCGTACAGTGGTACGATATAAAAACCACCACTCACACCCAGTAAGATCACGGCAAAGCAGACATGATAAAAGCTGATGCCTTGTGCAAAGACTTGAGCGATATTGAAAAGATCACCTTGAAAGCTAGGTAACTGCGCCAATGCCCAAGCCAAATATATGGCAAATAGTGTTAAGCCGATTGCACCAAAAGGCACCATCTTAATATTCACATGTTCACCACTCAGCTTTTTACACAGGGCAGAGCCGATAACGATCCCGATAGAAAAAAAAGTCAAAATTAGGCTCGACACATTTTCATTACCATGCAGATATTGTGCGGTCATTTGCGGGATTTGTGTAATCACCGTTGCGCCATAAAACCAGTACCATGAGTTGCCAAGTAACACTAAAAAGATTAGTGGTAAGCCGTAACTGAATTTCACGATCTGCCAGCTAGTGACAAATACGTTCCAATTGACCTTGAGATTTGGATCTGCAATTTTTTGTTTCAAAATCATTCGGCTAGATAAATAACCTAATATGGCAACACTAATCAGGGTTAAGCAAATCCACCACATATTCCCTAAAGAAAAAGAAATAACAATGCCACCAACGACCATCCCAAGTAAAATCGCTAGAGAAGTCCCTGATTGGAAAATGGCATTACCAGTCATGAGTTCAGTTTCTTCAAGGATATCAGGCAAGATCGCATATTTAATTGGACCAAAAATCGCCGACTGTGCGCCCATCATAAACAGTGCAAAAAGTAACAACCAAATATTGCCAATAAAGAAACCAACAGTTGCAATACACATCACTGCGATTTCGCCAATTTTTAACCATCGAATAAGATTTGAGCGTTCATAGCGGTCAGCAATCTGTCCAGCAGTTGCAGAAAAGATAAAAAAAGGCAAAATAAATAATAAGGCTGCTACATTATTGAGGGTGCTGACGCTGATGTCACCTTTTGGAATCCAACCATAGGTGAAGACCATCAGTAACGCATATTTAAAAATATTGTCATTGAATGCGCCAAAAAACTGTGTGGCGAACATTGGTGCAAAGCGACGAGTGCCAAGTAGGAATGGTGTCGATGAGGACATGCGATGACTCACTAATCTTCTTTATTTCACGATAAAATACGAGTATTTAGCGTTAATAGGCTAAGTTTTGTATTTAAGTGTAATAGAGATTGTATTTTTGGGGTATAGCTACTTTACAATTTTACAATAACTTAAGACAATCTAAAAATCTTGAGGAAGTGCTAAGTGGCTATTGGTATTTCAATCATTTATTGCGTTATTAGTAAAAACTTTAGTTAAAACTATAGACCGACATAATCAAGCTTTTATCCTTGATTAATTCATGCAAATCCAATGCTCTGTTTGAGCGTATATGTGTTTGAGTGCAGTATGCTAGATTTAAACAAAAAATTATTCTCTTTTAATGTTTTGAATCAGTCAGTTTTACAGATTATGACAAGGCATGCGGCGCCGTCTGCATTATTGTTTGGTCTGAGCTGTGCTTTTGTACAACTGAGCTATGCTGAGAATGAGTTGGTTATTTCCAACCCTAATGCAGAAGCTGTGGATGAAGCGATTGCGAAAGAAGAACAAGAGCAACAAGAACAAATCAATGAAGCGCTTGAAGATCAGCAAGCGGTTGAGAGGGAGCAAACTAGCTTAGATCAAGCCGTGAATGAATTTCAGGCGGATAAAGTCTATCAATTGCAAGACAGCGATATTCCTGCGCCCGATCAGGCAATGCTGAATGAAATCAATCAAATCGCTGCACAAGCGCAGCAGGATGCTGAGCAACAAGAGCGCTCTGTACCAAGTCTTTCACAGATTCAGGTAAACCAAGAAAGCACGACGGCAAGTGAATTTCAAACGACAACAAGTCAAATGGAAACGGTGAACGTTGATCAACTTGTAACTACACTACAGCAACAGCAAGTCACTGTGCCTGATTTTCAAGAGAATTCTGCTGATCCAAGCCAAGCACAGGCAACGAATATTGAACCAAAAAAGGAAAGAGGCTTTTTCGCAAGACTGTTTAATCGTGATGAAGATGACAGTATTTTGGAAAAATTACCAAAAATTAAGGTTGAAGTTCGTAGTGCAGAAGGAAAGCTTGATGAAAAACTTGAGAAGAATATAGACGCGAAACTGTCTACTTTTACCCAAGAAGCGTTCGAAGAGTTTAATGTTGCATTACCTCAAATCAAAGAAATGGCTAATGTCGCTGCGCAAGCGGTTGGCTATTATGAAGCAGAGTTCAAATTTAGTAAGCCAGATGAAGAGACTCTGATCGTAGATGTCGTGCAAAATGAGCCAGTCTTAGTTGCAGAACAACCAGTTATTGAGTTCACCGGTGATGGTGCAGAAGAGGCTGCATTCCAAGTTGTGAGTGTTGTACCTGATTTAAATGAAGGCGATATTCTCAATCATGGCGATTATGAAAATATGCGGGCACGTATTGATAACGCATCAGATAGTCGTGGTTATTTTGATGGTTTCTGGCGTATGCGTGATGTCAAAGTGACTTTGCCTGAAAACACTGCTGATATTTTGATGAAATATGAAACAGGTGAACGCTACAAACTCAATGCAGTCGAGTTTCGCATGAGTGATCCTAATGAGGAATTTCCACTACGTAAAGAGATCTTGCAACAGCTAGTTCCGTTCAAAGAGGGTGATGACTATACAGAATGGCGTAGTAATTTATTGTCAAGCAACCTCATCAATAGTCGTTATTTTAATTATACGCTTGTCAATGTCGCAAAGCCTGATCCAATCACTAAAGCTTTAGAACTACCACCTGATTTGGCAGCACTGCATGAAGCACAGCAATCCCAAGCGCCTACACCACCAATCACTGACGGCGTTGAAGTAAAAAGTCAAAATGTCGTTGATGAAGGTGAGTTTATCGGTACAGCAGGCAATGAAGCGCAAAACAGCGAAACACAAAATAGCGATGTACAAAGCGGTGAATCAGTAAGCAGTAAATCAATAAACAGCGAATCAATAAACAGCAAGTCAGCAGGTAATGAAAACCAAGCTGAGCAAGACGAAGCTGATGGCAATGAAAACGATAGCAAAAAGCAAGCTTTGGCAAAAAGTCAGTCAGAAGCGGATAAGCGCGCTGAAGAAACCGAAAAGTTAAAAGCGCAAGCACGTGAAACAAAGCAAGTCCCAGTGATCGTGACCTTAAATGCAGATAATCCAAATAGTCTTGAAACAGGTATCGGTTATGGCACCGATACAGGCGTGCGTCTGCGTTCTCAATACCGTCGTGCAATCGTCAATGATCGTGGACACAGCTTGGATGTTAATTTACAACTTTCTGAAAACTATCAATCCATTGATGGGCGTTACAACATTCCGTATAAACATCCATTAAATGACTATTTTAGTGTTGTTGGCGGTTATGAGCGTGAGATCAAAGATAAAATTGGTCAAGGTGTCGAGTTAAATATCGAATCGGCTGTCATTGGTGCTGAGAGAACCATTAAAAAACCAATGGGGCAGTGGCAACACAATATGTCTGTGCGTTATCGCTTAGATAGTATCGAGGCAACAGGCAATGTTGATCCTGCAGACATGCCAGATGCCTTTCGAGTAGTAAGTACTGACCCTGAGCAGGAGTCACTGTTGTTTGGATATGAGATCAGTCGTACTGAACAGAATAACTATGTCAATCCAACCAAAGGTTTTCGTCAGTTTTATCGAGCAGAAGTTGGCTCAGAAAGCTTATTGACTGAAACGGATATGGCTATCCTGAACGCAGGTTGGCGTTTTATTTATTCTTTAGGTGAAAATGCCGATCATCAATTCGTTGGACGAGGTGATCTAGGCTATATCGTGACTGGCGATTTTGATCGTGTGCCGTACAACTTGCGTTATTTTGCAGGTGGTGATCAAAGTGTACGTGGCTATGATTACGAAAGTTTGGCGCCTGAAGAAAATGGATTGCTGTTAGGTGGTCAGACACTTGCGGTCGGCTCGCTGGAATATAATTATCAATTTCGTGAAGGTTGGCGTGCCGCAGTATTTGCCGATGCAGGTAATGCCTATGATGAAAACTTTAGCAATGAAACAAAATATGGCGTTGGTCTTGGTATACGCTGGGCATCTCCAGTAGGACCGATTCGTGTCGATGTGGCGGCAGGTGTGAGTGAAGATAGCGTACCAATCCGCTTACACTTCTTCATTGGTCCACCTTTATAAATCACAACATATTGAACGAAGACAATTTTTAGGAAAAAGAAAAGCGTATGACTGAGCAACAGCCAGAACAGCCAAAGACAAAACTAAAGATACGTACACATGCTGTGCGTACAGCACGATGGTTGGTGTTTGGTCTATTGGGTTTATTGTTGTTGATCATTGTTGCTTTAGGTCTTTTTGCAAGCTCAGATCGTGGTAGTAAATGGTTACTAGAATTTGTCTTAGATCGTCAGCAAACGATTACTTATCAATATGAAGATGGTAATCTCATCCAAGGGATCATCATTAAAGATATCTTGGTCAAGGTCAAAGATGTTGAGGTCAAAATCAATCGTGCGGATGTACATCTCGGTTGGCGTGCTGTGGTGAAAAAAGAGATTCATCTGATGCACGCCAATATTGATACGGTGCATGTGATTAATCATGCAGCTCCTACAGACAAAGAGTTTGAGTTTAAAGAATTAAAGTTACCTTTTGTACTTCGCATGGATGAAGCGTATATCAAGCAATTGATCTTACAAACTACAACATCTACCACCAAATTTTATAATATTCAACTCAATGAAAGCGAATGGTCCGGTGCGAAGATTCAGTTGGTTAATTCATCTATGGCGATGGATTTTCTCAAAGCAGATAATATCAATGGCTATTTGCAACTTGACGGTAAATATCCACTCAGCCTAAGTGCAGATGCGACGATACCTGCCTTAGAAAATTTAAAAATGAACAAGCTGAAATTGGTTGCTCGTGGCGATGTCGATACGCTCAAAGCAGGTTTTGCAGCTGCAAGCCCTGATGTGATCTCAGGATATATGGTGCTCCATCCTGTACGTAAAAATGTCCCAATGTTTGGCAAAGTCTATTGGTCAAAATATCACTGGCCAGTTGCGCCTGAGCAGGAGCTGTATTCTGAGTTGGGTGAGGTCAACCTAGATGGCGATATCAAAAAGCTTAACATCAATGTCGATACCGATCTGAGCGGTAAACAAATTCCGCAAGGTTACTATCAAGCCAAGATGCACACTGATCTAAAACAACTCAACATCGAAGATTTTGTAGGTTCGCTGATGAGTGGTCAAGTTGAGCTTGCAGGGCTTGTCGGATGGCAAGATGGTGTGAGTTGGGATTTAAATGGTCGCTTAAACGGCATTAATCTAAACGATGAGGTCATCCCTGCCTCGATTCGTGAATTTCTACCACCCGATATGAGTGCCAAATTATCCACAAAAGGAAGCATGAAAAATGCTTCAGACATTGTCGCTATGGTTGATTTTGATCGTTATGAGCGTTGGGATGTAAAGCTTCACCAAAATCCTGCTAAACAAAATGCCAATAATGAAAAAATCGCCCAACCGTGGCAAGTGCAAGTCGCTTGGCAAGATATTGATCGCAAGTTTCCATATATTGGATGGTTGAATAGCCAAGAGGGTGATGTTGATTTAGCACTTTCAGACAAAGGGCAAGATATTCGCTTGGCGACCTTGATTCGTGAACATGAATCATCCAGTCTGCCAGCGGGACAATATGCAAGTACATTAAATTTTGCCAATAATATTTTAAATGTAAAAGACTTTAGCTTGACCCAAGGACAAGGTCAGCTTAGTGGTAAAGCAAAAGTCAATTTACCAACGAAAAAAACACAGCTACGTTGGCAAGCAGATTTGCTTGCAAAACGGTTTAATCCGCAAATGATTAGCCCAAGTGCGCCAGTCAACCGTTTGGACGGTAGCATCCATGCAACAGGCTATGCTGAACCGAATAAACAAGTGATACAGCTTAAAGGTATTGACTTAATCGGACAGCTTCCACAAGGCAATAAAACGCAAACGATAGCGCTGACAGGGCAGTCTACAGCTGTTTTATTAATGCATGATGGCAAGTCACAATCCAAAGAACAATCAGGCTTAAAAGGCTTTGCTGTGCAATATGATGGGTCACTGAATGCGCAAAATTATAGTCAAGGTCCATTAAAAATTAATGTTTCGGGTACGCCGAAGCTCATTAAAATCAATGAACTCTTTCATCAAGGTGCGGCAGGTAAGCTTGATGCAAAAGGCATGGTTAATCTTGAAAATGGTATTGGTTGGGATATTCAGGCTGTATTGGATCAATTCAAACCACAATACTTTGTCGGCAATATATCAGGCAATGTAACGGGTCGGGTAAATACGTCGGGACGATGGTCTGAGCAACAAAAAAATATCTCGGTACAAAACTTAAACCTTCGAGGCAATATCAACAATAAACCTTTGCTTGGGAAAGGTAATCTCAGTGTGAGTTTCGGTGAGAATAATAGTTTTGTCCCGCAGCAATTTGAAGCAAACAATTTGGTGTTGAGTTATGCCAATAATATTTTGCATGCGGCAGGCAATGCACAACGACTTCAACTTAACGTCAATGCACCAAACTTAGATGAACTTTATGCAGGGCTTGGTGGAACAATCAAAGGCTTCTTATCAGTACAAAGTCAGCCAACGATTCAAGCAAAATCGAATCTGATCGCAGAGAATTTGAGTTATTCAGATAAGATCAATGTGGAGAAAGTTTCACTGATCGGGACGTTGCCAACAGGTCAAACTGCTTCGCAATTGATCTTTAATCTACAAGGACTTACTAGTAATAAGCGTCGAATTGATCAGGTCAAAGCAGAACTCGTCGGCACACGACAAGCACACTTGCTCAAGCTTGATGGTAACAATGATAAGTCAAAATTTTATGTGCAAATGGCAGGTGGCTTTAATGCACAAAATGATTGGCTTGGACAAATCCAAAAAGGCGATTTCAATTCACAGCGTGTCCGTTTGACACAAAATCAAAATGCTTCGATTATTTATCGTCAAGCAAAAGGACAAATCACAGTGACAGCGCATTGTTGGATGAGTCAAGGTCGTCAGCAAAGCCAAATTTGTCTTGATCAGCCTTTGATTGCAAGCAAAGCACAAGGTGTTATCTCCGCAAAAATGCAGAACCTCGAACTAGCCGACTTTCAAGCATTCATGCCTTCAGGTCTAGCTCTTGACGGTCAGCTCAATGGCTATACGCATGTATCTTGGCGTGAAGGTCAGCCAATGAATGTGGATGCTCAGCTTGTGACACGTCAGGGGCATATTGGGCTTTCTAATGAGGAAGGTATCCCACCAACCTTGATTGAATATCGAGAAGTACGTTTGAGTGCAAAAACTCAAGCTCAGGCATTGGCACTGAAGCTCAATGCAGACTCGCCACTACTTGGAACAGGTTATGTGGATGTCTTAGTGGGAACACAAGGTGAAAATAAATCTGTGTCTGGGCAGGTTGCACTTGATCAAGTAAAACTGAATCTATTTAAGCCATTTATTGCCGATGTTCGTGAGTTAGATGGTACTTTATCTGCTGCAGGACGATTGTCGGGTACATTACAGCAACCAAGCTTTAATGGAGAAGTACGCTTAAAAGATGGCAAGATTGCGATGATTAGTGTGCCGTTAAATTTGCAAAATATTCAACTTGCCACATCGATTCGTGATACGGGAGCTACTCTAGAGGGTGCATTTAATGCAGGAAAAGGTGTAGGGAAAATTACAGGCCTTGCCACATGGGCTGGTTCACCTCGAATACAGTTGAATATTAGTGGTCAAGAATTACTGGTTGCGCAACCGCCGATGATTAGTGCTTCAGTTTCTCCAAATATTGATATTGAAATTAGACCTACACAGCATTTGCTAGTCGTTAATGGAGAGATTAAGGTACCTCGTGCAGTTATTTCTATGCCAGAAGGTAGTGCGAATGTTGTTGGGACTTCGAGTGATGTGCGTGTAGTGCGTAGCAACGAAGATCAATTGGCAATCTTAAAATCGACACGTCCGTGGCGTATCAATGCTGATGTTGCACTGAACTTAGGTGATGCAGTCATATTCAGAGGCTTTAATAGTACAATTCCCCTCGTTGGTCGAATTAATCTACGTCAGCGAGGGACTCAGATTGCATTGCAAGCCAATGGTGCAATCGGCGTAAGCCGTCAGGTGACGATTGAAGCTTATGGTCAACGCTTAGAGCTAAATCGAGCCATTGCTCGTTTTGGTGGAGAACTTGCCAATCCAGGTCTTGATATTGATGCCAGTAAAGATATTCAAAATAGCACGATTGGCGTACGTATCACTGGTCAAGCCTCTAGTCCAAATATTCAGATTTATAATGATGCAGGACTGACAGAGCAAGAGGCACTCAATGCCTTGCTTACTGGGCGGATTAGCTCGGGTGCTGGCTCAGTCAACAACACCGAAGGCTTTAAGTCTGATGTTAATAACACCCTTGCAGCAGCAGGGATTAGCATGGGGCTTGGTGGTACACGTGCCTTGACCAATCAGATTGGACGTAGCTTTGGTTTGAGTGGTTTAGCACTTGATGCACAGGGTTCAGGTAATGATACTCAAGTGAGTGTGACAGGATATATTACGCCTGATCTCTATCTGCGTTATGGTGTCGGTATCTTTACGCCAGTCAATACTTTGACCTTGCGTTATCAAGTCAACCGTCGTTTGTATTTGGAAGCAACTTCATCGCTAGAGCGTGCGATTGACGTGTTCTATAACTGGAAATTTTAGGAAATAGTTCGAACCTGTGATACTCAATCACAGGTTTAAATTTAAAGACTAAAGAAAATTTAAGCTTTCCAAATGCAGAGTGAACACATTTTGATACAAGGTATCGCTAAAGGTCGTAATTCATTATTTGTCGCATTTTGGCAAAATGAATTTGAGGAAGTTGCCTAGAATTTGCCAGTAGAAAAGGATGTCAGAGATCACAAATAGTACAGATTGGTGCATGGTATTTTCTTAAAAAATAATCGTCATCAAGTTTTGTGCACAATGATTGCATTAACTTTTATCGTCAAATTTAGTACAATTTGTCCGTCCGTATTATTTGCAAGGACGCCTTAAGGCACCTTAAACGCAAATAATTTTTTAAATAAGAGGAATAACACCGTGCTAGAAGCTTACCGCCAACACGTAGAAGAACGTGCCGCACTCGGAATCCCACCGAAGCCGCTTGACGACGCTCAAACAGCTGACTTGGTTGAATTGTTAAAAAATCCACCAGCGGGTGAAGAAGAGTATATCGTTGATTTGCTTGAAAACCGTGTTCCTGCAGGTGTTGACCAAGCTGCTTATGTCAAAGCCGCTTTCTTGGCAGCGCTTGCAAAAGGCGAAGCAACTTCACCTTTAGTAGACAAAAAACGTGCTGTATATCTACTTGGCACGATGCTCGGTGGTTATAACGTAGCGCCATTGGTTGAGCTTCTTGATGATGCAGAGCTTGCAGAACTTGCAGCTGAAGCGTTGAAAAAAACTTTGCTTGTATTTGATGCATTCCATGACGTTGCTGACAAAGCGAAAGCAGGTAATGCGAATGCAAAAGCAGTTGTTCAATCTTGGGCAGATGCAGAATGGTTTACGAGCCGTGAAGACGTTGCTGATGAAATTACATTCACAGTATTCAAAGTGACTGGCGAAACTAATACTGACGACTTGTCACCTGCACAAGACGCTTGGAGTCGCCCAGACATCCCATTACATGCCAATGCAATGCTGAAAAACGAGCGTGACGGCATCAAACCTGAACAACCAGGTGAAGTTGGTCCACTCAACCAAATCAAAGAATTAATCGCAAAAGGCAATCCAGTTGCCTACGTAGGTGACGTTGTTGGTACAGGTTCTTCTCGTAAATCTGCAACCAACTCTGTATTGTGGTTCTTCGGTGATGACATTCCGCACATTCCAAACAAAAAAGATGGTGGTTTGTGTCTAGGTGGCAAGATCGCACCGATTTTCTTCAACACGATGGAAGATGCAGGCGCATTGCCAATCGAGATTGATGTGAACGACATGAACATGGGCGACGAAGTGACCCTAAAAGTGAACAAAGACACAGCAACTGTGACTGCGTTCAAAAACGGTGCGCAAATCGCTGAATCTCAATTGAAAACCCCTGTACTTCTAGATGAAGTACGTGCAGGTGGTCGTATCAACTTGATCATCGGTCGTGGTTTGACCAATAAAGCACGTGAAGCATTGGGTCTTGAACCATCTACATTGTTCCGTACTCCAGTTCAACCATCTGACTCTGGCAAAGGCTTCTCTCTAGCTCAGAAAATGGTTGGTCGTGCATGCGGTCTTCCAGAAGGTCAAGGCGTTCGCCCAGGCACTTACTGTGAGCCGAAGATGACGACTGTGGGCTCGCAAGATACCACTGGTCCAATGACACGTGATGAATTGAAAGATTTGGCATGTTTGGGCTTCTCAGCGGATCTCGTGATGCAATCTTTCTGTCACACAGCTGCGTATCCAAAGCCAGTCGACGTAGAAATGCAACACAGCTTGCCTGACTTCATCATGAACCGTGGCGGTGTATCGCTACGTCCAGGTGATGGTATTATTCACTCTTGGTTAAACCGTATGTTGTTGCCTGATACCGTTGGTACTGGTGGTGACTCACATACACGTTTCCCAATCGGTATTTCTTTCCCTGCGGGTTCTGGTCTAGTTGCATTCGCTGCAGCAACAGGTGTAATGCCACTCGATATGCCTGAATCTGTACTGGTGAAGTTCAAAGGTAAAATGCAACCGGGCATCACACTACGTGACCTCGTGCATGCGATTCCTTACTATGCGATCAAAGAAGGCGACTTGACCGTAGAGAAGAAAGGTAAGAAAAATATCTTCTCTGGTCGTATCCTTGAGATCGACTTAACTGAAATGGAAACAGACCTGACTGCTGAACAAGCATTCGAATTGTCTGATGCCTCTGCTGAGCGTTCTGCTGCAGGCTGTGCGATCACATTGTCAGAAGAGAAAGTCGCTGAATACCTACGTTCTAACATCACTATGCTCAAGTGGATGATTTCACAAGGTTATGGCGATGCACGTACTATGGCGCGTCGTATCGAAAACATGGAGAAATGGTTGGCGAATCCTGAATTGCTCAAGGCTGATGCAGACGCTGAATATACCAAAGTCTATGAAATCGACCTTGCCGACATCAAAGAGCCAGTGCTTTGCTGCCCGAACGATCCAGATGATGCAAAATTGCTTTCTGAAGTACAAGGCGACAAGATTGATGAAGTATTCATCGGTTCTTGTATGACTAACATCGGTCACTTCCGTGCCGCGGGTAAATTGCTTGAGAAAGTACCTGCTGGCTCACTTGCTACGCAACTTTGGATCGCTCCGCCGACACGTATGGACGAAGCACAGTTGATGGAAGAAGGTTTCTTCAATACGTATGGTCGTGCAGGTGCGCGTACAGAGATGCCAGGTTGTTCACTATGTATGGGTAACCAAGCACGTGTGAAACCAGGTGCGACTGTCGTATCAACTTCAACGCGTAACTTCCCGAACCGTCTAGGTCAAGGCGCGAATGTATATCTAGCATCTGCTGAGCTTGCATCAGTGGCTGCGGTATTAGGTAAACTGCCTACACCTGAAGAATACAAGCAATATGCGTCGCAAATCGACAGCATGGCGGGTGATATCTATAAGTATCTCAACTTTGATCAAATGGCTGACTACATCAAAGCCGCTGACACTGTAGATACCAAGAAAATCCAAGCAGCTCAATTAACCTAATCTATTGATAAATAGATTGAATTGAGTAAAGATAAGGGCTGATGATTCAGCCCTTATTTTTTGGCAGTAATAAAAATGACAATCTATAATTCATTTTACTATGCTATATTTTGAAGAGATTTAAGAGTGAGAAATGATGTGAATAAGCGCCTTGAAAAATATAATTCTGATGATCGTAAACAGCGATCTGCCATCAAAGCACAGGTGTTAGAGATGCAGTTTAGTGATGATGAAGCGACTAAACGTGTGGTAATGCATAGTGCGAAACGTATCATTCAACAACATAAAGCAGAATTACAAGCGTTGGCATATAAATGAGTCTGATTAATCTGACCTTCGTCGTTGCGGTACACGATGAAATCTTGCGTTGAAAATGAAGAATGTAATTCCAAATGTTAATTTTTCTTAAAAAATATCTACTTTTGTTGAGTTTAAAAAAATATGAGAAAATATTTACTTGTCCGTACCCCACAAAGTTTAGTCAGAGATAATAAAATTGGTATAGGTTGGACAAGTACCGATTTTACAAAGTTCGATAATGCTAAAGAACTTATTCAAACACTAAAGTCGAAGTATCCTAAGTTTGGCAGACGAACTAAACAACTGACAGAGTATTTTAATCTAAAATCAGGTGATATTGTTGTAGTACCTATGACTAAATCTATTCAAATTGCAGAAGTAATTGGTGAAAAGCTATTTGATCCAAATTTTGAGAATGGACATGGAGCGAATCAAATTACGGTTCGTTTTTTTTCGGATAAAAATGGAATTATTAAAGTTCCTCGAGCCGAACTAAAAGAAAACTTTGAAACACGATTAAAATTGCAATTAACAGTAGGAAATCTAGCTTCATTTTCCAATGAAATAGACAACTTAATAGATTCCTTTAAAAATGAAAAAAGTATAAAGATCAGGGATATTTACAATGAAAAAGTTGAGAGTGCAATTGATGAATTTAAAGCAAATTTGTTGTCAGCCTTGAAGAAAGGAGATACTCGAATCAAAGCTGGGGGTAGGGGGCTTGAAGAGTTGGTAAAGCAATTACTGGAGATTGAAGGATACTCTAATGTAAGAATTTTGGGTAAACGCAATGGTGAAGGAAAAGCAGATGTAGATATTCAAGCTCTATCTGAAAATAATCCATTTCTAAAAGATATTTTGGTGCAGGTGAAACATCATAAAGGGAATACGGGCGAGCATGCTTTAGAGCAGTTGATTGCAATTGAAAAAAGTTTAGAATCGGAAATGTATAAGTGGGTTATTACAACGGGGTCTGTTAGTGAAGAGTTTTTAGCTTATGCCGCAACTCATAATATCAATGTGTTAGATGGTGCTAAGTTTGTCGATTGGCTTTATGTGAATCTTGATAAACTTTCCGATAGCACAAAAGCTCAATTGGGGATTATTCAAGTTCCAATATTAGGTTGGGTTTAATTGAAAATCGGTATCTTTTGGTATGACCAAGATCGAGTGATCGGCATAGCGCACAATTTTAATCAGACTGATGCAGATTCGTTGGGTTTAATCGACAGCGATTATAACCATGTGCAGTATTGGGAAAAGTTGCGTGTGGAAAATTCGCACTTAAAATACATCGAATATGAGGAAATTCCACGAGGTCGTGTAATTTTCAATACGAAAAAAGATCAGCCGATGATTTACATGGATTCCAAGTTGTTTAAAACCTCTATTGCGAAGAAAATCGCAATGTTCTTTGAACTTTATTTTAATCAGATTATTTGGAAAAAAGATCCACATTACCGAACAAAGTGACTGCAAGAAATTTTAAACAATAAAAAGCCCTGCATTGGCAGGGCTAGTCGTATACAGATCAAGCCGTATACTGTATGAGGCTCATCTCAAACTAAGCGTATTAAAACATAACTCGCTTTCATTATCCATCGTTTAAAAACCTAGTGCTTCAAAAATCAAGCATTTTAAAAATCAAGCATTTTAAAAATCAAGCATTTTAAAAATCAAGCTCAGCATGCTGATGATTACGAGTTTCCGTCTGTATGGTCACATGCTCAATACCGATCGTTTGCAGTGATTGCTCAACCTCATGGAGTAGGCTTTGGACGTTTTGCATGGTCATCTGATCATCGACCACGATATGACAACTCAAGATATAACGCTTACTCGATAAACTCCAAATATGCAGATCGTGCACATCAAAGATATGATCATTTGCCATGATTTGCGTTTGAATCTCAGCAACATCGAATCGCTCAGGTGTGCCTTGCATAAGCACGTGAGTGGATTGCTTAACTACGCTCCAACCGCTACGCAGTACCAAAAGCGCTACCAACACGCTCGCAACCGTATCCGCCCATTGCCATGCGAAGAAATAAATACACAATGCCGCAATGATTGCGCCAACCGAACCGAGCAAATCACTGAGCACATGCAAAAATGCACCACGCATATTGAGATCGTGTTCGGTATCACTACCTCGAAACATCATCCACGCCACGATGATATTAATCAATAAGCCCAAAGTAGCAATGATCAACATGCCTTGCACATGAATGTCTTCAGGTGTTTGTAACCGTAAAATCGCTTCAACAAAAATATAAATCGAAATCGCCACAAGGGTAATGCCGTTGATGGCTGCGGCTAGGATTTCGAAGCGTTGATAGCCAAAACTTTTACGAGCATTACTGGTTTTTTCACCGAGAAAAACGGCAAAGAGAGCAATACCCAGTGCCACAGAATCACTGAGCATATGTCCTGCATCAGAGATCAGCGCCAAGCTATTAGTCATATAGCCACCGACAAACTCTGCCACCATAAATATGGTGATCAGGATAAAACTGATGGTCAGGATTTTTTTATTATTGGGGATATGGCTATGGTCGTGGTTATGCTTATGATCGTGCTGATCAGTTGCATGGTCGTGTGAATGTTGATGTGAAGAATTAGACATTTTTAATGCAGATATTATCAAACGATTAACTTTGAGCTTAACCATTCACGCCTTGAAGTTCAAGTGCTGTAGATCATTTATACACAACTAATTATTCCGACTCAATGGTTGATTGATTTGACTATATGTTCAAATATTTTTAGATAGATTTGCTTGCGCAGTATCGCCTAAATTACTATCATCTGCACCTGCAAACTTTAATGATCATTAGGTGGAAAGGCGTTGCCGAACTTTTTGCAAGACTGTCTGATTTATCGTGACGACGATGTGATGGTCATCAACAAGCCTGCAGGTCTACTCAGTGTGCCAGGAAAAGGCGAAGCGCTCACTGACAGTGTACAGACACGCCTTTTACAAGAAGAACCAAAAACACTCCTCGTTCATCGTCTTGATCGAGATACTTCGGGCATTTTAGTCTTTGCTTTAAATAAAGCAGCACAGCGTCATATCTCCATTCAATTCCAACAGCGTCAAACGGAAAAAAAATATCACGCCATTGTCGAAGGGCATTTGAGCGTACATTTTGACGATTTTGCCGAGATCAATGTGCCTGTGCGTTATGACGAAGCGCATCCACCGTTGCATATCGCCGATGAATCGCATTCTAAATCTGCGCAAAGTTATTATCAAATTATCGAAAATTTTTATATTCAGGATGTGCCTGTGAGTCGGATTGTCTTAAAACCGATTACAGGACGTTCGCACCAATTACGTGTACACACTCAATATATCGGTCATCCGATAGTTGGCGATACGCTATATGCCACAACACAAGGGCAATCGCTTGCTAAGCGCCTTTGTTTGCATGCGGCGGAGCTAAGTTTTGTACATCCTGTTACAGGGCAAACATTGAACTTTGTTTGCCAAACTCCATTTTAGACTTTTATGATGGTTTTCTAATCGGTTAAAATGCAAACAAAATAGTAATCTGTCATGATGAAGCATGAATGGTAATTTTCAAAAAGCATGGACTGCATTGTCATACTTTTTGCTTATTCATTCTGGAAAATATGTGTTGGATTGGTTTGAATTTTAACTCGATAAAATGCATTCAACTTTTTGATTAAGGTGAAAAACTTGCAACAATTTGCGATCGGACAACGTTGGCTTTCAGATACGGAATCAGAGCTTGGACTGGGCGTACTCATTGATGTCGATGAGCGAGCAATCAGTATTCTGTTCCCAAAAAGTGATGAAACACGGGTCTATGCACGAAGCAATGCACCTTTATCACGCATTGTGTTCAATATTGGCGATATGATCCAAGATCAAGAAGGATTTGAATGGCAAGTGCTGTCAGTTGAAGATCGTGGTGGCGTGATGAAGTATCATGCCAAGCGTAACGATGAGAACGGTGATGAAGTCATCAAAGACCTCAATGAAACTCGACTAGGTGCGCACATCCAATTGTCAAAGCCATTAGAGCGCATGCTTGCCAGTCAGGTCGATTATAAAGAATGGTACGACCTGCGTATCCAAGCTTTGTTGATGCAAGCGAACATGAAACGTAGCCCGCTACGTGGTTTACTCGGTGCGCGTGTCGGTTTGATTCCGCATCAGCTGTATATTGCCAACGAAGTCGGGACACGACTTGCGCCACGTGTTTTGCTAGCCGATGAAGTCGGTTTGGGTAAAACCATTGAAGCAGGTTTGATTATCCATCAACAATTGAAAACTGGTCGTAGTGAACGTGTGCTGATTTTGGTGCCTGACTCGTTGCAATATCAATGGATGATTGAAATGCGTCGTCGTTTCAATTTGCCATTTTCGATTTTTGACCTGACACGTACTGCATCAATCAAAGAGCATGATCCTGAGCTGAATCCGTTTAGCACCGAGCAGCGTATTATTGCCAGTATTGATTTAATGCTTGATCATCCTGATTTGCATGAACAAGCCATTGAAGCAGGTTTTGACCTATTGGTGGTCGATGAAGCGCATCATTTGATTTGGTCTGAGCAAGAAGGTGGCAATGATCGCTACGATTTGGTTGAAGATTTCGCCAATAAAACTGCGGGTGTGCTGTTATTAACAGCAACACCTGAACAGCTTGGCGTAGAAAGTCATTTTGCTCGCTTGCGTTTGCTCGATCCACAGCGTTTTAACGATCTTGATCGCTTCTTGGCAGAAGAAGAACAATATCAACAAACCGCTAAAATCGCCGAAGTGTTGATGTCAGATATGCCTTTAGAAGAAGGGCAATTGGCTTCACTCGAACAATTATTAGGTCATCCAATCCAAGATGAGCCTGAACTACGCAATCGTGCCATTCATGAGTTGCTTGATCGTCATGGTACAGGGCGGATTTTGTTCCGTAATACTCGTGAAGCGATTCAAGGTTTTCCTGGGCGTGATTGTTTGCCTGTGCCGTTGCCACGTCCTGAAAATTGGCAAACCGAAGGCAAACTGCGTGAGCAAATGTGGCCAGAAGAATTACAGATTGATGGCGCATGGATGGAACATGATCCACGTGTGTCATGGTTGATGAATGCTCTACGTCATGAGTTAAAGCATAAAAAAGTATTATTAATTGCCCGTAGTGGTCCTGTGGTCGAGTCACTAGAAAGTGCATTGCGTATCCATGCAGGCATTCGCACCGCAATGTTCCATGAAGGCATGAGCTTATTAGAACGTGACCAAGCGGCAGCGTACTTTGCCGAAGACAGCTACGGCGCACAGATTCTGCTGTGTTCTGAAATTGGTTCGGAAGGACGAAATTTCCAATTCGCCAGTGATTTGGTGTTGTTTGATTTACCTGCCAATCCTGATGTGTTGGAACAGCGTATTGGTCGTCTTGATCGTATAGGTCAGGAAAATCGCATTCAAATCCATGTGCCATATATCGAAGGCACAGCGCAAGAGCGCATGTTCCGTTGGTATAACGAAGGGCTGAATATTTTTAGTCAGATTTCTCCGACAGCGCAGACTTTGCAAGAAAACTTTATTGTTGAGCTCAAAGAAAACTTATTGGCGGATACACCTGAATTCGAACCACTGCTTGAACAAGTCAATGAGCAACGTCTACAGCTTGAAGCGGCCATGCAAGAAGGGCGAGATCGTTTGCTGGAATATAACTCGTGTCGTCCGCAAGTGGCAAAACGTATTGTTAAAGCACTTGAAGATTATGAAGATAATTCACTTGTGCCTGACTTTATCAAACGCTTTATGTCGGCGACCAATATCGACTTTGATGAGCAAAGTAACGGGACAGTGATCATTCGCCCGACTGATCAGATGCAAGTGCAAGGTTTGCAACTTGAAGAAGATGGCATGACTGTGACGTTCTATCGTGATCAAGCGCAGACTCGTGAAGATAGTCAGTTCTTAACACTTGAGCATCCTTTTGTGGAAAGTGTCATGGAGCTGATCAACACCCAATCTTTTGGTAGCACCAATGTTGCTTTACTGAAAAGCAATGCAATCAAAGCAGGCACCATGTTGGTGGAGATGTGGTTTAAAGTCGATGTGATTGCACCAAAAGTACTGAATCTCGGTGCAAGTCTACCAAAACAATTGATCCGTGTCTTGCTCACTGAGAACGGTCAAGATTTGTCAGAAAAAATTGCATCACATATCTTGCAACCTTATACGCAACATCTTGATGGCAATAATGCACGCCAAGTGATCAAAGCTCGACGTGAAGTGATTGAAGCACGTTATGCGCAAGCGCTAGATATGGTCAAAGCGCAATTGCCACAGATTCAAGAAGGTGCACAGCAACATTATGAGAAGCGTTGGCAAAAGGAAATTGACCGCTTGAATTATCTCAAACAGCATAATCCAAGCATTCGCCAAGATGAAGTAGATCGCTTGGTGAAGCATCAACAAGAAGGTTTGGGCTTACTGAAACAGCTCAGCATTTCTCCTGAAGCGATCCGTGTTTTGGTGTCGGTGAATCCTTAATCGGTGATAAAATTAAGTGAAAACAAAA
Source organism: Acinetobacter sedimenti (assembly GCF_022601685.1). Taxonomy (GTDB): domain Bacteria; phylum Pseudomonadota; class Gammaproteobacteria; order Pseudomonadales; family Moraxellaceae; genus Acinetobacter; species Acinetobacter sedimenti. The sequence goes on from NZ_JAKUML010000016.1 coordinate 54,751, forward strand.
AACGCATTCAACTTGAATGCGTTTTTTGTGATCAGTGTCTGAAATCTAAAATCTAAACTTTGAGCAACTATAGTCAAAGAAATTAAGTGTTCTGACTTTATCTTCAGTCTTCAACAATCACTTCAGGACGTTTAGTCAATCGGCACAGTAACTCATAACCAATTGATTGATTGCACTGTGCAACCTCATCAATAGATTGTGTATCTCCCCATAGTTCTACGATATCGCCTAATTTTACTTGATTTTCAATACTGCTCACATCAACTGTGATCATATCCATACTGACACGACCTACTACAGGTACTTTTTGACCTGCAATAGCGACGAAGTTTTGCGCAAATAAAGAACGTGGATAGCCATCACCGTAGCCAATAGATACTACAGCAATGGTTATATCGCGTTCAGACGTAAAGCTAGAGCCATAGCCAACATGTTCGCCAATCTTAATTGGATTGATCGCAATGATTTGTGCTTCAAACTGCATCACCACTTCAAGACCTAAAGATGAAGCCGTGCGATCAAAGAACGGGGAAGCGCCATACAGCATAATTCCGGGACGGACATAATCAAAATGCAAATCAGCCCAATTAAAAATCGCCGCAGAGTTACAGCAAGATACTTCGATCGGTTCACATGCTTGTTTGATGGATAAAAGTTGGTCAATTTGCGCTTGGTTCATTGGGTGGTCAGGGACATCCGCATTGGCAAAGTGCATTGCAAGTACGCAGTGAAAGCCTTCATTTTTTAAGTGCTGAATCACTTCAATAATTTGATCGGCTTTAAAGCCAAGACGATTCATGCCACTGTTGAGTTTGACCCAAACTTTTAAGCCTGCATTTTTATAATTGTCTTTATGCTCAAGTAGCCAATCTAGTTGTTGCTGATGATGAATGACGCATTCAAATTTTTGTTGAATCGCAATCGACATTTCTTCAGCTTCAAATACACCTTCAATCAATGTAATTGGTTTGTCATTACCAAGAGTGCGAATTTCTAGTGCTTCAGCAAGGCTTGCAACACCGAAAGCATCTGTATTTGAAAATGCCTCAACCGCATGTTGTACACCAATACCATAAGCATTGGCTTTCACCATGCTGATCACCTTGCTGTTTGGTGCAAGGTGTCGAACGCGTTGCAGATTGTGTTGTAGCGCAGATTTGCGGATACGAATAACAGCGTGACGCACTATAACTTCCTTAAAACCGTAATGACACTAAGAGGGTGATGACTTTATTCATCATCTTGGAATTGATTGTAGAACTCTGGAGAAAGGTTACTAAAACGGGTGTATTGACCTTCGAACGCGAGGCGTACTGTACCAATCGGGCCGTTACGTTGTTTACCAATGATGATTTCAGCAGTACCTGCTTCTTTCGATTCTTTATTATAAACCTCGTCACGGTAAATAAACATAATCAAATCGGCATCTTGCTCGATCGCACCAGATTCACGCAAATCTGACATCACAGGGCGTTTGTTTGGACGATTCTCAAGACTACGGTTGAGCTGTGAAAGGGCAATCACAGGGCAATTCATTTCTTTGGCAAGCGCCTTTAGGCTTCGAGAAATTTCTGAAATCTCACCAACACGGTTATCACCCATACCTGGTACTTTCATGAGCTGTAGATAATCGACCATGATACAGCCGAGTTTACCATGTTGCTTGGCGATACGACGTGCACGTGAACGTAGTTCTGTCGGTGGAAGTGCTGACGAATCATCAATATATAGATGCTTTTGCTGAAGGTGAACCATACTGCTGGTCACTTTCGACCACTCATCTGCATCGAGATTACCCGACCGCAAATGCCCTTGATTAACTCGTCCAAATGCGGAAATTAAACGCATGGCAATCGAATCCGCAGGCATTTCCATTGAGAAAACTAATGCAGGCAGGTCGCAGTTAAACAGTACACTTTCCACTAAGTTCATGGCAAAAGTCGTTTTACCCATCGACGGACGAGCTGCCACAATGATGAGATCACCAGATTGCATACCATAAGTTTTATTATCGAGCTCTAAGAAACCTGTGGTCAAACCAGTGATATTGCCTTCAAGCTTGGAAAGTTCATCGAGTTTGGTCACGACTTTTGCCGTGACATCGCTGATAGATTGTGGTCCTGACTGGCTTTGACGGTTATTATATTGTTCTGCAAGTGAGAAGATATTGGTTTCTGCACGATCAAGAATATCACGGACACTTTGACCTTTTGGATCATAAGCTGTACGTAGGATTTCATTGCCGACGGATATCATATTGCGCAAAGTTGCTGTTTCTTTCACTTTTTCTGCGTAGGCAGGTAAATTGAAAAGTGATGGTGGGGATTCGGCAAGCAATTGCATCAGATAGGCTTCACCGCCAGCATCCTCTAGCATGTGTTGATTGGTCAGCCAATCATTAACCATTACTGCATCATAAGGTTGATTTGAATCTGCAAGATTTTTAATCGCTCGAAAAATATGGCGGTGACGTGTCGCATAAAATTCATTCTCAAGCAAAATATCAGCAACACTTTCCCAAGATTCGGCAACTGTCATTAACGCAGCGAGTACAGCTTGCTCCATCGTCAGGTTGTGCGGTGGTGTGCGAAGATTCGGGTTGTTTTCCGAGAGTTCGGTACTGCTCGATTTCTTCGTTTTTTTTGCGGTGGAATCCGTTGCTACCATATTGCCATATGCCTATTGCATGAAATTAAACGATCAAAAAAGTAGTTTGGAGATTTTGTCTGACTACAGATTTAGCGATAAATTCTAGCACTAAAGTGGGTTGATGGGGCAGGCATGATGGATAAAATTGATAGCAGATCCATATAATTTTTTAGAGCGTGCGAAGGTTAAGCTATAAATCTCTATAATTGTAAGTGAATTTAAACACACTTAGCAGTCTTCTTAATTTGTGAAATTTTGACCTGTGGCTTGATTTTGTTTTTATTCTTAGATTAGCAATTGAAGTTCACTGATGTGAGTCTATTTTCCCGTACACTTTCACTTGGGAGATTCTAGGCAGCGAAGCTATAAAAGTCTTCTGTCATTTGGTTTGGTGTTTTAAAATCTAACCCCTTTTGAATCCGTCGTTGATTATAGAATAAGGGTCTAGATAACTTTAGAGTGGATTCTCTCTTAATTCTTTGAGTAGTTTAGCATAGAGGTTTGAATAGCCACCGATTTTGTAGACACCTTTTAGTTAGATATGGACTGCCACCACTCTCCTAGACAAATATGGTCTATTCTTTTTGCATAGGAGAAAACATTATGAGTGGACAACGT
>NZ_JAKUML010000017.1 GCF_022601685.1 Acinetobacter sedimenti
CTTAATGAATCACTCAATACTTCGTCAGCATCAAGCTAGGTCGGCTATATTACTCTCTATCTCTAAAAAGTCAACTGAAATTACAGATAATTTTTAAACCCATCCAATCAACCAAAAAATTTAACCATCAAGCTAAATAACTGTTAATCAACAAGTTTTTATCCACATCCCCGCCGGTAGGTGCGCATTCTACAGTATTAACCATTCGATGCAACCCTTTTTTTAGGGTTAAAAGATCGAGCGGTGGTTTTTTCAGCATAAATCGACTTTATTTTAGAAATTCGGCGAGCTTTTAATCAATATTTCTTTCTTTTGTAATGGATGTATAAATTCGATTTGACTAGCATGAAGTGCCATTTGCTGTGTATGTGCATTTTTTGCTTGTGGATTATAGATTTTATCTCTGACAATTGGGTGTCCAAGATGAAGCATATGCACACGTAGTTGATGTGATCGTCCTGTAATGGGATGCAGTTTGACTTCTGTACAATCATATTCAGCGATATATTGCATGGCACGATATTGGGTTTGTGCTGATTTTCCAATGTCATAGTCAATTTTTTGACGTGGTCGATTCTCCCAATCCGTGATCAGTGGCACATCAACGATACCTTGCCCTGTCAACTCCCCTTGCACGAGGGCGGTATATGTTTTTTGAATCGCACGTTGTTGGAACAACCGACTCATTGCAACTTCAACATCACGATGTTTCGCAAAAACCAAAATCCCTGACGTTGCCATATCTAGACGATGCGTAACTTTTGCGTTTGGAAAATGTTGAAGAATTCGCCAGTATGCGCTATCTCGATGCTCTACCAATCTTCCCATGACCGATAGTAAGCCCGCAGGTTTATTGACAATGATCAAATCATCATCTTCATACAAAATTTCTAAAGGTGCTGTTGGTGGGTCGTAGACGAATTGATCATCAATAGGCATGTGTTTGTGATTCAAAAAATTTTCTTATTATAACTTTTAAATCGGTGAATCACCTTGAAAAAATTGAATTTACTTTTTTGTATTGTTTTGCAAATCATCTATATTTCGATTGATGAGCTATGCTATGTTGGTGTGTAAATACTTACGATAAAAATGGAGATTCGCCATGATGAACACATCACAGCCAAGTATGACAAACTTATTTGAACAACTTGGTTTAGCGTCTGATGAAGCGTCAATTCAGGAGTTTATCAAAGCACATCAACTGGAAGCTTGCGTCTATATTTGTGATGCGCCATTTTGGAGTGTGGGTCAGCGTGCATTATTGGCAGAAAAAACCATTACAGATGATGACTGGACAATCGTTGTCGATCAGCTTAACGAAGCTTTGCACGAAGATGCTGTATAAACCACACCATTCAATGTAAAAAATCAACAATTCAAAACGGACACATCTTGTCCGTTTTTTATTTTGTTTCAACTTTGTCAATCATCAGTTATATTGATCTGCGTCAACATAGAATCAGCTTACTGCTTTTGTACTTGATAATAATAAATGGATTGTCCTTCAAATTCACGCCGTTCATTGATCAATAACGCATGTCCAAGATGCATACAAAATTTTGGAATATCCCAAGATGTCGAAGGGTCTGTTGCAAGAACTTCGACAACATCACCTTGCGCAGATTTACGAATGGCTTGATGCAGCATCATCACAGGCTCTGGACAACGCAAACCACGTGTATCAAGTTGCTTAGAGATTTTCTGTGTTGTTGGCTCAGTGGAGTTCATTACAGTGACATTTGTGTTCAATAAAGAAGTCGAATTCTACCACAAACTTGCTGATCAAAAGTACAACGTCGGTCGTCAAACACATTGCAATAAATTTCCACATGTTTTTAGATGCATAGCACTTCTTTCTTCGGTATGATGAGCTCACCTTTTGACAATTTTTGTTGGTATTTTTAGGATCTGTCATGCAAGACGAATCAAGCCCCTCGTGGGCACGTGGCTTAAAAAAATGGTTAAACACCGCACCTGAAACACGTGATGAATTATTAAAACTGGTACAAGATTCACGGCAATATCTTGAGCCCGACACAGTGGCAATGCTTGAAGGCGTGCTTGATTTGCCTGCGACCAAGATTCGTGAAGTCATGACACCTCGCACCTCGTTGGTCAGTTTACAAGAAGATGATGACGTTCTCGACATTATCCATGTCTTGATTGAGTCTGCACATTCTCGCTTCCCAGTATTTTCAGCGGAAAATAGCGACAAAGTCGTTGGCGTATTGCTGGCAAAAGACCTTTTACCTTTTTTAAATCAGGTTAATCGTAAAGTTGATATTCCAACGTTAATGCGTCAAGCGCTATTCGTTCCTGAAAGTGCACGCTCTGACCAAGTATTGCGTATGCTGAAAAACACACAGTCGCATCTTGCGATCGTGATTGATGAATATGGCACAACTTCTGGCATTGTGACTTTAGAAGATATTTTAGAAGAAATCGTCGGTGAGATTGAAGACGAACATGATGAAGTCGATCAATTTGCTCAGTTTATTCAACCTGATCCTGAGTCTGAACAACAAAACGCTTGGATCGTGCAAGCTCTGACTCCGATTGAGTATTTCAATACGATTCTTGCAAGCAAGTTCCCTGATGATGAAGTGGAAACCATGGGCGGATTGTTACTGCAGGAGATTGGTTTGGTGAGTGATTTGCAAGGTCAAGTGATTGAACTTGCGGATTGGAGTTTTACCATTATTGAGGCGGACACACGTAGTATCCAACGTATCCGAGCTGTACGCGCATGAGTAATGCTTTTTCTCAATTTATACAACGATTAAAAACTCCGCCTGCATTTGCACAAAACCATCGTTTTTCTTTGGGATTAGTGTGTTTAATTGCGCTCTGTGCAGGAGCCGTTTTACCTTTAGCACTCGCACCTTATCATTATTGGTGGTTGGCGATTCTCTCCCCTGCTTTGCTCTATGCGTGCCTAGATCAACGTAGTAGCACACATGCCTTTTTCATCGGTTGGAGCTATGGTATTGGACTATGGTTCGTCGGCGCATTTTGGCTGTATACCTCAATCCATGTCTATGGCGACACGCCTGCTTATATCGCTGTATTTCTTATTGCACTCATGTCAATCGCGATGGGCGTGTTTAGCGCAGTACAAACTTGGTTTTATCGTCGATTTTTTCCTGAAACACCACTAACTTTCGCACCAATCTGGGTATTTTTTGAATGGTTAAAGACGTGGGTTTTCACCGGCTTTCCGTGGTTATTTGTCGGTTATGCCTTTACAAATTATGGCTTAGATGAATATGCGCCATTGTTTGGTATTTTTGGCGTTTCATTTGTCGTCATCCTGATTGCTTCGGCACTGACCGAATGTTTGTTTGGAAAACGCTTTTGGATTTTACCGATTCTGCTATTAATTGCAGGGGCTTGGGGTGCAAAACACATTCAATGGGTTGAAGCTAAAAAGCAAACACCTCTCACTGTTTCATTAATTCAAGGCAATATTCCTCAAGATTTAAAATGGCTGGTGGAATATCAGGCGCAGACTTTAAGCATCTATGCCACCATGAGCCAAACTGAATGGGGACGTGATCTCGTGGTTTGGCCTGAAGCCTCAATTCCGATGTTTCAGACCGATCTTCAACCGTTTTTAGACATCATTAGCAATCATGCCAATGAACGTGGTTCAGCTTGGGTGACAGGTATTCCGTATTGGGATTTGAATAAGTCTACGACTGATAAGCCACTTTACTATAACAGCATCATGGCAACAGGCTCGGCATCTCAAGGTATGTATTACAAGCAACGCCTTGTACCATTTGGTGAGTATATTCCATTTTCAGGCGCATTATCTTGGGTTGCTCCTGGTGTGTCAGATGTTGGGCTGAGTGGTTTTAGTGCAGGACATGATCAACAGCCACCTTTGATGATCAAAAATCATCGTTTAGCTTCTGCGATTTGCTATGAAGTGGCTTATCCGAATATCACTCGTAAAAATGCTTTGAATACAGATTTCCTTGTGACCATCTCGAATGATGCGTGGTTTACAGGTACAGCAGGACCGTGGCAACATCTGCAAATGGTACAAATGCGTGCCAAAGAAAATGGGCGCTGGATCATTCGTGCAACAAACACTGGTGTGACAGCTTTCATTAATGAACAAGGACATATCGTCAGCCAACTTCCAATGGATGTGCGTCAAGTGCTACGTGGTGAGTTGCCTGCCTTTACAGGTCAAACGCTGTATAGCCGTTTGGGTGATTGGGCGATTTTGTTATTCTGTGCATTGTTGCTGATACTTGGTTTGTTGTACAAGCCAAAAGTGGTCGATACTCGCTTTAAACAGCGTCGCTAACCTAGCTAAGTTACGATATTCTCCCCCCCTCAAAGGGGGAGGATTCACAGCAGAGCTTTAAATCTGCAAAAATGCCGTAATCAATAAGCTACTAAAAAATACCATCGATACTTGGCGATAAAACTTAAAGAACCACTGTTCCGGAGAATTTTGTGTAAAATTTGCTTGCCAAGTCGATACTTGTAATGCCATTAACAATGCGACTAAACCACTTGCAAAACTAAAACTCAGTGCAAAAGAACCTATCATAATTTAGCTACTGCCTTCTGCGCCTTGTAGCAAATCTATCCAAAATAAAAAAATCGCAAAACTCGATAAGATCATCAAATTGACTTTAATCATTTTTCTAGTGCAAATGATTGACTTTATCTTAAACTAAAAATTCAAACATTTTCCCTCCTAGAAAATGATTTATTTTGTATTTAATAATTATGCAAAAAATCAATCTAGAAAGTACTTCTCTTTTTACTCATAATTCATCAAAATTGTAGCTATCAAAATTAAGAATTATTATTAAATAAGCTTCATTACACTGATTTTTATTAAGTTATGAGATTTTATTTATTTTAATTATTATTACGATCGGATATTTCTTATATTTAAATTCGGCTTTAGGTATTTTCCCAAAGCCGAATTTTCATGATTATTTTTCAATCTATTTATATTTTTAATGTTGATAATAAATATCAGCATCATTACCTTCCCCACCTTCTTGACCATCTGCACCAAATGAATAGAGATCATAAGGTCCACCTTGTGTGCCTGGAATCACGTACTGCAGATCGTTGTCCCAACTGTCGGTTGGATAACCGCCTTTGACGTAACCGCCTTGCATCCAGTTTTTCGCTGAGGCAGGTTGTTTAATTAAGGCTTCGAGTCCGCCGTCTTGCATCGAAGGATAGCGACCATTATCGAGTTTGTATTGATCGAGTGCACCTGCTGTCCCGCTCAAGGTGATTTCTGTGGTATCGACTTTGGCTTTTTCACCTCGTCCCATCACGTTAGGTACGATGAGTGCTGCTAAAACACCGAGAATCACGATCACGACCATGACTTCGATGAGGGTAAAGCCTGATTGTTTATTGTGTGTGTTCATTGCTTTGTCTAATTGGTGCATCGCTTGACTCATAAAATACAACTCCAAAAACTTAAATTAAATTATTCATATTCACGATCGGTAACATCACGGCGATCACAATCACTAAAACGATTCCTGCCATAAATACCAACATCAACGGCTCAAGTAAAGCCAGTAATGTCGTGATCAAGCTACTAATTTGTTTATCTTGCATATCTGATGCACGAATCAACATGCGATCAAGCTCACCTGAGTTTTCACCGCTACGAATCATTTGCACCATCATCGGTGGGAAATAGCCCGAACGCTCAAGCTGTGTGGCGAGATTACCACCCTCCACGACTTTTTCTGCCGCATGGTTGACGGCATCTCGAATCACCCAATTGCTACTCACCGCCGCACCGATTTTTAAGGCATCAACTAAAGGCACACCCGACCGAGTCAGAATAGACAAGGTACTGGCAAAGCGTGCCGAGTTTATACCGCGAGATAATTTACCAAATAATGGCAACTTGAGGATAAAACGATCAAGTGTGTAATGCCCTGCATCCGTCCGTAAAAATCGACCGAGCAGAAACAACCCCAAAGCACCGAGTACCAACATGTACATCCAATAATTACGGATAAAATCACTGGTCGCCATCAAGGCTTGGGTAATCCACGGCAAGGCTTGATCGGTATTGGCAAAGACTTTGACAATATCAGGCACCACATAGGTCATCAATCCCATGATAATGCCAAAGGACATCAACATCAGAATCACAGGGTAGATCATCGCCCCTTGGATTTTCTTCTGCATGGCAAAGCGACCTTCGGTATAGTCTGCCAATTGTTCTAAAATCAAATCCAAATGCCCTGAACGCTCACCCGCAGCAACGGTAGCGATATATAAGGTTGGGAAATGAGCACTTTGATCTAAGGCTTTGGCAAGCGAATGCCCTTCTAAGACTTTCGCACGCACAGAAAGCAATAAACTTTCAACATGTTTCTTTTCACTTTGCTTGGCGACGGCTCGAATAGCTTCTTCTAAAGGAATACTGGCAGCAATTAACACCGATAATTGACGTGTCATGAGTGCCAAATCATAAGCAGTGAGTTTCTTTTGAAACCAACGGCTTTGACCTGTTTGTTTGTGTTGTACCGCTTCGACTTGTAATGGCGTCAATGCCTGATCACGCAACTGCTGACGAATCTGCCGAGCAGAATCACCATCCATGATGCCTTTATGTTGTTTTCCTGAAGCGTCGAGCGCTGAATATTGATACGCAGGCATTGCCAACTCTTAACTTTTCGATTTCATTATGCCATTATCTCGGTGATGGACTTTTTCAGTTTTTCCTTGCGAATGTATCGCTGAGATCGTTTTCAATCTATCCATCACAACTTGGACTCAAGCATAACTGAGTATCGTATTTTGCGCCATGTCTGTTTAAGATTTTTCGCTCGACTATTTTCGATCCACTATTTAGGTCGCCTATTTTATGACAGATGTGACACCACCAAAGTCAGCTTCGCAACACAATGCATATCCTTATCGTCTGCGTGTGGCGATCGCCGTGCACATCTATGATTTGATTGATTATGAAGTCACGGCTGAGCAATATGCCGAAGCGGTGACTGGCACACGGGTCAAAGTGCCGTTTATGAATCGGCAGTTGATCGGCATCATCGTGGAAAAATTCGATGCCAATACGCCATTTCACGGGCAATTTAAACTCAAACCCATTAACAAACTATTTGATGAACCTGCACTACTCGATCAACACGTTTTAAATTTATTGCAATGGGTGGCGCAGTATTATCAAGCGCCAGTTGGTGAAGTTGTGCTTTCTGCTTTGCCTAATTTCTTAAAGCAAGGTCGCCCTTATCTGTTGCTTGCTTATCATTGGCGAGCGGTAACGATTAAAGAAAATGATGCAGACACGGTAAAACTACCGCAAAAATCCTCAAAACTTTTTGCGGCGTATCAAGCCTTGCAACTACATCGCAACGGCGCAGCTGAAGCAATTTTAAATCTTTCAGGGATTAGTACAGCACAGCTGAAACAACTTGAAAAACGTGGACTGGCGATAAGCTTCCAACAGCCGATTGATTTTCAGCCAACCGCTATGCAACTTGCTCAAATGCCGTTGGATGCCAATAACGAACAAAAAACAGCGATAAAAAAAATCAGTCAATCTCTTGGCAAATATCAAGGCTTTCTACTTGACGGCATTACAGGCAGTGGCAAAACCGAAGTCTATTTGCAAGTGATGCAAAAAGTATTGGAAAAAGGACAGCAAGTCCTCGTCCTCGTTCCTGAGATTGGACTAACACCGCAGACTATTGACCGATTTAAAGCCCGATTTCATACCGATATTGTGCTGTTACATTCAGGTTTGAGTGACACCAAGCGTCTGCAAGCATGGCAACAGGCGCAGACAGGCAAAGCCAGTATTATTTTGGGTACACGCTTGGCAATCTTCTGTCCATTGCCAAAGCTCGGCTTGATCATTCTCGATGAAGAGCATGACCTCTCTTTTAAACAGCAAGATCACATGCGCTACCATGCTCGGGATGTGGCGTTGTACCGTGCATTTAAGCAGAATTGTCCGATTATTTTAGGCTCTGCCACACCGAGTTTTGAAAGTTTGCATTTGGTCGAACAGGAGAAATTACAGCATTTAACTTTGACTGAGCGTGCAGGACATGCCGAGCCACCGCAGTTCAAATTAATTGACCTGAAAGCGCAGAAAAAGCAATTTGGACTTGCAGAGCCATTAATTCAACACATCGACGCACAACTAAAAAAGCAACATCAAGTCTTGGTCTTTATCAATCGACGAGGTTATTCGCCTGTGTTGATGTGCGGAGCGTGTGCTTGGCAAGCGGATTGTCCACAGTGTGATACCCATCTGAGCTATCACCTCAAGCCTCGCCCGATCCTGCAATGTCACCACTGCAACTATATGCAGCCTGTACCTAAAGTCTGCCCTGCGTGTAATCATGAAGATTTGCTTCCGATCGGACACGGCACGGCTCGCATCGAAGAAAGTCTAAACCAACTCTTCCCCGACTATCCTGTGATTCGGGTCGATCGAGATACCACCACCCGCCAAGACAGTTGGCAGAAGATTTATCAACGTGCTCATCGTTCAGGTGCTGCGATATTTTTGGGCACGCAGATGCTCGCCAAAGGGCATCATTTCCCTTATGTGAGCTTGGTGACGATCTTGGATATTGATGCGGGGCTGATGAGTGCTGACTTTCGAGCGCCTGAACGCACGGCGCAATTGATCATGCAAGTCGCTGGGCGAGCTGGGCGTGGTCAGATCAAAGGTGAAGTACTATTGCAAAGTCTACGTCCCGATCATCCGTTATTACAAAGTTTGGTGACCAAAGGCTATGCCAGTTTTGCCAAGCAAGCATTGGCAGAGCGTAAGATTGGGCATCTTCCGCCTTATCGATATTGCGTGTTGATCCGAGCGGAAAGTCAGAATGAATTGTATAACGTAGATTTTCTGCAATTCGCCTTGCAACATTGGACGAGTTTTGGTGAGGCAAAAGTCGATGCGTGGGGACCTGTGCATGCGCCGATGCCGAAAAAAGCAGGATTTTATCGGACGCATTTGATCTTGTTTAGTGATTCACGTGTCGAGCTACAACGACAGATTGCGCCGTGGTGGCAATGGTTATTTAAACAACAACGTAAATTTGAACTGCGTCTGACCTTGGATATTGATCCGCAAGATTTAGGGTAAACTTAACTTTTTATTAGCAAGCGAATTTTTAAGTAAATGCTAACCTAAGTATTGTTCAAAAAAGATACTTTTTCAGTAAAATCAAATCACTAATAGTTTAGCACTTTAGTGGTCTATAAAATCGAAATAAAACATGGAGTATCAAATTCATGGCTAATCAATGAAAATTTCCCGAAGACATATAAAAGTAAGTTTTAGAACGTGACAAATGCTGTGTTTATTTTGGCTGTGAATTTGGTATTAAAAGGACTAAAAAGAAATCTTGGGAGCACATTATTATTGATATTAATATCAGAACACCAAATAATATTGCGCTGTGTTGTATTGGTTGTAATGCATCAAAAGATAATCAAGAATTAAAAGACTGGCTCTATTCTGAGAATGCCCGAAAAAGAGGTATTACCGATGAAACCCATGCAGATGTAATTAAAATGGCACTGCAAAAAATCCAGCTATTGATCTATAAGCTTAGAGCTTAAAAAATTTAGTAACTTGCATATTCAAAACACATGATGATTGCGTAGAAAAGTACATGCGTTTGTAGCAATTTTCACCCCAATTCACCTCAAAACAAGCCATTCCGTTGTACACTGCTTTAGAGATAGACAGATCCGATTTAGATACATTACATGGAAATCACACCGCTTGTTCAGATCATTATATTTTTGGCAGCTGCCCTACTGCTTGTGCCGTTGGGTAAGCGTTTTGGTATTCCGACGGTTTTAGGCTATTTGGTCACAGGCACGATTCTTGGACCAAGTGTGCTGAATATTGCGCACGATACCGAACAGATCGCACACTTGGCGGAATATGGCGTGATCATGCTGATGTTTTTGATCGGCTTGGAACTCCGCCCTCAACGCCTGTGGGAGTTACGTCAATCGATCTTGCTGATGGGTAGCTTGCAGATGCTGATCAGTGGCATCGTGCTGACTTTGGCGATTTGGCTAGTCTTTTCATGGCAGTTCAATACCAGTGTGGTGATTGGTTTTGCTTTGGCATTGTCTTCGACAGCATTTGTATTACAGCTCCTACGAGATCGTGATCAATTGGCTACGAGCTATGGTCAGCAGACCTTTTCGATTTTGCTATTTCAAGATATTGCAGCAATGGTGTTACTGGCGCTGATTCCTGTGCTTGCGGGTAATATTTTTATTGAAAATCAGGGCGGTGCGCATCATGGTATCGCTTATTTTGCAGCGGTCATTGCTTCATTTTCAGGGCTATTTTTATTTAGTCGCTATATTCTTAGACCATTTTTCCGTTTTGTGGCGAAAAGTGCCGCCACCGAATTACTCACTGCTGTGGCATTATTTATCGTGCTCGGTGTTGCGGTATTGATGGAGGCGATCGGACTGAGTACCACGCTCGGCGCATTTTTAACAGGTGTCCTGCTCGCCGATTCTGAGTTCCGTCATGAGCTTGAAGCCAGCATTCAGCCGTTCAAAGGCTTGTTGCTCGGTTTATTCTTTATGACCGTTGGGATGGGCGTGTCATTGCATGTCATCGTTGAGCACCCGCTATTAATCGTTTTCGGTACGCTCGCTTTGATGATGATTAAAATCGTCTGTGTGGCAGGCATTGCGCTATATCGTAAAAGCTCCGCACTGAACAGTTTGCGACTTGGTGTTGCCCTCTCGCAAGGCGGTGAATTTGCCTTTGTGGTGTTTGCCGTTGCAGCGAGTGAAGGCATGATTAGTCAAGCCATGACCAGTCCACTCACTTTGATCGTGACGTTATCGATGATTTTGACGCCGATATTCTTCTGGGTGTTAGATCATTGGATAGAGCCGATTCTGAGCAAAAACGACACACCACAAGCCTTTGATGAATTGCCAAAACACGATCAACACATCATCGTTGCAGGCTTTGGCCGTTTCGGGCAGATTCTGACCCGTATTGCGCATCTACATCGGATTCCATTTACCGCAATTGATAATAATATTGACCACATCGACTTTATGCGCCGTTTTGGTGGGCATGTCTATTATGGCGATGCTACTGTGCCTGAGATTTTGCAATCCGCAGGTGTGGACACCGCAAAACTCTTTGTCATTGCCGTGGATGATGTTGAGGATTCGCTCTATATCGCACGTCATCTACGCTTGCACCACCCGAGTCTGAATATCTTGGCACGTGCACGGGATCGTCGCCACGTTTACCAACTACGTGAGCTTGGTGTCGAGCATGTATGGCGTGAGACTGTACATTCTGCCTTGTCCATGTCTGAACAAATGTTAAATAGTTTGGGCTATGAACCTGAGCGTAGTCGAAATCATGTAGCGAACTTTGCGCACTATGATGAAAAACTCATCCGTCAACAACAAGCCAACTACAATGTCAATCCGCAGAAAATGCGTACCGCTTATGATTCAATGATGCAAGATTTACAGAATTTGTTTGAAAATGATGAATTTGTCCATCGAGAACAAATGCAGAAAATCGAAAAGCATCAACCGATCAAAGATGAAATGAGCGGTTCACTCAATGATGGCGAAGATTCAAACAATTCTGCTACTCAACATTTGGAAGATCAGTCTGATAAAAATTCATCGCATCATGATATGCGGTGAGGATTCGTATTTGACGGATGTAAATTCAGCAGAAATCACTTGAGATTTCCCTCTTTCGCCACCATAAAATGCAGGAAATGGAGAATATTATGTCTGACATCCGCCAACGCTTTTATATACACGACTGTCCTGTCCGTGGCGAAGTGGTACACCTAGAACAATCCTTACACACCATCCTTGCACAGCGGGAATATCCGCAAGCGATCAAAGTGTTACTTGGGGAAATGCTCGTTGCCAGCGCACTGCTTGCCAGTACCTTAAAAATCAAAGGGCGACTCAGCCTGCAAATCCAAAGTTCAGGCACATTGAAATGGGCAATGGCGGAATGTAATCATCTCGGCGACCTACGTGCTTTGGCAGAGTTTGACAATGATCCACGTTTTAGCGAAGCCACAGACAGTAGCACCGTTCTCAATCATCTGCATGGTGGATTACTGTTTATCAATATCGAACCAGAGTTTGGCGATAGCTATCAAGGTATCGTGCCACTTGAGCATGCCACTTTGGCACAGTGCTTGATGCACTATTATGACTTGTCTGCGCAGATTCCAACCCGTATCGCCTTAGCAAGTAACACACAATCTTCGGGCGGATTATTGATTCAGCTCTTGCCGCGTACCGAAGAAGAGCAAGAACCCGTCGATACCGACCTGTGGCCTCGCCTGACCATGCTCACCGACACCATCAAAGCCGATGAATTGATCGACTTGCCTGCACAAGAGATTTTATATCGTCTTTATAATGAAGAAGATGTGCGCCTACCTGACAGTGAAGCGCTACAATTTGGTTGTACTTGCTCCAAAGAACGCTGTGCCAATGCCTTGATTCAGATCGGTGAAGATGCGGTCAAAGAAACCTTGATGGAACAGAATCCGATTGAGATGAATTGCCAGTTCTGTAACACGACCTATCGCTTTATCGCAGAAGAAGCCTTGGGATTGTTTGGACGGCATGTGAGTTAAGTCTTCGCTCAACATATCTTAAAAATGCACAGTGATTTTATTTAATCGGATAACAATCCTTAACAATTCAATCGCTGTGCAAAGATTGAAAGTCGAGCCAAAGACCACATATATAAAGTATCGCAATTGAATCATTTCATTTTAGAGGAGAATTTTTCAATCATGCAAAAACAAGGTTTATATCGCTCGACTGGACAAAACATGATCGCAGGCGTGATGGGTGGTATTGCTGAACGCTTTGGTTGGAATGCAAACCTACTACGCATCATCTTCGTATTGGTTTCGGTGATGAGTGCGGGTTTCCCTGGAATTTTGGTGTATTTGGTGCTTTGGTTATTGATGCCTAAACGCACCAAAATAGAACATCAAAACGATCACAACATTCGCACGGTCAACTAAATCTGTGATGTGAGTTGTCATTCGAACCACAAAGACAAACAATCTCGTTTTAATCCCTTTTAAGCTATTGTTCCCCCCAAGACAGTAGCTTTTTTTTGTGCTTAAAATTACCTACTTGCTATTGATCGTAATATTATTGGGTTTAATCTAAATCATACATGAAACGCTTGGCGAACCTTGCCGAATTACGCATAATACAATGAGTTAGAACATTGTCACCGCATGAGAACAACCTATTGAGAAAAGCACAATGACTATATTTATTCTTCTTATTTTGGCTTTTGTTGCTTTTGCTTTTTATCGCTATCGCCAATATCAGAAGCAACGTGAAATCGAAGAAATGGCAGCCGATGCACAGGCTTACGTCAGCTCAGAAGTGGTGGAGCTGTTGCAACGCTTTAAAACCATCGCCACTGAAAATGACACGGCAATGTCGGCACAGCATAAAAAGATTCAATTGCACATCAAAAACCTAACTGAAAATTTACTCTGCCATACCGACAGCGAGCAAAGTGTTCGTGAATATTTATCACAAGCAAAACAAGAGGTCGCATTAATCAATATTGAACTGGAAAAACTATCTGGGCAAAAACAACCTGATGCCGATCAAGCCTTTGATGACTTAAAATAGACGGTGATTTGAAATAGTTAAAATTGGAAAATGTAAAAAAGCCTCTTTATCTATTCGATGACAAGGCTTTTTTCATATCAATAAAGGCTTAAAACGTCGATAGACCAGACCATTCCATAAAACGATACAACCAATATTTCAACCATGATTCATCTTTGTATTCGTCGTAATCCACACTCATCACCTGACCATTTTGATTGTTCCAAGCTTGATCAAAATACTGCTGTGCAGAGGCAATCGCAGGATAGCTCGCTTGTCCTGTGACTGCGACATTGGTTTCTAGATTATAATTTTTGAGATTGCGAGCGGTGTAGTTGGCAGAACCTAGGATTACCTGTTTTTGCTGATACTGTTCTAACTGATCCAGTTTGGTAATGACTAATAGCTTGCTGTGACATTGCTCGCCTTGCGTATTACACCAACGCACAGGCACGTCATTTTTGTGGAGCTCCCATGCCACTTGACGATTTGGAATACCATTTTTTTGCATCCCAAACGCATCTTTATTCGGATCAAGCAGTACGTTGACTTGCACACCACGTTGCTTGGCTGCGATCAAGGCTTTGACAATTTGGCGCTCAGAGAGATAGAACATCATCAAATCGAGTTGCTCACCCGAAACCGTGGCATTGATGGCTTGGAGCACATGATTATAAATCTGTTCTTCGGTGAGTAGTTGTACTTGCGGCGCATCGCTACTCGCTTGATTCTCACCAATGATCAATGCAGGCACATCGCCTTGTGACATCTTGGCAACAGTGGCTTCGGTCGCTAACACTTCTGAGGCAATCTTACCGTGAATGATCATCGCCACATTGCTATGCTCTGAGCTGGCATCATGCGGATTTGCAGATGAAATTAAAGTTTTCCAACCATTTAAGGTATCGACCACCATGGTTTTACGATGATTTGCTTTGAAATTGGCAAGTGCAAGATAACTGCGTAAAGTGATTTTCTGATCACCAAATGGATTGGGTAACCAACCTGTTTCTGTATTATTTCCCATACTTTGACAGCACATATACCAAAGCCCTGACCACGTTGGATTTGAGGCACGTAATGGTCGCAAATCCGTCACCACCACTTGAATTCCTGCATTTTCAAGTTGATGCAAATGCTCTGGACGTACGCCACCGTACACGGTATTAATCGGGTCGGTAATCATGACAATCTGTATGCGTGGGTTGAGTTTCTTTTTATCAATCAGTGCTTTGGTCAGCTGTGCAGTGAGCGGAAGATGTTCGAGTTTCGACTCACCTAGCTCAGCATTAAACAAGAACATATCGAGTACGATGGTCGTCTGCGCTTGATCAATCAAGGTCAATATCGCATCGAATATTTGCTGTTCAGTTTGTTGTTGACCATTTGCATCTACAAAGGTGCGATCTGCCAAAAATTCCACTTCACTGGCACGCACTTGCCCTGCATAGTCAAGTCCTTCGGGAATCGACTTATAGGTTTGAAAAATTGCTGATGCAACATATGTGATCAGCAAAATCAATGCAATGACCATCATATAGCGTTTAACCGACCAGTTTAATTTTTTATGAATTCTTTGAAATACTCGCATACAGCACACTCGAAACTTTCGATCAGATTAACAGTGAAATGTTATGAAACTCAAGATGATATTTGCAACTACACTGCGTGAATTCTAGAAATAAAATCAGCAATAAAATAATGAATTGATATAAAAAAATCGCCATATCACATGACGATTTTAGGTGACATAAAACTTAAACAATGCAAATTAGTACGCTTTAAACTTTCCGTGCACCAATAAGTAAAATTCGAATCATAATCACTGTTTGATCGGCAATTGCTTGACGTTCTTCAGGAGGTAGTTCGACCACTTTTGCCCCCATATTGAATACCAACTGGGTAATCGCTTTGGCAACAAGATCAGGGTATTTCAGCGTATTATCATGATGCTTCTCTAGTCGCACGATATCTTCTTGCAACTCTTGTTCAAAATCACGTAGTTGCTGTTCTACCGCCTGACGATAGGATACAGAACCTGTATAACCTTCACGTAGCAATAGTCTAAGATTCCCCTCATCGGTATCTAGCTCATGGACAAAAATATCTACCGAGCTTTGCACCACACTCTTGCCTTTTTGTGCTTCGAGCCGTGCTTGTCTGATGATCTGACGCAAAACCTGACCTGAGCGACCAATCAAGGCAATGGCAAGCTCATCAATATCACGAAAATGTCGATAAAAGCTGTTTGGTGCAATACCTGCTTCTCGTGCGATCTCACGCAAACTCAGCGAAGCAATACTGCGCCCTGAACGCAATAAATTCAGCGTTGCATCGAAGAGCTCTTCTTGTGTGATTGACGCCTTACGTCCTGGACTACGGATAGTAGGCTTCTGAGCATCCAATTCGGAGACAGATTCATGATGTTGTAGTGATGTTGAAATTGGATTCATGCGCTCAAACATTGCTCGACCGTCGAAGACATCTAAGCAATTCAATCAATAAAAATCCTAGTATAACGCTAAGCTTATTTTTTATGAAATATGTCGCAACAAATCAAGTGCTCAATCTTACTGATGAAATACTTACAACTCTTTACGAACATTAAAAATGTCTAAATAAAAACAAATTATTCAAAATCTTATCATTAAATACATTAATTTCTAGTATGGCTAAATTACAGTAAAACACGAATCAAAACCATTAAATATATACATATGTATATACAAGTGTATAATAATTACAAATTTAACTTTAGATCTTTCGAAATATGACGACACTTTCCAAATCGAATACATGGCTCAATCAGCTTTCAAGCACTGTGTTTGATCGCTCTGCAACCGACTTCTGGCTACAACAAATCAATCCGCTTTGGTCAAGTAGCGAAGCACGTGGGCAAATCATTGCTCGCCATCAAATTGCGCAAGATATGTATCAGCTGAAAATCAAATGCAATCGACGTATGGATTTTGGGGAAGCAGGTCAGCATCATCCTGTCTTTGTGGAGATCAATGGGATTCGTTATGAACGTAGTTATAGTTTGACGCAACTCGATCGCCAACATATCGCCTTGAATGTCAAACATGTCCACGGTGGTTTGGTCAGCGGTTGGCTATGTGAGAAAGCTAATATTGGCGATTACTTAAGCTTTGGTAAACCTTATGGTGAAGTATCACTAGATCA
Source organism: Acinetobacter sedimenti (assembly GCF_022601685.1). Taxonomy (GTDB): domain Bacteria; phylum Pseudomonadota; class Gammaproteobacteria; order Pseudomonadales; family Moraxellaceae; genus Acinetobacter; species Acinetobacter sedimenti. The sequence continues at coordinate 16,867 of NZ_JAKUML010000017.1, forward strand.
TTTTCAAAGCAAAAGACTCGTCTTGCTCGTTGCAGGGAGCGGCATCACTCCTGCGTTTAGCGTATTACATGCGCTTGAAAAGCAAAACCGCCTAGAAGACTATCAAATCCATTTAAAATATTGGGCGTCAACTCAGCGTGAACATGCTTTTATCTTACCATTTAAACAATGGCAAGAACGCTATGCTTCGTTCAATGTTGACTTCTATTCTACCCAAGCGCAAAGCAACACAGACAACAATGACACGACATCGCAACGCTTAAACGCCACTCATGTGCAATCCATTCAGGATGTGCATGACTGTGCTGTATTCGCATGTGGTCCTTCGGGTTTTGTCGAAACTGCGCAAAGCTTATGTACAGATGCTAGGCAATTTCAAGGTGAATCTTTTTACTTTTCTACGCCAAGTATCACGGATTCAGATTCATCAGAAATTGAACTGATCAATATCCATCTCAGTCGTTCGAACAAACAATTGCAAATCCCAAAAGGTCAGTCGATTTTGACCGCTTTAGAAGCGCGCAACATCCGCCCACAACACGGTTGTCGCATGGGAATTTGTAATAAATGTGCATGTCCCAAAGTTAGTGGTAGCACACAGCATATTGCCAACAAACAAACCAATCATGAAGCCAACCAATTACTACGCATCTGCGTCAATAGTGCACAAAGTGACATCACACTTGCGCTGTAAAGCTAATTCATCGAGTGAAAATGAAGCACATTGAACTGCGATAAAGATAATTTTGAAATGATTTGAGGAAGTCATCATGAACATGCCTGCAAAGATTGAATATATAAAAAATCCGAAAAACCGTGAATTGACCTCTGCCGAGTTAGATCGCTTTGCCAAAGAACTTGATGCGATCAAACAAGAGGTGCTCGACGATCTCGGTGAGAAAGATGCCAAATATATCCGTCGTGTGATTGCGACAATGCGATATAGCAGTGTGCTTGGTCGTGCCTTGCTATTTGCAGGATGGTTTCCACCTGCATGGTTGCTTGGGACGAGTCTACTCTCTGTGGCGAAGATTTTGGAAAATATGGAAGTTGGGCACAACATCATGCACGGTCAATACGACTGGATGAATGATCCCAATATGAATGGTCAACGCTATGAATGGGATACCGTTGGTACATCGGATAATTGGCGTGAAACGCATAATTTTAAACATCATACTTATACCAATATCAAAGGCATGGATGATGATATTGGTTATGGCTTACTGCGCTTATTCCCTGAACAACGTTGGAAAGCTGGCTATCTACTACAACCTTTGTACAGCATTCCATTTTGCCTACTTTTTCAATGGGGCGTTGCGATTCAGAACCTTGAAATTGGTAAGCTCCTCATTGGTAAAAAAACTAAACAACAACTTTGGAATGATTGGAAACCTGTGCAAAATAAAGTCGCAAAGCAACTGTTTAAAGACTATGTATTTTTCCCACTCATCGCAGGACCAAGTGCAATCCCTGTATTTCTAGGCAATTTAACTGCGAATGGCATGCGAAATATTTGGACATTTAGCATCATCTTCTGTGGTCATTTCACCAAAGATGTTGAGGTTTTCCCAAAAACCGTTTTGCTCAATGAGTCAAAAGGACATTGGTATATGCGCCAAATTCGTGGTTCATCGAACTTAAAAGGTTCTGAAGCTTTTCATATCCTTTCAGGGCATCTTAGTCATCAGATTGAACATCATCTGTTCCCTGACGTTCCTGCACGCCGTTACCGTCAAATGGCACCAAAGGTTGAAGCCGTCTGCAAAAAATATGGTTTGAATTATAACAATGCCAGTCTTGTCAAGCAGTTTGGACAAGTGCTTGGGCGCATTGTGAAGTATGCTTTTCCGTTCAAAAAGTAAATGAACTTGGAGATACACCGAAAACTACCCAAAATCGTGCCAAAAGTGGCATAATATGCGCCACTCCCACACGATATTAAGGTACTGCTATGGCAATGCGTCCTGCTGTTCGTCGTCACGCTTTGGTGATGATCGTTTTTGCATTGGCTCAATGGATATTTGTCATGGTGGCATTGCACCAAAACCTTTGGCATCTCGATAAGTATGGTCGTATTTTGGCTTTCTGTGCCAGTGCATTTGGCGGTGCGTGGCTATTGATTCTTGCTGTCTTGTATATGGTGATCAAGGGCAACGACGGCAAAGACCCTAAATAATCGCTTTCTGAGCATTAGATAAAAAATCACCTACTGCAAGTCGTGCAGTAGGTGGGCTACAAAATCATCAATCATTAAAATCATCAATTTATATTTTATGCAGTAGAAACCTCTCCCAGTTCCGCATCGTTTTTTCCTACAAAACTTAGAACAAGTTTCATGCCAAATCATAAATACTTCACTTAAAAATATTAAATAACAAAAACTTAAATACTTTACAGTTATCTATATATCAACAATGGCTCGCAGTTAAACATTCTCATACTAATTTTCGGGCGATTTTAGTGCACACTATGGATCAATCATTCGCTTGGGAAATTTCAATGATCAATACAAGTGCAAACCATTTCTTTCAAGCAAACTTTCGATATTTCAATTTTGACTGGTTGCACGCTTGTGCAACAATGGTTATTACAGGAATGGCATTGATGATTTCGTCGAATAGTTATGCCGATCGCAATGCAGAGATTCGAGAAGCCTGTGCACAACTGCCAACTTATCAACAGCAAGGCGCACGCTTGTATCAGCAGAAGAACTATTCGAAAGCTTTGGATGCTTTTGAAAACCAAGCGACATACACCCATTTCTGTTTGCTCAATCAAGATGATCTCGCTAAAAGCGCTCAAACTTTGACTGAGGCGAATCTTGCAACGGCTTATAACAATGTCGGCTTAGCCCATACCAAGCTAGGACAATATGCTTGGGCAAAAGCATGGTATGCATTGCGTCCAGAGAATAAAAAGAGTCAGTACAATTTATCGAAACTTCCCAAACAGCTTTATACAGATCAAAAAATCACTGGGGAATATGTGCGTTATGCAGGTCAAGGTGCATGGAATCGTTTAGTAGTGTCTGATCAAGGTGATCATTATGCGATTCGATTTTATGGTTTAAGAATGGGATTATTGGCGCTGATTTACGGTCCAAATCTTGGTGAGTTTACGATTGAAATGCCGAAAAAAGTGGCAGGAAAAACCAATACGCACGCTGAATATCATTATGAAGATTGTCAGATTGATTTAGATTTTTTTAATCATTCACTGAGCGAGCAGTTCATTGCGGTCAAACAACAACAAGGCGATGCGTCAAGTTGTGGTTTCGGGTTTGGAGTATATGCAGATGGTGCTTATCATAAGGTTAAATAACCTGAGTTCGGCTTATGATGAGTAAAAACTGCATGCCAAGTTGGAGCGTCAGTCGCACTGTTCGAGGTCAGCATAGCTTTAGTAAAGTGAAGTTTTCCAAGGTATTCGATTGATTTTGATATATGACCGAGTTTGCGACTGACAAATGGCTTTGCCTACTTTCCCCGAAAGGAAAGTAGGTCGAACCGAAGGTTAATCCCGACATAAAAGCATACACTTCAATACCTTGTCTAAAAATGATTTTCCTTTTCAAAGCCATACACTGCAAATTTCATCAAACGCGAGTTATTTAAGTTTTCAGTACCTTACAGATACATCGCCGCGATCCAACCAAAGATAATCAATGGAATATTGAAGTGCAAAAATGTCGGAACGACCGTATCCCAAATATGATCGTGCTGATCATCGGCATTTAGCCCTGCCGTTGGACCCAAGGTCGAATCCGACGCAGGAGAACCTGCATCACCGAGTGCCGCTGCTGTACCGATCAATGCGACGGTTGCCAATGGTGAAAAGCCAAATTGTGCGCACAGTGGTACATAAATCACTGCCAAAATCGGCACGGTCGAAAATGAAGAACCAATACCTAAAGTCACGAATAGACCGATCAACAACATCAAAAATGCTGCCAAAGCTTTATGACCACCAAGCTCAGCCATCACGCCTTGAATCAAGCTATCGACTTGACCAGTCGCCTGCATCACTGAGGCAAACCCTGACGCAGCAATCATGATAAAACCGACCAATGCCATCATCCGCATACCTTGCACGAATACATCATCGGCTTGTTGCCATTTAAAAATACCTGCCGCTGATAACACCGCAAAACCGATCAAGCCACCCAATATCATTGAGCCAGCATAGAGCTGTACAGTGATCGTCAAGACCACGGCAAGACATGCCATCAACAAGGTTTTTTTGGCAATCTGTGGGACATCTTTGGCTTCGGATTGTAAGCTTTGTCCATCATGCTTTAGCTCTTCGGTGAGATCAACATTTGCATTTTTTTCAGTTTGGAGCGGTTGTTCCAAATCCATCTTTTGCACACTTGCTACGGCTTGCATCTGATATTGACGTGGTTTGCGATAGCTAAAAAACACCGCAACGAACATGCCTAAAAACATCCCCGCAACAGGAATCGCCATACCAACTGGCAACATCCAACGCTCAACCTGTAGATTATATTTCGCACCCACTTCGTTGATATTCCCCATCAAGATTTGTTCTAAGAAGATCGCACCAAAACCGACTGGAAGTAGCATATAAGTCCCGACCAAGCCCATTGTCAGCACACAAGCCACCGCACGGCGATCAAGATTGAGATGATTCATGACTTTGAGTAAAGGTGGAATCATCACAGGAATAAAGGCGATATGCACTGGAATCAAGTTCTGTGAAAAGATCGCAGCGACAAATAAAATCGAAAAAAGCACGTATTTTAATTTTGCAGTTTTGGCGTGTTCCGCTTCTTGTCCAAGTAGACCCAATAACTTATGCGCCAATAAATCTGGCAACCCCGACTTTGATAGCGCTAAAGCAAATGCACCTAATACAGCATAAGATAACGCCACTTCCGCACCGCCACCCAAGCCCTCATTAAAGGCTTTGACCGTATCTGAAATCCCTAACCCTGCGACCAACCCACCGACAACGGCGGAAATGACTAAGGTAAATACCACTGACACCCTTGCCAAAGACAAAGCGAACATCAGTAAAATTGCAATCACAACTGCATTCATAAAACATACAACTAAAAAGAATCAGTCGCTATTCTATCAGTCACTTTGCGAATCGGTGCAAAAATCTGATTAGCCACAAGATTTAATGTGCTTAAATGCTCATTTTAAAAATCCTCAGAAATAAAAAAACTCAATCGAAATAAAGTCCTCGATTGAGCTCGATCACCAGATTAAAAATTAATATTTTAAAGCAAAATCAGCAATATATTGCGCAATACGTTGCGGTTGGCTCAAGATCGCCCAATGATTCGCATCCACCTCAACACGGCTAAAATCATCTGCCCAATGTTGTACTTCATCAATATATTCAGGACTGACAAAATGATCACGCTTCAATACGATTGCCTGAACAGGACACTGTGCATAGCGTTTTCTTGGCTTGAGCATGGTTGGAATGAAGTTGGCACGATACAGCGCAATACCATGCTGACCATCTTGTAACACCGCTTGGCTTACTGGTAGACCTTTGGTTTTTTCCAAATTGTTTAAAAACTTTTGCCACTGATTCACCGAGCTGATACGCCAATAGGTCGGCGCCAACAATGGCAAATGAAATACAGCGATATACCAAGACTTACTGAGCATTTTCAGTACATTGAGTGGCTGCACCGTTTTTGCCTTTTGTAGATAGTGCTGAGCATGATCTAGGCAAGGCCCTGAAATGGTCGAATAGGATAAAATTTTTCCACGAAAGCTTTCTTCTGTGACCGATTCCCATGTTTGAATCGACCCCCAATCATGCGCTGCGAGATGAAATTGGCGGTTTGGGATAACCTGCTCCACCACTGCATTTAAATCTTTAGAAAGTTGTGGCAATCGGTAGCTTGATAGTTTCTTCGGAATAGTCGAACGCCCTGCACCACGTACATCGTAACTAATCACATAGAAATCATTGAGTAAATGCGGAATCACCAACTCCCACACTTCTTGATTGTCAGGATAGCCATGTACGAGCACCATCGCAGGCTTACTTGCATCACCGAAGCTTTGCGCAAAAAGTTGCTCGTCGTCTGTGGTTTTTACCCAGTATTGTTGAGCTTGCTGGTGTAGTTGCTGTTTTGATTGCTGTAATGCTTGCATAGTTCTTCCCAAATAATCCTGAAGATATCGTTTATCCACGTTCAATACAGAATCAACGAGATAAACCGACTGAGTAAAATCCTATCGGAATAGGATTGTCGTCAATCTGTGCTTGTTTTTCCTCAAACTCCGATTAGTATGGAGTAAAAGATGAAGAGATAAATTGACTTTATGGACATACGTACAGTAATTAATCGTCTACCGAGTGTAGCTAAGTTTATTTTGAATTTTTATTCACCGTTTCGTGGCGCAGGTATCGAAGTCGAAAAAATGCACCTCGATGAGGGCTTTATTCGAGTCAAAATGCCACTCACTCGCAAAAATCGAAATATTGTCGGTGTGCACTTTGGTGGTAGCTTATATGCGATGGTTGACCCATTTTATATGTTGATTTTGATGCATCAACTGGGTGAGAAATATATCGTTTGGGATAAAGCTGCGACGATTCAATTCCTTTCACCTGGACGTGGTACAGTCTATGCGGATGTCCGAATCAGCCCTGATGAGCTCACAGAAATTCGTCAGCTTGCTTTGAATCATGAACCTGTGTTCCGCACCTATCATCTCGACATTATTGATGAACAAGGACAACGGATCGCCGCTGTAGAAAAAGTCGTCTATATCCGCCGTAAAAAGCCAAAAGGTACACGATCGCTTTTTCGTTCTAAACAATAAAAACGTGTAATCAAAACGACCACTACAACATCTTGGTGTTGAGGATTTTTATGAAATTCGCTCTGAATACCAAGAGTTTGCAGATCAACGCCATCAAAATTCTTCGGAGAATGCAAAATTTCAAACCATAGAGTTGGCTAAAAAACTGACTTCATCAGATTGACCGAGTTCAATTACACATAAAAAAATTACACATAAAAAAATTGCATATAAAAAAAGTTGCGCCAATGACGCAACTTCTTTTATTAAACTCAGATTCTCAAATTAAGTTTATTAAATCGAGGTTTTAGGGATTAGCGACCTTCACCAATCGCAGCACCTGCGCCACCACCGATCGCACCACCAACTGCAGCACCTTCTGCACCACCAATGACTTTTTCACCGATGATCGCACCGACTGCACCGCCAATCGCACTTGAGGTAGAACCTGTGCCACTACTACCTTGACTGTTTGAACCAAGACCTGCACCTGCGGCTGCACCAACACCTGCACCGGTACGACCGCCAGCCTTTTGACCGACTGCACCGCCTACGGCACCACCGACTGCTGCTGCACCGATGCGATTTTGTGATGGTGTTGCATTCGCACAGCCAACTAATAATGCGGCACTCATCGCCAAACTTGCAAATACAGCTGTGGTTTTATGCGTTTGCTTCGACATTGTTTGTTTTAACATGGTTATATCCTCTTCTTCCTAAAAAATGAACTGTATAAGTATGCAAAATCAATGCGCACGAATCTTGCGCTTATCGTTATCGAATTGTGTCGAATGTAACCGACTTGTCACATTTCTTTAAAAGCTAAAATCAAAAAAACGTAGTCTTATCGGAAGTACGTTTTTTTTTCAAACACATCAGGTGAATTTCAACTACATGCCATTTCTATGTTATTGAAACCATGTTTCCAAACGAAGTAATGCACCAACATGATGGTCTCGATCCAAATCATCATCGTTGTAATAATTCACTTCTGTTTGAATGAATAGCCATTCCCGCAAAAACGGCTGACGCCAACCGATGAACGGTCCATAGCTGTCTAACTCAGGTTGATTGTCATCAATGTCGCCGCCTGTGTACACCCCATAGTTAAACCAATGATCATGGAAAAACTGGTGTTGTCGATAGAGTCGATTGTCCCAGTGGAAGTTCTGCTCAAAATTATCATCGGTATAAGTCAGACTCAACTGATTGCTCAAGAAAGCCTCTTGAGGGCGAGCATGACGAATCTCTAAGTTGGTTCTCAGATAATCTTTACTATCTAATCCATAGCGATAAATCTGCTCTGCATGCGTACTGAAGTTATTATTTAAATCCCAATCTTTAGAAACCTTTAGACGTGCGTACACATCATCGCCAGAACGTACCCCGAGATCGGCATCGGTATCAATGTCCCACGGATTTTTCCACTGTGACCATCGTAGTGCTAATGATGAGTTGTCGTCTTTGACCTGCTCTCCATCTAAGGTTTCGTCAGGGTTTCCACGAGGGTTTTCATTATTAATCGCAACGCTATCTCGGATTTCATTATCCAAACTATCATCACCAAAGACTACACTCAGCTTATTCTCAAGGGTTGGTAGCTTAATCTTTCCTCGCACACGTGGTTTCACCGAAAAATCATCATACTCATCCCAGCGTGTATCCACGATCAATCGTAGCGTCGCCCATGCAGGCTCATTTGGATCAGGCTCCCCAAACCAGTCATTGATACTATGCGCACGCTTTTGCAAGCTATTGCTAAACTTATCTTGAGTACGATCCCACCATGAATCTTCTTTAGTCTGCTCCGTCGGAGGAACAATCTTATGATTGGACTGCTCAGGTAAAATCGTTGGTGCACTATCAATGGTTTCGGGAATAATATCTAAAACCGTCCCTGTCGGTGGCTCGATCAATACTGATGGCGCATCGCTTGCTGCTTCCATCTGCGTCGTTGCGGCATCGACATCAACGGTATGTACTGTCTGATTGGCATAGCTGAAGCTCGTAAAATAGAACCCAAACATGGCGACTGTCAGAGATTTAAGTTTCATAGGCACTACCCCAAAAGCGATGACAACTAATGCGTTTATAAATTGTTGGCAGTATCATGCGATGCGCTTGCTCTAACATCCTGATTTGGATGTTCAGATTTGAATATTCTCACTTTTGAATTTTCTAACTAGGTTTTTTATGCCTATATCAAAAACTCAGCATCAGTTTCAAATAAAAGCTACAATCAACACGACTGTTCATTTGTCATAAAATATTAGCACTATTTTTATAAAGCGGTGCGATTGTTTTGACCATCATGGACGTTGTTGAGCAGTTTTTTTGAATAATTTTCAAATGGATAGAATGTATAATTATGGATTATCGTGTAATTGATCTAACGCTAGCGTCTGGGATTGCCATCGTTGCTAGCGGTATTTTTCTTTTAATTGGTATGCTCACAGGCGTATGGAAATATCTACAAATTCGCCAATCTGAACATGCTCGCGCGCATTATTATGTCGATATCGCACATCGCTCTGCATTACTTTATGCACCTGCATCGTTGATTCTAGCTGTCTTGGCGAGTTTCTCAAATTTATCTGCAACGACTTTACTGTGGTGTGTAATTGCCAATTTATTATTTTTCTTTGCATCGGTATTTAGCTATGTGTTGCATGGTTTCTTACAAGATACGCACAATCAATTCCAAAAACCACATCGCCTCGGCAAAACAGGGCAGCTCCCTGCGTTCTTAGTTTCGGGATTTATGTGGGCATTGATCATTGCCGAAGTTGGCGCAACGACGCTTTTAGTGATCGGTACAATATGCTACTTTTTCTGAGCCTGATTTTTTTGAATAATACAAAACGTTGATATACGACGAATAGGGTCTGTTGTCAGCATTTTAGGAAACCGATAAAGCCAAGAAAATGGATTCGCTCGACACACTATGATTAACCGAATTGCGACTATACGAACCGTGATTAAGCAAACTGCGACTCAACGAACCGTGATGAAACGAGCTACGATGAAAAAAGTATGTACGCTCGCTCTAGGTGTTTCACTCTGCAATGTGACATGGGCGATTGATCTTGTGCAGTCGTATCAACGTGCGCTTTCACATGATGCAACGTGGCAAGCGGATCAATTACGCTTTCAAATCGAACAGCAGAATCTCGGTATCGCCAAAGCAGCAGCTCTACCGACTGTTGGCGTCAACGCATCTATTTATAAGCAATATCAAGATTTGGATGATTCAAGCAATTCAACTACAGGTGGTACTGGTGCAGGGACGGTGACACCAAGCTTTAACTTTTATAATGATGAATCGACCACTCGACAAGTCGGACTCAGTATCCGCCAACCTTTGTTCCGTTGGGATGTTTGGCAAACTTATAAACAAGTCAAAATCTCAACACAACTTGCTGAGGTCAAGCTGTTATCACAACAACAAGATTTGATGTTGAATGTCGCTGAAAAATATTTTAATGTGCTCCGCCAAACACGCCTCGTCGAGGTCAATCAACAAGAAGTCAACAGTCTTGCCAAACAAGCCGAAATGATTCGTGCGCAGTACCGCGAAGGCTTAGTTGCCAAGATCGATGTCAGCGAAGCAGAGGCACAGCATCAAAGTGCGATCGCCAAAAAGGTGGCCAGTGACATTCAATATCAGCTTGCATTAGAAGAGCTTGAACAATTGGTCGGTGATATTGAAACACCTTTGGCACGTTTGGATGCAGGATTTCAATATCAAAACCCGATTCCAAATGATCTCAATGCTTGGCTTGACATGGCAGAGCGGAATAATCTTAATCTCACGCAAAGCCGTCTTGCACACAAAGTCGCAGAGCAAAAAGTCAATGTGGAAAAAGCGGATTATTTTCCACAAGTCGAAGCTGTTGCAAGTACAGGTTGGAATAAGCAAAGCCCTGAAACCATTATTAGCAGTACTGGTCGCACAGATAAGATTGGTATTGAGCTAAACTGGACGCCTTACACAGGTACACGCAATGCCTTAATTAAAAAATCACAAATCGAAGCCAATACCGCACTCGCAGATGTCGATACAACACGCCGCCAAATCCAAACAGAAATTAAGCGGTCATTCTTACAGGTCAGTAGTGCCTACAGCCAGTTGAATGCTTATCACAGTGCATTAAAGTCCGCACAGCAAGTCGCCGATGCGTCTTCTGCAAGCTACCGTGAAGGTATCAAAACGATGGTTGACGTCTTACTTGCACAGCGCAATGCTTTTTCTGCACAGCACGATTATGTCAATGCACAGTATGATTATATTCTGAGTGCCTTACAGCTTAAGGCACAAGCAGGACAGCTGAGCGAACAAGACTTAATCGACTTTAACCAATGGCTGAAATAAAAATAAACACTATTTCAAATCAAGGTGATGCTGTTTCAAACAGATAAAATTTGTAGCCACATCACCTTTTGTCATAAATATTTCATAAAAGCGCTATTTAATACTGGCTAAAAAGTTTACAATTTTTAGGAGTGCTCACCTTGGAACCATCTACTTCTGTGTTTAGTCATCATATCTCTTCACAATTCAACGAAAACCTCGAGGACGTCAACGCAAAGTTTATGGCGATGGGCGGACTGGTTGAACAACAGGTTGCCAATGCAATCCATGCCTTGCTAGATACCAATCTTGATTTGGCTGTGAAGGTGCAAGAGGCTGATAACAACGTCAATCAACACGAACGTGATATTGATGAAGCCTTGACGCTAATCTTGGCACGTCGCCATCCTGCTGCCAGTGACTTACGTATGGTCTTGGCGATGAGTAAAGCCAATACCGACCTTGAACGTATCGGCGATGAAGCAGCGAAAATTGCACGTATCGCCCAAGCCCTTTCAGAAGATGGTGAATCACCACGTGGCTATATGGAAACACGTCATATCGGCAATCAAGTGCGCATCATGATTCGTGAAGCCTTAGATGCTTTTGCTCGCCTTGATGCAGAAGCCGCACTACATGTCATGCGTGCCGATGCAGATATTGACCGTGAGTATTCTTCTGCGATGCGTGCGCTCATGACTTATATGATCGAAGATCCCCGCCATATCAGCCGTGTCATCAACGTGATGTGGGTACTCCGTTCTCTCGAACGTATCGGCGATCATGCACGAAACATTTCTGAACAAGTGATCTATATGGTGAAAGGTTTAGATGTTCGCCACACCGACTTTGAACAAATTGAAGAAACTGTTCAGGGTAAATCCAAGCCTAAGAATGACTAAATAAGATTACTTAGCAAAACTTTATTCTCGTCAATTCTATTTCACAAAAATTGACAATAATGGGCACTGCGTATTTCAATTTGCAATACTCAGTGCCTTATTTTTTGACTATACTGTACGCCCAAAGACAAATAGATTGAGTTAAAAATCATGCGTGTACTGGTAGTCATGGATCCTATTGAACAAGTCAATCTAAAAAAAGATTCCACCATGGCAATGCTTTGGGCTGCAACTCGTCGTGGGCATGCGCTCAGCTATGCGCTACAACACGACTTATATATTGATCACGGCAAAGCGTTTGGCTTAATTGCACCGCTTCAAGTCTTCGAAGATTACAACCATTACTATGAACTCGGTGAAAAGTCTGCACAGTCTTTGGCTGACTTCGACGTGATCTTGATGCGTAAAGATCCACCTTTTGACATGAATTTTGTCTACACGACTTACATTCTTGAGCAAGCAGAACGTGAAGGTGCTTGGATTATTAACAAGCCTCAATCGCTACGTGACTGCAATGAAAAATTATTTGCGACACAATTTCCAGAGTTACAAGTGCCAACTTTGGTGACTTCACAGCAGTCGTTAATACGTGAATTTCTCAAAATCCATCAAGACGTGATCGTCAAGCCATTAGATGGCATGGGCGGTATGGGCATTTTCCGTCTGACTGCTGACGGTGCAAATATTGGCTCAACTTTGGAAATGCTCACCGAAAATGGCAAGCTACCCATCATGTCACAGCGCTATATTCCAGAAATCGTTGATGGCGATAAACGTATTCTGATGATCAACGGCGAGCCTGTGCCATACTGCCTCGCACGTATTCCACAAAATGGCGAAACACGAGGCAACCTTGCCGCTGGCGGACGTGGTGAAGCTCGACCACTCACAGAGAATGACCGTAAAATCGCTGAAAAAGTCGGACCATTCCTACGTGAAAAAGGCTTGGTCTTTGTCGGGCTAGATGTGATTGGCGACTATGTGACGGAGATCAACGTCACCAGTCCGACTTGTATCCGTGAGATTGATGATCAATTCGGTACATCAATCGCAGACGACTTATTTGCATACTTAGAAAAGACTGTGCTTGAAGCTGGCTTAGCACGCTCATAATACGCACATCAAAAAAGATCATCTATGATAAATAAGCTTAAAAAAGTTCAGAAATTTTGGCAAAGCACGCAAACTCAGCAAGCCCTGCATGAGCTCAAACATATTGCCAAATCTGACCCGAAGAAATTTCCGTGGTGGCTTGCTTCTACGCTTTCCACCTCAAGCTCTTTTGTCGATCACCCGATTTTAGGCAATCAAACACTCAATGATTTGGGTTTACATGAGTTCCGAGTCAAACAAGCCTTTGCCCTCGCCCAAGCTCGCCGTGAGAAATTGGCACAATTTCTCAGCGTAGAAGATATTGCGCAATATCAGCAAAATGGCTTTATTCTCAAAGAGAACTTCTTGCCTGATGCAGAGTTTCAATCCTTAAAAAAAGAACTCACTGAAACCCCATTGCCCACACGTGAAACCCTGCAAGGTGACACCGTGACAAGGCGTATGGCGCTCGATTTTCGCACTTTACCGAACTTACCTCAGACCAAAAAACTCCTTGAGTCTAGCTATTGGCAACATCTGATTCACTATGTTGCAAGCTTTAAACTACAGCCGTTGTACTATGTGCAAGTGATCATTTCACAGGTACGGAAATCCCGCCCTGATCCGCAAACAGCGCTGCATAGCGACACCTTTCACCCAAGTATGAAAGCGTGGTTATTTTTCACTGATGTGGTAGAAGATGAAGGCCCTTTTGTCTATGTACCGGGTTCGCATCTGCTCAATGACAAGCGATTGGCTTGGGAGCGTGAACGTGCGTTCAATATCCAAAACAGTGATCGTATGTCACAGCGTGGTTCATTTCGTATCCAAGAAAGTGAACTTGTGGATTTGGGCTATGGCGCTCCGAAAAAATTTGCTGTTTCCGCCAACACTTTAGTCATTGCAGATACTTATGGCTTCCACGCACGTGGATTGAGCGCACGCCCTTCGATGCGTATCGAGCTATGGGCGTTTGCACGTCGTAATCCATTTTTACCGTGGGCAGGTCTTGATGTGACACGCTTGCCTTTGATCAAAACCAGATTGATCCCTGCATTATGGTGGGGCTTAGATCAGATGGAAGAATACGGTATGAAGAAAAATCCGTGGCGCAAAGTCGGTAAAAAAGTGGCGACCGACCCTGCGCAGATTACATCTAAATAATGACTACGCTGACAAATCTAAATTTTAGAAATTTATGCCGTTTGCTCTGAATACTGACGCATCCTTTTGATGGCACTTTCAATATCTGCAATGCTTTTTGCATTACCACCACTTAAAGCCTGTCGCCACTTACGTGCACCTGCAAGATGCTGAAATAAGCCTAAAATATGCCGTGTTAACACTGACATCGGTGCGCCTTGTGCAAGACGTTGCTCAAAGTACGGCATCATCTGTGCCATGATTTCAAAACGATTTGGCGCGTCCAGTTGCCACAACTCACCCAACTCTGCCAAGAGATACGGATTGTGATAAGCCTCTCGACCAATCATCACGCCATCAACATGTTCAAGATGTGCTTTAGTTTCTTCAAGCGTTTTAATACCACCATTAATCTCAATGGTCAAATGTGGGCGCTCTCTTTTTAAACGATAGACATCCCCATAACGAAGTGGCGGCACTTCACGATTTTCTTTGGGTGATAAGCCTTGCAAGATCGCAATCCGTGCATGTACCACAAAGTGCGTACAACCTGTCTGCGCTACTGTATCGACGAAGTGCAACATCTCTTCATAGGACTGCATCTCATCAATACCGATACGATGCTTCACCGTCACTGGGATCGTGACCGCCTTTTGCATGGCATAAATACATTCTGCGACTAGGTTTGGCTCTGCCATCAGACATGCGCCGATTTTATTATTCTGTACGCGATCACTTGGACAACCCACATTGAGATTGACCTCATCGTAGCCCCAATCCTCAGCCATCTTGCTACAAGTCGCCAAATCGTACGGATTTGAACCACCCAGTTGCAGGACGATCGGATGCTCTTGATTGCTAAAGTCGAGGTGGCGTGAAGCATCACCGTGAATGATCGCCCCTGTCGTGACCATTTCGGTATAGAGCACAATATTTGGATTAAACAGACGTGCGAAATAACGATAATCTCGTGTCGTCCAATCCATCATCGGGGCAACAGAAATACGAGGATAAACTATAGCAGGTGAAGTGACCTTAGTAGGTTGCGAATCTAAAGCATCCATATTTATGGCTTATGAGCGGTTTGAAATATGAGGGCGCATAGTATAGCCGATTGATGTAATTTTCCAAAGTCACCAATTCAAGCAGATCTTTTTAAGACAGAGCTTTTCAATACGGTTTATTGCGATTTCTTCATATTCGGCATATCGACCAAACACAATACTCCACTGAGCAATGCCAAAATCAACCCCACCACGCACGCCATCGTCCAACCGCCATAGTTCCACGCCACCGTTCCCAGTGATGAGCCCGATGCAGCGCCAATGAAATATATTGTCATATAGACTGAGTTAATTCTTGATTTAGCATCATCACGCAGTTGGTACACGATATTCATATTGGTGACATGAAGCATATTATTCGATAGCATCGCCAAACAGAAACCCATCACGCATGCGATGATATACCAATGCGCAAAGTACAGCGTCGTCCAACTGAGCAACATACCAATAAAGCCGATAATGGTCAGCTGTCGTGCAAAACCACGGTCTGCTAATTTCCCTGCGTACTGCGCAAACACAGCACCGACAATACCCGACAGCCCGATCAAACCAATCTGAAAATCACTCAGATAAAATGGTGGCTTTGCCATGAGTAGTGCCATCGTGGAAAATAAAACACTCATCGAACCAAATGCCAAAGCGCCAATTCCTGAACGAATTAACAATCGCTTTTCAGCGCGCATCAGATCGAACATGCTACGAAATAAGCCGAAATAATTTAGATTCAAGGTCGGAAGTTTTGGCAGTCGAGGTTGTAACAATGCCATCAGCATCAATAGCACGATGGCAGTCACCCAATACACCGTATTCCATGCAAATAATTGTGAGAACAAGCCTGCAATCGTCGTCGCAAATAAAATCCCAATAAGCAAACCACTCATCAAGAAACCGACCACTTGACCGAGCTTCTTGGGCTCAACCAATGCCGTTGCTAAAGGGATCAATACTTGCGTCACCACACTAAACAAGCCAGTCATGATCGTCCCTAACCACAACATATAAATATTCTGCGCAAACGCACTGATCATTAAGCCGATCGCCGTTAAAATCATCAGTACAGGGATCAAATATTGACGTTTTAACAAATCACCCAAAGGCACAAGAAATAATAATCCCACTGCATAAGACACTTGCGCACAAGTTACGGTGAGCTGTGCCATCGCCGCATCGACTTGGAAATGGGTTTGTATCGAGTGCAATAAGGGTTGACTAAAGTAATTACCCCCTGCGCACAGTCCGCAGATCATCGCCATCAACCACAATGTTGATGCTGTCAGCTGTGGTTTGATGGGTGTCGTTTCGGAGAAGGATTGATCGGACATAAAGTGAAAAAGCCAATAAAATTCAGAGCATAGATACAGCTAGATTCATCAGATAAGACGGAAAGATCAGGAGTAAAACATTTAATTGCCCATTGTACAGTTTCAGCGTCTATAATACTTGCCATTCTGATTTTTTAAGCACTGCAATATTCTGATCAAAGAACGCACTGCTTTATCACGCTCTTGATGCCAAAGGAAAATACGATGTCGAACTGGTTAGATGAAGTCAAATTTGATCAAAATGGATTAATTCCTGCGATTGCACAACATCATCAAACTGGTCGTATCCTTATGGTGGCTTGGATGAACCGTGAATCTTTGGCATTGACCGCTGAGAAAAATCAAGCGGTCTACTACTCTCGCTCACGTCAAAAACTATGGCACAAAGGCGAAGAGTCTGGACATTTCCAAACGGTCTATGAAATTCGCCTCGACTGCGATGCCGATGTGATTACCCTGCAAGTCGAACAACACGGCGGTATTGCTTGCCATACAGGTCGTGAGTCATGTTTCTATCGCAAGCTCACACCAAGCGGTTGGGAAATCGTTGATGCACAGCTCAAAGACCCGAATGAAATTTACAATCAGAATGGTGAAAGCAAAGCAACTGAAGCGAAAGCCAATGAAAGCCATGAATTCGAATTAGCAACTTATGGTGAGCAAAGCGATGTCTTAGCCTATCTTGGTGCGCTCATGCGTGAGCGTAAATCAGCCAATGCCGATCGTTCTTATGTGGCGAATCTGTACGAAAAAGGCATCAACAAAATCTTGGAAAAAGTCGGTGAAGAAAGTGTCGAAACCATTATCGCTGCCAAAGATTATGACGCCAGTGCAACTGAAGAAAATAAAAATGATTTGATCTATGAAACTGCCGATTTATGGTTCCATAGTATCGTCATGCTTGGCTATTTTGATATTGATCCAAATATCATTATTGAAGAATTGGCACGTCGACAGGGTTTATCGGGTTTGGTTGAAAAAGCCAACCGTACACAGTCTTAAATACTGTCATAACCTAATTACAGTCTATGTACGCCACCAAAGAACAAGCCCTTGCCATTGATACCGCACGCGTCGGCAATTCGTTTAAGATCCTCGCCTACGCGGGTACGGGTAAAACCACCACACTAGAGATGATCAGCCAAGCCATGCCTGAACGTCGTGGCTTGTATTTGGCGTTTAACAAAGCTATTGCCACCCATGCTCAGCAGAAATTTCAGCAAAATGTCGATTGTCGAACTTTTCACTCTTTGGCGTATCGTAGCGTGCCTCGCAACATCACCGACAAATTACGTCTACCTCGTTTAAGCCCAAGCTATCTTGCCACAGAATATCAACTGCAACCGATCAATGTACGTCGTCTGATGGGTAGTCGTTATGAGCCGTATCTGATGATGCCCAACCGCTTGGCGAACTTGGTGGCAAATGGTGTCAGTGGCTTCTGTTCGACCAATGCGCAATATCCTGCGCCACGACATATTCCTGTGCCTGAATGGTTGCATCCTGATGATGCGGAGAATCTGCAAAAGTCGCTCTACCCTGCACTGGAACGGCGTTGGCTCGATTCGATTCACCCACAGCATCAAGCAGGTATCGGGCATGATGTCTATTTAAAACTGTGGGCGTTGTCTGAGCCAAATATTCCGAGTGACTATATCCTATTTGATGAAGCGCAAGATGCCGATCCGTTAATGCTCGGAATTTTGCTCAAACAAAAAAATGCCCAAGTGATCTACGTCGGCGATGCCCATCAACAAATCTACGCATGGCGTGGTGCAGTCAATGCCATGCAACAACTTCCTTTACCTGAAAATCGTCTGACCACATCATTCCGTTTTGGTGAAGAGATTGCTGAAGTGGCAAATTATTTACTGCATGCGCTGAAAGAAACTGTGCCTTTACACGGCTTTTCTGAGATTTCCTCCAAAGTGGTGAATAAACCGCATACCAAAATGCGAGATGCAATCTTATGCCGTACCAACGCCCGAGCGATGGAATTACTACTGAGTGGATTGCTCAAAGGCGATAAAGTCAGTCTGCAAGCTGATCATGCCCGACTGTCACGATTTATTGATGCTGCAACGGCGCTCAAACAAGGCAAGCGTGTCACTGATGTTCCTGAACTCGCATGGTTTAATTCATGGCATGATGTGCATGAATACTGCGAAACCAATGACGGCAGTGACATTAAACCTTTGGTGAAATTAGTTGATGAACATGGCACTTCGCCACTAAAAAATGCCCTCGCCAAAATTACGCCGATCGAGCAAGCGGATTATGTGATTTCTACAGCACACAAAGCCAAAGGCTTGGAATGGAATCGTGTCCATCTCGAAGATGATTATCAATTTAAACTCAGTCAGCTGGACTACAAAATCACACCTGAAGAATTGCGCCTGCTGTACGTTGCTTGCACTCGTGCTAAACTGAGCTTAAATATTCACCATATTTATGATTTATTACAGCAATTAAAGCGTAATTATGAACTGAAAAAATCGGCGTAATCCCGCAAAACTTGCTTTTAAAATCATAAAAATTGAGGGTTAAGCTATGCGTCTGATCGCTGTGCAGTTGCAACACATCAATCAATTTGATCATCTTGCGGTGCGCTTGCAATCTGGACAATCCAAACTGCCGATCAGCCTATTCCTCGCCAATCAAAATGCAGGCAAAAGCAATTTACTTAAACAAATTTTCCACGGGCTCAGCTGGCTTCCTGCACGCTACAAAGACTTGCGCAGTGCAGGCGCAATCATGCCAGATAGCGACATCCAAACCGATGCGCTCCAAGCACAGATTCAAATCACTATTGAATATCCTGCCGAGCTGTTGCCAAAGCCTGATGATTCACAAGTTCAACAAGACAATCCTCAAGAAAAGCCTTCTGAAAATTCCGCTGAACAATCCTCTGCAAAATCACCATCAATACGACCACAATGTCATTGGACGATTAAAAAAATCCGCAGTACGCCGAGCAGTATTGCACTAAGCCGAGCTGATACTAACGGCTTGGATGCGCTGATTCCACAATATCAAAAATTGATGGAGAGCGATCCTTACTTTTCTTTGCCATGTCTCGCCTATTATCCGAGTGAGCGCTTTGTCCATGAGGTCAATCTCAATATTAAAAATACCCAGTCTGCGCTGACGCCAATCCATCAAGCCTATGATCAAGTCAGTCTGAGCTTTACTACTTTTAATAAGTTTTTTGAGTGGGTACGTGAAGTACATGACTTGGAAAATGCGCAATCCGCACAACTGCTTCGGCAATATCTCGATCCACAAACTCGGCTCGCCGATCAAGTGCAATTCGATGAATTATTTTCTCAGATCGAACATGCCTATCGTCTTGCGCCACAACGCTGTCTGAACAGTTTGCGCAGTGCGATACATACGGTGATGCCTGAGATTGAAGATATTTTCATTGAATATCAGCCGAAACTGCGTCTGATGGTGAAATATCAAGGACAAATCATGCCATTTCTACAACTGTCGCAGACCGAGAAAACCTGCTGTGCGCTGGTCGGCGATATTGTACGGCGCCTATGTATTTTGAATCCGAACAGCCTATTTCCGTGTCTTGAGGGTGATGGCATTGTCTTGATTGACGATATTGATGCGCATCTTGATCTGACGCATCGTCAGCAGATTTTACAGCGACTACATCGTGCCTTTCCTCGGGTTCAATTTATTGCGACGGCGACGCATTCGGATATGGTCGAGTTTCAGTCTGATGTGGAATGTTTTGAACTGAAATATGCACAGGCGCATCGTTTGGATTTGTCAGCGCATCAACAGCGTTTGGCGCAGGTCTATCAATCGCTCCAAGCGCAGAATTCAAATATTGAAAATGAAAATAATGAATTGGCTGAAAAGTTACCGAATGAAAATGATGTAGAAGTAGCGGAATCTCAAAGTATCGAACCGCTTGATTTTGCGCAGTTAATGGCGTTGATTCATAATTTAGCGCCAAGTATGCAACAGCAACTTTTGCAAAGCCTACAAGATCAATCTATAAACCCTGAGAATTAAACCAATTTTTCTTCAAGGCTAATTTAAAAAATGAAAACTTATATTGAATATCTTGATGATATTTCTGAATTAGAACTACACGATGGATTAGTTGGATATGGTCTTTTTGCCGAAAAGATCCCTAACTTTCTGTGCAGCACAGCCTTTTTACAATACTGCCATACAAATAATCCTGTATTGGACAGCAAGCCCAAAGATTATATTCGGTACTCCAGTATGCGGAATATCAATATTCCAAGATCAATGGCGGTACCAGAACCATTTGCATATTTAGATCAGATCAAATGTCTTTCTCAAAATTGGAGCACTATCAAAGATCATTTCCGTAATAAAACCACAGATGATGATTATAAAATCAGTAGAATCCATATAAGAAAAACTTTAAAAAAGCCCGAACTATTTGAAATGAACTATAAAAACCACTCAAAAGATGGCGATCCCGAACAAGATATTATAATTAAAAGCAAATTTGTTGCGATAGCAGACATTTCAACCTGTTTCCCTAGTATTTATAGCCATGCTATAGCATGGGCTTTAGTGGGAAAAGAAACTGCAAAACAAAAGCAAAAAATTAAATCCGAATGGTTTAATCAGTTAGATTTTTATACACGTAATTTAAAGCATGGCGAAACAAATGGTGTCTTAATTGGACCACATTCATCAAATCTTATTTCAGAAATTATTCTCGTTGCAGTAGACCATGAACTAACTAAAAAAGGGTTTAAATACGTTAGAAATATTGATGATTACACTTGTTATGTCGAATCACATGAACAAGCCGATCAATTCTTTATTTGTCTATCAGCAGAACTCAAAAAATATGAACTCTCCTTAAATTGTAAAAAATCTAAAATTACGCCGTTACCGCAAGCAAGTGTAAAAAACTGGGTAACCAAACTCAATCACTTTAACTTTGTAAATACTTATAAATACAAAGATAAGTGGGCTATTAGAACGAAAGAATTGAAAGGATTTCTCGACTTTGTTATAGAGTTAATGCTGAAAGAAAACTCAGACTCAGCTGTTTTAAATTATGCAATAAGAATACTATCTAACAAACATTTAGGTGAAAATGCACAAAATTATTATCTAAAACAAATACATCACTTAGTTCTACTTTTCCCTTATTTAGTTACCGTTTTAGAAAAAAGCGTTTTTGAACCTCATAACATCAGTGCTGATACTATCAAAAAGATTGCCGATGACATTTATTCATATGGCATATCTAAAAATATCTATGAGGCATGTTCTTACGCACTATACTGGGCATTAAAATACGACTTTAAAATGGAGCAACACGTTAAAATCAAACAAAATTCATTGGATTCTTTAGATTGCATTTTTTTAATGATTTCCTATTTATACGATAAAAAGTACAACAAAAAAATATACTTAGTAGAATACAAAAAATTAGCCAAATCATTGAAAGTTAATGACTTTGATCAATATTGGTTATTCATTTATGAAATATTACCTTGGTCTGATTTAACAAACAACTACAAAGCCATGAAGAACGATGATGTTAGTTTTATTAAACCTGACTTTTTAACTTAACTCTATTTATTGATTAAAAACTTAGCTACTTTAAATAGCTAAGCTAGACATCCCCCTAAAAAATCCGTATAAGCACCTTTGAATTTTTACGATGTGCAATCAAACTAAGAGTAGCGAACGATGAGTAGCCAGCGGTGAAATTGGTACTTGCCCCGATGGAAGGTCTGACCGACCCATTAATGCGCCAGATTCTGACTCAAGTCGGACAATATGATTGGTGTGTAACCGAGTTTATTCGTGTCACCGATAGCGTCCTGCCTGATCATATCTACTACCAATATTGCCCTGAACTGCAAAATAACGGCAACACCATTCACGGCACACCTGTACATGTGCAGTTTTTGGGCAATAACATCGAAATGCTCGCCGCCAATGCTGAAAAAGCCGTGGCACTTGGCGCACCTGTGATCGACCTAAATTTTGGTTGTCCCGCAAAAACCGTGAATCGTCATCGTGGCGGTGCGGTACTACTCGATGAAACCGATACGCTGTTCGATATCGTCAAAGCCGTGCGTGATGCTGTGCCAAAGCATATTCCAGTATCAGCCAAGATGCGTCTTGGCTATCTCGATGAAGCACATAGTTTGGATAATGCGCTTGCCATTCAAGATGCAGGGGCAAGCTGGCTGACCATTCACGCCCGCACCAAAGCCGATGGCTACACGCCACCCGCCTATTGGGAAAAGATTGCACCGATTCAAGACGCCGTAGACATGCCGATCATCGCCAATGGTGAAATTTGGACAGTTGCCGATGCCAAAGCCTGCCAAGCGCAATCACAATGTCAAGATTTGATGATCGGTCGTGGCGCAGTGACTACACCTGATTTGGTCAATTGTGTTCGTCAGTCGGATGACTCACAGCGCATGAGTTGGCAAGACTTACTCACCTTGCAAGTCGCCTTTCTCAATGGACACTACAAGACTGAAATCGGCTTGATCGGGCGCTATAAACAATGGCTGGGCATGATGACAAAAGCCTATCCCGAAGCAACTGAGCTGTGGCAACAAATCAAACGTATCAAAGACATGGAACAGCTTTTACAGGTTATAAATCAGTAAAACGATTCATTACACATCTACCCTCTCTAATAAAACGCCCCAAAACCACAAATCAATTCGGATATATTTCCACACAGAAAAGGATTGATAGTGTTTCTGTTATCAAGTCTTGTGACACAGTTCATGCTATAATAAAATGATATTTTTCATGCAGATTGCATGGTTTCAGTTCAGGGCAATAGCTTGCTCAACTGATTGAATTTAAGATTGCGCAATACAATCTTTTTTGCTTGGTTTTTGATACTTTATCTTGTGTTTACTGTATTTTGGATGCGCAAACACAACACTATTCATGGGATGCGATTGTGCTGTTTTTGATTATTCTTTTGCCCTTATTACTCGGCACAACCATGGTCTGGGGCTTAGATAAACTGTCACGCCAAGCGACTGCGATCGGTGCAAGCGCACTGAGCTTTCTGTGTTTTATTCTATTAGCGCAATATCTACCTGATGTACAAAATGGCGGTGCTGTCCGCTATGTCATGGATTGGCTACCAAGCGTAGGGATCAATATTGATCTGCGACTCGATGCGCTGAGTTTGATGTTTAGCATGTTGATCTCGGGGATCGGCACACTGATTTTTATTTATGCCTATTATTATTTAAGTAAAAAAAATTCGCTGGCTAAGCTATATAGCCTACTGATGCTGTTTATGGCGGCGATGTTAGGCATTTCATTATCAAATAATTTAATTATTTTGCTGATCTTTTGGGAACTCACCAGTATTTCATCGTTCTTATTAGTCGGTTATTGGCAGCGCTATGCCGCAGCACAACGTGGTGCTCGTATGGCACTGACCATCACAGGCATGGGTGGTCTGTGTATGCTCGGGGGCTTTATCCTGATTGGTCAGGTTGCAGGGACATACCAAATCGACCAGTTATTTGAACGTGCCGATATTATTCAAAATAGTCCATATTTTTTACCTATTTTATTTTTAGTGTTAATGGGTGCATTTACCAAAAGTGCGCAGTTCCCATTTCACTTTTGGTTGCCGAATGCGATGGCGGCACCGACACCTGTTTCAGCATATTTGCACTCAGCAACAATGGTTAAAGCAGGGATTTTCTTATTGGCACGTTTGTCGCCGATCTTCGTTGGGGCAAGTATCTATCACGGTATTGTCACCGCAGTTGGTTTGCTCACCTTATGTATTGGTGCATTTTTAGCAATTTTTAAAGAAGATTTAAAAGGTTTGCTCGCTTACTCGACCATTAGTCATTTGGGACTGATTGTCTGTCTATTGGGTATCGGCTCACCACTTTCCATTGCCGCTGCGATTTTCCATATTATTAATCATGCCACCTTCAAAGCGGCGCTGTTTATGATCGCAGGGATTATCGACCATGAAACAGGTACACGTGACCTACGTAAGCTCAGCGGTGTGTGGCAATTCCTCCCAATCACAGGCACGTTGGCAATGATCACTTGTGCGGCGATGGCAGGTGTACCACTGACTAACGGTTTTTTGTCTAAAGAAATGTTCTTTACCGAGCTAGTTGCTAATCATTCAGGCGTTTGGCTGAGCATTATGGTGGTCTTGGCGACTTTAGCAGGAATCTTTGCTGTGGCGTATTCAGTACGCTTTGTGCATGGGGTATTTTTCGACGCGCAGTATGGTAAGCCTTTACCCTCTCAAGACATTCACGAACCTGTCAAAGGAATGCTCGCTCCAGTTACCTTATTAGCGATTCTATGTATCATCGTCGGTATTGTTCCTGCGCTAACGGTGCAAAGTATCATCAATCAAGTCACGACAGCGACTGTGCAACATCATGATTTTGAGCATGTACATCTCGCTCTTTGGCATGGTTTTAATGTACCGCTAGTGATGAGTATCATCGCCTTAGTTGGTGGTGTGTTGTTCTATTTTAAATTGACAAAAAATGGTCGCATCCGTCAGATCGACCTCGATCTACCACTCGGTAAGTTTCGTGGTTTATATTTATTTGATGCCTTTTTAAAACGCCTCTTTTTATTTAGCCGTTTTGTGAAAAAAAATACCGAAACAGGTTCATTGCAAAAATATTTATTCGTAATCCTGTGCTTTAGCATGTTGATGGTGGTTATTCCGCTATTTGGTTATGACTTATCGCAAGGCACACGAGAGCTAAGCCACGCACCGACTGCTGCCATTGTATTTTGGTTACTGCTCATTACGGCTTGTTTGATGATGTTGTGGTTCCATCATGAACGCATCAAAGCTGTGTTAATTAGTGGCGGTATCGGCTTAGTGGTGAGCATTACCTTTGTGGCATTGTCTGCTCCTGATTTGGCACTAACACAGATCACTGTTGATATTGTCACTACGGTGTTATTGCTGATGAGCTTGTCTTTATTACCACAGCTCACACCTTATGAATCGACACGTAGCCAACGCTGGCGTGATGGGGTTTTAGCGATCGTCGGTGGTTTGGGTCTAGGCTGGCTGACATGGTTGGTGCTGACACGTGATCATCAATCAATTTCATGGTTCTTCCAACAACAGTCGATTCCTCTCGGTGGTGGCTCGAATATTGTCAATGTGATTTTGGTTGATTTCCGTGGCTTTGATACCTTCGGTGAAATTACCGTCTTGGGTATTGCTGCGATCGGTGCGCTTTGTCTGATGGATGGTATGCGTACGCACGGCACAACGATGACCGAAGGCTTGAGCTATCGCTTCAACCCTTCACCGCTGATGATGCGTATGGCGATGTCATGGGTCATGCCGTTGGCATTGGTGGTGAGCTTGTATATTTTCTTGCGTGGGCACAACTTACCGGGTGGCGGATTCATTGCAGGCTTGGTGACGTCGATCGCGCTTGTGATCCAGTATATGGCATATGGTCAAGATCGCACTGAGCACATCTTGAAAGTCAACTCAGGACGATTGTATGAAAAATGGATTGGTGCGGGATTGGTGATTGCAGGAGCAACAGGTGTTGCTGCTTGGGCTTGGAGTAGACCCTTCTTGACCAGTGCACACATCTATGTCGATCCACCATTCATTGGAAAGTTACATCTTGCATCAGCTGCCGCATTCGATGTGGGTGTCTATATCACTGTGGTCGGTGCGACGATGTTGCTTATCTCGGTACTTGGTGACTCTCGACACTCTACCATGTCAGGACCTATACCCTCAGGAGATCAATCATGATCAGTATGGAATTTTTAGTTGCCTCAGGTGTAGGGCTCGTGACAGCAACAGGGATTTATCTACTGCTTCGTCGGCGTACTTTTCCTGTGGTACTTGGGCTCGCCATGATTGGTTATGCGGTGAATATCTTTTTATTTAGCATGGGACGTCTTGAATTCAATGCGCCTGCGATTTTGACAGATGCGATTAAAGTCACCGATCCACTACCTCAGGCATTGGTATTGACGGCGATTGTGATTGGCTTCGCCACGACAGCTTTTGTGGTACAGCTCGCCCTACGTAGTCGTTATGAATCAGGTAATGATCATGTGGACTCTAAAGATGAAGCAGAAATTACCTACGATCCACGTGAGGATGAGCCTTGATGAGTTTTTTTGTGGATTTTTGGCAACAACATTTTCCAATTCTTTCGATTCTTGTGCCTGCATTTACAGGTTTTGCATTAGTTCTACTTGGCAACCCAGGTTCAGGCTCATTAAAGACTGACCCTCGTCAACCGATTCGTCATGCGATCAGTCTAGGCTCAGCACTTGTTGGATTGCTCCTCGCCATTGCAATGGTGGACTTTGCCAATACTGGACAGATTAAAGCATACTTCCTCAGTGAATGGTCTGCGCCATTTGGTATTGCTTTAGTCGTTGATCGTCTATCGGCGATGATGGTACTCCTGACCTATATCATCGCTGTACCAGTGCTATGGTTTGCCAGTGCAGAGTGGGATCAGCGTGGGCGGTACTTCCATGCGATGTTCCATTTCTTGTTGATGGGTGTGAGTGGTGCATTCCTGACAGGGGATTTATTTAACTTATTTGTCTTCTTTGAAGTATTGCTCCTCGCTTCATACGTATTGCTTTTGCATCATCACAATAAGGCACGATTTAAACTCGGTTTGCACTACGTCATTATCAACTTACTTGCTTCAGCAATGTTCTTGATCGGTCTTGGGTTGATCTATGGCAGTGTCGGTAGTCTGAATATGGCGGATGTGGCGAGATTATTCCCACATTTAGAAAGCGATCAGCACCAACTTGCGATGGCAGGGGCAATGTTGTTATTCGTGGTATTTGGTATCAAAGCGGCGATGTTGCCTGTGGGTTTTTGGCTACCAAAAACCTATGCTGTGGCAGCCACTCCAGTCGCAGCGATTTTTGCATTAATGACCAAAGTCGGGATTTACGCTATTTTGCGGGTCAACGGTACGGTATTTAGCGATCCGCAAGGGCAATATTTACTAGAAAATTGGTTACTCATCATCGGTGTATTGACCAGTCTATATGGTGTATTCGGTGCAATCGCAGCGGAGCGCCTACGTCGCTTTATCGGGTTTATGATTTTATCGTCGATCGGTACGATCTTAATCGCTGTATCTTTATTTAGCCTACAAGCATGGGCTGCGGGTCTATATTATTTGGTGCACAGTACCATTATCGCAGCTACATTCTACTTACTTGGAGAGTGGATTAGCCTACAACGTGGTGCGCACAAAGATCACTTAAAGACTGCACCTGAAATGAAACAGCACAAATTACTCGGCTTGCTGTTTTTGCTGGTTGCATTGATGATGGCTGGCTTGCCGCCATTTAGTGGTTTTATTGGTAAAGTTTTTTTAATGCAAGGCACGCTGTATCATCCACAAAAAGTTTGGATTATCTTGGTAGTGCTAGTGGTGAGTTTATTGAGCATCTTGGCATTCGTCCGTGCAGGCTACGTGATTTTTTGGCGAGCGACCACACCTGAGCAAAATCCAGAGCATGAAGCATTCCAAGCTTATAAGAAGCTTCCTGATCATGCTAGCCCACGCTTAAACTATGTGATCTATGGGCTACTTGTCGGCTTAACCGCCTATGCTTTATTGGCACAGCCCGTTTACCAATATACCTATGCGGCGGCGGAGCAACTGCAAAATAAACAACTCTATCAAGCTGTACTTTTGAAAAATACCAATCGCGGTGATGTGATTAGTGTTCAGCCTTACAATCCATACTATCTTCCGCATGTGAAATACCGTGAAGATACCATTGAAGATCCTTATGAAAAATATATTCCATTTGTGATTTCTTCGAAAACTTTGGCGGGTGAACATATTCCTGCTGAGCTCAAAATACCACAAGAAGTTTCATCAGACACGCCTGCCTTGCCCGATGACGATGCCAAACTGGTACCAGTGGAGTAAGCGATGACAGATCAAATTCCTGCAAATCACAATACCAATGGTTCTGCCAATCCTAAGCCACAGGAACAGCTGACCGATCAGCTTGTCCCTGCAACATTCATCAATCGGATATTTCCACATCCTTTGGTATCTTTCTTGGTCTTTATTGCATGGTTAATGCTGAGTCATAGCGCAAGTCTAGGCAATTTAATCTTGGCGTTGATTTTGGCTGTCTTGATTCCAAAAATCATGCAAGCTTTTATCACACGTACGCCACAGCTTGATTGGATGACTGCACTCAAATTATTTTTTGTGGTGCTATACGACATTATCATCAGTAATTTTAAAGTCGCAAAACTGGTACTTGGGCCTTCACATCAGCTCCATCCTGCATGGTATCGTGTGCCACTCGACAGTAATCACGATCACGTGAATACTTTACTGGCAATGATCATTACCACCACACCAGGCACGGTGTCTGCGGGTATTGATTTGGAACGAGGAGATATTCTCGTACATAGTTTAAGTAGTTTAGATACCGAAGCAGATATTGCAGAAATCAAAGCACGTTACGAACAGCCTTTAATTCAAATCTTCCATGCACAACCACGGGAGGCAGAGTGATGATCTTTTTACCTTATGTGCTGATGTTTAGCATCATTGCCATCACCATCTCGACATTATTGTGTATTGTTCGCCTGATCATTGGACCATCCGTAGTAGATCGACTGCTCGCACTGGATACTTTATTTTTGAATGCGACTTGTTTGATCGTGGTACTTGGTGTGTATTGGACAACGACGGATTTATTTGAATCTGCACTACTCGTTGCAATGTTCGGCTTTGTATCGACTGCCGCTTTAGCACGTTACTTTACCACTGGTCATGTGATTGATTGAGGAGCATATTCTAATGTTAATAATGGAAATCTTGATCTCGATCTTTTTAATCATCGGCTCATTTTTTGTCTTAGTTGGTGGGATTGGTATGGTGCGCCTACCCGATCTCTTTATGCGTTTGCACGCACCAACTAAAGCCAGCACTTTGGGCTTAGGGAGCTTTTTGATCGCAGGGATGATTTATGCAGCATTTCATGGACGCTTTGGCTTTCCTGAAATTCTATTGACCTTATTTGCTTTTGTGACTGCGCCTGTATCTGCAAATCTCTTGGCACAAGCCGCTATCCATCTCAATTTGCGCTCTCGTAGTGGTGATGTGCCCGAAGCGATTAACCGTCCATTGCCGTGGCAACGTCAACGCTCTGCCTTGTTTCGTGCCGAATATCGCACTGACAGTCAGACTCAAAACCATCGTGAAGATTAACAACTATTGACAGATGTATCGCATTGCACCTATTTTGAAGGAAAAGCATTCATATAGATAAAAGCCATGCTCAAGAAAACACGAATCACCGCTTTGTATTTCAGCTTACTGACTTTTTCAGCGCACAATTATGCTAATGCACCAAGTGAGCCAACCGCCACTCAACAACCATCATTCTATAAAAGCTGTAGCGAAGCAACAATGGCACAGCTGAATAAAGTAGAAACCTTTCATCAAGAGTTTTTGGGTGGTGAGTCAGATTGTATCGTGATTGATAACACGCATGTCTTACTTGCCACAAGCCAAGCTGTACATGATGATAGCTTTGAAACCACGGCTTATGATCTGCGTGTGCGATTAATCAACATTCAGAATAATAAAATTATTGCTCAGACGCTTCGCCCGAAACATCTTAACTCTCGAGTCGAAGAACGAGAAACCATATTCTTTGATAAAGCACACTTCTCAACGCTAGCAGGACAACATGTTATTGGGATTCGTCATAGCTGGGAGGACTTTGATGGTTTTAATTCAACCAGCGAATATATCGACCTTATGCATTTGAAACCAAACCATACCATGCGCTTTGTATTACAAGGTCTGCCGATGCGTGAAACTTTTTATGCAAAAGGTGAATGTCCGTCTAATCAAGCGACTTGGGGTGCAGAGATCAATAGCCTGTTAATTTTGGATAAAAAAGTCAGTCACGGTCTGCAAGACTTAATCTTTAAACAACGCTATACCCATAACGAAGCGCATAAAGAATCAGGGTGTAAACCGAACAAATCGGTACACAACGAAAGCTTTCGCATTTCATTTAATGGTCAAGAATATCCATTTGATCCAGTAGATTTTAATCAAATTGATGTTATTTGATTGTCTTTATTGTTCAAAAGTATTCACGAAAAAAACCAGACATGTTGTCTGGTTTTTTAAAATCATCTTGGATAATGCGCTGAATTACTCATCATCGTTTTGATCAGTTTTAGGCGGCAAGTCTTGCACTGCTTTTTCAATCAAACCAAACATATAGTTGCCGTAGGCATTGGTCTTGTCATAATGAAAACGCAGGCGTGGCGTGATACGTGTCTTGATCCGACGACTCAACTCTTGACGCAAGAAGCCTGATGCTTTGTTTAATACATCTAGGCTGTCTTTGTGTGCATCTTCAGATTGGTCATCTTCAAGTTCACGTCCCATCACCGTCACATAGACATCTGCATAGCCAAGATCAGGACTGACCTTGACCGCAGAGATCGTGACTAAACCACCTAAACGCGGATCTTTGAGTTCCAAGCGAATCAGTTCAGAGAGTTCTCGCTGAACCGTATCCGCCATCCGCTTTAAGCGTTGACCTGACATTAAAGACTCCGTTTAATCGTTTGTACGTCGTAGACTTCGATTTTGTCCAGTTCTTGAATGTCTTTATAGCCTTTAACCGCTAGACCACATTCCATACCTGCACGCACTTCTTCTACCACGTCTTTGTAGCGACGTAATGATTCCAATTCACCTTGGAACACCACCACATCGTCACGTAATACACGAATTGGCTTGTTACGGTGAATCACACCTTCCATGACCATACAGCCTGCTGCTGCACCGAACTTACTTGAACGGAACACTTCACGGACTTGCGCCACACCAAGAATCGTTTCACGATGTTCAGGTGCCAATTTACCACTCATGGCATCTTTGACATCATCGATCAATTCATAAATGATGCTGTAGTAACGAATATCCACGCCATCTTGATCAGAACGCTGACGTGCTGCTGTATCGGCACGCACATTAAAGCCAAGTAATACCGCTTCAGAAGATTCTGCCAAGATCACGTCAGACTCAGTGATTGCACCAACACCTGAGCTGATAATGCGTACTTGTACTTCATCAGTTGAAAGCTCAGTCAATGCCACACTCAACGCTTCAAGTGAACCACGTACATCAGCACGCATCACCACATTGACGGTTGGGACATCTTGTTTACCCATAGACGCCATGAGGTTTTCAAGACGCATTGCGCTTTGACGGTCGATACGCTTTTGACGTTCACGGTCAGAACGTGCATCAGCCACTTCACGTGCTTTCTTCTCATCATTAACGACAAGGACTTCGTCACCCGCCATTGGCGCTTCTGGTAGACCCAAAATTTCCACTGGAATC
Source organism: Acinetobacter sedimenti (assembly GCF_022601685.1). Taxonomy (GTDB): domain Bacteria; phylum Pseudomonadota; class Gammaproteobacteria; order Pseudomonadales; family Moraxellaceae; genus Acinetobacter; species Acinetobacter sedimenti. The sequence goes on from NZ_JAKUML010000017.1 coordinate 48,963, forward strand.
GAAGGACCTGCCGACTTGATACGGTTACCATTTTCATCCGTCATGGCACGTACACGTCCATAAGATGAACCTGCAAGCACCAAGTCACCGATATTCAATGTACCGTTTTGTACCAAGATCGATGTCACTGCACCACGACCTTTGTCCACACGTGCTTCGATCACTACACCTTGAGCAGCACCTTCGCTTGACGCTTGAAGTTCCATCAATTCTGATTGAATCAAGATCAAATCTAGCAACTCATCAATGCCGTCACCTGTATGTGCAGACACTTTAGCTACTGGGACATCACCGCCCCATTGCTCAGGCACGATTTCTTTGGCAGTCAATTCATTCAAGACACGATCAGGATCGGCTGATTCTTTATCCATCTTGTTAATTGCGACGATAATCGGCGTACCTGCAGCACGCGCATGGTCAATGGCTTCGGCAGTTTGTGGCATCACACCATCATCGGCTGCAACCACGAGAATCACGATATCAGTCGCTTTGGCACCACGTGAACGCATTGAGGTAAACGCTGCGTGTCCTGGGGTATCTAGGAAAGTAATAATCCCTTTCTCAGTTTCCACATGATATGCACCGATGTGCTGGGTAATCCCACCTGCTTCACCAGAAGCTACTTTTGAACGACGAATACGATCCAGCAAAGAAGTCTTACCGTGATCGACGTGACCCATGATGGTCACCACTGGCGGACGAGTTGAAAGCTCACCACGTTTTTGCTCAGCTTGTTCAAGCAAGTTATCTTCGGCTGCTGTATCAGAAACAAGTACAGGATTGTGACCCATTTCCTCAACCACAAGTACCGCTGTATCTTGGTCAATGGCTTGGTTTTGGGTAACTAGCTCGCCCATTTTCATCAAGGTTTTGATGACTTCACGGACTTTAATCGCCATTTTCTGTGCAAGATCGCCAACTACGATGGTTGAACCGATTTCAACATCATAAACTTGCTTTTTCACAGGTTTTTCAAAACCATGCTTATTGCCTTGACTGGTTTTTAAACCACGCTTATGACTTGAGCGATTGAAGTTTTGCTCTTCCTGATTGTGGCGACCGCCTTTTTTCTGACCACGACCACCAGTGTTGCCACCACGTTTGATCTCACGATCTTCTTGTTCAAAAGAATCTTCATAAGCCTGACCAACTAAACCTGCAGCCAATGGTGTATCATCAACAACTTTAATCGAAGGCGTACTACTGCCTTCATACTTTGTTGCCATTTTACGCATTTGCTCAAGGGTACGTTGCTGTGCTTCTTCAGCCGCTTTACGACGAGTAGCTTCTTCAGTCGCTTTCAACTGAGCAGCCTGCGCTTCACGTGCTTTTTTTTCAGCTTCAGTTTCAGTTGGTTTCTCAACTTTCGTAGACTTTTTCTTTACAACAACTGCTGCTTTTGGCTTTTCAGCTTTAGCTTCTGTACCATGATTTGCACGCATCGCATCTAAGGTTGCTTTGGCTTTATTTTCCGCAACTTCGGCTTGCTTTTGACTTTGTGCTTTTTCAGTCGCAACTTGTTTCGCTTTCGCATCCACTTGTGCTTTTTGTTCAGCTTCAGCTTTTACCTTTGCTTCTGCATCAGCAGCAAGTTGAGCAGGATCAGGTTTGACAAAAGTTTGCTTTTTACGCACTTCAACATTGATCTTCTTGGTGCGACCAGATGAGTCGGCAAGATTTGCTGTACCGGTCGTTTTACGCTTTAGGGTAATTTTACCTGCGCCCAACTTTCCAGAGGCATTATTAAATTGAGCAAGCTTTTCCTGATCATCTGAGCTAATCACATCATCGGCTTTGCGTTGCGGTAAACCAGCAGCTCGAACTTGTTCAAGGAGCTTTTCAACTGGACTATCTACGCTTTTCGCTAACTCTTGTATCGTCTTGTCCGTCATATATGACCTCCTCCTTAGTTAAACCACGATTCACGGGCTTTCATGATCAGCTGACCAGCTTGCTCAGTATCTAAACCGTCGATATCGATAATATCGTCAATGGCTTGATCTGCTAGATCATCTACTGTGCAAATGCCTTTTTGTGCAAGTGCTTGCGCAACTTCAGGTGTCATCCCTTCCATTGCCAATAATTCTTCAGTGGCGTGTTGCATATTTTGTTGCTCACGAAGCACATCCGCTAAGGTCGCTTCTTTTGCACGCTCTTGTAGCACACCTACGGTTTCTTCATCCAAGCCAATTTCTTCAAAAGTTTCCGCAGGGACATATGCAACTTCTTCAAGTGAAGTAAAGCCCATTTCCACCAATGCTTCAGCCAAGTCTGCATCAATATCCAAACGCTCAACGAACATATTCAAATACTGTTCATTCTCAGAGCTTTGACGCTCACGATACTCATCTTCAAGCATCATGTTGAGCTTATAACCCGTCAATTCAGACGCAAGACGCACGTTTTGACCTTGTGAACCAATTGCACGAGCAAGCTGTTCATTGGTAGCAAAAATAATATCTGCGCTCAACGTATCTTCATCAAGTACGATTCCTGATACATCTGCAGGCTCAAGTGCGCTGGCAATATACTGTGCAGGATCGTCAGACCACACCACCACATCGATACGCTCACCATTGAGCTCTTGTTGTACCGCTTGAATACGTGTACCACGCATACCAATACATGCACCCACTGGATCAATACGATGATCGTTAGTTTTTACAGAAATCTTGGCGCGCACACCCGGTTGACGTGCAGCTGCTTTGATCTCGATAATTTCTTCTGCAATCTCAGGTACTTCTTTCGTCATCAATGCAATCAGCATCTCTGGGCGAGCACGTGACAATTGCAACTGTGCACCACGACCTTCACGATTGACATTGAACAAAATCGCATTGATACGTTGTTTTGGACGAAGCATCTCTTTTGGAATAGACTCTTCTTTTGCCAAATACGCTTCTGCACCATCACCAAGATCAATAATAAAACCGTCTTTGGTTTGCTTTTTAATTTCACCGTAGATCAATTCACCAAGCTTATCTTCATACGCATCAGCAACCAATGCACGCTCAGCTTCACGGATCTTTTGTACAATGACTTGTTTCGCAATCTGTGCTGCAATACGACCAAACTCAATCGACTCAACTTCAAGCTCACGAATATCACCGATCGACCACTCCGCAGGATCAACATCAGAGATCGCATCTTGGCAAGCAGGCATTTCATGATCTTCATCAGCCACGACTTCCCATTGACGGAAGGTACGATATTCGCCAGTTTTACGATCAATCTCTACACGTAGACGCGCTTCTGATGAGGTCGTATGTTCATAGAATTTCTTTTTAGTTGCAGCCACAAGCGCTTGTTCTAATGCTTGGAAAATCGCTTCACGACCAACACCTTTTTCATTACTAACCGTTTCTACTACGGTAAGAATCTCACGGCTCATAAGTCACCTTTCTAATTTCAAAAAAATCCATTAATCCTGAAAAACCAAATTGGCTTTATCAATGTTATGACCATCTATGTCTAACACCTGTGCCTTTTCCACTTCAACCTGAATGGTTTCTGCTTCGACATCCACAGCAACCAATTTGGCTTGAAACTTACGACGATTGTCCACTGCTGTGATCAAACGGAGCGCCACCTGCTGCCCGATATAGTCTTGCATCTGCGACAAACTAAAAAATGGGCGATCCCAACCCGGTGAAGATACTTCTAAACTGTATTCCCCAGAAATCGGGTCATGCACATCGAGTAGCGCACCAACTTGATGGGTGACGTTGACACAATCTTGCACACCAATCCCACGACCTTGATCAGGCTCACCATTTTCATCGAGGGCGCTTTCATCAACACTCTGCGACTCTTCTGGAGGTGCATTTGGATCTACAGGCTTGTCTATATAAATTCTTAATAACGAACGCTTTCCTTGCGGGAGGAACTCTAGTCCCCACAACTCGACATCACACGCAGACACAGCAGGTGCAATCATATCGTACAAGGTTTGCGTTTTATTGGATAATTTCATCGAAACTCGTCATAGAAATCTAAGGCTAATAGGCGCTAATAGTGAAGCATACAAATTTGACCGATTGATGGCACACACCACAATCATTACACAATCAAAATCAGTCACTATAGCCAACAAAAAAGGGCGCATTTGCCCCCTTTTACATAGTACGATCATCAAACTTCACTGATCTTCGTACTTCAATATACATCGCTTTTCAAAAGTTACTGTGCAAAAAGGCCCACCTTTCATTGTGAGCCTCTCTTCAGAAACTTGGTAGCGGGAGCTGGATTTGAACCAACGACCTTCGGGTTATGAGCCCGACGAGCTACCAGACTGCTCCATCCCGC
>NZ_JAKUML010000018.1 GCF_022601685.1 Acinetobacter sedimenti
AATTCAAAACGTAGACATGGTTCCAATGGTCAACGTTCTCCATTAGATTATGAAAAGGCCCATCAAAAGATGGTTATATGTGTCTAGAATTTTGGTGGCTATTCAGGGTTAGTTTTGAACTTGCATCAGTCGATTTAGCAAATAAGTTCGTAATCTTATCGTGTTAAACATCAAAAAAAGACTCAGTAAAAACTGAGTCTTTCTTTTTAAAGCGGTATCATCGAAATGATTAGTCGCCTTGATAACCTTTCAGCTTCAAACGTGCAGCGTGCAATAGTGGCTCTGTATAGCCCGATGGTTGCTCTGCGCCTTTGAAGATCAAGTCAGATGCGGCTTGGAACGCAATACCGTCAAAGTTTGGCGCCATAGGCGTGTATAGCGGATCATTGGCATTTTGCTCATCGACGATTTTCGCCATGCGCTTCAATACTTCTTCCACTTGCGCTTGAGTCACGATACCGTGACGCAACCAGTTGGCAACGTGTTGAGATGAAATACGCAATGTTGCACGGTCTTCCATCAAACCGACATTGTTGATGTCTGGTACTTTTGAACAACCTACACCCAAGTCAACCCAACGTACTACATAACCCAAGATACCTTGACAGTTATTTTCAAGTTCGTTGTTGATCTCATCCGCTGACCAATTGGTTTCTGGTGCAAATGGTGGTGTCAATAGATCGTCTAAAGACAACATTTGTTCAGTTTTCAATTGATCTTGACGTGCTTTGACGTTGATTTGATGATAGTGCATTGCGTGAAGTGCTGCACCAGTCGGTGACGGTACCCATGCACAGCTTGCACCTGCATTTGGATGTGCAGTCTTCGTCGCAAGCATGTCTTTCATGCTGTCAGGTTTTGGCCACATGCCTTTACCGATTTGTGCTTTACCTTGTAAACCACATGCAAGACCGATAGCGACGTTACGGTTTTCGTAAGCGGCAATCCATTTTTGTGTTTTCACAGCTTCTTTACGAACCACTGGCGCAGCTTCCATAGATGTATGGATTTCATCACCTGTACGATCCATAAAGCCTGTGTTGATGAAGATGGTACGATCTTTCGCTTCAGCGATACAGTTCTTCAAGTTCACAGAAGTACGACGTTCTTCGTCCATGATACCGACTTTCAACGTCTTATCAGGAAGACCTAAAGCTTTCTCTACACGACCAAATAATTCAACCGTAAATGCAACTTCTTCTGGACCGTGCATTTTTGGTTTAACGATGTACATCGAACCTTTACGAGAGTTCTTAAGTTCGTTTTGACCTTTGATGTCTGCAATCGTAAGCAAAGGTGTAACCAATGCGTCCATGATGCCTTCAAAGATTTCTTGACCATCAACCAAGATCGCAGGGTTTGTCATCAAGTGACCAACATTACGAAGTAACATCAATGAACGACCGTGAAGCGTCGTTTCGCCACCGATCAAGTTTTTGCAAGTACGATCCGCATTCAAAGTACGAGTGATGACTTTATCACCTTTGGCAATTGATTCTTGAAGCGTACCACGCATCAAACCTAACCAGTTGCGATAGCCTTCAACTTTCTCTTCTGCATCAACCGCAGCAACCGAATCTTCCAAATCTTGAATGGTCGTGATTGCCGCTTCCATGATGAGATCTTTCACGCCAGCAGAATCCGCTTGACCGATTGGGCTAGACGCATCTACTTCAATAATCACATGCAGACCGTTGTTTAGTAGAACAATTTCTTTCGGTGCAGACGTTTCGCCGTTGAAGCCAACGAATTGCGCTTCATTTTTCAAAGTCGTTGTTGAGCCGTCTTTAAGCGTAACAACTAAAGCATTTGATGCCACAGCATATTTGGTCACATCATCGTGTGTACCTTGTGCCAATGGGAATGTTTCATTTAAGAAGTTCTTCGCAAATGCGATAACTTTTGCACCACGTGCAGGATTGTAGCCTACGCCTTTTTCTGCGCCATCTTCATCAGAGATCACGTCGAAGCCATACAAGGCATCGTACAATGAACCCCAACGTGCATTCGCCGCATTCAAGCAATAACGTGCATTACGTACAGGTACAACCAATTGCGCACCTGCAAGAAGTGCAATCTCTTCATCAACATTTTCAGTAGTGATTTGGAAGTCTGCAACTTCAGGCTCTAAATAACCGATCTCTGTTAAGAATGCTTTGTACGCTTCAAGTTCAAACTTGTTATTACGATGCCATTCATCAATTTGCTTTTGCAAAGCATCACGTTTTTCTAATAAGGCTTTATTCTTTGGGCTAAGATCGACAACGACTTGTTCAAAGTTTTTCCAGTATGTTGCACTGTCGATGCCACTGCCTGGGAGTGCTTCATTTTCAATAAAATCATAAAGTTCTTTGGCAATCGCAAGTTTGCCCTGTTGAATACGTTGAGTCATTGTACTTCCTAACTTTTGGATACTTTGAATTTTTGATTAAGGTTCAGTTCAGCTTACATACATAAATAGATGTAGATGCAAACTCAATAGACGCAAAATTCAATTAAACGACTAGTATACTGATGAAAAATCATCTGCATACCTCTATTACCACGTAAAATAATAAACATGTTTTGAGAAAATAATAGTCTTTTCTCAAGCCTGTAATGCTTTTACACAAAAAAGCTGATCAATCAAACCATTCTGCATCAATTCAATTGATCAACTAACTTTCTTCAGATCAACTCACGCTGTGTCGCATTAGTCGATTCATTCAAACGATGTTCAGTATTGAGGTAATCTTCCGACTGCATCTCTAGCAAACGTGAACGAGTTCGCTCAATCTCAAATGCAAGGCGTTCACCTTTATATAACTGGATAATGGAGTCTTCTGATGTCAAAATCAACTTCACACGGCGATCATAAAACTCATCTACTAAATAAATAAATCGACGTGTGCCATCTGCCAAATGATCATTGAGATGTGGAATATGGCTCACAAGCACTGTATTGTAAGTATTCGCAATCTCAATAAAATCCGCAGGACTACGAGGTTTCAAACATAGCTCAGAAAAGTCACACCATAATACATCCTCTGTGTGCATGCGTGTTACGACCACACGATTGTTGACCAAAATCGGTTCTGGTGATTTGACTTGATTGGTTGTCAAACTATGAAAGCGTTCTTCGATCCACGCTTCATGCTCACGATTCAGCGGATATTTAAACAGTTGTGATTGTTTCAGTACACGTAGACGGTAATCCACACCTGAATCAACATTAAGCACGGTACAATTCTTTTTCACCAATTCAATCGTTGGTAAGAAGCGATCACGATGAATGCCATTCTTATACAACCCATCAGGTGCAATATTTGACGTCGCAACCAAAGTCACACCACGACTAAATAGCTTTTGGAATAGATCACCCAAAATCATCGCATCGGTAACATTCGATACAAAAAATTCATCGAAACAAATCACCACCGCATCACGATAAATCTGATCGGCAACGATATCGAGCGGATTACGCTGACCTGAAAGTTTATTGAGCTCTAGATGTACGTGTTGCATAAAGTGGTGAAAGTGCATGCGCATCTTACGGCGAAATGGTACAGCATCATAAAACTGATCCATCAACCACGTTTTACCGCGCCCTACACCGCCCCACATATAGACACCATCAGGCGAATCCTGACGACGGAAACGACGAAATGCTTTTTTTGAAGATTTGTAGCGTTGAATCAGCTCTTGCCAAACTCGTTCTAGGTTTTCTACTGCTTTGGCTTGTTCAATATCAGGACTAAACTGACCTGAATCTAAAGCATTTTGATAACGGGTAGCAGGAGAAAGCACTTCGACGGTATGGAAAGTATTCATAGGAGATAAAGTATTTATACAACTGTGTAAAATAGTATAACAGACCGAGTGGAAGAAACATGCAACTTTAGTGAAAGCACAGTCAGCTCAAAACTGAAATATACTGCACAATCACCAAGTTGTATGTCAAAAATACATTAGAAATTGAACATTAGAAATTTTATATTTAAAAAATATCTAAAGATTACGCACTTGCCAATTTCTTTTTGATTTCGTCTTCAACGATTGAAATTTCTAAGTCGCTAAAACGGCGAATTTCACCTTCTGCATGTTTTTCAAGCATACCGCCGATAAGTGGAACTTTCACCTTAACCGTCCAATTCAGCTTAAAATTCACTTGGTTTTCGTCGCCTGTCACGGTACGTTGACTGGTCGCTTGTAGTGGAAGATTTGCACCAAGCTCAACCGTCGAAGTGAGTTGTTCAACATTGGTCACATCACTACGCTTTAAACGAAAAGCATCTTTCAGCAATTTTTTAGCGATCTCTGGAATATTCACATCAAGATTGTATTCACGACGCAAAGTGTAAATATCACCATTCAAATTTGATTCGATAATTTCGAGCTTTTCCCCTGGAATACGGCGACACACTGCTTCGTGTAATTCGGTATCTTTAACCAAAGTTTTAAACTGCTCAAGTGAAACCCCAGTAATCGTTGCTTCGACAGTAAACTGATGTGCCATAAACTTCATTTCCATAGTTTGGTTTTTTATTGGAGTGCTTATTTAACTGGAATTCTGCACATTTGTAAAACGCATTTTTAGCCAAAACTTAAACACCATTTTTCATAAGTGTTCTGAGTGCTCTTTTGACAATGTATTGCGTTGCTTTCATATGCTTTGGATTGGCGTGACTTTGTTTCAACCACTGATCACATAGAGTCTGCACAAACTCAGGTTTTGTTTTACTGGCGTCATTGAGCCAATTTGCTACGCTATCCTGTACATATTTTTCAGGATCTTGATAAAGTGGCTCTAGTAATGACAACGCCAGTTCAGGATTATCTTTTAAATCTTCAATATGATTGCACCATACGCCACGTGGACGAGTGGCTTCAGTGGCAAAACGCCGTATAAACGCATCTTCATGCACCACCCAACCTTGCAAAATCTCAATGCTTTGCTCAAGCTGTAAAATAATATAGGGACGCATCGCCATCCAAGCCACTTCACGCACGCCAAAATGGGTATCCTGGGCAAATGGCTGAATTACCCTAAATCGCTCTGATAAGCTCATTTCTGGATTAAGTACAACTGCATAACACGCCCAACAGCGCACCATATCTGATTGATGTGTAATGATTTTCGATAATAATTTTATTGAATGTTCCGACAAAGCAAGCTGATACAGCAAGCTACCAATACACGCATTTCGACTATTCACCGTAGGCTTTTTCAGGTTTTCAATCTGTTTCTGCATATTGGTAAAATGCGCAGATAAATCCAGTTCAGCCAAGAAATTTTTCAATAATTCGACTTGATCGACAGCCAGCCATTCCACCAAATTTGCAGATTCGATTTCACCACGATTAAGCTGTTCTAAAATGCTTTGTGGAATATCTTTGGTGCTTCTTGCACCTTTACGCGCTGTGTTCATCAGTTCTCTTTGTGAGTTTTGAGTTGTATAAGAATAATCATACTAACTAAGCCACTAAGCCACTAAGCCACTAAGCCACTAAGCCACTAAGCATTTTGAAAAGAATCAAACCAAAATGAATAGTACTGTCCTGCATATTTTTTCATCTGTGGAAAATACCATTTGGCGACACTGTCCACCAAGTTAAAACCACGTTCATCATCAATGATTTCAAAGTCAGGATGATTAAGCATGGCATGTTGATAGCAGGCGCACAATAAAAACTGTGGGATATTATCCGCTACCGTGTCGCCATAATCCCAACCACCCGAACCATGAATGCGCATTTCCACTTGAGTCGTACCACTTTTTAAATCAATAAAATAGGGATCGCCTCCTTCATTCGCAATCATAAAATAGTGCGCTGGCCAGCCGTCAATGTCTTCTTTGAGCACTGAATTATAGTTATATCCATCCTGAATAAATTTCAACTCATGTAACGGCAATAAACTCAGCGGATTACCGACAGTATCTAAGGCGACACCTTTTTGATCGCAGACTTGGACGATATAGTCTTGCAACTCGCTTGGAAATGGATCGTGAAATTCCGCTTGAATGCGTTTCAGTGCTTCGCTGTTATCGTGCTTGCCTTGCATGGTAAATTCTTGATAAACACCTTCATACCATTCATGCCCGACCAGTTTGGGATCAGGTTCAGGCCAAAATTTTTCAATTTCGAGTAATGCTTCATTTAATTTACTCATGTTATTCCTTTTTATATGGGTAATTTATTGCAATGAATAACTTTTTATTGATTAGTAGTCGCCCATCAAGCATTCAATTTAATAACTGCTGTTCAATCCGCCCAAGCCGTTTGCTCAATCGCCAATTCAGCAGATAAAAAATCACCACCAACACAGCAAAGCTAATAATCAAAGCAATTAAAATCAATTGCATGATCTGCACAATACGATTCGCTTCATTGACTTGATTTTGCACGGTTTCGGCAAAAGGTGTGACTGCTTTGCCGTAGATTTGATGCTGCATCATCCACAGTTGTTCAGGCTTAAAACCATACGCCACCATTTGAGTTGTATCATTTTGCTCAACTTTGGCAAGTTTGGATAAATAAGCCAATGCCACTTCACGATCTATTGGACGATGTAAAATAGCAGTTTGTGCTAAAAGGTAATCTGCAACAGGCTCTTCAATTTTACTTTGCTGAATATAACGATAAACGTTACTTTGCTGAATATTGGTTTGATACTCAACAGCTTCAAGATACTGTTCTTGTTGACGATCGTTACCAACCCATTCGTACTGAGCAAAACTCAATCCTACCCATAACAAGATAAAACTAATCACAAATGCCAAAGTGGTTTGTACAAAGCCTTTCAACTTTTTCTTAAAAAAAGAGAGTTTCTTAGCGTAGAAAATCAGTAAAATCGCTCCGACAAAAGACACACTGAGCTTTAGCCCAAGCCATAAAATCCACTGAATCAAATGACTAAAATAATCATTTTGCCCGCCAATACGATCTTGCACCGCTTGCGCACTAAATGGTACATGGAGTTGTTGCAAAGTCGGTGAAATCTCAAAAAAGGCATAGATCAATTGTTGATTAAAATACAACGCCACCACTGCCATGATGCCAAGCAATAAAGACAACATCATTGAAGCACGCATTTTGTTGCACCGTGCTTTGAGTTGGACTAAGCCTTGCTCAAACTCAACCTGTTGTTGCACAGATAAATGTACCGAAGACCTATCTTTTAATTTGCTCATATGTATTTATGCTCAAAATCGAATAAGTTGAGATTAAGACTTTTTCACTTCAGACTGACTACCTTCGATTACCAATTGATTCAGATTCGATTGTAAAGATTTCAACTTTTCAGTGGCTTGCACACGTTGTTGCATACCCTCTTTTTGAATCTGAATCACATCATTGACGGTTTTAATCAAAGTATTTTGCACATGCTCTAGCGTTTCTACATCAATCACTGCACGTTGATTCGCCTTTGCGGTTTTTACCGAATTATCATGTAAAAGTTCGGCATTACGACGCAGCAACTCATTGGTGGCATCATCAATCGTATTGGCAAGCTCTACGCTATTTTTCTGCTCATTTAAGGACAGTGCCAAGCTGATCTGATTCTTCCATGCAGGTAAGGTGATGTTTTTAATCGCATAAAACTTATCGACCAGCATCAGATTATTGGATTGGATAATCCGAATCATCGGTAACGTTTGCAGTGCAGACTGTTGTAGTGTGCGCAGATCATGCACACGCTTTTCCAAATTATTGGCATGATGATTCAGATCATAAATCTGACTGACGATCTGATGATTGCCTTGATCATTATTTTGACTGCTTAATTCACTGATTTGATTGGCGATTTGTTTCTGCTTGAGCTGTCCAGAGGCAACATAGATGCCAAGCTGACGATACTCATCTTGAATCGCACCGTGCATTTTATCCAGCATATCCACGCGTTGTTTTAGACCACCTTGTGTGGTTTCAATCTCTTTGACCAAGGTGTCGATTTGCGCCTTACTATCATTAAAGCGCAGTTGAAAACTTTGCTTTGCGCCGTTGAATTTCGATAAAATCGAACCGATCAAGCCTTTCTTTTTATTCTCAGCAAGCACATTGTCACTATTCAGTTGCTGTGCAACTTGCACCACTTGATTGAGCTTTTGCCCTGTTTCATCCAAATCTTTGCTTTGCACCATTTGTAGCAATTCATCGGTATAGCTAGAGGTCGCTAATGCGATATTTTTGCCATATTCCGCCACGCTGTTTTGCCCTAATTCATCCAGTTCATGACTGACTTCTTGTACTTGGGCAAAATCTTGTTCTGATAAGCCCAAAGACTGTAAATCCAGTTGCTCAAATTCGGATTGGCTGAGTTTATTTTCCGTCTGAATGACTTGATTTTGCGGATCAGAAGAAGATGGATTTGAATTACTCATGGTTGTTTTCCTCAAGATCGTTTTTACTCGAAATTTATTTGCTGTTGGACGTTTGTTGGCTTTGGGCTTTGCTGTGCTTGTGTTGACTGGGATTGCGAGCGCTCAATATCTAAAGTCCGAATCAATTGCTCACGTAGTCGATTGAGTTTTTCCAGTTCCGCAGGACTTTGCCCTGCATAACTCGCCCGAATCTGTTGATACCACAGTGGAATCAATACATTTTTCGCCTCATTAAAACGGTCTAAAATTGTCAGCGCCACATTTTGATTGAGCTGAATCTGTGCCATTGCCAGATCTGTGGCATGTTGTGAAGTCATCAGCATGTTGATTTTTTTATCCAATCGTATTGAAAATGACTCATATTGAGCACTCGATGCAAACTGCTGAGCTTGCTGTAAAAACTGTTCGCCTGCCTCAATATATTGGGACATTTCCACCTGTTTATTTTCTAAGGCTTGGAAATTTTGTTGCGATTGCATGATCTCGCCGTAGACACATTGGCTTAACACTGTCGCTTGCTCAATACTTTTTTCAAGACTTTTTAAGAAGTTAATCGAACCTGCCTGATGCTCCAAATCGACACCAAACCAACGATGTAAGAAATGATATTTCTTGGCGCTAAATATTTTTTTCGATTGATTCAGCTGTTTAATGATGTTTTGAATCAGTCGCCCAAGTTCGGCAGAATGCGCAATATTTGCTTGTGCCAAAAGGCGTTGTTGCTCTTGAATAATCGGATCTGCATAATGACTGAGCTTAGACGGATCATTGAGTATGGGCGTGAGAATATCTCGTTGAATGGCGATAATTGCTGATTGTTCGTACTTAGCTTGGTCAGATTTTGACTGATCAAAGCCATTCTCATGATTTACTGGGTTTAAATCATGTGCATTTTTTTCATCAGACTTTTTGTCTATTCGACTCGATCGCTTAAACGAAATACCCAAATGTACTTAACCCCCAAATGCCTTAGAATCTCTAGATTGCTAACTATACGTTAACAACAAACAATTGAATTACCTGTTAATAATAAATGGTATTTTCCCTCTCCATTTCAACATTTATCTTTTAAAAATTACAAATTCGCTACGTAGATTTTCACTCATCAAGCAGATGAATTTAAAAGTCATCTGAATGTCTCAATACAATGAAAGACCCTTGGTTCTGTTATACTTCTTTTCCATTTTTTTTGAATTATTTTTATTCATCTCACGTTTATGTCCAAAGCCATTCCCAGTATCGACCTACAGCTGCGTAACGATCCGATTGCACTCAAAGCATGGATCAAAGCAGAGGCGCAAGACCTAGGTTTTGCCGACTGTGTGGTGGCTCGTCCTGATGTACAAGATCAATTGCAGCATCTACAAGCCTATTTGGACAAGGGCTATCACGCCGATATGCACTATTTGGCGGAAAATCTCGATAAACGTGCCAATCCCAAACTTTTAGTTGAGGGCACAGAATGTATTCTTTGCGTCAGACTGAACTATCTACAAGAAAAACCACAAGGTCGTTATGTGCCTGAACAGCCTGATGTCGGCATCATTGCACGTTATGCGCGTGGGCGGGATTATCACAAGATCATGCGTGGACGATTAAAACAACTTGCACAGCGTATCGAAGCCAAAGTCGGGCAATTTTCCAATCGTCCATTTAGCGACTCCGCACCGATATTTGAAAAAGCCCTTGCGGAAAATGCAGGCATGGGCTGGACAGGTAAACATACTTTACTCATCAATCGAGATTCAGGTTCATTTTTTGTGTTGGGTGAATTGTTTTGTGGCTTGCCCTTGCCTTTTGATGAGTCAACCACGGCGCATTGTGGCAGTTGCTCCGCCTGTATTGATATTTGTCCGACTCAAGCCATCGTTGCACCTTATCAGCTTGATGCACGTAAATGTATCGCCTATCTGACCATTGAATATAAAGGCAGTATTCCGCTCGAACTCCGTCCACAAATCGGTAATCGGATTTTCGGCTGTGATGATTGTCAGCTGGTCTGTCCGTGGAATCGTTATGCGCATGTCACCACCATTGATGATTTCTTGCCTCGACATGGCTTAGACCGAACTTCACTACTAGAGTTTTGGCAATGGGATGAAGCAACTTTTTTACACAAAACCGAAGGCAGTCCAATCCGCCGAACTGGTTTTCAAAGTTTTAAACGTAATGTAGCGATTGCTTTGGGTAATGCGTCGTATTCTGATGAAATTATCAAACAACTTTCTGCACAAGATAATAATCAACATCAAGAGATCGTGCTTGAGCATCAACACTGGGCGTTGCAACAACAGCTCACTAAGAACATTTAAAACATTTTTTTATCAAACAAACTTGCATAAAAAATGACGCACTAGGCGTCACTCATTATTCGGTGTAAAGCGTCTTATGACACTTCTTTGACCACGACAGACTTAGCAATCTTGTCATGCCAACCTTGCTTTTTGCCGTCCCAAATCATCCAAAAGTAACCGAGAAAAAATACCAAGGTAGAAGGGATATAACCGATATAACGAAGGATTGCTTGCCCAATACTGAGGTTGTTGCCTGTAGCTTCGTCTAAAACTTTTAATTTAAGCAATCGCTTACCAGGTGTTCCTGCAAACTTCACCCAACAGAACACGATAAAGATAATGCCAATTGCTTGCATAATCCAATCTGCTTTCGTCCATGCAAATGGATTTTGCATATCCGCTTCTGATGCGAATAAGAAGCCAATTGGAGTAAAGATAATCATTAAAATAATGGTGTCGATGATCACCGCCGCTAGTCGAATCCAGAATCCTGCGTATTGGTATTGTCCAGACATGTTTATACTCACTTTATATTTAATTTAATCATGATAAAACCAGTTGAAATTCTACACTACCGTAAAACTTAACTGGTTTTATTCTATTTGAAAAATATTCTTATTAAAAGTGCTAAGTTACTGTGTAAGTTACCGCACTTCCTCAAGAAAAAATTTCTCTTTGTAATATCTTTTATGAGTCGATTTATACACTCAACATACTATCAATGGTTTCCACCACATTTTTCGATTTGGCTTGACCTTGTAGCGTTTGCAGTTTTTCTTTCAATTCACTGCGCTTAGGCTCACTCAAGGTATACCAACGTGACAAGGCTTGGATCATTCGAGAACCAACAATTGGATTTTTCTGATCCATGATTTTTGCCAAGTTGATAAAGTGCGCTGTACCGACTTCCCCCCATAGATTGACAGGACGCGAGCCGAGTCCACCTGTAATGGCACGAATACGATTCGGTGTACCGAGATCATAATCAGGATGCGCCACCAATTGCTCAATGCGTGCTTGATCGGCACGAGGATGCGCTGCTTGGATCATAAACCATTGATCAATTGCTAAATCTTCATCTTTAAAACGATTATAAAAATCTTGCAAAGCATCCGACGCTTGCGGTGCATCAAACCACACAAGGACACGAAGCGCACCAAGACGCTCAGTCATATTGTCGGTTGTTTGATACTGCTGATATGCGAGATCAAACACTTCCGTAGAACCTTGTCGAGCCATCATAGTTAAGGCAATATTTCTTAATGCACGAATGCCCATCGCTTGGCTAAATTCGGTTTGCGACTTTGGATCAAGTGTTGTGTAAATGGTTTTCCAAAATTCACCAAATTGTTTCGCTAAATCATTCAGCAAGGCTTCACGTTTGATTTCGACGATTTCAGGACGATAGTCACTATCTATGCGACTTGCCAAATAGCTTTCTGACGGCAAGTCAAGTAATCGAGAAGCAAGATTTGGATCAGTTTTAATCAACTCAGGCAACAGTTTTGCATTGGTGATTGCATCTAAATACACGCTTGAATCATGATTTTTCAGCAAAATGTTCTCAAGCAATGTCTGTGCTGCTTGCCATTGGTTAAAGCCACTGGTTTCGTGCTGAAGCAAAAACGCAAGCTCGGCATCGTTATAGGCAAATTCAAGATTCACAGGCGCAGAGAAATTACGCAGTAATGACACCACTGGACGATTGGTGACATTATTAAAATGAATCGTCGCTTCATCTTGATCAAATAAAATCATGCCGTCTTTGACATGGTTTTCGATCAATGACTCACTCTCCAGTTCAAATTGCTCACCCGTTTCCGCATCGAATAGCGCAATCGCAACAGGAATCGGCACTGCTTTGAGATTTGGATATTTCGCATGTGGCTTGATACTTTGTTTTGAACGTAAAGTATAGACATGCGTGGTGGCGTCATATTCTTCATTAACTTCGAGTGTCGGCGTACCCGGTTGGTTATACCAGGTCAGAAATGCAGATAAATCCACACCAGAACCCGCGCTGAGTGCTGCCACCCAATCTTCGACTGTTACGGCTTGCCCATCATGACGTTTGAAATATTCATCTGTACCGAGGCGGAATTTTTCTTTACCGAGTAAAGTCGCCATCATCCGAGAAATTTCCGCACCTTTTTCATAGACCGTTGCGGTGTAGAAGTTATTAATTTCAACAAAATGATCAGGGCGTGCAGGATGTGATAACGGTCCTGCATCTTCTGGGAACTGGTGCGATTTCAATACCGACACATCATCGATACGCTGAACCGCCGCCGACTGCAAATCTTCCGAGAATGATTGATCACGAAAAACCGTTAAGCCTTCTTTTAGACACAGTTGGAACCAATCACGACAAGTAATGCGGTTACCCGTCCAGTTATGAAAATATTCATGGGCAATCACCGACTGCACTCGCATGATCGCTGCATCTGTGGTGTATTCAGGATCAGCGAGCACACACGAGGTATTGAAGATATTTAAGCCTTTATTTTCCATTGCACCCATGTTGAACGCACTGGTCGCCACGATCATATAGTTGTCCAAATCATACGGACGACCGTAATGCACTTCATCCCATTTCATCGAATCTTTCAGGGCTTGCATGGCGATATGACATTTCGGAATGTCTTTGGCTTCGGCGTAGATTTCCAACGCTACATCACGCCCTTCCATGGTGGTGTAGCTGTCTTTGAGCACCTGTAAATCACCAATTACACAGGCAAATAAATAGCTTGGCTTTTTGGTTGGATCTTGCCAAACCGTATAATGACGACCGCCGTCCAACTCCCCTTTTTCAATCAAGTTCCCGTTAGCAAGCAAGACTGGAAATTTTTTTTCCGCCTCGACACGCGTAGTAAATACTGACAACACATCAGGGCGATCAGGAAAAAAGGTAATTTTACGGAAGCCTTCAGGCTCGTTTTGCGTAACAAAAAGATCGTCACCTGCTTTGTACAGACCTTCAAGCTGTGTATTAGATTCAGGATGAATGATCACAAGCGTTTCAACCACCGCTTGATCAGGTGCGTTGGCAATAGTGAGTTGTTCACTATCAAGTTGATATTGTTCAGGACTAAGCACTTGACCATTGATTTTGATTGATTTTAATTCTAAATCTCGCCCAAGTAGTACCAAATCCCCTGCATGCTGGCGTCGCATGTCCAGTTTGGCAGTGACTTCACTGTATGTATCAAATACACGAATATCCAAGTCGATGCTGTTCACCGCAAAGGCAGGGGGCATGTAATCTTTTAAATAAATGGTTTCAGGGACACTAGGCGTATCGACAGCAATATTCATGTATTTTTTCCTTTAATTTGAGTGCAGTTTCATTCAATTTAGGTTATTTGATATAAGTAATGGCGAATGATTGATTTTAAAGGGACATTATCCATAGCATGATTGATTTTTGTGTTTAATGTGAAACAGATTTTGAAAACAGATTAATTACGATCACACCAAGAATAATCAAAGCGATACCAATCTGCGCAGGCATATCGAGGCGTTGATTTAAGTAAATCCAACCCACAATCGAAATGAGCACAATGCCCAAACCACTCCACAAGGCATAAGTAATGCCAATCGGAATACTCTTACTGACGATACTTAGGCAGTAAAAAGCGATGCCATAGCCAAGCGCCATAATTAAGGTTGGCACCAGCTTAGTAAAACCTTCTGAACGTACTAAAGCCGTAGTTGCGATCACTTCACAAGCAATCGCAAAAGCAAGAATCAAATAGCTTTTTAACATCATTCACTTATTAGCTCATTAAATTAAGTGATTAAATTATATATAAATTCCCATGCTGAGGATTGAATGGCTTGAAATTAACACGATAAATTTATGTTAATGCTTTACAATATCAGTCTGCCATTTAATCTTATTCTCAAGCTCAAATCATGCCCGAAGTCAGTCAAATTTTCCAAAAACAATTGGATGCCAGTCAGTATTGCCCTGTCTGTCAGGCGGCGATGTATTGGGTTGAGGCAGAGTATTACCACCAAGCGATGAGCTACCACCAATGTTCACACTGTGATCATTGTCAGTTCGTACAAAATGCAGGACAAAACTGTCACTGCGAATACTGTCTAAAACAACGCAAAAAATCCATCCAAAGCAGTTTATATACCGAACGCAAAGAACAACAACGCAAAAAGCAACGTGCCGAAGACAATCTGGAATATTTACTTGATGATTTGAGTTTATTAGAGAAATTATTTTTACTCAGTTTACTTGATGGTACGGTGGATGATCATCGTGTGCATGATCAGTTTCTTGACTTTTCACGTTATCGTTCAACGCATATCGCACCGAGTTATCAACTATTTAAAATGCTAAAACAGCAGTTAATTAATAATGACTATTTGCTAGAAAAAACGCTTTTAGAAAAACAACACTCGGAAAATGTAGAACAATATTATACCAATTTGAAATTGCAAGGTTATCGAGAGCCGAGCCTGCTCAGTATCACTGAACAGCTTCGAGCATGGTTTTATCGTGACTTTTGTCAAGGCGTGCCATTTCGAAGTAGTAGTGAAGTGAAACAGACTTTGCAATTGATCTTGGCACATGAACTTTTGCATTTTTGTCAATATCGTTGTCAGGCTTTACATGTGCAATTTTATGGCAATCAAGCCTTGATTGATCAATTTCAAAATTTACTGAATGAACTTGCTGTGACACAAATTTACTTTCTGATTGATCGTGCGTTGAATTATTTAGCAGAAAAAAAGTTGTTACAACCGTCTAATCAAAACTATGTGAATACCAACCGACTACGCAAAACCTTAGCTGAATATCGGCAACGAGGCATTGAACAGCATTGGGAAACGCAAAATCTACCACGTCCGCAAGATATGCCACGCTCACAGATGACAGAAATTTTCCTACATCGGTTTTTAAAACTTGATGACAAGGTCTATCAACAACCACTGTGGAAATCATGGCAACTGATCTTGCCAAAGCTACGTTTCTTCGCAGAGTGTCATTGTATCCAATGTGGTAGCCGTGATTTAACCATTGAGTATTCGACTGAAGAATATGTATCGTTTAGCTGTTTGCATTGTAAGCAACAGGATCATTATTTTATTTAGATCACTGAGTAAACTTCAGTTTCGATTTTCGTATCAACACATACATCAGTGGAATAAAAATCAAGACTAAGACTGTGCCAAACAACACTCCGCCAAACACGCTATAACCAATCGCCTGACGACTCAGCGCACCTGCGCCAGTTGAAAACATTAATGGAATCACCCCTGCACCAAAAGCAATCGACGTCATGAGAATAGGACGTAGACGTAATCCTGCGGCGTGTAGCGCAGATTGAATTGCCGTTTGTCCTTGTTGTTGCAGGCTTGCAGCATATTCCACCATGAGAATGGCATTTTTACAGGACAACCCAATCGTCGTGAGTAAAGCGATTTGGAAATAAATATCGTTGGCAAAACCAAATACAAAACTAAACACAATCGTACCACCAATCCCCAAAGGAATCGCCGCCATGACTGCTGTTGGAATCGACCAACTTTCATACAGCGCAGCAAGACATAAGAAGATAAAGGCAACTGATACTAGATATAGCCAAATCGCCTGATTGCTAGATTGTTGCTCTTGATAAGACAAGCCACTCCAAGCCAGATCAACACCATCAATTTGCTGAACTAATTCGGATATTTTCTGCATTACTTGACCACTACTCACTCCTGCCGCTGGTTCAGCCTCCATTTCCATGCCTGCATAACCTGCAAAACGCTCAAGCGTCGGTGGTGCACCTTGCCATGAAATCGAACTAAACTGATTAAATGGAATCATCTGACCAAGATTATTTTCGATATACCAATAACTTAAATCTTCAGGCTTCGAGCGATACGGTGCATCACCTTGTAGATAAACACGTTTAATCCGTCCACGATCAATAAAGTCATTGATATAACTGCCACTCCATGCAGTTGATAAGGTACCATTAATCGCATTGACATCGACACCGTTAACCATTGCTGCTTTATGATCAATATCAACACTGAGCACCGATTGATTGTCATTACTTTCTTTTTCAATATTGGCAATTACACCACTTGCACCCGCAAGTTGTTGTAATTCGGCAAACTTCTCAAGTAATCCTTCTTGCCCAAGTCCGCGATTATCCTGTAGCCAAAATTCCACTTTATCCGAATTCCCTAGCCCACGAATCACAGACGGCGCAATGACGCGGACATTTGCATCGGTATTTGCGCTAAAGTATTTATTGGCACGTTGACGTATCGCATCGGTTGTATTATTTTCCCCTTTGCGCTCACTCCAATCTTTGAAGGAAACAAAAGCTTGACCGAGATTCTGTCCATTGCCTGAAAAGTTTCGACCATGAATCACCATGATGCCATTTAGCGTATTTTTTTCTTGTTCATTAAAATATTGATAAATCTCTAAACCAATTTTTTCAGTTTCTCGAAGTGGCGTACCCTCTGGCAAGCTAAATTGTACACTGAGCAAACC
This sequence comes from Acinetobacter sedimenti, assembly GCF_022601685.1. GTDB lineage: Bacteria > Pseudomonadota > Gammaproteobacteria > Pseudomonadales > Moraxellaceae > Acinetobacter > Acinetobacter sedimenti. The sequence goes on from NZ_JAKUML010000018.1 coordinate 17,169, forward strand.
TTGATCTTCTTGTGGTAAAAAACTGGTTGGTAAATTTTGATAAATCCAAACAAATCCTGCAATCAATACAGCAAATATAAACAAAGAGATATTGCGAACATTGATCATTTTATTGGCTATATTTAAATAATAATTTTTTAACCGATCAATCCAAGCATTAAATTTCTCCGCCCATTTTGATTTTTTCTCAGGACGTAACAACAAAGCACACAATGCAGGTGTCAAAATCAGCGCAACAAGTAATGACAATGCCATTGCAACAACAAGTGTAATGGAAAACTGTCGATAAATAATCCCTGTTGCACCACTAAAAAATGACATGGGAATAAATACCGCAGTCAACACTAAAGTAATACCAATTAACGCCCCACTAATCTCTTGCATCGACTGAATACTGGCTTGCTTGGCATCAAGATGCTGTTCGTGCATGATACGTTCGACATTTTCCACCACCACGATCGCATCATCAACCAAAAGACCAATTGCCAAAACCATGGCAAATAAGGTCAAAGTATTGATACTCATACCAAGTACCAATAGCACTGCACAGGTTCCCAAAATCACCACAGGTACCGTCACCGCAGGAATGATCGTCGCTCGCCAACTTTGTAAGAATAAAAACATCACCAAAACGACAAGGACAATCGCCTCAAACAATGTCGCTGTGACCTGTGACATGGATGCTTTGACAAATGGCGTATCATCACGTGGATAGACGATAAAATAACCTTCAGGTAAATTTTCTTTCAGATGTTCAACTTCGGCATAGATCGCATCTGCGGTTTGCATCATATTTGCTCCGACTGACAAAGAAATCGACAGACCAGATGCAGGATGACCATTTAAACGGTTAAATACTTGATAGTTCTCTGCCCCAATTTCCACACGAGCAATATCTTTGAGGTAAACAAAACTGCCATCGTTATTGGCTTTGATAATAATTTGTTCAAATTGTTCTGGTGTACGAAGCAATGCACCTGATTTAACCTTCGCATTCAGATATTGTTCGCTGGATGCAGGCAAATCACCGACCGCACCTGCAGCGACTTGTGCATTTTGTGACTCTAAAGCACTTCGCACATCGCTAACCATTAAGCCATAACGTTGTAATTGCAAAGGATTGAGCCAAATCCGCATTGCATATTGCGAACCAAAAACATTGATCTCACCAACACCTTCGATACGACTTAAATTCAATTCAAAATGATTGGTGAGATAATCAGAAATATCAATATTGGTCGAGCGCCCACTTCGATCACCTAAGCCTATGACCATAAAGGAATCACTTAACGACTTGCGTACATTGACCCCTTGTCGTTGTACATCTTCAGGGAGGCGATTGAGTGCACCATTAATCGCATTTTGCACTTGGACTTGTGCTTGATCTGCATCAGTGCCCTGCTCAAAATATAGGCTAATTCGACTACGACCATTCGAATCACTACTTGCCTGAAAATACAGTAAATTATCAATGCCTTTAATTTGTTGTTCTAAAACTTGGGTCACACTGTCTTCGACAGCTTGTGCATCGGCACCATTGTACGTTGCATTGACGGTAATGCGAGGTGGCGCAATATCAGGATAACGCTCTACAGGAAGTTGGAATACGGAAAAGCTACCGATCGCAACTGTTAAAATTGCCAGTACAAATGCAAAAATTGGACGATGAATAAAAAATTTTGAAATCATTTACATCTGTACCGTACAAAACCAAAAATAGAAAAATCAATTCAATAAGAAATAGAAAAATTGCCACGTCAATTATTCTAAACGTGATGATTGGAAATTTAGCACAACTGCATAAAATTCCTATGAATTCACATGGAATCCATGCTGAATTTACAAAAATAGACAGATAATGAATAAATTAAGGAGATGGCTTGGTCATAAGAAATAATCAAAAAAGCCCATAGTTGCAGAAAACTACAGGCTTTTCAAAAACTGTATATGCAAATAATGAATCTCTATTGATTAGTAGCTTGCTCTGCTAACCAAGCGGTAAACTTTTGGCGTTCTTGTGGGGTTGCAGATTGCCAAAGTTGAATTAACTGCTGTGCCTTGCCTGATGCCGTAGCATTTTGCGTTACAGGCTGAGTTTGCACCGCTGGCGGAACAGTTTTGGCAGTTTGTGCTGAGATCATAGACGATTGGGTTGATACATTTTTTGGCTCATCATCTTTTGAGCGCAGATCCATCACAGAGCCGAACAGACCTTTGCTTAACCACGGTTTTGCCTTGCTATTCGCACCAATTTGTTTGGCGATCAATTGCCCTTGCGCATTTTCCACACCAACTGTTGGTTGCTCTGCAAAGGTTTTCCCTTCTTCAAAATTGCTCGGTGCGCCGACTAAAGTCAGTTTATAGTTTTGACCATCTTGCAGTTGGACTTGATTTAAAGTCACGATATCTGATTTCAGTACATCATGCTCACCAGTGCGGTGTTCGAATAATTGTTTGTAACGCACTGAAATATTGTGAACACCTGCATCGAGTTTGTAGCGATTTTCACTCGCACTAAACAACCCGCCACTAATTTCTTGATCATTAATCGCCACCACGTCGATTTCTTCAGGTGCGGTGATCATCACATCGGCATGAACGATCGTTCCTGTCATAAAAACAGACAGGCCAATTAGCGTTGAAATCAATGCTGATCTGCCTTGCGATATATGCTTCGATGTATATTTTAATGGAGATTGTTTGGTGAGTTTCATGAGTTTGCCCAATTCATCAATTTGTCATAAATTATTGCCTTTGCACTATGCGTATTTTAGATGACATTTTTATGACAATCACGCCGATCAATACAATTTTCAACGATAAGCTTATCTCAGATTTTCACTAAATAGTTTGGTTCAGCTGTTAAGTAGAATTCAAAATATAGAATCAAGGAATAATAAAAAGCCAAATCATTAGATTTGGCTTTTCGATTTATGCTTACTGCAAATAGTTAATACAACGAATTGTATTATTCGTCAGTTTGGAATAACGCCGCCACAAAGGATTTTGCAGAAAACGGACGTAAATCATCAATCTTCTCACCGACTCCGATATAGCGAATCGGTACATGCGACTTACTGGCAATATTAAACAGCACACCGCCTTTTGCTGTACCATCAAGCTTGGTAATGGTAATCCCAGTTAAACCAACTGCTTCATCAAAGAGTTGCACTTGATTAATCGCATTCTGACCTGTACCTGCATCGACCACGAGCATGATCTCATGTGGTGCCGTGCCGTCGATCTTTTGCATGACACGTTTTACTTTGCTGAGTTCTTCCATCAGATTGGATTTGTTGTGCAAACGTCCTGCGGTATCGGCGATTAATACATCAATATTTTTCGCTTTAGCACTGGCAATCGCATCATAGATCACTGATGCACTGTCCGAACCATGCCCTTGAGCCACGACTGGAATCTGATTGCGCTCACCCCAGATTTGTAATTGCTCGGTTGCTGCTGCACGGAAAGTATCACCTGCGGCAAGCATGACTTTTTTACCTTCACCTTGTAAGCGCTTTGCAAGTTTACCAATGGTTGTGGTTTTCCCGACACCATTGACACCAACGACGAGGATCACATAAGGGCTCTTGTTCGAATCAATATGTAATGGCTTAACACGCGGTGCAAGGATATTGACCAATTCTTCTTGCAAAGCTTTGTACAAAGAATGTGAATAAATCAAATCACCACGTGCTGTACGTTCGGTGAGATTTTGGATAATGGTTTTGGTGGCATCGACACCAATATCAGCAACTAAGAGTTGATCTTCAACTTCTTCTAAAAGCTCATCGTCGATTTCTTTGCCACCGATCAAGATATTGACCATACCATCAGCAAGGTTTTTACGTGACTTGGATAAGCCTTGTTTCATACGACTAAAAAAGCCGCCACTTTCTTCTGTTGCTGTTTCTTCTGTTGTTTTAGCTTCAGTCGCTGATTCAGTGCTGATTTCCGTATTATTTTCGGCTGTTTGTTGTGCGCTGTCTAACGTAACAGTTTCTTGAATTGAAGCTTGTTGCGCTTGCTTGGCTTGAACAGCTTGCTCTACACGTGGCGTTTCGATGATTGGCACATCGACACTTGGCAAACTCGGTAAGGTCACATCATCATCACCGATCTCGGCATCAATTAAAAACTTTTGTTGTGAATTAGAATTGTCTTGCATGAAAAATCCTTGATGCGAGCAAATAACGAAATGTAATGGTGAATGACTAAATAATGACGCTTAGCTGAATAAATACAGCCAAATGAATTGGCAACATTGTAGCATAGACACTATTTAAATTTTCACTCGATGTTACTGAACTAAACCCGAAGCACTTGCATCTGCGCTAGATTTCTTATATCAATAGTTGATCTCGTAAAAATCTGATTCATCATAACGCATCACATTTCAGGCTAAACTTTTTGTGCATAAAACTTCCCAAATAACTACGCTTCAAATCAGCAAAGATAAAAAAACTTCATCGCTATGGCAGTCGCCGATCTGTGTTGCGCTCACTGCTACGCTATTCGTGGTGACCATGCCTCAGCTCGCTTATGCGAAAAATGAAACGACAAAAAATCACAGCATCAAAAGTAAAAGTGTCAAAACTGACAACAAAACCATTTACCACACCTTAAATAATGGGCTAAAGGTCATCATTCAGCCTGATCATCGTGCGCCTTTGGCGATGGTACAAGTCTGGTATCAAGTCGGTGGTGCAGATGAACCTGATGATTTATTGGGAATTTCACATGTACTGGAACATATGATGTTTAAAGGTACGGTCAAAGTGCCTGATGATCAATTTAAACGGATTAATGCTAACTTTGGTGGCAGTTTAAATGCCCTGACCAATCACAATTACACCTATTATTATCAACTTTTTCCGAAAGATTACGTGGCATTAGCTCTCGAACTAGAGGCTGATCGTATGAGCAATCTGCATCTACGACAGTATGATTTTGCCACCGAAATCGAAGTGGTGAAAGAAGAACGTCGGCAACGTATTGAAGACAACCCACAAGCGCAGGCATTTGAAGATTTTCGGCAAATCGCCTACCCGAGCAGTCGCTATCGACTGCCTGTGATTGGCTATATGCAAAATCTAAATCACATTAAATTGGCTGATGTACGCAAATGGTATCAGACATGGTATGCACCGAATAATTCAACGGTGGTGATCGTTGGTGATGTCAATCCACAGCAGACATTGACCCAAGTACAACGCTATTTTGGTGATTTAAAATCGAAAAAACTTCCAGGACGGAATCGCTTAAAAGAATCGAATCAATCAGGCTATCGTCATGAGGTAAAATATGCTTCGGTACAGGTGCCGAATCTCTATATGGCATGGAATGTGCCTAGCCTAGCGACGGCATCACCGAAAAATCAGGCGTATGTGCTAGATATATTACGTGAGGTATTAGATGGTGGTTTGTCTGCACGAATCGAGAAAGAATTAGTCCGTGAGCAAAAAATCCTCACAACAGCCAGTGCCAACTATGAAATGCTCAATCGTGGCGATACCATCTTTAGCATTACCGCCATACCTGCCGAGGGCGTGACTTTAAAGCAGGCTGAACAAGCCATTATCAAGCTGATTGATGAACTAAAAACATCATGGATTCAACCTGATGAACTGCTCCGTGTGCAATCCTCCACATTGTCAAAAATGGTTTACGCACAAGATACTTTGCAAGGTCAGGCGGAGCTGATTGGTAAAATGCAAGCCAATAATGTCGATGCAAACGAGGCTAAAAATCTCTTTCAAAAATATGACAACATCAAAGCCGAAGACTTACAGCAAGTGATTACCCAATATTTTAATGAGGATAATTTGGCGAGTTTATATTTATTGCCCATGGATCAGCAACCTGTCTTTACTCAGAATCAGACCCTAAGTCAGACCCAGAATCAAACTCAAAATGAGGTTAATAGCCTTAGCCAAAATCAAGAAAAACCAATACAGCAAAACCAACAAAATAATGATGTTGTAAACACCGCTAAAACGCAAAGCACAACAACACAAAGTTTAAAAAATTAAGGCAATTCTATGATCAAGCTCAAAGCAAAATACACCGCCTTAATTCATGTCATTAAATTATCTTTATGCGTATTTACGGCTTTTTCAACGTCTTCCATGTATGCGCAACAAACTGAATATGCGACAACGTCCAGTGAAATACAGTCAGACAATTATACTGGAGAAGTGATCCAATCTGCTGAAAATAAGCCGACCGCAAATATTGCATCACTTCCCTATTTGCAAAGTTTACACGACCTACAACAACACTCATATCAAGCGCCACAGGTGCAAGAACTGTTTAGTAAAAATGGCGTAAGAACATTATTGGTTGAGTCAAAACAACTCCCGATTGTGGATATTCAATTGACCTTTAATGCAGGCTCAGCACGTGATGAAAGCATTTCCAAAGGCTTAAATGGTTTAGCAAATCTGACCGCAAGATTATTAAACGAAGGTACATCGACCCAAACTGCCAACGACATTGCACAAAGCTTTGAGAGGCTCGGCGCACAATATTCTGCACAGGCTTTTCGAGATATGTTTGTGGTACGTCTACGTGTGTTATCCGATGAAAAACGCCTAGAACCCGCACTCAACCAACTGATTTTCTTACTCAAAGATGCACAATTTCCTCAAGGCAGTATTGATCGGATTTTGAATAATGCACAAGTCGGTCAGAAACAAGTCAAAGAAAATCCAAAACGTAGTATGAGCGTGCGCTTCTATCGTGCGATCTATGGCGATCACCCTTATGCACAGCCAAGTACAGGCACGATTCAAAGCTTAAAGCGTATCAAAAGTGAAGATATTCAAGCCTTTAAAAATCAATACTTGGTGGCGAATAATTTAAATATCGCCATTACAGGCAATGTCAATCAACAGAAAGCACAGCAAATGATTGACCTACTTACCGAACAAATCAGTACAGGTGAATCTGCACCCGCTTTGCCTGAAGCAGAAGCACTGGAAAAAGCGCAAATTATCCGTATTCCATTTAACTCCTCACAAGCGCATGTGATGATTGGTCAAATCGGTATTCGCCGTGATGACCCTGACCGATTTGCACTTGAGGTTGGTAATGAAATCTTCGGTAGTGGTGGATTTCAAAGCCTACTGATGCAAGAGCTTCGTGAAAAACGTGGACTGACCTACAGCGCATCGAGCAATCTCAGCAGTATGCAGTCGCAAGGTTTATTTTATATTCAATATTCGACGCAACGTGAGCAACTCCTCGAAAGCCTCAATATCACCTATGACACTTTATTAAAATTTCTACATGAGCCGTTGAAAACTGCGCAAATCGAAGAAAGCAAACGTGGGCTCATTCGGGCCTTTCCACTCCTTCTACGCAGTAATGCAAATATCAACAGCCAACTTGGTGCAATTGGCTTTTATGGTTTACCGAGCAACTATCTTAGCCAATATCAACAATACATTTCAGCAGTCAGCGCCGAAGATGTACAACAGGCTTGGCAAAAGCATATTCACCCTGAAAAATTTTTAACCGTTTTGGCAGGCAAAGATATTTCCACAAATGAAGTGGCAGAACTCTATGAAAAACTACTTGCGCCTTATCAACAGCTTGCACCAGCTCAAAAGACAGATGATGTGGAAAAGAATGCTTTAGAAGTTAAAAATAATAGCGATCAAGCTCCATTAACGACCACACCTTAATCGCTAAAAAACTTATGAGGTGGTTTTATTCTACTTCTACTGATTTTTGAAAATGAATCCGCTGTTGCTCACGATGATGGACACGAAGCCATTTGAAATATTGAAATTGATTGACTTCAGTCTGTGATATTTGCGCTTGATTCAATAGATAATTTGCGGATTCACGGCTATTAGAATATAAAGCTTGCGATGCAAATCGTTGTAAATGTTGATGCTGTGCATCGTTGATCGGCTGTTGAAAACTCGAAATCCCCCAACTCAGCAAAATCACAATCAAAACAGCTGTGGCAATATGCTGTGCATAATCCATGAGCGTGACAATGTGCTTTGAAAACTGCGGAAACTCAGCCTGCGCAAATAATGTTACATTTTTTTTCATAGCTTTGATTCTAGCCATACATCTGACTTTGCTCAAGTAAAAAGACATAGATATATCGTGCAAAACATACGATTTGCTTAGCATCTAAACAAAATCAAAGCTTAAAGCATTTTTCTGAATAGCTGATTACACTTTTTCAATGATTCGCTATAGTCGAAGAAATTAATTTCTGATACAAGGCAACCGAGCGAAGGTGTACAAATAGTACTGCGAACGAGGTTAACGCTGTAGCAGAATTTAAGTTCTCTGACTATATAAGCACTTTTATGGACATTGTTTTGAAAGCTTTATGTAAAGGAAGCTTGACTTGAAGCATTATGAAGCCTATAACTGATCTACAAATAAGATTTTCTTATTTTATGAGATTTTTGCTGTAATTATTTACAAAAACATCCCTGACTAACCAAAAGATTTATAACGATCTGAAAAACATTTTATTTTAAATGATTTATTTCAAGTAATTTGTTCACAGTAAAATTTGCGTTGATTTATCGAAATATAGTTAAGTTTTTTTTTAAATACTGTTGTTTTGTAAATATTGTTGATTAAAAAACAAACATCTCAGCAATTGTCATCATCTTGTCATACCTTCATGACAACCTATCCTCACAGTATTGCATCTCTACGATAAATCAATGCACTACTGTATATGTTACACATTATGAAATCCAAGCCATTACAAGTATAAAGGAGCAAACCATGAACTTTACAAAGGCGACAGACGAAGCCGAGCATTTGTACTCAACAGGTGTCATCACTGTACAAACGCAAATGGACTATCGTAACGGTATCAGCCAACTTGAAGCTGCTGCCAAAGCAGGACATGCCAAAGCGGCAATGTTCTTATCTCAACTGTATCAACAAGGTTTTCGTGTAGAACGTGATTCATTGAAAGCGCAATATTGGGAAAATTATGGCTATCAAATCGCTTAATTTTCAAGAAACCACTCAGCTATCTTTCTTTAATTCACGTCCTGCATCAAATCCTCTCAAAACGCACAATACAACCATTATTGATTTCTGAACCAGGGCTTGTTTACCAAGCATAGGTTTTGAGATCAATTTTGTCATTTTTCACCATCACACCTTCTGCCAGTAGCAATTGCGCTTGCAAATTTTGACCATGTTCTGTGAATATCGTTGTGCGGATTTTCCCTTGTGAATTGACCACTCGATACCACGGCAATGTGCTTCGATCATCCATATTGCCTAGCACTTTACCAACCAATCGAGCATGCTTTGGTAGTCCTGCAAGCCTTGCCACTTGACCATAACTCGCTACTTTGCCATATGGTATTAATGCCACTACCGCCAAGATTTGTTCGGCAAGTTCTTTGCTAGAGTTTATTGATGGTTTTGTTGATGATTTTGCTAAGGGTTTGGATGTCATTTTCATCTACTTAAAATTTCAAAGATTCAAAATATGACTATGATCTTAAATGATTATGCCCCAAATAAAAAAGACATCCGTAGATGTCTTTTTCATATGGTCTGTTCAAAATGCTGTTCTGTAAATCTCTTAAACAACGGATATTGGGGAAATTATTACTTATCGTTATCCGTCGCTAGATCATCAGAAGCATTTTGTTCAGTTGAATCACCTTGAACGTCAGCAGTCGTTTCAGCATTGTCTGCATCCTCTACACCATCTAGCTCTTCATCATCTTCAGATAAATCTTCCAATGCTTCCAAGCCAACCAGCGTTTCGTCCTGACCTAGACGGATCAATCGAACACCTTGTGCATTACGACCAGTAGTCGCAATCTCATGCGCACGTGTACGCACCAATGTTCCACCATCAGAGATGAGTAGTAGCTCTTTGTGTTCATCAATCGCAACCGCACCGACCAATTCACCATTACGCTCACTGGTTTTGATCGCGATCAAACCTTTACCACCACGCTTCTTGGTTGGGAACTCACCAACTGAGGTACGCTTACCATAGCCATTGGCGCAAGCACACAGCACTTCACCTGTTTCAGGCACAACGACTAAGGATACGATACGGCTATTTGCAGTGCTATCATCGTCTGCATCATCAGCATCGTCACTAGCTACATCAGCGTCATCTTCATCCAGCGTACTACCTGCGAAATTCACTCGCATACCACGTACACCTTTTGCGGTACGTCCCATCGCACGCACATCACCTTCAGCAAAGCGAATCGCCTTACCTTCATTGCTAAACAACATGATTTGTTGTTCGCCGTCAGTGATCGCCACGCCAATCAAAGTATCATCATCGCTGAGTTCAATCGCACGAAGACCGTTGGCACGGATATTACTAAACTGCTCTAACGTGACACGTTTTACCGTACCCGAAGCGGTCGCCATAAAGATATATTGATTTTCCGCAAACTCTCGGATTGGCAGAATCGCCGTAATATTTTCATTACCCTCTAACGGCAACAAATTCACCATTGGACGACCTTTTGCACCACGAGAAGCAATTGGTACTTCAAATGCTTTCAGACGATAAACCTTACCACGTGTAGTAAAGAACAACACGGTTGCGTGGTTGGAAGTCACGATCAGATGATGAATATAATCATCCTCTTTCATGCTCGCAGAAGACTTACCACGACCACCACGACGCTGTGCTTCATAGTCAGAAAGTGGTTGAGTCTTGGCATAACCCGTTTGTGAAACGGTGAGCACGACTTGCTCTTCAGGAATCAAATCTTCACGGCAGAAGTCCACACCTGATTCGATAATATCGGTACGACGCTCATCACCATATTGTTGCAATACTGCGCTTAACTCTTCACGAATCACATTCATGAGCAAATTAAAATCATTGAGAATCGCTGTAAGCTCAGCAATTTGACTCAAAATTTCACTATATTCTGCATGCAACTTGTCTTGCTCAAGACCTGTCAAGCGATGTAAACGCAATTCTAAAATTGCGCCAACCTGTGCAGGAGAAAGTCGATAGTTGAGATTATCCAAACCAAATGGACGAGATGGATCCTCACCTTCAATCACTTCTGGACGTACTGATACCGAGCCTGCTTTTTCAAGCAGAGCGATCACACCACCTGCTTGCCACTCATTGGCAAGTAAGCGTTCACGAGCTTCCGCAGGATTTGCAGAGGTCTTGATGGTTTCGATGATCTCATCAATATTTGCAAGAGCAACCGTCAAACCTTCTAAGATATGACCACGTTCACGTGCTTTACGCAATTCGAACATAGTACGACGAGTTACGACTTCTTGACGATGACGAATAAAGGCTGCAACGATATCTTTTAAATTCATCAATTTTGGTTGTCCATTATCTAGACAGACCATGTTGATGCTAAAAGAGCTTTGTAATTGTGTATGCAAGAATAGATTATTAACCACGATTTCAGCGTTTTCGCCACGCTTGAGATCAATCGCAATCCGCATACCGTCTTTATCAGATTCATCACGAAGCTCTGAAATACCCTCGAGTTTTTTCTCTTTGACTAACTCAGCAATACGCTCAATGACTTTGGCTTTATTGACTTGATATGGAATTTCGGTAAAGACGATGGTTTGACGATCATTTTTATCATTGGTTTCAACGTGATATTTACCACGAATATGCACACGCCCTTTACCCGTACGGTAGGCATCAATGATCCCTGCGCGACCATAGATCGTACCACCTGTTGGAAAGTCTGGGCCTGAGATATGCTGCATCAAGCCTTCAATCGGAATATTCGCATCATCTACGTATGCAAGACAGGCGTGGATGACTTCGGTCAGATTGTGTGGCGCCATATTGGTCGCCATACCCACTGCAATACCTGTGGTACCATTCACCAATAGATTGGGAATACGTGTCGGCAAAACATCTGGAATACGCTCAGAACCGTCGTAGTTATCTACCCAATCGACTGTGTCTTTTTCAAGATCAGCAAGTAGCTCATGGGTGAGCTTGGTCATACGCACTTCGGTATAACGCATTGCCGCAGCACTATCGCCATCGACCGAACCAAAGTTCCCCTGACCATCAACCAACAGATAACGCAAGCTAAATGGTTGCGCCATACGTACAATCGTGTCGTATACAGCAGTATCACCATGTGGGTGATATTTACCGATCACATCACCGACCACACGGGCAGATTTTTTGTAGGCTTTGTTATAGTCATTCCCTAGCTCATGCATAGCATAAAGCACACGACGATGTACAGGTTTTAAGCCATCACGCACATCAGGTAAAGCACGTGAAACAATGACACTCATTGCATAATCGAGATAGGAATTTTTGAGTTCATCCTCAATCGCAATCGGGCGAATTTCCGATACGCTCATGCAATCTCCTTGCTATCAGTTTTGAGCTATTTTTAAAATCAGATTTGAAGCAAAAAATGACTTAAATATAAGCACTTAAAAATAAATTATGTGAGCTAAAAATCAACATTGAAAGTATAGCATAAAATGCCAAATTTACCGAAAAAAAGCCGACTTTTATTGTTCATTTTTGCACAGATAAATTCAAAGAAAATCTATTATAAAATCTGCGTGGAACATTTATAAAATATCAAATCGCATAATAAAAAAGCCAAACAATATTTTAATTGTTTGGCTCATTCACTTCCTGTAAAAAATGCGTATTAGCAATCTCGCATATTATGGCGTTGCACTCTCACTACGCACCCAAACATTTGAGCGACCAAGTAAAGATACGCCAATATAGCCACGCATATTTAGACGACGACCATTTTTACTGACGTTGGCTTTACCTTTATACACGCCACCGCTTTTTGCATCGACCACTTTGCCATTGACATAATAACCTGGCTTTTTCGCAAGCTCAGTGAAGCCAGTCAAAATCTTCAAACCTACTAATGGCTTATCTTTAAATGGTTCTGGGCACTTTGCACAAGTCGTTAAGGTATGCCCACCTTGATTCGGATAACGATGGATAATCGTTCCAGAATACGTTCCATCTTTCTCTTGCTTGATTTCTATTAAAGATAATGGCTCGCCTGTACGGTCATCAATACTTTTCCAATAGCCTACAATAGGACTAGCTGCAAACGTAGCCATTGCACTCATCATGAGCGTTGACGATACAATTAATGTTTGAAATATCTTCTTCATCACGAAATCACCCTTGTGTATGTATATATCCTTATGGACTCTGTAAAGCCCTTTAAACACTATATACGAAGTCAAAACAATGTAATTTTATCGAATTATCAATTTAGAATGGCTTTGAGAATTGGGTCAAAAAATTAAGTCGTTTTTATTATTTGATGCGTTGAAAAATGATCAGATCTAAAGCAACGGACTGCCCTGTGATTGCAAATACCATGCTATGCAACTGACCACGGTGGTGTGTTTGATGATTAAACAGATGTGCCAATACATCATACAAATTTTCTTGCATCATCTCCCCCCAGCGTGAATATGTGACTTTTCCAAGAATGTCTTGTTCCGTTAATTTTTCAATGTATTGAATAATTTCTTGATCGAGTTGTACTCTCGCTTTAGTTAGGTTTCGAATATTATAAAAAACCACACTATCGAGTTGATATTTTGCAGGTTGATTGCCATCTATACGTCCAAGCCAAAGCGTATCACCAACCCAAATATGATTTGCCGTCTTGATGATGCTGTCAAAGAAATTTGGTTGGAGTTGATTAAGCTGTGAATCATCCAATGTATTCAGCACGTCATACAATTGTTGATTTGCCCATTGATTATATCTTGCCAACTTTAGGAAATATGCTTGGAATGATATCATTAAAGAAACCCTAATTTTATCTGTGTCGGTTTTTTAGATTTTAGCTTACACCACATTGTTACATCATGATTTAAATTGCAATGTAAATTAAGCGCATCAAATATAAAAAACGCCCTAAGTTTCCTTAGAGCGTTTTTCTTACAACAGATGTTGAGTTAGTTAAACATTAAAGTTTAGATACCAACTCAGGTACTGCTGTATTCAAGTCCGCAACTAACCAGTAGTCTGCAACACCATTGATTGGCGCTTCTTCATCTTTGTTTATCGCAACGATCACTTTAGAATCTTTCATACCTGCCAAGTGCTGAATCGCACCAGAGATACCAATCGCCATGTATAGATCAGGAGCAACGATTTTACCAGTTTGACCGACTTGGAAGTCGTTTGGTACAAAGCCAGCATCTACTGCCGCACGAGATGCACCTTGAGCTGCACCAAGCTTATCAGCCAATGGATCAAGGACTTTGTGGTAGTTTTCACCAGAACCTACACCACGACCACCTGATACAACGATACGTGCAGCAGTCAATTCTGGACGGTCAAGCTTCACGATTTCTTCAGATACAAACTTAGAAATACCCGCATCTTTTGCATCGCTGACCGCTTCAACAGCCGCTGAACCACCTTCTGCTGCTACAGCATCAAACGCTGTACCTCGTACTGTACCCACTACGATTGATTCAGAAGATTCGACAGTTGCGATCGCATTACCTGCATAGATTGGACGTTTGAAAGTCGTCGCAGAATCAACAGCGATAATGTCAGTGATCATGCTTACGTCTAGAAGTGCAGCGACACGTGGCAAGATATTTTTACCAGTTGTGGTTGATGCTGCAAGAACGTGCTTGTAGCCACCTTTTGCAACGTCAGCAACCAAAGCCGCTACATTTTCAGCCAATTGGTTTGCATATGCAGCGTTATCAGCAAGCAATACTTTGCTTACGCCAGCAACTTTCGCAGCTGCATCAGCAACCGCTTGCGCACCAGAACCTGCGACCAATACAGTGATATCACCACCGATTTTTTGAGCTGCAGCAACAACGTTTAAAGTCGCACCGTTAAGTGTTTCGTTATTGTGATCAGCAAGAACTAAAATACTCATGATTTTTTATCCCTCTGTATTAGATTACTTTTGCTTCGTTTTTCAATTTTTCTACAAGCTCGTCAACAGACTTCACTTGTACGCCAGCTTTACGCTCTGCAGGTGGTTCAACCTTAACTGTTTTAAGGTTTGTACCCGCAGTTACGCCGTAATCTGCAAGAGATTTTGTTTCAAGCGGTTTTTTACGTGCTTTCATGATGTTAGGCAATGCAGCATAACGTGGTTCGTTCAAACGTAAGTCTGTAGTAATGATTGCAGGAAGTTGCAATTCAACAGTTTGTAGACCACCGTCGATTTCACGAGTGACTTGAACTTTTCCGCCGTCAACTTTTACTTCTGAAGCGAAAGTACCTTGACCAGCGCCAAGCAATGCGCCAAGCATCTGACCAACTTGGTTTGAGTCGTCATCAATCGCTTGTTTACCCAAAAGAATCAATTCAGGCTTTTCAGCTTCAACGATTGCTTTCAATGTTTTTGCAACTTCTAAAGCACCGATGTCATCAGCAGTTTCTACCAAGATACCACGGTCTGCACCAAGTGCCATTGCCGAACGGATTTGCTCTTGCGCTTCTTTAGGACCGATTGAAACCACAACGATTTCAGAAACTGTACCTTTTTCTTTCAAGCGTACTGCTTCTTCAACAGCGATTTCACAGAATGGGTTGATTGACATTTTTACATTGGTCAAATCAACACCGCTATTGTCCGCTTTTACGCGTACTTTCACGTTGGCATCTACCACACGTTTTACAGCAACAAGTGCCTTCATGTAATTCCTCGGCTCTTTCAGATGAGAGTTTATAAAGTGTCTAACAATAGTGCTTTTGCACTGCAAACAACTTTGCTTAAAATTATCGTGCCTTATCTTGCATTGCATTGGGTGTCACGGTCAAGTCACAATCAAGGCGTTGATGTAAAAAGTCGTAAAAAACATCACCCAATTGACCATTTTGACGGCATGATAATGGATCAGCTTGGCTAAATATTATTGCCTAATGTGAATAATTTGGGTCGCAAATACCAATTGTCCGATCTGCTTGTATTTTTGATTGTCCATTTTGAATGGTGAAAAATGTCATTGCTTAAATGTAATTACCTTTAAATACAATCAGCTATGCAAGCAAATTTAAATTTAAAACGAAAAAAATTAAAGCATTAAACATAAATAAAGAACTTATATCTATCACTTTTATAAATAAAGTTTTTGACTAAAATTCATAAACATAGCATGACCAAAGCGTCACAACTCCAAATTGCGAATGATGATTATTTAGACAGATGATTTCACACGAACATTCACCATTTCATCATTGGCAAGGGATTCAGCGGTGATTTTGGCAAATTGCTTACGGTTAACTCGATCAGCCTTTTATGAAATCCTGCATTTGGATATTTACGCTTTAAAAACTGTATTGTTGCTTTTGGCACACCAGAACGCACCAAACCAAGTGAAAAATCTGCTAAATCTGCTTTACGGAAAATCTCAACCAATGGATATTGCTGGTACTGCGTTGTGGTGATTTTATGATGTTCAAGAATCATCACACGAATTTCATCTGACCAATGTTCCTTCTGTTGCTCTGCCAAATACTCAAGCATTGGCGGAATACTCGGCTCGAGATAGTCAATCGTATTTGCCGTCCAGATCCCAATATCATGAAAAGCGGCTGCAATAGCGATCTTTTCAACTGTATCTATATCTATATTTTGCGTTCGCTGTGAAAGAAATGCCAAACAACAGCCTGCCATACGAATACAATGATTTTGATAGCCAATAAAGTCTTTGCCGATAATGCTTCGATATTCTTCTAAAATGTTTTCAATAGAGTCACGACATTGTTCAAATTGTTGCATATTCATGGCGATTTTCCTGCTGAAATTAGCTGTGAATGCTTAAAGGCAATGAAAGTTAAGTCTTTTTTGCTCTCGGATGCGATTGATCATAAATCTTCGCCAAATGCTCAAAATCTAGATGTGTATAGACTTGCGTGGTACTCAAGTTACTATGTCCGAGCATCTCCTGCACTGCACGTAGATCACCACTTGCCGAGAGCATATGACTAGCAAAACAATGCCGTAGCAAATGCGGATGTAAATCAGCACTCAATCCTGCACGTTGCGCTTGCTGTTTGACTCGATTTTGTACCTGACGATCAGAAATTTGCTGACCATTTTGTGAGATAAAAACGAAATGATGATCAACTGGCTTTTGCAATCGTACAGTCAACCATTGTTTTAAAGCCTGTTCGGCTTTTTGCCCAAAAGGAATCACTCGGGTTTTGTTGCCTTTACCTGTTACCCGAATCAATTGCTCTGACCAAGCAATGTCATTCAGCTTTAACTCGACCAACTCATTTAGACGCAAGCCACTTGAATAAAGTAGTTCGAGCATCGCCTTATCACGAGCCCACAGCCATTGTTGATTTTCAGCAAGTGGTGCAGGCTGATCAAGCAGTTGTTGAATATTCTCAGGAGATAGCATACCAGGCAGTGGTCGAGGCTGACGTTTGATTTTAAAATCTTGTATCTGTGCATTGTCATGCACGCCTTGATTTTGTAGCCATTGCATAAACTGACGAATCGCCGACAAAGCACGTTGCATGCTTTGATTCGACCAATTCTTCTGTTCTACACAAAAGCTCAAATATTGCCGTAGATCAGATAGTTCAACATCTTGAATCTGAATCTGCTGCTCAAGGCAATATTGCAGAAAACTTTGCACATCACGATGATACGCTTCGATGGTATTTTGCGAATGCTGTTGAACGGATAACATATCTAACCATGCATAAAGATAGTCTTTATGCGAATGTTGATTAGATGTTTGATTTGTCATCTGCTTTTATCCTTCGTCCTTTGGATAAATACTTAACCTGAAAATTTAACTTTGAAAATAACGCAGATCAAAACGCCCTTCATAGACAGTCGCCGTCGGTCCTGTCATCCATACAGGTTCACCATCCGTCCATGCAATATTGAGCATGCCACCTGCCAGTTCAATATCGACATTACTGTCTAGCAATCCACGACGAATACCGCTAACTACTGCGGCACATGCACCTGTACCACAGGCGAGCGTTTCACCAACGCCACGTTCATAGACACGAAGACGTGCTTTATTACGTGAAATCACTTGTAAGAAGCCTGCGTTGACACGCTCAGGAAAACGCTCATGTGACTCAATCTGTGGACCGATCGTTGCGACATCTGCGGTCAAGACATCATCCACCAAAGTCACTGCATGCGGATTACCCATATTCACCACATCAATGCTGATTTCTGCATCTTTTAGTTGGAGTGAATAGAGATCTTGCGCTTGTTCCGCTTGAAATGGGATTTGTTCAGGTAAGAACTTTGGCTGTCCCATATTGACGCGCACCCAACCATTCGCACCGAGTTCAGGCTCGACAATACCTGATTTGGTTTGCACACGGATTTTGGTTTTATAAGTCAGTTGCTGTTCATAGACAAAGCGAGCGAAACAACGTACACCATTACCACACTGCTCAACTTCCGAGCCATCACTATTAAAAATTCGATATTTGAAATCTGCTGTTGGATCTTCTGGTGGCTCAACAATCAATAATTGATCAAAACCAATACCAAAGTGACGATCTGCCATGCGTTGAATCGTCAAGGTATCCAAGTATGCACGTTGACGCACCAAATCAATCACAACAAAGTCATTACCTAGACCATGCATTTTGCTGTATTGTAAAATCATGCATTACTCCTTTGACTTTGCTTAAATATCAGATTCTGTGGTTTGTTCAGACGACTGCTCAGGTAAAAGACGCTCATTCGCCCATAATGATTCGATGCTTTCACGCTCACGAATCAGATACGACTGCTCGCCATCAACCATCACTTCCGCAGCTCGCCCACGACTATTGTAATTCGAACTCATCACAAAACCATACGCCCCTGCACCTTGAACTGCCAAGATATCATTTTCTTGTAATGCAAGCGCACGATCTTTCCCAAGGAAATCACCTGTTTCACAGATTGCACCGACGATATCCCATGATTTACTTTCTACGCTATCACTTGGAGTCACGGATTCAATGTTCATCCATGCCTCGTACAAAGATGGACGAATTAAATCATTCATCGCTGCATCGACAATGGCAAAGTTGCGGTGATTGGTTGGTTTGAGCAAATCAACTTTGGTAAGCAATACGCCTGCATTGGCACTGATACTACGCCCTGGTTCCATATAAACTTTTAGCCCAAGCTGCTCCAGTTTTGGACGCATCGCATTGGCATACTCTGCAAAACTTGGTGGCGTTTCATCTTTATAGACCACACCTAAACCGCCACCTATATCAATATGTTCGATGTTGATACCGAGCGATTTAAGCTGTTTAATCATTTCAATGACACGATCTAGCGCATCAACAAATGGCTGAGTTTCGGTAAGCTGTGAACCGATATGACAGTCAATACCGACAATATTCAGATGCGATAAACTCGCCGCATATTGATAGGTTGCATAGACGCTATCACTTGGGATACCGAATTTATTTTCTTTGAGCCCTGTTGAAATATACGGGTGGGTATTGGCATCGACATCAGGATTGACACGTAGGGAAACTGGCGCTTTTTTATCCGCACTTGAAGCGACTTTTTGGATGCGATCGAGTTCTGCATAAGACTCAACATTAAAACACGCAATGCCCACCTCTAAGGCTTTTTCAATATCAGCTTCTGATTTACCCAATCCCGAAAACACGATTTTTGCAGGATCACCGCCAGCCGCCAAGACACGAGCTAACTCTCCACCTGTGACGATATCAAAGCCTGAACCAAGTTTTGCCAAAACATTAAGCACTGCAATATTAGAATTGGATTTCACCGCAAAGCAAATCTGATGATCAATAAAGCCAAAGGCTTGATCTAAATCTTGATAATGTTTAGTCAAAGCCGATTTTGAATAGACATAGAGCGGCGTGGCATATTGGTTTGCCAAATCTTCAAGTGAACATTGCTCGGCGTGAAGCACACCAGCATGACGGGTAAAACTCATTTAAAAATCCTTAAAATACAATTCTTTCAAAAAATTAACTTCAATGATTATCATGACTCAAAGTAAATTACTTTTTCGTCTGATCTATTGCATCTTGTTCAGCGTTAGCAGGCTGCGCTAGGGACTTTTCTGCATCTAATTTATTTTGTTTATACAAAATATAGTTCGAACGCTTATCCATATTTGGATCAGATGGCAACATGAGCTGTCCAGATTGACCGCATGCAGTCAATTGACTGAACATCAATGCTGAAACCAATGAAATTAAACTGATTTTGATCAATTGCATCATTTAAATCGCTTAAAAAATTATTGCCCAAAGTATAGCTTGAAAATACCTGATAAATATAGCGTGATTTAGCATCTGCTTGCCGAACAACAAACTGATTAAAAAATAGAAAACCCATGTCATTTTTTCGAAAATTTGAGCACTTCAAACAAAAGTTATGGCATGTCACTTGCTTGTCAACAAATAACTCAATATGCTAAATCGGTTTTCAGAGAAAAAAGAAGCATCATATGGAAGAATTACAAAGCTTGTTCAAAGTCTTAAGCGACTTCGTTTGGGGCCCACCAATGCTGATGCTGTTGGTCGGTACAGGTATCTACCTCACCTTAAGATTGGTCTTTCTACAAATTCGATTATTACCACTCGCATTCAAGCAAGTATTCGGTAAGCATGAACGTGCAAAATCAGCTAAAGGTGATATTTCTCAATTTGGCGCATTGATGACTGCACTGGCTGCAACCATTGGTACAGGTAATATTGCAGGTGTTGCAACAGCCTGTGCACTCGGTGGTCCAGGTGCAGTATTTTGGATGTGGCTCACTGCGCTATTCGGTATGGCAACCAAATATGCCGAAGGTGTATTGGCGGTGAAATTCCGTGTAGAAAATGAAAAAGGCGAAATGTCAGGCGGTCCGATGTACTACATCGAAAAAGGTCTGAAATGGAAATGGCTTGCTATTTTGTTCGCTTTATTCGGAACACTTGCATCGTTCGGTATCGGTAGCTCTGTGCAGTCCAATACGGTTGCCCTGGCTGTAGAAAATAGCTTTGGTACACAAACGTGGATTGTTGGTATAGTGATTACGATTCTTTCTGCATTAGTGATCTTGGGCGGGATCAAGTCGATTGCTAAAGCCTCGACATTTATTGTTCCGTTTATGGCGATTATTTATGTCATCGGTGGTTTAACCATTATCGTGATGCATGCTGATTTGATCATCCCTGCATTTAAATTGATCTTCACAGATGCGTTTACGGGTCAGGCGGTTGTAGGTGGTGCGATTGGTGCGGTGATTCGTTATGGTGTGGCACGTGGTGTGTTCTCGAACGAAGCAGGCATGGGTTCTGCACCGATCGCTGCTGCTGCTGCAAAAACCGACCACCCTGTTCGTCAAGGTCTTGTATCCATGACTGGTACTTTTATTGACACGATCATCGTATGTACCATCACTGGTTTGGTGCTCACGATGGCATTTATGATCAATGATAGTAGCTTTATGGAAAAAACGGGTGCGGTATTGACTACGGATTCCTTTAGTCAGCTGTTACCAGATATTGGTGGTTGGATTGTGACTTTCGGCATTATCTTCTTCGCTTATTCAACCATTCTTGGTTGGTGTTATTACGGTGAGAAAT
Source organism: Acinetobacter sedimenti (assembly GCF_022601685.1). Lineage (GTDB taxonomy): Bacteria > Pseudomonadota > Gammaproteobacteria > Pseudomonadales > Moraxellaceae > Acinetobacter > Acinetobacter sedimenti. The sequence continues at coordinate 38,731 of NZ_JAKUML010000018.1, forward strand.
GTGCCACCTACCTACTCGGTGAGAAGTTCGTTCTACCATATCGTTTGATCTATATTGCGTCGATCTTTATTGGTACGGTTGCTACACTGGATCTCGTATGGCTCATGGCGGATACATTCAACGGTCTAATGGCTGCACCAAACTTGATCGCCCTGCTCTTATTATCGGGCATTGTAGTGAAACAAACCAAAGACTTTATTGCAAAACGTAAGTCTGGTGAGTTGTACTAAGTTTTTAAAGTAGGCTTTTTAAAAGTTGAAAAATTAAAAACCTGTTGGATACGTCCAGCAGGTTTTTGTATTCTATAAATCTATTCACGACTGAATCTGTCGCATATAATTTTCCAAAGCCATTTATACTTTGGCAAGCTAAGCAATTCTCCTTATAATCAATTCAAATTCAATTTCAATAATTCCTGATTTATCTTATGAGTAAAGCCAAAACTGTCTATCGCTGTGAGCATTGTGGTACCGATCACCCAAAATGGGCAGGACAATGTTCTGATTGTGGCGAGTGGAACAGTTTGGTCGAAACCACCCTCGAATCAACCACAGCACATCGTGGCAAGTCAGGCATTAAAACAGGTGGCTACGCAGGACAAAGCTCAAGTGTTACCACACTCGATCAAGTGCAAGTCAGCCATGAATCTCGCACCACCACAGGTATCGGCGAATTTGACCGTGTGCTCGGTGGCGGTCTAGTGACGGGCTCAGTAGTACTTATTGGTGGTGATCCTGGTATTGGTAAATCCACCATTCTCCTGCAAACTGCGACCTATATGGCAGGACAACAGTCTGCACTCTATATCACAGGTGAAGAATCTTTATCGCAAGTTGCCTTGCGTGCCAAGCGTTTAGATTTACCCATGAATTCACTCAAAGTCATGGCAGAAACTTGTGTAGAACGTATCTGTGAAGTACTCGTCCAAGAACGCCCACAGATGGCTGTGCTTGATTCGATTCAAACGCTATTTACAGAAACCATCCAATCCGCACCAGGTGGTGTATCACAGATTCGAGAGTCGGCGGCGATTCTGACTCGTTTTGCCAAGCATACAGGTACATCATTATTTATCGTCGGTCATGTGACGAAAGAAGGTTCGCTAGCAGGACCTCGTGTACTTGAGCATATGGTCGATTGCGTTTTGTATTTTGAAGGTCAATCAGACTCACGCTATCGTATGATCCGTGCGGTAAAAAACCGTTTTGGTGCAGTGAATGAGCTCGGCGTATTTGGCATGACTGATAAAGGATTAAAAGAAGTCGCCAATCCATCGGCAATTTTCCTCAGTCGTTATGACGAAGCAATCCCCGGTTCGATCGTTATGGTCAGTCGTGAAGGTACACGCCCGCTCCTAGTTGAGGTACAAGCTTTGGTCGATGATGCGCATGGACAGCCTCGCCGTGTGGCACTTGGTTTGGAGCAAAACCGCTTATCAATGCTTCTTGCCGTGATGCACCGTCATGGCGGTGTGCAGATGGTTGGGCAAGATGTGTATGTCAATATTGTTGGTGGTTTAAAGATCACTGAAACAGGTTCAGACTTGGCGGTGTTACTCGCCTGCGCATCTAGTTTACGTGGCAAAGCCCTTCCACAACATTTGGCAGTATTTGGTGAGGTGGGTTTATCAGGGGAAATTCGCCCTGTCCCGAATGGTCAAGAGCGTTTAAAAGAAGCACAAAAACATGGCTTCAAAACTGTGATTGTTCCTCGTGGCAATGCACCACAGCAAGCGATTAAAGGACTCAATGTCATTTCAGTTGCTCGATTGCATGAAGCCTTAGATTCAGCGATGCAACTGGCTGATGGAAGCTAAATTGCAACGCAAATTTGCACAATTCACGCTTCATTAAATACACGCATTTTTTAATGTCTTGTCACAGCTTTTCACTTGAATTTTGTGAGAATTACCGCATTATTCATCTAACAGAATTTTTTTAATATGGAAATTGCATCTTATGCAAAAGAAAGCACAAAGTGCCGTACTCGCTCTTCTCCTCACCAGTTTTCTCGCTGTACCAATTGCTGAAGCAAAGCGTGCAGGCGGCGGAAAAAGCTATGGTATGAAACGTCAAAGCTCAAGCCAAAGCTATAATAGTAATCCTAGCCAAAACAGCTATGCACAACAAAATGCAAATACGCAAACCCAACGTCGTGGTTCGAATGTTGGCGGTATGGTTGCTGCGGGTGTCGCAGGTGCAGCAGTTGGTGCAGTCGCAGCCAATGCGATGGCTGATGATCGCCAATCGAACCCAACACAACAGGAAGAAGAAAAAAGTGGCTTTAGCTGGATTTGGTTGCTGTTGATCGCAGGTATTGCTTTCTTCTTATTCCGTAAGTTCACAGCAAAAAAGCAACAACTCGCAGGGAATAGTGCTAATCCATACGCACCAAATAATCATGGCAATGGTCAAGCTCGCACACAAACTGCGCCAACTCAAAGTCCATTCCAAAAGCAAAATACGCTATCAGGTAATACCAATATTTTCGGTAAGCCTTTGAACGGTGGCAGTGCGAGCAACAATACGCCACCGCCAAGTGCGCCGTTTGGTGCGACCATGAGCAGTGGCAATGCCCTGCCTGATGGCACAGAGCCTGCGACATTCTTGCGTTTTGCCCGTCAACGCTTTAACCATATTCAAGCAATGAATAGTGGAAGCAATATTGATGAAATTCGCAAATATTTCACGACTGACATGTATCAACAAATGCACCAAGAAATTGTCAATAATCATGACGTTGCAGAATTTAGCAATTTGACTGCAAACGTCGTTGAGCAAGCCACAGAAAATGGTCAATATGTGGTCAGTGTACGTTTTACAGGTACAGTGAGTGAAGATTTAAACAGCTTACCGCAACCATTTACTGAGATTTGGCATTTTGTTAAAACTGAAAATAGCCAAGAAGATTGGTTAGTTGCTGGGATTCAACAAGTGTAACTTTTTTAAAACCCTTATTTTAATTGTGTAAAATGACTGCCTAAGGGCGGTCATTTTTTATGGCGAGAATTAGCAATAGATTTCTACGGCACGCAAGTTATAATGCCTGAAATTTTTTGAGTATATTTTCATGTCGAATCTATCTGTACCACTATCTGCTGAATTACAAGAAAAACTCGAAAAATTACAACAGATGGATCTCACCAAATCGTCGACTCAACTTTTGCAACGCATTAACAAAGCACAACGTCAAGAGAGTTATAAAAAAGCATTGGTGGAGTTGAATGCCAGTTTTGAAGAATATCTTGCCGGAGCGATTAGCATCCGTTTTGACTTACATGCAGGACAAGCTCGCAAACTCCGCTTTAAAAAAGATCGAATTCGTCTGCTCAAAAAACATGGCATTGATTACCTCAGCATTGATGGTGCAAATACCGCACAAGTTTTATCTTTGATCTCACAGAGCATCATACATGAAGATGCAGTGGTAACACCTGACCTCAATGACGCCTTCCCATTTTGGAAGGAAGGCTATCCAATGGTGCAGTTTGATAATACTTTTGACATTCTCGCACAGGATATTCAGATTCATTATCAAGCGCTCATTGAGCGCCTGTTAACGGTATAAACTGCCCTCAAGCAATTTAAACACATTCCAATTTCTGCGTTTGAATCAGCTCTTGTAATGTTTGATCTTTCATCTGATTTTTTGAATTTTGGCATTTCGTTACATGCAGTGCCAAATCCGCCAAAGCAGATTCAGTTTCAGCCCAACCAATACAACCATCTGTCACCGAACAGCCATATTGCAGAACTTCTGCATCAATAGACTGTTTGCCATGTTGCAGATGGCTTTCGATCATCACACCTTTGACCTTTGATTCAGCAAGCTGTTCAGCAATAGTTTTTAAAACTTGCGGTTGCAAATCTGGATTTTTTTGACTATTGCCATGACTACAATCAATGATGATTGCACCGTGCATATTGCGTTTTTGCATACGCTGTTGCACCGCTTGAACGGATGCTAAGTCATAATTTGTACCGTGCTGACTCCCTCGTAAAATCACTTGCAAGCTATCATTACCAATACTTTCAATGAGTGCCGATTGCCCTTGATCATTTAAACCGAGAAATTGATGTGGATTGCTCGCAGATTGCATCGCATCAAGTGCAATATCAACATTGCCATCTGTACCATTTTTAAAGCCTAACGCATACGGTAAATCGCTGGCGATCTCACGATGGATTTGCGATTCACTAGTACGTGCACCAATCGCACCCCAACTGTACAAATCATCAAAATAATGACTCAACATCGGATTGAGCACTTCAGTCGCCATCGGCAAACCAAGTTCTGCAATTTTTACCAATAATTCACGGCTCAGATGCAAACCCTCAGTCAGATTGCTTTGCCCTTTTAGACTTGGATCATAGACATAACCTTTCCAACCTACAGTACTGCGAGGTTTTTCAAGGTAAGTGCGCATAACGATTTTTAAGGAATTTTGATGCTGCTCAACAAGAATTTTAAGACGCTGAGCATATTCAAGGATTGCTTGCGGTTCATGTATCGAACACGGTCCAACAATGACCAAAAGGCGTGGATCATCACCATTTAAAATATTTTTAATCTCTTGGCGGTGTTGTGAAATCTGTTGTTGTGCAATTTGCGATAAAGCATATTTTTGCTTTAATGCGTTAGGAGAAGGTAAAGCTGTACTTTGCGATGTAACTTTAGAATCGGTGTTTAATTGTTGAATGTTTAGTTGTGCGTTAAGGTTTGACATGACGTTATACTCTTTAAATGTAATGAATGTTGATGTATTTGATGTTCAATGCCGTTGTAGAGCCAATAACCTGTAAATCGCTCAAATTTAAACCCTGCAAATTTTAAATAGTTATTCGCATAAAAATCACTGACTAAATACATTTTCTATCTCCAAAACATTTAAAAAAATCTTGTTAAATCTGAGCAACACGCATAAAAAAACCTGATCGGGGTTGCCGATCAGGTATTAACTTGTTGGGCAACCGACGCCCAAACACATTCGGGCAATTATTTAAACTGCCAAAAATAAAAATATGCGTTTTGAATCATCGGTTGCTTTAACATACTGTGCTCAAACAAACAAAAAAATGGAACTTAGATACAACATACCTCTAGTTTAGGGCTTTGACAAGCACTTTCGTATTTATTCTGAAAAATGCACCACACTGCGAATAGAGTTACCTTCATGCATTAAGTCAAATGCCTCATTGATTTGCTCCAGAGGCATGGTATGCGTGACAAAAGGTGCAAGTTCAATTTCACCTTCATTGCATCTTCAACCATTTTTGGCAGTTGCGTACGCCCTTTGACTCCACCAAATGCTGTGCCTTTCCACGTTCGTCCAGTAACCAATTGGAATGGACGTGTTGAAATTTCCTGACCTGCTCCTGCAACACCGATAATCACCGATTGTCCCCAACCACGATACCTGCACCTTCATGCCCAAGTACTGCAGGAAACACACCTTCAGGATCATCGCCTGATAAAGTAAAGGCATCAGTATGGCAGACACCTGTATGCGTGATTTTGATCAGTACCTCACCTGCTTTGGGCGGAGCAACATCAATTTCAACAATTTGTAATGGTTCACCAGCAGCGAATGCAACAGCAGCACGAGATTTCATCATGTATTCCTTTAGCTATTTATACATTGAGATATTTATACAAAGAGATATTCAGTATGAACGGATTAGGGTCTGTTGACATTTCACAGATGTTTGCGACAACGGATGTTTTTTAGGCGGTACTAGGCATGAATGAAGAAATTTAGTCATTCTAAATGATTCATTTATAACGACGTAGCGTCAAAAAAAATCCTTGTCCCGAAGGGTTATGGCTAAAATTGCCATAAACTTCGTTATGAAACTTGGTAAGGGAGTGACCATTCCCTGCGTTTCATGCCTCGTTTATGTGATTTTAGCCAATAACGCAAGACATGGTTGAAATGTCAACAGACCCTAATCATCACGTGTTAATACTTCAAACAATTCGATTTCAAAAGTTAAATCCGAGTTTGGCGGAATCAATTTACCCATTTGACGTTCACCATAAGCCAAATGTGCAGGGACAATCAACTTACGCTTTCCGCCAACTTTCATCGCAGAAACAACTATTCCTGAACCAGTATTGATATCTAGAATGCCTTGATCCCAACCCTTGATCACTCGCCCCGTGCCAATCACACATTGAAACTGCTGTCCTCGATCATGTGATGAGTCAAATTTAGTGCCATCCGCAAGCCATCCAGTATAGTGCGCTTTAATTAATGCACCTTTGACAGCAGCTTTACCAGTCCCTTCAATTAAATCAATAATTTGCAATTCATTCGTCATGTTCAGTCATCACCTCATCAAATGTCATGTTTTATCTTAAACAAAACTTAAACAATTTGTGATGAAATATGCAATTTTAAGCTTGAAATTTACCCAAATAAGCCCCATAAATAAAATAAGGCGAATTACTTAAGCTCTTTTATGCAACGATTCTCTCTAGCATAACTTTTAAAAGTTTAAGTCTTTGTTTTAGGTGATCTGTTCTCCAGGCAGATGACCTTATTTTGCAGTCCATTCCCCTTTTGGACTGCATTTTTTATGTGCAGTTCAAACTTGATATGACTTCGCATGATATCAGTAGAAAAATTACTTTTCTAAATATTGGTAAAGATCAGCCACACTATCAATCACTAAATCAGGCTTAATTGTAGACTCAGCGTGATATGCCTCACGATATTTGCCAGTTTTGACCAAGATCGAGAATATATCCAAACGCTGTGCTCCACCAATATCGCTATCAATATCATCACCAATTAAAACAGCTTGGTGCGCATCACATTTTGCACTTGCGAGTACTTGTTTAAAGAAAGTGATGTTTGGCTTGCCTACAATCAACGCCGTATGGTCAGACACATATTCCAAGCCAGCAATAAATAATCCAATATCAACCTTTAAACCTTGTCGTGTTTGCCAAAATTTATTTTTATGTAGCGCAATAAGCTTTGCTCCACGATTTAGGCAACGAAAGATTTGATTCAATAAATCAATTGACCACGCCTCACCGATGTCACCAATAACAATAAAATCAGGGCGTTCACCGCTATACTCAAACTCATTAAAATCAGCTTTGATATGATTATTGACCACAGCCCATATTTTTATACTTCGCCCTATCGCCTGTTGTTCTTGACGCAGCAAAATACGGCTCGCTTCAGGTGCGCTCAGTATCTCTTCACTCGATGCTTCAATACCAAAATCATGCAATTGCTCCAATAGCATTTGTTGGCTCTTCGTTGTGGTATTGGTCATAAAGCGGATTAAGAATTGCGACTGGCGCAATTGTTGTAAAAGCTCTACGGCACCATCTACCAACTCACCATCAGTATGAAGCGTACCATCAATATCAAAAATAAAAAGTTTGTGATCTTGCGAAATCTTGGGCATTTTTACTCCTGAATTTGGAGCTTAAGAGATCATTTATCTTAATGATTTTTTTAATGGCTTAGCAAGGTCTAAATCAATTCAAATTGTGAAATGAAAATAGGCTAAAAGTCGAATTCATCAAAAATTTTCATAAAAAAAGCTAGGACAATGCCTAGCTTTTCACAGTGTTATGAATTAACGATTGTTGTTTGAATCGTCTTCACCACCATCTTGTTGGTCGTTGTCAAAACCGCCTTGACCGCCACCGAAGCCACCTTGACCACCGAAGCCACCTTGACCACCGAAGCCACCGCCTTGACCGCCACCGAAGCCACCTTGACCGCCAAAGCCACCGCCTTGACCGCCACCGAAGCCACCTTGACCGCCAAAGCCACCACCTTGACCACCAAAGCCACCTTGACTTGCGCCAAAGCCAGCACCTTGACCACCGCCAAAGCCAGCACCTTGACCACCGCCAAAGCCACCTTGGTTCGAGCCAGTACCTGATGCGCCCGCTGGACGTGGATTACGTGCAGGAACAACGGTAGAAATTGCGTGCTTATACACCATTTGGCTTACAGTATTTTTCAGCAATACAACATATTGGTCAAATGATTCGATATGACCTTGAAGCTTAATACCATTCACCAAGAAAATTGAAACTGGAATACGTTCTTTACGAAGAGAATTTAGGAACGGATCTTGTAAGGTTTGACCTTTAGACATTTTTTTACTCCAAAAAATTTAAAATATCAGCGCAAAATTCACCTTCGTATTTCATAAAAAATTATAATAAAGGTGATCTGTAAATTTTGCGCTATCTAAAGCGCTTAATCAAGTCCTTATGTCCTTGTGAAATAGTATAAAAATTGTGAAAATCATGGAGCTTTTGCAAAGAGTTTAGCCAAGTGTATTGACGTTTCGCCAATTGTCGTGTGGCATACAGCGCTTTTAACTGCATTTCTTCATAAGAAATGAGATTTGTATCACTTTGTTGCAAATATTCTAAAGCTTGACGATAACCAACACTTCGCATCGACGGTGTACTTTGATTCACATCATATTTTTCTATAAGTGACTTCACCTCATTGAAAAAACCGATTTCCCACATTTGATCTAATCTTAACGCAATTCGCTGATGCAATTCTGCCCGATCAAGGACAAGCGCATAATTTTGAAATTGATATTTATAAGTTGTGCTTTTCACTTGCTCAGCTTGCAATTTGGTGATTGGTTGTCCTGTCAGACGATACACTTCTAAAGCACGGATAATACGCTGACGATCACTGACTTTAAACTTTTCTCCTGCGATCGGATCAACATGTTTTAATTCTTCAAATACATGCGCCCAACCATGTTGCGCTGCTTCAGCTTCGATCTCAGCACGTAAATTAGCATCGGCGCTCGGTAGATTGTCCGCTAAGCCCTCAAGCAAACTTTTGAAATACAGCATCGTCCCACCAACCAACAGTGGAATTTTCCCTTTTGCATGGATTTGGTCGATTAAACGTTCAGCATCTTCGACAAACTCTGCTGCTGAATAGACCTGCGTTGGATCAATAATATCAATCAAATGGTGTGGATATTGCGCTTGCTCAGCTGTACTGGGTTTGGCTGTACCAATATCCATATCACGATAGACCAGTGCTGAATCCACCGAAATGATTTCAAACTGACCTGTGTCATAGAGCTCGCAAGCCAGTGCGGTTTTGCCACTGGCTGTAGGTCCCATAAGATTGATCACTGGAAGCGTACTCTGCATATTATTCGCCTCGTGCAAAAAGTTTGTCCAACTGATCAAGCGGAAAGGCTCGCCAAGTCGGTCGTCCGTGATTACACTGACTGGCAAATTCAGTCTGCTCCATCTGACGTAATAACGCATTCATCTCTGCTAGGCTCAACTGACGATGTGCTCGCACAGCACCATGACAAGACATGGTTGCCAGTAGATGATCTCGTTTTTGCATCAAAACTTGCACGTTATCATTCGGATCAAGATCGTTAAATAAAGCAGGAATCAGTCGATCAAAATTTGCTTTTTGTAAGAATGCAGGCACGCCGCGCACCAAGACTTGATCATCACCATACAGGTCAACATCAAGCCCAAATCGATAAAGTTTATCTTGGAGTTGCTCCAGTCGAGTGGCTTGCATTGCAGTGATTTTCACCACTTTGGGAATCAGTAATTGTTGTGATTGCCAATATTGCGGTTGATCCCACGCCTGTTTCATTTGTTGTAACAAAATCCGCTCATGTGCAGCGTGCATATCGACAATAATCAAACCTTCGATATTCTGCGCCAAAATATAGATACCATGTAATTGTGCAATCGCAATGCCAAGTGGATATTCATCACGAGTAGTCTGGTAATCCGAGCTTGGATGATTCGACGCCTGATCCATTTGGCTTTGATTTTCTACTGAGCTTTCAGCGGGATTTGAATTACTCGCATTGTCTTGTTGTTGACGTAGTGGTGCAAGATAACTACTGACGGAATTTGCCACATAATCTTTATTGACCCGATTGCTATAGCTATGCGGTTGGCTAACATGTGGCTGATTCTGATGTGGTTGATCTGATTGTGAATGTGTATTTAACGAGGCATTGCTACTTTTTTCATTTTGCGCTTGCTGATGCAAAGATAAATTTTCTTGATAACGTGGCTGATTGGGCGCAAAACGATCATCACGTTTCATCGCTGACGATAGCTCAGCACTTGCCGTTTGGAACTGCGACAACACTTGCTTGGCATGATGACGTACAAATTCATGCACTTCTCGTTGCGTCAAAAAGCGAATTTCATGCTTGGTCGGATGCACATTGACATCAATTTCATGCGGATCAATTTCAATAAATAACAAATATGCCGAATGTTGATGACCGTGCAAAATCCCATCGTATGCCATGCGTAGGGCGTGGCTAATGGTTTTGTCTTTGACAATGCGACCATTGACATAAATGTACTGCAAATCCGCTTGCCCACGTGCATCGGATGGATGACCTAGCCAACCCAGCATATGCAGGTTTTCACTTTGCGCATCAATCCAATAGGCATTTTCAGCAAACTGACGACCAAGTAGCTGTAACACCCGCTGATAACGCAACTCGCCACTATCGGCAATTGGCAAATTCAAACGAATTTGATCATTATGCTCAAGAGTAAAATGCACATCAAAATGCGTCAACGCCATACGCCGTACAATTTCTTCAATATGCTGATATTCCGTAGAAACCCGCTTTAAAAATTTACGTCGTGCAGGCACATTAAAAAATAAATCTCGCACACGTACATGCGTACCACGACTCATCGCAATGGCTTCCGCTTGCTCCTGCTGCAAGGCTGCACCGTTAATTTCGATCTGATAACCAATACCATCTTCACTTTGACTACTGGCAATGCTTAGACGGGAAACCGCTGCGATCGATGCCAACGCTTCACCACGAAAGCCTAGACTTTGAATCGCAGACAATTCATCCGCGGATCGTACTTTACTGGTGGCATGACGCATCACAGCCAGCGGTAAATCATCAGCATGAATGCCAAAACCATTATCAATGATTTCGATCAGCGTGGTACCGCCTTGTTCAATACGAATACTTAGGCGTGTCGCTCCCGAGTCGATGGCATTTTCGAGGAGCTCTTTGACCACCGACGCAGGTCGCTCGATCACTTCTCCTGCGGCGATTTGGTTAGCAAGTGCAGCATCGAGAGCCTGAATACGGCGCGTTGAACGCTCACGCATACTAGGCTGAGTTGCTTCTACCGTCATTCCGCATCACCGTTAAAGCCGTGAGTATTGATATCGTGCTCAATCGCACCAATAATCTGCTGCGGAGCGTGGATAGTGATGAGGCGTATTTCATCATCATTGGCAGTGAGTTCAATAGTGATATCGGGTGCACGAAGCACACCCTCACCTTTGCTTGGCCATTCGATCAACAGCAAACTATTTTTTTCTTCGAGATAATCACGAATGCCCATCAGTTCTAATTCATAGGGATCTTGCAGACGATAGAGGTCAAAGTGATAAATATTTTTCGAAGCGAGATGATATGGCTCGACTAAGGTGTAGGTTGGACTTTTCACCGCACCTTGATGCCCTAAAGCCTGAATCCAATAGCGTGTTAGCGTGGTTTTTCCTGCGCCCAAATCACCGATCAGAAACACCACACCCGACACGACATGCTGTGCTAGGGTTTGCGCTAACTGCTGTGAATCACTTTCATTGTGAAGGTGAAATCGTGCTTGAGAATATGGTGTCGATAAGGAAATAGACATAGATCGCAAAAAACATTATGAGATGTGCAAATGAAGATAAATCATAACATCAACTGAGGTTATACATGTATCTAAATTCATGTTCAGAGTTTACACATCTATCCTTGCTTGTACAAAAAATATAATTGCAAAAATTATGCGATATTCACGAGAATTATAGCAATCACAGCAGGTACAGTTTGAACAAATAATATCTTACGACTTGCGGTTGCTGCGCCATAAACACCGGCAATCGCCACGCAGGCTAAAAAGAAATTTGCCAAATGTGTCGAAAATGGTGCTGTTGCCAAAAATGACCAAAATAAACCTGCTGCGAGAAAGCCATTATATAGCCCTTGATTTTGCGCCATGACTTTGGTGAGTTGCGCCTTTTCCAAGCTATTCCCAAACGCTTTTAAACCCTTTGGTTTATCCCATAAAAACATCTCAAGCACGAGGATGTAAACATGCAAAAGTCCAATCAAAAGCACCATTGCATTGGCAAGATGTTGTAGCATTTTTTAGCTCACTAAAAATTTATGAACAGATAATATCAAAATAGTAGTCACTTCGCACGATTTAAATCAACTGAAAAATGACGACGCCATAAAACTAATTCTTAAAAAAATCGAGATAACTTAAAACTGTATCCAAAATTTATAATGCTTTAAACTCTATACTCTCAAAAAGCTTCACTTCAATGTAATTCGCTTCAATGAAAAGTAAATCTGATCATATCAAACCACCGATGCGTGATGGCGTCAGCGCAAGTCAGGTATTTTTGCCACGTTTAGATAAAACAAATATTCATGCTCAAACGATCTTTTATTTTTTATGTCAGCATTTTCCGCATATTTCTACTGATGAATGGGCAAAACGCTTTGACAATCAGTTAGTCTTTAATGCACAGAATCAAGCCTTAACAAGGGATACACCCTATCAGTCTGAGCAACATATTTATTACTATCGTGAGCTTGCACAAGAGGTTGAAGTACCTTTTGCGCATGAAATATTATTTGAAAATGAACACATCGTGGTGGTGGATAAGCCACACTTTTTGACCGTGAGCCCAACAGGCCAATATGTAAAGCAAACATTACTTACACGGTTAAAATACGAAACTAATAATCCTGAATTAAGCCCGATCCATCGACTCGATCGTGAAACTGCGGGATTGATTTTATTTTCGAAAAATCCTGAAACACGTCATCTCTATCAACAACTTTTTGCTGATCGGCACGTAGAGAAAATCTACCATGCAATTGCACCTTTTAACCAGCACCTTCAGTTTCCACTTGAATACAAAGCACATCTCGCAAAAGGTGAGCCCTTTTATACCATGCAAATCATTGAGGGCAAACTTGAAAATAGTTGCACCATGATTGATATTTTAGAAGTGCAAAATGACTGGGCAAAATATGAATTAAAACCGGTCACGGGTAAACAACATCAACTGCGTGTGCATATGAATGCATTGGGCTTACCTTTAAAAAATGATCAATTTTATCCAACGGTAAAACATGTTGATAAAGCTGTTTTTAGTCAGCCTTTACAGCTTTTGGCGAAAAGTATTGAATTTATTGATCCAATATCTCATACGGAAATGCGATTTGAGTCACTTCAAGATTTAACTCTATAATACCTTGAAGCGATATGTATAGAATATTTTGATTAAAGCAATTTTAAAAGGGTCTAGATAACTTTAGAGTGGATTCTCTCTTAATTCTTTGAGTAGTTTAGCATAGAGGTTTTCATGTCGATGGT
>NZ_JAKUML010000019.1 GCF_022601685.1 Acinetobacter sedimenti
CATCGACATGAAAACCTCTATGCTAAACTACTCAAAGAATTAAGAGAGAATCCACTCTAAAGTTATCTAGACCCTTTGTTATAAAATTTTTTTAAAAACATGACATTTGCCATATTTTTACTATAGATCGTAAGATTACATGTCGTTGATTATAAAATCAACAGTCAAATATATTTTCTGTAATAAAATTAATCACATATATACCCAAAGCGTTTCTTGATCATCCATACCTAGAACAAATGTACGGTCATTATCACTTTTCACAACCACATGATCATTAAGCACCAAAAGTACTTTCAGTAATGTACCTTCATCATACTGGATATCTTCGTGACCATCTTTAGAGAGTACCAACGTATCTTTAAGCACGATCAGTTCATTTACATGATGCATATTAAGACCTCCCAAAAGTTAGAAATTTGAACTCTTACTGAATATATTAGGGTGAAACCTTTTGATTAAAACCTTTTAAGCGTAAAGTTTTAAGGGTGTTTTATTATCAAATCCACCGATCAATTACACATTTCTACGTTTTATTTCACATTTTTACGTTGTATGAAGATTAGGTTTAAATCGTGTTTCGGCTTAAAGTTTTTCTCTATGATTTAAAACTGTGTTGCAGAGACTTTTTTCACCTCGCCATCCCAATATAAAGACAATAACTCGTCGGCATCACGTTCAATTGTGACATTGAATCTATCAATCGATTTTGCACAATTCGCACCTGTTTTCAAAATATAGAAAAGTCCTGAATAAACCCCATAACTTTCTCCTCGATCAATGACCTTTTGAATATTCTGATCGACACAATGCGCTTTGGCAACCTCTTGTCCAAGCCCTAGAGAACCGCCAACCAAAGGCTGATATTGATGAGAAATTTTCGTCTCTGTATACAGCTCAATTTTTTGAATATTTATTAAAGTTTAACCGAGAAACCACAATGACATTGCAATTTCTTGTGAATTTTCTCGATTTTCATTGGCATTAAAAATAATTCTCAGTACAATATTTGCCACGTCGAGGGATGCTGCGACTTTTTTACAGACTGACTTTTAACAAAGAAAGCTTGCAAAGGCAGTAATGTGAAATCGCTAGGCTCGACAGATTCGAAGAAATACTATTCCAAATAGCAAGTTCGAAACAAATCAATAACGGCATCCGCGAACAGAATGATCATCACCAAAATATTAGGAGATCCTGATGAACGCGGTTAATCCTGCATTTACAGATTATAAAGTTGCCGACATTTCACTTGCTGATTACGGTCGTAAAGAAATCAAACTTGCCGAAGCTGAAATGCCTGCGTTAATGGGCTTGCGCAAACGCTATTCTGCTGAAAAACCACTTGCTGGTGCAAAAATCCTCGGCTGTATCCACATGACGATTCAGACTGCAGTTCTAATCGAAACATTGGTTGAACTCGGCGCAGAAGTACGTTGGACTTCATGTAATATCTTCTCTACCCAAAACCACGCTGCTGCTGCGATCGCTGCCAGTGGCGTACCTGTATTCGCTTGGAAAGGCGAAACAGAAGAAGAATATATGTGGTGCTTAGAACAACAAATCAATGTTGACGGCTCACCGTGGGATGCCAATATGATTTTGGATGATGGTGGTGATTTAACCGCACTTGTCCATGAAAAGTACCCTGCACTTTTAGAACGTATTCACGGCATTACTGAAGAAACCACAACAGGTGTCGCACGTCTGATCGAAATGTGGAAAGATGGTTCACTCAAAGTTCCTGCGATCAACGTCAATGACTCTGTGACCAAATCTAAAAATGACAATAAATACGGTTGCCGTCATTCTCTAAATGATGCGATCAAACGTGGTACGGACATGCTTCTTTCTGGTCGCCGTGCATTGGTGATTGGTTATGGCGATGTCGGTAAAGGTTCTGCGCAATCGCTTCGTCAAGAAGGCATGATCGTTCGTGTCACTGAGATTGATCCAATCTGTGCAATGCAAGCGTGCATGGACGGTTTTGAAGTAGTTTCTCCATATAAAAATGGCGTACAAACTGGTAATAAAGCCGACATTAACTTAGATTTATTGAAAAATACTGATTTGATCGTGACTACGACTGGTAACTACCACGTTTGCGACGCTGCAATGCTGGATACCTTAAAAGCAGGTGCTGTAGTCTGTAATATTGGTCACTTTGATACCGAGATTGATACTGCATATTTGCGTAATTACAAATGGGTTGAAGTCAAACCACAAGTGCATCAAGTTTATCGTTCAGAGAATGAAAATGATTATTTAATCTTATTATCTGAAGGTCGTTTGGTGAACTTGGGTAATGCAACAGGTCACCCATCACGTGTCATGGACGGCTCTTTTGCCAACCAAGTCTTGGCACAAATGCACTTATTTGCTGAGAAATTTGCCGATTTATCTGCGGAAGACAAAGCCAAACAGATTCGTGTCGAAGTTTTACCGAAGAAATTGGATGAAGAAGTTGCAGCTGCAATGGTCTTAGGTTTTGGTGGTGTGTTGACACAATTGACCACAACGCAAGCAGACTACTTAGGCGTTGCTGTTGAAGGTCCATTCAAAACTGACGCTTATAAATACTGATGATTGAGCAATGCTAGTCGTTAGCATTGACGTATTTAGCGAATCTTGATTCATTCAGGATTCGCTTTTCAAAATCATTTGTTCGGAAAATACAAATTAAGGACAGCTCATGTCAAAACGTATTCCCATTTCTTTTGAATTCTTCCCACCAAAAACTGATATTGGCGCAGAAAAACTTCGTGCAGTCCATCAAGAGCTACAACAACTCAACCCTGAGTTTTTCTCTATCACCTATGGCGCAGGTGGCTCAACACGTGAGCGTACTTTAGCGGCAATTGATGATTTTAATGGCAAAGGTACAGCAGTTGCCCCACACCTTTCTTGTATCGGCGATGACAAAGCTCGAATTGCAGAGTTGCTTGATCTTTACAAAGCTAAAGGCATTGACCGTATCGTTGCACTACGTGGCGACCTTCCTTCAGGTCAGGTTGGACTCGGTGAGCTACCTTATGCACAGGATTTAGTGCGATTTATTCGTGAGCATTCAGGCGATCATTTTCATATTGAAGTGGCTGCTTATCCTGAGATGCATCCGCAAGCTGATTCATTTGACAATGACATCAAACGCTTCGTAGAAAAGGCGAATGCTGGAGCAAATGCCGCAATTACCCAGTTATTCTTCAATCCTGATGCTTATTTTTATTTCTGTGAAAGTGTGGAAAAAGCTGGAATTAATATTCCAATCGCACCAGGAATCATGCCAATTACCAATGCCAGTAGCTTGATTCGCTTCGCTGATAGTACAGGTGCAGACATTCCACGTTGGATTCGTAAACAACTGGCTTCTTATGGCGATGACAATCAAAGTATTCAAGCATTTGGTCATGAAGTCGTATTTAAACTATGTGAGCGTTTGATCGCAGGCGGTGCACCAAGTTTGCACTTTTATAGCATGAACCAAACTGAGCCGACACGCCGGCTTGTTATTGATTTAGGCTTAAACTAAGCGTGAACTATTAATTTGAGAATGAAATCATGAACCGTTTCTATATGGAGAGCTCGCTCACTGTTGGTGAACACGTTCAATTATCAGAAACGGTTTTCCATCATTGGGTACGTGTACTCCGCGCCAAAGTGGGTGATCAAGCGACGCTATTTAATGGCCTGGAATTTAACGGTTTAGGCGGTGAATATCTGGTTGAATTAACTCAGATTGAAAAAAAGTCCGCAACCGTTCAAGTGCTTTCATTTGATCCAATCAATCGTGATTTGCCGATCAAAGTTACGCTAGGACAAGTGATGAGTAAAGGCGATCGCATGGATTATGTGATTCAGAAATCTACCGAGCTCGGCGTATCAGAAATTCAACTTCTCACCAGTGAACGCTGTGAGATGCGCCTAAAATATGACCGTGATCAAAAGAAAATCGAACATTGGCAAAGTGTTGCAATCGCAGCCTGCGAGCAATGTGGACTAAATCTCGTACCGAAGATTTTGCCACCTTTATCTGTAAATGAATGGATTGACAGCGTAGATACTGAAGTAAAACTCATCATGACTTTAGCAGATCAACCATTTCAATTTTCTGATGAAAAGCCAAAATCAATCGCTCTACTCGTTGGCCCTGAAGGCGGTCTAAGTCAAAGTGAGATTGATTTTGCCCTCGCAAAGCAGTTTCAAGCTTGGACGATCGGTAAACGTGTTCTACGCACAGAAACCGCCCCTATAGCCGCACTGGGTGTCATCAATCAATATTTCGTGTAATTCATTTCCATAAATTTTAAAAAGAACTTGATTTTATAGACGCTAAATTGTAACTTTAGAACTGACGGATTGTTTTCTATTTTATCCTGAATTAACTCATTAAAATATAAATATTTAACCGTAATGATTAAGTTTTTTTTGCTTTTAGCATGAGTTTTCGCCATTCTAGGGACATGATGAAATAATGGATAACAGGCAACTCAATTTAATGCTTAATTCTTCAAAAGATGAAGAGCAACTTAAGAGCTTTAAGTCGCTGTATTATTATCGTGTCTTTCAATACATATTCCTATCTCTTACCCTCCTCGTATTTATAATCAACCTATTTCTTAATTTTGAAAGTTTTTCAGTTACTACAACCTTATGGGGTTTTATTACGACTGTTACTATTCTGATTTCGCTACTGATTAACCAATCTTTACTATTAGAATTACCAAGAAAGTCCTTATCTGTAAAAACCTATCTCTCTGCGAGCGCTTTTTTAAATGGCGCATTATTTGCGATTTGTGTTGCATTAATTAGCAACCACCTAGAGTACAAGGTTGATCACTCACATATTGAGATGATGACTTTAGTTATAGCCTCTGTACTGATTCTTCACACTTCTGCGCTAGTGTTATTGACACACTATTACTATGTTTTTTTACTATTCTTCTCGCCAAGTGTATTATCACTACTTAGTGTGAATGAGTTATCTAGTAGTCAACAACTTACCCTTATTGATTTTATTAGCTTCATTACCTATGGTGCTTGCTTACTGTTCATGGCACGTATGATCCATAATCGTAGAAATGAATATTATTCTCTAATTGAGAGTAATAAAAGTTTACTCTCAACAAACAATGATAATACTTCGACAATAAACCATCTTTCAGTCGAGCTAGACGCAGAAAAGCAGATGGCTATGCGCATTCGTGAAGAGCTTGAAACTAACAATATCTTGTTAGAGCAAAAAGTTAAGCAGCGTACAGCGGATATTGAAAGTATCAATGCAAAACTGGAACGCTCACATCAAAACCTCGAATTAGCACATGAAACCGCTGGTATCGCATCTTGGGATTGGGATATTGAAAATCAGAAAATTGAAACGAGTAATTTCCCGCAGATTTTCGGCTACAACATCAAAAATGTAGAGCATTATATTTCTCACTTACATGATTTTATTCATGCCGAGGACTTAGAGCATGTAAAAGAAATTATGCGCGAGCACTTGCGTGGCAATGAAGACCGCTATGAAGCGACCTTTCGAGTGTATCACCCAACAGAACGTTGGATATGGGTACATGATCTTGGTCGTATCACACAACGTGATTCCGAAACAAATCGTGCACTGCGTATGGTCGGTATTCGTCGCAATATTCAAAATGAGAAAAAAGCAGAAGAGAGTTTAAAACTCTCAGCAAGTGTCTTTAAAAAGGCTGCACAAGGAATTTTTGTACTTGATGAC
The DNA here is from genome assembly GCF_022601685.1 of Acinetobacter sedimenti. Lineage (GTDB taxonomy): Bacteria > Pseudomonadota > Gammaproteobacteria > Pseudomonadales > Moraxellaceae > Acinetobacter > Acinetobacter sedimenti. The sequence continues at coordinate 5,735 of NZ_JAKUML010000019.1, forward strand.
AAGCTCAACTATGTCGATGTCAATCCATTTTATCTCAAGCTCATTGAATCTAATGAGGATCAAATCATTGGTCGTCATGCCTTTGATATTTTGAAAAGCTCTAATGTCGATGCTCAGCGCATAAATTTAACGATTTTGCGTCAGCTGATGAGCACAGGTGAGTTTGAAGGAGAAGTTGTTGAGGTGTTGCGTTCTGGGCGAGAAATTCCGCTTTGGATGCATATCAACGGCATTCGAGATAGCCACAATAATATCACGCAGTATATCGGCATCGTCACTGACCTGACAGAGCGCAAAGCCTCTGAAAAACGTTTATCTTATCTGGAAACCTACGACACGCTCACAGATTTACCGAACCGTACCTACTTCAACAATCTCATTCACAGTTATTTGACCGAATCCCCAAGACTACTTAAGCGCTTTGCTGTGATTCGTATCAACTTAGATCGCTTTCGTTACCATAATGAGTATCTCACCCATCAAGGTGGTGATGAGCTGTTAAAAAAAGTAGCGAATCGCCTGCGACGCAATAACTCTGATGCCGTTGTGATTGCACGACTTAATGCAGACGATTTTGCCATGATTTTAGAAGTCAAAGAAAATGTTGATGAAATCACTGACAGTGCGAAGAAAATACTCGAATCTTTTGAAGCGCCGTTTCATGTGCAAAATAAAGAACTGATGTTGAATATTTCCATCGGCGCAGCGATCTACCCTGATCATGGTCGCCAAATGGACAGCTTAAACAACTACGCTGAGCTTGCTTTGTTAGAAGCAAAACGTATCGGCGGCAATACTTTTAGAATATATCACAGCGAAAGTCGTCTCTCGACCGAAGCACGCATCAACCTAGAAGCGGAAATTCGTCGAGCCATTGCTCAAAATGAACTCGCCGTCTACTACCAACCTAAAGTCGATACAAAAACCAAAAAAGTTCATGGCTTTGAAGCACTTGTACGATGGAATCATCCAGAGCGTGGTGTAATTCCACCTGCACAGTTCATTCCACTTGCTGAAGAAACCAGTCTAATCACCGACATCGGTCGTGTGGTCTTAGAACAAACTTGCGCTCAAATCAAAGTTTGGAATGATTTGGGGTATCAAGATATTGCGGTTTCGGTCAATATCGTTGTGCAACAAATACAACGTGGAAGTTTGGTTGAGGAAATTGATTGTCTGCTACAAAAATACAAGATCAAACCACATCAGCTCCTACTTGAGATTACTGAAACTTCATTGATGGAAAATATTGATGAAGTCCGCCAAGTGATGTCTGCATTTCATCAACGTAACATCAAGATTGCACTTGATGACTTTGGTACAGGCTATTCATCATTGGCTTATTTAGGTATGTATGACTTTGATATTATTAAAATTGATCGAAGTTTTGTCAGCAAACTCGGACAAGCCAACCAAAACGCCATTGTTCGAGCAATTATCGCCATGGCAAAAGCGATGGATAAAAAAATCGTCGCTGAAGGCGTGCAAACTCAAGCGCAATATGACTTTTTGAGCGATGAGGGCTGTGATTATTTACAAGGCTATTTGATCGCAAAACCTATGCCTGCCGATCTTGCGACTGAATTTTTAGAAATTCAAAATATTCAGCAAAATAATCCATTGAAAATGCATTAATGAAACGTCATCACAATCAAATTTCAAAGTAAAACTGCGATATTATTTGATAAAAATTAAACCCTTTAGACTATTGTCGCCGTTGAGAAAATGGTATAATGATGACCTTAAAAATTAAGTGTAATTTATTTTGTGATTGATGGGTCAGATTCCTGCCCCGATTTGGTATCCGCATAGAGAGTAAGATGGACGAACAAGCATTAAAGCAAGCCGCATTGTATTATCATGAGTTTCCACGCCCTGGTAAAATCAACGTCACACCAAGCAAACAAGTCGTCAATCAACGTGATCTTGCACTCGCCTACTCTCCAGGTGTGGCTGCACCTTGTTTAGAAATTGCCAAAGACCCTGCAAATGCTGCCAAGTATACCGCACGTGGTAATCTCGTCGCTGTGGTTAGTAATGGTACTGCGGTACTTGGACTGGGTAATATCGGACCACTCGCCTCAAAACCTGTCATGGAAGGTAAAGGCGTACTTTTTAAAAAATTTGCTGGTGTCGACGTATTCGACATCGAAATTGCAGAAAATGATCCTGATAAAATCGTTGATATCGTTGCCGCATTAGAGCCAACTTTTGGCGGAATTAACCTCGAAGATATCAAAGCTCCTGAATGTTTTTACATTGAGCAAAAACTCCGTGAACGCATGAAAATTCCTGTGTTTCATGATGATCAACATGGCACAAGTATCATTGTCGGCTCAGCACTATTAAATGCCTTGCAAATCGTCAATAAAAAGATCGAAGACATAAAAATCATCGTCTCTGGTGCAGGTGCAGCAGCACTTTCTTGCTTAGATTTACTTTGTGCATTAGGTGCACGTAAAGAAAACATCATCGTAGCCGACTCTCGCGGATTATTAACAACATCTCGTGAAGGCTTAGATGCTTCAAAAATGCGTTATGTACAAGACATCCCTGAAAGCAAATTGCACGAAGTGATCGGCGGATCAGATATGTTCTTGGGACTCTCTGCTGCGGGCATTTTGACCAAAGAAATGGTTAAAGAAATGGCGAAAGATCCGATTATTTTCGCGCTTGCTAACCCTGACCCTGAGATTCTACCTGAGCATGCGCACGAAGTACGCCCTGATGCCATCATGGCGACTGGTCGTTCAGATTATCCAAACCAAGTGAACAATGCCCTTTGTTTCCCATATATTTTCCGTGGAGCTTTGGACGTTGGCGCAACCACCATTAACGAAGAAATGAAAATTGCCTGTGTCCATGCAATTGCACGCATGGCGCATGTCGAAGCTGACGCTGCTTCTTATGGTGAAAAATCAGGTAGCTTTGGTCGTGATTATTTGATTCCTCGTCCACTTGATCAGCGCTTGATTCTTGAGATTGCACCTGCTGTTGCACGTGCTGCAATGGAATCTGGCGTTGCGACACGCCCAATCGAAGACTTTGCTGTGTATCATCAGCGTTTGTCTGAGTTTGTATACAACTCAGCATTCATCATGAAGCCTATTTTTGCAAAAGCGAAATCAGCTCCAAAACGTATTGCTTACGCTGAGGGTGAAGATGCACGTGTACTTCGTGCTGCGCAAATTGCTATTGATGAAAAAATCGCATTTCCAATATTAGTTGGTCGTACTAAAGTCATTGAAGACAATATTCGTAAGCTTGGCTTGCGTATGGTACACGGTGAGAATATTGAGATCGTCGATCAAGAACTCAATCCAATGTACGATGAGTTTTGGAAAGATTTTTACAACGCATTGAAACGCAAAGGCACAACAGTTGAATTTGCTCAGCGTGAAGCTCGTCGTCGCTCGACTTTGGTTGCGGCAATGCTTGTGAAGTTTGGCAAAGCTGATGGTATGCTTTGTGGTACGTATTCAGGTTATGACGTTCATTTAGAGTTTGTCAAAGATGTGATTGGCCTAAAAAATGGTCATCAGACATTCTTTACCTTGAATGCGTTAATGCTTGAAGATCGTAATCTCTTTATTGCTGATACTTATGTCAACACCAATCCTACAGCTGAACAATTGGCTGAGATGACGATTTTGGCTGCAGAAGAAGTGCGTCGCTTTGGTATTACACCTCGTATTGCCCTACTTTCTCATTCTAGCTTTGGTAGTGACGAGCTTGATCCTAGTGCGCAAAAAATGCGTGAAGTGTTTCGCATCTTATCTGAAAAAGCGCCAGAGCTCGAAGTTGAAGGTGAAATGCACGGTGATGCAGCGATGGATGAAACCATTCGTGATGGCGCATTCCCGAATTCACGCTTTAAAGGTTCAGCAAACTTATTGATCATGCCGAATCTTGATGCGGCAAATATTTCATTTAACTTGCTCAAATCGACCGTCGGCAACAATGTAACAATTGGTCCGATCCTATTAGGTGTCGCAAAACCTGTGCATATTTTGACACCGACTACAACGACTCGTCGTATCATCAACATGACTGCGTTGACTGTTGCTGAAATTCAAGAAAATGAAAAAGTTTAATTTTAAAAAAAGCTTACTTTTCTAACTTTTTCTTTATCGCTAAAACCTCTAATGTCAATCATTGGAGGTTTTTGCTTTTAGGCTTTTAATTCAAATAATGCAAAGCGCTTTATATTTGTTATGATCAGAACAATCTGTTTGTAAATTTTTATTGATACGTTGTTATGAAAATCTATTTAGTCGGCGGTGCAGTACGTGATCAGCTCTTAGACCGTGAAGTGATCGAGCGTGATTATGTCGTGGTCGGTGCAACGCCTGCACAGATGATTGCACTTGGCTATCAACAAGTTGGTAAAGATTTTCCAGTATTTTTGCATCCTGAAAGCAAAGAAGAATACGCCCTTGCACGCACCGAACGTAAAAATGGACATGGCTATCAAGGCTTTGATTTTTTCACTTCACCTGAAGTGACTTTAGAACAAGATTTATCACGTCGTGACTTGACCATCAATGCGATGGCGATGGATGAAGATGGCAATATCACCGATCTTTTTCATGGTACGCAAGATTTAAAAAATCGAGTGCTGCGCCATGTGTCCGATGCTTTTATTGAAGATCCACTACGTGTATTACGTGTCGCTCGATTTACTGCACGCTACCATAATTATGGCTTTCAGATTGCACCTAAAACCATGCAATTGATGCAACGTATCAGTGACTCAGGTGAGTTATCACACATTTCTGCTGAGCGTGTATGGAAAGAAACAGTAAGAGCTTTAGCAGAAAATGATGCTGATGTGTATTTCTCTGTGCTTCGTGAATGTGGAGCGTTGAAACAATGGTTTCCTGAAGTCGATGCGTTGTTTGGCGTGCCACAACGTGCTGAATATCATCCAGAGATTGATTGTGGTATCCATACGCTGATGTCATTACAACAAGCGTGCAAAAATAACTTTTCAACCATCGTTCGCTTTGCGGTGCTTTGTCATGATTTAGGGAAAGCATTAACACCTGCGGATGTCTTACCACGACATATCATGCACGAACAGCGTGGTATTGAACCTGTCAAAGCCCTATGCAAACGCTTAAAAGTCCCGAGAGATTTTCAGCAATTGGCTCTGAAAGTGTGTGAATATCATTTGCTTTGTCATCAGTTATTTCAGCTAAAAGCATCCACGATTTTAAAACTATTAAAAAGTCTTGATACCTTTCGCAAACCTGAACAAGTAATTTACTTTGCACAAGCTTGTTTGTGTGATGCACGAGGACGTTTAAATTTTGAGGAGAAACCTTATCCACAAGCTGAAGTATTGATGCACCTAGCACAACAGCTTGCGAATTATAAAATTGAAATTCCTGAAGGTTTGCAAGGCAAAGCGATTGCTGAGCACTTAGATCGTGAACGGTCTAGATGGATCGCTGATTTTATGAAAGAAGCAAAGCAAACACTTTCTGTTTAAATGACTGATTAAAGTGTTTTGACTTTGCTTTATTTGAAATGTGCTTTATTTAGAGTGGCTTTATTTCACTTTACTTTTTCGGATCATCTTATACATCAGCTTCGGCGAGATTCGAGAGATTGCTACACCAAGTTTTTCTTTCAGTCCGCCAATGACGATATATTCCTGATCGTTCATGACTGCTTTTACTACTTTTTGTGCAAAATCATCTGCTTTTAAACCATTTTCAATCGCTTCATCTTGATGTGCTTGCGCTTGCCCTGCACCATTGAGTGCATTAAACGACACATTGGTTTTGACAAAACCAGGGAAAACCACAGATACATTGAGTCCTTTCTCGGCATATTCTGCACGTAAGCTATTAGCCCACATATGAATTGCACCTTTTGCCGCAGAATAACTCGCTCGGTATTGTGTACCAAGTAAACCTGCGACACTAGAGATAAATATCACATGCCCAGAGCCTTGATTTTCAAGGTAAGGTAAAACACATTTTGTCATACTAATTTGCGCAAAATAATCAATTTCCATGATACGACGTTCAGTGTCTATCGTCGTATCCGCAATCAAAGCACGTTGACTTAACCCTGCATTGTTAATGAGATAATCAATACGCTGACATTTTTCAATAACTTGCTCTACCGCCTGCTGTGCTTGATCTGCTTGAGTCACATCGAATGCCACACAGAGGTGATTTTCAGGATGATTTAACTGCTGACGTACACGTTCTAGCTCTTCACCTCGACGTGCTGATAGCACCACTTTTGCACCGAGATTGGCAAATACTTGGGCAAGTGCTTCACCAATCCCCGAGCTTGCCCCTGTGATCCAAACCACTTTTTGATCTAAATTTCCTTGACTCAATGTAACATCCTTTTCGCGTTGTATTTTTTGCAATTAAACTTTACGCCGACTTAGCATAAATAAACTTTTGAAAATGTTCAGCATAGCGCATCGCAAGCTGTGGTGAGGAGTGTTGCCCCATTTTTTCAATACGTTTATAGCCAATACTGGTAACGAGATGAATCACGCCATTTAAGGTTTTATCCACCACAAAGTTAAATTTCAACATCGATTTTGGCTTACGAATAAACTCAGTTACGCCGAGATCAATCACTTCGATAATATTTTTCAACATTGAATCAATGGCTGACAAATCACCTTGTTGGATACGCTCAACATCTTTAAGCATACTTTGCACCAGTGCATTGGGCACAGCATAGCGGAGCAAACTGGTTTTGGGATGACTCAAATCAAAGTGCGCCACCATATGATTGGATACAGGTGTTAGGCGATCGTTGTTAAACATGCCGACTGCCCACGGCATATATTTTTGTAGTTGCTCTCGGATTTGACCCAAAACTTTTTCAGCTTCATCGGCATGATCCGCAAGTTCAGGTTGTTGTCTATTGGCATGGATGAGTTCCATAAAGACTTGATCAAGCACCTGATGGGTAATCTCGGTAAAGACTTGCCCTAAGTCTTTAGACAAATCTTTGCCATCACCATGATTAAGCCGTGTATTAATATCTTCAAGCTCACGATAGGTTCGATCGTGTATTTTTAGATGGACATTTTGTGTAGTCACCGCTACTTACCCCTGCTTTTAATTTTTAAATCTTTGCGTCCAAATTCCTTTGACGCATTTTTCTACGCTGTGATCTAATTTTAAAAAATCAAATCTGATCAAACACACGCTATTCTTTCATCAGTGTAACAAGTCCGAACTAGATGCTCAATTGTATTTTAAGCTTTATATTTTCTAGCTTAAAGGACAAAATTCAAGTCATGAAAGCACAATCGTTGCATATATTTTTACGACTATTTTTGCTAGAATAACACCAATTTTTTGCTATTTCATACGCCATATCCAATGACTGAACAAAACTCAAACCAAGCCTCAAATACCGCCCAAAATATTGCAACCACTTACGATCCATCTGATATTGAACGCAAATGGTACAAAGTCTGGGAAGACAATGGTTACTTTAAACCGCACGCTGCAGAAGCGAATTCAACGGCAACACCTTTTACCATCATGCTTCCACCGCCAAACGTGACAGGTAGCTTGCATATGGGACATGGTTTTAACAATGCCATCATGGATGCGTTGACTCGATACCACCGCATGCAAGGTCATAATACGTTGTGGCAACCGGGTACAGACCATGCGGGGATTGCAACGCAAACCGTTGTAGAGCGTCAGCTTGGTGAGCAAGGCATTACTCGTCATGATTTGGGACGTGAAAAATTATTAGAAAAGATTTGGGAATGGAAAGAAAAGTCAGGCGGAACAATCACAGGTCAGATTCGTCGTCTTGGTTCTTCGGTAGACTGGACACGTGAACGCTTTACCATGGATGATGGTTTATCCGATGCTGTGAAAGAAGTCTTTGTACGTTTGCATGAGGAAGGCTTGATCTATCGTGGTAAACGATTGGTCAACTGGGATCCTAAGCTACATACCGCCCTATCTGACCTTGAAGTGGAAAGCAAAGAAGAACAAGGTTCATTGTGGCATTTCCGCTATTTCTTTGAAGATAAATCACTCAAAACCAAAGATGGCAATGACTATCTTGTAGTCGCAACCACTCGACCTGAAACTCTACTTGGCGATAGTGCGGTTGCAGTACACCCTGAAGATGAACGCTATCAACATTTGATTGGTAAAAATATCGTGCTACCGATCACCGGTCGTCTTGTACCCATCGTTGCCGATGATTATGTAGAAAAAGACTTTGGAACAGGTTGTGTCAAAATCACGCCTGCACACGACTTCAATGACTATGATCTTGGCAAACGTCACGATCTACCAGTGATTAATATTTTTGATAAAGATGCCAAAATCTTGAGCGAATTTGACTGGATGGAAAAAACTGGCGTACCAGTGACTAAAACCATCACTGCACCTGAAAGCTATGTCGCACTTGAGCGTTACGTTGCTCGTAAAAAGCTGGTTGCGGAAGCTGAAGCCGAAGGTTGGTTAGAAAAAATCGAGCCATATACACTCAAAGCACCACGTAGCGAGCGTTCAGGTGTAATTGTTGAGCCATTATTATCAGATCAATGGTATGTGAAGATTCAACCGCTTGCTGAGCCTGCGATCGAAGCAGTGAAAAATGGCGACATAAAATTCGTTCCTGAACAGTACAGCAATATGTACATGGCATGGATGAACAATATTCAAGATTGGGCGATCAGCCGTCAGCTTTGGTGGGGACATCGTATCCCTGCATGGTACGACGATGCAGGCAATATCTACGTTGGACGTAACGAAGCCGAAGTTCGTGAGAAGCATAACTTAGCTGAAGATCTTGAAATCCGACAGGATGAAGACGTACTGGATACATGGTTCTCCTCTGCGCTGTGGACGTTCTCAACGCTTGGCTGGACTGGCGATGCACAAAAAGATGCGGAAAATTATTTCTTAAAAACCTTCCATCCAACCAATGTTTTGGTGACTGGTTTTGACATCATTTTCTTTTGGGTTGCCCGAATGATCATGATGACTTTGCACTTCGTCAAAGATGAACATGGCAAACCACAAGTCCCGTTCAAAACTGTCTATGTACATGGTTTGGTACGTGATGGCGAAGGTCAAAAAATGTCAAAATCTAAAGGCAACGTGCTCGATCCTTTAGATTTGGTCGATGGTATTGATCTTGAAACCTTAGTTCAAAAACGTACCACTGGTTTGATGAATCCTTCAACTGCGCCGAAGATCGAAAAAGCCACGCGTAAAGAATTCCCAGACGGCATTAACGCATACGGAACAGATGCGCTACGCTTTACTTTCTGCGCACTTGCCAATACGGGTCGTGACATCAAATTCGATATGAAACGTGTCGAGGGCTATCGCAACTTCTGTAATAAAATTTGGAATGCGACTCGCTTCGTGATGATGAATGTCGAAGGCAAGCAAGTTGCACAAACGGTACAACCTGAGCTATGGGAATTGCCTGAACAATGGATCATCAGCCGTCTACAGAAGGCAGAACAAGCTGTAAAACTCGGCTTTGAAACATATCGTTTAGACCTCGTAGCACAGAGCATTTATGACTTTATTTGGAATGAATATTGCGACTGGTATGTCGAGCTGACCAAGCCTGTACTGAATGACGAAAATGTTTCAGAAGCTCGTAAAGCCGAAGTCCGTCGTGTCTTGCTTTCAGTCATGGAATCTGCGCTACGTCTTGCACATCCATTGATGCCATTCTTAACTGAAGAAATCTGGCAGACGCTTGCACCGATGATCGGACGTGGTGGCGATACCATTATGCTTGCGCCATACCCTGTTGCCGAAGAAGCGAAAATCAACAATCAAGCCGAAGCCGATATGGATTGGCTACAAGCCTTGATCGGTGCGGTTCGTAATATCCGTGGTGAAATGGGCTTGGGCAATGCTCGCCTGTTGCCTGTGTTATTGCAAAATATCAGCGATGCAGAACGTACTCGTATTGAGCGCATTGAGCCATTGTTCAAGGCTTTGGCAAAAGTGGAAAGTATCGAGTTCTTGAGTCTTGATCAAGAGCCACCGCTATCGTCTTCAAGTGTGGTTGGTCAGGCTTCGGTATTTGTTCCAATGAAAGGTTTGATTGATCCAAAAGCTGAGCTTGCTCGTCTGCAAAAAGATTTAGACAAAGTGCAAAAACAACATGACCAAATCGCAGGGAAACTTGCCAATGAAGGTTTTGTGGCAAAAGCACCGCCTGCTGTTGTGGAAGGTGAAAAAGTTAAATTGGCGGAGTTTGCCGATCAACTTGGCAAGATCAAAGCGAATATGGAGCAGATTGCGAATTTGTAATTTGTTTCAAATCCCTATCGTAAAAACCTAGAGCATTTGTGTTCTAGGTTTTTACTTTTGCATATCCTAAATACCATTATTTGATCGACTCAATCCACCTTAGTCAAATTGCCATTTCTCTACTTTCAAGGGGTTGATGCCACGCCAATTGTTGGTTTTGACAATGTATTGCTAGATGAAATATTAGGTTTGTCTGCGCTTGGTCTGCGTAGTGTGGTGATCGTGGCGCTTGGCTATCGAAGCACTGAAGACTTCAATGCGGACTTACCAAAAGCACGTTTAAGCAAAGACGCAGTAATTCGATTTTTATAAGTCATTGCTAAGGCGATTTAGTATTTTCAATAAGTATAAATCACATCATATTTATTGTGCAAAGTTTGATCATTTTCAACATTTGTGCATAGATCAGCCTGTCTTTAGGCTATATGTCCTGCACTCTGTCTGCTATGCTAAAGCCCACGATAAAATTATTATTTTAGGTTGACGGCATGACAGTACGCATCGGCACTCCTTTACAATCTTCCGCCACTCGGGTGTTATTTTTAGGTTCAGGTGAGCTCGGCAAAGAGGTAGTGATTTCCCTGCAACGCCTCGGTGTTGAAGTGATTGCAGCCGATCGTTATGACAATGCGCCTGCCATGCAAGTCGCACATCGCAGTTACACCTTGAATATGAATGATGCGAAGGCGTTAAAGACTTTAATTGATGAAGTAAAACCACATCTGATCGTACCTGAGATCGAAGCGATAGCTACAGAAGTCTTATTAGATATTGAAGCACAAAATATTGCGACAGTGATCCCCTCTGCTAAAGCAGTCAATCTGACCATGAACCGTGAAGGGATTCGTCGCCTCGCTGCTGAAGAATTGGGTTTACCGACGTCGATTTATCGTTTTGCCGATAGCTTAGAAAGTTTCCGTGCTGCCTGTGATGACATTGGCTATCCAAACTTTGTCAAACCTGTGATGTCATCTTCGGGTAAAGGTCAATCTAGAGTGACCAACTTTAAAGAAGTTGATGCCGCTTGGGATTACGCCATGCAAGGCGGTCGAGTCAATCAAGGTAAAGTAATTATCGAATCGCAAATCAACTTTGATTATGAAATTACCCTACTGACCGTCCGTGCCAAAAATCCAGAAACAGGTGTCATCGAAACCCATTTCTGCGATCCGATCGGACACCGTCAGGAAGCAGGCGATTATGTGGAAAGTTGGCAACCTCAAGCAATGAACGAAACTGCCCTCATTGAAGCCAAACGCATTGCAGATAAAGTCACAACGGCACTGGGTGGTTGTGGTATTTTTGGTGTGGAATTATTTATTAAAGCCGATCAAGTATGGTTTAGTGAAGTGTCACCTCGTCCGCATGATACAGGTCTGGTGACATTGGCGAGTCAATTCCAAAGTGAGTTTGAACTCCATGCTCGGGCAATTCTAGGCTTGCCAGTGAATACTACTCGTCACAGTACTGCTGCCAGTGCGGTGATCTATGCAGGTCAAGATGGTGAGAATTTAAGCTTTAGTAATTTGCAACACGCATTGACGCACCCTGATACCGATTTACGTTTATTTGGTAAGCCTGAAGGTTTTGTCAAACGTCGTATGGGCGTGGCAACAGCACGTGCAGAAACGATTGAAAGTGCACGTCAACTTGCCAAAGCAACTGCCGATGCGGTACAAGTAAACCCATCAGAATAATGGTGTTTTAACATGAACGCTTCAACCTAAACACATTGTTCAGCATCAATTGATTCGAAAATACTTTTAATAGCACCTTTTTTAAAGAGCACATCGCATGTTAGATTTTCCTCCCATTTCTGAATATGTTTGCTTAGGTCAAGATCTGCAAGGCTTGACGACTTGGCGTGAGCAAGTCGAAGACAAGCTTGATCATTATTTTGCCGATGGTACCAATATCCGAGATGTGGTTACTGCTCGCTCAGATCAGATAGACTTGGCTTTGGATTTTCTTTGGAAAAATGCAGGACTGGATCAGACTGATTTGGCACTGTTTGCAGTCGGTGGCTATGGTCGCCGTGAGATGTTGCCCTATTCTGATGTCGATGTGCTGATACTTTCTGAAGAAGAGCTCGATGAAGCCACAGAAGATAAAGTGAAAACCTTTGTATCGTCGCTGTGGGATGTGGGGAATTTTAAACCCGGAATTAGCGTTCGCACCATTAAAGCATGCTATGACCAAGCGAAGCTCGATGTCACCATTGCCACCTCTTTGATCGAAGCTCGTTTACTGAGTGGCAATGAATTATTAAAAAAATGGCCACGTCGTATTGTGTCAGAAAGTTGGACGGACAAGACGTTCTTCGATGCCAAAGTGCTAGAGCAGAAAAAACGCTACGAACAGCATAACAATACTGAAAGCAACCTTGAACCTGATATTAAAAATGCTCCCGGTGGTCTACGTGATATGAACCAAATCGGTTGGATTGCCAAACGGCACTTCCGTGTTGGTCGGATTTACGACTTGGTGCATCTTGGATTTATTAGTGAGTTTGAACTAGCAATATTGGAAGAAGCGGAAATTTTCTTATGGGAAATTCGCCACTATCTACATCGCCTCACTAAACGAGATGAAAACCGCTTATTGTTTGATTATCAACGTGAGATTGCCACTTGTTTCGGCTATCAACGTGAGGATGGTAAACATCCAAATCACGCCATTGAACAATTTATGAAGCGTTATTATCGTGTGGCGCAAAGTGTTTCGACTTTGAGTGAATTACTGATCAACTACTTTAATGAAGCAGTAATTATCCCCCGTTTGGCGGATTATGAACGTCAAATTGAACCATTAAATAAAAACTTTAAATTGGTCGATGGCAAACTGGCAGTTACCCATCACAAAGTCTTCTCGGAAACGCCAAGTGCAATTTTAGAAGTCTTTTTTCTGATGGCGAACAATCAAGAGATTCAAGGTATTCGAGCACGCACATTGCGGTTGCTGCTTTTGGCTGCGAAGAAAATTGATCAAAATTTCCGTAATAATGATGCGCATAAAGCTTTATTTCTAGCGATCATTCGCTCGCCATATCGCTTGTACGACACGCTGGTTGCAATGCGTCGTTATGGTGTTTTGGGAAATTATATTCCTGCGTTTGGGCAGATCATGGGCTTGATGCAATACGATCTGTTCCATATTTATACCGTCGATGCACATACTTTATTACTCATTCGTAATTTGAATCGTTTCTCCGAACTTGAGTTTGGTAAGCAATATCCTGTAGTCTGCAACGTGTTCCAACGCCTTGCACGTAAAGACATTATCTTTATCGCTGCACTGTTCCACGATATTGCAAAAGGTCGTGGTGGTGATCATAGCGAACTGGGCGCAGAGGATGCGATTGAGTTTTGCCGTGCACACGGACTCAGTGAACGTGAAGGCAAAATGGTCGCATGGCTGACTCGTAATCACTTAATGATGTCGCTCACCGCACAGAAAAAAGATATTTCTGATCCTGATGTGGTGCAAAGCTATGCCGAAGCGATGGGTGATATGGAGCACTTAGACTATCTATATTGTCTGACTGTTGCCGATATTAATGCGACCAATCCAACGCTGTGGACCAATTGGAAAGCATCGTTGATGCGTCAGCTTTACTCACAATCTCGTGAAATTATCCGTGGTGGATTAGACCGTCCGATTGATCATCAAATGCTGATTGAAGACACTAAGTTTTCTGCATTGGAAAAACTTTCTGACGAGTTCCCGCTGAATGAAATCGAAGAAGTGTGGAAAGAGCTTGGCGATGATTATTTCTTGAAAGAAACGGTCGATGAAGTGGTTTGGCATACCAGTGCGATCTTGCGTCATGGTGAAAATAGCGATCCACTTGTGCTAATTCGTGAGCACCGTAAAGCGATTCAGCTATTTATCTATACTCGTGATACGCCAAACTTATTTGCAACCACCGTTGCCCTGCTTGATCGTTTAAATCTCGATGTCCAAGATGCACGGATTATTACCGCAGCGACCAATTTTTCACTCGACACCTATGTGATTCACGACCGTTTGGGTTCATTGCTAAGCGACCCAAGTCGTGAAAAACAAGTCGTAGAAACCTTAGTCAAAGGCTTGAGTCAAATTGATCAATATCCTGCGCTGATGCAACGGATGATTCCACGTCGTCTGCGTCATTTTGAAGTAGAAAATAGTGTTGATATTCGCCTAAATCGTGCTTTAAATCAAAACATGGTGGAAATCTCTACACTCGATCAACCTGGTCTTTTGGCGAGAATTGGCGGTTTGTTTATGATGCAAGGCATTGATATTCATTCTGCACGTATTGCTACGCTTGGCGAAAAAGCCGAAGATATTTTCTTCGTCACCAAGCCTGATGGTACGCCACTGACTGAAGAAGAATCGACGGTTTTTGCTGAACAGCTTAAAGCGGCATTGGATGAGGCATCGAATCAAGTGACGATACAGCATTGATTTATAGTCAAGTTACTTGAAGTCTGCTACATCGTTAACCTCGCTCAGTTGCCGTGTATCAGACATCAATTACTTCGACTATAGTTAGAAATCAATAGTTGATAACTTGAAAAATATTTACATAGATGAAATTTGGAACTTGCGGTTATGAACCCTGATTTGGCATTACTACACCCTTACCCTTTTGAAAAATTAAATGCGCTATTTGCAGATATTCAACCTGCAAACTTGCCGTTAATTCCACTGTCGATCGGTGAGCCAAAACATGCTGCGCCTGCCTTTGTACAGCAAGCGATCGAAGCCAACTTTGCGCATCTTTCCACGTATCCAAATAGCAAAGGACTACCTGAGCTTCGACAAAGTATTGGCAATTGGTTGACCAATCGTTTCCAACTACAAAGCATCGATGCAGAAAAGCAAATCCTGCCTGTCAGCGGCACACGTGAAGCGATTTTCTCTTTTGTGCAATCTGCGGTTGATCGTAGCAAAACGCCTTATGTAGTGATGCCCAATCCGTTTTATCAAATCTATGAAGGTGCAGCGTTGCTGGCAGGCGCAACGCCCTATTTTGTTAACTGTACAGCGGACAATGATTACAAAGGCGACTTTAGTCAAGTGCCTGCCGAAGTGTGGGAAAAGACCGATATTTTATTCGTCTGTACACCGGGCAATCCGACTGGTGCTGTACTCAGCAGTGAAGATTTTCAACAGCTGATCACCCTATCTGATGAATACGATTTTATTATTGCTTCGGATGAATGCTATTCGGAATTGTGGTTTGAGCAAGCGCCTGTTGGCTTACTACAAGTCTGCGCTGAAATCGGTCGCCATGATTATAAAAATTGCGTGGTGTTTCACTCGCTTTCTAAGCGTTCTAATCTTCCGGGAATGCGTTCAGGTTTTGTTGCAGGTGATGCTAAGCTCCTTGCGCCGTATTTGAAATATCGTACTTATCATGGTGCTGCCATGCCTGTGCAACATCAGCTTGCGTCGATCGCCGCATGGGAAGATGAACAGCATGTTGAAGACAATCGCATCGCCTATAGACAGAAGTTTGCGCTATTTCAATCAGAATTGGGCGATCGCCTACCATTTAAAAAGCCCGATGCAGGATTTTATTATTGGCTGCAAGTTGATAATGATGAAGCCTTCGCCAAAAAATTACTTAGCGAGGCAAATATCAAAGTCCTCCCAGGTCGTTACTTGTCACGTGAAACTGCACAAGGCAATCCGGGTGAGAATCATGTGCGTATGGCATTGGTTGCAAGTATTGCACAGTGTGAAGAAGTCGTAAAACGATTGAAGAAAATTATCTAACAATATACCCCCCTTTAATTCCCCCTACTCAGGGGGAAAACCATCCAATAAAATGGTCAGAATTCCTCCCCTTTTAAGGGGAGGCTAGGTGGGGTTCTAAATTGAATTTTGAAACAACTTCATCCCTAATACACTTAACTACAGTGAAAAATTAAATCTAAATCGCAGTCGCTGTATAACCCTCTTCTTTTAATACATTTTGTACTTGCTCAAGACTCAGCGCAGTTTCCACATCGACTTGTTTCTTAGTCAAATCCACTACGACTTGTGCATTTTGATCTGCACTTGCTATCGCCTGTTTAATGGCTTTTTCACAGTGTCCGCAAGTCATATTCTCTACATGTAATTTCATCTTTTTTTCTCCAATGTATTCTGTATCATGATAATGCTAAAGCTTCCCACTATGGTAAGGTCAAGCAAATAAATCCATCACACATACTAAAAACTCATTATTCAATCCAGAAAACTGTATCACTTGACTTTACCATCATGGTAAGGTTGAAAATAGTGTTAAACCTTATCAATAGAGGTACTCAACCATGAGTCAACAAGCCCCGAACCAACAAAGCATAAATCAGCAACAAAAAACGCTTAACTTTGATGTCAAGGGCATGAGCTGTGCCTCATGTGTAGGTCGTGTCGAGCGAGCGATTGCCAAAGTTAATGGTGTCGACAGCGTCAATGTTAATCTTGCGACCGAACGTACCACAGTACAAATTAGCGATTCGGCTGCTGATGTTGAGTTAAGTACTTCGATAGCCCAAGCCATAGAAAAAGCAGGCTATCAAGCAACCTTGCATCAAGATCCACAACAAATCAATACACCTGCAAAAGATGATGTGCGTACAGTATTGCGTATCGACGGCATGAGCTGTGCCTCTTGTGTAGGACGAGTTGAACGTGCATTACAAAAATTAGAAGGTGTGATTGATGCCAGTGTCAATCTCGCAACGGAAATTGCAAATATTCATCACACTTCAATGGTTGATACAGATCAACTAATAACGCAAGTCGAACAGGCTGGCTACCAAGCCACTGTCGTACAACAGCAATCTAATTCGACAACTGAACATACAACGCAATTACCTCAAAAAAGCTATAGCGAGCGTCGTCAGCATGAAGCGAATGAATTATTTAAAAAGTTAATTGTGGCGATTATCTTGGCGTTACCTGTGTTTATATTGGAAATGGGAAGTCACTTTATTCCTACTTTGCATCATTGGGTCGCCTCAAATATCGGCATACAAAATAGTTGGTATCTGCAATTTATCCTTGCCACTTTAGTATTGATTTTTTCAGGTCGGCTGTTTTATACGCACGGGATTCCTGCACTGTTTCGTGGTGCTCCTGATATGAATACTTTGGTCGCCGTTGGTTCTTTGGCGGCATATAGTTTTTCCATCATTGCGACCTTCCTGCCACAGCTTCTGCCTGAAGCCAGTCTTGCGGTGTACTATGAATCTGTCGTGGTGATCATCGTTTTGATACTTTTTGGACGTTATCTGGAAGCTAAAGCCAAAGGTCAAACCTCACAAGCCATTGAAAAACTCATTCAGTTACAGCCCAAAGTGGCACATGTAAAACGTGATGGTCAATTTATTGATGTGGAAATCACTGATGTAAAAAGTAATGACATTGTAATGATTAAACCCTCAGAAAGCGTGCCTTTTGACGGTGTGGTGATTGAGGGTCAAAGCTATATTGATGAGTCCATGATTACGGGTGAATCAATAGCTGTGCAAAAGACTGTTAATGCTCAAGTGATTGGTGGTACGCTCAATCAGCAAGGTCAACTTATCGTGCAAGTCCGTGCTGTGGGTAGTGATACGGCTTTAGCCAAAATCATTCAATTAGTGGAGAATGCACAGTCGAGTAAATTACCAATTCAAAATCTGGTCGATAAAATCACCATGTGGTTTGTTCCGACCATTCTCGTGATCGCTGTGCTGACCTTTCTCGCATGGATGTTATTTTCTGAGCAAGGATTAAGTTTTGCGCTAATCAATGCGGTATCGGTACTGATCATCGCCTGTCCATGTGCCATGGGCTTGGCGACACCCATGTCAATCATGGTTGGTACAGGTCGTGCCGCCGAATTGGGGATTTTGTTCCGTGATGTTCAAGCATTGCAATCTGCCAAAGATATTCAAGCGGTTGCTTTTGACAAAACAGGTACGTTAACCGAAGGTCACCCGATTTTAACGGATTTGTTACTTGCGCCTGATGTGAAAGACAATGACGTTGACCTGATTCGACAATACGCCGCTTCTCTTGAGTCTGCATCAGAACATCCGATTGCCAAATCCATTGTTGAAGATGCTCAAACACGTGGATTAGCTTTATTACCAATCACTGACTTTCAGGCACATGTTGGTTTAGGTGTACAAGCACAGATTGATGGCAAAACTATTCGCATTGGCTCGGGCACGTGGATGCAGCAATTGGGCTTTTCTACTACAGCTTTACAACCTTATTTTGATGAATTGACCAGTGAAGCAAAAACCACATTTTATCTCAGTGTCGATGAGCAAATCTTTGCGGTAATTGCCGTTGCTGATGAAGCCAAAGCCGATGCAAAATCTGCAATTAAAGCTTTGTATCAAGAGAAGTTTCATGTAGCAATGGTCAGCGGTGATCAACAGAAAACTGCCGAAGCGATTGCCCAATCACTCGGTATCGATCAAGTCATTGCCAACGTCAAACCTGCGCAAAAGGTTGAAGCCATCAGCGCATTACAAGTCAAATATGGCAAAGTCGCCTTTGTCGGTGATGGCATCAATGATGCTCCTGCACTTGCGCATGCCGATCTTGGCATTGCGATGGGTACAGGTACAGATATTGCGATTGAAACGGCGGATGTGGTACTCATGAATGGACATGTAAGCAGTGTGGTGGATTGCATTGCGCTATCTAGTGCTACGATTCGCAATATTCAGCAGAATCTATTTTGGGCATTTATTTATAATGTGGCGTTAATTCCAGTTGCAGCGGGTGTGCTCTACCCGTTGAATGGCATGCTACTTTCACCGATGTTTGCCGCTTTTGCGATGGCGTTATCCTCAGTTTTTGTAGTAACTAATGCTCTACGCCTTAAACGCTTTCAGTCAATTACTGCAAAAAATTAGCCTAACTGGAATTGGATTTATATGAATATCAGCCAAGCAGCCAAACAAACTGGCATCTCCGCCAAGATGATTCGCTATTACGAAGACATCCGCTTGATTCCGCATGTCTTGCGCACCGATGCAGGTTATCGGGTGTTTAATGCGCACGACATTGAGCGATTACAGTTTATCCATCAATCACGCAATCTCGGTTTTAGCCTTGAACAAATCAAACTCCTACTCGAATTGCAAAATAATCCTGACCGCAATAGTGCCGATGTCAAAGCATTGGCACAGCACCATGTCGATGAATTAGAAGATAAAATTGCACAGATGCAACAACTGGTTATACACCTTAAAGGCATCATTAAAAAATGTCAGGGCAATGATCAACCTGAATGTGCCATCTTGGATGATTTAAAAGCAAAATAGATCATGATTCGTTTTTTATTATGATGAGCCTTAAACTGGCAGTTTTAGAGTGTCTCAAAAAACCTAGCGAGTAGCGAAAATTTCAAGGCGCACCTCGCACAGCAACCGCAGTCTACAAAGGCGTACATGAGAATTGCGAGCAAGGAGCAACGCAGAAATTTGCCTACGCAGATGGTTTTTCTTCTGCCTATTGATCTTTATTTAACGAAATCCCCTTCCCACAATGCGGACACACCGAATGCGTATCATGCAATGCTTCTCGTTCTCGGATTAACTGAATAATCACGTCATTCATCTGCTCTTGAGGTAGCCCGACACGCTGACGCAATTTTTCCAATTCATCTTGATCGGTCAAAATATTTAAACCTTGCTGATGCAATAGCTGACGAAATTCAAGCTCAAGTCGTTGATTACGTTGATTCAGCTCATTTGCCAAACCCGACGCCAAAATACCCGCAGGCAATGCCGCAATACCCACACCTAAAATGGTAATCAGCGCCCCTAAAAATTTCCCAACCGTGGTCACAGGTGTGACATCGCCATAACCGACTGTAGTCAAGGTCACCACTGCCCACCACATGGATTTTGGAATCGAGCTAAATGCTTCAGGCTGTGCTTTATTTTCAACGATATAAATCCCTGATGCGGTCATTACAATCATGATGACTAAAATAAAAATCACTGCTTGAAATGAACCACGTTCACGCTGAATCACACGCAGAAGAATCTGTAATGACACAAAATAACGAGTCAGTTTTAACAATCGAAGTAAGCGTAAAATTCGCAGTACGCGCAAGTCGATATGTACGAAGAAATTGAGGAATGCAGGTAAGATCGCCAATAGATCAATAATCGCACCACCGCTTTTCATCCACTGCCAACGCATCGCCCACGGCGAACGACTTTGATCCTGCTCTGCCACACTCCAAATACGTAACAAATACTCTATGGTAAAGACAACAATGGAAATATTCTCGAAATGATTAAACCAAAACTTATATGTCTTATATAACGGCTGTACCGACTCCAAAATTACTGCACCGACATTGGCAACAATCAACACAATCAAAAAATAATTGATACAGGTACTAATCACACTCCGATAATTATCATCATGAAGATTGAGATAGACCCAACGACGTAAGCTTAAAAATGTGGACATGATTCACTTGAATTAAAGTATGCGGTGCATACAGTGTAAACAAATCAATTGATAATGCAAAAATCATCATGTTTTGTAACGCATTTTTCAAATTATTCTATCGGTTATGCGCGTAAAGAATTAAAAAACAACTTTCCAAAATAAACGGATGGATTGCCCACGATCATGCGGGAATGAAGAAATATATTCATAGCCTACAGACTGATTTTTATTCAGGTTAAACGCCATACCATAACCTAATGAAATGGATAAATCCGACATCGTGACTTGGCTAGCTTGGGCTTGACGATATTTATTGCTCAGTTCGTCCATGCTGTATAACGTGTTGTTATATATGCGTATATCTCGATCTTCATAAAAAGCATTATCTAACCGACTTTCTTCGACCATCGGCTGATCTTCACCGTAGTGACGTGACGTCTGATCAATTGAAAATGGATTGTGATTCAATAAAGGTTCTAAATCAGAAAATGTTGTTTGTAATATTGTCTGCTGTGTAGCAATCGGTGCGAAAAACTGAGGCACACTCTCAGCCTTAACCACTACCACCGATGCTATGAAAACGGTTAAAAAGCTAATGGCAAAATATAAAACATGCTTAAGGTAGGAGAAGCAATCCATCGCTATCAATTAACGCTCCATTTTATTGATAAGTTTCACCTTTATGCTTTAGCCAACCACCTACATGCTGACCTTGTGGATCATGATGTGTCCAATGAATCACTCCACCCTTTTGGTTATATTCATATTCACCAAAAAACTCCACATCATCGCCCTTTTCGAGATTTTCAATACGAGGGGCAAGATCAATATTGTGCGCAACCAACACCGTTTGCGCATTACCAATATCGAGAATAAACCGCTGATGGCGTGAACCTTTATTATCGTCAGGAAGTACCGCAACTACCGTACCTACTGCCTGCACTTGTACGTCATTTAATTGCTGATCGTATGCGTTTTGAATCGTCGATGCCCCTTCTGATCGCTGTTGAGCCTCTGACTGATCAGCTCGATTTTCCTGTGGCGTTTGCTCTATGGCAGATTTGATATTGCCATGTTTTGATGTTTTTTCATCTTGATTAAAAAATTGATTAGCAGCAAAAATGGCAATGATAATCGCCGTGAGCACGCCTGCATTCAATTTGTTTTTTGCATTTTTCAAACTCTACTCCAACCGTAAAACAAAACCATTTGATTACATTATCTTATCACTGATGCTTTGGATTACCCGAAGATTATTCCTCATAAACGCACTAAATCTGATAAAAATGTGAATAATCACATATTTCTACTTTCTATCTTGGAAAGATTGCAATAAATTATGCGATATCGACACTTTTTGAATATTGAAGATGAAAAAATTAATCCTTGCATTTGCAATCACGAGCCTTGCTTTAACTGCATGTTCAAAGCCTGAAAATAAATCAAATACCGAACAAAGTGCGCAGAATCCCGACCCCGCACATACCGCTGAAAACTCTCTCGATTGGCATGGCAAATATACAGGGACTTTACCTTGTGCTGACTGTAATGGTATCGAAACGGCAATACAGCTCAATGAAAATAAAACCTACGAAATCAACGAAACCTATCTAGGCAAAGGTCAAGGCAAAGGACAGAATTTCGTAGAGAAAGGTTCGTTTAATTTTGATAATAGCAACTCTTCCATTATCGTTTTAGATCAAAAGGCTGATGGTCGTAAATACTTTGTAGCCGAAAATCAACTCTATGCACTAGATAGCTTTGGTGAGAAAATCACAGGTGATTTTGAAGAAATGTATATCTTGAAAAAAGAAGCCAACTAATTTTTTCCATTTTCAATGACACCATCCCAAATGGTTTTGCCATTTGGGATTTTTTATGCTGCAAATGATTTTATAATAAAAAAACTCGCTCAATTGAGCGAGTTCTTTTTTAAATCAACTTCGTGATTACTCATGAATGAGTATTAACCACCGAATTGACCCATAGTGTTTGCAGTACCGCCAGCTTTAAGCGCGTTGTCACCAGAGAAGATCTCTTTGTGATCATCACCGATGTCTGAACCAGCCATTGCTTGGTGTTTAACACATGCGATACCACCACGGATTTCTTTACGTTGTACGCCAGCAACATAAGCCAACATACCTTCTTCACCGAAGTAACCTTTAGCAAGCTCATGCGTAGACAATGCAGCTGTGTGGTAAGTAGGAAGTGTAATCAAGTGGTGGAATACACCCGCTTCACGAGCAGCATCAGCTTGGAATGTACGGATTTTCTCATCAGCATCTTTAGACAATTCAGAGTCATCGTATTCAGCACTCATCAACTTCGCACGGTCGTAACTAGATACGTCTTTACCTTCTGAAGCCCAACGGTCATAAGTTTGTTGACGGAAGTTCAACGTCCAGTTGAATGATGGAGAGTTGTTATAAACAAGTTTCGCATCTGGAACTTGTGCTTTCACGCCATCAACGAATGCTTTGATTGCAGCAACGTCTGGAGTTGGAGTTTCGATCCAGATCATGTCTGCACCGTTTTGCAAGCTGGTTACACAGTCAAGGACAACGCGGTCGTGTTGCGTGCCTTCACGGAACTGATACAAGCCAGAAGCAAGACGTGTAGGACGGTGAAGTTTACCATCACGTTTGATTAGGATTTCGTCATCAGCAGCTTCTGAGATGTCGATTTCTTTGGTATCCAAGTAGCTGATATATTGAGAAGCCAAGTCGCCTTTCTCTTTAGATACTGGGATTTTTTGCGTCAAGTCAGCGCCTTCAGAGTCAGTACGTGCAACGATGACACCGTCGTCAACGCCAAGCTCTAAGAATGCATAACGTACTGCATTGATTTTCGCCAAGAAGTCTTCGTGTGGCACAGTCACTTTACCAGCTTGGTGACCACACTGTTTCGCATCAGATACTTGGTTTTCGATTTGGATTGCAGCAGCACCCGCTTCGATCATTTGTTTGGTCAACAAATAAGTCGCTTCTTCGTTACCGAAACCAGCGTCGATGTCAGCAATGATTGGTACAACGTGAGTTTCGAAGTTGTCGATTTGTGCTTCGATTTCTTTTGCTTTTGCAGCATCGCCAGCAGCTTCAGCTTTTTGCAATGCACGGAACAAATCATTCAATTCTTTGGCATCAGCTTGACGCAAGAAGGTGTAGATTTCTTCGATCAATTTTGGTACAGAGGTTTTTTCGTGCATAGATTGGTCAGGAAGTGGACCGAACTCTGAACGAAGTGCAGCAACCATCCAACCAGAAAGGTAGATATAACGCTTGCTAGTAGTACCGAAGTATTTTTTGTTCGCGATCATTTTTTGTTGCGCGATAAAACCGTGCCAGCAACCTAATGATTGAGTGTACTTGCTGTTATCCGCATCGTATTCAGCCATATCTTTACGCATAAGTGCTGCTGTATATTTCGCAATGTCCAAACCAGTTTTGAAACGGTTTTGAACAGCCATACGAGCAGCATCTTCAGGACGAATCGCGCCCCAAGTACCACCTAGTTTTTCTTTAACGGCACGTACGTGCTCTAAAGCTGATTGATAAGTCATGATCTATTCCTGCATTCATATTAGGAGTATCAATTGAAGTCACATGCTCCACCCAATCCACTCAGAAAGCTAAGTCGAATGGATAAAACTCGAGCGACTTTATTAATGGGTGACAGGATAGTCCGAGTGCCTTGATTAATCCAATATCCTATGATGATTTTCACTATTTATTTTAGAAATGGAAGGTAATCCCTGATGTGATGCGCAAAAGCTAAATCTCAACCTATTCTTTTACAATAAGTATTTCACATCGCTTTTGAATAATTTCTTATGATCAGGTTTCTTTTTATCCAAAAATTCTTGTTACGACTTATGTCTAAAAGCCGAAATTTCCCCCTTAGAAATGTATTCAACCATTTCGATAGCAAATATTCTGCTTTTTTTGGTGGAATCTCGAATCTTTTTTCAATAAGTTTCGATATATCGTCATCGAAATTGACATACAAACGTCATATTTTATGGCATAATCGCTAAAATTTCTCTAGGTTATTGTCGGTATTTATTAAATGAATCTTGAGCGTGTCGATCTCAATTTACTTATATATTTAGACGTATTATTACGTGAAAAAAATGTGACACGTGCTGCCGAGCAATTGGGCGTTACCCAACCTGCAATGAGTAATATTCTGCGCCGTTTGCGTACTTTATTTAATGATCCATTATTGATTCGTTCATCAGAAGGTATGACACCGACTGAACGTGCATTAGAACTACAACCACGTATTCGTGATGCGCTGTCTGATCTGTCGATGATTTTGGAGCCACGTACCGAGTTCCGTCCATATACTTCGAACCGTGTCTTTCGCATTATGACGTCGGACTATGCCGAAGCAACGCTTGTTCCACGACTTATTAAAGCATTACGTTCTGAAGCACCAAATGTCGTTTTAGACTTCCTTACGCCAAGCGATGTGTCTTATCGAGATATGGAGCAAGGTAAAGTTGATCTTGCCATTAACCGTTTTAATGAGATTCCACAAAGTTTCCATCAAGTCTTAGTTTGGCGTGATAGTTTTAGCTGTCTACTGAATGACAAACATCCTGCCAATACACACCTCAATCTAAAAACATATTTGGACGCACAGCACATTTGGGTATCCAAGACTGGTATGGGCGTTGGCTTTGGCGTGAATCCTGAAAAACAAGCTGGGCTTGGGTGGATTGATCAAGCTTTAGAACGAATTGGTCAAAAACGTAAAATTTCAGTGTTTACTCGCCACTATCAAATGCCTGCGCTACTTGCACAAAATGTTGATCTCATTGCGACTTTACCGACACGTATTGCACGTTTACAAGCCAATAATTCTCGATTAACGATTAAAGATCCGCCATTTTATATTCCAGAGTTTGAGCTAAAAATGGCATGGTGTCCGTTACTTCATCATCACCCTGCGCATCGTTGGTTACGCCAATTGATCTTGTTTGTCGCACGTCAGATGGTCGAAGAAGAACATCGTGAATTTATTGCCAATAACAATACGCCGTCACAACCTTTTTCAAACTACTGATTAAAAAAGTAAAGATAAAGCTAAATCGTCAGTCCATACTGGCGATTTTTTGTTTTTATGGACACAGATTGACAACGGATACTCACATACCGCTTTGACCGTAAATACGATATAATGCTGAACTATATCACTAAAAATCAATACGAATCTAAAAGCCTCTCATCGCAAAGGTGCCCCGTGAGTTTATTTCAAAATGTCCTTGTCATTCTTATGCTCATCACTGCGGCAGGCTTTCTTTCCCTTTCAGAAATTGCGTTAGCGGGTGCACGTAAAATCAAATTAAAACTACTTGCGGAAGCAGGCGATGAACGTGCTCTAAAGGTTTTAAAATTACAAGACAACTCCGCAGACTTCTTTGCTGCATCGCAGATCGGATTAAATGCGATTGCGATTCTTGGTGGTATCTTGGGTGAAGCCGCTTTTCGTCCATACTTTGTTGAACTCGTAACACGTTTTTATCAAGGTCAAGGCGCTGATACTATTGGTTTTGTACTTTCTTTCACCTTAGTCACTTCATTATTTATTTTATTTGCTGATCTGATGCCAAAGCGTATGGCAATGATCGCCCCTGAAAAAATCGCCATTCGTGTGATTGATCCAATCAGCATATTTATCAAAGTGTGTCGCCCTTTGGCATGGTTTATTAATGCGATTGCGAACCTTTTATTTAGACTGTTTAAAATCAATACAACACGAGATGACAACATCACTTTTGATGATATTTCGGCGGTGATGGATGCAGGTGCACAAGCAGGTGTGCTCTTACAACAGGAGCATCATTTTATTGAAAATGTATTTGAGCTCGAAGAACGTACCGTCCCATCAAGCATGACCACTCGTGAAGATGTGGTATTTTTTACTTTAAAAGAATCTGAGCAAAGTATTCGTCAGAAGATTGCAGAGTTTCCTTATTCAAAATTTTTGGTTTGTAATGAGCATATTGATCAAGTAATTGGTTATGTCGATACCAAGGATATTTTGGTCAAAATCATGAATAATCAATCGTTTATTCAACTCAATGAATCGACGATTCGTAATGTCTTGATTATCCCTGACGCACTTACGCTCTCTGAACTTTTAGACCGTTTCCGCTCGACTAAAGAGAAATTTGCCGTGGTCATTAATGAGTACGCTCGTGTGGTCGGTGTCATTACATTGTCAGACGTTATGATCACCGTAATGGGCGATTGGGTTGCGCCACTGGAAGAAGAACAGCAAATCATTAAACGTGATGAAAACTCATGGCTCATCGACGGTACAACGCCAATTGAAGATGTCAAACATGCCTTATCTATCGAGGATTTTCCTGAGTGGGAAAACTACGAAACCATCGCAGGTTTTATCATGTATAAACTGCGCAAGATTCCTCGCCCTGCTGATGCAGTAGAACACGAAGGTTACAAATTCGAAGTGGTTGATATTGATCACTATAAAATTGACCAATTATTGGTGACTCGCATGACGCTTGATAAAACTTCGGAACAGAAAGCAGACTAAAACTGAGATTGGTTTAAAACAACTATTTTCCGTAAAATTAAAGTGTCGTTTGCCCACTCAGCAATAACAATTGTTTCTCAATCGCCAACCAATCTTGTGCGACTTCGCTAATGATCTCTAAACGGTTATCTAGTGCAGCTTTAGTAGCAAAATCGACCTGAAAATTCGTTGAGATAGCATTAATATCAATCCAACCATCGGTAGTATGCAGCTTCGCTTTAATCCGCACAAAACCTTGAATGGCTTGCAACACCCGAATCAACGCATCTGTATCAAACTGCCATGATTTTGGCATATGCCACCCTGCCACAAAAAAGCCTTGCTGTTCACTCGAATAATGATATGGCAAAGTCTTTGGTACACTGAAATCACTTCCGTTAAGTCGTGGCATGTTTTGTGTTAAAAGCTGTTGGCTCAGCAATGGTTGTTTTTTAATTTGCTTGGGAATGCGAGATTGATCAATTTCTTGAAGTGAAATTTCCCCATGATCAAGTAATTTCCATAGCTTAGGTGGAAATTGATAACTATCTTGTAATTGTTTGAGTTGCAGTTGATCATCAGCATTCATCTCTGATTGACACGACACCAGTACAAGATCTGCCACATCAAGCTGTTGCAGGAAAATCTCATGCTTTTGCCAAAGCTGCTCATGCAGTCGATGACCATCAATCACAGTGATGACTTGACGGATATTCAAGCTGGATTGCCAATTTGATTCACTGAGTTGATCAATTAATTCTTTAGGATGTCCAAGCCCTGTCGGCTCAATAAACAATCTAGTCGGTTTAAACTCTGACAATAACCGTGCTAATGCAATCTGCATCGGAAGCTGTGAAGTACAGCACAGACAGCCACCGAGTACTTCTTTCACCGCAATACCTTGATGTTCTGCAATCCAAGTTTGATCGACACCGATCTCACCGAATTCATTCATCAACACAGCCCATACTTCATTTTTAGGTTTTTGCGTAAGTAAATGGCGTAAAACTGTGGTTTTCCCTGCGCCGAGAAAGCCTGTAATAATATGTGTGGGAACGGCTTGGATGATATTCATATAAGAACTTCTAAAGATTACCTGCAAAGGCAAATTAGAATAGACTATTCACTTGCAGATGAAGCAATGAACGGTTTCAACACCTCTTGATACAGCTTAAAGTTTTGCTCATGAAAACAAACGAATAAAATACATTGCACACGCTTTAAGCCACTTAAACGTGATTGCAGTACCTCATAGACTTTTTGCACAGCAAGCTCTTTGGGAAAGCCGTAGACACCTGTGCTGATGTTTGGAAAAGCAATCCGTTCACATTTCAGTTTTTCGGCTTGGTCTAAACAGTTGTGATAGCACTGTTTAAGTAGTTTTTCTTCGTGATTTTGACCGCCTTGCCAGATCGGTCCTACCGTATGAATAATAAAATTTGCGGATAATTTTCCTGCAATCGTCACTACCGCATGCCCTGTACGACAACCGCCTTGCTCGGCTCTGATCATTTTGCATTCTTCAAGGATCTGCGCACCACCTGCACGATGAATCGCACCATCTACACCACCACCACCACCGAGCAAAGATGAATTGGCTGCATTGACAATCGCATCTGCGCTCATCTTGGTAATATCACCGAGAATGACTTCAACTGTTGGCATGTGCTTTCCTTAAAATACGTGGCAAAAATGAGTAGCAAAAAATGAATCCATTGCATTGAAGAAAATCAGATTAAATCATCTACTTTTCTTTTTACTTTTCTTCTTTATTAAAGAAAAACTCACCCATACCTGCGATAAACCCACCCAAGCCAACGCCCAGTAAGGCATAACCTAAAATACTGCTCATGTCATAGTAAAGTTGCACAGCGCCTGCACAGCTTAGCAATCCCGCTATCAACAACAATAAAATAAATAACCACGGACGTGTTTTTTGATCGCTCATTGAAATCTTTACAAGTTGAAAATCGACTGTGACATTGTACACGTATCATTACACAAATTCATGTATTTGCGTGCAAACTTAGCTTGAGCACAATCTACAAATATGATAAATATTATCAGTACTTACAGTAACTCATTAAGGATTTCTCATGGCTTTCGAATTACCTGCATTACCATATGCTTATGACGCATTAGAACCACATATTGATAGCGCAACGATGGAAATTCACCATACCAAACATCACCAAACTTATATTAATAATATCAATGGTGGCATCGCAGGCACAGAGTGGGAAAAGCTTTCTGTTGAAGAGCTTGTAGCACGTGTAAATGACGTTCCTGCTGAACTTAAAGGCAATGTGACCAACAACGCTGGCGGACATGCAAACCACAGCCTGTTTTGGACAGTAATGTCACCAAATGGTGGTGGCAACCCTACTGGCGCAATCGCTGGTGAAATCGACAGTGCATTTGGTAGCTTTGATGCGTTCAAAGAAGCGTTCATTAAAGCTGCGTTGACTCGTTTTGGTTCAGGTTGGGCTTGGTTGTCTGTTACTCCTGAAAAAAAATTGATCGTAGAAAGCTCTGCAAACCAAGACAGCCCATTGATGAATGGCAATACGCCTGTACTTGGTCTTGACGTTTGGGAACATGCTTACTACTTGAAGTACCAAAACCGTCGTCCAGACTACATCGCAGCATTCTTCAATGTTGTAAACTGGGACGAAGTAAACCGTCGCTATGCGGAAGCAACTAAATAAGGATTGACTCTAGGAATAGCTTAATTGCTTAAACTTAGAAAAATCAAACAGCCGTTTAAGTCATTAATCGGCTGTTTTTTGCTTTGGATATTCTAAAAATCTCTCACGCAATCCACACGCAGAATCGGTTAAAATAACGCAATATTTTGACAATATTAATTTTTTATCCTATGAGTGCGAATCAATCTTCTATTTCTCGGCTTTCAAGCAATAACGATACCGATCTCAATACACAACAGGTCTGGACAGCAGTCGATGACTATATCGAAGCCCACCTCGTTGAAACCAATCCAATATTAGAAAAAACTTTAGAAAATACAGCACGTCAAGGCTATCCAAGCCATCTGCATATTGCGCCAAATCAAGCGAAGATGCTCACCATGCTCATCAAAATGAATGGTGCAAAGCGTATTTTAGAGTTTGGGACCTTTGCCGCCTATAGCACAATTGTCATGGCGCAAGCGTTGCCTGAAGATGGCTATATCCTCACCATTGAAAATCGTGATACGCATCATGCCCTCGCCGTAGAAAATATCGAAAATGCAGGATTGTCGAATATCATTGATGCACGTCATGGGCGAGCAAGTGAAGTTTTGCAAAGCTTGAGTGATGATACGCCTGCCTTTGACTTTATTTTTATCGATGCAGATAAACAAAGCTATCCTGAATATTTAGAGCTGAGTTTAAAGCTTTCTCGTTCAGGGACGATCATCATCATGGACAATGTGATTCGAGCTGCTGATATTATTGATCCTGAGAATCAAAAGCCAAGTATTGTGGGATTACGTGAGCTATTTCAAGTATTAGAAAATCACCCACAAATCACGGAATGTACTGCAATTCAAACCGTCGGTTGTAAAGGCTATGATGGGTTTGCAATGGCAATTGTGAAGTAGTAGGCATAATCAACTTATGACAAAATCATTTCAAATTGTTTGTATTTTCAGCAACTTGTATAAGAAATAGGTCAGCTAGTTATTTTTTAAACAAAGCCCTTGAAAGCTTGTTATGACAAAGGCTGTGAGCTTTTATACGCACAGTTATCCACAAATTTTGAGGATAACTGTGATTAACTTTTCGAAGCAAATTGAACCCACATCAAACATACAACATTGAGTCATAGAAAATCTTTTAGTGATCAACTAGCAAAGCCTTTAGCGGGCAACTAGCATCGCCACTTCGGATTCTTGGAAAATTTTTAAGGTGGTACTACCCACAAAGAATTGTTGAATACGGCTATGGCTAAACGCACCCATAATCATCATCCCCAGCTGATGTTGTTTCTGATATTCCAATAAACTTTCGGCAATATCACCGTATAGATATTGGCTCGTGACATTCAGTCCAGAGTATTTTAGATAATCCGTCGGCTGTGCCAAGATCCCATTTTGATCGCCGACATAAACAATATGACATTCCATATCTTTGAGTAATTCACTTTGCCCAACACGTTTGAGCATGGTTTGGCAGACTTGAGAATGCTCATAGGCAAATAGAAAACTGCTCGGCGGTATAAACTGCTCACCTATGGTAAATACTGTTGATTTCGTCCCTCGAATTAAACCTTCAACATTACTTCCTACAGGCTTATTTTTTTCTGCAGCATTTTCTCCAATCTTGCCAATCACAGCGATATCTTCAGGTTGTAGCTCATCAAAACTTTGTTCTAAAAAATCACCACGACGCTGAATAATCGTCGCTTCAATATCATATTTATTTTTAATCAGTTTGGAGATGTGTTGCAGTAAATCATCACTATATTGCTGAGCAAGTTCAAACTGCTTCTCATCAAGCTCGGTGAGTTCTTTGAGGAGCATGGCGTTACTTTCAAAGCCAATCACACCACTGATCTCACCCAAATGATAGCTCGCTGGGCGATAGTCCAAAACTTGCAATAAAACCAATGGTCGTTGAGTCTTTTGAGCGACCCAAACAGCTGCTTCAGCGGTGGCATTAACGCATGGTGACGCATCAATACAGGCGACGACTCGCCCTATCACATTGCCCATATTAGTCCTCGGTTTTTATTGTTAATTATTTTTATACTAAGCCAAAATCTTGCCATGTAGTGCTTTTTTTTTAGACTTTATGTAACTTTTTTCAGAGTGCTAAAATTTTTACTGCGTTCATTTTATTTACTTTTTAGCTTCTTATATTCGCTTTCAAGAGCTTTACTTCTTATTTCGGCGATCGCCAATCACTTGTGCAGGATTACCTGCAACTATCGCAAAGTCTGCAACATCTTTCGTCACCTGACTATTCATGCCAATTACCGCATGATCGCCAACTCGTACACCATCAACGATACCCACATCAGCACCAATCCACACATCACGACCAATATAAATCCCTTTGGAGCTCACGGCTTGATCATAGATTGGCGCACCCATTTTCATCCCATGATTAAAGGCATACAGATGTGTATAAGCAGCAAGCCGAGCCTGATCGGCAATCTGAATCCCTGCTCGACCACCGTCTAAAGTACAGTGATGATTTATTGCTACTTCAGTGCCAATCGTCAACGGTCCGTGCAGTACGCTATCGGCTGCGACAAAGCTATTATTGCCAATACTGATCTTACGACCACGCTCTGCAAAAATATGTGCCAATGGGGAAATAAAACAATTTTCCCCAATTTCCACATCTTCCATCTCTTGCAGATAATCTTGATAGTCTTGTTGCCATGACTTCGCCCACGCAAGATGTTTATCTTTGAGTCGCCAATACAACCACGGCATATAATTCAGCCGATGTTTATGCTGTTCACGGTATTTTAATAAAGGATCGGAATCTGTCATATTAGACTTCAAAATTTAAAGGTTATCTTGAATAGATAACTGCTCTCGTCCACGAGTGAGATTCTGCAAAAATGGATTAATCACGTCGATCTGATCATCAGTCATTTCCGCAGTTATCAACACACCATCTGCTAAATAATCTGCCTGAAAAGCTATCTCTAACTGTTGAAGTTCATATTCAATCTTTGCTAATTCACCAAACTCACAATGCAACTGCACCGATTGCGTGGCGATCAATTCTATTCGCTCAGCCAACTGAATCGCCTGACTTGCGCAACCGCCATAGGCACGTACCAAACCGCCTTTACCAAGCTTCACACCACCATACCAACGATTGACTAGAATCAATACATTGGTCAAATTCTGCCCTTCAATCACAGTAAGGATTGGACGCCCTGCTGTACCCGATGGCTCACCGTCATCATTAAAGCGCACATCATGTCCAATTTTCCATGCCCAACATTGATGCGTCGTGGTGTGATCTCGATAAGACTCTAAAAAATCTTTTACCGCTTGCTCAGAACTTACAGGCACAGCAAAGGCTTGAAAGCGACTTTTTTTCACTTCCAAATTGGCTTCGATAATCGCGCTAATACTGTACATGAAAGATGGGATACCAAATATTTGTCTGAACAGATGGACGCTATCATATCCATTCAACACGCTTTATGCAAAATGTGGATGCTGCGAATCATACTGATTTGCACGACCTTAGCGAGTTGATTTCAGATCACTTTTTAAAACAAACTGCATCGAACTTATACAAAACTTTGCTTTTTTATGAACTGTTTTTTGTTAATTTGAAAAGACAGATTGATTCAAATAAGGAAAACTCAATGTCACACTTTGCGCATAAACCGAATTACTTTTTCTTATCACACACTTTGGTCGGTTTCTTAACCAATAAAATCCAACAAGCTGGGGAGCTGAGTGAGTTGACGATTGATCTTAAAGATATTTTTAGCTTATTCCATCAAGACCTCGCGTCAACGACGAGTAACTTGGAAGGAATTATCAATATCGCCGACAATTATCACGTAGGTACGGAAAGTCCTGAATATCGTTTAATTTCGAGCTATAAAATCCATGCTGAGAGTAATACGGTGACTTTTCACTTTAGCCCGAAATCTGTGCAAGCATTGCAACAAGGTCAAGCGCTGATTGCACCTGATGCGAATAATTATGAGTAATACCAGTAAACATCAAGATGAATTCTGATGTATTTGGGGACAACCCGTCCCCAATTTTTTAGCGACATCTAAAGTCGATCAAATGAATTTTCAGTTCTACACCCAAATCACCAAAATCGCCGCCACAACCACTAAGAATAATCCCAAATGATCGCTTTTTGCCAACTTCTCTTTAAAGAAAAATGCAGAAATCACCAAACTAAATAAAATCTCAATCTGCCCTAGCGTCTTCACCAATGCCACGCTTTGAATACTCATCGCACTAAACCAACCTAACGAAGCGAGAAAACTGCAAATGCTTACCTTAAACGTCAGACATTTGTTCAGCCACATTTTCTGCAAAGTCTGCACGTTAAAGATGCCTAAAAATATCAGCATTATCGTCGCTTGAAAGCCAATCACTAAACACAGCACCCACGCCGCTCGAATTAGAAAAGGTAAACTTCCAAGCTCTAAGCTCGCTTCACGTACTAATAATGATGTGATTGCAAAACTCAAACCACTACCGATACCAATGCTTAAAGTCTGCCAAGACAGTTTAATTTGCCCCGTACCCTTACTCAGTAGAAAAACAGCAATACCACCAATCAAAACCCCCAACCAACCAAAGCCATCGAGATATTCCTGCAAAAACAGCACACCAATGATTGCTGCCAATATGGCTTCACTCTTCGCCAAGCCAACGCCGATCGCATAATTCTTTTGTTTAAATAGCATCACCATTAGAGCTGTTGCTAAGATTTGACTTAATCCTGCAATGACAATGTATATCCAAAATCGAGGTGTGAAATCTACACTTTCAATTTGAGGCGCTTGCTGATAAAGCAGAAATAGATACGCAATCGCAAAAGGCCATGCAAAAATAAATCGAGCTAAGGTAACACCGTAGACATCGACATGATGACTGAGTTGCTTTTGAAAGGCATTGCGCCATGCCTGCATAAACGCCGCCATGACCGTAAAAGCAATCCACGCCATCTTCTCCCCCACAATCTAAATATTTACTTTGTCAGTCGCTATATCTGTATACATCAATCCACACATCATCGTCTAAGTGACGCATCGACCAACTGCATTATATTAATCCATTATCTTTGCAAATTTTTTCTTATTTTTCATATTTATAATTTCTGAATCACTGCTCGGTATACTCAGGTTCACGCTTAATATTTTGTAATGGGATATCCAAATTCATGCGCAAATCTGCTTGTGTATCTCGAACTTCGTTATACATCGTGGCATTAAACTGTGCAATTTTACTCAGTGTAATCGGATCATCAATATTCAGCTGATTTCGGAATTGATGATTAATTGGCAAATTTAATTGTTCATCAAACTCATAGTACACTTCCCCATCGAAATAGATTTTCAACGGCACTGTATATTGGCGTTTGAGGTCAAACGGCAGGGACATTTTTACAGCTTGGTTTTATAAACAGAACATAGATGCTAAAGTGCCGAAATACAAATATCGCAAGCGCAACACCGAGAATCGTTGCCAAAATAATAAATACAGATACGCCAAATAAATTTTTAACTTGCAAATCCAGATCCTTGATCGCAATTTCTTTGGCTTTACTTTAACGGAAATTTTTTTACACTAATGCAATAATTTGAACAAGTTATGCTAATTGTTTGTGAAATTATGTGAATGGCTGATGAAGTTGAAACTTATATCAATAAAAAACCCAGTCCGAAGACTGGGCTAAATCTGAATGAAAACCTATTCAATAAAGCATTTAATGGTCATTCGAGGCAATCGAGCGATGGTGTACTTGCCGTACATCAAGCGAGATTAACGATGAAGTGCCGAAAAATGCGAACTTGAATTATTTTTCAGCAGGTACTTTCGGGTAACTCACATCACACATTTGCTCTGCGATACGCAATACTTGGCAGCTGTAGCCAACTTCATTGTCATACCAAACATATGCAGTCAAATGGTTGCCAGATGAAATCGTCGCTTGCGCATCAAATACACCCGCAGTACGTGAACCAATAAAATCACTCGATACCACTTCAGTAGAATTGGTAAAGCCGATTTGACCTTGTAGATTCGATACAATCGAGATTTGACGAATATATTCGTTCACTTCGTCACGATCAGCAGGATTTTCAAGCGTTAAGTTCAAGATCGCAAGTGATACGTTTGGCGTTGGTACACGTACTGAGTTACCAGTCAATTTACCTTTAAGCTGTGGCAATGCTTTGGCAACGGCTTTGGCTGCACCAGTTTCAGTGATCACCATGTTCAAGGTCGCAGCACGACCACGACGATCTGCCTTGTGATAGTTATCAATCAAGTTTTGATCGTTCGTGAATGAGTGAACCGTTTCAACGTGACCATTGATCACTTTGTATTTTTCATCAATCACTTTAAGTACAGGTGTAATGGCATTGGTAGTACAGCTTGCTGCAGAGATAATTTTGTCTTCATCTAAGATATCTGCTTGGTTTACGCCGTATACAACATTTTTCATGTCGCCTTTACCAGGTGCAGTCAATACAACACGGTTAATACCTGCGCATTGTAAGTGTTGGCTCAAACCATCAACATCACGCCATTTACCTGTGTTGTCGATCAATAGCGCATCTTTAATACCATAAGCGGTATAGTCGATTTCGCTTGGGCTAGACGCATAGATCACTTTTATAAAGTTACCATTGGCAATGATCGCTTCGTTTTCTTCATCCACAGAGATCGTCCCTGCAAATGAACCGTGAATCGAATCACGGCGTAGCAACGATGCACGCTTTTCCAAATCACCATCAGCAGTTTTACGCACAACGATCGCTTTTAAGCTCAAGCCACGACCAAGACCAGATTGACCAATGATCAAACGTGCCAAGATACGACCGATACGACCAAAGCCATACAATACAACGTCTTTAGTTTCGCAAGTTTGTGGTTGATCTTCGATTGATTTCACTGCATTGGCAACAAATGCGTCAACGTCACCGCCTTGTGCTTTGTATTCAATCGCCAATTTACCCAAATCCACTTCCGCAGAACCGATATTGTCGATCTTGACCAAAGCTTCAAGTAGTGGAATCGTATCTACAACAGAAAGCTCAACATCCATCATACGAGTACGACGGTGTGCTTTCAAAATTTGAATCACAGAGCGATTCACCAATGAGCGAGCATAGATAGAAGTGACAATATTTTTTTCACGATATAACTGACCAATTAAAGCGATCATGCGCTCGGCAATTTCTTCGCGGTTTTTCCAACGACCTTGATGTTCTTGATGTAGGGCGATGATAGTGTCTTTACTCACGGATGACGTCCTCTAGTGAAGGTAGGTGAAACTATTGTAATGCTTGACCTGCGATCTGCATTGCCAAAATACAATGTTTCTAAAAAATGCCCACATTCTAAAGTAAAATGATTATTTTTAAAATCAAAATTGAAAATTATTCGGTGTTGATCAATAAACTGCCAAATTCTGAACTGTAAGATTAGGGTCTGTGAAATGTCAAGTGACCCTAAGAAAGCATCTTAATCTTCGATGGTACCGCTTGCGGATTGTGATCAACAAAAATCATATTATCAGTATCAAAACCTTGCTCACGTGCAAAATCCAAATACTCATCGACAATACAAGCATCTAGAGTTGGTTGGCGTGAAAATAACCATAGCCGTGTGCGCTTTTTATTACCCACTAAACAGACTTGATACACCTCATCAATACGCATAATCCAAAAATTGGTTTTTTTCGGTTTTTTTAAGACTTTCGGTGTGTAACTCACAAGATACTGGCTATTATCAGGTGGATTTTTCACGATCGCTTCACCTGAGAGCTGAATCACTCGCCCTTCTTTGGTCTGATAACGTAGATTGGTCGATAGCTTATTTTTCGCCACGACATGATATTCATAAGTAATATGATGAAATGATTTGCGCTCAAGGCTCACTGGCTTACGTGCAATCTCAAACCATGTCCCGCTAAAGCGATGCAAATCAACATTGCTCGCCACTTGCATTTTTTTCGGAATCATTCCCCATACGATACGTCCGATACCTACAGTTGCTAAGGCAGCAGCACCGATTGCAATCTTAATTCCACGGAATTGTTTTTCTTGGCTTGTGATACTCATATTTACGTAAAAATCCCTACTCGCACACTTTCGTCTTCGTATTTGTGCTACAAAATATAGAGTAAAACACCTATTTTTGACAAGGGTATTGTCGAACAATTCCCAAGTCTTATTTCTGTCATATTAAAATGAACAAAAATTTATATAAAATGAATAACTTAATTTTCAAATTCTCTAAAAACTATTTTAACAACTGTGCTTTTAAGCGCAAGATTTCATCTCGCAGTCGAGCAGCTTGTTCAAATTGAAGCTCTTTTGAGGCTTTGAGCATTTCCTTTTCCAGTTTATTAATGTGTTTAGAAAATAATTTTGGATCTGCAATGAGATGTTGCTCATCGTCAGTAAGCTTTTTCTCCGATGAATGTGCTTGAATCTCTGCATCTTCATCATAGACCTCACCAGTATCAATCTCTTTAATCACTTGACGTTTAGCACTGCGTGGAATGATGCCATGTTCTTCATTAAACTGGATTTGCTTGTTACGACGACGCGTGGTTTCATCAATGGCTTTTTGCATCGAATCAGTAATGCGATCGGCATAGAGAATCGCTTTACCTTTGATATTCCGTGCGGCACGACCAATGGTCTGAATCAGTGAGCGTTCAGAACGTAAGAAGCCCTCTTTATCCGCATCGAGAATTGCCACCAAAGACACCTCAGGCATGTCCAAACCTTCACGTAGCAAGTTAATCCCGACTAAGACATCGTGAATCCCTGTGCGCAGTTCATGAATAATTTTCACCCGCTCTACGGTATCAATGTCCGAATGCAGATAGGCAACTTTAACGCCATATTCCTTGAGATAACTGGTCAAATCTTCCGCCATACGTTTGGTCAAGGTGGTAACGAGTACACGTTCATTGAGCTCTTTACGAATGTTAATTTCGGATAAGACATCATCGACTTGGGTGAGCACTGGACGAATTTCAATCTCAGGGTCAATCAACCCTGTTGGACGCACCACCTGCTCGACCACTTGTGCCGATTGTTCCAATTCATAATTGGCTGGTGTCGCAGACACATAGATGGTATCAGGCGTAATGCGCTCCCATTCTTCAAATTTCATC
Source organism: Acinetobacter sedimenti (assembly GCF_022601685.1). Lineage (GTDB taxonomy): Bacteria > Pseudomonadota > Gammaproteobacteria > Pseudomonadales > Moraxellaceae > Acinetobacter > Acinetobacter sedimenti. The sequence continues at coordinate 44,889 of NZ_JAKUML010000019.1, forward strand.
GGACGATTGTCCAAAGCACTCGGCAAACGGAAGCCGTAATTGACCAAATTTTCTTTACGTGAACGGTCACCTTTATACATCGCACCGATCTGTGGAATGGTCACATGTGATTCATCAATGATCAGCAACCCATCTTCAGGCACATAATCAAACAAGGTCGGCGGTGCAGCGCCTGCTTCACGCCCTGATAAATGCCGTGAATAATTTTCAATACCATTACAATAGCCAAGCTGTTGAATCATTTCTAAATCATAGCGTGTACGTTGCTCTAGTCGCTGTGCTTCGACCAATTTGTCGTTGTTTTTAAAAAATTCTAGTTGTGATTTTAGCTCGGTTTTGATCGTACCCGTTGCACGCTCTAAGTTTTCTCTTGGAGTAACATAATGACTCTTTGGATAAATTGTGACTCGTGGTACTTTGCGCACCATTTTCCCAGTCAATGGATCAAACCACTTGATGGATTCGACTTCATCATCAAACAGCTCAATGCGAATCGCATTCTGCTCCGATTCCGCAGGAAACACATCGAGAATCTCACCACGAATTCGATAAGTGCCTCGGGTAAATTCCAACTCATTGCGACTATATTGCATCGCCACCAAACGACGAATGAGATCATCTCGATTGACTTGGTCGCCATCGACCACATGCAACAACATCTGCATATAAGCTTCAGGATCACCCAAACCATAAATCGCCGACACCGAGGCAATAATGATCGAATCACGACGCTCTAACAGCGAACGTGTCGCCGAGAGTCGCATTTGGTCAATGTGATCGTTGATCGAAGCATCTTTCTCGATAAAAGTATCCGACGACGGCACATAGGCTTCAGGCTGATAATAGTCATAATAACTGACAAAATATTCCACCGCATTGTGCGGGAAAAACGCTTTAAACTCGCCGTAGAGCTGTGCCGCCAAAGTCTTGTTATGCGCCATGATGATGGTCGGGCGTTGCGTTTGTGCAATCACATTCGCCATGGTATAGGTTTTCCCCGAACCCGTCACACCGAGTAGCAATTGATTCTTCTGCCCTTGCTCAAGCCCTGCTACCAATCGCTCGATCGCCTGTGGCTGATCGCCCGCAGGGGCAAAATCGGTGACGAGTTTAAAGGCTTGAGATTCACTCACAGGACACTCCAAGAATAAAGATAAAAATCAAAATGGATAAAACAATGACAACTATTATGGGGTTAGATTAGCAGAATTAAAGCATAGCAAATTAAGAAATAAAATTGACAGTACACTTGTAAAATCCGCAATCTTGACTTGACCAACCAGTGTGATACACGCAAGATAAAATGATTATGAAATTCAACAAGACTAGAAGTCATCTATGCCCTATCAATATCATGATGAAACACACATCTATCAACTTCCTGAAGACACGTTATTTGTCTTTGGTAGTAATCTCGCAGGCAAACATGAATGTGGCGCAGCACTAACTGCTTATGAACATTTTGGCGCAATGACACATTTTGGACGTGGCTGGGCGGGACAGAGTTTTGCCATCGCCACAGAAAATGAACATCAGCAAGCGATGCCGATTCATCAAATTGCGCACTACATCGACGACTTTAAAATCTACACAAAGAATCATCCACGACAAACTTACTTTATTACAGCGGTCGGCTGTGGACATGTTGGCTATGATGCCAAAGACATTGCACCACTGTTTCAAGGCATTTCTGAAAATGTGATTTTGCCGATGCGGTTTAAGGTGTATTTGGAACAGTAACTGGACTGCTCCCAGTATCCTAGACATTGAAGTAGCCTCATTTTGAAGCTGCCTCGAATGCTTCTGGACTCATCCCAT
>NZ_JAKUML010000001.1 GCF_022601685.1 Acinetobacter sedimenti
GTGGGGTTACCCATGTGAGAGTAAGTCATCGCCAGCTTTTAATTTCAAAACCCCCCACCAAAAGGTGGGGGGTTTTTTAATGCCGAAATGTTATTTAAGAGATGGGTCTTAGGAAGCTAAAGTGGATTATTTCGTAATAATTTGAGTAGTTCAAGATACAAATTATCATGCCTAAAATTGAAACGATATTCGGTTTCCTTTAGATGCAAATAAAAAGTATGTTTGGCTACTCCATTGAATTTTGCTAACCGCCTTTTGGCATAACTCCAAAAATACTCAATGCTGTTGATATGCCGCTCTCCATCAGCAAACTCATTCATTCCATGATTCACTCGAAAGTGCTTGTCATAACCGATATCGACTAAGCCATCATAACCACGCCAACCATCAGAATGAATCACAGTTCCTAGATCAACATGCCCACGAATAATAGCTTGCAGGGTGTTTTTAAAAAAATTTGGTACAATTTCCTTATAGACTTTTCCATTGCATTTTAAGAGTCTAAATACAATGGTTTTACCATAAGCTCCTCGACAACGCTTACCTCTTACACGATGAGCACCAAAATACGACTCATCAACTTCAACAGCACCTTGTAAAGGTGATATAAGTTCGCAATGCTCGGCGATTCGATGGCGAATTTTAAGGAAAATAGAGTTTGTAGAACGAACTGAAATACCAGTCAATTCTGCTGTGTTAGAAGCGGTTAAATCTAAAGTAAAACAACGTATAAGTCGTCTGAATTTAGCCTCTGTGATTTTAGAACGGCTGTAGTACCTGTTTTTTACATTCATATTAGGAAGTTACCATATAATTGATATATGTTTGCTTCCTAAGACCCTAAAAGATATAAGGCTTGAACTTTTATTCATTCTAAATTAGGTGCCTAACTTAATCTAAGCATAAAAAAACCGAGCATTACGCTCGGTTTTCAGTGTGCGAGAGTAGTTTATAAGTTTGTAATGAGACACTTTATTGTTTCACTACAAAGTTCTTAGATTTCTTTCTTTAACTTATTCTACGGTAACGCTTTTTGCTAAATTTCGAGGTTGATCGACATCTGTTCCGCGCAGTACCGCAACATGATAAGACAGCAGTTGTACCGGCACACTATAGATGATCGGTGCAAGCCATTCGGAAATTTGTGGGATATAGACAACATGTTGGCGATCTTTATGTCCAATACCGCTTTGTTCATCTGCAAATACAAATAACTCTCCGCCACGAGCCTGAACTTCTTCCATATTCGATTTCAGCTTATCGAGCATGTCATCTTGTGGTGCTAAAATCACCACAGGCATTTCGTTATCAACCAGTGCAAGTGGTCCATGTTTTAGTTCACCTGCGGCATAACCTTCAGCATGAATATATGAAATTTCTTTAAGCTTGAGTGCACCTTCAAGTGCGATAGGATAGTGAGTGCCACGCCCTAAGAATAAGCAATGTGCCTTTTCAACAAAAAGCTCTGAAAGGCTGAGTATTTTGGCATCATGCTTTAGGGTTTCGCTCAGTACTTTTGGACAATGCCATAAGGCTTGGATTAACTCTGACTTTAATTCAGTGGCAATCGATTGCTTCACTTCACCGATTTTTAAGATCAAAAGCATCAGCGCAGCAAGCTGAGTGGTAAAGGCTTTGGTTGATGCTACTCCAATCTCAGGTCCTGCAAGGGTCAGCAAATGAAAATCGGTTTCACGTATCATTGATGAAGTCGATACATTACAAATCGCCATAGTGTAAATCGGCGTATTGCTTGCTTTGGCACGTTTCTGAATATCACGTAACGCCGCCAAAGTATCAGCAGTTTCACCTGATTGTGAGATACATAGATACAAGGTATTTGCGATAATTACAGGGTGGCGATAGCGAAATTCACTGGCAATCTCAATTTGACACGGCAAGCCAATGATTTGCTCAAACCAATATTTTGAGACTAAACCTGCATGATAACTGGTGCCGCAAGCAATAATTTGAACTTGTTGAATCTGCTTTAAAGCTATATTTGAATTTTCAAGAAAATTATTTTTTAAATCATCACCATCCAGAGCTTGAGCAATTGTTTGTTGTACCGCATTAGGTTGTTCAAAAATTTCTTTAAGCATATAGTGACGATATTCACCTTTGCTACTGTTCATCACTGTCGCATCAAGTTCGGTTATTGGGCGTTCAATGGCTTGATTCTGCGCAAAGATTTCTACCTGATTACGTTTAAGGCGTACAGTATCGCCTTCTTCAAGATAAATAAAACGATTAGTCACAGGTAATAATGCCAATTGATCTGAACTAATAAAGTATTCACCAATTCCGACACCAATTACGAGAGGAGAGCCTTCACGTACAGCGATGAGTTCATTAGGCTGATTTGCATCAATAATGCCAAGTGCATAAGCGCCTTTGAGCTTTGGAATGATGGATTGTACGGCAAGCAATAAATCAGACTGATTTTTCAGTGCATGATGTACCAAATGCGCAACAACTTCTGTATCTGTTTCAGATGTGAATTGATAGCCAAGTGTTTGTAATTCGGATTTTAATTCTTGGTAATTTTCGATAATACCATTATGTACTACGGCGATGTCACTTGATGTGTGAGGATGTGCATTTTGCTGTGACGGTTTACCGTGTGTTGCCCAGCGTGTGTGTGCAATGCCAAGATGACCATGTATACCACTTAAACTAGCTGCTTGCGCTAAGTTTGCTACTTTACCGAGTTCACGTTCACGTTGGACTTTCCCATCTGATATTAATGCAAGCCCAGCTGAGTCATAACCACGATATTCTAATCGCTTTAAACCCTCTAATAAAATATCAGAAATATTTCGTTCTGCGATACCGCCAACAATTCCGCACATAATTGATTTACCTTAAAAAACTTTTACCGCTATATACTTACTTCGATGAGTTTGGCTTTTGTGGACGTTGATAATTGGCTTTTACCAACTGTTTACCACGTTCCACGGCTAAAGCATTCTCTTCGACATTGTGTGTGATCACCGAACCTGCACCGACCGTTGCACCATTGCCAATGCTTACAGGTGCAACAAGTGAACTATTTGAACCGATAAAGGCACGGTCGCCAATCGTTGTTTTAAATTTGTTGGCGCCATCATAGTTACAAGTGATGGTGCCTGCGCCAATATTACTCTCTTCACCAATGATTGCATCCCCTAAATAGGTGAAATGATTCGCCTTACTGCGTAGACCTACGGTGGTATTTTTCACTTCGACAAAATTGCCGATATGCACTTCATCGGCGAGCCTAGCATTTGGACGTAAACGGGCAAAAGGACCAATTAGGTTGTTGTGACCAACAATTGCTTGATCAAAAACACTATACGGTTGAATCACCGTACCAGATGCAATGGTACTGTCTTTAATCACACAGCCTGCACCGATTTTGACATTATCACCAATTTCGCAGTTGCCTTCGATGATCACATTAATATCAATTTCAACATCTTGACCAACGCTGAGCGTACCACGCAGATCAAAGCGTGATGGATCAACTAAATGCACGCCTTGACGCATTAATTGTTCTGCCTGATAGCGTTGCCATTCACGTTCGAGGTTTGCCAATTGTACACGGTCATTCACGCCTTCGACTTCAAACGCATATTCAGGTACGATCGAGGCAATTTCTAAGTCATCTTGAACCGCCATCGCCACAATATCAGTTAGGTAATATTCGCCTTGGGCATTGGCATTGGAGAGTTTTGGCAGCCATTGATGCAACTTTTCATTGCTGACGCAGTAAATGCCAGTGTTGATTTCGGTGATCTGTTTTTGTGCATCGCTGGCATCTTTGTGCTCGACAATCGCTTGGATCAAGCCATTTTCACGAACGATGCGTCCATAACCTGTTGGGTCAGCGACCTCAAGCGTAATCATGCCAATACCTGAGGCTTTTGATGCATCCAATAAACGTTGTAATGTAGTTTTGGACACTAGTGGCACATCGCCGTACAGAATCAAGGCAAAACCAGATTTGCCAAGTACAGGCAAGGTCATTTGTACCGCATGCCCTGTCCCCAATTGCTCAGCCTGCTCCACCCATTCAATCTGTTCATTGGCGAAGCGTTTCTTAACTGCATCACCACCATGTCCATAAATGGTAATAATGCCTTCACTTTTTAATTTTTTTGCTGTTTCAATAACGTGACTCAAAAGAGAACGATTCGCAAGAGGTTGTAGTACTTTTGGCAAAGCTGACTTCATTCGTGTGCCTTTGCCTGCGGCTAAAATTATAACGGTTAATGACATATTATGAGTTGCTCAGTTTTAAGTTACAAATATATATAGTATGACAACTAAAGTTAACAATGATATGACACCGGCAAGCAAATCATCAAGCATTATTCCCATACCACCATGTACTTTACGATCTGCAAACCCGATTGGAAATGGCTTCCACACATCAAATAAACGAAATAATGCAAAAGCAATCACAACCCACCAATGTGGCAGATTTGCAAGATAAATCAAGGGGATTAATGTGATTGATTGCCCTGCAAACTCGTCCCAAACAATACGGGGATCATCATGAGTGTGCATGATTTCTGCGCTACGCCCACAAATATAAATTCCAACCAATGACATTACGACGATGGCAATGATTGTCGCAACCCAACCAATCGAAAGCCATAGTGGATAAAGCACCAAGATCAGTAGTGAGCCGACTGTACCTGGTGCAACAGGTGATAATCCTGTACCCAAGCCCACACCCAAAAACCATGTTAAACGGTCGTGAAATGGAATATTGTCGAGATTGATCGGTGTCTTAGGCAAAGTGCTGGTATCCTGATTTTTTTGGTGTAATTTTTTGATTTTGATAAAAATAATGGCAAGCCATCTCTTGCTGTATCTGTCCAATCACGGTCACTGGCGTAACCCCACTTTGTGCATACTGTGCTTGCCAACGCTGAAAATGATCAGGGCTGATGGTAAAGCATAGTTGATAATCATCGCCACCTGCAAGCACATCGTTAAAATGCTGTTCTACAGTTAATTGTGCAAGTTCATCAGCAACTGGAATCTGCGCTACCTGAATCTCTGCACCGACTTGACTGGCAGACAAAATATGCCCTAAATCTTGCGCTAAACCATCTGAAATATCAATCATACTCGAAGCAAAGCCAACGAGTGACTGCCCCAAAGCCAACTGTGGCTGTGGATAATCCAAAGTCGCTTGTAAGGTGCTGTTCGGATGACGCAGTGCATAGGCTGCACTACCGATTTCACCACTGACTACAATGAGATCGCCAACCTGTGCACCACTGCGTAAAATCGCCTGTCCAGTCTGAATCCAGCCCAAAGCGGTGATGGAAACAGTTAATGTCTGGCTTTGCGTGGTATCACCGCCGATGAGCTGTACATTGTAGGCTTTGCAACACTCAGCGATCCCACGACTAAACTCAGTTAGCCATGCGTCTTCGATTTTCGGCAAACTTAAAGCAAGTAAAATGCTATGCGCGGTTGCACCCATCGCTGCCAAATCCGATAAATTCACCGCCACACTTTTCCAGCCAATGGCATGAGCCGAAGTATCTAAAGGGAAATGTCGTCCAGCAACCAAGGTATCGACGCAACTGACCAGTTGCATGCCTTGTGGTGGGGTGGTGACGGCACAATCATCGCCAATCCCGACATCAGCAGATGCAGTTGATGCTAAGGATTGCGATGTCAGGGACTGAAAGTATTGACGAATGATTGAGAATTCAGCCATGGGCGAATGCCAGTAGATAGAATCAGTTAGAGTTGTTTTTCATCTGGACGCAGTTGTGTTGCCACTCGATCCAATACACCATTGATATATTTATGACTGTCCGCACCGCCAAAGTGTTTTGCAAGCTCAATTGACTCATCCAAAACAACTTTATATGGAATTTCCATATGGTTTAATAGCTCATACACACCCAAACGCAAGGTCGCCAATTCCACACCATCAAGTGCTGATACTGGGCGGTCTAATGCAGGCAAGAGATATTCATCCAGCTTTTCATGACTTGCCACCACTTGGCTCAGTAATTCGTGATAGTAGCTAATATCAACTTTGTGCATGGCATTGTCAGCACGAGTACGTGCTTCAATCTCATGCACGGCATTGCCACTCATCTGCCATTCATAAACGCCTTGTACTGCAAAACGACGTGCTTTGCGTTTTGCAGCGTAGGTTGTTGGATAACTTTGATTCATGCTTTTTTAGCCTTTCGCTTAAATCGCTTTTAACAGATTAACCATTTCAATTGCAGTTACAGCAGCCTCAGCGCCCTTGTTACCTGCTTTGGTGCCCGAACGCTCAATCGCTTGTTCAATGCTGTCGGTAGTTAATACGCCATTGATCACTGGCATTGTGCTTTCTAGACCAACTACGCCAAGACCTTTTGCACATTCGCCTGCAACAAAATCGAAGTGTGGCGTGCTACCACGAATCACCGCACCAAGTGCAATGATCGCATCATATTTTCCTGTTGTTGCAAATTTTTTGGCAACGACTGGAAGCTCCCATGCACCAGGCGCATAGGCAACGGTAATTTGCTCTTCTGCTACACCATGACGTTTCAGTGCATCAATTGCACCTTCAAGCAAGTGTTCCACGACAAAGCTGTTAAAGCGACCAACGACAATGGCATATTGTCCTTCACTTGCTAAATGTAAAACACCTTCGATTTTACGAATTGCCATGACTTTATTCCTCTAATTTCTCTTTAGCTCAATTAAGCGATCAATACTATGCAAAATGGTTTATTTCAAAACTTGTTTAATGGGTTTACTGCCCACACTGTGCAGGACTCACGTACTCTTCCACTTCCAAATCAAAGCCTGAAAGGGCGTTAAAACGGAGTGGCGAACTGAGTAGACGCATCTTTTTCACGCCAACATGACGTAAGATTTGCGCACCGACACCAATGGTTTGATATTGCTGTGACAGTGCCGCATTGGATTTGCCTTGACGTGGTTCTGCTTGTTGTACCAGCGCAGGACCGAGATCAGGTAATTGGTTTTGACCAATCCAAACCAAGACACCGCGCTCATTTTTAGCGATTTCTTGTAATGCTGAATCAATATTCCATGCACTTGAACCATCGGCTTTTTTCTGCTTGAGTAAATCACGTATTGGGTTAAAGCCATGAACACGCACTGTCGTCACACCGTCGCTTGGATCACCTTTTACCAATGCAAGATGTACCGCAGGATTGCCTGCTTCTTGATAGCGGAATAGTTGAAACTCACCATATTCAGTTTGAATCGTGCTCGATTCAATACGCTCAACGGTTTGCTCATTGGTCATACGGTAGTGAATCAAATCCGCAATCGTCCCCATCTTGATGCCATGCTTTTCTGCAAAGACCTCAAGGTCTGGACGGCGTGCCATTTCACCATCTTCATTGATGATTTCACAAATCACCGACGCAGGCTCTAACCCTGCAAGACGTGCCAAATCACAACCTGCTTCGGTATGTCCTGCACGGTGCAGTACACCACCTGGCTGTGCCATCAATGGGAAAATATGCCCTGGTTGAACAATATCGCTTGGTTTAGCATGCGCAGCCACCGCAGTGCGTACAGTATGTGCACGCTCTTTGGCAGAAATTCCTGTAGAAATACCTTCTGCGGCTTCAATCGACAAAGTGAAGTTTGTACCGTGCTGTGCGCCGTTTTGACCGACCATCAGTGGTAGATTGAGCTGTTCGCAACGAGCTTTACTCAAGGTCAAACAGACTAGACCACGTGCATGGGTGATCATAAAGTTGATATCTTCAGGACGCACATGCGTCGCTGCGATGATCAAATCACCTTCATTTTCACGATCTTCGTCATCCATAAGAATGACCATTTTGCCTTCACGAATATCGGCAACCAGTTCTTCAATGCGACTTAATTGCATTACAGCTACACCTGTCTAGCGATGGGGATGTTTAACGCTCAAAAGGGAATCTCGAAAAACCACCTGCGTAGGCAAATTTCTGCGTTACGTTTTGAAATTTACATTAACTCGCAAGGCTTTTCGACACTCCCTATTTCAATTTATTACGGCGTAAATAAACAAAATAGAATAAATGCGCCATATTCTAACGGTTTTTGCAATAAATTGCTGTACTTTCGATGACTGCGGAAAACTGTGTGATTGAGTTATTTTGTAGCCCTGTTAATTTTCATGTTTTCTTTGATTATCTCAATCCAAATTAGCTTTGATCAGCACGAGGTATGATGGATTCATCATGGGCATTGGCTTTAGGACCAAGCAAGATTTCTGCTCGCATCTTTTGTGCGGTTTGCGCACAGTCATTGTTCATGCCTTGCAAAAGCACCGCATCACGAGTCAAAGCATTAGACGGATTCGGCAGATTTAAAAATTCATAGCAATGACGGACATCTTTAAAGCTTGGACGAGTCAAATAAATCGCTGTTTCTTTGGCATGAAGATATTGTGCCAAACGAATCGCCGATTTATCAGCAGACAGTTGCATGCTTGGTAAAGCTTCGGCGATCGCACAGCGAGTTTGTAAGATAAAACGCTTTTCATCTCGCATACGCTTATACACTGCTTCAAATATCAGCTGAAAAACAACTGAAACCTGAATAATGGCAGGAATCGCATTCATCGCCTTTTTATTGACGCGAACTAATGCACCATCATCATAGAATGGCTGAATAATTTCTAAATCCGTTTCACTGAGTTGATAATGCTTTTGACATAGCGCAACGGTTTTATTTAAAAACACTTGTGATAAATTAAAATAAGATTGCGCTGTATGTTGGTTGACCGTACCTAAAAGTTGTTTTGGATCATAATGTTGCACGCTCAGATAAATATGTTCTGAATCTTGCGTGGTTTGCAAAGGATCTTTGACGTTTAACTCCGCATGAGGACGTTGATAAAGCTGTTGTGCTTTGGCAATGGCAAGACTTGCTTGATGTTTTTCATGTTCCACAGCGTCTGCAAGACGTTGAATCTCATGCTTTAATAAGGCTTCACGTTTCATTTTACTTAAAAACTCTGAACGTGTTGGGCGGGCAATAGTGCGGTAACCAATCCATAAGCCAAAATGTAAAAGCAGTGAAATCAGTAGGGGTAACCATTGATTACGAAGTAACTCACCAATACTTGGCTTAATTAAAGTCACTTCGATGCGTCCAACTTTTTGCTCATTAACCATCGCATCACGAACAAAGACATCACCTTGACGGGTTTTATTTGCACCTGCAGTCGCCAAGACTCGATCGTCATGATCAAGCACGCGCAATGAGGCAATACTCGGATTGGTCGCATAGCGGGAGGTGAGTAGTGCCAACGCCACGGTATTTGGCGGTGCAAGCTCACTCATGCTGTCGGCAACCAATTGACGAGTCAATAGCTCGCCTTGGATTGCACGATTATCCTCTAAAAAATAATTGGTTGCGACCACGATAAGAATACCGTGCAAAACAAAACTCAGGATCAGTAGGCTTGCAAAAAGCCCTTGTCGAGGTGCATTCAAGTTAAAACTTCCAAAGCAATTCGTTGCAATTTAGATTATCATTCTAGCCAGTCTTAGATTAGCCCAATTTAGCAAAAGCACATGCAAGAAATCATTCTTATATCCTTTTTAGGATCTGACCAACCTAATCAGTTTACCCGACTTATGCAAGTGTTGTCTGTACATCGTTTGCAGATTCTTGATGTGGGGCAAGCAGTTATTCATAACCAATTGACCTTAGGCATCGTGGTCAGCTCAGATGATCAGACCGCAACTGCTTTGGCGATGCGTGAAATTTTAATTCTCGCTCAAGATATAGGCTTAACGGTTCGCTTTAAACCGATCCCTGCCAATGAATATCAGCAGTGGGTTGCCGAAGGCGGTCGCACCAAATATATCGTGACCGCACTTGCACCAGAGTTGACTGCTTCACATCTACAATCGGTGACTAAAATTGTATCAGATCAAGGCTTTAATATCGAAACCGTGACACGTCTTTCGGGACGCTTAGAGTTGCAATCGAATATCGCTGAACAGCAATCGCATGAAAATGTTGCCTGTATTCAATTTGGTTTAAGCGGTCAAATGCTTGATGCGCAAGCGATGCGCTCGGCGTGTATGTTAATGAGTGCACAGCACAATATGGACATTGCGGTACAAGAGGATAATGTCTACCGTCGTAATCGTCGCCTTGTTTGCTTTGACATGGATTCGACTTTGATCACCCAAGAAGTGATTGATGAGTTGGCATTAGAAGCAGGCGTCGGTGAGCAAGTTGCAGAGATTACTGAACGTGCTATGCAAGGTGAACTCGATTTTCAGCAAAGCTTCCGTGCTCGTGTGGCATTACTGAAAGGTCTAGATGCCAGTGTATTACCTCAAATCGCTGAGCGCCTGACCATTACTGATGGTGCAGAACGCCTAATTTCTACTTTAAAATCTTTGGGCTACAAAACGGCAATTTTGTCTGGTGGTTTTCAATATTTTGCAGAATATTTACAACAAAAACTCGGCATTGATGAAGTCCACGCCAATATTCTTGATGTAGAAAATGGTGTCGTTACAGGTGTCGTCAAAGGCGATATCGTTGATGGTGCTCGCAAGGCATTGTTGCTGCAACAGCTCTCTGAAAAGTTTGGTATTTCTACTGAACAAGTGATCGCTGTAGGTGATGGTGCCAATGATTTACCGATGCTTTCACTTGCAGGTTTGGGCGTGGCATTTCGTGCAAAACCATTGGTGCGTGAAAATGCAAATCAAGCGATTTCTAGCGTTGGATTGGATGGAATTCTCTATCTTTTGGGCTTACATGACAAAGATTTGTACCGTGCCTAAAAATCTTATAACCTACTATATGTTGTGTGTGGAGTTTATAAAATAAGCTCTGAACATCTGATGTATTACTTTTGTAATTACAACGTGATTTAAATTTAATATTCATAAAAAACAATAACTTAAATATGACAATCTTGTCATGAAAAAAAACTTGAATAGGCGATAAGTGGTGATAAAGCGTCCAGCCTATATGAAAAACCCACACAACATATAGTGTTTACTAGGGTTGGCAAAAAACGATAAAGTGCCGAAAAAACACACAACGACATCCTGCGTCGCACAACGTAATTTTAGGGCTTTTTTTCTAAATAAAAACTTGCATAATCAATCTAAGCACAAAAAGGTTTGTGCGTAAAAAATGATCTGTGTGTCAGTGCGAAGATTGCCAAGATAAAATAAAGGCAAGGCGTGCAGAGCGTAGGATCTATTTTGTAGGAGAGTTTTAATGTTTACATTAAATTTAGCCACAATCATCGGGGGATCATTGGTTGGCTTGGCTGTATTACTCATCGCATTTTCACAATACCGTCATTGGTTAGTGTTTATGTGTGCAGGGATGGTGTTCTGGGGTGGACTTGAACTATTACGTGCTGGTATTCAAAGCGTAGTAGATATACCACTTCTATATGGTTATGTGAGTGCGATGATGGTGTGCTTATTTGCTTTTACCGTAGCCATTGCATTGAATGACCGTCGCTTGGCACGACAAGACACCAAAGTCAAATATATTGAGCATACGCCAGTATACGACGACTAAGTCCACGATATTGTCTGCGCAAATGCGAGTCCATGTGCGTATGAAGGCGTTATTTGCTTTACCATCTGCACTCAATTCGCCTCATTTTATATTTATTCGTATTGACTAAATCGCAACAACGATAATCTCGAAAAGTCATCTATTTTTTGCATGGAATATGCTAGCATCGACACAACTTACAATATGTCGTAAAAAAGATTAGGAACATGTCGATGAAATTGTCATCTTTACCTGTAATTAAACTCCCTGTGGTTGATGTCACTACTGATCCAGTTGATTTGCTGATCACTGGTCTTGTACTTCGTATGAAACAATTGGCTCGTACTAGCCCACAGTTTATTGAATTGATATATGATCGTAGTTTCCGTATTGAGATCGGTACAGCTCAAGGCGTTGCTCGTCAGATCATTATTGATCAAGGCAAAGTATCGACTGCTTCGAATGCGACGCAATCAGCAGATTTTAAAATCCAATTTGTAGATAGTGAATATGCAGTAAAAACCTTGATGAAAGGTGATCCAAGCGCATTTATGACAGGTATGCAATCTGGCAACATCAAAATGGAAGGTGATTTTTCATTATTGGTATGGTTTAACCAAGTGGCAAAATTGGTTGTACCAAAGATTCCAAAGCCTGTAAAACAACGTATCAAGCAAGCACGTCAATTTTTAAAAGAAAAAACTGGACGTTAAATCCCTCAAAATCCTCCTTTAGTCAGGGGGATTTTTTTATCCTGCAATTTGTCGAGGTTTTATTCGACTTCTAGCATAAAGCTAACAGGACCATCGTTAATCAGATGCACCTGCATATCTGCACCAAAAACTCCTGAAGCAACATGCTCATATTGGCTACGCAAATAATTTAATAAGTCATCATATAGCGCTTTCGCTTCCACTGGTGGCATCGCAGGTGCAAAGTCTGGACGCAGTCCTTTTTGGGTATTAGCGTATAATGTAAATTGTGAAATGAGCAAAACGCCACCATTCGCTTGGGCGACATTCCAACCCATTTTGCCATTTTCATCATCGAAGACACGATATTTCAAGACTTTATCAATGAGCTTTTTGCCTTTGTCTAAAGTGTCTTCACGTCCAATACCTAGTAGCAAGACTAAGCCTTGATCAATCTGACCAACGATTTTGTTATCGACGCTGACGTGTGCAGACTTGGAACGCTGAATAAATGCACGCAAAATAAAACGCCTCAATGAATGATTGAGGCGAATTGTAAGATGCTCGGTATTGATCTGCAACAAGGCAGATCCATTCAGACCTTAAGAAGCCAATTTAGACTCGACTTCGGTACGCAGATGATTATAGCGATTGAGATAATTTCTCTGCATACTCTTATAGCGATTTAGTCGGCTATTCACGGCATTTGGATTATCTACCAAAGCCACGATTTGCATGGTGCTATAGTTCAGTTGCATCACTGCATTACGTAGTCTAGCCACTTCTGGAGTGTGCACATGCAATTGTTTAAATTGCTGATTTTGACTATCTAAAGTGCCTGCAAGATCACGGAGTTCTTGACGGACTTTGCTGTTGGTGGTTTGCTTACTTGATGCAAGATCAAGCTGATCATCCAACTGCATAAATAAAGAATTTTGCTGTGTACGAATCTGATCAAAAGCTTTTAAGTCTTCAATCAACTTCGCTTGGTAAGCTTCATCAGGACGTTCTTCTTGCGTCATGCCTGTCAGTTGCTCAAGTGTGTCTTTACAACCCACTTGCGTCAGTGCAATGGCAAAAATACACGCTGTCATGACAGCTTTTGACGCCTTACCCCTAAGAGCGTCATTCAACGTATTCAACGCGGGAAATATTTGCATTGTTGTTCCCTTTTTCAAAGTTTTGTTAGTTTATCATCAAAATTACCGAAGCTTTTATACACAATGCTTAAATATTAATCAAGTATTATATACAAATGTACATCAAATTAGGCGATGGATGGTTTTCCGCTTCCAAACAAATTGGTAATACAAGCCCTGAAAAATAAATAAAAAGACAAATGCCGTTGCATAACCATACCAAATGCCTTCAAGTCCCCACCAACGGCTAAATAAATAGGCGAGCGGTACTTCGATCAAGAGGATACAAGCGACATTAATCAGCATCGGTTGCACAACATGACCACTGGCTCGCATGATCGCCACGAAGACTGCACTTGCACCAAAAAATAGAATCGACCACAGCACGATAAAGAGCAATTGTTGACCGAGTTCAATGACATGCGTCTCAGTGATAAATAACGCCATTAAATATTTCGACGCCAAATAGCCGATAAGAATCAATGAGCCAGTGAGTGCAACATTCATTGCAAGAGCAGTGCGAGTCACCCGAGTGACGGCATCAGCGTGATTTGAGCCGATGGCTTGAGCAGCAAAGATCGAGGCGGCAATTGAAATCGAAATTGCTGGGAATTGTACATAGTTTAAAACTTGATTGACCGCACCATAAGCGGCGGTCGCTTCTGCGCCAAAGCGATTGACCAAACCAATGATGACCAAGCCTGCCACGGAAGTCGTGACCATCTGAATGCCAGTTGGCACGCTGAGTTTTAAAATCAGCTTACTCATCTGTGGATGATGGCGAATCTGTTGAAGAATCTCTGTATCGATTTTGAGCGGATGATTTTTCACTTTCATATAGAAAAATAGGAAAATTAAAACCAATAAATAGCCAAGAATCGTGGCAATCGCAGGAGCGATGATCCCCAATTGTGGAAAACCAAAATAACCTTTGATCAGTGTTGGCGTGACGATCAACCCGACGACACTTGTGAGTCCCAAAGCGATCATTGGTGTGATGCTATCACCGACACCTCGAATGATTGAGGTGTAGATAATATATAGAAAAATCAGTGGGCTACCTGCAAGCATCCATTGCACAAAAGGTAAAGATAAGTGCATGATCTCATCATCTGTACCCAATAATCGCAACAACTCTTCGGCAAAATAGACACCAAAAATGGCAATGAGCGTGCCACCGATCAAGGTCATAAACAGCGTTGAGCCGATGATGCGTTGTAATTTGTCATGATCTCGTGCACCCCAAGCTTGCCCGATCAGCACGGTACAACCTGCGGACAAACCGATAATAAATGCAAGTAAGGTAAACAAAATCGGGAAAAATACCGCAACTGCAGCGATCGCATCGACGCCCATCATCTGCCCGACAAAAACAGTATTAATCGTGCCTGATAAGCTTTGTAAAATATTGGTGGCGATCAGAGGAAGAAGAAAAAATAAAAATCGTTTCCAAAACGCTGACGAGGGTTGAGCAACTTCCATGTGAAAATCTTATTTTGATAGTGCAATTTAAGCACTCATTCTACGCTGATTCGACGTGAAAACTAGCACGGATTTGTAGCGAGCCGTTTTCGCAACCTAGATGTTTTTAGTGAATTGATTGTCGGTGAAAACTATTTAGGCGCAATGGATAAATGTTGTTTTCGCCATTGCTGTGGTGTGTGCTTCGTCCACAGTTTAAAAGCACGTTGAAAAGCACTTTGTTCGGAATAACCGAGTAACAGCGCAATCTCGTGCAAACTCAAATGTGGATCTTGCAAATATTTAAAAGCAAGCATTTGGCGAATGGCCTGTACACGCTCTTGAAAAGTGGTGTTTTGACTTTGCAAATGGCGCTGAAGCTGTCTGACTGAGGTGTGTAGTTGTACTGCAATATATTCAATATTGAGTTTTTGCTTTTGCAGTTGTTTTAAAATCGCCTGTTGCAATCGCTCATCAAGTTGCGTGGTATGTGGCAATTCTTTGAGCAATGTCTGCGCTTGCGCAGTGAGTAAATCTTGCAAGGTTTGATCGGCATGACGAATCGGCTTACTTAAGATATGACTTGGTAAAACGATCTGCGCAGTAGGCTGTGAAAATAGCACAGGACAACCGAAATAGCGTTGATAAATCATCGTATCTTTTGGTGCAGCGTGCATGAAATCCACTTGGATCAGCTCGACATCATCAATGTGCAGAAAATGCCGAAAAAACTGATACATAATCGCAATGGCAATCTCATTGGTGATCTGTGTGGTAAATACTTTGGGGACATCCCAACCGATGATGAGGTGATCTTGATCTTGTTTAAATATCAATGGACTACCGTCATAAATTAGACGATAAAAATCATGATAGCGTAATAATGCCTCACCGAGATGCTCACAACTTTGAGCTAAATAACCGAGTACGCCAAGATGTTTGAGCTCGACATATTTGGCAATTTCTAAGCCGAGTGCAGGTTGATCGAGCTGTTGATCGAGCTCGTTGAGCAGTAGATACCAGACTTGATAATCAAAACGCTCTAGATTCTGCACCTGTAGTAGTTGAGCAGGCATCGGAACTTGATGAGCGTGGCAATATTTAAACAATAAATCGCCCAAACCACCGTATACCGAGCCTTGATAGCTTGTGATCTGTTGCATCCATGCACCATTTTTTCAACAAAGAAAGCAATAAAATGGTTATAAATCTTCTGTCGTAATTTGTCAATCAAACACCGATGAAGTGTCAATACGCTAACTTTTCATCGCTCTACACTGAATATAGAAAATAAACAGGTGATTTTTATGATTAAGGGATTTGTTGCAGGATTGATCGTTGCTAATGCCTTTGAATGGGTAGCACACAAATATATTTTGCATGGTACACACCGAGCAGGTAAGCCGAGATTTAGTCCTGTGCCACGCAGTATGAAGTCGCATTGGGAGCATCATCGTGAAGTGCGTAAGCAAGAGTTTGAAGATGACGGCTATGTACAAGGTCTAAGCAACTGGCGTACCAAGAATGAAGTGGTATCTTTGGGCATCGTTGCGGTAACGACAAGTGCGATGTTTTATTCATTCTCAAAGGGTATGGCGGTAGCTGCATGGTATAGCGCATTCAACTACTACTATATCCACCGTCGTGCGCACCTTGAACCTGATTGGGCGAAAGCAAAGATTCCGTGGCATTACGATCATCACATGAATGCCAATCAAGATGCCAACTGGTGTGTGACAAAGCCGTGGTTTGACTATGTCATGGGCACGCGTGTGGTGTCGTCAGCGGATTTGCAAGAGCGCAATCCACTTGGTGTCAATTTGCCGAAATTTATTGAAACGCCATTGAAACAATTGGTCAATCAATACTTCCCTGCTCAATATGTGCAAAAAGCAGTATCGTCAAAAAGCTCGCAACAGCAATCGAAAGATACGGAAGCGGAAGCAGCTCTCTCGGTTGCATAAATCTGTGTCAAAAGCGTAAAACAAAAAATAAAACACTCAGCATAAAGTTCACACCTTAATTTTTCAGTTTTATCAAAGCAGTTTTCATCAAAGCAATCCGTAGTTTAGGATTGCTTATTTTTTTCCACCGCTATATTCTTAAAAATACAATGAATATATCTCCCATATCACTGCTGAGCAGAAATATCTATGATTTTTAAAATTAATAATTCTATGAAAAAACAATGTCTTGGTATCCTTGGTATCGTGGGATTAACTGCCATTTCAACAATCAGCTTTGCCAAAGAGTCAACCACCGTCTTTGCCGCAGCCAGTCTAACCAATGCCATGCAAGACATCGAAAAGCTGTATGAGCAAACCTATAAAACCGATGTAAAAACCTCATTTGCAGGTTCATCGACTTTGGCAAAGCAGATCGAAGCAGGCGCACCAGTCGACATTTTTATGTCAGCGGATTTGCAGTGGATGGATTATTTACAAAAACAAGGACAGGTGAGTCCAAAAAATCGGGTGAATTTACTCGGTAATTCGCTAGTTTGGATTGCGCCGAAACAGCAAAAAGCAAAACTCGAAGTGAAAAAAGGTGCTGTGCCAGACCTTGTAAAAAAAAGTCGAATTTGTACAGGAAATACCAATAGTGTACCTGTGGGTAAATATGCCAAAGCTGCGCTCACTTCGCTAGATTGGTGGACGGCGGTACAACCAAAACTTGTAGAAACTGAAGATGTGCGTGGTGCACTTGCCTTTGTGGAACGTGGTGAGTGTCAGCTCGGCATTGTCTATGCGACCGATGCTGCGATTAGCGATAAAGTCAAAGTCGTTGGTACATTCCCTGTAGGAAGCTATCCTGCGGTGGTGTATCCTGTGGCGAAACTTGATCAATCCACAGAAACACAACGTATGTATCAATTCATCCAAGGAAAAAAAGCCGAGGCGATCTTTAAAAAGTATGGCTTTATTCCGCTCCATCCAACTGCAAAACGTAAATAATGTTTGCGTTAAGTCCTGAAGAAATCAGCCTACTGCAACTGTCCTGTAAAGTCGCATTAGGTTGTCTTTTGCTGAATATTATTCCTGCATTATTCTTTGGTTGGCTATTGGCACGCAAAGAGTTTTTGGGGAAATCCCTGTTAGAAACATTGATCTTTCTGCCCTTAGTGCTGCCGCCTGTTGTGCCTGGTTATTTGTTGCTACAACTGTTTGGCAATAACGGTGTGATCGGCAAATACTTTAGCTACTTTGGATTTGAATTGGCATTTAACTGGAAAGGCGCTGTGCTTGCCTCGGCAGTGATGGGTTTTCCGCTGTTGGTACAGTCGATTCGTCTTGCCATCGAATTGGTTGATCAGCGTCTAGAAATCGCCGCCATGACTTTGGGTGCATCTCGATTTGCTGCATTTCGGCAGATCACTTTGCCATTGGCAAGTAGTGGGATTCTGGTCGGGTTAATTCTGTGTTTTTGTCGCAGTTTAGGCGAGTTTGGTGCGACCATTAGCTTTGTCGGCAATATCGCCGAAGAAACTCGCACCTTACCGCTTGCTATGTATAGCCTGATGCAACAACCAAACAGTGAAGATGCGTTAAATCGTTTAATTATCATTTCCTTAGCGATTGCATTTCTTGCGCTATGGTTTGCACAGTGGTTCCAGCGTCGGCAAAAACGACTTCGAGCAGGGTGATGATTGAAATGGTGAATAGCGCAAAGTCGTCGATGATAGAGATTGATATTGCATTATCTTTGGGACAATTTCAGCTTGAGGCAAAATATCAGACCGATCAACAAGTGCTGGGCTTGTTTGGTGCATCGGGCTCTGGGAAAACTTCGATTTTACATAGTGTCGCAGGCATCGTCACACCGCAAAAAGGCAAGATTCATATTCAAGAACAGTGTTTTTTTGATGCGAATCGAAAGATCAATCAATCGGCGCAACAACGTCGTGTTGGCTTAGTCTTTCAAGATGCACAGCTCTTTCCACACTTTTCGGTAAAAAAGAATTTATTGTTTGGCTTTCAGCATATTGAATCATCACAGCGACATTTTCAACTCGATCAAGTGGTGGAATTATTGAAATTAGAGCATCTGTTAGAACGTATGCCGATCAAACTGTCAGGTGGTGAGAAGCAACGTGTTGCACTCGGTCGTGCGTTATTGTATTCACCAAATATATTGCTACTCGATGAGCCTTTGTCTGCGCTCGATGCTGCACATAAACAGGAAATTATTCCGTTCTTTCAGCAGATCCGAGATCAGACGGATATACCGATGCTCTATGTCAGTCATGATATTGATGAAATTAAGCAACTGACGGATGAGGTGTGGTGTTTGACTTGATTTGTTAGTTGGATCGATCTTCTTTTTCTCTCAACTCTTCATTGGTTATGTCGACCATGTAATTCATTGGCATCATGATAAATGATAGAACTTCTTCGTAGTCTAACTCATTCGGGTCGACATTAGATAACTCTGGATTTATTGTCATTTCAAACTCAACAAACCACCATTTTTGTATTTTGAAATATAAATCACGAATTTGACCAATATATTCTGTTTTCGTTCTTTTTCCACTATCGGAGATCATTTTAGACAATTCATGTGCTAGTTCATTGCGATGTATCTTAAAATATTTTACGTTTTGAATATCATCTTTAGAAATAACCCCATTTTTTTCTAACCAGATCAAAGAAGCGATAATGATATCTTTTCGATAAAGTTCGCGTACTTGAGTTTCGTATTCTGTATCAAGAATCCAGCCACTTTCATCAAATCCATTGGTATAAAAACTTTTAATTTTCTGAATGATACAATCAATTAGTAAATCGTATGCGGTTAAATATAATGACGCAGAGATAAGTTGGAACTTGACTTCTTCAGGATCTAAAAATTTCATCCAATCTTTATAAATCTTTTGCTTATCTGTCATTTTGAACTAGAACAAATTAATTTTTCAAACGCCACCATTTCACTTTCAACACTTTGCTTGGCGATCCTCTGCATCTTTTGATATTTCTCAACGATTTGCAAACCAAATGCAGTGACTTGCGTACCACCACCATATGAGCCACCCGTTTGCGTACTGACCAGTGGCGAAATGAAATTTCGATTCATGGTATCGACCAACTGCCATGCACGGCGGTAGCTCATATTCATCTGTTTGGCGGCTTTGGAGATCGAGCCTGTAGCGTGAATGGCTAGGAGTAGCTCAGCTTTCCCTGGACCAAAAGCAATCTCAGCATCATTATAGATACGAAGTTTGAGGTTGAGATGCGCAGATTGAGTCATCGGAATGAAATTCTATTTGACGAAACGCATTGATAAATCAATGGCTTGCACATCTTTAGTCAGCGCACCCATTGAAATATAGTCCACACCAGTCGATGCAACTTCACGCAAGCGTTCCACGGTAATGTTGCCCGATGCTTCGAGTTTGCAACGTCCATCGACCAGTTTTACTGCATCAACCATTTCTTGTTGGCTAAAGTTATCCAGCATTACAATATCTGCACCCGCCTCAAGTGCTTGCTGTAATTCATCAAAACTTTCTACTTCTACTTCCACAGGTTTATTCGGTGCAATTTGATGCGCTTGTGCAATTGCTTGGGCAATACCACCTGCCGCCATGATGTGATTTTCTTTGATGAGGAACGCATCAAACAAGCCAATGCGATGGTTTTGACCACCACCCATGGTTACCGCATATTTTTGTGCGATGCGTAAGCCCGGTAAGGTTTTACGAGTATCCAAAATTTTAGTATTTAAGCCATCAAGTAATTTTACATAACCGTTCACTTTGGTTGCTACCGCAGATAAAGTCTGAACAAAATTCAACGCAGGGCGTTCGCCTGTCAGTAGGCTACGTGCGTTACCTTTCAGCTCTAAAAAGGCATCGTTGGCAAGGACAGTATCGCCATCATTTTTGAGCCAAATCACTTCCACAGTTGGATCAAGTTGTTGAAATATCGCATCGACCCACGGACGACCTGCAAGTACCATATCTTCCCGAGTAATCACCCGTGCGTGGGCAATCTCATCCGCAGGTGTGAGCTGTGCGGTAATGTCACCATCTCCAATATCTTCTGCAAGAACATGTTGGACATTGATCTGGATCGCTTGCTCAAGCATCGTTGACGAAATCATGGTGTACTCAAAAAGTTTGATGGTGAAAGTTGCGACTGATTATAACGGATTTTTTCGCAAGGCAGAGATTTAGACAGCAAAATGCCTTGAACTCAAGTAATATGAATGCTGAATACTGGTTAACACTTTGATATTTTTATACGATGAGTCATTTAAAAATTGAGCAAGGGCGGTTAAATATCGCTCGGCAGATCGCTTCACCGAACTTTAATGCTCGTCCTGAGCAGACAGAGATTCGTCTGGTGGTGATTCATAATATTAGCTTGCCACCATCGCAGTTTGGTGGCGGTTATATCGAGCAATTTTTTCAAAATCAACTCGATCACGGCAAGCACCCTTATTTTGAAACCATTCGTGGGATGCAAGTTTCAGCGCATTTATTAATATTGCGTACTGGAGAGATTTTACAGTTCGTCAATTTTAACGATCGGGCTTGGCATGCAGGGCGTTCAAGCTATCTCGGTCAAGTGGAATGTAATGATTATTCGATTGGCATCGAGCTTGAAGGCAGTGATGATTTGCCCTTTGAAGAGGCGCAATATCAACAACTCAGCCAAGTGATCGTTGCGCTCGAATCTGCCTATCCAAAAACCAAAAAGCATCTTGCAGGGCATTCGGATATTGCGCCACAGCGTAAGACCGATCCGGGTGATTTTTTTGATTGGCAAAAACTACGTCAGCTTTTACAGCAAACACGCGCTACATAAATTCATTGGATTTACATGGTCTAGTGCATGCAAACTCTAAAAATTCATCTACAATAAGCACTTTTGTGATTTGGGATAAAAACCATGGCGCTATGGCGATCGACCGTCATTGTCAGTGCGATGACTATGTTGTCACGCATCTTAGGCTTGGTACGAGATATGGTCTTGCTCAATGTATTTGGCGCAGGCAAAGATTTCGATACCTTCGTGGTGGCATTCCGTATCCCTAATTTCTTTCGGCGACTGTTTGCCGAAGGGGCATTTTCCCAAGCCTTTATTCCTGTACTCACAGAATATAAAACCTCAAAAACACACGAAGAAGTGCAGATTTTAGTTAGTCGTGTATTTGGCGGGTTACTGCTGATCATGAGTTTATTGACCATGGTGGCGATGGTGGCAGCGCCTGCAATTCTCTACGTCTATGCAGGTGGTTTTGCCGACGATCCTGAGAAATTTGCACAGCTGATTGATCTATTTCGCCTGACTTTTCCATACTTGTTATTTATGTCGTTGACGGCATTTGCAGGAAGTATTTTGAATAGTTATGGCTCGTTTACCACACCTGCATTTGCGCCTGTATTACTCAATCTGAGTATGATTTTTGCGGCACTATTTTTAGCACCAAAAATGTATCCTGATCCTGCGATCATGTCATTGGGTTGGGGCGTGTTGATTGCAGGGATATTACAACTTGCCTTACAGCTCCCACAGTTATGGCGTAAAAAATTGCTGATTCCACCGAAGCTCGATTTTAAGCATGAAGGGGTACAACGCATTTTAAAGTTGATGTTACCTGCGTTGTTCGGTGTGTCAGTGACGCAAATCAATCTATTGCTCAATACCTTTTGGGCATCGCATATGCAAGAGGGTTCAGTGTCGTGGCTGTATACCGCAGAGCGAATGACTGAGTTGCCACTGGGCTTGATTGGTGTGGCGATTGGTACAGTGATTTTACCGTCGTTATCGAACCGTCATGCAGAGCAAGATGCCACAAAATTCCGTGCCATGATCGACTGGGCAGCGAAAGTCATTATCTTGGTGGGTGTACCTGCCAGTATTGCATTGGGTATGCTTGCCACACCGATTATACAAACGCTGTTCCAACATGGTGAATTTACCCTACGTGATACGCAGATGACCGCTTTGGCATTGCAATGTATGAGTGCAGGTGTGATCTCATTTATGTTGATTAAGGTCTTTGCGCCAGGCTTTTATGCACAGCAAGATACCAAGACGCCTGTACGTATCGGTTTAGTCACCGTGTTTGCCAACATGCTCATTACCATCATTTTGCTTGGGATTTTCCATCTCGTCGGTTGGAAAGAGCAACACATGGCACTAGCACTGGCTTCATCAGGCTCGGCGTTGGTGAATGCAGGATTGCTCTATGTGGCATTGCATCGTCGGAATATTTATCGTTTTGAAGGGCATTGGAAAAAAACCATAGTGCAATTCTCCATCGCCAATATTGCGATGATCGTTGCTTTATGGTTCGGTTTACAATGGTTTGATGGTGATGCAGGTGTGTGGATGCGTATTCTTGCGCTGAGTGTGCTCTGTGTGCTTGGTGCGATGGTATACGGTATTTCACTATTGGCAATGGGCTTCCGCCCTCGACACTTACGTCCTTAAACAGCTATAGCACCTTAATTAATGTTATATCCCATAAAAAAACTGTCCGAAGACAGCTTTTGGAGGAAGGTAAAATCGTTTTCTATGCCGATTCTATTTTGGTCACATTAACTACCAAACAGATTTTGGAATAGATTGCTAAACTTCTTACTACGAGAAACCACGCTGAGTTTTTGGTTATTGAGCTTAGCGAGTGCTTGGCTTTCTTCAGTCGATGGTTTTGATGCAGCAGACAACTTTGCGCTTTGGATCATTTTATCCAGTGCGGTCAGTTGGCTCGCATCTTTCGCCGTTGCAGTGGTCTTTTTCGCATCTGCAACAGATTTGATAATCGACGCTTCTTGCTTAGGCGTTTGCGGTTGAATTTGAGCTGAGTGTGTATATGACGCGAAACCGACAGTCATGCTTAACATCAGCATTACCGATTTAACTTGCATCACGGACTCCCCGATAGGCTATTGATTGTATCCACAATCGTAATTGTAAATAATAAAATTCTCATTAATAACTAAAATACTATGCTTGATGACAGATTTCAAACTTTATTTATTATTTTTATTAAACATATCACGATTTATTGTGATTTATCTGGGTATTTCACAAATTATTTTATAAATAAAAGGGTAGGAAGTGACAATTTTTGCGAATTGGGTGGGTGTTTATAATGAAAGACGAATGGATTAGTTAAAGAAGCGTACAATGATTGGCAACATACAAACTAATAATAACAGTGCAGAACTACGGTAGAGTTGCTCTTGGTTGATGCCTTTGAAGCGACCCGTCAGTAAGCGACTGCCGTAAAACATCCAAAACAAAGCCGATGGAATCAGTACCGCACTAAATAGCAACATGCTAATGGCATAGCTTTCGATATTGTTCCACGTCGCATGCGGAAACACGCCAACTGAAAAGAGCGCAGCTTTTGGATTTTTAAAGGTGGAATAAAACAGGTGCATGGCTTTGATATTTTTATTGCGTTGACTATGCGCATGTAGGTGTTTCATTTTCCATAGACGAAAAGCAAGCCAAAAGACATAGATCGCACTGGCAAAATGGAGAATATCAATAAATAAAGGCCATATATCATCGGTAAAAGCAACGATTAACCACCACAGTGCCATCGCATACATATAGCCAATCAACTCCGCAGGAATCAGGCGAAGTGATTTTTGCATACCGATTTGCTGTGCAGAACTCGCCAACAATGCGTTGGTTGGTCCAGGGATAATCATCACGGCAAACAGCGCAATAAGAATAAAGCCATATTCGATCATAAAAGTGGTTCAATAGTCACAGGGATCTGTGAGGGAGTTAGGAGAGCGTAAGTTAAACAATTATGATGCAATTCCCAAGCTAATATTGCTGAAAATTGCATCAAATTATGAATATGTAACTTACACTATTTAGAAATAGTGTTGCATGACAATGTGTTAGGATTAGGTTAATTGCTTGGGCGTGGATTTTGAATTGGACAATTTTTAAATTGTGCCGCTTGTGCAATCGCATCTTGCTGTCCGTAGAGTTTGGCAATTTCTGTGCGTTTGCTGTTGCTCGATTGCCCCATATTCACTGAGATGTTCGGACGAACGCCCCAACCGCCACCCCAGCCGCCTACACCAAGTCCGACACCAACGCCCATACCTGTACGCTTTTCAGGTTCAACACCGTCACTGACATATTTGCCGATACGTGCGTATTCGGTGTGGAGCTGTGCGCAGTTCCACGATTGATACTGCGTCGGTGAAACATAGGCGGGGTTGACTGGACCAGTTGCGCAAGCACCTAGTACAAGGCTTGAAGCCAATGCGGTTGCTAAAGTGAGTTTATTCATTATTCACGCTCAATCTCGTCAAATAGTTGGCGGTAAGTCTGTGTCAGCTTGTGATCCTCAGCCAAATGAATCAATGGTAGATTCTTCAAGTGTGACTCTTTCATCATCACAGATGGCGGTAGCATGGTGTCAAACACAGGCAGTTGATCCTGACGAAGCTGTGCCACAATTTCCTTTGGAAGCTTGGCTTGCGCTTGGAACTGATTGACAATCACACCTTCCACAGCCAAGTCATCATTATGATCTTGACGAGTTTCGACGACATTTTCAAGTAGCGTTAATAGTGCACGGTGTGAGAATACGTCACAGTCAAATGGAATCAAGACACGATTCGACGCAATCAGCGCAGACAAGGTAAAGAAGTTAAATGCTGGCGGGGTGTCGATATAGACCCGATCATATTGTGATGCGATTTTATGCAAAGCATCACGCAGTTTGTAAATTTTATGTTTCGATTCAAGCGCATGCTCTAGTGAGCCAAGCTCTGCACTCGATGGAATCACATGCAAATTTGGAAACGGACTCTGATGAATCACTGCATCTAAGCCTTTGACTTTATTATTTAAGATCGAGCCAATCGCCGAGCCGAGAATGCCTTTACCTTGCGGCTGCGCCACTACTTCTTCAAAGAAATGATACATATTCGGGCTAAAGGTCGGCAGTTCCGCACCTGTGTTCAAGCTGTCATGGGCACTACCGAGAATGTATTGACTTGAGTTCGATTGTGGATCAAGGTCGATTACTAAAGTACGATAGCCCTGTGCGGCACTGATCGCTGCTAAGTTGACGGTAATGCTTGATTTGCCTACACCACCTTTTTGGTTAAATACAACGCGAGTTAGCATGTTGTTCTCCATTCCTTCTTTTGGTTGTATCGAACCAATTCAAAAAAACAAGTCAATAAAATCAGTCAAAAAATATGTTAGTAATGACATCTCTAAAAACAATTTATTCAAAACTTAGCCGAGCTGTGGTTTGATCCCGATCAAAGCGAATAAGGCAAGAAATGCCACAATCGCAATCACTAAGCCTGCTTGACGTTGCACCAATAAGCGCTCTGATTTGCGACTAAAGGCTTTTATTGATGCAGATAAAATGACTAAAAATAAAATCACTTTGGCATAAAACCACATTTCAACCTGAAATTGATTGTCCCAAAGCAACCACAATCCCGACAAAATCAACACACTATAACTGAAATGTTGCAGCCCGACGATGATCTTGTTGGACACGGTGCGTTCAACCGTCCATTTTTTTAAAATCAAAATCGGAAAAGCACGCACAATCAATAAAATAAACACCAAACTGGCAATCGACATGTGTATGATTTTAATCAATAGGTGCTGATCCATAGTGGTTCTCTAGCTAAAACAGTGGCTTGAAATGAAAAATAAGAATAAAAAACTGAAATAAAGTTAACTGCTTGCATGCTTTGGTGCGTGCGCACAATTTGGACTGTCAGGACGTTCACCTGTCCATTCATCATGAGTATAGGCATGAATAGCTAAGGCGTGAATCTTGGAAGGCGCAAGTAAATCACCGACTAAGCTATATATCTTTTGATGGCGTTGAACCAAACGCAAACCTTGAAAAACATCACTGACGATGGTCACTTTAAAATGACTTTCTTTCCCAGGGAAATAGCCACCATGACCAGAGGATTCATTCAAAATTTCCAAATGGCTTGGTGAGCATTTTTGTAGTAATTCTTCAAGTTGAGTTTGCAGTTGCATAAGGCGACCTTTAATTCAAATATAACGCAAAAACTTTGTGCAAGGAGTGGATACAAATATAGCATATTTCAAGCAAAACGAAGTTTTCTTCAAAACTCCTAGAATCGCTACCATAAAAAAATACCGCATCATGAACGATGCGGTATTTTCAACTTTGCTTGACAATATGTGTTTAGCGTTTTGCTTGTTGATACAGTGGCATTACTTTTGGCATTAAAGCTTGTAAGTTTTGAATACGATTCGATGGATTCGGGTGGGTACTCAAGAACTGTGGCGAGCTTCCGCTACTTGCTGAAATCATTTTTTTCCACAGACTAATCGACGCATTCGGGTTATACCCTGCACGTGCCATCAGCTCGGTGCCAAGTACATCTGCTTCAGACTCCTGCGTACGGTTATTCGGTAAGCTGATACCGATCTGACCAACCATCTGCGCAAGTTGCGCTTGACCTTCAGATAGACCAGTCGCTGCCGCTATGATGCTTAAACCTGCTTGCTGTGCGTACTGACGAGATACATTTTCACGACCATGTTCACGCAGTGCATGTGCCATCTCGTGACCCATGATCGCAGCGATCTCATCATCAGTGAGTTTTAATCGGTCGATGATGCCTGTAAAGAACATGATCTTACCACCGGGCGCACAGAAGGCATTTAGCTCATTGCTCTTGATCAAATTGACTTCCCATTTCCAAGAAGACGCCTCTGGGCGAAGTACTTTTGCTTGTGGAATCAAACGGTTGGCAATGCGTTGTAAGCGTGCTTTTTGCGTACTATTGGTGTTCAATACACCTTTTGCCTGTGCTTGCGCTTTCATTTGGTTATAACTTTGCGCAGATAAGGCATTGACCTCGCTGTCAGATACCAGTAGTAATTGTTTGCGGTCTACACCCGTGGTACTTGTCGATGTTGAACTGGTACATCCTGTCACCGCCAAAGCACTTGCCAATACTGTTACGCTTAAAAACTTCTTCATCGTTACTCCGAGATTTTTACTATTTCTAGCCTCAGTGTATAACGATGGTATTGCAGATTAAGTATAAAAATTGATAACGAGAGTTAATAACGTAGACAAAAGATGAATAAAACTGATATCAAAGGACAAAAAAAGATGAATAAATGTGCATTCGGAGATTCGGAAATCGAAAACTGCTTGACCAAAATCGCCAATGCGCTATGATGTGGCGCATGCGGGAATAGCTCAGTTGGTAGAGCACAACCTTGCCAAGGTTGGGGTCGCGAGTTCGAGTCTCGTTTCCCGCTCCAAATTTTGAAAGATGTATGAAAAGCTTGAACATTGATTCAAGCTTTTTTTATGTCTACTATTTTTTCTTATTGTTAAAAAAATATAAACGAGCAAATATAGCAACGATGATGCAGTGTCCATGTGGTTCAAACCTTTCCTATTCAGCGTGCTGTGAAGTGCTACATCAAGGCAAAGCATTGGCACAGAATGCAGAACAATTGATGCGCTCACGCTATTGTGCATATGTGTTGCAAGAGATTGATTATATTGTTCAAACTACAGTGCCATCGCTAAAAAACTTACTTGATCGGCAAGCAATCTTGACATGGAGTAAGCAAACTAAATGGGATGGGCTCGACGTATTAGCGCATCAAGAAAAACTTGGAAAAAGTCATGCGAAGGTTGAGTTTAAAGCCTATTTTTTGACGTCCAATGCAACATCTGTATCGGTTCGTGATGCACATCATGAGCGTTCTGCTTTTGTCAAAATTGCCGAGCGGTGGTACTTCATTGATCCGACGGTAGCTCTGCCAACCATGAAACAGCCTTGTATTTGCTGTTCACAGAAAAAGTTTAAGCAGTGTTGTTATCCATACTTGATGCGCTAAATCGTAGTAATACGTCTGCTTTTACTGAGCAGGCTTTAGCGTCATTTTTCTCGAATTGATGAGAAATTTCGCTACAATATCGCTATCTTACGAAACACACTTTTGATGCAAATATGCTACTGACAGTTATTTATATTATTGCGATTACCGCTGAGGCGATGACAGGTGCGTTATCGGCTGGGCGACGCAGTATGGATTGGTTTGGGGTGATTCTAATCGCCTGTGTAACTGCGCTTGGTGGTGGTACGGTACGTGACGTGGTGCTTGGGCACTATCCATTGACTTGGGTGAAGCATCCTGAATATTTGATTCTGACCACATGTGCGGCGTTGTTTACGATTCTAATTGCCAATTGGATGAAGCATCTGCGCAATATGTTTTTGTTGCTTGATGCGCTTGGTTTGATTGGGTTTACCATTATTGGGAGTCAGGTGGCGATCGAGATGGGGCATGGTTTTGTCGTAGCAGGCGTTGCAGGCGTGTTGACTGGTGTGTCGGGTGGTATTCTTCGAGATATTTTGTGTAATGATGTGCCTTTAGTCTTCCGCCGTGAGCTCTATGCGAGTATTTCATTCGCTGCGGTGGTGTTTTATTGGGTGTGTTTGCATTACATCAATCTAAACCTTGAAATCACGGTCATTCTGACTTTAGTTTTTGGTTTTAGCTTACGTGTTGTGGCGATTTATTTTGGT
Source organism: Acinetobacter sedimenti (assembly GCF_022601685.1). Classification (GTDB taxonomy): domain Bacteria; phylum Pseudomonadota; class Gammaproteobacteria; order Pseudomonadales; family Moraxellaceae; genus Acinetobacter; species Acinetobacter sedimenti. Next base: position 29,370 of record NZ_JAKUML010000001.1, read on the forward strand.
TTAGAAATGCCAAAATTTATTTATAAAGAAGATGATGAGAGTTCGGCATCATCTACTGATGATCATTAAGTTTCGAGCTTCCAATTTAGTTAACTTATTCGATAAATTATGTTGTGCTTACTATGAAAAAGCGGAAAATTTTAGGCAAGGTCTTAAGGTTTATGCTCAAATACTAGGATTAACCTTCGGTTCGACCTACTTTTCTTTCGGGAAAAGTAGGCAAAACCATTTGTCAGTCGCAAACTCGGTCAAACGCCGAAATTAATACAATACCTTGAAAAACGGCATTTTATTAAAATTGTTCTGACCTCGAACAATGCGACTGACGTCCTTACGAATCAGATGATTTTTACTCATCTTAATTTAGAACTGGGATTGGGTTACTATTGTAGCTTTGATTATTTTGTGGCATGATTCGCACATTCTCGCTGAGTTGATCACAATTGATTCAGTGAACACAGTTTGACAAGGGGAGTAGCCTCCTCCAAACGAGAAGAAACTTTAAAATTTTTATCTTCTCGTGTCAGATATCGTCAATACACTTTGCAAAAAGTCGGTATCTGAGCATCGTTAATGATTTACACCGTTAAATCTTAAGCGATGTAGGCAAGACCTTGATCATGTTGGTACAGGTGTTTTTTAACATCTGGCGACTGGTCGAGGTTTTTTTGCGTCTATACGACGGATAAAAAATTTCCCCACATTGCCAGATGCAGGAGTGATTGATGGATTCTGTCGGTAATATATGGCTGTATTTGGTGTTTTTTGGCATCGTCTTTGTGATGCTATTGATTGATTTTCTTGGATTTAAGCAAAATCAAGGTGAAGCTGTTCCGGTCAAGAAAGCGGCTTGGTGGAGTGCGGCATGGGTCACTGTGGCGATGCTATTCGCAGGTGGTTTGTGGCTATATTTGCAACAAAGCATTGGTGTTGAAGTCGCTAACCAAAAGACTTTGGAGTACATCACAGGTTATCTGCTTGAAAAATCTTTAGCGATTGATAACGTTTTTGTGTGGTTGATGATCTTTGCTGCTTTCGCGATTCCGCCTGCGTTGCAACGTCAGATTCTGTTATACGGTGTGATTGGTGCAATTGTTTTACGAACCATTTTCATCTTGATTGGCGCATGGCTGGTTCAAGAGTTTTCGTGGATTCTTTATATTTTCGGTGCGTTTCTCGTCTATACAGGGATCAAATTCCTACGTGGTCAAGAGGAGGAGAGCAATGTCGAAAATATGGCATTGCTGAAATGGTTGCGTAAACATGTGCCGATCACGCAGTCTTTGCATGGTAATAAGTTCTTTGTGCGTGAGCAAGGCAAGTTGTGGATTACACCGTTATTTGTGGTGTTGATCTTGGTTGAGTTCTCTGATGTGATCTTTGCGGTGGATTCGATTCCTGCGATTTTTGCGGTCACAACCGACCCATTCATTGTACTAAGTGCAAACTTGATGGCGATCTTGGGACTTCGTGCGATGTTCTTCTTACTGTCAGGTGCGGCGGCGAAGATGCACTATCTGCCGTATGGTTTAGGGATTATCTTATTATTCATCGGCTTTAAGATGTTGATGCTCGATGTGTTCCATATGCCTGTATGGATTTCACTCGGCTTTATTGTTGTGGTGCTCAGTATTACGGCGTATATGTCGATTCAATATGCCAAAAAGCATGATGATAATTCTCCTGATGCGAATTAGCAGTAACAAGTTAGTAGTAATAAGTCATCCGTAATATTCAGAAAATAAAAAATCCTCCTAAAAGGAGGATTTTTTATGTAAAAGAGTTTTCTTAAAACTTAACAGCGTTGAATTTGATTAAAACGCTTATCTTCACGTTTATGTGCGCTGACTTGTTGCAAGACTTTGTGAATAAAGCGTAATTTATCTAACACCGTACTAGACAGAATAAACGGATAAGCGTCTTCAAGTCCCATACTTTGATTGAGTGAATTTAAACCATAAGATAATGCAAACCAGTTATTCAATGTGAGTTCGAAGTCTTGCGCATGAGTGGGTGCTTCGGTAAAGCGGAGTTCAGGTCCATTTTTATGACGCTTGTCCACGGTCATGCCAATGTGATATGCCGTATCTAAAGTGCTGAGCATATGTAGATAATGTGCCCATGTTTCCGCCCAATCTTCCCACGGATGGCTTGAGGCATAGGTGCTGATAAAGCGATCTTGCCAGTCTTTCGGAGCGCTATGTTCATAATAATGTTGCAAGGCTTGACTATAATCTTGACGCTCATCACCAAAAATCTGTCGAAACTCATTAATCCAGCCGGTATTGGCGATCAATACATCAAAATAATAATGCCCACTTTCATGACGAAAATGTCCAAGTAAAGTCCGATAATTCTCCCCCATCGTGATACGAGTTTGCTCTCGATACAGATGATCTGCTTCATAAGCATTCAGTGTAATCACGCCGTTGGCATGACCAGTCATCACAGGATGATCTTCAGTCGGTACGAGGAAGTGAAAGCTTAGACCAAGCAAATCTTCAGGGTTTTGCTTCGGGCGAGGGAAGATGTCAAGTCGCTGAGTAATGTATAAAAAACGACGTTTGGAAATTTCAAGCTTTGACCAATATTCAATATTTTTTTCTTCATGTAAGTTTGGAATCACCGAGGTGAGCTGACATGAACTACAAAACTGTGCAGGATCGTCAGCATCAATCATCCAGTTACAGACATGATATTCCTGATAATTGGCGCAGGGGCGATAATATTTTTCTGAACCATCCAATGCTAGCCAACCTTGCTCGGTTTGCTCGAATGTCACCAAATCCTGACTTGCAGGTAAGTAACCAACGACCTTATTGCAATTGATGCATAGGCTATTGGTGTACATAATCTGCGAATGGCAATGATTACAGTAAAAAACTTTCATAAAAGGGCAAACTAATCACAATCGTGTTCGATCATATTGTAGTTGGCTTAGATTGAAAAGTGGATGAGCAGATAAAGTGAAATATTTACTTAGCTACACTTGTTCAGTGTATGTTTTATGCGCTTTTTGAATAATTAACATTTCGTGATTTAGCGCATCTACTGTGGTTTTTATGAAACTTAGATTCTCACTTCAAAAGCAACATTCATCGCTGACAAAACACTTGATATTACTGCACAGCAGTCGATTGATAATACCCAAGGGCAATATAGTTCAACACAAGTCAATCTTGTGACAGCAAATTTAAATAGGGTCTAGATAACTTTATCACAAATCAAAAGGTGTTAAAGTTAGGCTATGACTGGTTTAAACAAATATTGTAAGCGTTCACATATTTCTGAGGCTAAGTTTAGACAAATAATCAAACTATTTTGTCATGATTTACCTGCGTCTAAAGTATCGCAAATGACAGATGTCAGTCGGGTGACCATCAACAGAATATATCTCAAGCTACGCATTCGTGTAGCGTATTTATGTGAGCAAGCATCGCCCTTATCAGGCGAAGTTGAAGTCGATGAAAGTTATTTTGGCGCACAGCGTGTACGTGGTAAACGTGGTCGTGGTGCAATTGGTAAAACCATCGCCTTTGGCATCCTGAAGCGTGAGGGCAATGTCTATACAGAATCCATCATGGTAAGAATGAATTTGCTAGAGGCAACTCACACATCAACGGTATTGAATTATTCTGGTCTTATGCCTAAAGAAGACTGAGAAAGTTTAATGGCATCGCTAATGAAAAATTCTATCTCCACCTAAAAGAATGTAAGTTTAGGTTTAACCATCGACATGAAAATCTTTATGCTAAACTACTTAAAGAATTAAGGGAAAATCCACTCTAAACTTATCTAGACCCTAAATGAAATATATAGTTTTGATCATTTTTTGAATCATTGTGTTGATTGAGACGGTGATCATTTCGGCTACGAATTATTTCATTTCACGTCTTATTACAGATTTAAAACTGGGGGAAATATGTCTTCCAAAACACCTTCTTGGTTTGCCAATGTCAATCCAAATGTGTTTTTTAGCACGGTGATCGTGATTGCGATTTTTATGGGATTGGTGCTCCTGACACCTGATGCGTTTGATCTCATCACACAACGATTAAATACATGGATTACTACATCGTTTAGTTGGTTCTATGTGCTTTCTGTGGCGATATTCTTATTGTTATTGGCTTATTTTGCACTGTCTGATGCAGGGAAAATCAAATTAGGTCCTGACCACAGCCAACCTGAATATAGCAATAAATCATGGTTCGCCATGCTCTTTACCGCAGGTATGGGGATTGGCTTGATGTTCTTTGGGGTGGCAGAGCCGATCATGCATTATGCCAGTCCACCAACAGGTGATCCTGAAACGATTGATTCTGCTCGGCAGGCGATGCGAGTGACCTTTTTCCATTGGGGCTTACATGCTTGGGGTATCTATGCTTTGGTGGGGTTGTCATTGGCTTATTTTGCGTATCGACATAATTTACCGCTCAAAGTTCGCTCTGCACTCTACCCCATGATTGGTCAGAAGATTCATGGTCCGATCGGTGATGGCGTGGATACTTTTGCTACGATTGGTACCGTATTTGGTGTGGCGACAACGCTTGGCTTTGGGGTGACACAGATCAATTCGGGGATGAATTATCTTTTTGGTATTGAAACCTCGACGACAGCTCAAGTGTGGCTGATTATCGTCGTCAGTATGATGGCATCTGTATCTGTGGTGCTAGGTGTGGACAAAGGCATCAAACGCTTATCAGAATTGAATTTGATTTTAGCGATCAGTTTATTGCTTTTTGTGTTCTTCGCAGGTCCAACGATTTATCTATTGCAGACCACTTTGCAAAACGTCGGTGATTACCTCAGTAATCTATTTAGCATGACATTCAATCTCTATGCCTATCAGCCGAATGGTTGGATAGGTGGTTGGACGATCATGTATTGGGCGTGGTGGATTTCGTGGTCGCCATTTGTGGGAATGTTTATTGCACGTGTGTCCAAAGGGCGTAGCGTGCGTGAGTTCATCGTTGGTGTGATGTTGATTCCAACAGGTTTTACATTGATTTGGATGGGCTTTATGGGTAATGCAGGATTGTATAATATCCTGCACAAAGGTCAGCAAAGTTTATTGACAGCGACACAGCAAGACTCATCAATGGCGCTATTTGAGTTCTTATCCATGATGCCTTTGGGTGGTGTGTTCCAAGTCGTAGCAACGGTATTGATCATTTTATTCTTTGTCACTTCGGCAGATTCGGGTGCGTTGGTGATGGATTATCTGACAGCGAAATCTGATAATTCACCGATATGGCAACGTCTGTTTTGGACTGCACTGGTGGCGTTTTTGGCAATCATATTGCTCTTGGCGGGCGGGCTTAAAGCCTTGCAATCGGCAACGATCATGAGTGCCTTACCATTTACCGTGATTATGTTATTGATCTGTATTGGATTGATCAAAGCCTTAAAGGTCGATGTGACAAGAATGCACGCTTTGCAAGGTGCGCGGACGACTCCATATGCTCTAAAAAATCCACGCAGTTGGCAACAACGTCTTGGCTTGATCATGCACTATCCACATCGTCAAGCGGAAGTTGCTCAGTTCATTCAGGATAATGTTCGACAAGCCTTTCTCAAGCTCGAAAAAGAGTTTGGTGTGCGTAATCTTGAAGTTCAAATCTCAGAGATAGAACAGGGCTTACAACTGAGCGTTGATCATCTCAAAGAGATCAATTTTATCTATCAAGTGGTCGCAACAGAAACTGCACCACCGAGCTTTATGGCAGATATGACTTCAGACGGTGAAGTTTATTATCAAGCTGAGGTGTTCTTGCGTGCAGGCGGTCAGGGCTATGATGTGATGGAATGGACAGTGGATGATTTGCTTCAAGACATTATTGACCAATATGAACGTCATCTGCATTTCTTGAGTGTCGTGCGTTGATCTTGTCACGTTAAAATCTCATTATGCTTAAAAAGCCATTCGAGCCATCGGGTGGCTTTTTCATATGAACGATAATTTTTAAGCAATGAAAAATCGAAAATTAGAAAACGCCAATGGAGAAAAACCGTTACGGCAATGAATCTAGTACAAATTCTTGCGTTAGGTAAATAGGGTTAGTGGATTGGATGTGCTATATTTTTCTCAAAAATACGTGCGCTTGAAAGTTGAGCGACAATAGATATAACACAGGTAGTATTTCATGGCGCAATTTGCAGTGATCGGATTGGGTAGCTTTGGTGCAACGGTTGCAACCGAGCTTGCCGCACTCAAGCATGATGTGATTGGCATTGATTTGGTCAAAAAGAATGTTGAGAATATTTCCGAAAAACTAACGCATGCGGTGATCGCTGATGCCACCGATGAAACCGTGCTAAAAGAGCTAAATATTCAAAGTAGCGATGCGGTGGTGGTCGCTATTGGTGAAGACATCGAAGCCAGTATTCTGTGTGTTTTGCATCTAAAAAATATGGGTGTGGAAAATATCTTGGCAAAAGCCAAAACCAATGCGCATCATATGATCTTGTCACATTTTAAAATCAAAAAAATCATTCACCCTGAAGAAGACATGGGTGTGCGGGTCGCACAAGCCTTGAACTATCCGTGGGTCAGTCGCTATATGTCGCTTGGTGATGATCATTACATCGTCAAAGTGGTGATTCCACTGCATTTGCGTGGTGTAAATCTACTTGGACTGATTAACAAGGCGAATGACATCACCATCGTTTTACTGAAACGACAGCAAAAAGTGGTATGTACTTTTGATCCTGAGTTTACCCTAGAATTGAATGATATTTTGGTCTTGGAAGGACCATTAGTTGAGTTGAAAAAACTCTCCAATCGCTTCTTAAAAGTTTAAAAACTACTTTTAAAAAAACCATCAAAGTATCTCGCCATGAATGCACTCAACCTGAAGAATAAAATCGTCAATCTCAGCCCACCGAGTATGTTGGCATTGGGATTTTTGAGTTTTATTGTGATGGGGACGATTTTGCTGATGTTGCCTGTGTCGCATCATGGCGATCTGTCGTTGATGACGGCATTTTTTACAGCGACATCTGCGGTGACCATTACAGGGTTGTCTGTGGTTTCTATCAATGAAACGTATACCGTGTTTGGTCAGTTGATGATTTTGCTGATGATCCAAGCAGGTGGTTTAGGGTTTATTACTTTTGCGATCTTGGCGGCACTGAGTCTATCCCCCAAGATCGGACTGAAACAGCAAATCTTTGCGCAAAACGCTTTAGGGCAAACCAGTCTACACAATGTCACTTTCGTTGCCAAAGGCGTGTTGATCTATACACTCTTTTTTGAATTGATTGGGTTTATCTTTTTACTGGTGGCGTGGTATCCCCAGTTTGGTTTAACGCATAGTGCTTATTACGCATTGTTTTATAGTGTGTCTGCTTTTAACAATGCAGGATTTACTTTATTTGATAACAGCTTGATGGAGTTTCAGAACAACTTTTTGCTCTGCATGACGGTCAGTACCCTGTACATCTTGGGAGGAATTGGTTTTGTAGTATTTATGGACATCAAGCAAGCGAAGGTGTGGCGTAAGCTCAACATCAATTCAAAAGTCATTTTGTCCAGTGTGTTGATTATTAACCTCGTTGCTTTCGTTTTACTTTGGGCACTTGAAGCGAATAATCCAAATACCATTGGCAATATGAATACCGCACAACAAGCCACCCATGCGTGGTTTCAGGCGACTGTGCCAAGATCATCGGGCTTTAACAGTGTCGATACTGCGTCGATGACCAATGCCTCAACCTTTCTCATGATGCTCCTCATGTTCATTGGTGGAGGCTCGCTGAGTACCGCAGGCGGTATCAAAGTCGGGACATTTGTGATTTTACTGCTGAGCGTGATTTCATTTTTACGTCGTAATAATGAAACCAGTATTTTTAAGCGTTCGATCTCTCATGAGTTGACCTTTAAAGCATTGGCGGTGACGCTGATCACCTGTTTTTTCATTATTTTTGGCATGTTTTTATTGCTCATCTTTGAGCCAGAGATGGAATTTATCGACGTAGTCTTTGAAGTGTTGTCGGCGGCGTGTACCGTTGGGTTATCACGAGGGATTACCTCGCAGTTGCATGATGGTAGCTTATTGACCTTAATTTTCTTGATGTATGCAGGGCGTCTTGGACCGTTGACTTTGGTTTATCTGATCGCCACACCGAAGAAAAGCCGTGTGCAATATCCATCTGCCGATATTCAGATTGGTTAAATTATCCGTTTTACAAGTTGCGAATGGTGCAAAATCACCATTCGCATGATCAAAATTGACTTTAATTTCAAAAAAATCATAAAAATTCAGCTTTCAAGCGATCTCCCTGCTTGAATTTCACCTGCTTAGCCCATACTCATCAAGCAATCGTTATTTAATTTTTAGATGAACACTGCAGTTTCGCATCATGTTTGATCGCAACAGCGTTTCGAGGACTGCATATGTTTGATTTTTTTAAACGGAGAACATCAATGTCAACTGAGCACAATGAGCAAGCTCAAGATCAGACTGTAGATCAAGAACAAGATCTTGAAAATACAGAAACCAATGAAAATGCTGAAGAAGTGACAGTAGAAGATTTACAAGCGCAAATTGGCAAATTGGCAGAAAGCCTAAAGCTCGAAAAAGCCCGTGCTGCCAATGCCATTTACGAATCTGAAAAAGTCAAAGAACGTCTTGAACGTGAAGCAGATTCAGCGAAAAAATTTGCTTTAGAAAAATTTGCCAAAGGCTTGCTTGATTCAGTAGATAACCTTGAACGTGCGATCCAAGCCGCAGGTGAAGAAAAAACGCCACTGCTTGAAGGTGTCGAACTGACTTTGAAATCGTTACTCAGCACCTTAGAAAAGCATGAGATTGCAGTGGTCGATGTCAACAATGGCTTTAATGCAGACCTACATCAAGCGGTCGGTATTGACCCAAATGCCAAAGCAGGCGAGATCGGTAACGTGTTGCAAAAAGGCTATACCTTATCAGGTCGATTGCTCCGTCCTGCAATGGTTACAGTCGGTCAGTAAGCAGAAAAATCGAGCGCATTTGTAGAAATTTTTCAGCACATTGACTTGAAAAAAAAACAAATGCTCTCATATCGGATAACAAGAAAATCCCTTTTCGAAGCATCGCTTCTCATCCCCTTTGCCAAAGGTGAAGAACGCTGTTCTGCAAGAGGGGATTCAAAATTATTGAGGAACAAATCAAATGGCTAAAATTATCGGTATTGACTTAGGTACAACCAACTCATGTGTTGCGGTACTTGAAGGCGATAAAGTCAAAGTAATTGAAAACGCTGAAGGCGCACGTACCACACCATCAATCATCGCTTATAAAGACGGTGAAATCTTGGTGGGTCAATCTGCAAAACGTCAAGCAGTCACCAACCCGAAAAACACATTATTCGCCATCAAGCGTTTGATCGGTCGTCGTTATGAAGACCAAGCGGTACAAAAAGACATCGGTCTTGTGCCTTACAAAATCATCAAAGCAGACAATGGTGATGCTTGGGTGGATGTAAATGATAAAAAACTTGCACCACAACAAGTTTCTGCTGAAATCTTGAAAAAGATGAAGAAAACAGCGGAAGACTATCTTGGTGAAACCGTGACAGAAGCAGTCGTGACTGTACCTGCATACTTCAATGATGCACAGCGTCAAGCGACTAAAGATGCGGGTAAAATCGCAGGTTTAGACGTAAAACGTATCATCAACGAACCAACTGCTGCGGCACTTGCATTCGGTATGGACAAGAAAGAAGGCGACCGTAAAATCGCTGTATACGACTTGGGTGGTGGTACTTTTGACGTATCAATCATCGAAATTGCTGACTTAGACGGCGACCAACAGATCGAAGTATTGTCAACTAATGGTGATACATTCCTCGGTGGTGAAGACTTTGACAACGCATTGATTGAATACTTGGTTGAAGAATTCAAGAAAGACCAAAGCGTGAATCTGAAAAATGATCCATTGGCATTGCAACGTCTTAAAGAAGCAGCGGAAAAGGCAAAAATCGAATTGTCTTCTTCGACTTCGACTGAGATCAACTTGCCATATATCACTGCTGATGCGTCTGGTCCAAAACACTTGGTGATCAACGTGACACGTGCCAAACTTGAAAGCTTAGTTGCTGACCTTGTTGCACGTACCATTGAGCCTTGCCGTATCGCACTCAAAGACGCTGGTCTATCATCTTCAGAAATCTCTGATGTGATCTTGGTCGGTGGTCAATCTCGTATGCCACTTGTACAACAAAAAGTACAAGAATTCTTCGGCAAAGAGCCACGTAAAGACGTGAACCCTGACGAAGCGGTTGCGATTGGTGCAGCGATTCAAGGTGCGGTATTGTCTGGTGACAAGAACGACGTTCTTCTTCTTGACGTGACACCGTTGACACTCGGTATCGAAACGATGGGCGGTGTGTTGACACCAATCATTGAGAAAAACACCACGATTCCTGCGAAGAAATCTCAAGTATTCTCAACAGCAGCGGACAACCAACCTGCGGTAGACATTTCGGTCTATCAAGGTGAGCGTAAGATGGCACAACAAAACAAATTGTTGGGCAACTTCCAGTTGGGTGATATCCCACCTGCGCCACGTGGTGTACCGCAAATCGAAGTGTCATTCGATATCAATGCTGATGGTATCTTGAAAGTATCTGCAAAAGACAAGAGCACTGGTAAAGAGCAATCGATTCAAATTAAAGCAAACTCTGGTTTGTCTGATGCTGAAATCGAAGCAATGATCAAAGATGCTGAGGCGAATGCTGAGGAAGATCGCAAGTTTGAAGAATTGGCAAAAGCACGTAACGAAGCAGATGCCTTGATCTCAAGCGCACAAAAAGCGGTGAAAGACCTCGGCGAGCAAGTGACTGATGAAGAAAAAACAGCAGTCGAAACCGCAGTGTCTGAGCTAGAAGCAGCAACCAAAGAAAATGATGCGGACGAGATCAAAGCGAAAACTGAAGCACTACAAAACATCTTGATGCCGATCACACAACGTGCCTATGAACAAGCACAAGGTGCAGCAGGCGGTGCGGGTGCACAGGACTTTGATCCAAACGCATTCAACCAACAAGCTGGTGGTTCGCAAAAAGCCGATGATGGTGTGGTAGATGCTGAGTTCACTGAAGTGAATGACGACAAGAAATAAGTCTTAATTAGGCTAAAAGAAACGCTCACAATGTGGGCGTTTTTTTATGCAAATTCTTTAAGATAGAAATTAGATATTGCATATGTAGTGGTATATACTCTATGTATATTGCACGGTATTTAAGAAGAGGAGCATATTATGACAATAACATCCATTTTTATGAACAACCGCACCCAAGCCGTTCGACTGCCTGCGACATTTCGTTTTTCTTCAGAGGTTAAAAATGTCTATGTGCGAAAAATTGGTGTGGAACGGGTGATTAGTCCTGTGGATCAAGTGTGGGATAGTTTTTTTACGGATAAAAACTTAAAAGTAATGGATGATTTTGAACGTGGCGAGCAAATCGAAAGTATCCGAGAGTCATTTTGATGCTGAAATATATGCTCGATACCAACATTGCCATCTATGTGATTAAACACAAGCCTGAACAGATGCGTGAACGATTTAATGCGGTCGCAACGCAGATTTGTGTCAGCAGTATCACCGTTGCAGAATTAATCTACGGTGCAGAAAATAGTGCCAATCCTACGCATAACATGAAGGTGGTAGAGAACTTTTTGTCGCGCTTACAGGTCTTGGATTATGATGCAGAAGCGGCGATGCAGTATGGCAATATCAAAGCCTATTTGCGTAAGCAAGGACAACTCATCAGTGATAATGATCTGCACATTGCAGGGCATGCGAGAAGTAAGGGTTTGGTCGTGGTGACCAATAATCTAAAAGAATTTGAACGTGTGCCTGCACTGCAACTCGAAAATTGGGTTAATCCATAGTTGATTGGAAGTACTTAAATGTTAAACTCGATCACGGAAAGGACAGCTATATACACTGTAGCTAATTATTTTACTCAACTCGGTTGGATTTTTAGAGAACAAGCTAATTCAGATTTCGGAATTGATGCATTAGTTGAGGTTGCTAAGAATGGTAGACCGACGGGGCAGTTGATTGCTTTGCAGATCAAAGGTGGTAGTTCAAATTTTAGAAAAACTAAAACAGGATTAACATTTTACTTCGAAGAACGCCATAAATTGTATTGGTTAAACTTCCGAATACCTGTTCTGGTCATATTGCATGACCCATTAAGTGATAGCATGTTTTGGGGAGAGGTGAACGGAGATTCGATCAAGCCAACTCGCAAAATGTGGAAACTGCAAATTCCTTATGGTAATCAACTCACAGTTTTATCTAAACACGCTCTCGAACAAACCTTATCCTGTAGCAAAATCTATGTAGATATTGATCTCAAAAATTCTACAGACCTGATTGATTTGAGTGAAAAAGTAGACGAAGACGACTCATATTGCGAAATCATTAATAGTGAGGTTGATGGATTAGAACTTATTGTAAATACGGAAAACTATTCAGAAAATATAAAACTCTCTTATAAGCCAAAAAATTCAGATTGGGATGATGATCGTAATCGTCTGAAATGGACAGATAGACGTTATTTTTTATTCGAAAAATTATTGAACTATATATCTAGTGTAATGCAAAGTTGTGATATTTATAAGCTGACAGAGGCTGTAGAAGAAATAAAGTGTTTAATCAAACAAGGTGGATTGAATAAGGTTGATGAGTTTTTGTTTGATTATAATAATATAGATAGTGATATTCCAAAATATGCAGAATTTATAAATACAATTGAAAGATTTCTTTTTTTAAATGAACTCGATAAGCACGGCTTGGAAGTTTGTACTGGGGATGAGGAAGTTTATTTTTATATAAATAATGAAAGTTACATTGTAGATACTTTTGAAGGAAAAATAAAAAATCTAAAAGATTGCATTGACAACCAATCCTACAATGATCTTCTCGCAATGACGGATATAAGTATTTGGAGCACCATTTATTGTGATGCTGGAATTGAAAAAGATAAGTTTATCCCTGTAATGTACGATTTATGGGAGATGTATTGGGATGACGAGTATGAGCGGATTAAAAAGTCTATCAAAGAATGTCAGAATGCAAATGTAGTGGTAGACGAAAACTCACTAACTGCAACAAAATATCTAGACAAATTGAAGAATAAATCTTGGAGGAGTTTTCAATTATTTTCAGAGGGGTATAATGATGCAGGAGATATTATTGCTTATGCGTATAATTTAGATTTTTCAATTTTATATCCTATGGCTATTGTCGCAATGATGAATGTTTTTGATCAAGAAATTTGTTATTGGGAATATTGTGACTTCCATTTCTCTAGTGAAAATTGGGAGCTAATTTTTATGGATGATGAGTTAGATGATTCAAAACCAGCGTTTTATATCCAAAAAATAGAATACTAAAATAATTTTTTAATTCTTTATTAAATTGCACATTCTTCCTATTGAAAAACCATGCCATCATCGCCATTGATGACTCATTCAAATATTTTTACTGCAAAAATTTAAAGGAGTTCATCAATGAGCGAGCAAAATGCCTCACAAAAACACAGCTTCCAAGCTGAAGTTGCACAACTACTGCATTTAGTCACACATTCTTTGTATTCCAATCCAGAAATTTTCCTGCGTGAATTGATTTCCAACGCCTCAGATGCCTGCGACAAATTGCGCTTTGAAGGCATAAACCATCCTGAATATTACGAAGATGCGCCTGACCTCCGTGTTCGTGTCAGCCTTGATAAAGACAATAAAACCATTACCATCTCTGATAATGGGATCGGGCTAAGTGAACAAGAAGCGATTGATAACCTCGGTACGATCGCAAAATCAGGCACCAAAGACTTCATGTCGAAGCTCACAGGCGACCAAAAGTCAGATGCACAGCTCATCGGTCAGTTTGGTGTCGGCTTTTATTCAGGCTTTATCGTTGCCGATAAAATCACCGTAGAGTCACGCCGTGCAGGCTCGCCAGCTAATCAAGGCGTGCGTTGGGTGAGTGGCGGTACAGGCGATTTTGAAGTGACTCAAATCGACAAAGCAGGTCGTGGCACAGACATCATTTTACATTTGCGTGATGATGCGCTCGACTATCTTGAAAGCTATAAAGTGAAGCAGATCATCAATAAATATTCTGATCACATCAGCTTGCCAATCGAAATGCAAAAAGAAGTGTGGCAGGAAGAAGAAACTGCTGAGGGTGAAGAGCCGAGCAAAGGCGGTGAGATGGTCAAAACCGATGAATGGGAAGCGATCAACTCAGCCAGTGCGTTGTGGACTCGGAGCAAATCAGAAGTGACTGATGAGCAATATGTTGAGTTTTATAAAAACCTCAGCCACGCATTCGATGAGCCACTTGCATGGTCACATAACCGTGTTGAAGGCACCACCGAATATACGCAACTGCTCTATATCCCAAGCAAAGCACCGTACGATCTATTTACCCGTGAGTCGAAAGCAGGCATCAAACTCTATGTGAAACGTGTGTTTATTATGGACGATGCGGACAATCTAATTCCAAATTATCTGCGTTTTGTCCAAGGTGTGGTGGATAGTGCCGACTTACCGCTGAATGTGAGTCGTGAATTACTGCAAGAAAGCCGAGATGTGAAAACCATTCGTGAAGGCAATGCACGCCGTGTCTTGACCATGATTGATGGCTTGGCAAAATCAGACGATGAAAAAGACCAAGAGAAATTTAAAACCTTCTATGCGGAATTTGGTTCAGTGATCAAAGAAGGCTTGGGTGAAGACTTTGGTAATCGTGAACGTATCTTAAAACTTTTGCGCTTTGCGACTTCGAATAATGACGAGATCAGCACCTCATTGGCAGACTACAAAGCCAATATGAAAGAAGGGCAAAAGGCGATTTATTACGTCACTGCGGATAGCTTGACCACTGCGAAGAACTCGCCACAGCTTGAATTATTCAAGAAAAAAGGCATTGAAGTCTTGCTCATGGCGGATCGTGTTGATGAATGGGCGATGAATTTCGTACATGAGTTTGACGGTACACCAATGCAAAGCATTGCCAAAGGTGCAGTTGATTTGGGTGATCTACAAGATGCTGAGGAGAAGAAGGCGCTTGATGAAGCGACTGAAAAATTCAAACCCGTCGTGGAAAAACTCAGTGATTCATTGAAAGATAAAACCAAAGAAGTACGTTTGACCAGTCGTTTGGTGGATTCTCCAGCATGTTTGGTGACAGGTGATGGCGAGCTTTCTCCGCAGTTGATCCGTATGCTTAAAGATGCAGGTCAAGCGGTGCCTGAAAGCAAACCGATCTTGGAAATCAATCCGTCACATCCATTGGTACAAAAGCTCGAAGGCAGTGCGCAGTTTGACGATTTAGCCAATGTGATTTTTGACCAAGCCTTGATTGCTGAAGGTGGATTACCTGATAATCCTGCGGAATATGTGAAGCGTATCAATAGCTTATTGTTGAAATAATATTCTTCTTAGAAATGTGTTTTTGGGGTTTTAGGGGCGTGCCCCTAAACTTCCCACATTTTACCAGTCGCCAAAGGCGACTGGTAAAATGTGCTGAAGAATATAATTGTTCTAAATAGATCTACTGCTTATATTCGTGTGTCACGATTAACCTTCGGTTCGACCTACTTTTCTTTCGGGAAAAGTAGGCAAAACCATTTGTCAGCCGCAAACTCGGTCATATACCAGAATTTATCCTAACAGTGTTAAGAACATCATCTTACAGATGGTGTCCTGACCTCGAACAATGCGACTGACGCTTCTACGATTCAGATAAATTTTATTAGTCTTAAACAAACAATGTTAGTTGAGCTTTATTGGTTCACTCAATTCTAATTGTTGATCAACTTTTTGGATTTGATATGGCTTTTCTAATGATGGATTGCTTGGATAAGATTTCCCATCAAAAGAGAACTTCACCTGACCAACACCTTTACTATATACCGATAGATCAGACCAGCCATTTTGCTTAGTCGATAGCTGATAAATCGGTGTATTGGTCACAGTGGTTTTCGTGATCAAACTCAAGCTATGATCATTTTTGGCATGATAAATTAACATGGTGCAACCACCTGAGCCACACCACTCATTACCTTGCAATAGCACCACCACATCTTTGATCTGATCGCCGTTGAGATCCCGCCATGCTTCGAGATAATCCGTTTTCCCATAACTATGCTCAATCACTGTCGGTAATAGATAGCGTGCTAATTCACGGTCTTTGGTCGCATCATCTTTTAAATCATTATCTTTCAAACCACTATCTTTCAAATCATTCGCCGAAGTATTTTCAATTGGATTGGATGGTGTCGCTTGGGATTGATCTGTGGAAGATTTGTCCAAGGAATCTGGCTGATTGTTGATATAACTACATGCGATTATCGTGCTAGAAAGTAGCACCAAACTAAAAAATCGAATCATCATCAAACTGTAACCTAAATAATTTAAGCTATATCTTATAAGAACAATCTACACTACCTGTTATAAACAATGAACAAAAACGTAAATACCGTGTAGAAGTAAAAATCTGAGCTACGTTGCTCTTGTAAGCAAATGCTTACGTGATGAAGTGCATTTGTCGTCTTTGCGAAAGTCAAATAATTTTCTATTATAAACTTATTGCGAGACAGGATGTTTCCAACGCAAAGTACAGGATGTACAGAGTTAGCAGGATGCGACTCAAGCCGAATTCAAAGTAACCTCGACAGGATGTCGGGGTTGTTTTCGTTTTGGGCTATGTAAAATTTATCCTTAAAAATATAACTGAGAAGTTTTGAGATTGAAAGTGCTAAATTGTTTGAGAAATAGCACTCAAAACATATTTAGATAAAGTGCTCGACCAAAGCACGGAATATCCCCAAACATAGTCCAATAAAGGCACCAACCACCACACCATTAACTCGGATCATATGTAGATCGCCACCGACTTCGGTTTCGATCTTGTCTATCATCTCATGCGAATCCCACTCATGAATACGCTCACTGATAAAGCGAATCACCTTGTCACTATAGTCGTTGCTGAGTTGTACAGCGATTTGGCTAAAGCGTTGATTAAAAACTTCACGAACGGCTTGATTGCGCTCGACATTTTGTCCGAGTTGCATGATCACTGCATGAAGATTACTCGCAATGCCTGAGTTTTCTTGTTCCAGATCTTGTTTGATCGCTTGGCAGAGGATCGCCACTGAACTACCAATAAAGTTGACCAATTGCTGGCTTTCCAGCAGTTGATTTTTACTGTCATCCAGCTGAATACTAAGCTCACTGTCATTGTCTGCGAGTTGCTCCATGATACGACGTGCTTGTTCTTCTAGTTGCATGCGCCACGGATGTTCAGGATTGCCTAGCATCTGTTCAACTTTTGAGATAAAGGCATTAATCGTGCGCTGTTGCACGTCGATACCAATCCACGTCGCACCTTTGGCAAGTGTGCCGACACCCAATTCATAAAATAGTTTTTCAGTGAGTTGGTAGGTGCGTTCAGGATTGTTCCGTACCCAATTGTGTGCCATATCCAAGCCACGTTGTAGCATTTCTTGATGAAAGTCATTGTCTAAGACCGCACGAAGCATTTCACTGAGTAGGTGATTGAACTTGGTATTTTTTAACCATTGAATGCTATTGTCTTGAATGAATTGACTAATCTGATGTTGTTCAACAAATTCAAAAATTTTAGGTACACCGAACTGTACGACATCGACGATCTTTTGACTATTTTGCTGTTGTTGTAACCATTGTCCAACTGCAAGACTAAGGTCAATTTTATTTAAACTACTTTGAACGACTGTAGGCGAGAGGAAATTCTCTTGAACAAAACGTCCCATTGACTCAGCAATACGCGCTTTATTTCGTGGAATGATTTCGGTGTGATCACGAAGCAGTTTTGGCAGTGGAATTTTGCCAAATGGATTGCGAAATAGCACAGTGATGGCGTACCAATCGGCGAGTCCACCGACGACACCTGCTTCGGCAGAGAGCATCAAAATATGAATGAGCCAAACATAATCAGGAAAGATTTTTGCCAAGACCATCAGGATGATCCAACACACGATGGCAACAATTAAGGCAATGGTCGCCAGTTTTCTTGAGCGATCTAAGCTTGGAACTTCAACCTCATCATGTGGGTAGTCTGTCATTGGCAATCCATCCTATGGCATATTTTTATTGTGCGCCTTGTGTATTTTGTGGTGGTGTGATCACCGAACCGTCAGGGCGTAGTCCATATTTTTCACCAATGGCTTGCAGGATACGACGTGCATCGAAAGCATCCGCAGGTGCCATATCGGTCTTAAACATTTGAATAGTATAGGCGACTTCAACAGGATCGACATTGACCACATAAGGTGTGTCATAGAAAGGATCGTGCCAATACGGATGATAAAATGGATCATAAAAACGGTCGTAAAATCCATATGATGAATAATACGGTCGGCTTGGATAAACGACGGTTTGACGCTGTTGTTGCTGTTGGTTCAAGCGATTTGTCGGATCATCAATTACTTTAAAAGAATCAAAACCTTGCTGCAGGGTGACTTGTGCAGACTTTAGCAGTGCAACCTCTTCGGCATAACCAAAAGACGCATCGGGATGGGTGCGAAAGCCGATACGATAGCTATTTTGATTGAGCGGAATTTCTTGGAATTGACCGAGTTGGTTGAAGGTGCGAGGCTGTTTCGGCGTACTTGCACAACCGACCAGCGTTGCCAAAACAATAGAAATTGTTAAGCCTTGAATGATTTTAATCGGTTGAAATGATGACATGTCTTGATCTCCACACATATCATTCAGCTTAGCGGAAATTACCCATGATGAAAAATAAATTATGTTAAAAAAGCCACAGTTCAATCTAGAAATGTGGCTTTGGAAAAATCACTAAAAAATGTCAATTAACGATATGGTTTAAACAATAACCAAAGATTTAAAAGCAATAATACGCTAAAGAAAACCAACGACCAAAACGGTAATGACTGACCTAAGAACGTCCAATCAATCACCGCACATTCACCAGAACCTGACAGCACTTGTTGCAATACTGCACGAAACGGTAATGCATCAACCAAATAGTCTAAACCAGGACCACAAGATGGCACTTGATCTGCGGGTAAATGTTGAAGCCAAACATGGCGAGCTGCAACACCCACTGACCAGCCAATCGCTAGGGTTGAAAGAAGTCCATAAAAGCGTTTTAGCCAGTTATTCATTGGATTGTGTAATAAGGCAATCAGGCTAAATAGCCCCATGCCGATCAAGCCGACACGTTGAAATACGCACAGTGGGCAAGGGTTTAAACCTTGTATATGTTCCAAAAATAACGCAAAAGCAATGCCGATGACACTGCCGATAAAGAGTAAAGTATGACCTAAACGATAGCTGATACGCATGAATGTTGCTCCGCCAAACGACGATATGGTTTGAGATAATCCGCAAAGCTCGGTTGTGGTTGAGATTCGAGTTGTTGTTGTAATTGTAATGATTCGACTGCATCTTGCTCAAACTGTTTGAGCGTTTCAGGGCCTAAATGATGTGATTGATAAAAATCTTGGTATTGCTTGGCAAGATTTGCGCCAAACGCCCAAGTCCCACCTAACTCACGAGTCTGTTCAAGCATCTGTGCAGAAATGGTTTTTGCAGGATCATTGCTACGTTCAAGCATGAGATTTAAGGCAGACTGATATAGCTTTTCCGAATTATTCGATAACGCTTGATCAAGTGCAATCGCACAATATTGCATAGCCTGTAGTTGCTGTTGCATCCACGCTTGGAAGTTGATCGTGCCATCGAGTTGTTCAATTTCTAGATTTGGCTCACGACCACGTTCGACCACCAACGCTTGATTGCGATCAAGCATGGCTTGTTCATTTTCACTGATTTCTGGACTGTCATTTAGTAAGCAATACAGTGCCAAAGTTTCTAGGAAACTTGCACTCTCTGCATTAATCCCAATCGGGCTAAATGGATTGACATCGACAGCTCGCAGTTCGACATAGGCAACACCACGTGCTTGTAGGGCATCTGATGGGCTTTCACCTGCTTGAGGTGTCTGCTTTGGACGGATCACGCTGTAATATTCATTTTCGATTTGCAGTACATGATCATTGATCTGTACAGGATTGCCCTCAGTATCATCTAAGCCAAGCGCAGTAAATTCAGGATAGCTACATTGTGTCGCTTCACGAATTCCTGCAAGATAGCCTGTTAAGTTGTTGTAATGAATACCAAGTTGGCGTTGTGCTGAGTTTTGATAGCCGAGTTTACCCATACGTAGCGCCGTGGCGTAGGGTAAGTACATTGTGCCTTTGATCAACTTTTGCAAATTGTGTTCACGACCAGTCACAAAACAACGGCAAATACTTGGACTAGCACCAAGTGCGTAAATCACCAATGGAATATGACGTAAGAAGTTGCGAATCAAGCCAAAATAGCGATGGCTTCGATAGTCTTGTAGGCTGAGGTTTTTTAACGCTAAATCAGTTTCTTGTAATTGTAATGCTTCGAAGAGCTCATCGGGAAAAGACAGGTTGTAATGCACGCCTGAAATCGTCTGCATACGACGACCATAGCGTACTGCCAAACCTTTACGATATAGCGTTTTGAACTGCCCAAGATTGGACGAGCCATATTGTGCAATCGGAATATTTTCATCTTGACTATCGAGCATACATGGCATCGATAACGACCACAGACTTTCACCCTCAGGGAGATTTTGATAAGTAAAAGTATGAATATCTTTCAAAATACTCAATGTATTAGCAATACTTTTGGTCGGTGGTGTGATGAATTCAAGCAGTGCTTCTGAGTAATCTGTGGTGATAGATGGATGCGTCAGAGCAGCGCCCAGTGCCATCGGATGCGCCTGTTGCGAGAGGTAGCCATTGGCTTGCATGCGTAGACTTTCACGCTCAATACCACGTTGCATGCCTTGTAATACATTCACATCGAATTTTGTGTTGATCATATCAATGGCGTGCTGTGCGGTATGTGATGGTGTTGACATAAAGATCTCAAAGGCAACTGGCGAATCAGCATTGTATTATAGCCGAAATCACTGATATGAAGAAAACCGTATTCTGTACGGTTCATTCAATAACGTTAAAATATTGCATCAGTTTTTAACACAAAGGCATAAGATAAAACAGCGTAAATTTGTGATTATGAATGACCTGTTCAACGTATGCAAAATCATGTGCAAAGGAAGTAAAACAATGCAAGCACAGCACGTCTTAGATTTTTGGTTTGATGAAGCGCATCAACCTTTTTGGTTTGAAAAGTCCGATGCTTTTGATCAACAAATCAATGAGCAATTTGCCAATACACATCAACGTGCCAAACAATGCGAGCTATGGGGATGGCGTAGTTGTGTAGAAGGGCGCTTGGCAGAGATCATCGTACTTGATCAGTTTTCACGCAATCTGTTTCGTGATCATCCTGATGCCTTTGCGCAAGATGCAATGGCATTGGCACTCGCTCAAGAAGCGGTGTCGCTCAAGTTAGATCAACAACTCGATCCTGTACAGCGCAAGTTTCTCTACATGCCTTTTATGCATAGCGAGTCGGCGTATGTGCATGAGTTTGGCTACAAGCTCTTTCAACGTCTAGGCGATGATGTGACTTTAGATTTTGAAAAACGGCACAAAGACATTATTGACCAATTTGGACGCTATCCACATCGCAATAAGATATTACAACGTGAGTCGACCACCGCAGAATTAGAATTTCTACAACAGCCAAATAGTCGTTTCTAATGATCAACTATTTATTATATTTAGATTTTTTGACAATACACTAAGCCATCAACTGACTGTCAACTTTCATTCCCCAACGTTCATCGAGGTGTAAAGCTTGGTGGGCGTAGCGTGGAATCAAATGAATGTGGAGATGTTCAATGCTTCCTGCATTGATCTGTCCATCACTAAATCCGATGTGAAAGCCATCAGGTTGATAGACCATTTTGACTTCATTTCTTGCCAGTTCAAGCAAGATCATAAAGGCTTTGCGATCCTCCTCTGTGGCATCGAAAAATGAAGTGATATGTTGATGTGGGATGATGAGGCAATGTCCTTTGGACACTGGATTTTCATCATAAATGATACGACCAAACTCATTTTGATAAATCACATTGGCATCAATATCTTGGCAAAAAGGGCAATCCTGCATGATGTTCATGGTTATTCCTCAACACATATGCTGTTTTATTGTTTATAAAATAAGCGGCGGGTTGAACAAATATTTATCATTGAAAAATTGTAAGCTAATGCTATGCGTTGCCAATCAGTTGGCAAAAAATCGCAAAAGCATTAGCTGTCTGAATTTTTAAATGTTCGTTTTAGGATGCAAAGCCGTTCCCGAGTTTTATTTCAAGACACGATCAAGTAATGCGTACAGCGCATCCATTGATTCGGCTTCAGCAAGTGCATCGTAGCCTAGATCGACGTCATTCTTGCGTGCGTTTTCATCGGCGGCAGGGTTGGTAAAACCGTGTTTTGCGTTTGGATAAAGGTCGACACGATGCTTCACTTTGGCGTTTTGCATTTCTTGTTTGAAGGCTTCGACATCGTCTAGGCTGACCATGCTGTCTTCTTCGCCATGTGCGACCACCACTTCCGCTTTGAATGTGCCTTCTTGTGCAGGAGTTTGTGCGCTGAGATTGGCGTGGAATGTTGCAACGGCTTTTAACTCGGCACCCGAACGTGCCAAATCGAGTGCAACTTTTCCGCCGTAGCAAAAACCAATCGCTGCGATACGGCTGGCATCGACTTCAGGTTGCTCTCGAAGGGTATTGAGTGCTGCCGTAGCTCGATCGACGATGACATTCTCAGGTTCAAAAGTTGCCATCATGTATTCATTGGCTTGACTGGCGTCTTCGGCGATTTTCTTGTCGCCGTACATGTCAATGGCAAGTGCGGCGAAGCCATATTCTGCAAGCTCTCGGGCACGACTTTCGATATAGTCATTGCGTCCCCACCATTCGGGATAGACTAAAACGGCAGCGAGATTACTTTCACCCTCTGGATAGGCAAACAATCCGACTAAATTCTGTCCTGTGCTATCTTGATATTGGATTTCTCGGATACGAATGGCTTTTTCTGCTGTACTGTTAAGTGGGCTGTTATCAGTCATGACTTTTCCTATATATTTAAAATCGTTTCAACTCCTTTAGTTATAAAAACTTAGCACCAAAAAGGCAATCGACTCTGCGTGATTTTATGTTTATAAATGTTTTATCTAAGGTGAAATAGTGGGTGAAATGCGCATGATTTGGATTTTATCAAACTGGGCGAGTTGTTAAGCTAGTTCAAAATGTCAGAGGTAAACGATGATGTCAGACACCGCACATTATGCACGCATGGCAAAAGCCATCGCCTATATCCAAGCTAATTTTCAGGCGCAACCGTCACTTGAGAAAATCGCCGAGCAAGTGCATCTCAGTCCTGCACATTTTCAGCGGGAGTTTAGCGAATGGGTTGGCACCAGTCCGAAACGATTTTTGCAATATCTGAGTTTGGATTATGCCAAAAGCCAACTGCGTCAAGACAATGCACAGTCGGTATTGGATACGGCGTATGCGACTGGTTTATCGAGTCCAAGTCGTCTGCATGATCTATTCGTGCAGATCGAAGGCATGACCCCTGCGGAATATAAACATGGTGGAAAAGACTTGGAAATCGCTTATCAATTTGCTCAGACTTTGTTTGGCGAGGTGTTAATTGCTTCAACTACAAAAGGCATTTGTCATTTAACCTTTATTCAAGATCGAGAGAGCGCACTGCAACAGCTCATTGCGCAGTTTCCCAATGCACAGTTTGTGGAGCAGGAAACAGGTTTTCATGCGCAAGCCTTAGCGATTTTTAACCATGAAAATCGGTCAATTGAGCAAATAAAACTGCATCTGAAAGGGACTGATTTTCAGCTCAAAGTCTGGTCGAGTTTGCTCAAGATTCCGATGGGCGAAGTGGTGAGTTATGGCGAGGTTGCACATGATATTGCACAAGACAAGGCAGTACGTGCAGTCGGCTCGGCGATTGGGCGTAATCCTGTGGCGGTGTTGATTCCGTGTCATCGGGTGATTCAATCTACGGGTGGATTGGGTGGTTATCGTTGGGGTACAGAACGTAAAACGGTGTTGATCGGTTGGGAAGGAGCGCAAAAACATGCTTTATGATCAAGGTTATTGTATAGTGCATGAAAGATTTTATGAACAAATGAAAGCAGATAGTACTAGAATGTATAAGGCTGATGGTAATATTATTGGGCATGTCAGGTAGGGTGTGCTATGTTTGAGATTCAGGACTGAATACGTTTCGTATATGAATTTTATGTTAAATCACTGATGTTTGATCCTAGAATAATATCATGAATTGCTTTTATCTCTTCCTCCTTTTGAGCTTGAAACTTTCCATAAGTTGAAAAATGTAAATGCTTATAGATTAAAGGTTTTTTTTCATGAAAAACTTTAAGAGTATGTCCTTCTATTTGTTTAGCATCATTCATCCATGAAAATATAGATGTTTTTTTCATTAATTTAAAAACAGCATCAGAGATAAATACAGCTTTAGTGTGTTCTGAAAAAATGGCTTTATGAATGTATTGTAGATGATTTTTATCAAGATCAGAGCTTTTCAAATCATTTCTACCAGTTGTGGGAAGATGAAGAAGCTCGATAAATGAAATACGAGAAGCATCTTTGCAAGAAAGTCTAATTTTCGAAAATTCTTTATGGTATTTTCGCCCATCTCCTTTATATCCATCTAATAAAAAAGGATGATGTACATTGTATTTCTGCCAAAATGAAATAGCATCCTCATGATATTCAATGATTTTAGAAAATATTTTTTGTTCTTCAATATTGGGAGCGTAATTGGCATCTAAACCAATAAATAAAAACTCTGCTTGAGTAGGACAACATCCCTGATAAGGTTTTTGGCGGAAAGCGTGAATTAGTTTTTCACTTGGATGAGCGTTATACATAATTTTATCAGTAGACGTATGCGATATAGACACAAACATATTAAACCGCCCGATAAGAAAATTGCAAAATCGCATATTCTTAAAGCGGGCATTTCAATTTTGGAGTTACAAGTCGACTTCGCATAAGCGACATTATGTTAAATGGGATATTTTATTTTATTAATTGAATTTTATAAAAACATTAAATATAATTATAAAACAAAAATTTATTGGTTTATAAAATGGATCCTAGTCAAGTTTTTAAAAATGCTCTTGAAGTAGAAAAAACCAATCCAAATGACCTTCAAAACAGATTCGGTTTAGCTTGTTTATTTCTATATGGAATAGGAACTGAAAAAAATGGGAAAAAAGCTTTTGATATGTTCTCTGAACTTTCTGCAAAGAAGAATGTATCAGCTATAGAAGCTCTAGCAAATATGTATATTGAGGGGCAATATGTAAATGTTAATTTAGAGAAAGCAGAAGAAATTATTAAAGAGCAATTAATTAAAATTAATTCAGGGAAATCTTTAAATTCAGCTGGATCTTTGTATTACAAGCTCTTATTTAAAGTTGGTGGTAATCAAAGTACATTGTATGCTCATAAAGCATTTGATCTTTTCAATAAGGCTGTAGAATTAGGATATGAAGAGGCTAATTATTACTTAGGTGAGTATTATTTATTTGGAAGAAATACTTGTTTAATAGATGAAAATAAAGCTTATTTCCACTATAAAAAAGCAGCTCTTGTTGGACATGAAGATGCAATATCAAAAGTTCGAGATATAGAAAAGACTCAAAAATTTAAACAGGGTTTAGGTCTAGCTAAATTATTCTCAGGATTATTTTAAATAACTAAGTTTAGTAAAAATATTTTTCAGTTAATTTAAAATTAACATAATACACCTTATCCGAAATTCAATTTTTTTATGAAGTATTTCAATGAATTGTATCTCTGTTAAACTATAACTATCGTAGTTCATGTATGAAACATCACGGCCACTTTGTGGACTTTTTTGGCATATTTCGCTTCGCTCAACATGGAGTTACAGCATGAGCAACATGACGCTATTTGATGATGTTCTTGATTCTACTAAGAATTACCTGCCCTATGACGGCACGGTGCTGTACTACGGCAAAATCATGTCTGAAACCGAAGCAGATCATTATTTCCAGTGTTTATTCAATCAGGTCGAATGGAAACATGATCAAGCGGTGATCTACGGCAAACGGCTGATCACCAAGCGCAAAGTGGCATGGTACGGCGACCATGCCTTTGAAGATACCTATTCAGGCGTGAACCGTTATGCGTTGCCGTGGACAGCAGAATTGCAGGCACTAAAACAACGCATCGAAGCCATCACAGGTGAAACCTTTAATTCATGTTTATTGAACCTATACCACTCAGGTGAAGAAGGCATGGCGTGGCATAGCGACGGCGAAACTGACCTCAAGAAAAATGGCGCAATTGCTTCACTCACTCTCGGTGCAGAACGAAAATTTTGCTTTAAACATAAAACGACAAAAGAAAAAGTGGAATTGTTATTGGTGCATGGCAGTTTACTGATTATGAAAGACACCACGCAAAGCCATTGGCTTCATCGCTTGCCACCGACTAAAAAAGTTGCAGATGCACGGATTAATCTAACCTTTCGGACGATTGTGGAACACTCATAAGAATCTGTGGATAACTTCTTATTTATACACAATATGTTTATATACAAACAGCTATCCACATTTTAGAGCGAAACATCATTTAAGAATTTAATTTTGCCATTCGTTATTACATTGACGGCATTTCCACTGCTTTTGATCTTGCATAAAGTTTTGCATGGTGATTTTAAAATCAGGCAAGACACGCCAAAACAAAAATCCTGACACCAAGCAGATAAGAAAAACAATGATGGTTGCACTTTGCAACACTGTCCCGGCATCTTTCCCAATCACCAAAAATACGATACTAATCAATACCAACACCACTAAAAGTAAAATGCTAGGCACAAGAACCAGCAAACTTTTTGGGATATTTGGGCGAGGTCCTGAAGCGGATGCCACAGGCATGATCTTGGTACTTTGGCATTTTGGACAGCGATAGTTCATAGCATTCTCAGTGTTCTTAATTTCACAAATACATTGCGTTTAAAAAGTTGAATTTTTTTGAAATGAGGGCAAAAAGATCAGTTTCAAGTTGAATTTGATCATTGCAAAATCTTTTTAGAAAGTGGGTATTACTCAGGTGGTTGCAGTCGATGCTTTGGAAAAACCGCTTTAAAGGTCGAACCCATTTGCTCTTGGGACTCGATTTCCAAATGTGCTTCGTGTTGTGCGAGGACATGTTTCACAATGGCTAAACCAAGCCCTGTACCACCTGTTTCACGACTGCGACCACTATCGACACGGTAGAAGCGTTCAGTCAAACGTGGAATATGCTCTGGACTAATACCGATCCCTGTATCTTGCACTGAGAAGATAGACACGTCGCCACGGTCTTGCCAAGAGATGGTGATGTCGCCATTGTTCGGCGTGTATTTGATGGCATTGGTGACGAGGTTGCCAAAAGCACTGGCAAGCTCTATATCCGAGCCGATGATGTCATTGTGACTTTCGAGATTGAGATGGACAGAATGCCCAAATTCGGTGTTGTAGCCTTGCGCATCGTCAAATAGTTGATTCATCAGTTCAGCCATATTGACGATTTGATTTTTACTTTTTGAAGATTCATTTTCAAGGCGAGAGAGGAGAAGTAAGTCATTGACCAACGCATTCATACGGCGGGCTTGTTGATGCATCTGATCAAAGGCACGGCGCCAGCGCTGTGGCATATCGTCATTATCTGACAAGGTTTCGATGTAGCCACTTAGCACCGTGAGCGGTGTGCGCAATTCGTGCGAGATATTATCGACAAAGTCTTTACGCATTTGCTCAAGCTTGCGGATATGCGTCACATCATAGGCAACAAGTAGGCGACTTTCATAGCCAAAACGGGTAATTTTGACTTGGATAAAGCGTCCTTCTTGTAAAGTAGATTGCAAAATCAGACCATTGGGATGATCTTCGACATGATTAAAATATTTAATAAATTCAGGGTTACGCAGTATTGTGAGCACTTGACGGCGACGATCACCGAGTTTTAAACCGAGTAGGCGTTCAGAAGCTGGATTCCACCATTCTAGACAATGCTCTTCATCAATGAGTACCACGGCTTCTTCCAGTGCCATCAATGAGGATTGCGCGCGATCAATCAGCCCAACCATTTCCGCCTGGAGCGTGCGTTCACGGCGCTGAGCACGATAGACGTTGAATAACAGCGCACTCCAAATCCCTGAAAGTTCAGGTGGTGGTTCATTGGAGTGTTGACTAATCCATTGATTGACCAAATACAGCGAGCGAAATTGTAGAGCGAAAAAAAACATTAAGCCTAGAGCGATGAACAAAATAAAGTGCCCAATCCCGAGTCCGATCAGCCCTGAAATGATGAGAATCAAGATCAGTCTGCGGATGTCTTCGGAGATGTAGTTTTTTAAGGCACTATGTTGTTCGGTATGTTGTTCATCTTGGATGTCATCAGGCAAAAAAGAGGAATCACTCATGCAGGATTAGCCCACCGCAATATCAGTTCGGGAAGAAAAACGGTAGCCTGTTCCACGCACAGTTTGCACATAACGATCTGCAGCAAAAGGTTCTAACACCTTACGCAAACGACGGATGTGTACGTCAATGGTTCGATCTTCGATATAGACATTACCGCCCCACACTTGATCGAGTAACTGTGCACGAGTATAAGCACGTTCTGGGTGGGTCATGAAGAATGCCAATAATCGGTATTCTGTCGGTCCCATCTCAAGACTGGTGCCTTCAAAGCTCACACGTTGGCTGACAGGATCAAGCAATAATCCATTGACGTCAATGCTTTTTTCGCCTTTTAGGGCATTTGAACGACGCAAAACGGCTTTGATACGTGACACCAATTCTCGAGTGGAGAATGGTTTGGTCATATAATCATCTGCACCTGCATCCAAGCCTTGCACTTTATGGTCTTCTTCACCACGTGCGGTCAGCATAATCACAGGAATTTCAGAGAGGCTTTCGTCACGTTTTAGACGACGACATAAGTCAATGCCACTGACACCATTGGGTAGCATCCAGTCCAGTAATACCAGTGCAGGGCGTTGATCTACGATCATCTGATGTGCTTGCTTTGCATCGCCTGCTTGTTGGCATTGATAACCTGCCATATCCAACGAGGTATGGATCATTTCACGGATTGGTAACTCATCATCGACGATGAGGATATATTCATCTTTCACAATATCAACCTATTTTATATTTTGAGCGGATCGCTGAAATTAAGAAGTTTTCAGCAATCAGCCTTGTTGTTTATGACAGGTATATTACAAAGCGAGAATATGACAATATTATTGCAAAGACGAAAATTTATACAGCTAATTTACATGAATATGTAATGAAACAATTCATGATGATGATTTTATTTAAATTTTACTCATGCTCAAAAACTAAAAAATTAGCCTTGAGATTTGCTCTTGAGGTTGAATTGTTGATAAATGCCAAGATAAGCGAGGCTACACGCTTCTAAAACTTGCTCAAAAGGCTGTTTGAAATTACTCAACACCCAACGCATTGCAATGTGAACGACATAGCCATTCAAACCTGAAGCGATCAACGAAATTTGTGACTTATTTTCTTGCTGATCAGGGAACACGATATTCAAAAAGTTAAAAATGGTTTGGTCAAAACGTGCGTGCGACTCATGAATGGTGTCACCGTGTAACTCATGCACCAATACCGCATCGACAAATAAAATCCGTGCGGTACGTGGATCATCACGTAAGCTATTCAGTAGCGCACTTAAACCCGCTGTAATCATCTGCTGTAGATCAGGTGACTTCTGCATCACAGCTTCTACGATCTTGCGTTGAATATCATCCAGGAGATTGAGATAGACAGCTTTGAACAGCTCTTCACTGCGTTTAAAGGATTCATAAAAATAGCGCTCGGTCAGTTTGGCTTCTCTACAAATATCTTTCACAGTGACCGAGAAAAATCCATGTGTACCGTAGGCTTGAAGCCCTGCTTCGATCAGCTTTTCACGGCGCATATTTTGGCGCTGTTCTAAGGACATGCCTTTGAATTGACGAGAAGGCGTAGTTTTTTTATTGCTATTGTTTGCGTTGTCTTTACCTTTGGGTTTACTTTCATCAGGCGTAGCAGATTGCTCGAGAGTTGTTTCGAGTTGCTTTTGATCCAACGAATCTGAAGTCGGCGTTAGTTGTTTTAATGCTTTAGACGTCATGGACTGCCTTAACTAAAAAGTGAATTATCATTAAAAATTGACATTGCATTATACACAATCGATTAAATAATACATTGACAATGCAAATTGTCAAAATTATAGTGCAGAGTATCGGTCAAAAAGATCAAAGTAAAATGATCCTCAGCAGATCAAGGAATAGGATTCGCAATGAAAAATTTTCAAAATAAAGTCGCAGCCATTACAGGTGCAGGTTCGGGTATTGGTCAGCAATTAGCCATCTTATTGGCAAAACAAGGCTGTCATTTATCACTGAGCGATGTCAATGATCAAGGATTGGCGCAGACAGTTGATCAAGCCAAGCAATATGGCGTGCGCATTACATCAAAGCATGTAGACGTTGCGAATCGTGAAGAAGTCTATACATGGGCTGAAGAAACTGTTCAAAATCATGGTTCTGTGAATCTTATCTTTAATAACGCAGGTGTGGCACTCGGTTCGACGGTCGAAGGTGCGAGCTATGAAGAGCTTGAGTGGATCGTCAATATCAACTTTTGGGGTGTGGTGTACGGGACAAAGGCATTCTTACCACATCTGAAAGCCAGTAAAGACGGTCACATCATTAATATATCTAGCCTTTTCGGCATCATTGCACAACCGACGCAATCTGCGTATAACGCTACTAAATTTGCCGTGCGTGGCTTCACCGAATCACTTCGCCAAGAGCTTGATATGCAAAATGCAGGGGTCAGTGCGACCTGCGTGCATCCAGGTGGCATTCGTACTAATATTGCTAAAGCAGCACGGATGAATGGTAGTTTGAAATCGATCGGTATGGATCCTGAGAAATCTGCAAAAGCGTTTGATAAGCTACTACGTTGCCCGCCAGAAGTGGCAGCACAAACCATCTTAAATGCAGTGAAAGCCAATAAACCACGTGTATTGATCGGCAACGATGCAAAAATCCTTGATGGTTTACAGCGTGTATTGCCGACGGGCTATCAAGCCGTTTCACGCTTTGCAAGTAAGCTATCAAGCAAGTTTTAAATACATAAACTTAAACAAAGTAAATACTTTAACGGCCTGATCAAATTAAAGATTTAAGCGGAATTTAGGGTGCATAAAAAATGCGCCTTTAATTTTTTGCAATGATTGTGAATGATTATCAATATTATATGGTAATCTTATATTCAATTAAATTCCTCACCTTAAATAGAGAACTAACATGAAATAATTAAAAATCGGCGTATTCGCCACTTCGCTATTACTTAGCCTCAATGCCTCAGCACATATGCTGTGGTTAGCGCCTGAAGAAAACAACCAAACCCTTGCATATTATGGAGAATTTAGCGCTGGTGAATTGGATAACCAAACAGGCGCGCTGAAAACCTTTAACACCGCAAAAGCACAACAAGGCGACAAAGAATACTCAGCAAAAGTTGAAACAGATCATTTGATTTATGCGACTACAGGTGAGCAGGATGTCCGTGTTAGTCAAGATATGCTCTATGACGAGACGCTGATTAACTTCCTCGCTAAGACTGGACGCCAAAATAGCAATGTAACGATGGAAATGGAGATTGTTCCTGTTGCTACAAATGCAAAACAATTCACCGTAATCTATGATGGCAAGCGATTGTCAGGTCAAGAAGTTGTTGTCTTTGCACCAAACCGTTGGTCGAAAACCTATTATACCAATGACAAAGGTCAGTTTAGCGTAGAAACACCGTGGACGGGCTTGTATGTGATCGAAGCAGGAAAGGCAGTCGAAGAGTTTGGAAAATATCAAGAGAAAGCATATAAGAGCCGTTATATCGTCTCGACATTGAGTTTCGAAATAGATTAACTTGTCTGACTCATTTCGACTAAAAGCACAACACCTACGCATTGGCGATTGATCTAGCTGTCAGTCGCCAAAATTTGCTACACTGCAAGCAATCTTCAAAATAATTTTAAGCTTATGCATTGTCCATTTTGTGATGCCGCAGACAGTAAAGTCATTGACTCACGCCTAGCAGCGCAAGGTGCGCAGATTCGTCGCCGTCGGGAATGTATCCGATGTGGTGAACGATTTACCACGTTTGAAAGCTACGAAGTGGTGATGCCTCGTGTGATTAAGTCGAATGGCAAAAACGAACCCTTTGATGAGCAAAAACTACGTCGATCTTTAATGCACGCACTGCAAAAGCGTCCAGTCACTCAAGAGCAAATCGAAGAAACGCTATCTAATATTCAACAGCAGATTCGACGTCTAGGTGAACGTGATGTCAAATCGTTGACCATTGGTGAGATCGCCATGCAATCAATCTTTGAATTGGATCATGTGGCATATGTGCGCTTTGCTTCGGTCTATCACGATTTCCAAAATTTGGATGCGTTCCGTGAGCAGATTGAGATGATGCAACTGCGTAAAGACAATTAACTGTTTAACTGTGTATTGCTGAAGCGTTTAAAATCCGTTAATGAACTTTCCAACAAAGAGTCTATTCATGCAAGATGATATCACCCAAAGTCAAGATACGTATTGGATGCGTGAGGCTTTATCTCTTGCAGGATCTGCACAATATCGCACTCGTCCAAATCCTGCGGTGGGCTGTGTCATTGTCAAAGATGGTCAGATCATTGGTCGTGGCGCAACTGCGCCAGTCGGTGGCTCGCACGCCGAAGTGTTTGCTTTGGCACAAGCAGGTGAACATGCGAATGGCGCAACAGCTTATGTGACCTTAGAACCGTGTGCGCATTATGGACGGACACCGCCGTGTGCAGAAGCATTGGTCAAGGCGAAAATTGCCCGTGTGGTGATTGCCACATTGGATCCGAATCCGCTAGTCGCTGGCAAAGGACAGCAGATTTTACAAGATGCAGGGATTCATACTACGGTCGGTATTTTAGAAAAAGAGTCTTTAGCACTCAATCAAGGCTTTATGAAAGTCATGTCGGGTGGCTTGCCTTATGTGCGTTTGAAAGTTGCAGCGAGCCTAGATGGACGGACTGCAATGGCTTCGGGTGAGTCTAAATGGATCACAGGTGACGATGCTCGGCAGGATGTACAGCATTGGCGGGCGATCAGTGGTGCAGTGATTACAGGTGTAGATACCATTCTCGCTGATGATGCACAGCTTAATGTACGTCAATTGATCGATGCGGAAACAGGTGCAGAGATTGATTTAAACCAAGTCGTGCAACCCTATCGTGTCATTCTAGATCGACAAGTTCGCCTGCCACTCAGTGCACAGTTACTCAATCAGCCAACCACGGTAATTGTGATGACGCCATATCGAGCAGAACTTGAAGCGTTGGGTGTGATACAATTGCCTGTCCAATCGCTGTCCGAACTATTACAAACCTTGAAATCGCAATATCAAATCTATGATGTGTTGGTCGAATCTGGTGCGACATTGGCAACAAGTTTTCTTCGTGATGGTTTGGTCGATGAACTCATTCAATACATCGCGCCAAAATATCTCGGTCAATCGGCGCGTGCTTTGAATCAATTTGAATTCGATGAAATGCGTCAAAGTATTGATTTTGAATTGTTTGATGTCAAACGGATTGGACAAGATATACGACTACGTCTCAAACCCATTGTAGGGAACTTCGAAAAACCACCTGCGTAGGTAAATTTCTGCGTTGCTCCTTGCTCGCAATCCTCATGTACGTCATGTACACTGCGGTTGCTGTGCGAGGTGCGCCTTAAAATTTACACTACTCGCTAAGTTTTTAGAGGTTCCCTGTGAAAAAGCCTGTTTAAATTTCTCCCATTTGATTGTCGCTATTTGATTGTTCTATGACCGCTGAAGTTTCCGTTTACCATAAACGTCGCCATGCTGCCCGTACCACGGATGAATATTTGTTTCATCAGTTAGTGCCTTATTTGGGTAATAAACGGCGTTTATTGCATTTGATTTTGGAAGCGTTGGAACTCACTGGTACGCTTCAACCGAAAAAAGGCAAGTCTGCGCCGATCTTTGCTGATTTCTTTGCGGGTAGTGGCGTGGTATCACGTCTAGCACGACAAAATGGCTATCGTGTTATCGCCAATGATTGGGAGCCATATAGTCACGCCTTAAATCATGCGGTATTGTCCTGTGTGGAGGCGCCTGAATTTAAACAGCTGGGCGGTTATCAAGCGGCGATTGATTATCTCAATCGGTTGCCTGCAGTCAAAGGGTGGGTGACGCACAATCTCTGTCCTCGTGATGACGATGTCTACGATCCGAGTCGAGATCGACTATTTTTCAAACGTCGCAACGGTATGCGCCTCGATGCCATGCGTCAGCAGATTGCCACATGGCAAGCGCAAGGTACGATTGATAGTGTGGAAATGAGTGCGCTCTTGTCACCCCTCCTTTATTCTGCAAGCTTTGTCAGCAATACCAGTGGCGTATTTAAAAGTTTTCATCATGGTTGGGGTGGCAAAACCAAAACCGCTTTGGAGCGGATTGATTCTCTATTACTGCTTTCGCCAAATAAATTCTGTGAAGTCGGCGATCCGAACCGCCCTGCGGCAGAAATGTGGTGCGTGGATGCACAGCATCTCGCCGATCAGATGACAGGCTTTGAAGTGGATGTGGCATACCTCGATCCACCGTACAATCAACATGCTTATAGCAGTAATTATCATGTTTTGAATGCACTGACCATGTGGGATCAAGTCGATTTACCATCGCCTGATACCAAAGGCTTTAAAAGTGGCATTGATCGTGCGTGGCGCAAAGAGCGTCCAAGTGCTTATAATTCCTCAAAATATGCACAAGAAGCCTATGAGAAATTATTGGCAACCATCAATGCACGCTTTATCCTGACCAGCTATAGTACCGATGGTAATATTTCCCCTGTGGACTTGTTGCAAGCCAATTTGGCACGAGGTAAAGTCACGCTACTGACGCAAGATGTGCCACGTTATCGGGTCAGTAAACAGCGTCAGTCTGAGCGAGCGAGAGTGCTTGAGTTTATCGTGATTACTGATACCCATGCCAAGTCTGGTCCACCGTTACGTCAGCTCTTGGGGCAATTGCATCATTTTGCTGAACTCGGTGGGGTGGATACCTCAGGCAGTAGCACGCAATTGGCATTGTGGTAGATGTATTCTCGTCGTTAAATATGCGCTAAATTGAATGTACTTTAAATTCGGCAGTTCGCCCACATATACAGCACATTCGCAAAGAAAAAATAAATAGGTCAATCTATGTTTACAGGCATCATTGAAAGTGTTGGACAAGTGCAAAGTGTGCAACCCGTGGGCGGTGACGTTCGCTTAAAAATTCAAACCAAACTGGATATGTCCGATGTGCATCTAGGCGATTCGATTGCCACCAATGGTATCTGCTTGACCGTGATTGAGTTTGGTGAAGATTGGTATGCGGCGGATGTGTCGAGAGAAAGTCTGCATCGCACCACACTTGGACAATGGAAAGCAGGGCAAACTGTCAATGTGGAAAAGGCGATGCTGCCAACCACACGTTTTGGCGGTCATATTGTCAGTGGTCATGTCGATGGACTGGGTGAAATTACCCTCGTACGTGAAGATGCACGTTCATTGTATTTTGAAGTGACTGCACCTGTGGAATTGGCAAAATATTTGGCGGAAAAAGGCTCGGTCACGGTAGATGGTATTAGTCTGACCATTAACCATCTGCGTGGCAATGTGATTAGTCTAAATTTGATTCCACACACCGCAGACCGCACCAATATTGGCTCTTGGAAACAAGGCACGCAAGTCAATCTTGAAGTCGATGTTTTGGCACGTTATATCGAGCGCTTGATGCTCGGAGATAAAGCCGCAGAGCAGACTGCGACTTCGAATATTAGCATGGACTTTCTAGCGCAAAATGGCTTTTTGAAATAAGCCTAAAGTCTAGTCTAAAAGCCCGAAAAGTACGACAAAAGCCTAATGTCCATGTTGTCTTATACAGCCTAAGCTAATTGAATAGTGGTTTTGGTTTGATTGCTTGTTTTAGGCTGTATATGATGATGCGACGAGTTCTTTATATCTGTACTTTTAGCTTGATTTTTTTCTTGCTCGCATTGCTGATTTTACAATTTGGCTTCTCTGAAGCATTACCAATCAGTTTGCTGGGTGGTTGTTTGGGTTGGGCTTTGGCTGAGTTTCAACGTGAAGTCCAAGCAAAGAAGAAAACTCGGTAATTTGAATATTCTGTACATTGCAAAAGAAATGCGCATCGCATCGAAACTGTGCGCTTTTTTTCTAGATCGAATTACGTTTTAACTTTTAAAAATTATTGCGCTGTTGCAGTCGGAATATCGGCATTTTGATCTTCATTTGATTCAGGCATTTTCGCCATACAGGCTTGATATTTACCAGCTTTAAAGTCTTCCATTGCTTTTTCTTTATCATCTTGTTGATCAAAAGCTGGGCTTTGATGTGCTTGTTTGACCAATGTCATGAGCATATCACGCTCTACACCTGCTTGGATTTTTTCAACATGTTCAATGGCTTGTTGTTCTGTCACTTGATGTTGACGATCCGACATGATGTTGTAGGCAGCAGACTGATAAGTGATACAGAATCGTTGCCATTTTTCTTCTGCGGTCATCGGTTTGCGTTCACTGCATGCGCTGAATAAAAACAGTGCGGAACACATCAATAGGATGACTTGGGAAGATGTTTTAAGCGATGTAAACATGTTGGTATTGCCAAAATGAGAAAATAATCGTGATTTTAGAGCATCGTTATATAGATGAGCAAATTTATGGCAAATTTTAAAAGTAAATTGTAGAAAAACTGACAGGGTGAAATTTGCTATAATTCGTCTTTTATTTTTAGCGAAACGTGCGAATAGCACATGACAGAAGAAACAGCATGAACTTTTCAAATTTTGGGCAGAAATTTATTCAACCGTCAGGTATTTCCCAACTTATGGATGATCTTGGCGATGCCTTAAAAAGTGAACAACCGATAAATATGCTCGGTGGTGGCAATCCTGCACGTATTGATGCAGTGAATCGTGCATTTCTAGCAGTGTACAAGTCGCTTGCTGAGGGTGAGTTGGGTTCGACGGCGATTGAAAATATTGGTAATTACTCCAATCCCAAAGGTGATGCAAAATTTATTAATGCTTTGGTGGATTTCCTCAATCGACACTATGATTGGGGAATTACTAAAGACCATATTGCACTGACCAATGGCTCACAAAATGCGTTTTTTTACTTATTTAATCTATTTGGTGGGCAGTTCGCCGATGGTAAAGATAAGTCAATTTTGTTGCCACTTGCGCCTGAATATATTGGTTATAGCGATGTACATATCGCAGGAAAACACTTTGTTGCGGTAAAGCCGATCATCGAAGATAGCGAATACAATGGCGAGCCAGGCTTCTTTAAATATCATGTCGATTTTGATGCCTTAAACAATTTACCTGAATTAAAACAAGGAAAAATTGGTGCAATTTGCTGTTCACGTCCAACTAACCCAACAGGGAACGTGCTGACTGATGAGGAAATGGCGAAGCTCTCTGATTTGGCAAAAGCACATGATATTCCACTGATTATTGATAATGCTTATGGCATGCCATTTCCCAACATTATCCATACTGAAGCCAAACTGACTTGGGACGATCACAGTATTTTGTGTATGAGTTTGTCGAAAATTGGTCTGCCAGGAACGCGTACAGGCATCATTGTGGCAGATCCAATGGTGGTTTCTGCGGTCAGCGCAATGAATGCAATTGTCAATCTTTCACCGACACGCTTTGGTACGGCGATTGCGACACCGTTACTTGAAAGTGATGAATTAAAACGTCTTGCTGATGAGGAAATTCAACCTTTTTATCAAGCCAAAGTCAACTTTGCGGTATCGTGTTTGAAAAAAGAACTCGGCAATTATCCAATGAAAATTCATCAACCTGAAGGGGCGATTTTCCTGTGGATTTGGTTTCAGGATTTACCGATCAATACCGTGGAGCTGTATCAACGCTTAAAGGCGAAAAATACCTTGATCATTCCTAGTGAACATTTTTTCCCAGGGATTGATACTGCAGCTTACAGCCATGCACATGAATGTATTCGTATGAGCATTGCACAAGATGATGCGACCTTAGAGAACGGCATTGCGGTGATTGGTGAAGTGGTGCGTGGCTTATATGGTCAATAGGGTAAGTAATTGTGTTAGTGAATCCTATCGATAGATTTCAATCATATGATTCAAGCTTATTGATGACGCTTGCGTCACGCCTTGATACAACTTGTATTTTAACTTTTAGATATAGTTAGCGTAAGATGTGCAAAGCGTCATGCGCCCTGCGTATGGCAGTGAATTTCAACATAAGTCCTCCAAAACAAGGAGATCAGGCATGATCCACAATGGCAATGCCATTACCGTCCAATTACTTTCGGATGGAATTGCAGAACTACGCTTTGATTTACAGGGCGAGTCAGTAAACAAATTCAATAATGTCACTATGCAAGACCTCAAGGCTGCGACTGACGCGATCAAAGCGAACAGTGAAGTGAAAGGTTTGATCGTGACCAGTGGTAAACCAGTATTCATCGTGGGTGCGGACATCACTGAGTTTGGTGCTTACTTCTCTTCAGGTGCAGAAAAAATTGCAGACATCACCATGGATGCGCATGCGATTTTCAATGCTTTCGAAGATTTGGATATTCCAAAAGTGGTTGCGATCAATGGTATCGCTTTGGGCGGTGGTTTTGAACTTTGCTTGGCATGTGACTACCGTATTATGTCTACAGCTGCGCAAGTTGGTCTGCCTGAAGTTAAACTGGGTATCTTCCCAGGTTACGGCGGTACAGTACGTTTGACGCGTGTGATCGGTATCGACAATGCACTTGAGTGGATTGGTACAGGCGCACAAAAAAAACCTGCAGCTGCACTGAAAGATGGCGCAGTTGATGCGGTGGTTGCACCTGAGCAACTGCAAGATGCAGCGATCGACTTGGTGAAAAAAGCACTTTCTGGCAAGCTTGATTGGAAAGCAAAACGTCAAGAAAAACTTGATCCAGTGAAATTGAACCAAATCGAACAAATGATGGCGTTCAACTCAGCGAAAGGTGTAGTCCTTGCAAAAGCAAATCCTGCACAATATCCTGCGCCAAAACTTGCGATTGACTCAATCCAAACCTCTGCAAACCAAACACGTGACGAAGCAGTAAAAACCGAAGCGAAATTCTTTGGTCAAGCAGCATCTACGCCACAAGCAGAAGCATTGATTGGTCTATTCTTAAATGACCAATTGGTGAAAAAGACGTCTAAAAAATATGAGCAAGGTGCGCATCCTGTAAACCAAGCGGCTGTACTAGGTGCGGGTATCATGGGTGGCGGTATTGCTTACCAAGCGGCAAGCAAAGGCACACCAATTATCATGAAAGATATTGGTAATCCACA
Organism: Acinetobacter sedimenti; assembly: GCF_022601685.1. GTDB lineage: Bacteria > Pseudomonadota > Gammaproteobacteria > Pseudomonadales > Moraxellaceae > Acinetobacter > Acinetobacter sedimenti. The sequence goes on from NZ_JAKUML010000001.1 coordinate 68,913, forward strand.
GCTTGCATTGGGTATGAAAGAAGCGAATGGCTTACTCACGAAGCAAGTTAGCCGTAAGAAAATTAAACCTGAACAGATGGGTGATACCCTTGCACGTATCCGTCCGACATTGAGCTATGACGAGTTCAAAGAAGTCGATATCGTGATCGAAGCGGTGACTGAAAATCCAAAAGTCAAAGGCATTGTACTTGCTGAAACTGAGAAAAATGTTCGTGACAATACGATCATTGCTTCAAATACTTCAACAATTTCAATCACACGTTTGGCTGAAAACCTACAACGTCCTGAAAACTTTGTCGGTATGCACTTCTTTAACCCAGTACACATGATGCCATTGGTAGAAGTGATCCGTGGTGAGAAGACTTCGGCTGAAGCGATTGCGACCACAGTTGTTCTTGCGCAAAAAATGGGTAAAACCCCAATCGTTGTCAACGACTGCCCAGGTTTCCTTGTAAACCGTGTATTGTTCCCTTACTTTGGTGCGTTTGACCTTCTTCTGAAAGATGGTGCAGACTTCCAACAAGTGGACAAAGTGATGGAAAAATTCGGCTGGCCTATGGGTCCTGCATACTTGATCGACGTAGTTGGTATCGACACGGGTGTTCATGGTGCAGAAGTGATGGCGGAAGGTTTCCCTGATCGTATGAAGCCTGACTTCAAAGGTGCGATTGAAATCATGTATGAAAACAAACGTCTTGGTCAAAAGAATGACGTTGGTTTCTACAAGTATGAGCTTGATCGTAAAGGCAAGAAAGCCAAGACAATTGATCCAACAGCGTATGAGCTTGTGGCATCAATGGCGACGACTGAAAAGCACGAGTTTGATAACCAAGAAATCATTGATCGTATGATGCTGACTTTCTGTAACGAAACTGTTCGTTGCTTAGAAGACAACATCGTAGCGACTGCAGCAGAAGCAGATATGGCGATGATCATGGGTGTAGGCTTCCCGCCATTCCGTGGTGGTCCATGTCGTTACATCGATCAAACAGGTGTTGCTGAATATGTTGCGCTTTGCGACAAATATGCACACTTAGGTAAGGCTTATGAAGCGCCACAAATGTTGCGTGACATGGCTGCAAACAACAAAAAATTCTACGGTTAAGGAGCAACGTGAATGGCTACTTTAAATCCACGTGACGTTGTCATCGTTGATGGTGTACGTTCAGCAATGGGTAAAACCAAAAACGGTATGTTCCGCAATGTTCGTGCAGATAACTTATCTGCTGAATTGGTTCGTGCGCTCGTTGCACGTAACGAATTTGATACCAATGAAGTTGAAGATGTAATTTGGGGTTGTGTCAACCAAACGCTTGAACAAGGTATGAACATTGGTCGTAACATTGTTTTATTGGCTGATCTTCCAAAAACAGTTGCAGGTCAAACGGTTAACCGTCTTTGCGGTTCATCAATGCAATCGATCCATACTGCTGCGGCGCAAATCGCAACGAATCAAGGTGATGTATTCATCATCGGTGGCGTAGAGCATATGGGTCACGTTGGTATGATGCACGGCATCGACATCAACCCACAAGCGTCTAAGCACTACGCAAAAGCATCTAACATGATGGGCTTAACTGCTGAAATGTTGGGTCGTATGAACGGTATCTCTCGTGAAGAGCAAGATGCGTTCGGTGTGGAATCACATCGCCGTGCATGGGCTGCAACACAAGAAGGTCGCTTCAAAAATGAAATTATTGCGATCGAAGGTCATGACCAAAATGGCTTCTTGCAAAGCTGTGACATCGACGAAGTGATCCGTCCAGATGCAAACATTGAAGCATTCCAAGCATTGCGTCCAGTATTCGATCCGAAAGGCGGTACAGTAACAGCTGCAACATCTTCAGCATTGTCTGATGGTGCATCTGCGATGCTACTCATGTCTGCTGAACGTGCGCAAGCATTAGGCTTGAAGCCACGTGCTGTAATCCGCTCTATGGCGGTTGCAGGCTGTGATGCAGCGATCATGGGCTATGGTCCTGTTCCTGCAACGCAAAAAGCATTGAAGCGTGCTGGCTTAACGATCAATGACATTCAAACTGTTGAATTGAATGAAGCATTTGCTGCACAAGGTCTATCAGTAATGAAAGGCTTGGGTATCTATGAGAAGCAAGACATCATCAACTTGAATGGTGGTGCGATTGCGCTTGGTCACCCATTGGGCTGTTCTGGTGCACGTATCACAACGACTTTGTTGAACGTGATGGAGCAACAAGATACACAAATCGGTCTAGCGACCATGTGTATCGGTCTTGGTCAAGGTATTGCGACCATTATCGAACGTGTTTAATTGTTAAATTAAACTTGTTAAAAATCCCCGCCGAGTGCGGGGATTTTTTTGAAATGTAAAATATGAGCGTAAAAACCACTAACGGTTGTTGAAACTATCTCTTAGCTGTTGTTGTAGTCTGATTAGGTCACCATTTTTATTAAGCTCATTTACGATATTTTGATTAAAGTTGATTTCCATCGTGCCATTACGAATAGTGTCAATATTATTGCGATTGATGTCTAAGGTATTGAGTATTTCAAAAGCGCCATTCGTTGGGTCGGATGATTGAAAGCCACTAGCAACTGCTAAAATATATTGTTGTAAAAATGGTGAATACTGGCTCATATCAGGTATGACGGTATTGGGAATATAGTTCATCGCAATACCGGCATTCTCACTGATTTCCTTATTTTGCATATCAGTTTCGAGCTTATAGATTTTATGGCTCAGCGCTTCTTTGACATCTTCATCTTCTTGATAAGGAAGAATACCAACATCTTCTTCACGAAGCTCTTCTTCTGCCATGACGGTAATCGTCGGGAGTGAAATAACGTCACTTGCTTGTACCATCAAGGGGAAGCCCAGTGAGGATAATAGAATGAAGGATGGAGAAAATTTTAAAAATTTCATTGGCTTGCTCCAAATTCAACTTTCCATATATACGGAAAAAAGTTGAATCAATCAAAAGCGATAATATATTTAGCCTACATCAAAGTGATGTGAAATATTGTATAGCTCTGATAAGCGGTAAATTCAAAAGATTACAACAACTAAATAATACTTAGGTGTTTGGGGAGATATTCTCTCCCGTAAATACCCTTTAAAAACTAAATTTCAACCCTATTTACAGCCTAACAATGAGATTTGAGAAAAGTCATGCGTGTAGATATTTGGTCGGATGTAGTATGTCCATTTTGTTATATCGGCAAAAAACGCCTAGAGAAAGCCGCTGAGCAAGTAGGTGTCGAGCTTGAAGTGCATTGGCATAGTTTTCAGCTCGATGCAGATGCGCCAAAACGTCAAGAGATTTCGAACTCAGAGCGACTGGCTCAGAAATATAGACGGAGTCTTGCAGAAGTAGAAGAGATGCAACGCAACATTGCCGAAATGGCAAAAGCGGAAGGCATCGAGTTTAACTGGCAAAACGCCAACTCAGGCAATACCTTAGATGCACATCGCATTATCCATTTGGCACAAAGCAAAGGTTTGGGCTCGGAAGCGAAAGAAGCCTTTTTCTATAGCTATATGACCGATGGCTTGGCGATTGGCGAGCGTGAAACTTTGGAAGATGTGGCGTCACGGATTGGCTTAAATCCTGTAGAAGTCGATGATGTGCTAGATTCCGATGAATACGCAGATTTTGTCAAATTCGATGAAGCGACTGCACGTGATCAGCTCAATGTCACAGGTGTCCCATTTTTTGTATTTGATCAGCGCATTGCTTTATCGGGTGCACAGCCGACGGAAGTGTTTGTACAGGTTTTGGAAAAAGCTTTAGAGCCTGTTGAAGCTAGTCTTGAGTCAAGTCAAGCTGAACAATGTGATGATACGCAGTGTGCGCCAAAGCAATAATTACAGATCAATTCATTGATTTGCATCAAAAAGACCAATTCTTATGAATTGGTCTTTTGATTTGAAATGCTAAGCGTTAAGCCAACGATTTCGATTTAAACCACACTTTTTGTCCAATAAATACTACGGCAAAAAGCACCGACATGGTCAATACGATACTCAAGCCTGTGGCAATATCGAGCCAAGCACTGCTCCATAACCCAACGGTAATCGCCAACTCTGCAAGGATAAATGCCCAAATCACCATTTGTCGTGGCGAATGTGCAAGGAGTCGTGCGGTCAGCGCAGGGATCACCAATAAAGCACCCATGAGCAATGAGCCAACCACTTTAAGTGCAATGACCGTAAACAGCGCAAGCACGCCCATGAAAATCAGCCGTTGCCAACCTGCACGAATACCTTCACTTTGGGCAATGTCTGAAGCGAGGGCTAGACGCAACTGCGAACGCCAGTGATAGGCGAGTATTGCGCCTGCACATAAAATGGTCAGCACCAATGCAGGCAGGTTTTGCCATGTCACGGTGAGTAAATCACCGAAAAGATAGCTCATTAGCTCAGGGCGCAAAGTTGGCAATTGTTGAATCAGCAATAAACCACTACACAGCAAAGTCGCAGAACATAGTGCCAACAAAGCATCATTCGGTAAACGACGATCATGCAAAAACCATAAGATACCCACCAAAATCACTGCCAACAGCGACACACCAAGCCAAATCGGTAGGCTCAGTAAACCTGCGATAGCAACGCCGAGCAACGTGCCGTGCGCCATTGTGTCGGCAAAGAAAGACATACGACGCCATAGCATCAAACAGCCTAAAGGCGCAGTCAAAAAGGGCAACACACAGCCCATCAACCATGCAGGTGCAAGTAAAATCAGCCACTCATACATGGATTAGGGCTCCGCTTCGGGATGAATGTGGGGATGTGGAATGTGTTGACATGGTTCAGCGTGATCACCATGCGCACAGTGGTCATGATGATGTTGATAGGGCACCCGTTGCTGACCGAAGATCGCCACATATTCAGGATGTTTTTGGATATTTTCAGGTGTGCCTGTACAGCAAATATGATGATTCAGGCAGATCACGCGTTGTGTACCTTGCATCACCCATTGCAAATCATGTGACACCATCAATACGGCACAGCCAAGTGTAGTCGGCAAAGTGCGCACATAGGCATACAGCTCTTCTTCAGACTGAATATCCAAGCCTTGCATTGGTTCATCCAAAACCAAAAGCTGTGGCTTGCGCAATAAAGCACGTGCCAGTAGCACACGTTGTCGCTCACCACCTGATAATTGTTGTAGCGCAGTCGATTGCAAATTGGCGATACCAGTATCTTGGATGATTTGTGCTTTATAGGTGTTGTCGCATTTTTCCAAAGCCAATAAATCTTTGACTCGCATCGGTAGGCTTTCTGAAGGGTGAAATTTTTGTGGCACATACGCCATTTTCAAGTTGCGCTGATAGGTCACTTGTCCTTGATCTGCTTTGCTAATGCCAAGTAAGACTTTAATTAATGTCGATTTGCCTGCGCCATTGGGTCCAACTAAGGTGACGATTTCATGCGGATAAATGTGTAAATCAACATTTTTCAGCACTTGTCGACCTGAAAAGCTGACATTGATTTGATTCAATTGAACCAGTGGCGCACAGTCACTCATTGACATTGTTGACACATTCCCGAGATCTCAATCACGCTGTTTTGTGCTTGGAAATGTCCTTGATCAGCAATACTTTTTAGTTGATCAAATAAATCATTGGCAGAGGTTTCTTTGACGCTATGACAATTTTGACAGATCAGGAATGCAGCCTGATGTCCTTCACGAGGATGACAACAAGGGATAAAGGCATTGATCGAGGTCAGACGATGGACAAAACCATGCTCTAATAAAAATTCTAAACTACGATACACCGTAGGTGGCGCAGCAGGGCGTTCATTGCTGTTTTTTAGTTTTGCGAGTAGATCATACGCACCGATTGGCGCTTTTGCAGAAAGAATCAGGCTGAGCACCTCTTTGCGAAGTGGCGTCAGGCGTGCGCCTGCTTCGTCACAGATTTGTTCAGCTTGTTTGATGCGCTCATTGACGCTGCCATGTTCATGCACGCCGTGTAGGCGATCGTCATCATGATGCGTATGCGAGCATGTGTTCACAGATATTCCCCGAAACTTTAAAAATAAAAATGGACTTCAGCAAAACAAAAAAAGTGTAAAGAGAAATCGCAAACAAATAATAGTGTAAAAAATAGCATATTGTTATATTATAACGCTAGTTTTAATTTGGGTAATTTGTTGTGCGTATCGTTCAATCTCTCACTTTTGTGCTGTTTTTCTCATTATTGATGCCGTCATTGGTGTGGTCTAAAGATATTTCGAATGATAAAGATTCAGATGCTAAAAAATCTATGGTAAATGGCTTGGTACTTTCGACCTATCCTTTATATTTGATTGCCAAAGATGTGACTAAAGGTGTTGAAGAGCCGACTTTACTACTCAGCCCACAACAGACAGGGCATGACGTACAAATTACCCCGAAAACTCGTCAACTTGCGACTCAGGCCGAGCTTATTTTATGGTTTGGTGTACAGCATGAAGCCCCATTACAAAAACTATTGGGTACACAGAAAAATGCAATTTCTGTACTGGATAGTCATTTGATGCAAACATTGCCGATGCGTGATGTCAAAGGGCAACCGATTGCCAATAGTCTTGATACGCATGTTTGGCTAGAACCAAATAATGCGATTCGAATTGCCTTCTTTATCGCCTCATTACGTTCACAGCAACATCCAGAATATAAAACGACGTATTGGAAAAATGCACAACAATTTTCAAAACGGATGTTAGATGCCACTCGACTGACCAATAACGGTCGAAACTTGCGTCACTATTGGGCATTTCATGATGCCTTTCAATATCTTGAACGTGCGATGGATTTGAAATATTCAGGGGCGTTGAGTGCAGATCATGAGCAAGCACCGACCATTGCGCAGATCAAATATTTAAATGATCATCGTCCACAAGACACGATGTGCTTAATTCTCGGACATGGGGCAAGTGACAATGTGGTGCAACGCTTAAATCCAGTAAATACCGTTGAAGCGAATGAAAGCATGTCAGATCAGAAAGATTTTGTCACAGCTTGGCTAAAATTGGCGAATGCGGTACAACAATGTCTGCCTCGTCACTAATCGAAGGACTGTGATCACTACAAAACTGTTTTCACAGTCAAAAATTCCATTTTTGTCATCATTATTTCGTAAATTGTTTCGTAAAATAGTCGGATGTTGTCAAAAAACGGTAAAAATTAACCAGCCCTTCTTCGGATAAAGATTGCATGTTACGGGGTGTAACTCTATAATGCCTCCGATTAATAACAATCATTCACGAATCCTTGTTGAATTGTTGATTTTGACCAGTTTGGGATAGATCAGACAATGTGCAAAGAGATGATTGCGAATTTGTTACTGAAGTTATAGTGATATAGCTACAGAGAGCTACAGAGATAGAGAAGTAATGCGCCGATCTCCACAACTTGTTGATCGTCGATTGGCAAAGGCTTTGGCTGTATTCCAAGCGATCATGATTCCAGTTGCAGCGTTATTGGCTTGGCTAATACACGATGTGACTGCTGCAAAAAGTGCAGCACTTGGAGCATTAGTCTATTGGTTTGCAAGTAGCTATTTCTCGTGGCAGGCGTTTCGATCTTCTGGAGCACGAGCGTCGAGGCAAATTCTCAGCAATATGTATCTCGGTTTGATCGGCAAATTTGTGATCGTGGTTGTTGGTTTGATTTTGATTTTAAGCTGTGTTTCACCAATATCTATGGTGGCGGTTTTAGGTGGGTTCTTGCTTGTGCAAGCTATGTCGTGGGTTGCGCCATTTTGGCTCGCTCGGCATCAAGCCTAACTGCTTTGACAGCGGAAGAATAGTTTTCTTAGAGAGTTGATGTCGTGCAGCGTGCATCGGTTTTCTTTAAATAGTAATTTACATTGACCAGGTGTGATTTATGGCTGCTGAAGAACATGCCCTTACTTCGACTGAGTATATCAAGCACCATTTGACCAACATGACCTATGGCAAAATGCCAGATGGTACATGGAAATTGGCTGAATCGGGTGCTGAAGCTCAGCAAATGGGCTTCACTGCAATTCACTTGGATTCAATGGGTTGGTCTATCGGTCTTGGGATCATCTTTTGCTTTATTTTTTGGTTAGTTGCTCGTGCTGCGAATAGTGGCGTACCAACAAAATTCCAATCAGCAATTGAGATGATTATCGAGTTTGTAGACTCAAGTGTCCGTGATACTTTTCATGGCAAATCACGTTTGATTGCGCCTTTGGCGTTGACCATCTTCGTGTGGATTTTCCTCATGAACTTGATGGATTTGATCCCTGTTGACTGGGTGCCTGTATTGGCTCAGAAAATTGGTGCAAGCGTATTTGGTATGGATCCACATCACGTTTATTTCAAAATCGTCCCTTCTACTGACCCTAACATCACATTGGGGATGTCATTGTCAGTATTTGCGTTGATTCTATTTTATAGTTTCCGTGAAAAAGGCGTGGCAGGTTTTGTTGGTGAGTTGGCACTGAACCCATTTAACCCGAGTAATCCTATCGCTAAGGCGTTATTAATTCCTGTAAACCTTGTTTTGGAATTGGTAACTTTCTTGGCTCGTCCAATTTCATTGGCACTTCGACTGTTTGGTAACATGTATGCGGGTGAGTTGATCTTTATCTTGATCGCTTTACTACCATTTTGGATCCAATGGGCGTTGTCTGTGCCGTGGGCGATTTTCCATATTCTTGTTATTACATTGCAAGCCTTCATTTTCATGATGTTGACCATCGTGTATTTGAGTATGGCGAGCGAAAAGCATTAATGGTAATGCCTAGCTACGTGGTGTAGTTGGGCAAATTTTTTATTTATTGGTATAACCTAACCTTTGAGGATTTATCATGGAACTAGGTCTTGGTCTTGTTGCGATTGCAGCTGCTATCTTAATCGCTTTCGGTGCTTTGGGTACTGCAATCGGTTTTGGTCTTTTGGGTGGTCGCTTCTTGGAAGCTGTAGCTCGTCAACCAGAATTGGCGCCACAACTTCAAACTCGTATGTTCTTAATCGCGGGTCTTCTTGATGCTGTGCCTATGATCGGTGTTGGTATTGGCTTGTTCTTCATCTTCGCTAATCCATTTGTAGGTTAATTGGCTTCATTCCTAAATTAAACTATTGAGGAATAGCAATGAATATTAACTATACTCTGTTTGGTCAAGCGATTGCGTTTGCGATTTTTGTTGCATTCTGCATGAAGTTCGTTTGGCCACCACTAATCAATGCGATTAGTGAGCGTCAGCGTAAAATCGCTGATGGCTTAAATGCAGCTGAAAAAGCCAAAGCTGATCTTGCCGATGCGCAAGCTCAGGTAAAAGCTGAATTAGATGCAGCAAAAGCACAAGCGGCGCAATTGATCGAACAAGCGAACCGTCGTGCAGCACAATTGGTCGAGGAAGCTCGTACCCAAGCGTCTGCGGAAGGTGAGCGTATTCGCCAACAGGCTCAAGAGTCTGTGGATACTGAGATCAATAGCGCTCGCGAAGCACTACGTCAACAGGTTGCTGCTTTGGCAGTCGATGGTGCAGAGAAGATTCTTGCACAACAAGTTGATGCACAAGCTCACGATGCCATGCTCAAAGAGCTGGCTGCGAAACTTTAAGCGAGGCGAAATATGGCTGAACTCTTGACGTTGGCACGCCCATATGCCAAAGCAGCATTTGCTTATGCGTCTGAGCAAAATGCAGCAGACAGTTGGTCTTCTGTATTAAGTACGCTCAGTACGACGGTGCAAGATGAAGCATTTTCCGCTTATATTAATCGCCCAGAATTAACACCTGCTGAAAAAGTTAAAGCTTTTATCCAGATTACTGGTACAGAGCAAACTTCAGTTGCAGTTTCAAACTTTATTACTTTGCTTGCAGAGAATGATCGTTTGGTTTTGCTTCCTGAAATTTCAGCAGAATATGAATTATTGAAAGCTCAAGGTAATAACGCATTAGACGTTGTTATCGAATCGGCATTTCCACTATCTACAGAGCAACAACAGCTTTTGGCTGAGCGCCTTCAACAGCGCTACAACAAAACTGTCAATGTCACTGTACAACAAAATCCAAGCTTAATCGCTGGAGTGGTAATCCGTGCGGGTGATCAAGTCATTGATGATTCTGCGCTAAACAAGCTTGAAAAAATGCGAACTCGTCTTCTTGCTTAAATCACAAGAATGAACATACAAAGAATTGAGGTAATAGCGCAATGCAACAACTGAATCCATCCGAGATCAGTGCGCTCATTAAACAGCGTATCAGCGATCTGGACACCAGTGCGACCGCGAAAAACGAAGGTACCATCGTCATGGTATCGGACGGTATCGTGCGTATTCACGGCTTGGCAGATGCCATGTACGGTGAGATGATCGAATTTGAAGGCGGCTTATTTGGTATGGCACTGAACCTTGAAGAAGATTCAGTGGGTGCCGTAGTTCTTGGGAACTACTTAGGCTTGCAAGAAGGTCAAAAAGCACGTTGTACTGGTCGTGTACTTGAAGTACCAGTAGGTCCTGAACTTTTAGGTCGTGTCGTGGATGCCTTGGGTAACCCGATCGATGGTAAAGGCCCTATTGATGCAAAAATGACTGATAAAGTCGAAAAAGTTGCGCCTGGCGTAATTTGGCGTCAAAGTGTTGATGAGCCTGTACAAACTGGTTATAAATCAGTAGATACCATGATCCCAATTGGTCGTGGACAGCGTGAATTGATCATTGGTGACCGTCAAACAGGTAAAACTGCAATGGCTGTTGACACCATTATTGCGCAGAAGTCTTCTGGCATTAAATGTGTGTATGTAGCGATTGGTCAAAAACAATCTACGATTGCCAACGTCGTGCGTAAGTTAGAAGAAACTGGCGCAATGGCGTACACCACTGTTGTTGCAGCGGCAGCAGCTGATCCTGCAGCAATGCAGTATTTGTCAGCTTATTCTGGCTGTACAATGGGTGAATACTTCCGTGACCGTGGTGAAGATGCGTTGATCATCTATGATGATTTGTCTAAACAAGCAGTTGCTTATCGTCAAATCTCATTGCTTCTTCGTCGTCCACCAGGTCGTGAAGCGTATCCAGGTGACGTATTCTATCTTCACTCACGTCTTCTTGAACGTGCTTCTCGTGTATCTGCGGACTATGTTGAGCAGTTCACCAATGGTGAAGTGAAAGGTCAAACTGGTTCATTGACGGCATTGCCGATCATTGAAACCCAAGCGGGTGACGTATCTGCATTCGTACCAACCAACGTAATTTCGATTACTGATGGTCAGATCTTCCTAGAAACTTCATTGTTTAACTCGGGTATCCGTCCTGCGGTCAACGCTGGTATTTCGGTATCACGTGTTGGTGGTTCTGCACAGACGAAGATCATCAAGAAATTGTCTGGTGGTATCCGTACTGCACTTGCACAGTATCGTGAATTGGCTGCATTTGCGCAGTTTGCTTCTGACCTTGACGAAGCGACTCGTAAGCAACTTGAACACGGTCAACGTGTAACTGAGTTGATGAAGCAAAAGCAATATGCACCTTACTCAATTGCTGATCAAGCGGTTTCTGTTTATGCATCGAACGAAGGCTATATGGCTGATGTTCCTGTAAACAAAATCGTTGATTTTGATGCAGCATTGATTGCATATTTCCGCTCTGAAAAAGCTGCATTCATGCAAAATATTGATGAAACTGGTAACTACGACAAAGACATCGAAGCTGAATTTAAAGCAGGTATTGAGAGCTTCAAAGCGACTCAGGCTTACTAATTCATTTTTTAATGATTTGGGTTAGTTAAGTTTGTTTCACGGATCAACCATCGAAAGCCTGTTGATTCAGGTTTTCGAGAATTAGGTTAAGCGTATGGCAAATTTAAAAGAAATTCGCGCCAAAGTAGCTAGTATCAAAAGCACGCAGAAAATTACTCGCGCGATGCAGATGGTAGCAGCTTCTAAGATGCGTCGTGCGCAAGAGCGCATGGCACAAGGTCGCCCGTATGCCGAAAATATGCGCCGTGTAATTGCTCACTTGGTACAAGCCAATCCAGAATACAAACACCGTTATATGGTCGATCGTCCTGTGAAACGCGTTGGTTACATCGTGGTTTCATCGGATCGTGGACTTGCTGGTGGTTTGAACATTAATTTGTTCAAAAAAGTGGTTCAGCATGTACAACAACAACGTGCGCAGTCAATTGAAGTCGAATTTGCTTTAATTGGTCAAAAAGCGGTTTCGTTTTTTAAAAGTTACGGCGGTAAAGTGGTGTCTGCAGCTACCCAGTTGGGTGATGCGCCAGATACGGAACAACTGACAGGTTCGGTTCAAGCGATGCTTGATTCTTATGATAAGGGCGAGATTGATCGCATTTATTTGGTATCAAACCGCTTCATCAATGCGATGACACAAAAACCGACAGTCGATCAACTTGTTCCACTTGCACAAGCTGACGAAAGCGAAGATCTAAACCGTCAATACGGTTGGGATTATCTCTATGAGCCAGAAGCAGAAGAATTGCTAAATGGTTTATTGGTTCGCTATATCGAGTCGATGGTCTATCAGGGTGTGATCGAAAACATCGCCTCTGAGCAGTCTGCACGTATGGTTGCGATGAAAGCTGCAACAGATAATGCGGGTGGATTGATTAGAGATCTACAACTCATCTATAACAAGCTGCGTCAAGCCGCGATTACTCAGGAAATTTCTGAAATCGTTGGCGGTGCCGCTGCCGTTTAACAGTATTTATTTGAATTGAGGAGACAGCAATATGAGTAGCGGTCGTATCATTCAGATCATCGGCGCGGTTATCGACGTCGAGTTTGAACGTAATAGCGTTCCAAAGATCTATGACGCACTTCATGTTGATGGCACTGAGACAACTCTCGAAGTGCAACAACAGCTCGGTGATGGTGTTGTTCGTACCATCGCAATGGGTTCTACTGAAGGTTTGAAACGTGGTCTTCCAGTATCTGATACTGGTGCACCGATTTCAGTACCAGTGGGTACAGCGACGCTTGGTCGTATTATGGATGTCCTTGGTCGCCCAATCGACGAAGCTGGTCCAGTTGCGACTGAAGATCGTTTGCCGATTCACCGTGAAGCGCCTTCTTATGCTGAACAAGCAGCGTCTACTGACCTTCTAGAAACTGGTATTAAAGTCATCGACTTGCTATGCCCGTTTGCGAAAGGTGGTAAAGTTGGTCTGTTCGGTGGTGCGGGTGTTGGTAAAACCGTTAACATGATGGAATTGATCAACAACATCGCAAAAGCGCACTCAGGTTTATCTGTATTCGCTGGTGTTGGTGAGCGTACTCGTGAAGGGAATGACTTCTATCACGAAATGAAAGATTCTAACGTTCTTGATAAAGTAGCAATGGTCTACGGTCAGATGAACGAGCCACCGGGTAACCGTCTACGTGTTGCGTTGACAGGTTTGACCATGGCGGAATACTTCCGTGATGAGAAAGATGAAAATGGTAAAGGTCGTGACGTACTTCTGTTCGTTGACAACATCTACCGTTATACACTTGCGGGTACAGAAGTATCTGCACTTCTTGGTCGTATGCCATCTGCAGTAGGTTATCAACCGACACTTGCAGAAGAGATGGGTGTACTTCAAGAGCGTATTACATCGACGAAGTCTGGTTCGATCACGTCAATCCAAGCGGTATACGTACCTGCCGATGACTTAACCGATCCTTCGCCTGCAACGACATTCGCCCACTTGGACGCAACAGTAGTATTGAGCCGTGACATCGCATCTTCTGGTATCTATCCAGCGATCGATCCACTTGACTCTACATCTCGTCAGCTTGATCCATTGGTTGTAGGTCAAGAGCATTATGAAATTGCACGTTCTGTACAGAACGTATTGCAACGTTATAAAGAGCTGAAAGACATCATTGCGATCTTGGGTATGGACGAACTGGCTGAAGAAGACAAATTGGTTGTTTACCGTGCACGTAAAATCCAACGTTTCTTCTCTCAACCGTTCCACGTTGCTGAAGTCTTTACTGGCGCGCCAGGTAAACTTGTACCGCTTAAAGAAACCATTCGTGGCTTTAAGGGTCTGTTAGCTGGTGAATACGACCACATCCCAGAACAAGCGTTCTATATGGTTGGTGGTATTGACGAAGTGATTGCGAAAGCTGAGAAGCTGTAATTAGCATCTCTAATTAAGGAGGCTATCTTATGGCAACGATGCAATGTGACGTGGTGAGTGTCAAAGAGTCAATTTACTCTGGACAAGTCAGCATGTTGATCGCAAAAGGCGCAGGTGGTGAGCTCGGTATTTTACCGGGTCACGCCCCGCTAGTGACTTTACTTCAACCTGGACCGATTCGTGTTCAGCTTGAGAATGGTACAGAAGAAATCGTCTATGTATCAGGCGGTGTGCTTGAAGTTCAACCGCATGTGGTGACTGTACTTGCAGACACCGCAGTGCGTGCAGACAACTTGGATGAAGCAGCGATTATCGAAGCACGTAAAAATGCTGAACAATTGCTTGCAAATCAAAAGAGTGATTTGGACTCAGCAGCAGCTTTGGCTGCTCTTGCTGAAACAGCGGCGCAGCTTGAAACATTACGTAAGATCAAAAATCGTGCAGGTTAATACCGTCATGATTTAGAAGAAGCCATCCGTAAGGGTGGCTTTTTTATTGCCTTTGACAAAGCGAATTGATTTCGCCTCACTGCCTTCGGCAGTGAGGCGAGGAGGGGATTTTGGGGACTTAGTCCCCAAACCCCGTACGCAATTTTGGTTGGCGTAGCCAACCAAAATTGCCAAAATATAAGTTGATTCAGCGCTTAATGTGATAGTCATATTTTTTATAAAGGTTAAGCAAGACGTATTTACACGAATTTATAATCAGTGCAGTTCACTGTAGAAAATGCTAAAATACAGCGCTTAATTTCTCGCCTTGTATAAGTTGTAGCTGATGACGACCAATACTCAAATTACCGAAGACCGTATTCTTATCCTTGATTTTGGCTCGCAATACAGCCAGTTGATCGCTCGCCGTGTCCGTGAAGCAGGCGTGTACTCTGAGATGTACGCCTATGACATGACCGAAGCAGAGATTCGTGCCTTTAATCCAAACGGTATCATCCTCTCAGGTGGTCCAGAAAGCGTGCATGTCGAGGGCAGTCCTCGTGCGCCACAAGTGGTATTTGAGCTCGGCGTGCCTGTACTGGGTATTTGCTACGGCTTCCAAACCATGTCTGAACAATTGGGCGGAAAGGTCGAAGCAGGCACAGTGCATGAGTTTGGTTATGCAGAAGTCGATATTCAAATCCGTGATCAGTTAATTGGTAATCTACAAGATCGTGAAGATCAATTGCATGTGTGGATGAGTCACGGTGATAAAGTCGGTCAATTGCCACAAGGGTTTAGCACCACTGCCAGCACACCAAGTTGTCCATATGCGGCGGCATCGGATGAAACTCGTCGTTTCTACGGTGTACAGTTTCATCCTGAAGTGACGCATACCGCAAAAGGCGCAGAATTGCTTTCAAATTTTGTGCATAAAATCTGTGGCTGTGGTGGTCTATGGACACCTGAGCACATTATCGAGCTTCGTGTCGAACAGCTTCGTGAACAAATCGGCAATGAAAAAGTTTTGCTTGGCTTATCAGGTGGTGTGGATTCCTCCGTGGTAGCAGCCTTGTTGCATAAAGCGATTGGCGATCAATTGACTTGTGTGTTCGTCGATAATGGTTTGCTTCGTTTAAACGAAGGCGATCAAGTGATGCAAATGTTTGCGGACAACATGGGTATTCGAGTGATCCGTGCTGATGCAGAAGAGCGCTTCCTCACTGCACTTGCAGGTGAAGTTGATCCTGAGAAAAAGCGTAAAATCATCGGTCGTGAGTTCATCGAAGTGTTTGCAGAAGAAGCACGTAAACTTGATGGCGTGAAATTCTTGGCACAAGGCACGATTTATCCTGATGTGATCGAATCGGCAGCGAGCAAACAAGGCAAGGCGCATGTGATCAAATCGCATCACAATGTCGGCGGATTACCTGAAGATTTGGCGTTTGATTTGGTTGAGCCATTACGTGATTTATTTAAAGATGAGGTGCGTAAACTTGGCACCACACTTGGATTGCCACATAGCATGATCTATCGTCATCCATTCCCAGGACCGGGTCTTGGCGTGCGTATCTTGGGCGAAGTGAAAAAGGAATATGCTGATATTCTGCGTCTTGCGGACGACATCTTTATGCAGGAGCTTCGTGCCAGTGGTTGGTATGACAAGACGGCGCAAGCCTTTGCGGTATTCCAACCTGTGAAGTCTGTGGGTGTGGTTGGTGATGGCCGTCGTTATGCGTGGGTGATTGCGCTCCGTGCTGTGGAAACTGTGGACTTTATGACGGCTCGTTTTGCGCATCTACCATATGATTTGGTTGATCGTATCTCGACACGTATTATGAATGAAATCAAAGATGTATCACGTGTGGTCTATGATGTATCGAGTAAACCACCTGCAACGATTGAATGGGAGTAAAACTGGGATTTCACGAAGCACTGCTTCGTGCCAGTTTTACGCCAAGAGCTATGCTCGCGGCAGTTTGGAAATTACCTTAAAAGAGCACCGATGTGCTCTTTTTTTATTCGTTTTTAAAAAAGGATATTCACTAAAATTGAGCTTAAGGGTTTAGCGCATAAAAGATAAAGTCCGATAATTGTTCTTCATCTTCGTCAAACTTCAGCGCAATTTTGGAAATCAAATGATCAATCACGCTATGAATTTCTTCTTTTGAATTGAGTCTATTTAGAAATTGAAAATCACAGCTTTGTTCATCTTCAAATTCATTAAAGTAAAAGACAATATCTGTTTTAAAACGATCCGCATGAGTGTCGCCAATCTCAACAAGATAGTCTTTCAAGATTTTAACTTTCTCGCTGAGTTCTAACATATATCAGATACCGAATGATATTCTTTAACTTCTTTTGATTTGATGATTCTTTCTTCAAAGTTCAGATTTTTGAGTGGATCATCAATAGTTAAAAATGTCGGCGTATCATCTAAATTCAACACCAAAGTAATGATGTAATCTAGCTGATATTCTTGCGCTTTTTTATATTCATTCTCGGTTAAACGAAAGCGACCTTTCTTGGCACGAATCCCTTTGATTTCAGCTAAATACGACGTGTTTGGTACATTGATTTGAAAATCGTAGCCATCACCATATAGACGAGCATCTTCGATGCTTCCATCTTTAAAAATATCAATGGATTGATAGTTATTTAGGAAATACAGCTCAGCTTCCAATCCTGTTTCTTGTAGCTTCTTAAATCTTGACTTTACGATGGGTTTGACCTGTACAATAAAGTCATTAATTTTAAAATTTTCATGCAGAAAAAGTTTGACGATATTGGCGTAACCGACGCAGTTTTCACTGCCGAATAGATTATCAATCAGATGTTTACGGTGAATGTATGCGTCGCCTTTTTGCCACCAACCTTTGCGATCATTGTCAAAAAATGGATCAAATAAATCCATTCTGTTTTTAACGACACTTCCTGTTTCGACGATGCCTAACTCAACGAAATAGTCATAGAAGGCAGATTTGGTCTTAAAGCCAAATTGTTGAATAAAATCATTGTCAAACTTCGCCAAGCCATAACCGAGCAAATTTAAAAGTTCGTAATTTTCGTGTTTATTACTGTTCATTTGATAAGTAGTGATTATTTCTTCGACAGTATTTTTACATAAGATTGTGTACATCTCCTAAAAATATTTGTCATAAATCAAAATAATATACACACAGCGTTGCAAATTCGAACTGTGAACTATCGCACAATTTCGATATTCTATAAAAATTCAGTCGATAAGCAGTAACAGATAAGCTAGAAATAAGGAAATAACATGACCAATACTACGACAGACCTTGTGTCGCAATCGTCCGATTGTCCATTAGCCAAACCAAATAGCATCAAAGAAGTCCATCTACGTTCTGCCATCGTCGGCACAAGTACCACGATCAAACGTGCTTTGCCGAGCAAAGATAAACGTATGATTGGCGCATGGTGTTTCCTTGACCATGCAGGACCAGTGCAGTTTGCGCCGAATGATGGCATGGATGTTGGACCACATCCGCATATTGGCTTGCAGACCTTTACATGGATGATCGAAGGCACAGTGATGCACCATGACAGCGTGGGCAGTGAGCAATTGATTCGCCCAAAACAAGTCAATCTGATGACCGCAGGACATGGTATTTCCCACACCGAAGTGACGCCATCGGCAGAAACAGGCTTACATGCGGCACAGCTTTGGATTGCATTGCCTGAGGCGCATCGTCATATGGCGCCGAAGTTTGAGCATTATCCTGAGCTTCCAACCATTGAACAAGATGGCGCAGTTTTTTCAGTATTGGTTGGTGATTTTCTCGGGACAACGTCGCCAGTGCAAGTGTATAGCAAGATGCTTGGTGTAGATGTCGAAGCGGTGGATGATGTCGAGGTGGTTCTGGAGTTAAATCCTGAGTTTGAATATGGGCTATTGGCAATGGAAGCAGAAGCTGAAATCAACGGTCATGTGCTGTCACAGGACAACATGGTGGTGCTTGAAGTTGGCAATGAAAAAATGCACCTCAAAATGAAAAAAGGTGCACGGTTGTTATTGATTGGCGGTGAGCCGTTTGAAAGTGAAATTCTGCTGTGGTGGAATTTTGTCGCACGGACGACGGAAGAAATGAAACAGGCACGTCAGCAGTGGATTGACCATGATGCACGTTTTGGAGAGATTCCATCGTATCAGGGCAAACGTCTGATTGCGCCTGAAATTCCAGATCAGATGCGTGCTTCAAAATAAGCCTGCGCGAGCTAAAACTGAAAAGTACAAAACGCAAAATACAAAGCGTAGAATTCAAAACGAGGATGGCTACATGGCGAGCATCGCAAATACAAAAATCTCCAGCCTAGTCGCACCGTGGGCAGGTGAACTCAGCAGTGGGAAGCATTACTATATTACCGATAAACCTGAGAGTTTAGGCGGTGGTGATACAGGTCCTGCGCCCTATGACTATCTGCTTGCGGGATTGGCGGCGTGCACGATGATCACACTACGCATGTACGCCAAGCATAAAGAGATAGATTATGGGCATTTTTCCATTGACCTACACTTTAATATGAACAAAGAAGGTGAGGAATGGATTACTCGGGAGCTGAGTTTTGACAAGGATCTGGATGAAGCAACTAAAGCAAAAATTCTTGATATTTGTCAAAAAACACCTGTGACAAAAACCCTGCTCCGTGGCACACGGATTGATACGTCTATTAATTCATAACTCTGTTTAGGCGGCTCAATGTATTTAGGCAAATGAATTTAATTCAACAACAAAGCAATTGAGCGAAGGTGTATAAGTTGTACATTGAGAGAAATTAACGCAGTCGGGGAGATGAAGTTATCCGACTAAATCTCGAATCTTAGCAAAGTCAGCATTTAATACTTTGCTGAGATCATTCGGTGCAAGCGAAATATCTAAACCACGCTTACCACCACTGACGTACATTTTTTCAAAGTGTTGTGCGGAATCATCAATCACGGTTTTTAGGCGTTTTTTCTGTCCGAGCGGACTAATCCCACCGACCAGATAACCTGTCAGGCGTTCAGCATCCTTGATTTCTGCCATTGCCAGTTTTTTACAGCCCAAAGCGCTAGCGGCCTTTTTAAGATTGAGTTGATAGGCGACTGGAAGCACGGCGACATAATGATTTTTACCGTCTGTGACCAATAAGGTTTTAAAGGTTTCCTCGAGCGTCAATCCAAGTTTTTCCACCGCTTCCAAGCCAAAATTGTGATTATTCGGGTCGTGATCGTATTCATGTTTGCGATATGCGATTTTTTGTTAATCGAGAAGTTTGCAGGCTGGTGTCATGATGAATCAAAATTTACACAAGTTTAGGCAAGTTTAAACCTGTCACGCTTAGGATTAAAGCTGATCGGTAGAGATTATTCTGCAATTACTCAGCAAGAATGTCTTGGGATGATATGCGCTGTACACCCGCATCGTTCATGGCTTGCCAAGCATTCTCTAATGAACCATTCAGATCAATGGCACGGCAGGCATCTTCGATCACATAACTGGCAAAGCCGAGTTTTGCTGCATCCATCGCCGTCCACGCCACACAGAAATCTGTCGCTAACCCGACCACATAAACCGTATCAATGCCACGAGATTGTAGGTAACCTGCAAGCCCAGTCGAGGTTTGTTGATCTGCTTCCAAAAAAGCCGAATAACTGTCGATATGCTGATGGTAGCCTTTGCGGATAATCAGTTGTGCTGTCGGAATATCTAAATCGGGATGAAGCTCGGCATCCTGCGAGCCTTGTACACAATGCGTCGGCCAAAGCACTTGCGTACCATAATTGAGTTCAATGGTGTCAAAAGGCTGTTTATCCACATGATTTTCAGCAAAAGAAATATGATCGGCAGGATGCCAGTCTTGGGTGAATACAATATTTTGAAAATGCGTTGCCAGTTGATTAATGATCGGTACGACTTCATCGCCATTCGGCACAGCAAGATTGCCATTTGGGCAAAAGCCATTTTGTACATCGACGACGATCAAAGCGGTATTTTTTGCTTGCATTATCATTGACCTAAATTTTGAAAAATTAGCACTAAATTGAAGAAATCCTAGCATGAAAATAGAATGATCTTCGCATGTGTGAAATGAAAATAAATAAGAATGATTCTTTTTCTATTAAGCATGGCTTTAAAATGAAAAATTAATGCAAATATATTTAAAAAATGCTTGCTTTTTGCACAGCAACTGATTATTATGCGTTCAACATATTTGGTATCTGCAATCTCTCCTTATGTTTTTGATTTTGAATCAAATTTAACAGCTTTAACGATTGTGATTTTATAGCTTATCCCCCTCGGATAAGCTTTTTTTTGCCTATTCATTGTGTAGTCGCAAAATTCAAAGCATAAAAAACCTGACGAATCAGGTTTTTTTAAGGCATTCAGATTTATAAAAAACTAGAATGTTCGGGTCTAGTACAGCTCGATATTAGAGTGGCTCAATATTAGAACGGTAAATCATCATCAGGCTCATTACCACCTTGTTGTGGTTGAGCTCTTGGCGCTTGGTTATTTCCACCGTATCCACCACCTGCAGGTGCTGCATAGTTTGGATTGTTGTTATAACCGCCTTGATTGTTGCCTGAGTTATTACCTGAATTATTGTTAAAACGTGGTGCGTCAAAGCCACCATTGTTCTGACCATAATTTTGGTTTTGATAACCCCCCTCTTGCTGTGGACGTGAGTCGAGCATTTGCATTTGGTCACCACGAATCTCAGTGCTATAACGCTCTTGACCGTTTTGATCCGTCCATTGACGTGTACGTAATGAGCCTTCGATGTAGACTTTCGAGCCTTTTTTCAAATATTGTTGAGCGATTTCACCCAGTTTATTATTTAAAACAATACGATGCCATTCTGTTTGTTCTTTGCGTTCGCCAGTATTTTTATCAGTCCAAGACTCACTGGTGGCAATTGAAAAATTACACACCGATCCGCCATTTGGAAAGGTTTTTGATTCAGGGTCACGTCCTAAGGTACCAACTAAAATCACCTTATTCACTCCGCGCATGCGCTATTCCTCTTATAGATGTCTATTTTGTTTGAATACTTTAATCGAGATTGCCTTAGATCGCTAGCTCTTGATTGAGCAAGCGCGACAATTCTTGTCTTGCTGTATCTGTAATTTGTTGTTTATCCACTTTGATGTAGGCAACCTGTTTTTCAGGCATGACTACGACCTCTTCAATACCATGAACAGCCAGTAAAAGGGAAGTCCAATCATCCATTTTTTCTGTATCAGGCAATGTCACCACGATTGAAGATAGATAACGTGGCTGATTGAGCTGAAAAGTGACCAGCAACCAAATGATGGCAATACCTGCCAAGATTGCCCAGCCTAAGCCAATCTGGTGCATACTCAGTAAAAAACCGCCCAATGTCCCACCAAAAAATGCCCCGAGAAACTGAAAACTCGAGTTCACACCCATTGCAGTCGATTTGGACTGGATCGGTGCGGATTTGGATAGCCACGAGGGTAATAGGGCTTCCATGACATTGAAAGCGATAAAAAATAAGGCTAAGCCACAGAGCAGACCATATTTATTGTCATAGCCAAGTGCCATGACGATTAAACCCAAGACGATAGCCACTACTGCAGTGATAAAAATACCACGCATCTGACGGTATTTTTCCGCCAAGATAATACTTGGAAAAGCAAAAAATAAGCTGATCAATAAGAGTGGCAAATACACCCAACCATGATGCGCAAGTGGTATCCCTGCATATTCAATCAACTGAGATGGAATAAACACAAACATCGCTGTGAGCAATAAATGCAACATAAAAATTGACACGTGCAAACGGTTTAAGTCTGCCATGCCAAGCACTTGTTTGAGTTGAGTGAGATAACCTTGAGGTGCGACTCGATAATGTCGAGTGACTTTCGGCACCAAGAGCAACATCAGCATTGCCAATGTACCCATGATGGTGGTGACCCAAAAGAGTCCTGAAATACCGACTTGCTCGGTGACCCACGGACCGATACTAAAGGCGAGCATGAAAGACAGCCCAATGCTCATGCCCATAAATGCCATCGCTTTGGAGCGTTGTTCTTCACGTGTTACATCGGAGAGTAATGCCATCACCACAGCAGATACCGCACCTGCACCTGCAATCGCCCGACCAATGATCACGCCATAGATCGAATCAGATAAAGCGGCAATCGCTCCACCTAGAGCAAACAAGGCAAGTCCGAAAATGATTAAAGGCTTTCGACTAAAACGATCGGCAAGTAAGCTAAATGGAATCTGTAAAAAGGCTTGGCTGAGTCCATAAATACCAACCGCAAGACCAATCAATGCAGGAGTCGCACCATGATATTGTTGTCCTGCAACCGCAAATACAGGAATAATCATAAATAAACCCAACATCCGCAGTGCAAAAATGCTACTGAGTGCAAAAGTTGAGCGAGCTTCGAGATTATTCATATCAGGGGGCTTTTAAATGGTTGTAGCAGTCGATTTTTAATGCCGATATTATAAAGCAAATTAACCATAAACAATAAACCCATCTGAGTCAGATGTAATGGTTCAAACTTTTATTTCAATTTGTGAACTTGAATAATTGTTAGACATCTTCATATACAATACTGTTTTTCGCCAAATAACAACAGGACAATTGAATGAGTCAAAGTCATATTCGCATTCGTGGTGCACGTACCCACAACTTGAAAAATGTGTCTTTGGACATTCCACGTGACAAATTTGTCGTCATCACTGGGCTATCAGGTTCAGGAAAATCATCACTTGCGTTTGATACTTTATATGCCGAAGGTCAGCGTCGCTATGTCGAATCGCTGTCTGCCTATGCACGTCAGTTTTTATCACAGATGGAAAAGCCTGAAGTCGATGCGATTGAGGGTTTGAGTCCTGCGATTGCCATTGAGCAAAAATCGACCAGCCATAATCCACGTTCAACGGTCGGTACGATCACGGAAATTTACGATTATCTGCGTTTGCTCTATGCCCGTGTCGGTACGCCGTATTGTCCTGAACATGACTTGCCGATGGTTGCGCAAACCGTGTCGGAAATGGTCGATGAAATCCGTGCGCTTCCAGAAGATACGGCGATTATGCTCCTTGCGCCAGTGGTGCGTGAGCGTAAAGGCGAATACAGCACTTTATTTGAAAAGCTACAAGGGCAAGGCTTTGTCCGTGCCCGTGTCGATGGCGAAATCATTGATATTGATACACCACCCGAACTCGATAAAAAGAAAAAACACACCATCGAAGTGGTGGTTGATCGCTTCAAAGTCCGTGATGATTTGGGGAATCGTATCGCTGAATCCATCGAAACGTCTCTACGACTCGGCGGTGATTTGGTGACTTTATCATGGATGAAAGGCGAACATCCTGACCGTATTTTCTCGGCAAAACATAGTTGTCCGCAGTGTGATCGTGCGGTGGCGGAGCTTGAGCCACGTTTATTCTCATTTAATAATCCCTTTGGTGCATGTCCTGTTTGTGATGGTTTGGGGACACGAAGCCATTTTAGCCCTGACAAACTCGTGCCAAATAGCGACCTTAGCCTCAGCCAAGGCGCAATTCGAGGTTGGGATCGTCAGCGTCCGTATTATTTCACCATCGTGCAAAAAGTCGCTGAACACTTCGATATTCCGATGGATCAGCCGTGGCAAGATTTAGACAAAGCACAACAAAAAGTCATTCTACAAGGTTCAGGTAAAGAAAAAGTCGATCTGTCTTATGTCGATGAGCGTGGACGTAAGCACAATCGTGTTTCGCCATTTGAAGGCGTGTTGCCGTACATGGAGCGTCGCTACCGTGAAACCGAAAGTAACTACGTGCGAGAGGATTTGGCGCAATATCTGTCCAATGCGGCATGTAGTAGCTGTGAAGGTTCACGACTCAATGAAATCTCACGTCATGTCCGAGTGTTAGACAAAACCATTGCCAATATCACGCAAATGTCGATTGGCGAAGCGGAAAATTATTATCAAGGCATCGAGCTTGAAGGTGCAAAAGGTGAAATCGCCGATAAGATTTTTAAAGAAATTCGAGAGCGTTTGCAATTCCTTGTGAGCGTTGGTCTGAATTATCTCAGCCTTGCGCGTTCAGCAGAAACTCTATCAGGCGGTGAAGCACAGCGTATTCGTTTGGCATCGCAGATTGGCGCAGGCTTGATGGGTGTAATGTATGTCCTTGATGAGCCGTCGATTGGACTGCATCAGCGGGATAATGACCGTCTACTACAAACTTTGATACGCCTGCGAGACTTAGGCAATACGGTTTTAGTCGTTGAGCATGATGAAGATGCCATTCGTGCCGCTGACCATATCATTGATATTGGACCGGGTGCAGGTGTGCATGGCGGCGAGATCATCGCCGAAGGCACTGCGCAAGATTTGGCAGATCATAAAGATTCTCTGACTGGACAATATCTTTCAGGAAAATTGAAGATCGCTGTACCAAAAGAACGTAAAACTTCGCCACGTCCAGATGAAACCATTCGCCTCACAGGTGCGAGCGGACATAACCTGAAAAATGTCAGCTTAACCTTGCCGACTGGTGTGATGACTTGCGTGACTGGTGTATCAGGTTCAGGAAAGTCAACTTTAATTAACCGTACTTTATTGCCACTGGCTTTGACGCAACTCAATGGTGCAACTACGCTCACAGCAGAAAAGTTTGAATCCATTGATGGCTTGCAGTTCTTGGATAAAGTGGTCGATATTGACCAAAGTCCGATTGGACGTACACCACGTTCTAACCCTGCGACTTATACAGGATTATTCACGCCGATTCGTGAGCTGTTTGCGCAGACGCCTGAAGCACGAGCTCGAGGCTATGCCGCAGGTCGATTCTCTTTCAATGTTAAAGGTGGTCGTTGTGAAGCCTGCGAGGGTGATGGCATGATCAAAGTGGCGATGCATTTCTTACCTGATATGTATGTGCCGTGCGATGCCTGTCATGGCAAGCGCTATAACCGTGAAACCTTAGAAGTGCATTACAAAGGTAAAAATATTTCTGAAGTGTTGGAAATGACCGTAGAAGATGCTGCACAATTCTTCGATGCGATTCCGACCATTCACCGTCGCTTGGAAACGTTGAATGATGTGGGTTTAGGCTATATCCGTCTTGGACAAGCGGCGACCACATTGTCAGGTGGTGAAGCACAGCGGGTGAAACTCGCTCGTGAACTTGCCAAACGTGATACAGGCAAGACTTTGTATGTGCTTGATGAGCCAACTACAGGGTTACATTTCCATGATATTGCCAAGTTACTCGATATCTTGCATACCTTGCGTGAGAAAGGGAATACCATTGTGGTGATTGAGCATAATCTTGATGTGGTGAAAACTGCGGACTGGATTATTGATCTTGGTCCAGAAGGCGGTTCAGGTGGTGGGGAAATTATTGCTGAAGGCACACCAGAGCAAATCGCAAAAGTGAAAAAGTCGCATACAGGTCATTTCTTAAAGCCATTGTTGAAATAGTTTTTGAGATTTACTTTGAAAATAAAAAAGCTGAAGTGATTAACGCTTCAGCTTTTTTAATGAACTTTATTTCTTAAGGTTTTGCTTTTTTAAGGCTTTACTTCTTCGGTAAATCCACCGCAGCGGTAAATAGAATATCCGTCGATGAGTTTAAGGCAGTTTCAGTCGAATCTTGTAGCACACTAATCACCATGCCGATTGCGACGACTTGCATGGCAGTTTCTGATGAAATCCCAAATAGACCACACGCCACTGGAATCAAAAGTAGCGAACCACCTGCGACACCTGACGCACCACATGCTGTCACCACAGACACCACAGACAATACCACCATCGTGAAAAAGTCGACTTCAATATTCAAGGTATTCACCGCAGCCAAAGTCAAAATAGTAATGGTCACCGCAGCCCCTGCCATATTGATGGTTGCACCGAGTGGGATGGACACACTTGCGGTCGATTCAGAGACACCTAGACGCTTTGCCAAGTCTAAATTCACAGGAATATTCGCTGCCGAGCTACGAGTAAAGAATGCAGTAATACCACTTTCTTCCAAGCACTTAAATACCAACGGATATGGATTCTTTTTCATCACGATAGCTACCAAGATCGGATTGATCACCAATGCGACAAAAGCCATCGTCGCTACCAAGACCACGATCAAATGCGCATAATTGGTGAGCGTGTCCAAACCAGCCTGTGCAAATGTCGCCACAACCAAACCAAAAATCCCCAGTGGTGCAAAGCTAATCACAATACGAATAATGCTATTCACCCCATCGGAAATATCTGTGAGGACTTGGCGTGTGGTATCTGACGCATGACGTAGCGCAATACCTAGACCTACTGCCCATGCGAGAATCCCAATAAAATTCGCTTCATGCAATGCCGTCACAGGATTGCTAATAAAGTTGAGTAATAGGGTTTTGAGGACTTCGGCGATACTGTTTGGTGGTTGTAGTTGTGTTTCAGGGTCGATGGTGAGGATAAGTGTACTTGGAAAAAGATTGCTTGCGATGACGGCACAGGTGGCAGCGAGTAACATGCCGATGACGTACATGACTAAAATCGGCTTGAGGTTACTTGCCCCTTGACCGACTTTAAAATTGGCAATCGACGCAAGGACTAAGATAAAGACTAAAATCGGTGCAACCGACTTCAATGCCTTGATAAATAAGTCGCCCAATATGCTGACATAACTTGCAGACTCAGGTAAAAAATAGGCCACTAGACCACCCAAGACGATGGCGATCAAAATACGTGAAACTAAGCTTAGACGAGCTAGGGCTGAAAACATAACCGAGCCTTTTGAACAATATTTGTTTTGAAAAAATAGAAACCAAGCGGATCATTTTATAACAAAAATTGATAAGACTGTTAATTTTTAGGAATATGTTGTCTTAACACCATGAAAATACTAGCTATCTTCGTCCAATCTTTGTTTAATGTATTTCACATTGAGCTGCATTATTTCTGATTCTTGCGCTTTGCGATCAAGTGCCTGATAGATTAATTCTTTAATTTGTGGATTGAGCTCAGGTTTGATTTTTTGCTTTAATATTTTCCCGATGATACGAAGTTTATTTGTATCTTTAAATCGCTCATTTTGGTCTATTTCTTCAAACAATAGCTGAAACCAATCATTCAAAGTTGCTTTTTCTAAGACCAAACCATCGGTTTCTGAGTTCCAACCACCTCTCAATACATAAGAGTCGATTACATCAATTAGCGGTGGCAACCCTAAATAAGGATTGAGAGATTCTTTAATACGAATGTAGCGATAAAATGGATTTTTAGCTTCAAAACCATAGTGGAAGGTTTCGTCTGCGAAAGCTTTACCTTTTTCAGTTATGGATTGATCAATCCAAATTTTTACACTTTTATTTAACAATCGTGCTAAATCTTTTCTCTTAAAAGTGGAAAGGATTTTACTACAAAAATGAAGGGTATTTAAATTTTCAAAACCTATAGAATTTATTGAACAATCATACAGCTTTTTACAAAAGTCATGTTGGGTATTCATGTTTTGACATGTGCGCTGTAGTTCTATAAGTTCTGCTCTAACCTTTACTTGATTTTCAGTAATTGCGCTCGATTGTGCTAATTCAATTAATGTAGACTCATTTAAGGGAGCGCTCTGTGTAAACCATTTTCTGAACTCTTCAAACCATAAGTCATGTACAGTGAATTTAGATGAAATTACTCCAAGCTTTTGGTAAAGGGGAGAAATACCTGTTCCGACATCTTCATCAGACACTTCAATCCATTTTTCTCTTGTAAAATCATGCCATTGAATATTAAGATCTTTTCCAAAGTCTTCAATTAAATAGCCCTGTAAAACTCTCACTAAAATCATTTTTTTAGACGTAAAAGTGGCAGGCAAAGGAAGTTTCTCTAAAAACTGTCGATAAAGCTTGAGCACTTTTTGAAAAAATCGGAAATTATGAATATCAAGAGCATTGCTGAACTTTACAAGTAACTCGATAAGCTCTTGATCCAAATCTTTTGCTTTGTCACGAAGTAAAGGCTCTACAGTAGTGATTTTTATTGTTTCATCAACGAGTTTTTCCTTATATTCAGCATAGCTATTTTTATTTTCTTCATTGGTTTTGGATTCATCTAAAATCAAAACCACTTGGCAGTTGCGTTCTTGCTTTAGGAAATTTGCGAGCCCCATCACATCTTTGATATTCATTTTATCTGACATGCGCTCAAAGTCATCAAAGCAGATGATTGCGTCTTTGACTTGATTAAACATCAGATTGTCAATGAGTTTGACGGGCGCACTAATACCATATTGTGTAATTCGACTGTCTTTGAATATTGCAGGTAAACCTTTTAGCCACTTTGGGACGTCTACAGATAAATGGTGATTCTCAATATTGCTGTAAATTTGAGTTTTAAGATCGGTAAGCGATTCAATGCCGAATAATGAGATATAGGCATACTTTTTTGTTGAAATATTTGATTGAGCATCACCTAGTCTTTCTTTTGTTCTTTGGCTTTCTAAAAATTGCTCCCATGTAAATGTTTTACCAATACCCCATTGACCAGTAATCGCAATCGCTAAACCATTATTAGCATTGGCATTAAAAATATCTTCTAAGCGTTTTTGAGGACTAATCACAGTTACTCTCGGTATATGCGGACATTACATTCATTGAATCTACAATTAAATCTACTATGTAAGCAACGATCTTGTTGAATGGATTTCCCTATCACCACTCGAATTGTAGTATTATTATTGGATAGATCAGCTGATTGAATGATCAGCACACAATGCAAGTTTTGCCAGAGGGAATCTCAGGTTTCACTCAAGCATCTAATTTTTTGGAAGTACACATGCCTGATTATCGTTCGAAAACATCAACACATGGTCGTAATATGGCTGGTGCACGTGGCTTATGGCGTGCAACAGGAATGAAAGATGAAGACTTTGGTAAGCCGATTATTGCCGTGGTCAACTCATTTACCCAATTCGTTCCGGGTCACGTCCATCTCAAAGATTTAGGTCAGTTGGTGGCTCGTGAGATCGAAGCATCAGGCGGTGTAGCCAAAGAGTTTAATACCATTGCTGTCGATGACGGTATTGCGATGGGACATGACGGGATGCTGTATTCACTGCCATCTCGTGATTTGATTGCGGATTCGGTCGAGTATATGGTCAATGCGCACTGTGCCGATGCGATGGTGTGTATCTCAAACTGTGACAAAATCACACCGGGAATGCTCATGGCGGCAATGCGTCTGAACATTCCAGTAGTATTTGTGTCAGGCGGTCCGATGGAAGCAGGTAAGGTCAAATTCCGTGGTGATGAAAAAGCCATTGACCTTGTTGATGCGATGGTTGTTGCCGCAGATGAAAATTATACTGATGAAGAAGTTGAAGCGTTTGAACGCTCTGCATGTCCAACCTGTGGTTCTTGCTCAGGGATGTTTACTGCTAACTCAATGAACTGTTTGACGGAAGCACTTGGTTTATCACTTCCGGGCAATGGTTCGATCGTGGCAACCCATGCCAACCGTAAAAAATTATTCTTAAAAGCAGGGCAGTTGGTTGTTGATTTGTGCCGTCGCCATTATGAACAAAATGATTACAGCATTTTGCCACGTTCTATTGCCACAAAAGCCGCTTTTGAAAATGCGATGACACTCGATATTGCCATGGGTGGTTCGACCAATACCGTATTGCACTTATTAGCCGCAGCACATGAAGCAGAAGTTGACTTTAGTATGGATGACATTGATGTGTTATCTCGTAAAGTGCCTGTGCTGTCAAAAGTTGCACCTGCGAAGTCTGACGTGCATATGGAAGATGTGCACCGTGCGGGTGGGATCATGTCGATTCTCGGCGAACTTGATCGTGCAGGATTGCTTGATACCTCGGTCAGCACTGTGCATGAAAAAACCATGAAAGATGCTCTCGATAAGTGGGACATTATCCGTACTGAAGATCCTACAGTATATGAATTTTTCCGTTCGTCACCGGGTGGTATCCCAACGCAAGTGGCGTTCTCACAAGATCGTTATTATTCAACTTTGGACGGCGACCGTGAAAAAGGCGTGATTCGTAATGCAGAGCATGCGTTCTCTAAAGATGGTGGTTTGGCGGTACTTTACGGCAATATCGCACTAGATGGTTGTATCGTGAAAACCGCAGGTGTTGACGAATCAATTCTGAAATTTAACGGTACAGCACGTGTCTTTGAAAGTCAGGATTCAGCGGTTGAAGCCATTCTCGGTGGCAAGATCGTTGCAGGTGATGTCGTAGTGATTCGCTACGAAGGTCCTCGTGGCGGACCAGGTATGCAAGAGATGTTGTATCCAACCAGTTACTTGAAGTCGAAAGGCTTGGGTAAAGACTGCGCGCTGATCACTGACGGTCGTTTCTCAGGTGGTTCGTCTGGTCTATCTATCGGTCACGTTTCACCAGAAGCTGCTGAAGGCGGTGCGATTGGTTTGGTTGAAGATGGCGATACTATTCAGATAGATATTCCAAATCGTACCATTCATCTTGATATTGATGATGCAACGATGGCGCATCGTCGTCATATCCAAGAGGATAAAGGTTGGCATCCAGTCGAAGAGCGTAAGCGTAAAGTGTCTAAGTCTTTGAAGATTTATGCGAAGCATTCGACCAGTGCGGCAAAAGGTGCGGTACGCATCCTGTAAACTGTTCTTGATCACTGAAAATGCACATTGCTTAGGCGGTGTGCATTTTTTGCTTTTGAAGCTTTCATTCTCTTGCAAAGAATTTCAGCAATGACGTGACTTATAACGCTTACACTGGCAAAATTTGACATTAAATACAATTGATACAAATTTTGGCTTGGGATGCGTCCCAAAACCATGAATAATTGTCTGAATTACATGTGTTATTTTAAATTTATTTTTAAGATAATTGTTTAGCTAATAAAACCAATCGTTGTGTTCCATGTCCCATATTTCTGTGTTGTTAAATGAAACTGTTGATGCTGTATTAGGTGAGAAACAGTCTGGAATTTTTGTTGATGCGACTTTTGGTCGTGGGGGGCATACACGTCAGCTTTTAAGTCAGCTTGATGCCGATGCCAAAGTCTATGCCTTTGATAAAGACCCTCAAGCCTTAGCAGAAGCACAGAAACTCGCCGAAGAAGATGCACGCTTTCAGATTATCCATGCCAGTTTTGCCGATCTTAAAGATGCGCTTGCTGAATTGGGTGTGACTGCTGTAGATGGCATCATGGCTGATCTCGGTGTGTCGTCGCCACAGCTTGATCAAGCTGAGCGTGGTTTTAGTTTTATGCACAATGGTCCTCTCGATATGCGAATGGACAACTCGCAAGGACTCACCGCAGGGCAGTGGTTACTGGAAGTCGATGAAACCGAGCTTGCCAATATTATTTTTAAATATGGTGAGGAGCGTTATAGCCGACGCATTGCCAAAGCGATTAAAAATGCAGGACAGATCGACACCACGGCGCAACTGGCTGAAATCGTCAAAGTCGCTCATCCAAAATGGGAAAAGCATAAACACGCAGCGACACGGACATTCCAAGCGATTCGGATTTTTATCAATCGTGAACTCGATGATGTGGAGCAGTTTTTACCGCAAGCAGTGGAATTATTAAAACCCAATGGACGGATGGCGGTGATTAGTTTTCATTCTTTGGAAGATCGTTTGATTAAACAATTTATCCAAAAAGAATCGACTTTACCCGAACAGGATTGGGGTGCGGTACTTTCGCAAACAGCGCAAAAAGACACACGACGCTTAAAGAAAATTGCACGTATTGCACCAAGTACAGCGGAAGTCAAAGAAAATCCACGTTCACGTAGTGCATGGCTTCGAGTGGCAGCACGTGTGGAGATGCGTGAGGAGCAAGTATAAATGGCTACAATACAACCACAGCGTAAACAACAAAACAAACAACAGATCAAGCCGAATCAATCTGCTGAAAACTATGGTAAAACCTCTGCGAGTAAACTGCTGAATGCAGAGTTTTTACAAGAAAAATCCATGCTGAAAAATATTGCCATTATTTTTGTATTACTCGTTGCAGTGATGGGTAGTGCCTTTATGGTGGTGCATCAGGTATTTAAATATCGTTATGATTATCGTGGCTTTACCAAACTGATGCAGGAAAAGGATAATCTTAATGCAGAGTGGGGGCGTTTGCTGATCGAGCAACAGACCTTTGGTGCAACGGCGCAGATTGGTAGCCGAGCCGTGACACAGCTTCGTATGTTTTCACCGCCTGCATCGCAAACTGTGGTGATCGCAGGGAATCAATTGGCAACAGAGAAAATTGCGCTAGGCGAATCGCAACTTGGTCAGGGAAATGTGCCATGAACGACTTCAAGACTGATGCAAAATTGATGCAAAATTTTAAATAGGGTTGGAATTCACTGACACGACTTAAATGAATTGGATGAATTCAATTCTGCACAGTATTTCAAGTAAACTAAGCAAGATTGGGAAAATAAGGCAACATGGCGTTGAAATCACAAAAAGGCAAAAATAAACGAAAGGCGGTGGTCGCCAAGCCAACTCTTGCTCAAGATATGTGGCGTTTTCGTCTGCTGTGGATCGCTGTATTTGCCGCCTTTGTCTTGTTGGTTTGTCGTGCTTTTTGGGTGCAAATCATCGAAAGTAAGTTCTTGCAAGAACGTGCTGATGCCAAGATTCTCTATACCGAAAAAGTCCAAGCGATGCGTGGTGTGATCAATGATCGTAATGGTGTGCCACTGGCGATTAGTACACCAGTGATGACTTTGGTGATCGACCCAACAGACTATTATCAAGCACAAAAGCTGAATCAGGAAAATATTGCCGAAGGCAAAAAGCCAAGCCAGAAAAATTTCGACTTAGATGCGATTGCCAAAGCCGCTGGTGTGGATGCAAGTAAGCTGAAAAGTGATGTAAAACGTCGTGAGCGTACACGTTACGTCGTGATCAAACGTCAAGTGCCACCTGCCAAAGCGCAAGCCATTTTGGATCAAAACTTCCAAGGGGTGTACACCGAAAAAACCTACAAACGCTACTATCCTCAACCACAGCCGAATGCACAAATCATTGGTGTGACCAATAGTAATGGTCTAGGCATCGAAGGCTTGGAGATGCAACTGAATAAGCGTCTTGCAGGTGTCAATGGTGAACAGCGAATTTTGCGTGATCGTCGGGGTAATCGCCTGAAAGTTGAAGAAGTGTTGACTCAAGGGCAAGCAGGGGAAAATATTCAGCTCAGTATTGATTCACGACTACAGTACATTATGTACCGTGAACTCACCGCTGCGGGTGTGGCGAACAATGCACGTTCTGCAACGGCGATTGCTGTCGATGTCAAAACAGGTGAAATCTTGGCGATGAGCAGTTGGCCATCGTACAACCCGAATAATCCCAAAAGCTTTACCAATAAAGATGCCATGCGTAACCGTGGTGCGATCGACTCGTTCGAACCGGGTTCGACTATGAAGCCATTGACGGTGATGATGGCATTAGAAACAGGCAAATATAAAGCGGAAACGGTGATCAATACCTCACCAGGTTATATGCGTGTGGGAAATCATACCATTCGAGATACACATAACTACGGTGCACTCAATCTTGGCGGAATAGTGATCAAATCCTCTAACGTCGGTGTATCAAAGATCGCTTTGTCTTTACCCTATGAAACTTTACCGCTGTTTTATCAGCGTCTTGGTTTTGGGCAAAAGTCCGCAGTGAAGTTCCCTGGTGAAAGTGCAGGTTTGATCTTGCCACGCAGTAAGTGGAATGTATCGGAAGTTGCTACTATGTCTTATGGTTATGGTCTAAATGCGACGGTATTACAGCTTGCACAGTCTTATGCGATGATTGCCAATCATGGACAAAAAGTGCCTTTGACTTTATTTAAAGTAACTGAGCCACCAAAAGCCGAGCAAATGGTTAAACCTGAAATTGCCGATACGGTATTACAAATGCTTGAAGGTGTAACCCAACCTGGTGGGACAGCACGACAGGCGGTGATTCCTGGCTATCGGGTTGGTGGTAAAACAGGTACAGCGCATAAACTGCGTGCCGACCGCAAAGGCTATTCGCAAAACGAATATCGTGCGCTATTTGCAGGGGTTGCACCGATCAGTAATCCACGCATTGCGATGGTGGTCGTGGTGGAAAATCCTCAAGGCAAATATTACGGTGGTCTAGTTGCAGCACCTGTGTTTGCCAAGATCATGCAAGAGTCATTGCGTTTGCTCAATGTACCTCTAGATCGTCCGCTTGAAACTGCATCCTAAGGAGCGTCGAACGATGAGTACATTACAACAAATTTGGACAGAAGAAGTTGCTTCAATTACGGCGCATGTGAGTTTGCCAAAATGGACGAATGACACTTTTTCAGGTTTTCAATTAGACAGCCGTAAAGTGCAAATAGGTGATATTTTTATTGCACTACAAGGCGTGAATAATGATCTTGAAAAGACCCAGCACTATATCAATGGCGCACTAGAAAAAGGTGTAATCGGTGTATTGACCGAAGTTCAAGTGCCTGCACATGAAAAAGTGCTGTATCTGCCACAATTACGTCAAATTCTCGGATTATTACAGCAACAGCTCTTACAGTCGAAAGCACCACTTGAATTAGCAGAAGTCGTCGCAGTCACTGGCACTAATGGTAAAACCACGGTTTCACGGCTCATCGCAGAATTATTGACGATGCTTGGTCAAGCTACTGCCGTGATGGGTACCACAGGCAATGGTATTTTACCGAACCTGCAAGCCTCGACGCATACCACACTGGATGCGTTGCACCTACAGCAGTCTTTTTATGATTATAGCTTGCAGGGTGCACGTTATTTAGCACTTGAAGCCAGTTCGCATGGTTTAGAACAAGGGCGATTGGCAGGTATGCCGATCTCAGTTGCTGCATTTACCAACTTGAGCCGTGATCATTTGGATTATCACAAGACTTTAGAAAATTATGCTGAAGCGAAAGCGATACTGTTTGATTTTCCAAGTTTAAAACATGCGGTGATTCATCAAGATGATGATTTTACCGCTTTGATGATCGAGCATGCCAAAAATAATCCTGCAAAACCAAGCATTGTGACCTATAGCATGCGTCATGATAATGCGGATTATCATCTCAGTGATGTGCAGTTTAGTTTGGATGGTGCGAGTTTTACTTTGCGTTGCAATAGTGGCGAGTATCAGGTCAATAGCCCGCTACTTGGGCGTTTTAATGTGGAAAATGTCTTAGCAGCGATCATCTGTGTGGAAAAACTCGGCCATGCATTGGCGGATGTTGTGCCTTTGGTAGAAAACTTAAAGGGCGCACCAGGTCGCATGCAAGTTATCGCTGACCAAGGACGATTGTTTATTGTGGATTATGCGCATACGCCAGATGCTTTGGCGCAAGTATTACAAAGTCTAAAAGCCCATGTCGAGCATCAGCTTTGGGCGGTGTATGGCTGTGGCGGTGATCGAGATCGAGGCAAACGTCCAGAGATGACTCAAGCTGTGATAGATTGTGCTGATCAAGTACTGATGACCACAGATAACCCACGTACGGAAGACCCATTACAAATTTTTGCCGATATGAAAGCCAATTTATCCGAGCAAGTGCTTGGCGCTGAGCATTTCCATGAAATCCATGATCGCCGTGAAGCGATTAAGTTTGCAGTTGGGCACGCCAAACAAGGTGATATTGTGGTGATCGCAGGCAAAGGGCATGAAAATTATCAAGAAATTGATGGGGTTCGTCATTGGTTTGATGATGTGGTCGAGGTGGAATCGGCAATCAATGCACAATCGCATCAGCATCATGGCTATCCCGCAGAATAATTATTGATCAAGATTTAAGGAATATTGCCTCACATGCACACCTCAACCACCAGTACCAGTCGTCTTGATCCGTGGACTATTCACGATTTACAACAGGCGACACAAGGAACTTGGCATCAAGGCATTCAGCCCAGCGCAAGCCAGTCGAAACAAAGCATTGAGCGCATTGTCACCGATTCACGGGATGCGACAATTGGCGATGCCTTTTTAGCGCTGAAAGGTGAGCGCTTTGATGCGCATGATTTTGTTGCAAAAGTGGCGACGCAAAATGCAAGCTGTGTGATTGTCGAACGTGCTATCGAGGGTGTGAATATTCCACAGTTGATTGTCGCAGATACCCGTTTGGCTTTGGGACATCTGGGTGCATCTCGCCGTCAGCAATGTCAGGATTTAAAAGTCGTGGCATTGACAGGCAGTAGTGGTAAAACCACCACCAAAGAAATGCTCGGCAGTATCTTTTCACGGCTCGGTGAAACCTTAGTTACTCGTGGCAATCTGAATAATGATCTCGGTGTGCCGATTATGCTGTTGGAGCTTCGTGCCGATCATCGCTATGCAGTGATGGAGCTTGGGGCAAGTCATATTGGTGAAATTGATTATACCAGTGGCTTAGTACAGCCTGATGCCGCAGGGATTTTGAATATTGGAACAGCGCATTTGGGCGAGTTTGGTGGTCGGGATGCGATTTGCAAAGCCAAATCAGAAATTTATGCCCATATCAAAAATCATGGTACGGCGATCATTCCTGCACAAGATGATTATGCTCAGCAAATTCAAAATACTGTGAATGATGTGGCGGATGGTCGTGCGCAGATTCGGTTTGGTCAAGGTGGCGATGTCTATGCCACGAATATTGAAATTTTAGCGCAATCTTCACGATTTACTTTGAATACACCAAAAGGCAGTGTACAAATCGACTTGCCATTTGCAGGGGCGCATAATGTGCAAAATGCCGAAGCAGCAACCAGTTTTGCATTGGCAATGGGCGTGTCTTTAGATGATATTGCCATTGGCTTGCAACAAGCAACAGGTGCCAAAGGGCGACTCAATTTTATTGAAAAAGATCAAACCTTGTTTATTGATGACACCTATAATGCCAATCCAAACTCGATGCGAGCAGCCGCACAAGTTTTGCTGCAACAACAAGGCATCAAAGTCATGGTGATGGGTGATATCGGTGAATTAGGTGATGATGCTGAACATGAGCATCGGAAGCTCGGACAGGATTTGGCACAGCTCAAACTTGACTATATCATTGCAGTGGGTGAGTATGCACCTGCGGTTGCTAGAGGTGCAGATGTGGCACATTGCTATGCTTTTGCAACACAAGATGAAGCGCAAGTGCGCCTTGAACAAATTATTCAACAACATCAACCACAGCCAGTGAGTTTGCTGTTCAAAGGGTCACGTTATACCCATATGGAGCATCTCTTGGATGCATTGATGGAGAAATTATAAATGCTGTTATGGCTCTTTGATTTACTTGCGAATTATCATGACTCATTTCGTGTATTTCGTTATTTGACCTTGCGCACCTTGCTGAGCGTATTGACTGCATTAGCGATAGGGCTTTCTCTTGGACCTGTAATGATTCGCAAATTGCGTGCCTTGAAATATGGTCAAGCGGTCAGTAGCTATGCACCTGAAAACCATGTGGCGAAAATGGGTACCCCGACGATGGGCGGCGTGCTGATTTTGATGTCGATCGGGATCAGTACCTTGCTCTGGGCAGATTTAAGCAATCCTTATGTGTGGATTGTACTGGGTGTGATGGTGATCTTCGGTGCTGTGGGTTGGGCGGATGATTGGATTAAAATCCGTTATAAAGACAATGCAGGCTTACCTGCACGTAAAAAGTTCTTTTGGACATCGGTGGGTTCGTTTGGCGCAGGGATTGGCTTGTACTGTATTGCACAGATGCAGACTGACCCAGTGCTTACGTCCAATATGCTCGATTTACTCATTCCATTTTTTAAGAATTTGAGTATTCCGTTTTCTGTGATTCCATTTGGTATTGCCTTTATCATATTTACCTATTTGGTGATTAATGGTGCATCCAATGCGGTGAATTTGACTGATGGTTTAGATGGTTTGGCGATTATGCCGATCGTGCTTGTTGCAGCAGGTCTAGGTGTATTTGCCTATCTATCAGGTGATGTGCGTTTTGCCAATTATTTGCATATTCCTTATGTGAAATATACTTCTGAACTGGTAGTGATCTGTGCCGCAATGATCGGTGCAGGTTTAGCATTCTTATGGTACAACGCGCATCCTGCGCAAGTGTTTATGGGTGATGTCGGTGCCTTATCACTTGGTGCGATGTTAGGTACGATTGCGGTGATGGTACGTCAAGAGATCGTTTTTGCGATCATGGGCGGTGTGTTTGTCATGGAAGCGATATCAGTATTCTTGCAAATTGGCTCACTGCGGATGCGTAACAAGCGTGTATTTTTAATGGCACCTCTACATCATCATTATGAAAAGCAAGGTTGGAAAGAAACCCAAGTGGTGATTCGTTTTTGGATTATTACTATTATTTTAGTTGTCTTGGGTTTAATGACTTTAAAATTACGTTAAACAATTTTTGTTTAAAGGAGCCAGCACTGCTGGCTTTTTTATTCAGATTAACCGTTATTGTGGAAAGTAAAATATGTCTGAGCTGTTGATGTGTCCAATCTGTCGAGAAGCTTTAC
The DNA here is from genome assembly GCF_022601685.1 of Acinetobacter sedimenti. GTDB lineage: Bacteria > Pseudomonadota > Gammaproteobacteria > Pseudomonadales > Moraxellaceae > Acinetobacter > Acinetobacter sedimenti. The sequence continues at coordinate 107,883 of NZ_JAKUML010000001.1, forward strand.
ATTTAGATGGTAAAACGTGGCAATGTGCCCATCGGCATAGCTATGACCAAGCCAAGCAAGGCTATGTCAATCTACATGTGGTACAGCATAAACACAGCAAATCCCCTGGTGATACACCTGAGGCAGTGGCGGCACGTCGTCGATTTTTACAGTCAGGTGCATATCAACCTTTACAGCAAGCGGTGAGCCAATTATTGCAATCCATTTCAGCAAAAGCAGTATTAGATATTGGCTGTGGTGAGGGTTATTACACGCAAGCGATGGCAGAAGTTGTACCACAAGTGGTCGCTGTAGATATTGCCAAAAGTGCGGTACAAACCGCTGCCAAGCAATCACAGCAAAGCAATGAGGATAATACAGCGCAAAAAATCACTTGGGTGGTGGGGACAGGTGCAGTGCTACCTGTACTCGATCAATCAATAGATGTCTGTAGCAGTCTATTTAGCCCATTACCTAAAATGGAAATGCTTCGAGTATTAAAAAAACAAGGCTATCTCATCATTGCCACACCTGCACCACAACATCTATTTGCCATGCGTGAAGCTTTATTTGATGAAGTCAAAGCGCATGAGCCTGATAAATTCCTTGCACAAATGGCACCTGAATTTTCACTCGTATCTAAACAAATTATCACCACAGATTTAAATCTTGATCAAAACCAATTAAAAGATCTCATCGCCATGACACCGTATGCGTGGAAAGCCAAAGCAGACAAACGACAAGCACTAGAAGCTCATCAATCATTTCAGCTCAGTGCCTCATTTTGTTTATTTTTACTGCAAAAGTGCGTAGATTAAACGCTCAGGTTTTCATAAATATTCTAGAGATAGTGCGGTCGCCATGCTTAAATTTTTGCAAAGTTTTAAAAGTTTACCTTCAGCATGGTTGCTTGCAGTGCAATTGATGATGCTGTTTACCGCACCTTTAACCCATCAGATATTTAACCACCATGCTTTTGCATGGTTTTTGGGCACATTGGCGCTATTGATGGTGGCGCAGATTATTCGGGTTACGGCGATTTATACGGTGATCGGGATGATCTGTGTGATTCCTGCGCTAGTATTGTCGCTTGCGGTAATGTTGGGCGCAGATTCACCAAATATCTTGATTACAGCGCATTTATTTGAGGCTGCAGCGTATCTCTGTGCGGCGTATGGTCTAACTCGCTATATGTTTGATGATCGTTATTTGACACGAGATGAGCTGTTTGCAGCTGCGAGTGTGTTTACCTTATTGGTTTGGGCGTTTGCCTTTATGTACAGTGCCTGTCAGCTTTGGGATGTGAATAGTTTTAATCTGGAAAATGGTCAAGCACGCTCATGGGTAGATTTGATATTTATTAGCTTTAGTGTACAGACAGGAACAGGTCTAAGCGATATCGTGCCACAAAGTGATATGGCACGTGTACTGATGTCTTTGCAGATGTTTGGCGCAGTGATGTATTTGGCGTTGATTGTTTCTCGATTGATCGCCTTGCAATATATTCGCCATGTGCCTAAAAAGTAGAATGATCAGAAATTATTTCACATCATTTTGTTGAGCCATGATCATGGCAATTTCTTCTTGTGCTGCTGCTTGCAGTTTGGTTTTTAGCTGTTGCAATGTTTGCTCAATATAAAACTCTGCTTCCAGTTCCAATCGAGTCCGTAAGTCTTGATGTTCTGCTGTTGGCGGTGCGTCATGATGTTGAATGCTATTAAATTGTTTAACGTCTTGAGTGTTAAATTTACGCAGATTGTCTAAGTTCGAAGAAGCACTTTGTTGATGAAGCTCTTGTGCAAGTTGCTGTAAATACGCATCTTGATGCTGTGCTTGTTGTTGCTCTTGGGCTTCGATTTCTGCCACTTTCTTGGCTTCGAGCGCACGCTTTTCGGCGAGGGCTTGTTCTAATTCAGCTTGACGCTGACGTTTACGCTCTTCGGCGAGACGAGCTTGTTCCGCTAAAATTTGCTGTTCCAATTCGGCATAAGCACGCTCAATGACTTTTTTATTTTTTTGTTGCAAAACAGCATCTTGATACTGCCATTTGGAAATGTGTTCAGTCGAGTCCAGAAGATCGCAGATGTGATTGAGTTCATCACAAAATGTTTGGCGAACGGCTTCAGGTGTGGCAAGCCAACGCTGGGTAAAGTTTTCACCGACATTTAGTGCCACGATCGACTCCTCTATGTTTGATCATTATTAAAATAAAAAACCTTTAAATCTTATGTACAGCAGGCTCAATATCACTTGCTCGATAGGCTTTAAATACTTGGCGGGACAAGATTTTTTCCTCTTCATTATGCCCGACTATTTCGATTAAATGTAGTGTGCTGTGCTTGATTTCTGTTAAAACCAAAGCCTGCCCTGTGAGGTTGATACAGACTTCACTGTGTCGTGGCGGAGGATTACAACTAATCAGAATCGGCGTGTTTAACCACTGATGTTGTACGTCGGTTACGATTTTTGTATCTTCAATCAGAAGATGTGGCACAAAACTGGTCGCAGAAAATGTCCAAAGTTGATCATCCAAATGCTGAGCTTGCGCTTCATCACGGCAATAAATCCAAATTGGATGTTTGTTATAAATTTGCTGACACAAACGACAGACCACATCGGTCTGCGTTTGCGACGATTTTTCAACTAAGTAAAAACTAATTTTCATTCAATGTTTTCTGAATTAATTGCTGACACGATTGGCAAGGAATTGCATCAACAGCGGTACTGGACGACCTGTTGCGCCTTTTTGTGCGCCTGAAAGCCATGCCGTACCTGCAATATCCAAATGTGCCCAACGATAGTCACGGGTAAAGCGTTGCAAGAAGCAAGCCGCAGTGATCGCACCACCATAAGGTCCACCGATATTCCCCATATCTGCAAATGGCGAATCTAACAATTCTTGATAATCATCCATCACAGGCAAGCGCCATACACGGTCAAAGGACTGCTCTCCTGCATCAATCAAGGCTTGCGATAGCGCATTGTCAGGACTAAATAGACCAGAAAGCACTTTGCCAAGTGCCACCACGCAAGCGCCTGTCAGTGTAGCAATATCAATCACCAATTCAGGCTCATAACGTGCGATATAGGATAAGGTGTCGCAGAGTACCAAGCGACCTTCGGCATCGGTATTCAGCACTTCGACGGTTTGACCGCTCATGGTCGTGACGATATCGCCTGGGCGAGTCGCATGACCTGACGGCATATTTTCCGCACAAGCGAGCGCACCAACCACGTGAATCGGTAATTTGCTTTCACATAAAGCACGCATCACACCGAGCACGGTGGCTGCACCGCACATATCGAATTTCATTTCGTCCATGGTCGCCGCAGGTTTCAGTGAAATACCTCCTGTGTCAAAGGTCACACCTTTGCCGACGAGGACAACAGGTTTTTGTGCTTGCTGAGAATTGTACTCAAGCAAGACGACACGTCCTGAACGCTCCGAGCCTTTACTCACCGCTAAGAACGCATTCATGCCGAGGTCAGCCATTTGTTGTTCATTCAGCACAGTCACATTGAGCAAATCTGGAAATTCACCTGCAAGTTTCAAAGCTTCATCAGCCAAATACTCTGGGAAACAGACATTGCCAGGGGTATTACCAAGATGGCGTGTGAAATGCTGACCTTTTTGAATGGCTTGAAGCAAAGTCAGTTGTGCGCTATCGAGTGAGGTTTGTTCAGCAAAGAATTGGATGCTTTTTAAGGTGATTTCTGATTTTTTGGTTTTGAATTGATCATAGGCATAATTGGCTTGAGTCAGTGCCAAAGCAAATTGGTAATGCAATGTTTCAGGTAAAGTGCTGAGGTCAATCGTAATGGTTTCAGCGAGTTTTTGCGTAGCTTTAACGATGCTTTGCGCAAGCTTTTGCAGTTTTGTACCATTTAATTGCTCAACATCACCAATGCCAACCACAAATAGTTGAGGGAAAGCCTCACTTTGCGCATAAACAGGGTGCAGTTGATTAAATTTGCCTTCAAATTGGCTGAGTTCTAGCCATTTCTCAAGTGAGCTGATTTCACTTGCGTTGAGTTGCGATGCAATATTTTCGCCATCTTTTGCTTCTTGAATAAGACGAATGACTGGTTGTACTTTAATTTCGGGTAGTTTTAGGTCGGTTATTAAGCTTAGTTTCATAAAGTAATCATTATCCTTGGCAGTCATCAGCTTTGATGAGATTTGTGTAAATGGTGCAACAATATCACCATAATATACCGATTTATTACGGCACTGCAAAATAGCACTGGGGCTGACATTCAGGTAAACTAGCACAATTTATGCGTAGTCTGTGGACGCATCGCATGATTCAAAAATTTTTGGGAATTTGCATTTGATTATTACTCGATATTTGGTCAAGCAAGTGGTGACAACCTCATCAGTCGTTGTGGCATTGCTGACCTTAGTGATGCTCGGTGGTCGCTTGATCAAATACTTTGGTGTTGCTGCGCAAGGGCGTATGGATGCAGGGATTTTATTTAGCATTATTGGTTATCGGTTACCTGAATTTTTGACCTTGATTTTGCCATTGGGTTTTTTTGTTGGCTTAATGTTGGTGTTTGGACGTTTGTATGTCGATCACGAGATGGCGGTGCTCAATGGGAGTGGTGTCAGTCGTGGGCAGTTGGGGCGAAAATTATTACCACTTGCTGCAATCATCATGGCATTACATACCGCATTGATGTTATGGATCGCACCGTGGGGTAACCGTTCTTTTGATCATCTCACGACGACGCAAGCAGTACGTAGTGGCTTTGATTTAGTGCGCCCCAAAGAATTTATTTCTAGCGGAGTCTATACTATCTATGCAGGTGGTTTGACCGAAGATCGGCAGAGTTTAAAAGATATTTTCTTTTATCAAAAAGCGGATAAGGCAGGGCAACCTGATGTGATTATTCTTGCCAAAGAAGCACGTCGTGTCGCTGCGGAAAACGATCAAGCCAGTATCGTCGATTTGTATCAAGGGCGACGTTATAGCTTTGTTCCTGGGCAACCGAAATATTTACAAGCAGAGTTTGAAAGCTATCGCTTACGTCTTGAACCTGAAGAAAACGACGAAATTATATCGCAACGCATTGAATCAATGACTATGGCGCAACTTTGGCAGCGCCGTGGACAAAGTGATGTGATCATGAGTGAGCTAGGTTGGCGTATCTTTGCGCCATTCGTGATTTTGCTCGCATTATTACTTGCTGTGCCGTTGTCTGAGGTCAGTCCACGTCAAGGACGTTATTATCGCTTATTCCCTGCAATTATGATTTTTGCCAGTTTGATCGTGGCGCTGATGGCAGTCAAGACACGCATGACCAAAGGCGAGCTGGGGATTTGGGCATATCCTGCGATTCTCATGATCTATACAATTGTTGGTTTGTTTTTTGCCAAAAAATATAAACTCACACCTAAAATCAAAAAACGTCTAAGAGGAGCGACCTAATGTTGTCACGTCGTATTCTCGCTCGTCATGTCATTAAAGCAACTGGTGTTGCCATGTTGGGTGCAACCGCAATTTTATTATTATTACAAATGTTATTCGGCTATCTCGCTGAGCTTGGTGAGCTGAACGAGCATTATAACGCATGGCAAGCTTTTCTCTATATTCTGTGGGATGCGCCGAGCAAACTCCTTGAGCTATTGCCGATCGGTGCGTTGATTGGTTCGGTTGTCGGCTTGGGGACACTTGCTTCAAACAGCGAGTTGGTGGTGATGCGTGCTTCGGGGGTGAGCCTGTGGCGCATCGTCGGTTGGGTGATTCGTCCTGCACTATTATTAATCGTCGTGTCTTTTGCGCTCAGTGAATGGGTTATTCCCTATAGCAATGAGCAAGCCAAAGCCGCACAAAAAGAGAATTATCGTGCGTCGCTTGGTGAGGTGCATGGTTATTGGACACGAGAAGGACAACGCTTTGTGCATATTGATTATGCCAATGCAGGCGGACATTTGCGCAATGTTCAAGTGATTGACTTTGATGATAATTATCGCATTGTTTCGACCATTAATGCCGAAGAAGGACAGTTTCAACAAAATCAAAATTGGACACTTTCAGGGATTCAACAAGTCGATATTTTCCCTCAAGGTCATGCACAGCAAACGACACGAACCGAGGAAAGTTTGCCTTTGGCTCTACAGCCGAAATATGTGCATATGGTGACAGTGAATCCTGAAGATCTTGCGCCAAGTCAATTGATCAGCTTTATGAGCTATATGGATGAATATAGCCAAGTGCCGAAGAAATATGAGCTCGCTTTTTGGAAAAAACTCGCCTCACCACTGGCTTTGATTGCATTGGTAGTGATTGCTTGTTCGTTTATCTTTGGACCACTCCGTCAACAGTCGATGGGCTTTCGCTTGGTGATCGCACTGTTTGTTGGCTTAGGATTTTATTATTTACAAGACTTCTTGGGCTACGCCAGCCTGATTTATAGTCCATCGGCGGCGTGGTTTGTGCTGTTGCCTATTTTTATGATTTTAGGTGCAGGTGCATTTTTGTTACATCGGGTGCGTTAAAGTCAGGTCCGTGCTTGCATTTGGTAAGTTGGCTCTTGCATCAACAGCCCAAGCAGTCGTCAAAGGAACAGTATTTGGTGGATGAATTTGTTGTAGAAATTGCGTAAAATTACGTCGATAAATGACGATGTAAAGATTAAACAGGTGAGATGAAGTCATGACGGATGTAACAACACATAAAGTTCCCCACGTTTTGGTGATTATGGATGGCATTGGTCATCGGGAAGCGGTCGAAGATAATGCATTTTTGGCGGCAAAGACACCAAATCTAACGGCAATGAAGCAAAATCATCCACATAGTTTAATCTCAGGCTCTGGTGAAGACGTTGGCTTACCTGATGGTCAGATGGGTAACTCTGAAGTCGGACATATGAATCTTGGTGCAGGACGTGTGCTCTATCAAGACTTTACTCGGATTACCAAAGACATTCGCACAGGTGATTTTTTTCAGCATGAAGTCTTAGTCGATGCTGTGGAAAAAGCCAAAGCGACAGGTGGTGCTGTACATATCATGGGATTGCTTTCACAAGGTGGCGTGCACTCGCATGAAGATCAAATCGAAGCCATGTGTGAATTGGCATTGAAACGTGGTGCAACCGTTTATCTGCATGCTTTTCTTGATGGTCGTGATACACCGCCAAGAAGTGCTGAGCCAAGTTTAAAGCGTTTCGATGCTTTATTTGCGCAGTATCCAAATCAAGGGCGTATTGCCACGATGATTGGTCGCTACTTTGCCATGGATCGTGATAATCGTTGGGATCGTGTTGAGCAGGCTTATCGTCTATTGGCCGAAGGCGAAGCATTACGTGTCGTAGACAGTGCGGTGGATGGTTTAAATCAAGCCTATGCTGCAGATGAAAGTGATGAGTTTGTCAAAGCAACTCGTATAGGTGAACTGGCAACCATCAAAGATGGCGATAGTATTGTCTTTATGAACTTCCGTGCCGATCGTGCCCGTGAACTGACCCGTGCTTTTGTAGAAAAAGAATTTGCAGGCTTTGAACGCAAAACCCTGCCGAACTTAGCTAAATTCGTGATGCTTACACGTTATCAAGCGACCATTGACGCACCTGTTGCGTATATGCCTGAAGAATTGAAAAATTCAATCGGTGAATATTTATCTGATTTAGGTAAAACCCAACTGCGTATCGCTGAAACTGAAAAATATGCGCATGTGACTTTCTTCTTTAGTGGCGGTCGAGAAGACGAATATGAAGGTGAAACACGTATTCTCGTGCCATCGCCGAATGTCGCTACTTATGATCTACAGCCTGAAATGAGTGCTTATGAAGTCACGGATAAACTCGTTGATGCGATTAATTCAGGTGCATATGATCTGTTAATCGTGAATTATGCCAATGGCGACATGGTTGGTCATACGGGTGTATTTGATGCGGCGGTCAAAGCGGTTGAAGCTGTCGATAGCAGTCTAGGTCGTGTCTATGACGCTGTGATGGCGAACAAAGGGCATATGATCATCACTGCCGATCATGGTAATGTCGAGCAAATGCAAGACTACGACAGTGGTCAGGTGCATACGCAACATACAACAGAGCACGTGCCATTTATCTATGTCGGACCGACTTCGGCAACGATTGCTGAAAAAGGTATTTTGGCAGATGTGGCACCGACCTTACTGAGCCTGATGAATATTCCTGTGCCAACAGAAATGCAGGGGCGTAATCTCATTACTTTGGCTTAAATCGCTGATTTAAGGTGTCGTATCAAAGAAGTTCGCTTTAGCTACTCATTGTGATGAATTGTTAAAGCGACTTACGTGCAGAATAATAATATTGAGTCGATTACATATTTCAGTTGATGTGATCGACTTTTACAGACACTATCAAGGATTGAATTGCGAGAAATCGCCACTGCATAGGACGTGAATATGCCCAACACATCACCACTAATCTTAGTTTTGCTGATGACAGTCTGTGGTGTGTTGCCAAGCTCTGCATTGTGGGCGCAAAGTGATACAACGCAGAATAATCCTCAGCCTGATAAAGGACTGAATACAAATTTTAATGATGAGGATTTTCGTACTGCGCCGAGTGATGTGAGTCAAAGCATAGATGATCAGCTCAGCCTTGACGAAGAAGAACTCTCAAATCAACCTGATGATGCGAATATCGAAGATATTCCGATTGATCAAATTCGCCAGTTTGTAGAAACTTTCCAATTGGTAAAAAAGAACTACGTGGATAATGTATCGAATGATCAACTGTTCGAGCAGGCGAGTCATGGTCTATTAGAAGGACTTGATCCCTATTCACGATATCTGAGCAATGAGCAATACCAACAACTGATGCAATTTACCGAAGGGCAGATTGCAAAAATTCCATTTCAGTTAGTTTACGTTCCTGAAAAACATCAATGGCAAATCGGTGGTATTGCCAATGGTTCTGATGCCTACGAGCTCGGCTTACGTAACAGCGAAGTGGTGGAAAGAATTAATAATAATGCCGTGCAATATTTGGATCAACGTACTGTTGATAGTTTGCTTACAGGGTCGCTCGGTAGTATTGTTAAGTTGAAAATCAAACGTGGTAATCGTTCGGTGGTTGCCGATGTCGTCCGAGATCAACAGCTAAACTATGATGTTGAACCGTATTTGACCGATGAGCGTATCTTGGTGTTAAAAATTAAAGCATTTCAGCAAGACACCGTGCAACAAATCCAACATTTCTTAAATATTTATCAGCAACGTACCGCAATTCGTGGTGTGATGATTGATCTTCGAGATAATCCAGGCGGCTTGCTTTCTTCGGCAGTTGAGCTTGCAGATTTGTTCTTGGAAAAAGGTTTAATTGTCAGTACCAAAGGGCGTATTGAGGCGAATCAACAATTCCAAGCCCTAGCCAGTCAAAATCCAGTGACTTATCCTGTAGCAATTTTACAAAATCGCTTTTCAGCTTCAGCTGCAGAAGTCTTCTCAGCAGCATTGAAAGAAAACCAAAGAGCGACTGTATTTGGTGAAACCAGTTATGGCAAAGGTGCTGTGCAAAAGCTTTTCCCATCACAACAAGGTGCGGTGCAACTGACCGTATCACATTATTTCACACCAAATGGCCAGATGATCGAAGGCAAGGGTGTTGAAGTCGATCGCAAACTCAACATGAGCGATCTACAGACAGATCGTCAGATTCAAGATGAAGCGAGTAGTCAGTTTGGTCGCATGATTCCTTAAAGGTCGAATTTTATATCAACTGCAACGCTTCGTGTTCTAAATCAAAAAGCCTTTTCATCTTAGAAAAGGCTTTTTATTGGAGTACAAATTAAAAAAGAAGTTGGTTATTCCTCATCATCGCTATCGAGTTCAAACTTTTTCAAACGATAACGCAAAGATCGGAAAGTCATACCAAGCTTTTTCGCTGCAAGTGTGCGATTCCAATGTGTTGCATCAAGCGCTTGAATAAGCAGACGTTTTTCAATCTCTGCCAAGTATTCTTCTAAGCCTTCTTGTGGAAGTCCTGATTTTCCAAGTTTTGGTAATTCAGGTTGATTTGATGCTTGCACTGACCCTGTAGGATGTGAGCTGATCGGCGACTCAGTGAGATCAGCGCTGTTACTACTGACATGCTGTCTTAAGCCTTGAATATGCTCACTGCGAATAATTTCACCATCGCATAAAGTAACGGCTCGTTCCATCACGTTGCGTAACTCACGCACATTTCCTTCATAGTAGCCTGTAAGTAAATGCGCTTTTGATGTATTCGACAATTGCATTGGTTCCAGTTGCCAATCCTGACAAATCTGCTTTAAGAAGTGCTCAGCGAGTACAATGATGTCGTTGCCACGTTCACGAAGTGGCGGAATATTCACTTCAATAACATGAATACGGAAAAATAAATCTTGGCGGAATACGCCTGTTTGCACCATCTCTGCAAGATTTTTATGCGTTGCACTCAGGATGCGAATATCGACGCTGATTTCTTGATCGCTACCGACAGGGCGGATTTTTTTCTCTTGAATTGCTCGAAGCAGTTTCACTTGCATCGCCAGTGGCAAATCGGCAATTTCATCTAAAAACAGTGTGCCGTTATGTGCCGCTTGAAACAGTCCAACTTTGTCTTGATGTGCACCTGTGAAGCTACCTTTTTTATGCCCAAAAAACTCGCTTTCCATCAACTCTTGTGGAATCGCACCGCAGTTCACAGGGACGAAAGGTCCTTCGTTACGATTGCTAAGCTGATGAATCAGTCGTGCGACGACTTCTTTACCTGTACCTGATTCCCCCGAAATATAGACTGGGGCTTGTGAGCGAGAAAGCTTACGAAGCGTACGCTTTAGATGTTGCATGACTTCAGATTGCCCTAATAGCAATTGGTCTTCGATCTGTAAATCAAGCGTGGAAATTGGGTTGATACTACTATCTAAGGCGTGTGAGAGTAATGCTTTGAGCTGAGTTTGTTGGATGGGTTTGCTGACAAAATCAAATGCACCTGCTTTGAGTGCGGCAATCGCAATATCGATACTGCCATAGGCACTGATCACCGCCACAGGTAAACCTGCATAATGCTGTTGGATATGTTCGACAATCTGTAAACCGTTACCATCAGGTAGATTGAGATCGGTTAAGCATATATTAAAAGTACGCTCGGCAAGGGCTTGCTTGGCTTGTTGGACATTTTCCACACAAACACTTTCAACGTCTAAGCGTTTTAGTGTCATTTGCATCAATGTGCGGATATCTTCTTCATCGTCTACGACTAAGGCAATCGCTTGCGCCATCGTGGTTAACCCCTAATATTTCATTAAATTTTTAATCTTCCATCAGTGGACATTCTATACGAAAACACGCACCTTGTGTCTGTGGAATATATTTCAAATGTGCGTGATTCGCCTCACAAAATGTTTTGGATAGATACAGTCCCAAGCCTGTACCATTGACCGCTGTACTATGAAATGGCTCAAATAAATTTTGCAGTTGCGCACTGCTGACGCCAGTGCCTTGATCAATCACGTCGATCATGGTGTAGTCACCAAGTCGATGTGCTTTGATGTCAATACGACTGTTTGGAATATGTTGATGTCCGTGACGGATCGCATTTCGAATCAAATTGATTAAGACTAAACGCAGCTGATGCGGGTCAAAATGAATTTCTGTTTTCGCTTCGATGGTTAAGCGCAAATGTTTTTGTACATCCATCAAGTCTTCACGGATAAAGCTACGTAGCCAAGGATATAGGTCGATGTCTTCGGACACGGTTTGATTTTGCCGTGACATATTTAAGGTATCTTCAATGATGCGATTGATGCGTTTGCATTGCTTATCAATCATCTCTGTCAACGATTTTAAATCGTCGTCAATATCATCCTCAAGTAACTCATTGGCTTGGCTAATCGCAGATAGCGGATTACGAATCTCATGGGCAATACTCGCAGAGAGTTGACCCAGTGATGCAAGTTTTAGACGTTGTACTTGTTGATTGATCTTATCCATACTTTCGATGGTAAATAAGGTCAGTTGCTGTGTCTGATTGCGTGTAATGATCGGACGATAGTGAATATTTAGCTCAACACCGATATCGGCGGTATAAATGAATGTGCCTTTGTAGTTTTGTGCTTTGTGGCGAAGTATCTCTTGCAATAGCTTTTCATCAATATGATGCAAGTCTTTGCTTCGGAGCAACATATCATTCGGTAGCTGTAACAAGTTTTCCGCAGAACGATTAATGGAAATAATCATACCTTGCTGATCAAGTACCATAAACCCTGTTTCAAGTTGCTCAATAATGTTTTGATTAATCTGTTGTAACTGAAAAATCGCAGAACGCTGGGTCGTTGCAACGGATTCAATAAACTTTAATCGACGAATGCCAATGCGGGCAATCGCATAAGTACTTAAGAAAACAAGGGTAATTAGGCTCGATGTACCAAAAAAGGCGACGTTACCATCGCCAAAAATACTATAGAAAAACTGCTGATAAACGACCGCAATCACACTCAGCAAGGTAATGATCAATGCCTTTCGTGCGGAAAGTAACATTACCGCTGCGAGTACCAACATCATAAACAGCAAGACGATGGCAATGTTTGGTCCAGTACTGAGATACAAAATCGCACTCAAGTGCAAATAATCAATGATCAAATACACAAAAAGCTGTTGGGATAAATATTTTTGTTTATAGCGAAATGTCAGGAAGTTCATCCCGCAAATCAGCACATAAGCTATGCTTAGTACCAGATAGGCTTTGGGATGTCGAGCACCAATGATCAAATCATTCATACTCACCAATAGAATGGCAAGTAAGCCCAGCGCAAGAAATAAACGATATCCCGTGTAAGATGCACCCAAGCGTTTTAGCGTTTCTAACTTATTGAGTTCTTGTAGTTTACTCATGTTGAGGAGATGTGGTTGTTTTTAGAGCTTTATTAAACCATAACGCATTGCCAAATGGGTAAGTTTTACATCACTATCCACGGTTAATTTTTCAAAAATACGATAGCGATAAGTATTGACCGTCTTTACACTGACGAAAAGTTTATCAGCGATCTCCTGCGCACTGACACAATTTACCACCATCATCGCAACTTGCATCTCACGTTCAGACAGACTATCGAATGGTGATTGTTGGTGATCGGAGAGATAAGAACTCGCCAACTGTTCAGCAATATCCGCACTAAAGTATTTGCCGCCTTGGGTGACTTTTTTGATGGCACGAACCATCTCGGTCATTGGAGCACCTTTGGTGATATAGCCTTTTGCACCTGCTTTGAGTAAAAGCGAAGGGTAAGGCTCTTCGGATAAACCACTCACAGCAAGGACATGCGTATTTGGTACAGATTGTAAAAGACGACGTGTCGTTTCTACACCACCGATCCCTGGCATGTTGACATCAAGCAATACCACTTCCGGTTGTAACTGCCTTGAAAGGAGAATTGCTTCCTCGCCAGACTCAGCTTGTCCGACCACCTCGATCTCCGGATGATCCTCTAGCATGCGACAAATCCCAGTCCGAACGAGTTCATGATCATCAACAACCAGTACAGAGATCACATTTTTCTCCCTAAATTTCAATTTTTTTGTTACATAACGCAAAATTCGCTTGCAATTACATCGTAATTTTAGCGATCCTATAACAGAACCCAACGAATTTGCTAAATGAAGTTTGAACAATGATACATGATCAAGCGTCTGGCAAGTCTTTTTTAACGCAGGAAGCGTAGTTTTAATAAAGGTTGTGTCTATGCGTAGAACTCACTCTAGAACCAGACAAGCTCTCAGTCGGCTGAGTTTGGCAATTGCCACTGTAGTTACTTGTCATTACAGTTTTGCTGAAATTGTCGTTCAGCAAAATACCTCAAACAATGCGAATATTGCATGGTCGGATGCGCAAGCGAGTCAATTCTTAAGCGATGAAGAACCAGCGGCACAGGTGTCGACACAAGTCACCACCCGCGCACAGCCTGCTCAAAAGTCTTCCACAATCGTGCTCAACAATAGCACGCTTGCCAATAAATATCCAACGACCACAAGCAATTACAACAAGACTTCATACAGCAGTTATAGTGCTTCACAGCCAAGCATCAATGCAAAAGCGGCATTGGTGATGGATGCGCAAACCGGTGAAGTGCTCTACGGTAAAAATACCAATACAGCACGTTCGATTGCTTCGATCACCAAGCTGATGACAGCGGTAGTGATCGCAGATGCACGTCTAGATATGTCAGAGCGTATTACGTTACAGCCGATCGACTTCGCAGGGGCTGCGGGTAAAAACTCAAGCTCGACGCTACGTGCAGGTGATACGCTGAATCGTGCAGAAGCTTTACTCTTTGCTCTAATGAAATCTGAAAACCCTGCTGCGGCTGCGCTTGGACGTACTTATCCAGGTGGTAAGAGTGCATTTGTTGCAGCGATGAATGCCAAAGCACGTGAGCTTGGTATGTATTCTTCGCAGTTTGCAGAAGCGACTGGTCTTGATCCTGCCAACCGTGCGTCGGCTCGTGATTTGGGGATTTTGGTGAGTGCGGCATCACAATATGGTTTGATTCGTCAGTTCTCAACCACACCACATTATGACTTCAATCTTGGCTATCGTGTATTGAAATCAAACAATACAAATGCTTTGGTGCGCAATGGTACGTGGAATATTAATATTTCAAAAACTGGCTTTATCAACGAGGCGGGTCGTTGTGTAGTGATGCACACGACAGTGAATCAACGTCCTGCAATCGTGGTATTGCTCGGTGCATCGAGTAGCTCGGCACGGACGAATGATGCGAATAATTTGCTAACTTGGGTCAGTCATTTGCCAAAACGTATCTAACGATTTTTTAAGTTCGTAAGTTTTAAAATCCCAAGTTTTGATGCTTGGGATTTTTCATTTAAAGTGTTATTTAAGGTTTTAAAGTACCGATATCAGTTTGAATAATTGGAAAAATAATATTTTTAGGGAAATCAGGAAAGAATTCATTGCTTTCGTAGGTCACTGTTGCGAGAAATAATAAAAATATCAGAATATACAGTTGCTTCTTTCTTATACTTTTCCAATAAAAAAGCGCATCAATTGATACGCTTTTAGCAAGTTTTGGTATGAGCTTCAATCTTTGTAGATCGAAGTATTTCGATTACAGATCAAACAACTTACCTGGATTCATTACATTGTTTGGATCAAAGACTTGTTTTAAGGCTTTCATATAGCCGATTTCAGTGTCTGAGCGAGTGTAGTCGAGATACGGTTTTTTGGTCATGCCAACACCATGCTCCGCCGAGATTGAGCCGTTATATTTCTTTACAGTTTCAAAGACATACTTATTCACCACCTGACATTTTGCGAAGAATTCATCTTTAGTTAAATTCGCAGGCTTTAAGATGTTTAAGTGCAAATTGCCATCGCCAATATGCCCAAACCAACAAATCTCAAAATCAGGATAATTCTCCGTCACGATTTGGTCAATCTCGGCAATGAATGCAGGCACATGGGTAATCAGTACCGAAATGTCATTTTTATATGGCGTAAATGGGGCAATCGACTCGGAAATATCTTCACGTAGTCGCCAAAGGTTCTGTACTTGCTCAAGATTTTGGCTCATTACACCATCAAGCACCCAACCTTGTTCCATGCAGTGCTCGAACAACTCCATGGCTTTGTCCATGATCGGCTCAAACGGTGCTTCAAACTCAAGCAACACGTAGAACGGACATTGACTTTCAAATGGACGCTGTACATGACCATGATCGAGGACTTTTTGCATGGCGACTTCACCGAAAAACTCGAATGCAGTCAGGTCAATTTTGCTTTGGAATGTATGCAATACAGGCATCACCGCATCAAAATTCGGCACACCAAGCACGAGAACTTGTAAGTCTTGCGGTTGACGTTCGAGCTTCATTTCTGCTTCGGTGACAATGCCAAGCGTACCTTCACCACCGATGAATAAATGCTGTAGCGCATAGCCTGTAGCATTTTTGATCATGCCTTTATTAATATGTAATACATCGCCTTTGCCCGTGACCACGGTCAAACCAAGTACCCAGTTACGCGTCATACCATATTTGATGACTTTGATCCCGCCTGCATTGGTGCCGATATTGCCACCGATCTGACTTGAGCCAGCTGATGCAAAATCGACTGGATAATATAAACCTTGCGACTCGGCATAGTCTTGCAGTTGTTCAGTCACCATACCTGCTTGGATATGTACCATACGATCGGCTGGATAGAAGTTCAGCACTTTATTCATGCGATCAAGGCTCACCACCATTTCGCCATTAGATGCGACTGCACCTGCAGATAAACCTGTACGACCGCCAGATGGTGTGATGGCGATATTGAATTGATTGGCTATTTTAACCAAATCCGCCACTTCTTGTGTGGTGCTTGGGAAAACGATCACACTTGGGTTTGGCTCAAAATGTTTGGTCCAGTCTTTACCCCAGGTCATCAGGGCGTCGGTGTCAGTTTTGACACGTTGTTCACCGACAATGTTTTGAATAGCGGTAAGAAAATCAGTAGGTAAATTGACAGAAGCATTCATAGTGCTAAACCCAAATATCGAGATAAAAAGACATGATTAAAAGCCATTGGATATATGTTATCATACTGCGATTCAATTTTTGGCCTTTGTAGCGGAGTCGTGATGAGCCAACTTTCACTTCCAAAAGATAAAATTCGTTTCCTCTTGTTAGAAGGTGTGCATCAAAATGCCATCGATACTTTGAACGCAGCAGGTTATACCAATATCGATTATCGTAAAACTGCGCTTGAAGGAGATGAGCTAAAAGAAGCGATCCAAGATGCCCATTTCGTTGGGATTCGTTCACGTACCCAGTTGACTGAGGAAGTGATTGAGTCGGCGAATAAATTGATCGCCATTGGTTGCTTCTGTATTGGTACCAACCAAGTAGACTTGAAAGCCGCTATGGCGCGTGGTATTCCAGTATTTAATGCACCGTATTCGAATACCCGTTCAGTTGCAGAATTGGTCTTGGCGCAAGCGATCCTATTGCTTCGTCGTGTCCCTGAAAAAAATATGGTATGTCACCGTGGTGGTTGGGACAAGTCTGCTGTGGGTTCGTATGAAACACGTGGTAAGACTTTGGGTATCGTTGGTTATGGTTCGATCGGCTCACAACTTTCTGTGATCGCAGAAAGCTTGGGTATGCACGTGATCTATTATGATGTCGTGACCAAGTTGCCACTCGGTAATGCACGTCAAGTCGGTTCAATGGGTGAGCTACTTGCCAATGCTGATGTTGTGTCGCTTCATGTACCTGAAGTGCCATCTACACGTTACTTCTTTACCAAAGAGCAATTTGCTCAGATGAAAGAAGGCGCAATCTTTATGAATGCGGCTCGTGGTACGTGTGTAGTCATCGAAGATTTGGCTGATGCGTTGAAATCAGGTCATTTGGGCGGTGCAGCAGTAGATGTATTCCCGAAAGAGCCGAAAGCCAATGGTGAAGAATTCCAATCTCCGCTACGTGGTCTAGACAATGTGATCTTGACACCACACGTTGGTGGTTCAACCATGGAAGCGCAGGCGAACATCGGTCTTGAAGTTGGTGAGAAATTCGTTGCGTATTCTGACAAAGGTATGACTTTATCTGCGGTGAACTTCCCTGAGATCGCATTGCCATTGACCGAAGGTCAACATCGCCTATTGCACATTCATAAGAATGTTCCGGGTGTATTGTCAAAAATCAACACACTATTTGCTGAGCAAGGCATCAATATCGCAGGTCAATCTTTGATGACTAAAGGCGATGTCGGTTACTTGGTCATGGATGTGGACGCATCTGCATCACAAGAAGCCTTGGATACTTTGTATAATGTCGAAGGTACGATTCGAGTACGTGTTTTATTCTAAGTATCGTTAAAGCAATAATCCTACAAAATCTAAACCATTCTTCGGGATGGTTTTTTAATGGGCTGAGCGTGGGTTGAATCCGCTAATTCAATAGTTGTAATTGTTTGAGTTTTTTCCAATCAACAAGGGAAACTTGATCTTTGGCAATCCAAAGATGAATTGGCTTTTCATCTTTATTTTCAAATTGAAAGAACAATAATATACCAAAGGATTGAATTGATTTTAATTCGGCTTGCTGTTGAAGATTTGATTTAACGACTTGAGAATTTTTAAGTGAATTTTTTGCGAGTGTCCACGTGTTTTGATCTAAATGTGCCATTGCCGTGATGGGCGAGCGATTTCTAAAAAATAAAGAGAAGAAACCTGCTACGACGGTCAATAAGAGCGCCCAAATACTTGGCATAGTTTGTAAAGCAAGTACAAATAAAATAGCCAATAAACCAATTTGAATCAGTAATTTATAAAAACTAACTTTGAGCTGTACATATAGGTTTGACGCATCCATAACTCAATATTTCAAAGTGTTTGTGGTGACAGGACAGTTAGTTGCTGTGTACGAAACTTTTCATCTTCGCAATCAAATCAAGCAAGGCTTTATTCTCAGGCTCAGACACTGCCATAAACCAATCAAGTAAATCAGGATCTTCTTGTTCGACCAATTCTTCAAATAAGGCTTGCTCATCAGCGGGTGCTGTTAAGTATTGAGTTTTCACATATGGGTCAAAATAAATATCCAACTCTTTTAAGCCACGACGGGCACGGTAGATGACTTTGCGCTGTTCTAAAGTAGGTTCGACTGACATAAGGGATCCTCAATGAATGAATCGGCATTCAACCGATTAAATTCGTGAAATTGTAAACTATTTTTCTAGATTTCTCTGATTTTCCTGATTGGATTGACTGAATTTACCTGAATTGTGGTCTTGGCAAAATCTGCCAGTTCCTCACTGGATTTGAGCATTGTGCGCATTGTTTGCACATTAGCTTTCCTTTTAACTAAATGGCGAATTGAATGGTAAAAATTTTCACGTTTTGAAGATTGAATGTTTTTTTAAATGATTTTGAATACAAGGATTTGTTATGTCTGAAGGTGCGATTCGTCCGATTGCCAATATGCTTCCCCGCAATTTATTTAATGCTGAACACGATGCTTTTCGTGACACGGTGCGTCGCTTCTATGAAAAAGAAGTCGTGCCAAATATCGAAAAATACGAAACCCAACAGCATGTTGATCGTGACTTGTGGAACAAGGCGGGCGAGCTCGGTTTGCTCTGTGCGACCATGCCTGAGCAGTACGGTGGCTCAGGTGTAGATCGCTTGTACAGTATGATCTTGATCGAAGAACAAGCCTATGCGATGGACTCCAGTACAGGCTTCTCTCTGCACTCTGATATCGTCGCCAATTACATTAATAACTTCGGTAATGATGCACAAAAAAGTCACTGGCTACCGAAAATGGCAGCTGGTGAAACCGTCACAGCGATTGCCATGACTGAGCCGGGTACAGGTTCAGATTTGCAAGCGGTGCGTACTACCGCAGAGCTTGATGGTGATGACTATATTATTAATGGTTCAAAAATCTTTATCACCAATGGCTATCTTTGCGATATGGCGATCGTGGTCTGCAAAACAGGTAAAGAAGAAAAAGGCTCTGCGAATTTATCCTTGATCATCGTTGAAGCGGATCGTGCAGGCTTTAGCAAAGGCAAGCCACTCAAAAAAGTTGGGATGAAAGGGCAAGATACTTGCGAGCTATTTTTTGATAATGTCCGAGTGCCAAAAGAAAACTTACTTGGTATGCAAGGCATGGGATTTATGATGTTGATGAAAGAACTTGCATGGGAGCGTATGTTAGTTGCGATCATCTGTCAGGCAGGTGCAGAAGCAGCGCTCGCACATACTATTCAATACACCAAAGAGCGCAAAGCCTTTGGTAAAGCGGTAGCAAGCTTTCAAAATACACGCTTTAAACTGGCGGAACTACGTACCGAGATAGATTTCTGTCGTGCTTATTTGGATCGTTGTATGGAGCTTCAACTCGAAGAGAAACTCGGCATTGATGCGGCGGCGGCAGCGAAGTATAAGATTTCGGATATGTTCTCCAAAGTCGTCGATGAATGTGTGCAGCTGCATGGTGGCTATGGCTATATGCTTGAGTACCCAATCGCTCGTGCCTATATCGACAACCGAGCCAATCGTATTTATGCAGGCACCAATGAGATCATGAAAGAGTTGATTTCAAGAACATTGTAAATGTGAAGTCATTGGCGATCAGGAAATTGTTAGACAAATTATCAAGATTGAAGACTATTTTTGTATAGTATGAAAATTCATCAACTGAGATAGAGGTGAGTGAAATGATTATTCCAACTTATCTTTTCGTCCTGCTAGCCACTGTTCTTGCAATCGTCATTGGTCGTGCTGGCACTGTACTTCGTGAAATGTTAGATCATCAACATTCTTAAAAAATAAGCACTCCATGCTTTAAGTTGTACACAAAAACAAGTCTATTCTCCCATAGGCTTGTTTTTTTTATGCCTAGAATTAAAAAATAATGCTGTAGAATATTTGATCTGAGCGGTAAATTGACTATACTGCCAAGTAACACTTGCAAAGCGGTCTTTTCAACAACAATAAGCTTTGCTATGGTGAGTGGTTAGGGACATCAAAAAAATATTGAGATAGAGGACGTCTATTTATGCCTAAGGTTCAGAAGTTGTGCCAGGGTGTGGCGCTTGCGATGACTGTTGCGGTGACTTTTACGGGGTGTTCGCACATCATTAAGTCAGGGGCGAATATTGCACTACGTTTTAGTGAAAATCATATCGTACCGCCAATCCTAGCTATGGATGATGCCGACATGGCATGTGCATCAGGGAACGCATTAACTCCTGCAATTATGTCTACCAAAGACATGGGTGCCGATCCCACCAAAATGGCTGTTTTACTGTACACATCTGCAGGACTTTGTGCAGAAACAGAAGCCTTAAATGCAGAGTTGCGCTACTTACGTGCTGCTAAAGCAGGTAATGTTGCAGAAGCACAAGATGCACGTATTGAACAAAAGCGTTGGGCTGCGATCGCTGCACATCGTCAATATGCAGGCTATCAAATCTTTGCCGAGCGTTGGGAAACCAAATACAAATTCAGATTGGGTGATTCATGCCCAACGATGAAAAAAGATTTAGATAAAACTGTTTACCTATTGGGTATGCTCAGTGGTCTACAAGCTGTGACCAATGATATTAACTCTGGCGGTGAAGTCGAAGTACCGAAGGACATCGCTGCGATTGTTGAGCGTGGTATGGCGTGTCTAGACAATGAACAGTTCTGGGGCACGCCAAACGCAACACGTGCGGTCATTTGGCAGCTACTTCCAGGTGCTGAAGAAGGCAAGCCTGATCCACAACAAACATTGCGTGACTCAATGGCGATCGGTGAGCGTACGGGTGTTCGCCTACCACATGCGCTCTATGCAGTCGCAGCACAAGCCAGCGGTGATCCTGCTCGAATTCGTGAGGCGCTCCGTGCGTATGGTAATTCGATTGGTGAAGGTAAGGCAGTGAATCCTGACTATCGCCTTGTCAATACAATGGCAGGCTTGATGGTGCGCTCGGTTGCAGATCGTTATTGGACTGAAAATACTGGCGTGCGTATGGCAGATGGTGGCTTTAACACCTTCTGGGATGAAACGCCTGATGATGGTTTAGGTGATCTTGGTGCGGACTTGTTTGATGCCCTAGACGCTGATAATGTGCCAGCGGTTGAAGCTGAGACAGAAGCTGTCGAAGAAACCGTAGAGGCAGAAGCAGTTGAAGAGCAAGCAACTGAATCTGAAGCGACAGAATCTGAAGCGACAGAGAGTCAAGCAGAAGAAGCTGTTGAATCTGAAACTGTAGAAGAAGTAGTCGAAGATGAGGCGGTAGAGTCTGATAGCCAACCTGCGGAATAACAGTCTGTACTCAAAAGCAGTAGGCTACTGAAAATCAAGTTAAGGTAGCGAATGAAATCAGAGCAAGGCAAATTGATGTTGATTGTACTCAGTGCAGTGCTGAGTGCAATTATGCAATTTGCGCCTGATTTTTTTATTTATCTAAGTGAGGTGATGTTGTCACAGCCGTGGCGATTTATTACAGCGCATTGGGTGCATGTGGGGTGGGTACATTATCTACTCAATCTCATTGCCTTTATCTGTTTTCCTTTTATTTTCCATAAAATTCGCACACGCCTACTGTTACTTTTTATTGTCATCTTACCGTTGATGATCAGCTTAGGCTTTTATTGGTGCTTTCCTCAGATCGAAGCCTATGCAGGGTTTTCAGGTGTACTACATGGCTTGTATGCAATGGCAGCGCTTGTGTCTTTGCAATTTCCACGTGAACGATTATTTGCGACACTTATCCTTGCAGGTTTGATCGCTAAACTGATTTGGGAAGCAACAGTCGGTGAAATCTCTGCCACGATGCAAATGATAGGTAGTCCGATCTTGATCGAAGCCCATCAGCTCGGCGCATTGATGAGCATCATACTGCTGTTGATGGTTTTGCTTTGGAATCGTATCTGTTCAAAATGGGCACTTCGTTTGGTCTATTAAAAGCGATGGATATTCGCAGATTCGACGGTAAAGACTTGGCAAGAGTTGACTAAATTAACGCAAATAATTTGAAAATAGCTATTTTCAATTGCTTAGAAATACTGCAAATTACACAAAACTGGAAAGTGAGATGTCGGGATCGGCATCAAATGGATGTAATAACAACAAGCAGATGCAATGGTCGAGAAAATGAGCTTCTCAGACTGGCGTTTGTAATCAATGTGGGATACATATGCAAGATAGTAATCAACACCACGATGCACATAAGGTTGATCCAGGGAAGCCTAGAAATGGATATGAATGGTTATCGACCATTGCCATCTTTTTCTTATTGCTACTTACCCTGATCATTGGTACTGGAGAGATGATCCACGGACAGCTATTGCGTGTCGGTGAGCAAATCTACGGTGATCCTGATACTGGGATTCAATACTCCTTCCTGCGTGCAGAGCCTGAAAAACCGAGTTGTGAGCGCAATATTGATATTGATGCTGCAGTTCAACAACAGATGGCAGCCAATCAAAATGATGAATTTGCGGACTTCTTTGGCGTAGCCTCAGAGGAAGATGTACGTAATTCAATCATTGCAGGACAAGCGTCCTGTGTAGAAAAGCATAATTTTTATGATCAGATCGTCACACATATGGACGAGCATCCGAGTGTTCGGACTTATCGTGCCTTTGAAACGACTTTCTTTGGCATCTTTAAGTTTGGTACGGAATACCGTGCGTTACTACTGATGCTCATGGTGGCGATTGCCTCGATCATTACGACCTTTAATATTCATCATATTGGGCTTCGAGCGCCGAGCACCAAGATCGACTTTAAGGTCTATGGTGTGGCAATGGTGATTGCCAACCTATTCCTGACCAGTGCCTGTATTTTCCAGTACAATTCGGCGATGAATGCAGGGGTCGAAGTTGCAACCAAGATGCAGATTATTTACTGGCTGTGGATTGGTTTATTCTCGCTGTTGACCTTGATCAGCTTGTATAAATTGGTGAAACCGCCTGTGCCAACCCAAGAGGGTGGTAGCATCGGGCTAGCATTGTTAAGTGTGCCGTTATATGCCTACATGGCGATTTCTACAGGTGCAAACTTTACATTCCTGATGAATTATCCGATGGGTCAAGCGATCTATTTGGGACAACTCATTGAGTTCTCAAATATCTTCTTGAGCTTATCATTATTCATTTGGGTGGGTATGTTGCTCAAGCGAACTCGTGTCGTCGATTTATTTTTGAATATTCTACGTCCGTGGAACTTCGCGCCTGAAACCTTAACATGGTTGATTCTATTGGCTGCGGCTCTACCAACAGCATATACAGGTGCTTCGGGTATCTTCGTAATCGCTGCGGGTGCGATCATTTATCGTGAAGTATGGAATGCGGGTGGTCGTCGTCAGTATGCGATTGCTGCTGCAGCGATGTCTGGTTCGATGGGTGTGGTACTTCGTCCATGTCTATTGATTGTGGTCATTGCATCACTGAATAAAGAAGTCACAACGGACTTGCTCTACCATTATGGTGTGTACGTCTTCTTGTTGACCTCGACTTTATTCTTGATCATTTCATTGTTCTTGGCGAAAGAGAAGTTCCGTATTGCATCACCTGCGGTCGCATTGCCAAACTCTGCCAAAGCATTGGTACCTGTATCACCGTATATCGTGATCGCAGTAGCAGTTTGGGCATTCTACAAGTTTGTACTTGATACCAACTTGAATGAGTTCACAGCGCAAGTGATCATGCCGATTATTCTGTTGGCAATGGTATTGTTTGATTCACTGCGTAAAGCACCTGAACCACAACCTGCAACAGGTCATTGGGATGAGTCGCTAAAAGACTACGAACATGCCAATGCACCGACACATGAGCCACGTGAAAATATTGGTTTCTTCAAGTCGGTGAGTTATGCGACCTTTGAAACCATTGGTCATATTGGCGCATTGATTATGCTGATGGCATTGTCTGTGAGTGTTGGTGGTTATCTTGAGCGTATCGAAGTGATGAGCATCATGCCAACTGACTTGAGCAGTATCGTGATGGCATTGACCATGCTTGCGATCTTGATGGTCTTCGTCGGTATGGTCATGGATCCATTCGGTGCGGTGATCTTGATCTCTGCGACAGTTGCGCCAGTGGCTTACTCGTATGGTATTGAACCAGTTCACTTCTGGATGATTGCATTGATCAGCTTTGAGTTGGGTTATGTATCTCCACCAGTTGCGTTGAATCAGCTTCTCGCAAGGCAATCCATTGGTGATGCCGAGGTCGCAGAAGCCGATGCAGAAGTCCGTCACAAGTCGTTCTACTATCGATTTGAGCGCTGGTTGTTACCACTGATGGTGATGTTCCCTGCGATGTTGATCGTGACCTTTATTCCATACTTACTCAAGCTATTTGGTTGGTATCAGTAAAGTGTGGTAATTGAAAAAAGTTGAACATCAATAACAAAAAATAAGCATCTTCGGATGCTTATTTTTTTACCTAAAAGAGTAGATATTTTAGCAGTTGTGAAGCTGTTAAAAGAGAAGTCGCTATGAAAATAGACGTTGTACTTTGCGCTGAATCTGTGGCGAACACATCAATAACGCAATAAAAATTAAACTAAAACCAATGACGTTGAGTACATCAGGATATTCTTGCCAAAGCAAAGCTGCCCATATCCCTGCAAAAATAATTGCTAAATAATTCGCAGGACCGATCTGACCCGCAGGTGCGAGCTTATAGGCATGTGACATGCAGAGCTGACTTGTGGTTGCCAAAACGCCTGCACCAACGAGATAAATCATTTCCATCATATCGAATGCACGCCAACGCCAAAACATGGGTACCGCAGAAATGATGGTGGCGATTAAGCAAAAATAGAACACGATACGCACGGGAGGCTCAGTACTGGTCAATGCACGAACCGTGACGAATGCCATCGCTGCACAGAAGCTAGCGGTGATACCAATGGCAGACAAAGTATTAAATAAACCACTATCAGGCTTTGCCACAAAAAGTACGCCGATCATGCCCAAGATAGAGGTGATGATCATCCATGAGGTAATGCGTTCTTTTAAAAATAACCAGGCCACTAAAGGAATAAAAATTGGTGAAGAGTAGGTAAATACCATCGCATTGGACAAGTTCATATGTGCAATAGCATAGAAAAAGCCATACATCGCAATCAGACCGATCACTGCACGCCATGTATGCATCCACAGCTTTTGCGTTTTTAGATTTTGAAAACCTGATCGAATGACCAATGGAAAAATAAAAATCAATCCGATCGCATTACGAAAAAATACGATCGTGGCATTATCAACCGTATGAGAGGCAAGGCGAATCAGTACGCCCATCGTCGCAAAAAGAAAGGCGGATATTGCTAAGAGATAGAGCGCAGTACGGATATTGGAGGTGCTGTCATGCATATTAGAAAGTTGGCACAATAATCGCTATAGTCTGAGAACTTAATTCCTGCTAAAGCGTTAACCTCGTTCGCAGTACTATTTGTACATATTCGCTCAGTTGCCTTGTATCAGAAATCAATTTCTTCGACTATATTGTACCGAAATTCTTAAATGATGCGATGTTTCTTATGTTGTGGATTAATTTTAGTGAATTATTGTACTGAAGTTTGCGTATTTTCAGAATTTTGCAATTGTGCCTCGAGCTCTGCAAGTTGTTGCTCTTTCAGTTCAAGCAATTTATCGGCATCTTGATGTTGTTGTTCAAGCAAAACTTTTTGTTCACCCAGTTGCTTTTGGACTTCCTCAAGTTGCGCAATTTCATCTTTTTGTAGCGCTTGATCTTCAGCGATCGGCTGTTCAACCAGTGAGTCGTCTACTAAGGCCGCAAATTCTTCGCTATTTTCTTGCATTTGCTCGGTTTGTTCGGTCGATTGTTTAGCAATATCTGTGAGCTGTTCTTCGCTAAGCCCATGCTCTTCAAGTGGACGAGCTGATGATGCTTTGTCTGCTGTCGCACTTTTGGCAGGTTGATTATCCTGTAAACCCACGTAGGCTGCGATCGCCAAAACAACGATGCAAATTACACCGATAATGATCCATAAATTTTTATTTGAATTTTCACTCGACATGATGTCTTCCGTAAATACTAAAATTATTTGTGTTGCCGTGGTTTAAACTGTATCACCCCAATATCGTCAGGCGCTTCAGGCTCGACATAGCTTTCTTCGCTAGGTCGTTGCTCTGTATAGTCGCATTCGACACATTCGATCCACTCATCATCAGCGGTGGTGATCATGACGACACGATCTTGTGCCTGACATTTTGGGCATTTCGCCCCTGCGATAAAACGTCGCTTCATGAATACAACCTATGAATTTCAATTGATTGTCACAATGAGATGCTTTGCGATCATTGGATCAAGGCTAAGTGTAGCGAATTCACCTCACCTCGTCCAATATTTCACATGGTTAAGTTTTTAAGGGTTTAAGAAACCGTCCAACCATTATGACGCAATAACGCATCAATGCTTGGCTCACGACCACGAAACTCGGTGAAGGCTTGCAGTGCTTCGACTTGTCCACCCACGGCGAGAATGGCTTTGCGGAAGTCTTGACCTGTTTCCACATTAAAAATACCTTCTTGCTCAAAGCGATCAAAGGCATCACTGGCAAGCACTTCCGCCCATTTGTACGAGTAATAACCCGCTGCATAACCGCCTGCAAAGATATGGCTAAAGCTGTGTTGGAATCTGTTGTCACTTGGTGTATTGAGTACCGCAACTTGACTCCGCACTTGATCTAAAATCTGCTGAATTTGTGCGGTTGTTGGCGCAGGGCTTTGCGCATGAATATCCAAGTCAAATAGTGCAAACTCGACTTGTCTTAAAGTTTGCATCCCTGTTTGGAAGAAGCGTGCTGCGAATAATGCGTCCAACAGTGACTTTTCAAGTGGTGCACCTGAGTCGATATGCGCACTGATCAAGTCTAAACCTTGCTCTTCCCACGCCCAAAACTCCATAAATTGACTTGGTAGCTCCACAGCATCCCACGCTACGGCGTGCGTACCTGCCACGCCGATATGATCAGCTTCAGTCAAGATATGATGCAAACCATGTCCAAATTCATGGAACAAAGTGGTGATTTCATCATGGGTGAGCTGTGCAGGGTGATCGCCAACAGGGGGTGCAAAGTTACACACCATAAACGCCACAGGTTTTTGATCGAGTTGCTGATCTTTGACTTTTGAGCGGAAGCCACTCATCCACGCACCGCCACGTTTATTTTCACGAGCATACAAGTCAAAGTAGAATCCGCCTATCACCTGACCTTGTTCTTCTACTTCATAATATTTGGCGTCAGGATGCCAAAGATCCGCTTGCTTCTCAACGATATTCACCGCATACAGTTTTTCCGCAATTTGGAACAAACCATTGACTACTTTTTGAATTGGGAAATATGGCTTTAAGGCTTCTTGTGACAGGTTGAAATTTTGTTGTTTAATTTTTTCAGCATAATACGCCGTGTCCCATGCTTGTAATTCGCTGATACCGTCTTTTGCAGCAAAGGCTTGGATTTCCGCCAGTTCTTGCTTGGCAGGCGCTTTGGCTTTGTCGGCAAGATCGATTAGAAATTCACGGACTTTTTCTACGCTTGGTGCCATTTTTTTCGCCAATGACAATTCAGCATAATTGGCAAACCCGAGCAACTGCGCTTGTGATTCACGCAGTGCCAAAATCTCTTGCATGATGGCACTATTGTCAAACTCGGCATGTCCGCCAAGCTCTGAGGCGCGCGTGGTATAGGCATGATAGATGGTCTTGCGCAGTTCACGATCATCGGCATAAGTCATGATGGCGAGATAGGCTGGAATGTCTAGGGTTGCGACTGCTTGATCTAAGCCTTTTTGTTCACCGTACTGACGCAGTAGCGCTTGGCTACTGGCAGGAATGCCTTTGAGCTGTGCATCATCAAGTGGCAAATGATATGCCTGCGTGGCATCGAGTACATGATTGGAAAAGTCTGAGGAAAGCTGAGATAAACGAGCGACATTTTCCGCATAAATCGCTTTTTTCTCAGGTGGAAGTGCCACACCAGAGAGTTTAAAGTCTTTGATGGCATGTTGAATTGCGCTTTGCAGTGCAGGACGCAAGTTGGCAAATTCGGCTTGATCAGCGATGAATTGATAAGTTTGATACAGCGCTTCGTTTTGCCCTGCTTGGGTATAAAAGTTGCTAATTTCAGGCAAGAGCGATTGATAGACTTCACGGACCTCAGGCGTGTTCATCACCGCATTAAGATGTGACAGCACACCAAACAGCTCACTGAATTGATTTTCAAATTCATCAAACTGTTCAACAGTATGTAAGCTGTGCTGAAAATCCTGCGGGGTTTGGACCTGCGCAAGCAGATTCAGACCACGTTGAATCAGGTCGAGAATGTCTTGTTTTAATTGTTGAATATTGATTTGACTGAATTGTGGTAAAGGTAATGTCGCTGGTTGGGGTTGCATATTCACACTCTAAAATATTGTCTTCATTGAATTTAATAAGTGCAAAAGCATGTAAAATCAAGCGATCTAGACAAAATAATTAAAATAAAACGTTATTAGCGTTTATATAGGTATTAGCCTTTTAAAAGTAACTATAAAATCTTTTGCAAAATATGAACAAATCGATATTTTTTGTATATTTGCGTCTATCTCTCTTGGTGTTTATATGAAAAACAAGTAAATTGATCATAATTTCTCTTTGCTCGAGAAATATAAATAATGCTGAACAATTTGTAATCTGGAGATTTAGCACATGGGCATGGTACAAGAATTTAAGGAATTTGCCTTAAAAGGCAATATGATGGATTTGGCGATTGGTGTGATCATCGGTGGTGCATTTGGTAAAATTATTGATTCATTGGTCAAAGATGTGATTATGCCTTTGATTTCATGGATTTTGGGCGGTGAAGTAGATTTCACCAATATGTTCGTGATTTTGGGTGACAACCCAAACAATATTCAAACTTTAGAAGCTGCCAAAGAAGCAGGTTTGAATATCTTCCATTATGGTAACTTTATTACCATTTTCATCAACTTTATCTTGTTGGCATTTGTGGTGTTCTTATTGGTGAAAGCCATGAACAAAATGCGTCGTAAAGAAGAAGCTGCGCCTGAGCCGGCGGCAACACCTGAAGACATCGAGTTGCTTCGTGAAATTCGTGATCAATTGAAAAACCGACCATAAGTCGCATTTTTTTAAATCACTATTAGCTACAGAAAAACGGCATTCATTGCCGTTTTTTATGGTCATTTTTAAGCTAACTTGAGCTAAGTTTTTAATAGAAAGTTTATGGTTTTCAGTTTACCATGCCTGAAAATTTGATCATGATCGAGTGAAATGAATACGCTATTTGTCTATGGGACATTACGACCAAATCAAGCAAATGAACATATTCTTGCACCGTTAAACGGAGGTTGGCAAAAGGGCTATGTACATGGTGTGGTTCATACACTGGATTGGGGGCCTGATATTGGATTGCCTGCAATCGTCCTTGATTCTAACGCAGATCAAGTCGAAGGTTTATTCTTTATTCATGATCAGCTTGATGTGCATTTGCAGATGTTGGATGAGTTCGAAGGTTTGCAATACGAGCGCGTCGAAGTACAAGGCTTTGATGACAATGGACAGCCCATTGATGCGTGGGTATATATCATGAAAAATTTGCACGACTGATTTCTATATTAAGCACAATTTTAAGTGTCTATTCTTAAACTCAAAAAAATCAGCGAAAACCATCCATTCGGAATTTAATTTCAAGCAGATGAAAGCCAAATTGGCTTTTGATTGGACCGTGCAGTTTGCGTTCTTCTGCGCTAAAAACCAATTTATCAATCACAGGAACGAGTTGTCCTTTCTTGACCTCGCCGAGCTCACCGCCACGTTTCGCTGAGTTGCAGGTGGAGTGCTGTTTGGCGATCTTGGCAAAATCTGCACCTGCGAGGATTCTTTGCTTAAGCGCTTCGGCAAGTGCTTTGTCTTTGACCAAGATATGGCGAACGATCGCAGTCTTCATTTAACCACTCCATTTGTTTTTCTCGCACTGACTTGAGTCGCCTTTTTCTTCGATTTTGTTGCTGTTGTTTTTATCTTTACCTTTTTCAAAGGCTGACATTGTGGGCAAAAAGCACTGGCACGTTGTCCGAGTTTGATATTTTCAATCGGTGTTTCGCAGTTGACGCACATCTCTCCAACACGCCCATAGGCAAGTAAGGTCTGTTGGAAATACCCATTCTCACCGCTGGCGTTACTATAATCCCGAAGCGTTGAGCCACCGAGTTGGATGGCATGTGCTAAGACTTTTTTAATTTCTGCGACCAAAGCAATTACCTGCGCTTGGCTTAAACTATTGGCAGGCTGAGCAGGGTGAATCGCTGTGTTAAAAAGACATTCTGTAGCATAGATATTGCCCACACCAACCACAATATGATTGTCCATCAAACCGACTTTAATGGCGACTTGCTTGTTTTTTAATTTTTCAAATAAATAATCGGCGCTGAAATCATCGGATAAGGGTTCTGGTCCTAGAGGATCAATGAGTTTTTGTTGATTCAATTGGTCGAGCCAAAGCAAGCAACCAAAGCGTCTAGGATCGTGGTAACGCAAGTGAATATCGCCAAAATCAAAAACCACATGATCGTGCTTTCTAAGTTCGGTATAGGGCTCACAGAGGCGAAAGCTCCCTGACATGCCGAGATGCCAAAGCATCTGTTTTCCCTCAAAATCGGCGATGATGTACTTTGAGCGACGACTTAAATGATTGAGTGTTAAGCCAATGAGTTGTGAAAGATCAGCAGGCACAGCCCAACGCAACGAGGGTTGATAGACCGTGACATTGACTAAGCGTAATCCCAATAAGGGTTCAAGGCTAGCTTTGGTGGTTTCGACTTCTGGAAGTTCAGGCATTCTGAAAGCATATGGCTAAAAATTTTAAGTGTGTAAATCATATCACTATTTGTTTCATCCTTTATTCATATGTTTTCGTGCATACCACGATCAGAGCGTTTGTTACTAAGTATTCGTTAGTGTCGTTGTATTAAGTTTTCATATTTTACAGGTAATAAAAAACGGATGATGAACATCCGTTTTTATCACGCTAATTAGGCTTTTTTACTTTACGGTTTCAAGTAACATTTCTAACTCTTGCGCAGTACGACCACCCGAAATACGTTGTCCATTATTGAGAAATAATGTTGGTGTACCTGTGATATTCAAGGTCGCTGCAAGGTCAATATTTTGTGCGATTGGGTTTTTGCAGTTCTCTACAGCACTCGGCGCTTGTTTGTGAAGCATGTAGTCTTCCCATGCTTCGTAGCGATTTTGAGAACACCATACCTTTTTGGCGATCGTTTCAGCATTTGGGTGTAATGCTTTTAAAGGCATGAGAAATGTGTAAATCGTGACGTTATCCACAGTTGTCAACTCTTGCTCTAGTCGTTGGCAATACGGACAGTCAGGATCGCTAAACACATAGAGTTTACGCTCACCTTTGCCTTTGACATTTTTAACTGCATTTTCTAAAGGGAGCTGACTGATATTGATCTGATTCAACTCTTGTTGACGTTGTTCAGTCAAGTTGGTTTTGGTCTTGAAATCGACCAAATTTCCAACAAAGAAGTAGCGAGCATCTTCATCGGTATAGACTAGATTGCCTGCAACTTGAACCTCATAAATGTCATCGACAGGGCTTTTACCAACGACTTTGGCACTCAAGTTTGGATAATTGTTTTTTAAATTTTTTGTCAATGTATCAGCATCGGCAAAACTTGCACTACTGAAAGTTAGCGCCAACCCCATCAATACGATAGTTGCCTTATGTAGGATCTTCATATCATTACTCATTCCATGTTTTAGACATAATGCAGAAACATCGCAGAATATACAAGATTAGATATGTTCAAAGGCATACCACGTTGAGGGTCGTATTCAAAAGAAAAATCTTTACTGTCGCAATAGTGGAACGATATGTTGACTTTATTGGCTATTTATTCGGCAAATCAACTCCTATAATAGCTTCATAACGAATTGGAGATGAATCATGAGAAAAGTGATCGCAAATATTAACAACAACCAAATGCACTGGGTGGGCGATGGATTCCCAGTACGAAACTTGTTTTCCTATGATCGTTTAGGTCAAGCGATTAGCCCATTCTTACTTTTGGACTATGCTGCACCTTATCCATTCCAACCGACTACTGAAAAACATGGCGTGGGTTCACATCCGCACCGTGGCTTTGAAACAGTGACGATTGCATACAGTGGCGAGGTTTCGCACCGTGACTCAAGTGGCGGTGGTGGTACTATCAAAACAGGTGATGTGCAATGGATGACCGCAGCATCAGGTGTGGTGCATGAAGAGTTCCATTCCACAGATTTTGCTCGAGATGGCGGTATCTTTGAGATGGTTCAGCTTTGGGTGAATTTGCCAGCCAAAGACAAAATGACACCACCAAAATATCAAGGTATCACTGCGGATGAAATTCCAAATGTCACCCTCGATGATGAAGGTAGCAACTTGCGTGTGATCGCAGGTGAATACCTTAACCAAAAAGGTGCGGCTTCAACCTACTCACCTGTCAACATGTGGGATGGTGTGTTGAGAGCAGGCACTACACATCGCTTCTTTGTCCCTGTGACACATAATGCGATGTTGGTCATCTTGAATGGTGAAGTGGTGGTCAATGGTGATCAAACTGTCAAAGCCAATAGTGTTGCAGTCTTGGCACGAGATGGTGAGGCAGACTTTGAAGTCGTGGTCAATCAAGATGCAAAATTCTTGATCCTCACAGGTGAACCATTGAATGAGCCAATCGAAGGTTATGGTCCATTCGTGATGAATACTCAAGCTGAAATCAAACAAGCTTTTGTAGATTTCCAAAGTGGTAAATTTGGTGAGATTCCAACTGAGGCATAATGTCTGAGTAGAAAATGTGAAACACATGAAAAAACGAGGTCAAGTGCCTCGTTTTTTTGTGCAAAAAATGGCTAGAAATGGCTTAAGTATAGCGCTTTAGAAAAAGAACCTTTGTGGAACCAAATTTCTCAACTTTAAATGGTTTGTAGCCTCGTCGTTGATACATCGCAAGATTCTTTTGACTATGCTCACCTGTAAATAGTTCAAACCGTTGTGCGTTCGGAAAAGTCTTTTCTAAGGCTGTAAATAGTTGCGAACCGATACCTTGACCTTGCAACTTTGGAAGGACAGCCATGCGACCAATATGGACCGATGCATTTTTAAAATAGACTTGTCCACTTGCAACTAATTCGCCGTTGAGGATGACTTTAAGAATAGTTTTATGCTCAAATTCCGTAATCAGTTCTGCTAAGGTTTGGGTTAATGGTGGAATATTAAAATCATTATTTAATTCTGCCTCGGAAATAAAAGCTACTCTTTGTAAATCGAGTAATGCGTCTGCGTTCGCAGTCGTTGCACGGTGAATTTCCATTTTAGCCATTCCTACTCTATTGCTAATTTATCTTTAAGCATTAGGATTTAATCCACCAAAACCCAGCCACTTTCACCTTTTGCCACACGTAGATCGGCGGTATTGGTTTGTGCGCCTAAGAATGGCATCTCGACGGTGACATTGACTCGGCAATTCAGATCTTTGGTTTTATCCACCTTATTACAATCCAACTTTTCAAAGCGAGTCACTTTCATGATCTCACCCTCTTGCTTCATGATTCGAGAGGCAAGATCATTGGTTTGATTGATCTGTTCTTGGTAGAGCGCATGTAGTTCTTCTTGACTTGGCTCACGGCTACAGCCTGTTAAAACCAAGCTCGACATCAGGATAATGGCGATAGATAGGATATTCTTCATTGTGATGCTTTCTCGAGTTTTTGTCATTAAGTGATATGGTTAAAAACGAACGATTTTATTGTATGGTGACTTAGTAACTTTTTAAAGCTTACGTTACTGTTTAAAGCATAGTAAATGTTACATAAAAACATAAATTGTAAATTATTATTCGATAAAACAATGAGATTCGACAACAATACGTCATGCAGATATTTGCTTTAATGAATTTAAATTTTTCCATTCAAACTCATTGGAGTAGACGACAATGTACAACAAAAAAGCATGGCACAACAAAAAAGCATGGCTGACTTTTGCCACCATCACAGGAATGGTACTTTTAATGAGCTCGGCATATGCACAGAACAGTGAAATTGCGACACAAACTCCTTCACAAGGAAAGCCTAAAGCGGTTGATGCGATTGACGTGCAAAAATATGCAGGCACGTGGTATGAAGTGGCACGATTGCCGATGTATTTTCAACGCAACTGCGTCAGCGATGTGCAAGCCAAGTATAGTTTAAATGCCGATAAAACCATTCGGGTAAAAAATCAATGTATGAATAAAGAGGGTGAGCTAGATATATCGGAAGGCGTTGCCTATCCACAAAATGATGGTAACAGCCAATTGAAAGTCAGCTTCTTACCAAAAGGGTTGCGTTGGGTGCCTTTTAGCAAGGGGGATTATTGGGTGCTTCGTGTCGATGAAGATTACCAAGTCGCATTAGTGGGCGGACCTTCGCATCGCTATCTGTGGTTATTGTCACGGACACCTGATGTGGATGAAGCGGTGATAGAAGATTATCTCAATACCGCCAAAGCACAAGGCTATGATTTATCGAAACTGGTTCGGACGAAGCATATCGCCGAGAAATAATTGATCTATTGATAAAAGTCTTTTCAGCAAAAATAACGCCTCAAAATAGAGGCGTTTTTTAATTTTAAGGCTTAATTAGACGCGCAAGCTTTTGCTTCAGTTGCAGTGTCAGAGCTGTTGTCAGATCGACGACGCATTTGCCAAAGAACCAACAACATCGCAATGCCTGCCAAAACAGCACCTGTGAGCGATACCGCCACATAGCCAAGTCCTAGACTGAGCACCGCACCACCTGCGGCTGCACCCACAGCATTGCCCAAGTTAAATGCACCGATATTCACAGAAGATGCCAAACCTTGCGCTTCATGTGCCACCTCCATAACACGCATTTGTAATGGTGGCACCACAGCAAAGGTTGATGCACCCCAAATCACTAAGGCAATACCCGCACCAATCGCTGTTTTTGCCAAGATTGGAAACAACAGCATCATCACACTCAATAAACTTAAAAAGCCTAGTAATGTTTTATCAATCGATTTATCTGCAAACTTACCGCCGAGATGATTACCAATCGAGAAGCCAATCCCGATCATCACTAACATAAAGGTAATCAATGTTGGACTGGCATCAGTGAAAGTTTACAAACTTGGCGCAATGTAGGTATAGAGGGTAAACATGGCACTGGCGCCAAGCACCGTCGTCGAAAGCGCAAGTAGCACCGCAGGTCGTGTAAGTACCGCAAGCTCTTGTTTCACATTCGGCTTGTTGCCTTTTTGTCCTTTTGGCAGTACCGCCCACAGTGCAAGCATGGTCACCATACCCAGCCCAGAAATTACCGCAAAAGCATTACGCCAACCGACATTTTGACTAAACCAAGTGGCAAGTGGTACGCCACCAATATTGGCAATGGTCAGTCCCATAAACATCATGGCGACCGCACTGGCTTGTTTCTCTTTCGGTACAAGGCTGGCTGCTACCACCGAACCTATGCCAAAGAATGCACCATGATTCAAACTGGTAATGATTCGTGCGCCCATCAGACTGGAATAGTTTGGTGCGAATGCTGCCAAGATATTGCCAATGGTGAAAATCGCCATCAGCAAGATCAAAGCCTTACGGCGTGTCGCAGATGACAATAGTAGCGTCATAAATGGCGCACCAATCATCACACCCATAGCCTAAGCGGTGATTAGCATCCCCGCTTGAGGAATAGAAATATCCAAACCTGCGGCAATCTCAGGTAAGAAGCCCATCGGTGAAAATTCAGTAGTCTCAATGGCAAATGCACCGACCGCAAGTGCCAACACAGGGAGAGATGATTTCATTCGCAATACTCAAAAAATTGAGAAAAACCCAAGTGTTTTAAGATGATGCTATTCTCTCTAAAAAACGCTTATTGAAAAATTGGACTTTAGGCAAAATGTTGTTGACTAAAAATCAATAATAGTTGTGCTCAATATAGATGAAATCCTCAATTGAAGAACTGATTGCCTTTGTCACCATCGTTGATAGTGGTGCGATCGTCTGTGCAGCGGCACAGCTTGATCAAACTACATCGGGTGTTAGCCGTACCGTGCCTTACAACGCCTTGAATCCAAGCTTGGTGTGACTTTGCTTGAACGTACTACACGCAAGATTAACCTCACGCAAGAAGGGCAAATCTTCTTAGAAAAAGCACGGCAGATACGGCGGGATTTAGAAGCTGCCGAAGATGCCCCATAGGCTTTTGATCAAGAAATTTCAGGCTTGATTCGGATCGACTCGGCAACACCGTTAATTTTGCATGTGGTGGCACAGCTGATTCAGGAGTTTATGCAACTGTATCCTGCAATCGAAATCGAGATGAATAGCAATGACCAAGTCATTGATTTATTGGAGCAACGCACCGATGTGGCATTTCGCTTTGGGCAACTGCAAGATTCGAGTTTGCACGCCAAGTTGCTGTGTCGCAGCCGTTTGTATATTGTTGCCAGTCCAGAATATCTAGCAAAGCATGGTTATCCTGAATCGCCAAATGTCTTGGATCAACATCAATTGATTGGTTTTAGTAAAGTCCCTGCACTGAACACTTGGCATTTAGAGGTAGATGATCGGGCGCTCACCATTCATGCAAAACTCAAAGCCTCTAATGATGAAACGGTGCGCCAATTGACCTTGATGGGCAATGGGATTAGCTGTCTGTCGCAGTTTTTGGTGTCTAAAGACCTGCAACAAGGACGTTTAGTTGCCCTGTTTGAGGATGAAATTACCACACATCATCAAACTATCCATGCGGTGTACTATCAGCAAGATCATTTGCCGAAGCGAGTACGGATTTTTATTGAGTTTTTGGCAGAAAAATTAAAAAATATAGAGATAACTAAGTAGCTTTACTTTTGGATATTACAACAAAAGATTGCAAACTTAAATCCACTTTTTCCAACGGAAATAAATAATCGGTCCAATAAAAAAGATCATGATCAAAATCGCCACGATAATAAAGCTCGTCGTGCCATGCGCAAAAGGCAAGACATCAGTGTTCATACCATAGATACTGGCGATGAGCATCGGTGGCGCAAGCATACTTGGCAAAATCGAGAATCGTTTGATGGTGTCACTTTGTTCAGTATTAATGAATCCTGAGGTGGTATCCATCAGGAAGCGCACTTTTTGAAATAAGAAAGCGTTGTGTTCTACGAGTGAGCGGACATCTTCGTTGAGCTCTCGAATATCCGCATCATAGATATGACTGCCGAGCGCACGAGGGCGTGATAAGAAAGTCAAAACACGACGTAAATCAATCAAACACAGTTGTGCTTTTCCGAGCATATCTTCTTGATGGGCAAGACGTGTAATCATGTCGTCAAGATCAAGAATCTGCTCACGATGATGATTGTTGAGTACTTCGGTGGCGTATTTTTCCAAGTCCTTGTGGATATCTTCCAAGATATCCGCAAGCTCATCGAGTTTGGCTTCAAGTAGTCCTAAAAGTATCCAAACAGGATCTTTAAAATCCATATCGTAATCATTACGACGTGCACGTGCACGGAAAGCACGGAAAGCAACGAGCTTCTCACCACGCAAGGTAATCAAACGATCTTTGGTCAGAATGAAAGCAACGGTCTGAATGGTCGCTGCCAACATATTTTCAAATTCTTCACTTTCACCATCGGCTTGGAAGTTTTTATTTTTGGTGAGGAAGTAAGTGCTGATGTGCAAAATCCCTTCGTCATCACGATAAAAACGTGCTGAAGAAGAAATGTCTTCTAAAGATTTGAGCGTTGGTAGGTTTTGCTTATACGCCTCAAGCACCCAATCTTGCTCTTCATGAGTTGGCGCAATCAGATCAATCCACACCAACTCAGGGTGTAGATCAAAACCACCATTGATGGTGTCATCTTCTAAACTACCGCGATCGGTGGCATAAAACGCTTCAAGCATAGTCGTCCTCCTTGCGCTAGTTGGTCAGATTGAGTTGGTTTTTAAAAGATAAACCGATTAAGTTTGCCTATTGTAGTCAAGCTATTGCAAAAATTGCACTACTTAAAATCACTTTTTGCAAAAAAGCGAGTATGGTTATACTAACCGCTTATGACCAATTAATGAATATCTGAGTTTTCCTTATGCAAGCGATCGCTATTTTTTGTGGTTCATCTTCTGGCAATGATACGCACTATATCGAGTCGGCGCAGTTGGTCGGTGAGTATCTCGCTAAGCATCAACTCACCCTCATTTATGGTGGGGGCAAAGTTGGGCTGATGGGTGCTGTGGCAGATAGTGCACTGGCGAGTGGTGGCAAAGTAATCGGCGTAATGCCCAAAGATTTGGTCGACCGTGAAATAGCCCATCAAGGCTTGTCCGAACTGCATGTGGTGGCAAATATGCATGAACGGAAGCAGAAAATGGCGAAGCTTGCCGATGGCTTCATTGCCTTGCCAGGTGGCGCAGGGACATTAGAAGAAATCGCTGAACAATGGACGTGGGCACAGCTTGGCATCCATCAAAAGCCGTGCGCTTTTTTGAATGTGCTTGGTTATTATGATCCGTTGATCACCATGGTGAATCAGATGGCGAATAAACATTTCACCAAGCAGATGTATGCCGATATGTTGATTCACAGTGATTCGATCGAAACCATCATTAGCGAATTTCAAAACTATCAAGCACCGCATGCTAAGTGGATAAAAGGGGCGGTGGAGCCGTGATTTTATTTAAGGATTTTCAACTCTATAGACCTCATCCGAAATTGGATGATAGAAGGTGTTATCAAGATTCAAATCGATAATTTCTCCCTCAAGGCGTACAGCAATAATAGTAATATCGTAGGTTTTAAACTTACTATCGATTGATGTTGTATCTATCTTCTGTGTTATTGCATCAACTTGGATTGATTCGAGTGTTTTTAAATTCGTTGCTTTCACTTTAGAATTCATGGTTTCAACTCCGTGCTTTAAGAGTTTTAATTATAGATAGCTGTATAATGGATTTGAATATCAAACTTTCCTTAGGCGACATTCCGTGTCGCTTTTAATGATTGGAAAATTAATGCCTCGCATCACACAAACATGCTACCTGCACATTGCTACAACCAAGCTCGGTGAGTAGATTTTTCACCGCAAGTACACTTGCGCCAGTGGTGATCACATCATCCAAGATCAGTACCGAGTTATAGCGTTTTTCCGTGGTATTCAGCATCATCTGCGCTTCGGCATGGATTAGTCGCTCACTGCGATCTGCGCCACGTTGGCTGATGCCAGACTCACGAGAGATTGGTCGCCAAATCGGCAGTTGCCATGCTTTGCTTAATTCTTGTGCCAACAGCTCGGATTGATTAAAACCTCGAAAGATCAGTTTATCTGTAGAGATCGGCATTGGCACGATGGCTTGTACACGAGGTTTCGGCATAGTGAGTAAACATGCAACCAGTAGATCGACATATTGCAACTGCGCTTGATCCTTATACGCATGCAAGATGCGATTCATTGGGAAGCGATATTCACACGCCACCCAACAACTTACCTCATGGCGTTCGATCAACTGTTGTTTCCACGGCAAAGTCTGCCAACATTGATGACAGACACCATGTTGCTTGGCGCGTGACGTCTGACACAGCAAACACGGTTGCAAGCCAAAGGTTGGTAGCCGAAACGTCGCATTGGAAAAAGTCCGTTGTAGCTTTTCAAACAAAGGCAAATTAGATAAAGGCATAGCGTGGTGCCTCGGGAAGCCAGCGTTGCATCAGCGCATCGGCATGCTGTGGATGCGTATGTAAAATCTGTTCGGCAACTTGATGGGCACGTGCCAGCAAATAATCGTCCCGTTGCAGATCGGCCACTCGAAAGCTCAAGTTACCTGTTTGCTTTGTACCCAGCACATCACCCGGACCGCGCAGTTCTAGATCACGCTCTGCAATCTCAAAACCGTCATTGGTTTGACGCAAAATATCTAAGCGAGCTTGACCGTTCTGTGATAGTGGTGATTTATAGAGTAAAACGCAGAAACTCTGCTGTGAGCCTCGTCCAACACGTCCACGAAGCTGATGTAGTTGTGAGAGTCCGAGTCGTTCTGCATTTTCAATGACCATGATGGAGGAGTTTGGTACATCGACACCGACTTCGATCACCGTGGTAGCGATCAACAGTTGTAGATCATGATTTTTGAATTGTTGCATGACCAGTTGTTTTTGTTCGGGTTTGAGTTTGCCATGTGCTAGTCCGATTTTTAAATCAGGAAATTTCTCGGACAGTTCTTGAAAAATCGCTTCAGCAGCCTGCGCATCTAATGTTTCCGATTGCTCAACGAGGGTGCAGACCCAGTAGGCTTGCTTGCCTTCCATGCAGTTTTGATAGATGCGTTGTAGTACCTCTTCACGGCGTTCGATCGGCATGGCGACCGTTTGGATCGGTGTACGTCCAGGTGGCAGTTCATCAATGATCGAGGTGTCCAAATCACCATAAGCACTCATTGCTAGCGTCCGTGGAATCGGTGTGGCAGTCATCACCATCTGATGCGGTGTCATGCCATCTGCGCCTTTGTCCCGTAAAGCGAGGCGTTGATCAACACCAAAACGATGTTGCTCATCAATGATGACTAAGCCCAAACGCTTAAATTCAACCTGTTCTTGAAACAGCGCATGCGTACCAATCACAATCTGCGCTTGTCCTTGTTTGATCTTCTCAAGGGCGATATTTTTCTGTTTTGTGCGTAGTTTTGATGCCAAAAAAACCACTTCTAAGCCACTTTTTTCAGCATCGAGTTCACGAAACCATTGATCAAAGTTGAGATAATGCTGTTCCGCTAAAATTTCAGTCGGTGCCATGATTGCCACTTGCCAACCTGATTCTAAAACATGGCAGCTTGCCATCGCAGCGACTAAGGTTTTTCCTGCACCCACATCGCCTTGTACAAGGCGGAGCATTGGTTTATTGGTTTGCAGATCATTGAGAATTTCTTGACTCACTCGTTGCTGTGCATTGGTGGGTGTAAATGGAAGTTGCGCTAAAAGTCCTTTGAGTAGGTTTTTACTCGGCGACATTTTTGGCGCTTGGATTTGTTGAATATAATGCCTGCGTTGTAAAAGACTGATTTGATGGGTGACCAATTCTTCAAAGATCAGCCGTTGCTGAGCAGGGTGGCGTGCTTCACGAAGCTGTGCCACATTCGAGCTCAAAGGCGGATGATGGATAAAATTTAAGGCTTGGATTAGATCAAATTTCTTGGCAATCCCTTCAGGCATCAGCTCTTGTAGGTCGTGCGCATATTGTTTTAAACATTGACCAATGATCTGACGGAGTTTGGCTTGTTTGAGTCCATCAGTGCTTGGGTAAATTGGTGTAAGCTGTGAATTCGCTTGCATTTGTGCAGATTTAGAAATGATTTCAGGGTGATACATTTCCAAGCCACGTGCGCCTAGACGCACCTCACCAAAAACACGTATCTGCTCGCCGACCGCCAATTGTTCAGTTAATGCTTTATAGAAATGATAAAAGCGTAAAGTGACTTTGCCCACACCATCGGAGAGCAGTACCGCCATGGATCTCTTTTTGCCTGCGGGAAAATCGACTGATTTGACTTCGCCTTCGATCAATACCGTGCGACCAACCTGTAAGGATTGCATATCGAGCAAAGTGCCACGATCTTCATAATCACGTGGCAGATGAAATAAGGCATCGTGTGTGGTGAATAGGTTGAGTTTTTCCAGTTGCGCAAGATTGGCATCGGTGATTTTGGCAAGTTTGGAAAGCGGGATATTCATTGATGATGAATGTTTTATTTGTTGATTTGCACTCATGATATGCAAGCGTTACAGAAAGTGCAATGCAATGACGAAAATGCACCAAATTCCACAATACTGTTTAAATTAGTGCAGTTTTTCTATAAAACTGGTCAAAATTGTCAATTTCAAAAAATTATAAATCAGTTATGATCAGTTAAAAGATGATCAATATGTGTGTGCATAATATATTGTGATGCGTAAATTTTATTATGTGTCACCATCCAATCAAATGTGATGCAGACAGGGTGAAGTCGTTTTTTTGATCATCACCGATGAAAACAAGAATATTGCAATAGCAAAAAAGTGAGGGAACACCATGCGAACTTTGAATTCGTTGATGCTGGGGACACTGTGTGTAGTGGCAGTTGGTAGTGCTCAGGCGGCGTCAAAACAACTTTGTGTTTTTGATATTATGGGTAGTAATGGCGATATCATGGCACTGGCTAAAGATTACGCTTTAGTCGCCAAACAGTGGGGCGTTGATATTGAACCCAAAACCTATACCAGTTTAGATGATGCACTTGCCGATTTTGAGGTAAAAAAGTGTCAAGGCATCATTGCGGACAATTATGCTACCAAAAAATACAACTCATTCATGGGAACAGTTGGCGCAGTTGGTGCGATTCATGATTATGAGCTGGCAAAAAAAGTTTTGATTGCTCTTGGTAGCCCAAAGCTAGCCTCTAAGCTTAAAAATAAAAACTATGAAGTTGCAGGCTATATTCCTTACGGATTGGCGTATATTTTCACTAAAGATCGTTCAATTAACTCGATTGAAACAATGAGGAATAAACGTTTTGGTGTTCTAGGCATTGATCCATCTCAGGCACGTATAGCGAAGCGTGTTGGTATGAAGCCTGTAAGTATGACCTTTGATAATGCTGCATCCAAATTTCGTAAAGGTGAAATGGATATTATTCCTGCACCAAAAGTTGTGTATAAGCCGTTTGAAGTTCAAAAAATCATTGGTGAAAATGGTGGCGTGGCGAATTATCCATTGGCGTTCATGAGTATGAATTTAATCCTGCATAAGAGTGAGTTTCCGAATACGCTTGGGCAAAAAAGTCGTTCTTGGTTTTCAAAAAAAACCCCTCAAATGATCAAAATAGTTGAAAAATGGGATGCTACAGTTCCTGAAAAAGTGCAGTACGGTATTCCTGAAATTGATCGTAGTAGTTACGACTTACTCTTATCCCAACTACGGAAGGAATTCATTGATAACAGAATGTATGATGCCACGATGATTACACTGATTCGTCATCTACGTTGTAATCAAGAGCCAACGTTCATTGAGTGTAAAAAGTGATTTGGTTCAAGGTCGAGTCAATATCGGGGTCGTGGTGAGATCACGACGTCCCATAAAACAAAAAAATATTTTAGGCGAACTAAGTAGGGGAATAGCATGCGAATTTTAAATTCGTTAGCGATAGGGACATTGTATGCGATGACAATCGGTAGTGTGCATGCTGCAACATCACAATTGTGTGTTTTTGACATTATGGGCAGTAACGGTGACATGATGGCAGTTGCAAAGGACTATGCACTGGCTGCCAAGCCGTGGGGTGTAAATATTGAACCACAGGTCTATACAAGCTTGGATGATGCAGTGTCCGACTTTGAGTCAAAAAAGTGTCAAGGCATTATTGCCGATAACTATGTGACGAAGAAATATAATAATTTTGCTGGGTCTATTGGTGCAGTTGGTGCCATCAATGATTATGATCTAGCTAAAAAAGTGCTGATTGCACTAGGTAGCCCAAAGCTCGCCTCAAAGATGAAAACGAAAGATCATGAAGTGGTCGGTATGGTGCCTTTTGGACTGGCTTATTTTTTCTCTAAAGATAAAAGTATCAATTCACTTGAGAAAATGGCTGGTAAGCGTATCGGCGTCTTAAAAGATGATCCATCGCAACAGCGTATGGCGAAACGTGTTGGTATTAAACCTGTGTTTATGACCTTTGATAATGCGATTGCAAAATATAAGAATGGTGACATGGATATTGTGCCTGCACCGCTGATTGTTTATAAGCCGTTTGAAGTAGGGAAATTGGTGGGGGGGCAAGGTGGGGTTGCTGATTTTCCAATCGCATTAATGACCATGAGTGTGGTCTTTCATCGTGGCGATTATCCTGCAGACTTTGGGCAAAAGAGCCGTAAATGGTTTGCAGGGAAACAATCTCAATTTATCAAGATGGTCGAGCGATGGGATGCAACCGTACCGAAGAATATTATGTACGAGATTCCTGAGATTGATCGAAAAAGTGGTGATTTATTACTTTCTCAACTTCGAAAAGAGTTTATTGCAGATAAAACCTATGATGGGACGATGATTACTTTGATTCGCCACTTACGTTGCAATCAAGAACCGAATTTCATCGAATGTAAGAAGTAAATATTCCTAAAAAAAATCAAGGCGGTCAGATGACCGCCTTTGTTTTGTCTTTGCAATGAATTTACTTAGCTTTACCATAAATTTATTTGGCTTTGGGCTTCTTACGTAGACGTGAGGTCTTCTGCTGTGCAAGTGCTTCAAGTGCAACTTTCAGCTCTTCATCATCAAAAGTGGTAATGTGCTCCAGCATATGTAGCGTCGATTCATCGAGCACCAAGTGCGCATTTTGAGCAATATTGCTTA
The DNA here is from genome assembly GCF_022601685.1 of Acinetobacter sedimenti. GTDB lineage: Bacteria > Pseudomonadota > Gammaproteobacteria > Pseudomonadales > Moraxellaceae > Acinetobacter > Acinetobacter sedimenti. Next base: position 152,780 of record NZ_JAKUML010000001.1, read on the forward strand.
AACGCTCTTGATACTCAATCAAGCCTTCATTGATCTCAATAAAGTTGAGCTGTGTCAGTACTTTTAAGAAGCTTTGGAACAAAGCTTTGTCAAAGAACTCTGGAGAGTTGAAGTCATAGAGCACAGACAGTCGTTGACCTAACAGGTGACTGAGTTCTTCAACTTGCTTACTACTGATTTTGCCACTACCACGTTGGGTAATCAGCGCAATAGTCATAAAATAGCGTTCTAAGCTTTGCTTAACAGGTTTTGCCAAGATCAACAGTTGCTTGTGCTGTTCGCTGTTTGGTGTTGGGCTATACAAGGTTTGCTCATGATCAACAGTCATCAACTTGGCTGCAACCAAAGCGTCACTATACTGATCAATGATCGGCTCAATCTCTTTAAGCTCCCATTTTAAGAACAATTCAGCTTTTAAGAATGGGTAAAGTGCTTTGATCACGTTGATTAAATCAGTACGTTCTAGGCGGCCGTTATGCTCAACTAAAGCTGCAATGAGTGATGGCAAGATATAGAGATGCAATACATTGTTGCGGAAGTAGGTGAGTAGAACCGCTTGATTATCCTCAATACCAATGATGTCGCCAAGCGCATGTTTAATGCGTTTTATGAGTTTCAACTTCAGACCGTAGGCAATCATCTCTTTGCCAGAAAGTGGTGTGACCTGACTCCGCTCGTCATATGGCAACTGTTGTGCAAGCTTTTGATAAATATCAAGCTGTGCAGCGCAAGTATCCTCATCGAGTGTGTGCTTTGACGTTGCCAGTAAAACCAAAGATAACAATGTCACAGGGTTGATCACCGCCGCACGGTTGATATTCACCATAATATCGTGGGCTGCTGTGCCAATCGCACTAGATACTTCACTTGGTAGGCTTTCGTTATTGCTTGCAACGATGGTGTTTTCCACTTGGTGTTGCTTTAACACATCATCAAGGAAAACTGGCTCACCAAAATTCACATGAACTTTACCGAAGATGCGTTCGATTTTGCGCAAAGTTTTAATAATGCCGAAGATGGATTCTGCTTCTTTGGGTTTACCTTGCATCTCGCCAATGTATGTGCCACCTTCCATTAGGCGTTCATAGCCAATATAAGTTGGAATAAAGGCAATTGGCTTTGCGCGGTCACGCAGATGGCTATGCACCGTCATGGCAAGCATACCTGTCTTCGGAGGCAATAAACGTCCAGTACGTGAACGACCACCTTCGATAAAGTATTCCAGTGGTGTATTACGTGACAAGATGCTAAACAAATACTCTTTAAATACCGCAGTATAAAGTGGCGCACCAGTGAAGCTACGGCGAATAAAGAATGCACCACCACCACGTAATAATTGACCGACAAACGGCAAGTTGAGATTATCACCCGCAGCGATATACGGCACCATTAAGCCACGTTGATAAATCACATAAGACAATAATAAATAGTCGATATGACTGCGATGACATGGCGTGTAGATGATTTCATATTTATCCGCAAGTTCACGCACGGTACTAAAGTTATGCACCTCTACGCCATCGTAGAGCTGAGTCCATAGGCGAGTCAGCGTGCTTTCAGCAAAACGAATCGCAGAATAAGAATAGTCTGAAACGATCTCATTTAAGTGACCAATCGCAAGACGTTCAGCTTCTTCAACGCTGATCTTTTTACGGATACTTTCTTGCACAATCGCATCTTGAATGTCACGAGATTTGATCAAACTCTGCATCACATTGCGACGATCAGAAAGATCGGGACCAAGTACAGCTTCACGTTTGCTATCAAGATAGTCATTGATATGACTGACGACAAAAGTCGCAGGAGAAAGATTTGGATGTTGCACTTTTGCATAGTCAACAAGCTGACGTAGCGAACGCCCTTCATGGAACTCAATATAAGTCTGGCGACCGTGAATACCGATATTTGCCAATTGTTTGATTTTACCCGGTGTACTCCACGAGTCGGTAAATAACAGCTTTAACCATGAATCTTCTTTGTCAGGCGCACGTCCCCACAAAATGGTGACAGGTACCAGTTCAATATCGAGTTCAGGGTTTGCCTCGAGTGCTTCGATCAAACGAAGTAAACGTGGTGGGAAGTTGTGTGCAGGCGGATTAAGCAAATTATTTTCATTGCGGTGTTGTAAGAAAATGACCGATTTCTTCTCATGGACATCGGCAAAATTCAATGGATATAGCGCACGATCCAAGCCCTGTCGCTTGGTTTCATTGTCGAGCAAAATCGCATTGCTTCGTGAATAATTCTGCAAAACATACAGCGTCAGTTTGTTGCGAGCTTCACTATCTGTTTGTGGTTCAGCTTGCGCATCTGTCTTATTTTTTTGTTTTGGTAATTCGCCCAAAAGATGAGGCTTCACCGCAAAATTCAATAACTTACTTGAAAGTCGGCGAGATAGTTTTGTAAAACCAGACTGATCCACTCGAGGACTCCTGTGGTTGGTCAAATGCAAATATCGGCTATTTTGCAGAGATTGGCTTAAAAAAGAATGGTATTTTATGCCAACTTTGCACAGAAGTGTTTAATCACCTTACTTTGTTACAAGTTTCTCTTGAGCTAGGCATATCATTGAAAAGATTAGCATCAATTTATGGCAATGTAGTTCGGTATTTTGTGAAAGAAAGGTGCGTATTTGCATCTGCCAAATTATCCAAGTGGGGCAGTAAATGATGACTTCGCAGTTTTTCTTGATAGAAAAATGATTCTCATATGATATTTTTATCTTAATTTGATAAATATTTATGAAATGCGAATTAAGTCATCGTGGCTATAGGTTGAATAAGTCAAATATGGCACAATGATGTTGACAACAGCTATTTCCTATTTTTATTCACTGCAACATAGACAAAGCAGAACAGGTGCGCTATGACTTCACTCACTAAAGAATTAATTGATCTTCTGACGCTAGAGCGAATCGAAGATGGGCTGTATCGTGGGCAAAGTCGTAACCTTGTTGGCAAGCGTGTCTTTGGTGGACAGGTACTTGGTCAGGCATTAATGGCTGCATCGTATACCGTTGAAAATCGTCCTGCGCATTCGCTACATGCCTACTTCTTATTTGGTGGTGATATCAATGCACCGATCGTCTATGAAGTCGATAAACTGCGTGATGGTAAAAGTTTTTCCAGTCGTTGTGTGAAAGCCATTCAACATGGTCGAGTGATTTTTCAAGCGATGGTATCGTTCGCTGAGCCTGAAGAAGGCTTGGAATACCAAATGGATGCACCTGACTATCCGCTCGCCAAAGATTTACCAAATGAAGAAAAACTCAAAGGCTCATTGATCAAATTTGTCCCTGAAAATTTGCGTGCTGCATTTCAACGACGTCGTCATATTGAGATTGCACCGATCAATCCAAGTAATCCATTTGATCCACAACCCGAAGCACCATCTCAAGCGCATTATCTACGTACTTGGGACAAGATTGATGGAGAACATGACACGATCGCTTTGCATCAGGCGATTGCCGCATTTTGTTCAGATTTTACTTTGTTGAGTACAGCTTTGCGTCCACATGGCTTGTCGTGGATTTCACCAAGCCTGCAGTCGGCAAGTATAGATCATGCAATGTATTTTCATAAACCATTCCGAGTAGATGAGTGGTTGCTCTATGATATGGAAGCAACGCAGACTGCAGCCTCTCGTGGATTAAACTTTGGTCGCATGTGGCAAGATGGACAACTGGTATGCAGTACCACACAAGAAGGTTTAAATCGTCTTAGAGAAGTTGATTTGGGTCGAGCTTGAAAGGGTAAAGGTTCAAACCCTTAAAAATCATTTTAACAACTCACGTTAAAAACAAACTCGCTAAAAGAACACGACATCGTGTCGAGTTTTTTTCTGCCTTGTATTTTATGCTAATGTGTAGTCAATTGAAAAATAGATAATTCGCTATGTGGAAATCACTCAATACGCAGATTTTTATTGCCGCCATTTTGGGCTTGGCATTCGGGTGGCTCTTGTCGCTTGGTGATCCTACACATGTTGAAGTGACAACATGGCAGAGTGGCAGTTTATATATTCTTGGTTTGTTGAGTGGCGTTTTTATTGGCTTGCTCAAGATGCTATTGATTCCACTGATTTTTTGCTCCATCGTGGTTGGCGTGGCAAATCTTCAAGCTATTGGGCGCTTTGGTCGTGTTTGGAAAATTACATTATTATGTTTTATGACCACGACAACGTTGGCACTATTTTTAGGTTTAGCTTGCGCACATATTTTTGATACAGGTAAAGGGCTAGACATTGCCCTGTTCCAAGATCAGATGGCGAATTATCAAGCGCCAGATACGCTGAGCCCATCGGCATTTTTTAGCAATTTTATTCAAAATACGTTGATCAATCCGTTTAAAGCATTTAGTGATGGTAATGTGCTGTCCGTGGTGATTTTTGCTTTATTAGTTGGTGCGGTGATTGTCGCAGGGCGTGGGCAGTTTGACACGGCGCAGCAGTTTTTTCAGCAAGGCTTTGAGATGATGATGAAGTTGGTGCAATGGGTGATGTACATTGCGCCAATTGGTATTTTTGCATTACTAGCAAAGCTGGTGGCGACTTCTGATTTTGAAGTGCTTGGCAGTTTGGCGAAGTTTGCCACAGTGGTGACAGGGACGACGATTTTTCATGGCTTGGTGGTATTACCGCTGTTGCTGTGGCTATTTGGGCGGATTTCGCCGTGGCGCTTTTTTAAAGTCGCTCGTCCTGCATTAGTCACGGCATTTGCCACCAGTTCAAGCTCGGCGACTATGCCTTTATCTATGCGCTGCGCACAGGAGCTAGGCGTGAGTCCGCAAGTTTCAGGTTTTGTGATTCCGCTTGGTGCACAGCTCAATATGGATGGTACGGCATTGTATGAAGCCGCCGCAGCATTGTTTATTGCCAATCTGATGGGGCTTGAGCTCAGTTTGACTCAGCAGATTATTGTGTGTTTGACCGCTATGCTTGCTTCACTGGGTGCGCCAGGGATTCCAAGTGCAGGGATGGTCACCATGATCATGGTCTTGCAGTCTGTAGGATTGCCTGCCGAAGCGATTGCCATACTTTTACCAATTGATCGTTTGCTCGATACGGTGCGTACTGCGGTGAATGTACAGGGCGATATGATGGTGAGTGCAGTGGTGCAACGGCATGTTAGTGATGCAGATTTACTCGAACAAAATATGGCTTAACACTTATATAAAAAGGCAGATCAATGATCTGCCTTAGTTTTGTCATATTACATGACTGAATAAAAATTTTAATGCAGAATCTTATCTAAGAATTGTTGCGCACGTTCGCTACGTTGTCCTGTAAAGAACTCATCCGTTGTACAGTCTTCCAAGATTTTGCCTTGATCCATAAAGATAATGCGACTTGCCACTTGCTTGGCAAAACCCATTTCGTGCGTCACACACATCATGGTCATACCTTCTTTGGCAAGTCCAACCATCACATCGAGCACTTCATTGATCATCTCAGGATCGAGTGCTGAAGTTGGCTCATCAAAGAGCATCGCAATCGGATCCATACTGAGCGCACGAGCGATTGCAACACGTTGTTGCTGACCACCTGAAAGCTGTGAAGGGAACTTGTGCGCATGTGCACTCAAACCAACTCGATCAAGATAAGCCAAGCCTTTCTTCTTGGCATCTTCTGGCTTGCGTCCCAAGACTTTGACTTGAGCAATGGTGAGATTTTCGGTAATGCTCAGGTGTGGAAAAAGTTCAAAATGCTGAAACACCATACCGACTCGACTGCGTAACTTGGTCAAATCCGTTTTTGCATTGGCGATCGACATACCATCAACGACGATATCGCCTTGTTGAAAAGCTTCTAGTCCGTTGACGGTTTTGATGAGTGTTGATTTCCCCGAACCTGATGGACCACAAACGACGACGACTTCACCTTGACGGATCGCAGTTGAGCAGTCGGTTAACACTTGGAAATCCCCATACCATTTATTGACATTTTGAATATCAATCATGACTTCATTCATGCTCATACTTGTAACCTTTTTTGCAATTTTTTGACGGTATATGTGGCAAGTAAACTAATACTGAAATAGACCAAACCTGCGAACAGAATATATTGAGTCAGCAATGCCATCAGATCACCACGGACGTAGTTGGTACGGAAAAAGTCTAATAAACCAATCGCATACACCATCGTGGAATCTTGAAAGAGAATAATGGTTTGCTGTAAGAGTAGCGGTGTCATTTTGCGAAAAGCTTGAGGCAAAATGATCAAACGCATATTCTGACCATAGCTCATGCCCAGTGCATAAGCGGCAGCCGATTGACCTTTTGGGATAGACTGAATCCCTGCACGGACAATCTCGGCAAAGTACGCCGCTTCAAATAGCATAAACGCCACGATACTCGATACCAGTGCGGTATCAATGGTCAGGTATTTGCCAGTCACCCCTGTATAGATAAATGGCACCGCAAAGTAGAACCACATCAATACCAAGAGCAGTGGAATGGAACGGAATAAATTTACGTAGCTTTTGGCAATCAAGTTCAACACTTTAATGGATGACAATCGCATCAATGCCAAGATGGTTCCGATAAAGACACCGCCGATGGCAGCTACGACGACGACTTGCACAGTGATCTTAAAACCATGCCAAAGCGCAGGGCCTGAAAGCTGTAGATCGTTAATAAAACTCGTTAACCACTCCATCACTTACCTCCTTCTGCGATCAAACCTGGGATTTGAAAGCGTTTTTCAAGGAAGTTCATAAAGAGAATTAGACAAATATTGACGGAGATAAAAATCAGCGTCACATAGGTGTAAATCTCAATAGTATTTTGCGTATATTCGCTGATGGTTTTCATCTGTGCGATGAGTTCTGATACACCAACCAGCGATGCCACAGAAGTGTTTTTGACGCAGTTGGTCAGTTCAGAGCTGAGAGGCGGTAAGATCATGCGAAAAGATTGCGGTAAGATCACATGGCGATACAGCTGTGGCGTGGTAAAACCCATTGCATAGCCTGCATTGATCTGACCTTTTGGAATCGCTTCGATACCAGTACGGACTTGCTCGCAGACCCGAGCTGCGGTAAATAATCCTAAACCGATACTTGCCGATAAAAATGCTGTCGTACCGACACTTAAATCATTCATCCACCATGCTTTGATTGGCGCAGGTAGAAAGTTGGGGATGACATAAAACCAAATAAACAGTTGAATCAATAAAGGCACATTACGAAAAATCGTCACATATCCTGTACCAATCGCACGTGCAGTCTTATTCGGTAACGTACGCATAATCCCAAGCACACTACCGAGGATGAGCGCAATACTCCATGATACCAGTGTAATCAGGAGTAACCACTCAATCCCGAGCAGTACCCAATGCAGATAAGTCGTATTGTCTACACCTGTGGACTGAAACAGCATCGCCCAATTCCAATTGTAATTCATACGTACTCCAATAGTTTAAATCGCACCATTGTCAAAGTGTTTTAAATGAAACCACTACACAAGGATGCTTGCATTAAAGCCGTCAGTAAAATCGCCACGCCACCATTTATAAAACAGTAACGTGGCGGAATATATGAATTACTGATCACGGTCGTGTGGATTGGCGATCAATGCTTTGACATCATCTGACATCGGGAAGTTCAGGTTGATATTCTTCGGTGGAATTGGCGATTCAAACCATTTCGTATACATGCTGTTGATTTCACCTGAAGCGTATGTCGCTTTGATGGCATCATCGACGATTTGTTTAAATGCGGTATCACCTTTACGCATCATACAGCCATAAATCTCTTTAATTGGCGCTGTACCCACGATCACCCAGTTGCTTGGATCTTTGGCTTTTGATTGCTCACCTGCAAGTAGAATGTCATCCATCATAAAGGCTGCGGCACGACCACTTTGTAGCATTAAGAATGATTCTGCGTGGTCTTTTGCAGAGATTACTTCGCTGACACCAAGCTCAGTTGCATGTTGCTTCAACCAGCGCTCAGAGGTTGTCCCTGCGGTGGTGACGACTTTTTTATCTTTCAAATCTTCATAGTCTTGAATGCCAGAATCTTTGGCAGTCAGTAAACGACCGCCTACCTCAAAATAACCCACAGAAAACGCAACTTGCTGTTGACGCTCTTTATTATTGGTCGTCGAGCCACATTCCAAATCCACTGTACCGTTTGATACCAGTGGAATACGGTTTTGACTGGTCACGAGGTTATAACGAATTTTTAAATCAGGAATGTTGAGTTGCTGTTTTAAAGCTTCGACGACTTTCAGTTGTAAGTCATGTGCATAGCCTTCAGGTTGATTTGGGTTGCCTGAAATATATGAAAAAGGAATGGATGAGTCACGATGACCGAGTACGATGGTTTTTGATTGTTTGATCTTATCCAGTGTACCAGAGGCACTTTCAGCACCACCTGTTGCAGGTGCTTTATTGCCACTATCACAAGCCGTTAGTCCAAACATGAGTGTGCTTGCACAAAGCGTCGAAATCAAAAAACGTTGATTTAGCATAGAGAAATTCCTTCTTTAACTTCATAGAGCGAACAGATTTCGATCTATAAATTTGCATCTGCATCCATTGATAAGGTGAGATGAATATGTCCATAAATGTTGCGTTGTTGCTGTAAGATAAATCGCAAAAATTCTGCTGCATTTATTCAATACACAACACGCTTTGATACAAAAATATATGAGAAAGAAAAACTGTACAAGAAAACTAAGCAAGTATCATGCTAAAGAATAACATGCAGTGGTGAATGATTAATTAAATTGAGAGATTTTCCGTAAAAGCAGAGCTCAAATCTGACCCATAAAAATGCACCCAAAAAGGTGCATTTTAAGATGCTTAGATTCGCATTTGAGTATTTAATTCATTTTATGCAGCGGCATGCGTTCCTGTCAGCTCGGCGCGTTTTGCTGCGGGAGATTGATCGAGATAGCGAATTGCATCTTCGGTATTCGCCTCATGTAAAGGGTTATACCAAGGCATCAAATAATCAATCTGCTGTGCAACCAGCCAAATTGGATTTGGGATCAATTTGTTTTTACTGCGTTTTGCTGTTGAATACCATTCTAACCAAATCCACGGTTTGAGCAGATGTGGTTTTTTATGAGCAAAACGAGGGTCTTGCTTCATAATATTGGCTGCACCATCGACCCATAAACCGAGAACCCCGACGATCACAGCAATACTCAAATAATAGCGTGCAATATAGCCACCACCGAGATGACGGTATAGGTCAAATGCGACGGTACGATGTTCGACTTCTTCTGCGCCATGCCATTTGACCAAGTCCACCATTTCAGGATCAGCACCGAGCATTTCCCAGTAGTTATTTTCCAAAGCATATTTTCCGAGAACACAGGTCATGTGTTCAACTGTGGCGATGATGCCAAGTCGGAATAAATCCCATTGTTTTTCAAGTGCTTTGGGTACGGCGATACCAAGTGGCTTATCTGCGAGTAATTTGTTAAATAGCAGATTCATCACTTCAAGATTACGTGCTGGATCAATATTCCGCACGCTGAGATATTCACCATTGGCAGAGCTGTGCGCTTTGGCGTGCATGGCTTCCTGACGGATAAAGGCTTGCACATCTTGTTTGAGCTTTGGATCGTCGATTTGATGTAAGACTTTGTTGTATAAACGGCAAAACCAAAACTCACCCGCAGGCAAAATCATATTGATTTCGTTGACAAAGTAGCTTGCAAAAGGTTCATTCGGAATCCAGTCTATAGGCGTTTCTTGCCAATCAAATTTTACCTTACGAGGTTTGATTTGGTAAGCAATCGAAGAAAGGACTTTTTTACGCTTAAAAATTGAAAGTAATGACATGATGATGAACCTTAATGCACCGATAGCTATGTATCATTGGTTTTATTTAAGCTCAGCGATACTATTTGCGCAAAGGAATTGAGGTCAAAGCATGTCATTTTGGGACGATTGTTTTGATGAAAAACGGCTTATTTCTCAGGATGATCGCTATCCACTTCACCTAAGATCGGAATAGCATCAAGGTCAATCCCTTCAAGCAGATCGAGCTCTTGAATATTCTCTTGTGTGCTGTCGTTTTCACCGTCACGATCTGATTCATCAGATTGATTAATGGTAAAGCCTAAGCGACCAGCCATCACCATAGCGAGTTCATCCAAACCTTGACGATCGAGTGATGAAAACAGTTGAATAGAAAATTTGAGTTTTAACTGATTCAGGTCTTTTTTGACTTCAAGCAAAGCTTTGTTTGCAGGGCCACGATTCAATTTGTCTGCTTTGGTGAGCAAGATGTGTACAAACAAGTTTCGTGCGTGCGCCCATTCCAGCATCATACGGTCAAAGTGTTGTAGCGGATGGCGAATATCCATCAGCAAGACTAAACCTTGCAAGCTCTCCCGATGAATCAGGTAGTTTTCCAGTTCTTTTTGCCAAACTTTCTTCATTTCTTCAGGAACAGCAGCATAGCCATAACCCGGTAAATCGACTAGACGTTGCTCAGGATTACCCAGTGTAAAAAAGTTGATCATCTGCGTGCGACCCGGTCGTTTCGATGCACGAGCCAGTTGCTTTTGATTGGTCAATGTATTGATCGCACTGGATTTTCCTGCATTGGAACGTCCTGCAAAAGCAATCTCATAGCCTGTATCTTCGACACATAAATCGAGCTTTGGCGCACTCATCAAAAACTCCGCCTGACGTAGCCAGTTCAACGCCTGCGATGAATATGCACTGGTGGCATCATCAGTTTTTTTCGTATAGCTGATTTTATGCTTTGGTGCGAGTTTGGCTTTGGTGTCTTTGGACTTTTGATAGCGGTGCATTTCAATTCATTGTGTCGTTGATTAATAGGTATTATAAGTCAAGTCGACAAGATGTGAAGTTATTGATGCTGTTACCAATAAGAATTTGCGTAATGCAGAAAAGCCCGATGATGAATATGATTGGGTCGTTGCACCTGACTTTAATCCTCAAAAAGCACGTACCTTAACTGCGTTAGCACTGACCAAAACTAACTCAACCAAAGAGCTACAACGAATGTTTTGGCCGTATTAAAATTGTTTAATTATTCATAATTTTAAAGAAATAAAATCCCATCAAGTGCCATGCTTGGTGGTTTTTTTGTAGATCATTCTTATTGAGTCATGTTTCAGAAGTGACGAAAGTAAACTCGGTGTTTAAATAATTTGTTTCACATTTAGTGGCTTTTGAAATTCATAATCACCCAAATGGGTGATGTTTTACATCTTCCTTTAATTTAGTGTTTATATAATATATTCTTTAATTGGCATATAAGGCTCTAATTTAGAAAAAGTGACCGATTTTGATGTTATTTTTTTGTTTATATCATGAGTTGCCAAGAAAATATTTTAAAAAAATGATGAATCTCTAAAAATGAGGAGCAAGACGATGATTTTTAATAAAACCTTATTAGCATTATTTGTGAGTACGTCCATCTTATTAACAGGATGTGGAAGTGACTCAGATAACGATGATACGAATCCAACACCAACCACACCTTCGGAGCCTGAGGATAATACGGTTCAGTCTGAGGCAACTTTGGTCAGCGAGGATGCCAATATTGCAGTATTTGGTAATGTTGAAAGTGCAAATTTTTCTGAAACCCAATTGAAGTCGGGGAAAGGAGTTTTACTGCTTGATGATAAAGCGGTGAACGCAGTTGGTTTTGCTTTGGAAGCAGGGGGTGAAACGCAAGATTTAAATCAGTTTGCTTCAGAAAATCTCGCTGACTTCATTACCCTTCTGCAAGAAAATAATGCAACGGTGAATGTACTAGTGAACCGAGTTTCTACGAATACTCAAGGCCAAGTGTCAAATGTTACATTGGATATTGATTTTGCAAGTGCAGAAAATGTGACAAAGGTGCGTGATCTGTTGCTTGCATTTCTCAATGGAGGTTCAAGTGTTTCTACGCCTGCAAAGGTTACCCTTGCAGAGAATAAGCTTCGTCTAAATCTTTCATTTTGGGTCGTTGGAGATACAGGCTTTATATGGGCCAATACTTATGCCGCAAAAGATGCTACTGCAGTCAATAAAGTTTATGGTGACTTAAACTTGGCAAGTGCTTTAACTAGCAATGTGGCGCTGAGTGTGAAATCGGCAACGGAAAAATTTACTCAGAACGCGCAAGGTTCGAATGCTGTAGATATTCTGTGGAATATTGATTCTTCAGGATCAATGGGCGAAGAGCAAGCAAATTTGGCGGATGGTGCAAGTCAGTTCTTCACGACCTTGAATCAAGCAGGAATAGATTATCGTCTTGCAGTGAATACCCAAGATAAGGCAGATTGTAAACAGTTAAGAACACTGACTGATACGACAACGAAGTTTATTGATAAGAACACACCCGATGCTCTTACAGAGTGGGCATCCTTAGCTAGTCCTGGTACGTATGATTCAAGTAATGAAACAGGTTTTTATTGTACTCGTGAAGCAGATTTGACAGGATTTGATCGTGAAAATGCAAAAAATCTTGTTGTCTTCGTTTCTGATGAGCCTGAAAATGAAACTGCAGAAGAAAATATTTATATTTCTAGCGACTATATGGCACGGGACTTTGCAAACTATAAGAATTACTTTGTCGGCACAGGCTTCACCTACTTTGCAATCGTAGGTACAGGCAATTATGTGCGAAATACTTTCAGTGACCCAGCAAATAATTACTATTCGACGCCAAGCGAGAATTGTAGTGGAGAGGGTGGTTCGGCTGTTGGTGGTGGGCACTTTAAAGAAATTGCAAAACTTACAGGTGGAAGCTCTGCCTCAATATGTGCTGATGCCTCAAGTTGGACGGTCGTGTTTGATGAAATTATAAAAGCGGCATCAGCTTTGGCGAGTCAATTTGCCTTAAAGCAAGTGCCAATTCCATCAACTCTTCAAGTTAAAGTTGCTGGCAAAGATGTTGCTCGTGATACTGCGCATCAAAATGGATTTGATTTGGTCTACAGTGTAGATGGCGCAACAGTTGTGTTCTACGGCGATGCACTTCCAACAGCGAATCAAAAAGTTGATGTGAGTTATGACTATTTGCAGCAATAAGTTGCAAAAGAATGCTCTGAAAGGCAATTAGTAAACCTGCACTGACTTGATTGTTAGTGTGGGTTTTAAGTTTTATGTGGGAATCATTAGCTGATGCACAGAAATTTAAGCTTTAGCGAATCGTTACATTGGCAATTTTTTCTAAATCCGCATCTTCGGTGAGGCTATAGAGTACAGGTTGATGCAGTGCGTCACGAAGTTGAAAACCATTGAGATGTTGGTAGAACTGCTCTAATGCTTGATCTAATAAGGATTTTAGCCCACAGCTAAAGCGCAAAGCGCAAGCGGGTTCTAGGCAATTCACTGCTTTTTGGTCATGTTCTAAGGTTCGTACGATCTCACCAATCGGCAATTCGTAAGCTTTAGGTGCAAGTTGAATACCGCCCCCCTTACCACGTGTGCTGATAATCCAACCTTGTTTGACCATAAAATGTGTGACTTTCACCAAGTGATTTTCGGAGATTTTGAGGGCTGTTGCTGCTTGCGCAATAGTGACCAGTTCTTCACTCGGTTTGAGTAAGAACATGAGTAGGCGTAGACCATAATCACTAAATTTATTCAGTTGCATAGACAGCAGAGCAGTTCAAAAAGGCAAAAGACGAGTATAGCATTGACTCGTCTTTTGCTATTGGTTTTAAAAAAACCTATAGTCGAAGTAACTTATTCCTGATACAGGGCAACCAAGTGAAGGTGTATAAGTCGTACTGCGAGCGAGGTTAACGAAGTAGCAGGATTAAAGTGCTTTGACTATACAGTTAAGCACTGAGTTTTACACCACCAGTACCAAAGGCTTCGCTATGGATATTCTCGGCAGGAATTCCACGAGCTACGAGCGCTTTCTGTTGTTCAGCCATAAACGGCATTGGACCACAAAGATAATAATCTGCATCTTTAGGCAATTGATCATCAGAGAGTGCACTTAAATCTAAGCGACCTGCAATGTCATAATCTTGCCCAAGTTGGTCATGGGTTTCAGGAAACTCATAAGCCACTAAATGAGTAAGCTGTGGAAATTTTGCATTCAGTTCTTGCACATGTGACTTCATTGCATGCACTTTACCATTGCGACATGCATGATAGAAATATACGGATTCAGGCATATCTAAGCTTGCCAAATGATTGAGCATGGAAATCATCGGTGTGAGTCCAACTCCGCCACTGATCAACACATTTGGACGATCTTTATCAAATAAGAAGAAGTTACCTGTTGGTGCAGACACTTCGATTTCAGCACCTTCAGTTAGACCATGTAGTGTATTCGATACCCAACCACCTGCGAGATCGCCTTTTTCATCTTCACGTTTTACAGAGATACGTAAATAATCCTGCTGTGGACTATCAGATAATGTGTACTGACGTGGTTGCTTCAAGCCCAACTCTTCGACCAAAACACGTACCGAAATATATTGCCCTGCCTGATGTGTTGGTAGGTCGCCATCATCACTTGGCTTCAGATAAAAAGAGGTAATTTCACTGCTTTCTTGCACTTTTTTCGCAATTTTAAAGCTTCTCCAACCGAGCCAACTACCTTTGGTTTGCTGATGTTGTTCATAAATGGCTTTTTCTGCATTTATAAACACATCGGCAAGCTGACCGTACGCAACACCCCAAGCTTCAATCAATGGATCGTCCATTGAAATACTCAAGACTTCACTAATGGAATGCAATAAATTCTCACCAACAATCGCATAGTCAGGCGATTGAATATTCAAGCTCACATGTTTGTGCGCAATCAACTCAATCACTGGGGCAAGGACAGATGGATCATCAATATTCTCCGCATAAGCAAGCACCGCACCTGCGAGCGCCTGTGCTTGTGCGCCACTACGTTGGTGTCCCATATTAAAAGTTTCTTTTAACTCAGGGTTATTGCTGAGCATGCGATTGTAAAAATAGGAGGTGAGGGCTACGCCACTTTCACGTAGAACAGGAACTGTGGCTTTGACGAGGTCTTTTTGGCTTTCAGTAATCATGATCGTTGGCTCTTTTTGGGATGGTGGATTAAAATATATATTTAAAATACATCTTTAAAGATGTATTTGCAATATATCTTTTTTGTGGCAACTATATTGTTAACTTAAGCTTTTGTTTAAATTGATATTAAATATGAAAATGCCTTTGCGCATTGTTATGCAAAGGAATTTTATGATCTGTCTTAATGATTGCTTCTAATTATTTCCGCCCAAAAATCGACCCGAGAATACCTCGCATGATTTTTTGCCCAGTGCGTCCACCTAAGCTACGTGCTGCACTTTTTGCAAAAGTACCCACAGTGTCTTGAATCAACTTTTCACGTTGTCTTGCGGCACGCTCGGCTTCTTTTTGTTGCTCTTTTGCGATGCGTTCTTGTTCACGGGCTTGCTGTTTTTCTAAAGCGGCTTGTTCTTTAGCTTGTTGTTTCGCCAATGCTTCCTGTGCTTTTGCATTCTCAGCAGCTTGGGCATCAGCGATCTTTTGTTGTTCGAGTTGCGCCACTTTTTGATTTAAAAGCTCATAAGCACTTTCACGGTCGACCATCTGCTCATAGACACCTGCAACGATGCTATGAGTCATAAAGGCTTTACGTTCTTCTACGGTGATTGGACTAAATGCTGAGTATGGAGGCATCACCCAACCACGTTCAACGATTTGTGGTGTACCTTGCGCATCAAGACAGCTAATCAGGGCTTCGCCGACGCCAAGCTGAGTAATTGCATCAGCGACTTCAAATTCAGGATTAGCACGGAATGTATCAGCAGCGGTTTTCACTGCTTTTTGATCTTTTGGCGTGAATGCACGCAGGGCATGCTGTACACGATTACCGAGTTGACCCAACACACTTTCAGGAATATCCAGTGGACTTTGTGTCACGAAGTAAATCCCAACGCCTTTGGAGCGAATCAAGCGCACCACTTGTTCGATTTTCTCTTGCAGTGCAGGACTAGCATTATCAAAGAGTAAATGCGCCTCATCGAAAAAGAACACCAATTTCGGCTTGTCCATATCACCGACTTCGGGCAGTTGTTCGAACAATTCAGATAACATCCACAATAAGAATGTGGCATAAAGTTTCGGGCTATTCATCAGCTTATCGGCAGCCAATACGTTGATATAACCTAAGCCATTACCATCAGTTTGGATAAAATCCATAATGTTTAGACTTGGCTCACCAAAGAAGTCCTCACCACCTTGATCACCAAGTGCTAACAAATTGCGTTGAATTGCGCCAAGACTGGCAGGAGAGAGGTTACCGTATTCTGATTTCAGTTCAGATGCATTTTCACTGACATAAGTCAGCATTGATTTTAAATCTTTAAAATCAATTAGCAACATGCCTTGATCATCAGCCACACGGAACACTGCTGAGAGGACGCCTTCTTGGGTGTCATTTAGATTGAGCATTTGCGCAAGGAGAAGTGGTCCAATCTCAGACACCGTGGTGCGAATCGGGTGCCCTTGCTCGCCAAATAAATCCCAAAAAGTCGTCGGACAACCTGCAAAAGGAACGCTATCAATGCCAAGTAATTTTAAGCGTTCTTCAAATTTCGGACTGGTTGTCCCTGCTTTGGCGATACTCGATACATCCCCTTTGGCATCGGCAAGAAATACGGGTACGCCGATCCGAGAGAAATTTTCCGCCAAGACTTTTAAGGTCACGGTTTTCCCTGTACCCGTTGCGCCTGCGATCAAGCCGTGACGATTGGCAAATTTGGAAAGGAGGTCAATATTTTGCGTGGTATCTGTTGTTTTTTTGGCGATGGTTAAGGCTTGGCTCATTGATGATGCTCATAAAAAGGCGAATTGAGCAAAACATAACATATTCAAAATGTTTGAAAAAGCCATTTCAATGTAGCCATTTTGATAAAGCCAAGCTGTGAATTGGTTCTCGCTTAAATAAGTGTAATAGTTCTGTCTTAACGTGCTCGCTTCTGCAAAGAAGATTTAAAACTTTGCACCAAATACTCGTTATTCAGCCAATATTGCAGTTGCGGATCGTTGCTGTCTTTGATGTGATTAAAGGTATGCCACAATGAGCTTAACGTAGCATCAGGTTCAGGGCGTTCGATTAACTGACATTCATCATCGAGTTTGAAATGTCCATTTTGCACAATGCGGTAATACCAACCGATACAGCCCTCATCCAGTAAAAATTTGGCAATACCACGACGATTCAGTTGCGCATCAATTTTCCAACACGGTTTACGAGGACGAGTGACTTGCATTTTCACCGTGCCGATTAGATAAATATCACCAACGCAGACATTCGACTCATTCATACTGGCTTGATCCGCATCGCCGATAATCAGATTTTCACCAAGCATGCCTTCATAAATCGTTACATCTGGAAAATTGGCTTTGATCAGTGGATAAACCGAAGCAGGCATTTGGTGAATCGCTTGAAATTGCCCACCATGAAAAAATGGATCGGCTTGTTCATCTCCGACAATGCCTAACGTAGTGACATCAGCTTCGGTAATGGTGAACTTATTAATGGCACTGGTTTGTTCTCGTGCGAAAGGCATGGCTTCGCCGATTTGAATGCGAGTGACTTTACCACAATTTAGTGGTAAATCAGGATGTGTGAAGTCGCTCATCTCATTCTCCAGTGCGTTTAGTTCTGCAATGTATTTAAGGCTTGCTGAATATCCTTGATCAAATCATCTGCATGCTCAAGCCCAATGCAGAATCGTACCAACCAACCGTCTTGCAAATGTGGCGTTGGCAATTTGCGAATTGCTTTGAGGTCATAATACATCACCAAACTGGTCGGTCCTCCCCAACTAAAGCCGAGGTGGAATAGCTGTAAGGCATTGCAAAATTGCTGAATCTGTTCAAGCTGATATTCCGCTTTAAAAATCACACTGACAATCCCTGCGCCCAGTCCTGTTGTACAAATCTCTTGCCAATGTTGATGTCCTGCATGACTCACAATACTTGGGTGTAGCACTTGAGCAAATTCAGCACGAGATTGTAAAAATGGAATCAGTTGTAAGGTGTTTTGATGGTGCTGTTGATAGCGTAGTGCCATGTGGCTGAGGCTTCGGCTGATTTGGGCGCAATCATCACCTGATACAGCAATGCCTTGTAAGGCGTGCATACGCAGTAATTCAAGATGCAACTTTTTATCAATGGTGCTGATGCTTCCCATCAGCATGTCGCCACCACCGCTTGGATATTTGGTTAAAGCATGTACGCTGATATCGACTGCAAGTTTTTCACTATCGTTACTCTTATTAGCGTTATTTGTATCACGAATGTCAAAAGGTGAGAAAGCTAAACATGCGCCCCATGTGTTATCCAGTGCGGTCGTTACGCCATGCGCTTTGGCTTTTTTAATCAGTGTGGCTAAGTCAGGAAATTCTAAAGTGATCGAGCCTGCCACTTCGATCCACAGCAATTTTGACTGTGCGCTAAATTGAATACTATCTACGTCGGTTGGACTATAGAATTTTAACACCACACCATATTTCTGCTGTAAGGCAACTAGATGATCATGGTTTGGGCTGTAAATATTGTCAGGAATCCACACTTCATCGCCCGTATTTAATAGTGCGCTATTGACCAAATTGATCGCAGACAATCCACTTGGTGCAAGCAGACAGTATTTTGCACCTTCAATGTGCGTAATTTGATCAGCGAGATTGTAGGTCGTCGGCGTGCCGTGCGTGCCATAACTATAGTCATAATCATCTGACCAGTGGCGATTGTTCAGTGCATCGGTATCTTTGAAAATAATGGTTGAAGCACGATAAATCGGCGTCTGTACCGTGTGTATATATTGTGGCGCTTGGCGAATCGGTTGGCTTATCGCCGTTTGTAAGTGAAGTTGCTGCTGTGCTGTGTTTGATTCGCTTGTATTGGTATGCTTAGACATTGTTAATAAATGATAACGAAGTGTGAATAAATATCATTTTTTCATATTTTAACGAGGGCTTGGCTTCAATTTTGCAATCCAATTGTAAATCGTCAAACAATGGAATAACGACATGACAACGCAACTGCGAGTGCATTATTTTCAGCATATTGCTGGTGAAGGATTTGGGAGCTGTGAAAATTACTTAAAAAGTAAAAATGCCAAGATCAGCGCCACAGAGTTTTTTGCACTACCAATCGAATATAAGTTGGATATCGAAGCTTTGCCCAATATCGAGGATGTGGATTTGCTGATCATTATGGGTGGCACGATGAGCGTCAATGATGAAGCAACTTATCCGTGGCTTGTGATCGAGAAGCGTTGGTTGCGTCGTTATATCGCCAGTGGTAAGCCTGTGATTGGTCTTTGCTTGGGTGGGCAGTTGATCGCTAGTGCTTTGGGTGCAAGTGTGACTCAAAATACACAGCGTGAAATCGGTTGGACGGCGATACAGGCGGTCAATCCGTATCCGATCGATTGTTTTGTGATGCCTGAGCAATGTGAAATCATGCAGTGGCATGGTGAAACTTTTGCCTTACCGCAAGGCGCGAAACGCTTGGCAGAAAATACAGTGTGTAGCAATCAGGCTTTTCAAATTGGGAATAATGTCCTTGGATTTCAATTTCACCCTGAGATCACACAATTGGCATTAAAAAATCTGCTAGAAAATGAGCAAGAGGTAGAGTTGTTCGTTGAACAAGTGCCGAATGTCAGAGATCGCCTGAAACAAGCTGTTTCTCACGATGCTTTAAAAAAATTCCAAACTGGTAATCTATTGCTCAATCAAGCAATCGACTATGTATTAGCGCATAGTGTGTCCATGCAAAATTTGATGGTTGACGGTTTGAGAGCAACTTTTTCTGATGATGAAGCAGTGATTGTGTAGTTGTTTATTGAATGCGTTTAATAGGACAAATTATTCATAAAAATAAGGACTGGAAGACAGTAGATAGATTAAAAAATATTCGTCGTGTTTCCTTGCTTTACAAGGCTTACATGGATATAATGAGCGACCTTCGAATTTCGAAGACGAGTTGATCTGGTTTAAATTATTGATTTATTTCTTTAATTTAAATGTTGATGGTCAATTTATCGTGACAGTCGTGGCATCGATCACGACCTTAGTGATATTCACTGCCCTTGACACTTGCCGAAAGGTGAGGTGCGTCATGGGTGATTCTTTATATTTTAAGCTTGGAGTTTACTGGTATGTCTAACCAGAGAATCCGTATCCGTCTTAAGTCTTTTGATCATCGTCTGATTGATCAATCTTCTCAAGAGATCGTGGAAACTGCTAAGCGTACGGGCGCACAGGTGTGTGGTCCGATTCCAATGCCTACACGCATTGAGCGCTTTAACGTTTTGACTTCACCTCACGTGAACAAAGATGCACGTGATCAGTACGAAATCCGCACCTACAAACGTTTGATCGACATCGTTCAGCCAACAGACAAAACTGTTGATGCATTGATGAAATTGGATCTTGCGGCTGGTGTAGACGTTCAGATCGCATTGGGATAAGGCTTTCGGATGATTAAGTCGATTTATAGAAAGATTTAATCAGCTGTATTTTAAGAGGTTTACACACATGGCTATTGGTCTAGTCGGTCGCAAGTGCGGTATGACCCGCATCTTCACTGAAGCCGGCGTCTCTGTGCCAGTCACAGTGATCGAAGTCGATCCAAACCGTATTACACAAATCAAAACACTTGAAACTGATGGTTATCAGGCGATTCAAGTGACTACTGGTGAACGTCGCGAATCTCGCGTAACGAGCGCTCAGAAAGGTCACTTTGCAAAAGCTGGTGTGGCTGCTGGTCGTCTTGTGAAAGAGTTTCGTGTAACTGAAGCGGAACTTGAAGGTCGCGAAGTTGGTGGAACTATCGGTGTTGATCTGTTTGAAGTTGGTCAAGTAGTTGACGTAACAGGTCAGTCGAAAGGTAAAGGTTTTCAAGGTGGTGTTAAGCGTTGGAATTTCCGTACGCAAGATGCAACTCATGGTAACTCTGTATCTCACCGTGTTTTGGGTTCTACAGGTCAAAACCAAACACCTGGTCGCGTGTTCAAAGGCAAAAAAATGGCTGGTCACTTAGGTGATGAACGCGTAACTGTGCAAGGTCTTGAAGTGGTATCTATCGACGCAGAACGTTCAGTTCTTGTTGTTAAAGGTGCTATTCCTGGTTCAACTGGCGGTGACGTTATCGTACGTCCTACCATCAAGGCTTGAGGGGAAATAAAGTGAATTTAAAAACTGTTTCCGGCTCTGCGGTTGAATTGTCTGAAGTTGCTTTCGGTCGTGAGTTTAACGAAGCGCTTGTACACCAAGTTGTAACAGCTTACTTAGCTGGTGGTCGTCAAGGTTCTCGTGCACAAAAATCACGTGCAGACGTATCTGGCGGTGGTAAAAAGCCATTTCGTCAAAAAGGTACTGGTCGTGCTCGTGCTGGTTCTATTCGTAGCCCTATCTGGGTAGGTGGTGGTAAAACTTTTGCTGCTCGCCCACAAGATTGGTCTCAAAAAGTTAACCGTAAAATGTATCGTGGTGCGATGCAATGTATTTTGGCTGAACTTGTTCGCCAAGATCGTTTGGTATTGGTTGAAGATATTCAAGTATCTGCACCAAAAACCAAAGAGCTTATTTCTAAGTTGAATGACTTGAATGCAAGCCGTGCATTAATCGTAACTGATGCTGTTGATGAGAATCTTTACCTAGCTGCTCGCAACATTCCACATGTTGATGTGGTCGACGCAACTGCAATCGATCCAGTAAGTTTGATCGCATTTGATAAAGTTGTTATGTCTGTTGCTGCTGCGAAGAAAATTGAGGTAGAACTCGGATGAACAACGAACGTATCTATCAAGTCCTACGTGGACCTGTATTCTCAGAGAAAGCACAAGTTTTAGGCGATACTGCTGGTGTTCAAGTGTTCAAAGTTGATATTCATGCAACTAAACTTGAAATCAAAAAAGCGGTTGAACAACTCTTTGGTGTGCAAGTTGTGAAAGTAAATACAACAATCACTAAAGGTAAAACTAAACGCTTTGGTAAAACATTAGGACGTCGTTCTGATGTGAAAAAAGCATACGTCACCCTGAAAGCTGGCCAAGATGTAGAAATGGCTGACTTGGGCGATACCGCTGCTGATTCAATAAGCAATACAGCGGAATAAGGACGAAAATTATGCCAATTCAAAAATGTAAGCCAACGTCTCCAGGGCGTCGCTTTGTGGAAAAAGTGGTGCATAACCACCTTCATAAAGGAAAGCCGTTTGCAGCGTTGACTGAAGCTAAAAAACGTACTGGTGGTCGTAATAACAACGGTCACATCACGACTCGTCACGTTGGTGGTGGTCATAAGCAACAGTACCGTATTGTAGACTTCAAACGTAATAAAGATAGCATTCCAGCGGTTGTTGAGCGTATCGAATACGATCCTAACCGTACAGCGCACATCGCATTGTTAAAATATGCTGATGGTGAGCGTCGCTATATCATTGCGCCGAAAGGTTTGCGTGCAGGTGATAAAGTTCAATCTGGTAACGATGCACCAATTCGTCCAGGTAACTGTTTGCCACTTCGCAATATGCCAATCGGTTCTACGATTCACAACATCGAGCTTAAAATCGGTAAGGGTGCACAGTTGATGCGTTCTGCTGGTACTTCAGCACAGTTGTTGGGTCGTGATGGTATTTACGCAATTATTCGTCTGCGTTCAGGTGAAATGCGTAAAGTGCATGTTGAGTGCCGTGCTGTGTTAGGTGAAGTATCTAACTCAGAAAGCAACCTTCGTTCATTGGGTAAAGCTGGTGCATCGCGCTGGCGTGGTGTTCGTCCTACCGTTCGTGGTATGGCGATGAACCCAGTTGACCATCCACATGGTGGTGGTGAAGGGCGTAACAAAGGTATTCAACCTGTAAGCCCATGGGGTCAAAAAGCGAAAGGGTACAAGACTCGTACCAATAAGCGTACGACTAAGATGATTATTCGCGATCGTCGCGTCAAGTAAGGAATCTAACTAATGCCTCGTTCATTAAAAAAAGGTCCATTCGTCGACGCACACTTGTTTGCTAAGGTTGAAGCTGCAGTCGCTGCGAACAACCGCAAGCCGATCAAGACATGGTCACGTCGTTCGATGATCCTCCCAGATTTTGTTGGTTTAACAATCTCTGTTCATAATGGTCGTAACCACGTTCCAGTAATTATTACTGAGCACATGGTTGGACATAAACTTGGTGAATTCGCGCCAACCCGTACCTATCGTGGTCACGGTGTTGACAAGAAATCTAAACGTTAATAGGTGTCATGATGGAAGTAACTGCAAAATTACGCGGTGCCGCTATCTCGGCACAAAAAGCACGTTTAGTTGCTGATCTTATCCGTGGTAAGTCAGTTGCGCGCGCACTCGATATTTTGAGCTTCAGCAACAAAAAAGCTGCTGTGTTAGTCAAAAAAGCACTCGAATCTGCGATCGCCAATGCTGAACACAACAACAGCTTAGATGTTGATGATCTCAAAGTAACAACGATCTTCGTTGACGAAGGTATGAGCCTTAAACGCATCATGCCACGTGCAAAAGGTCGTGCGGATCGTATCACTAAGCGTACCTGTCACATCACTGTTAAGGTAGGAGTTTGATATGGGTCAGAAGGTTCATCCAATCGGTATCCGCCTAGGTGTTGTGAAGCGTCATAACGCCAACTGGTATGCGAGCCCGAAACAATACGCTGAATATTTGCTAAAAGATCTTCAAGTTCGTGAGTTTTTGAATAAAAAACTTAAGAGTGCGATGGTCAGCAAAATTCTTATCGAACGTCCAACAGGTGCTGCTAAGGTAACAATTAGCACTGCTCGTCCTGGTATAGTTATCGGTAAAAAAGGCGAAGACATTGAGAAATTACAACGCGAATTAACATCTATTATGGGTGTTCCTGCGCAAGTAAGCATTCATGAAATTGATCGCCCTGACTTAGACGCACGTTTGGTTGCTGAAGCGATTGCTTCACAACTCGAAAAGCGCGTAATGTTCCGTCGTGCTATGAAGCGTGCGGTACAAAACACTATGCGTGCTGGTGCGAAAGGTATCAAGGTAGAAGTTTCTGGTCGTTTAGGTGGTGCAGAGATTGCACGTACTGAATGGTATCGTGAAGGTCGTGTGCCTTTGCATACACTTCGTGCGGACATCGACTACTCTACTTTCCGTGCAGAAACAACTTACGGTACGATCGGTGTTAAAGTTTGGATTTTCCGTGGTGAGATCTTGGGTGGCATGAAACAAGTCATGAACCCAGCACCTGCTGAAGAGCGTCCAGCTAAACGTGGTCGTGGTCGTGGTGAAGGTCAAGAGCGTCGTGGTCGTCGTTCAGACCGTGCAGACAAGGGAGAATAATCCATGTTGCAACCTAAACGTACCAAATTCCGTAAAGTGCACAAAGGCCGTAACACTGGTCTAGCGCATCGTGGTAGTACAGTATCATTCGGTACGATCGCATTGAAAGCGACTGAACGTGGTCAAATGACTGCGCGTCAGATCGAAGCAGCGCGTCGTACGATTAGCCGTCGTGTAAAACGTGGTGGTAAGATTTACATTCGTGTATTCCCTGACAAGCCAATTACCGAAAAACCATTAGAAGTTCGTATGGGTAAAGGTAAAGGTTCTGTTGAATACTGGGTTTGCCAAATCAAGCCAGGTAAGATCCTGTACGAAATGGAAGGTGTGAACGATGAGTTGGCACGCGAAGCATTCACGCTTGCAGCTGCTAAGCTCCCGTTTAAAACCACTATCGTAACTCGGACGGTAATGTAATGAATACTAAAGATCTACGTGAAAAATCGGTAGAAGAGTTGAAAGCTTTGCTTGATGAGCAACAGCTAAACCAATTCCGTCTTCGCATGGCGAAAGCGACTGGTCAATTGGGCAAAACGCACGAAGTGCAAATTGCTCGTAAGGCGATCGCACGCATCAAGACACTCCTTACCGAAAAACAGGGGAACGGACAATGAGTGAGAATACAGTTCGCACTTTAACGGGTAAAGTTGTAAGCGACAAAATGGATAAGTCTATTGTTGTACTTATCGAACGTCGTGTTCAACACCCGTTGTATGGCAAATCAATCCGCCGTTCAACTAAGTTACATGCTCATGATGAGAACAATACTGCCAAGATTGGTGATGTTGTAACCATCAAAGAAAGCCGCCCAATTTCTAAAACTAAAGCTTGGACTTTAGTGGAAGTGGTTGAAGCAGCTGCTGAGTAATTCAACGTTCTTGTTGCATCATTGGTTAATTTCGAGTAGGATTTACGCCTTTCGAATGAGCCAGTGATGCTCGGTTTTGGAGTAGGGCAATGATTCAAACCGAAAGTATGCTCGACGTAGCAGATAACAGTGGTGCACGCCGCGTACAATGTATTAAAGTACTTGGTGGCTCGCATCGTCGTTACGCTTCAGTTGGCGATATTATTAAAGTAACAGTAAAAGAAGCAATTCCACGTGGTCGTGTTAAAAAAGGCGACGTAATGAATGCTGTTGTTGTTCGTACCAAGTTTGGTATTCGTCGTCCAGATGGTTCTGTGATCCGTTTTGATGACAATGCTGCGGTGATTTTGAACAATAACAAAGCACCGATTGCAACTCGTATTTTCGGACCAGTGACTCGTGAGCTTCGTACTGAACAGTTCATGAAAATCATCTCATTGGCTCCAGAAGTTCTATAAGAGACAGTCATGGCTAAAATCAAAAAAGGCGATCAAGTGATCGTGATCGCTGGTAAAGAAAAAGGCAAGCAGGGTACTGTTCTGTCTATTTCAGAAGATCGTGTTAAGGTCGAAGGCCTTAACTTGGTGAAGAAGCATCAAAAGCCAAACCGTGTAACAGGCGCTGAAGGCGGCATTGTTACTCAAGAGGCTTCGCTTCATATCTCTAACGTGGCAATATTTAATGCTACAACCCAAAAGGCTGACCGTATTGGTTACCAAGTTGATGCAGAAGGCACGAAAACTCGTGTTTACAAGTCAAATGGTGAAGCAGTGGCGGCGGCGAAGTAATAGGTTGATAGGGCAATGGCCAGACTTAAAACTCGTTATAACGACGAACTTAAAGCTAAGCTTAAAGAAGAGCTAGGCATTAAGAATGTGATGGAGATTCCTCGCATCACAAAAATCACTCTAAACATGGGTGTTGGTGCAGCTGCAACTGATAAGAAATTATTAGATGGTGCTGTAGCAGACATGACGTTAATTGCTGGTCAAAAACCAGTAGTTACGCTTGCACGTAAATCAATCGCTGGTTTTAAAATTCGTGATGGTTGGCCAATCGGATGTAAAGTTACATTACGTGGCGACCAAATGTATGAATTCTTAGATCGCTTGATCTCTATTGCAATCCCACGTATCCGTGACTTCCGTGGTTTCTCATCGAAATCATTTGATGGTCGTGGTAACTACTCAATGGGTTTGAAGGAGCAAATCGTTTTCCCTGAAATCGATTTCGATAAGATTGATCGTATTCGTGGTATGGATATTACCGTTACTACGACTGCTCGCACCGATGACGAAGGCCGTGCGCTTATGCGTGCATTCGGCTTCCCGTTCAAATAAGAGGTCGATATGGCTAAGAAAGGTATGATTAATCGCGAATTAAAACGTGAGAAAACAGTCGCTAAATACGCTGCAAAACGTGCTGAATTAAAAGCAATCATTGCAAACGTAAATGCGTCTGAAGAAGAGCGTTTTGAAGCGATGATGAAATTTCAAGCATTACCACGTAATGCATCTCCAGTGCGTCTGCGTAACCGTTGTGGTTTGACTGGTCGTCCACATGGTTATTTCCGCAAGTTCGGTCTAAGCCGTAACAAATTGCGTGATACCGTGATGCAGGGTGATGTCCCAGGCGTTGTTAAGGCAAGCTGGTAAGGAGCGACTATAAATGAGTATGCAAGATACCGTTGCCGACATGCTAACACGTGTTCGTAACGCACAAATGGCAAATAAAGCAACTGTTGCTATGCCAAGCTCTAAATTGAAGGTTTCAATTGCAAACGTTCTAGAGCAAGAAGGTTATGTTTCTGGCGTTGAAGTATCTGAAGAAGGTGCTAAAGCGACATTGACGATTACCTTAAAATATTTTGAAGGCAAACCAGTTATCGAAAGCATTAAGCGTGTAAGCCGTCCAGGTCTACGCCAATATCGCAATAAAGATAGCTTACCGAGCGTTAAGCAAGGTTTGGGTGTTGCAATTGTTTCTACAAGCAAAGGTGTCATGACTGACCGTGCGGCTCGTGCTGCTGGTGTTGGTGGTGAAGTCCTTGCTTTTGTATCTTAATAGGTGATTCCTCATGTCTCGTGTGGCTAAAGCCCCAGTAACTGTACCGAATGGTGTAACAGTTACTCAGAACGGCCGGCAGGTCGAAGTGAAAGGCAGCAAAGGTACGTTGTCTCTCAACCTGCATGCGCTGGTCGAGCTAAAACAGGAAGAAGGTCAACTTCAAATTGCTCCTAAGCAAGAGTCGAAAGACGCTTGGATGCAAGCTGGTACTGCTCGCGCTGTATTAAACAACCTTGTGAAGGGTGTAAGTGACGGTTTTGAACGTAAATTACAACTAATCGGTGTTGGTTATAAAGCTGCGGTGAAAGGTAATGTAGTTAACCTTAGCCTTGGTTTTTCTCATCCAATCGATTACAACTTGCCTGAAGGTGTGACAGCTGAAACACCTACTGCGACTGAAATTATTTTGAAGTCTGCAAATAAGCAATTATTAGGTCAAGTTGCTTCTGAAATCCGTGGCTATCGTCCGCCAGAGCCTTATAAAGGTAAAGGTGTGCGTTATTCTGACGAAGTTGTACTTCGTAAAGAAGCTAAGAAGAAATAAGGCGCGAGGTTCTTATGAACGAAAAGAAACAATCCCGCTTGCGTCGTGCAAAAAGCACACGCTTGCACATTCGTGCATTGGGTGCGACTCGTTTGTGTGTAAACCGCACACCGCGTCACATTTATGCGCAAGTTATCTCTGCAGATGGTGGCAAAGTATTGGCGCAAGCTTCTACTTTGGATGCAACTTTGCGTAGTGGTACTACGGGTAACGTTGATGCTGCAACTAAAGTTGGTGCATTGATCGCTGAACGTGCGAAAGCTGCTGGCGTAACAAAAGTTGCATTTGACCGTTCTGGTTTTAAATTTCATGGTCGTATCAAAGCCTTGGCTGATGCTGCTCGTGAAAACGGCTTGGAGTTCTAATCATGGCTAAAGTTGAACAAAACGAAGGTCTTGTTGAAAAGCTGGTTGCCGTTGATCGTGTAGCCAAAGTGGTTAAAGGTGGTCGTATCTTCTCTTTCACAGCATTAACTGTTGTAGGTGATGGTAACGGTCGCGTAGGTTTTGGTCGTGGTAAAGCACGTGAAGTTCCAGCTGCTATTCAAAAAGCACTTGAAGCTGCTCGTCGCAACATGATTACAGTTGACCTAAAAGGCACAACTTTACAACATCCTGTGAATGCGCGTCATGGTGCAAGCCGTGTGTACATGCAACCTGCATCTGAAGGTACTGGCGTAATTGCTGGTGGCGCAATGCGTGCTGTTTTAGAAGCAGCGGGTGTACATAACGTACTTGCGAAATGTTATGGCTCTACAAATGCCGCTAACGTAGTAAACGCAACTTTTAATGGTTTGCGTGACATGACTTCTCCTGAGAAAGTCGCTGCGAAACGTGGTAAATCAGTAGAAGAAATTCAAGGGTAATAATCATGAAAACGATTAAAGTTACCCAGACTAAATCATCAGCGCATCGTTTGAAAAATCACAAACTTTGCCTACAAGGTTTAGGTCTGCGTCGCATTGGTCATACTGTAGAAGTTGTTGATACTCCTTCTAACCGCGGTATGATCAATAAAGTCTACTATATGGTTAGTGTAGAGGAATAAGCCCATGACTCTGCGTTTAAATGAACTTGCACCTGCAGAAGGTGCAAAACGTGACAATCTTCGTCTAGGTCGCGGTATCGGTTCTGGTGTCGGTAAGACTGGTGGTCGTGGTGTGAAAGGTCAAAAATCACGTAAAAGTGGTGGTGTTCGCCCAGGCTTCGAAGGTGGTCAAACAGCGTTGTATCGTCGTTTACCGAAATTTGGTTTTACTAGCCAAATCGCATTAAAAACAGCTGAAGTACGTTTGTCTGAGCTTGCTAAAGTTGAAGGTGATATCGTTTCACTAGAAACTTTGAAAGCTGCGAACGTAGTACGTAAAGATATGTTGCGTGCTCGTATTGTACTTTCTGGTGATGTTGCTCGTGCATTCACTATTCAAGGTGTTGCATTGACTAAGGGTGCGAAAGCTGCTGTTGAAGCGGCTGGTGGTAAAGTCGAGGAGTAATCGTCGGTGTCTATGTCTCCTAGTTCTTCGGGTCATGTGCATTTGCAAAAAGGGCAACCTTTTTATGTGAAGTATCGTGAAATTATTAACCGATTGATGTTCCTTGTTGGAGCATTATTGGTGTTTCGACTAGGAGCGCATATACCTGTACCTGGTATTAATAATGCTGCACTAGAGAATTTATTTAATGCAAACCAAGGAACTATCCTTGGTATGTTTAATATGTTCTCTGGTGGTGCGTTAGAGCGTATGTCGATTCTTGCGCTTGGGATCATGCCGTATATTTCGGCATCGATCATTGTGCAGCTCATGTCTTCTGTCGTGCCTTCGTTAGAAGCATTAAAGAAAGAAGGTGAGCAAGGTAAACGTAAAATCCAACAATATACTCGTCAGGGTACATTATTACTTGCACTGGTTCAGTCAGTCGGTATGTGTGCTGGTTTGATTAGTCAAGGGATTACGTTATCTACAGGCTTAGCATTTTATGTTCCTGCTGTGACCTCTTTGGTTGCAGGTACCATGTTTTTGATGTGGTTGGGTGAGCAAATTACTGAGCGTGGTGTAGGTAATGGTATCTCGATGATTATCTTTGCAGGTATTGTTGCAGGTTTACCAACATTGGTGATGCAAACTTTCTCATCTGTTGAAAGCGGACAGAGTAGTTTGATTGCGATATTAGTGTTTGCGGTATTGTCTTTGATCGTTTTGGCGGCCATTGTCTTTATCGAAAAAGCACAACGTCGTGTCCCAGTGAACTATGCACAAAAGCAGCAAGGTCGTCGTGTCTTTACTGCACAGCAGACACATTTGCCATTAAAGATTAATATGGCGGGTGTGATTCCTGCGATCTTTGCAAGCTCACTGCTATTGTTCCCTGCAAGTTTGGGTCAATGGGTGGGAAGTAATGATCCAGATGCGGGCATTATTAAACGTGCTTTACAAGATTTGGCATTGGTTTTGTCACCTGGACAGCCGTTATATTTAATTCTGTTCGGTGCTTTAATTATCTTCTTCTGTTACTTCTATACCGCTTTGGTATTTAGTCCTAAAGAAGTTGCTGAGAATCTAAAACGTAGTGGTGCATATGTGCCAGGTATTCGCCCAGGTGAACAGACGTCACGGTATTTAGATCATATTCTCAATCGGTTGACCTTCATCGGTGCGATCTATATGACCATCATCTGCTTGATGCCGATGGTGCTACAAAGCTCTTTCGGTGTGCCATTTTATTTAGGTGGAACATCGTTGCTGATTGTTGTGGTTGTTGTGATGGATTTTATGGCACAGCTACAAGCTCATTTAACATCGCATCAATATGATAATCAAACATTGATGAAAAAATCGACCGCTCAACCATAAGTTGGAGCAATAGAGGTTTATCATGAAAGTTCAAGCTTCAGTGAAAAAAATTTGTGGTAACTGTAAAGTTATCCGTCGTAATGGGGTGATTCGCGTAATTTGTAGCGCAGAGCCTCGTCATAAACAACGTCAAGGTTAATCTTAATCTTAGACCTGTTGATTTATTAGGTTTTTTGGGTTAATATCCGCCCCTCAAGATTTTTGTGGGGCGGCTCATTATCACGAGTGCCTTGTTGGAGAAAAGTCAATGGCTCGTATTGCCGGTGTAAACATTCCGGATAACAAGCATGCTGTTATCTCTCTTACGTATATCTTTGGTGTTGGTCTTCACACTGCTAAGAACATCTTGGCTGCTGTGGGTATCGCTCAAACAACGAAGATTCGTGAATTGGATGACGCTCAGCTAGATGCGATTCGCTCGGAAATTGCTAAGGTTCCTACCGAAGGTGATTTACGTCGTGAAATTTCCATGAACATTAAACGTTTAATGGATTTAGGTTGCTACCGCGGCCTTCGTCATCGTCGCAGCTTGCCTGTCCGTGGTCAACGCACCAAAACTAACGCACGTACCCGTAAAGGTCCGCGCAAACCGATTAAAAAGTAAGATTTTTGGAAGCTAAAAGATGGCTAAAGATACTCGCACACGCAAGAAGGTCTCTCGTACCGTCTCTGAAGGTGTTGCACACATTCACGCGTCTTTTAATAACACCATTGTAACGATTACCGATCGTCAAGGTAATGCATTGGCTTGGGCTACCTCTGGTGGACAAGGCTTCCGTGGATCACGTAAATCAACTCCGTTTGCTGCTCAGGTAGCGGCTGAAGTTGCTGGTAAAGCAGCTTTGGACTACGGTTTGAAAAACTTGGACGTCCTTGTAAAAGGTCCTGGTCCAGGTCGTGAATCTGCGGTTCGTGCATTAGGTGCAGTGGGTTATAAGATTAACAGCATTACCGATGTGACCCCAATTCCTCACAACGGTTGCCGTCCACCTAAAAAACGTCGCGTGTAAGGAGAAACATTCATGGCTCGTTATATTGGTCCTAAATGCAAACTCTCTCGCCGCGAAGGGACAGACCTGCAACTTAAATCTGGCGTTAAACCTTTTGACGTCAAAACTAAAAAACATGCTAAAGCGCCTGGTCAACATGGCGGGGCTCGTGGCAGTAAGCAATCTGAGTATTCACTACAATTACGTGAAAAACAAAAAGTACGTCGTATGTACGGTGTTTTAGAGCGTCAATTTAGTAATTACTATAAAGAAGCTGCTCGTGTAAAAGGTGCAACTGGTGAAAACTTGTTGAAACTCCTTGAAAGCCGTTTAGATAACGTTGTTTATCGTATGGGCTTTGGTTCTACTCGTGCAGAAGCTCGTCAGTTAGTTTCTCACCGTAGCATTACTTTGAATGGTCGCCGTGTAAATATTGCATCAATTCAAGTGAAAGCAGGTGATGTGATTGCTGTGCATGAAGGCGCTAAACAACAATTACGTATTAAAAACGCAATTGAATTAGCGACTCAACGTGGTATTCCAGAGTGGGTTGATGTAGATCACTCTAAATTGGAAGGCACGTTTAAATCTGCACCAGATCGCGCTGATCTATCTGCTGAAATTAATGAAAGCTTGATTGTAGAATTGTATTCTAAATAATCCTTGAGGTGGCAATATGACGCGTACTGCAAACGAGTTCCTTACTCCGCAAGCGATCAAAGTCGATGCGGTTACAGGAACCTCGGCAAAAGTAATTCTTGAGCCTTTAGAGCGTGGTTTCGGTCACACTCTTGGTAATGCTTTGCGTCGCATTCTATTGTCTTCTCTACCTGGCGCTGCTGTGGTAGAGGTGGAAATAGAAGGTGTCGAGCATGAGTACAGTACCTTAGAAGGCTTGCAGCAGGATATCGTCGAGCTCTTGCTGAATCTAAAAGGGTTGTCAATTAAACTGTTCGATCAGAGCGAAGCATATTTAACATTAGACAAACAAGGCGCTGGAGAAGTAACTGCAGCTGATCTTCGTTTGCCACATAATGTTGAAGTTGCAAATCCTGAACATGTATTGGGTACTTTGAGTGCTAATGGTCATTTAAAAATGCGACTAAAAGTTGCTCAAGGTCGTGGTTATGAGCCATCTGATGCGCGTTTCCCTGAAGGTGAAACTCGTCCAGTGGGTCGTTTACAGCTTGATGCAAGCTATAGTCCAATCACTCGTGTGTCATACACAGTCGAAAGTGCTCGTGTAGAACAACGTACTGACTTGGATAAGTTGGTTATTGATCTTGAAACCAATGGTACTGTTGATCCTGAAGAAGCGATTCGTAAGGCAGCTACTATTTTGCAACAACAAATCGCGATTTTTGTTGATTTGCAAAAAGATCAAGCCCCTGTTGCACAAGAACCACGTGAAGAGGTCGATCCGATCTTACTTCGTCCAGTGGATGATTTGGAGCTTACTGTTCGTTCGGCGAACTGTTTGAAAGCAGAAAATATTTACTACATTGGTGATCTTGTTCAACGTACTGAAGTTGAGTTGTTGAAAACTCCTAACTTAGGTAAGAAATCGTTGACTGAGATTAAAGATGTGTTGGCTTCTAAAGGCTTACAACTCGGCATGCGCTTAGAAAACTGGCCACCAGCTAGTTTGCGTATGGACGATCGTTTTGCCTATCGTAGCCGTTAATTGAGTAGGACTATTCACCATGCGTCATCGTAATAGTGGTGTTAAATTAGGCCGTACTAGCAGCCATCGCAAAGCGTTGTTCCAAAATTTGACGAATGCTCTTGTAGAGCATGAGTTAATTAAAACAACTTTGCCAAAAGCGAAAGAACTTCGCCGTGTTGCTGAGCCTTTGATCACCTTAGCGAAAAACGATACTGTTGCAAACCGCCGTTTGGCATTTGCTCGTACTCGTTCAGCTGCAACTGTTGGTAAATTATTTACCGTTCTTGGCCCTCGTTATAAAGAACGTAACGGCGGTTATCTACGTGTGCTTAAAGCAGGCTTCCGTGCAGGTGATGCTGCGCCAATGGCTTATGTTGAGCTTGTAGATCGTGAGATCAAATCTGCAGAATAATTCTATTATTCGCAATAAAAAAGGTCAGCTTATGCTGACCTTTTTTGTGTTTGTGATTTTTCTAAATATATTCCTTACGGCTTATATATGACTAGGGCGGTGTATTTTGTTTAGCCAACAATTGCTGTGAAAGACTATGATATGGATGAACTAGTTGTGGTGATTATGGGGGGGATTTATTGACAATTACAAAGTAGAGGAACATCCATATCTAACCAGTAGTGTAAAGGCTTTA
The DNA here is from genome assembly GCF_022601685.1 of Acinetobacter sedimenti. Taxonomy (GTDB): domain Bacteria; phylum Pseudomonadota; class Gammaproteobacteria; order Pseudomonadales; family Moraxellaceae; genus Acinetobacter; species Acinetobacter sedimenti. The sequence continues at coordinate 186,702 of NZ_JAKUML010000001.1, forward strand.
ATTAATTTCATTATTGTTCTTAATTTTGGTTGCTGGAAAAGCCTTTATAAATGATACATTGACCTACTATGGATTTACGCTGAACTTTTTAGTCGCTACAGTAATATAGTCATTTCTAGCGGTTACTTTTAGCTTTATAGAGTTTGTTTTTAAAGGACGTAAATAACTATTCAAAAAATCAAATGAGCTTATTTGTTAATGATTATCAATATTTGCTTTTTTAAAACAATAGTGCTTAGATGGAAAACAAAACCATTTGATAAGCTGACCTTTTAGAAATCAATCGCAATTGATTGCTTTTGTAGGAAACTAAATTAATAAAAACAATCCTTTGAATGCTATCTAAAGTTAATGTTAGCTTGATTTTGCACGGTTGTATTTTCGATGATTTATCATGTTGTCATCGAATAAACATAAAAATTTCCCAAATTGACATTGTTCATTGTCAAGTTTGTGCTAGAGTAAGATCAAAGCAAAACTCGGAACAGAATAATGGCTCAGCATATTAATACATTGATCATCGGTGCAGGGATCTCGGGCATTGGTACAGCGGTACATCTCCAAAACGACGCACCGCAACGTGACTTCCTTATTTTTGAACGTCGTGACCGTATCGGTGGGACTTGGAGTTTATTCCAATATCCAGGCATTCGTTCTGATTCAGATATGTCTACCTTTGGTTTTGAGTTTAAGCCGTGGCGCAAAGCGAGTGTACTTGCTGATGGGGCTGCAATTTGTGAATATCTGCAAGAAACTATTGATGAAAATAGATTAAATCAAAAAATTAAATTTAAGCATGCGATTGTATCTGCGAATTGGAATTCTGAAGCACAATTGTGGGAATTGAATGTTGATAACAATGGTAAAGCAGAGCAGTGGACTGCAAACTTTGTGGTGAGCTGTACTGGTTATTACAACTATGCCAACGGTTTCCAACCTGATTTTCCACAAGCAGATCGTTTCAAAGGGCAATTTATTCATCCACAGCATTGGCCTGAAAACCTAGATTTTGTCGGTAAAAAAGTGCTGATCATAGGTAGTGGTGCAACGGCGATTACATTGGTACCTGCGATGGCAAAACAAGGTGCAATCGTGACCATGCTTCAACGCTCACCGACTTATATTGCGACGGTGCCTTCAGTCGATATGGTGTACAAAACCATGCAGAAATTTATGTCGGAAGATCGTGCATATCAACTGACGCGTAAACGTAACATCGCTGTGCAACGTGGGATCTATGCTTTTGCAAAAGCACAGCCTAAGCTGTTACGCAAATTGCTCCTTGCAGGTGTAAAACAACAGCTGAAAGGTAAAGTCGATATGAAGCACTTTACTCCGACGTATAATCCGTGGGATCAGCGTCTTTGTGTTGTTCCAGATGGTGATCTGTTTAAAGTACTTCGTGAAGGGCAGGCGTTTATTGAAACTGATCATATTGATCATTTTGAAGAAAATGGCGTGGTCTTGAAGTCTGGTAAGAAGATTGAGGCGGATATTGTGGTATCTGCAACAGGTCTTGAGATTCAGTTGCTTGGTGGTATTGATGCAACGATGGATGGCGTGAAAATCAATACACGTGAAGCAATGATGTATAAAGGTGCGATGATTAGCGATATTCCAAACTTTGCATTGATCATTGGTTATACCAACGCATCTTGGACGTTGAAAGTCGATGTAGTTGCAGATTATCTTGCACGTTTGCTAACGCATATGGATCAGAATCAACTTGCAACAGTGATTGCTCAAGGTGATCCATCCGCCAAGTCAAATGATAGTTTGATGGGGAGTAGTTTGACTTCGGGTTATATCAAACGTGCCGATCAGATCATGCCACGTCAAGGGACAAAGTCACCGTGGAAGAATGAGGCGAGCTATTATGCTGATCGTGATGCGCTTAAAAATGCACGCTTTGATGATGGTATTTTAAGCTTTGCCAAAAAACTGGTGGCAACAAAACCGACAGCAAAAAAATTGGCAAGCTAATCATCCATTACGCTGAACGTAAAAAAATGCCTAGATTTGTCTAGGCATTTTTTATTGCTTTCAAGCCCCATAGCTTCTAATTTATCGTTTTCAACGAAGCACTGATATTGTTTGTACTGAGTTGAAGATAACGCCATCCTTCGAAAGGAATTATTCAATCACACCGCAAGCGATACGTGCACCGCCACCGCCTAGTGCTTCAGGCGTGTCAGAGTAGTTATCACCACCTGCATGGATCATGAGTGCTCGTCCTTGAATGGCATCAAGACTCAAGCGAGGCGCTTGTACTGCAGATGTCGCTGTGCCGTCAGCATTGACTGTGAGCGCAGGCAAATCACCGAGATGACCATTGCCTTGAGGATAGTCATGTTTGCCTGATTTGGTAGGGTCAAAGTGACTACCAGCTTTCAGTGCGGCACCAGCTTTGCCATCTTTCATATCAGGTTCGCATGATGGATTTTCATGGATATGGAAGCCATGTTTACCCGCAGGCAAGCCTTGAAGCTCAGGTTTAATCACGAGCCCTTGCTCTGCTTTAATAAATGTCACGGTACCAATGCTATCGCTAACACCTTCAGCAGTCACGGCATGCACTTTGATTTTGTGCATTTCATTGGTTTTCATGGTGCTCGTACAGCCAGTCAATACGACTGCGGAAAGAATGCCACTTGCAAGCAGTTTCATTTTTAGCATATTGGTCATATTCATTCTCCATGGATTGATTCAATAAAATTCGTAAATTTAATTCTAGAATAATACGAATGATTCTAAGTTACTGTAACAGTATGAAAGTAAAGCAACATAATGTAAAAAATAGAAATATTCATATCAATAAAAAAGCCCAACCGTTGTTGAGCTTAGTTTATTCGGCGTGTGGAGTATTGCTATTTGCTCGTATCCAAATCTTCTGTATGTAAACCTTCGGTCACCAATTCATCTGCATTGGCATGAAAGTCTTCTGCTTTTTGAATATTTTCTTGGAGCCATTCTTTCCAAATCGCAAGTAAAACTGCCAAGATCACAGGACCGATAAATAACCCAACCAATCCAAAGCTTGCTAAACCGCCCAGTACACCAAACATAATCAATAAGAATGGAATTTTTGTTGCACCTGAAATGACCAATGGGCGAATCACATTATCCGCACTACTGACGATGGCGACACCCCAAATCAATACACCTGCAGCTTCAACAGTGTGCCCTTGTGAAAATAGCCATAGCGCCACGCTACCATAAGCAATCGGTGGACCAAAAGGAATCAGTGCAAATACAAAAGTGACGAGGGTTAGTACCATTGGATTTGGCACACCTGCAACGATATAACTCGCTCCTGCAAGGAGTGATTGGACAATCGCAGTTAAGCCCACACCATAGACCACAGCGCGAGTGGTTTCAGAAATGGTTTGAAAATAGTGGTGAATACGAGGACCAATCACCATTTCAAATGCTCGGCGCACTTGTTCTAAGATCAAGTTGCCATCTCGATAGAAGAAAAATAATGACAAGATCGCAAAAATCAGTTTTACCAAATTGCGACTAATCTCGGCAACGACAAAACGACCATAACCAAGATGCCCTTGAATCCATAAGCCAATATTTTGCGTAATCGCATGTGGATTGCTATTGAGCTCAAAGATAATGCGCTGTATCTCTGGACCAATAAATGGCAAGGTTTGCACAAACTCGGGTACTTCAATTTTTCCTGCATAAAGCTGTTGCTGTACTTCGAAGTACAACTGACGTCCTTCGTGTTGCAGTACAAAAATACCAATGGTGAGCGGAATACCGACCACCAGTACCAAAAGACTGGTCATCAAAATTGCGCTGAGGTTTTTACGTTCCCCAACCCAATGATAAATTTTTTGATGCAAAGGCCATGTGATATAGGCGATGATGGACGCCCATAACACTGGAACAATAAAATATTTGAGAATTTCAAAGCTTAATAAGATCAGACAGAAGAATAGTCCGAATAGTAGTAAACGTTGCAAAATAGGCGCATTTTGTTGCACGAGAGCTTTCCATCTTCACGAAGCATGCTGAGGCTTATGTTAGCTGAAAATCAACGCTTGTGGAACGCTGATTTTGTCAGTTATCGGGATTGGATTTTTAAAACCAATTCTGCTTTTTATCTTTGCTATTTTGACCCAACAAGCGACGAATCAATGGCTCCCATTGTTGTTGGATGAGCATGTATTGCTTCTGTGTACGGTCAAAGACACTTAAACCATCCATTGCCAACTGACCATAAGCTGTACGTTCACTGATCCACGCAACGGGCTCTTGCTCGACTTTATCAAAGAATTTCTGAATTTGTACTTTGCTATTTGCACCTGTCTTGATGCGGTTGGCAAGGAGCATGATGTCCACTTTGCCTTTACGGATGCGCTTAATGTCATCAATATTTTTTAAGAAACGCTTGGTACTGTCGATATCAAAAAATGAAGCTTGCAGTGGCACGATCATCGCATCACTTTCTGAGATGAGATGTTCTGCATGCTCGCCAGAGAGAGCCCCCGGAGCGTCGATGATGAGCCAATCGACTTTTGCTGGCGCATCGCCAATAGAGCTTTCATTGCGCCAATCGACGGCTTGAATATTTGCGACTTCTTTGCCACGGACTTTGAGCCATTTGAGTGATGATTTTTGATTATCTGCATCGGCAAGTGCGACTTTGTAGCCACGATTGGCAAGTGCTGAAGCAAGAGTAATTGCTGTTAAGGTTTTGCCACAACCACCTTTTTGATTTGCAATTAAAATTGTCTTCATATGCTCACTCTTTAACCTTTCTAATAAATCATCATTAGGGTCTGTTGACATTTCAACCATGGATTGCGTTATCAGCTGAAACTACAGAAACGAGGCATGAAACGAAGGGAATGGTCACTCCCTTGCCAAGTTTCATAACGAAGTTTATGGCAGTTTTAGCGATAGCCCTTCGGGACTAGGATATTTTTTGACGCTACGTCGTTAGGAAAGAGTCATTTAGAGTGACTAAATTTCCTCATTCCTGCCTAGTATCGCCTAAAAAATATCCGTAGTCGCAAGCATCTGTGAAAGGTCAGCAGACCCTATGCAAAATCTTTACCCAAGCATATCATTAAAATATGACAAGAGAATGACAGGGTTGTGTAAAATTGGTTTTAATCTATTGATATTTCAGGCATGAATGTATTTGAGTTGTGCGCTTGAAATTGTTTTAATCTGCGCATAATGACGCATTAGTCTAGGTAAATTCTTATGTCTGTCCCAGTGGCGCTATTCATTGGTATTTGTATTGGGGTGATGATCAGCGTGTTGTGGTTGTATCTCATCAAAATACAACAGCTTCATGCAGAGTATCAATATGAAATCAGTGAAATGCGACGAGAGCATGATCAAGCACTTGCGCTCGCTCGTAAGCGTAGTGTGAATACCAGTCGTGCTGTACTCAAAGGCAAGATGGCAGAGCAGTTTGCGCCACATTTGCCTGAATTCGATTATTTGCCGAGTGATGCGAGATTCTTAGGCGATCCTGTGGATTATGTGGTGTTTTCAGGCTATAGCGACTTTCGAGAAGGTCTGTGTGATGCGGACGAGATCGAAGTGGTGTTGATTGACATTAAATCTGGTACTGCGAGATTGACCAAGGGACAGCAAGCAATTGCACAGGCGATTGATGATGGACGAGTGCGCTTTGAAACGATACATATTGCCCTGCCCACAGACGATAATGAGGATGAGGAGATTTAATCCTTAGTAAATCTAAGAATTTAAAAAGTTAAAAATTTCCCTTTCTATAAATTTATCGTTTTTGTACACGTGCCATCAGCATACGGTTTCCAATCGCAGGAATGCCATCTGCGTAGAAATAATTTTTTTCCACAAATTCAAATCCTGCATTTTTTAAGTAGTGTTCAATATTGCGGTTGAGATGACAGCCATCGGCAAGCTTTTTCTGAATCGGTGTCAGTGCATTCTGCCAACGCTGTGTAGATGTCTGATCGGAATAGACATGCTCGACTAAATGAAATGTACCGCCAACTTCCATCACCCGATAAATTTCTGCCAAAGCCTGTTCGAGTTTTGGAATGCTACACATTGTCCATGTTGAAACCACATTTTTAACGCTATTAGTCGGTAGTGGAATGGATTCTGCAAAATTGCGTAGATGACGAATTTCAAAATTACTTTGCGTAAGTCGCTCACTGGATAATGCTTCGATATGCGCATTGGGCTCAAGCGCATACAGTACATTCAGATTTTGATAAAATGCTAAATTCAAACCAGTACCAAAACCAATCTCCAAACATTCATCAGATATTGGCAAAAGCAACTCACGGCGTGCATCCATCAAGCTTGCTGTTTTCATCACTTGATCGAGCAAATGCGGAAAGATGTGTTGTTGATAATATTGATATGGTCTGAATAATTTCAAAAGTCGCTTTCCTTGCTCTGAGCACATTTACAATTTTGTGCATATTTTCTGCCGATTCCACGCTTAAATTTACCAAAAAATACGGAAAAAAGCACAGCTACATTAGACAATAAATACGTAATAGTTGTGCGTATAAAGTAGCAAAATGGTAGGAATGGTCACGTGATGGAATTCGCCTTGAATAAAATCAGTCAGAAGAAAATCAGTTTAATCCTCATGATGAGTTGTTTACCTGTGACGATTACCCATGCCAGTCATCACAATGCAGATACCACCCAACAAGTACAACCTAGCCAAGATTTTTCAGTGCAAGCACTGTATAACGTAGCACGTGGTCTGCCACCAGTAGCAGGGCAGTCGGTGTCGGTGTTGCAGCCTTTTCAGGGTGATTTTCGCATTTTGGGCTACAAGACTTATCAAGATGATGAGCAAGCTAAATTTTCCCCTGTCGATTTTGCCGTGAGTTGGGGGATGTTCGCCAATCCAAAAATCGCATCACAAATCCAAGTCAAACAATACGACCGTTACTTGCAGTGGGCGATTCCTTACTTGCCAGTGCCTGCCGAAGAAGCGATGCAAATGGTGTCGAATATTCACATTATTCCTGCCAATCCTGAGATTGCCAAGCAGATCAAACACGTAAAACGTGGCGACTTGGTACGTATGCAAGGTGATTTGGTCGAGGTGAAATCAGAAGATTTGGTGTGGCGATCTTCGGTACGACCTGATGATGTCGGTGATGGCGCATGTGAGGTATTTCGGGTTGATTCGATCCAATGGTTAGAAAAAAATGCAAAAGTGCCGAGTAGGTCTTAATTTTTCAAACTATTACACCAACCTCAACTTTAAATTTGTTTAAATTCAGAAAATCCCCCTAAATCCCCCTTTGAAAAAGGGGGACTTCCAATGAAATTATGTAAGTCATCGAGCTTTGGTTGCTCCTCCCTTTTTTAAAGGGAGGTTGGGAGGGATTCTAAACTTATGAATGCTAATCTAAGATGATAATATATTCTATCAATTAATATTGTATATAAAATAAATCTGTATTAGCTGTTTAAAATTCATCAAAAAAATGCCGACTCAGATGTTCGGCATTTTTTTGATTTAAACATTTAATTCAGCATTTCAAATTTACGCTTAAATTTTTTGATAATGATAAGCGTGAGTGATGTAGGGAAATGCAATTTCATCATCAAGCTGAAGATCAAGATAAGTGTCGATAATCTTTTCCAACTCATGACGAATCATCGCCTTGTCGATCGCCGAAGCGGTGGCAATAAAACTGGTCGATAAGATGCGCTGAATCACGACGTGTTCAACTGTACCGATATGCTCAAATTGGAACTGACTTTTCCCGATCAATTGAAATTGAGTATGCGTATCTAAAGCCTGTTGCCAATCCCCCTTGTGATAGCGTGGCGTGTCACCTTCAAATGGTGCGATGAGATTGGCAATCGCAGCCACCCAATCAATCTCTGTATCTCGTTGATTCCAAATCAATCCCAAAGATGCTTGCGGTTTTAGCACATGATAAATTTCATCTAAAGAAGCATGATCTGCAAACCAATGAAAAGATTGTGCGCAGATGATGGCATCGAAATATTCATTCGGAAAGCTTAGATTTTGGCTGTCTGCTTGTTTGGTTTTGACCTCGGGAAAGCGATGTTGCAATTGCTGTAGCATCTCTTCGATGGGCTCAATCGCCGTGAGATGTGAGCTGACTTGTTGCAAATAAGGAATAAATTTCCCCGTGCCTGCGCCAAGATCGGCGATACGACTATCAGCCGTTAAAGCCAAATCTTGCTTTAACCATTCGACGATGGCTTGCGGATAATTTGGACGTGCCTGCTGATATAGCACTGCATTTTGACTAAAACCATCTTTGGCAGATGGATGGATGATGCTATTCATGATGAATTTTATTCTTAAAGAAAAAGGAAAATAGAACGCTTAATTTCGACTGGAATCTTAACGCTTATTGTAGGAAGCTCAAGTGATGCTTTGTAATGTTTAAAGCATTTTTCGGTGCTTTATATTTCAAAATATGAAAGCCAATTCATTCTAAAACCAATGATGCAAGCCAAGCATGTAAAAACTAAAGCGGACAAAGTGTCCGCTTTAGATATTTCAGGAGTATGAAAAGTTGTTTGGCTTAGATCAATTAACTTAAATCATAGCGATCAGCATTCATCACTTTAACCCATGCTTTGACAAAGTCTTTGACAAACTTCTCTTTGTTGTCGTCTTGCGCATAGACTTCAGCGTATGAACGTAAAATTGAGTTTGAGCCAAACACCAAATCCACCCGAGTCGCAGTCCATTTCACTTGTTCAGTTTCACGGTCGATGATCTCGTAGCTATTACGTCCAGTCGGTTTCCACTTGAAGCGCATATCGGTCAAATTGACAAAGAAATCATTGCTGAGCACGCCAACTTTGTCGGTGAGCACGCCATGTTTGCTGTCGCCATAATTGGTGCCGAGGACACGCATACCGCCGACCAATACCGTCATTTCATGTGCGGTCAAGCCCATGAGCTGTGCACGATCGAGTAGTAATTCTTCAGGTGTATTTTCATAATGCTGTTTCTGCCAGTTGCGGAAACCATCATGAATCGGCTCAAGCACATCGAAAGATTCTGCATCGGTCTGTTCATCCGTAGCATCACCACGACCCGCTGCGAACGGCACAGTGATCTCAACACCTGCTGCACGAGCCGCTTGTTCAACCGCTGCTGTTCCACCAAGTACGATCAAATCGGCAATGCTGACTTTCTTCGCTAAGCTAGCTTGAATAGATTCTAAAGTACTCAGTACTTTTTGTAGGCGTTCAGGCTCATTGCCGACCCAATCTTTTTGCGGTGCTAAGCGGATACGTGCACCATTGGCACCGCCACGGAAATCCGAACCACGATAGGTGCGTGCGCTATCCCAAGCCGTGTTAATTAATTCCACAGAAGTCAATCCGCTATTTAATAATTGCTGTTTTAAGTCGGCAATTTCTGCATGAGACAAAGTGTAATCCACGGTTGGAATTGGATCTTGCCAAAGCAAATCTTCACTTGGAAAATCATTGCCAAGATAACGACTTTTTGGTCCAAGATCACGATGGGTCAATTTGTACCAAGCACGAGCAAAGACTTGAGAGAAATAATCAAAGTCATTATAAAAACGCTCAGAAATTTCACGGTAAATCGGATCAGCTTTCATCGCCATATCGGCATCGGTCATGATCGGATTTCGACGTACCGATGGATCGTGTGCATCCAGTGGTTTTTTCTCTTCAGGTAGGTTCACAGGTTCATATTGCCACGCACCCGCAGGGCTTTTGCTGAGTTCCCAGTCATAATTGAGCAACAAGTCAAAATAGCCATTGTCCCATTTGGTCGGCTCAGTCGTCCAAGCGCCTTCGATGCCACTAACCATGGTATTGCCAGCATTACCTGTACCTTCAGAGTTATGCCAACCTAGACCTTGAAACTCAACATCGGCAGCTTCGGTATTCTCACCCAAAAGTTCAGCCTGACCATTGCCGTGACATTTACCAATGGTGTGACCACCTGCCGCCAGTGCCACAGTTTCTTCATCATTCATCGCCATGCGACCAAAGGTGACACGGATATCATGCGCAGTTTTCAGTGGATCAGGCTGACCGTCAACGCCCTCTGGATTGACATAAATCAAGCCCATTTGTACCGCAGACAATGGATTCTCTAGGCTTTCACGGTCGCCATCATTTTCATAACGGTTTTCTGTGGCAGCGAGCCATTCACGTTCAGAGCCCCAATTCACATCTTTTTCAGGATGCCAAATTTCACGGCGACCACCTGCGAAGCCATAAGTTTTCAGCCCGACCGCTTCATAGGCAACCGTGCCTGCAAGTACGATCAAATCGCCCCACGAGATTTTATTGCCATATTTCTTTTTGAGTGGCCAAAGTAGACGGCGACCTTTATCGGTATTGACGTTATCAGGCCAAGAGTTCAGCGGTGCAAAACGTTGATTACCTGTGTTACTGCCACCACGACCATCGCCTTTACGATAGGTGCCCGCCAAGTGCCATGCAGTACGCACAAACATGCCTGCATAGTTGCCCCAATCTGCTGGCCACCATGCTTGGCTTGAGGTCATCAGGTCGTGTAGGTCTTTTTTAACTGCATTCAGATCGAGCTTGTTAAACTCTGTCGGATAATCAAAATCTTCATCGAATGGATTGGTCTTGCGGTCATGTTGATGCAAAATGTCGAGATTGAGCGCATTTGGCCACCAATCCGTTGGGGTATGTTTATTTTCGGTGTTTGCGCCGTGCATGACAGGGCATTGTCCAGTGGGTGCGTTCATTGGTCTCTCCTATAGCTTGCGAATATCCGTATGGCTGGCTATTGCTTGCTGAATCATGAAGTGGAAACTCAGTGTTTAAAATAAAAAATTAAACAACCTGAAATTTTTTAAAAATCGTGTCTTCAAAAACATTGCAACATCTCTAAAAAGATTTTGTCATCAATGATTTAAACTGTACTCAGCAAGATATACTTTGAATAAAGCTAACATACCTTGCTGAGGTGAAGTGTTACGTTTGTTAGTCGAAATCTGTGTTTTGAAATCAGTCATGGGACGAACTCCATTTACATCTGCTGATGTCGAACAGATGCTGTCTTAACCGTTGGAATTTATTATAAGAATGACGCTTAATATTTGTAAAACAGATTAAAACTTTAACTGTTATTTAAATATTCGATAGTCTTGTATGGAAGAAATTCTACTTTGTTTGATGTCATTGTTTTAGAAAAGCATCACAGGCAATGCCAATGTCAGCTTGCAAAATTTCCCATTCGCTAAAATCAGGCTGAACCAACAGCGTCTGCATCACAAAACCATAAATTACACGATGTAAATTGATCGCAGTACACTCAAGGTGTTCTATCGCAAATGGTTGTAGCAAGTCCTGCCAAAGCTGACACATCAGCGCATAATGCTTTTGATAAACTTCGCTGGTTGATAATTGGCGCTCTAATAAAAAAATGGTCACCCAAATCTGCTGTGCGTTTTGAATCTTTTTTAGTTGAATTTGAATCAGTTGCTTCACATAGTCAGTAATTAAAATATCAGGTTGAGCGCTTCTTATTTGCGTGCCGTGTTCAAGTATTTTTTGTGCTAGTGCTTTGATCTGTTGATGAATGATCAGGGCAAAAACGTCCTCTTTTTGACTAAAATATTCATAAAAAGTGCCTAAGCCCACGCCTGCAATCTCGGTCATCTCTCGAATGGTGATTTCAAAATGATGTTTCTCCGCCAAAAGCTGAACAGCACTATCGAGCAGAGCTTGTTGGGTAAACTTCGCCCTTGATTGGCGAGGCTTTCGGCGGACATTGATCGGGGATTGTGACATGCAGAAAATCCGAACGGCTCAAAGATTGGAATGATTTATACTGAATTGGAAATCTAAAAAATACAAGTAATCAGGAAACAGATGATGCAATCGCAACACATCGTAGACATGGAAAAGTCCTCAACACATATCGTCAGCAATCAGTTTGATGAATTGCAAGATTATAATTTGTTTGAAACGGATACCATTCTCAAAGAAATTCTGCATCATTATCACAGTGAATTGCAGGCTGAGCATGCTGTATTTGGTGAAACGGTTGGGCGTGCCTCATTTTTCCAAGCAGCGGATCTCGCCAATCGTCATACCCCAGAACTCAGCCGCTTCGATGCACGTGGACGACGCATTGATCATGTAGAGTTTCACCCTGCGTGGCATCAGATCATGCAGACCAATCGTCAGTTTAATGTGCATGGCTATCCTTTTACTCATTGTAAGAGTGATCACATAAAATCAGCATGGGTGGATTGGGCGACTAAGTTTTATCTGACAGGACAGGTCGAAGCAGGCAACCTCTGCCCACATGCCATGACTTTGGGTTGTATTCCATTGTTACAACGTGAACCAAAACTTTGGGCGGAAATTGGGGAGAAATTATTGTCCTCAGAATACGATGCCCGAGATATTCCAATCGCACAGAAAAAGTCTATTTGGATTGGTATGGGTATGACTGAAAAACAGGGTGGCTCTGATGTGCGTGCCAATCAAACTATTGCTAAGCCGGTTGATCAATCAGGTCGAGGCGAAGCCTATTTGCTTACAGGGCATAAGTGGTTTTTCTCTGTGCCGATGTCAGATGCGCATCTCGTGGTGGCGCAAACAGAACACGAACGCATTGGTTGTTTCTTTGTGCCACGTCGCCTAGCCGATGGCAGTTTGAATCAAGTGCATGTGCAACGCCTCAAAGAAAAAGTCGGCAATCGCAGTAACTCTAGTTCTGAAGTTGAATTTCTGAACGCATGGGGCATCATGATCGGTGAGGAAGGGCGAGGCATTCCGACCATTATCGAAATGGCGAACTATACTCGCCTGACTTGCTCCGTCGGCAGTACAGCGATTCTGCGTCAGGCGTTGGTGCAGTGTCTTGCCTATACTCGACAGCGTCAGACTTTTGGTAAAGCACTTGCTGAGCAACCGTTGATGCAAGCGGTATTGGCTGATTTGGCTTTAGAAACCGAAGCTGCTTTGCAACTGAGTATGCACCTTGCCTCACATTATGATCAGATGGCAGAGCAAGACAATCTCAATGAAAATAGTTTGTCTCAAGCATGGATACGTCTGATGACGCCTGCAGCTAAGTTTTGGATTTGTAAGCGTGCGGTGGAGCTGACAGGCGAGGCGATGGAAGTGCTTGGTGGTAATGGCTATGTTGACAATGGCATCATGGCTCGGCTGTTCCGTGAAGCGCCAGTCAATACCATTTGGGAAGGTTCGGGCAATATCATGTGCCTGGATGTGCTTCGAGCGATACAACGTGAATCAGAATTGATCGAAATACTTTTAGCGTCTTTTTCAGAAGAATGTGCTTCACATGAAATACTTAAAATTGAACGCAGTAAACTCTATGAAATGCAAATGCTTCCGCCTGATCAATTGCAGTTTCAAGCACGGACTTTGGTGACACGATTGGTGCTGTTGGCGCAGTCGGTGCTGATGGTGCGCTATTCTGAGTCCTATGTTGCTGAGGCATTTATCCAAAGTCGTTATAGTGCCATGCACGGACGTGTGGTAGGGATGTTGAATCTCTCTCAAGCAGATATTCAGCGTTTATTTGATCGGGCTTTGGCATCCTAAAAAACGGACAGCTGAAACAAAAAAAGCACTTAAATCACTTTATGATTTAAGTGCTTAGTCATCTATACATTCAGATAAATTAAACCGTGACCACACGACCTGATTTCACCATATCGCCCAAACCATGCGTACGGAAATATTGTTCAATCATACTCTTGGTCATGAGTGGGTTATTCAGTTTTAACGCCTGATTAAGTAAGTCTTTGGCATCCGACATTGGAATATTACAGATCGCTTTGCGTACTCGTAGAATATTACTAGAGCTCATCGACAAAGTATTAAAGCCCATCGCCATCAGCAATATAGCCGTCAACGGATCGCCCGCCATTTCACCGCAGATGCTGACAGGTTTTTCAAACTTGTGACAATCCTGAACAAGCTTAGCAAGTGCACGCAAAATCGCAGGGTGAAAATGTGAATAAACACTTGCCACACGAGGATTGTTACGGTCTACAGCAAGCAGATACTGTATCAAATCGTTAGAACCAACAGAGAAGAAATCGACCAAATCCGCAAAGTCTTCGATCTGCAGCAAGATGCTCGGCACTTCGATCATGATGCCGACTTTTGGTCGGGTGATTTTCACTTGTTCTTCTTCTTGGACTGCGGCGAGGTCACGTTCGAGTAGATACAAAACTTCTTCGACTTCGCTGACACTGGTGATCATCGGCAGTAAAATATGCAAATTATTCAAGCCAATACTGGCTTTGAGCATCGCTCGGATTTGCGATGAAAAAATCTCTGGATGATCAAGCGTAAAACGAATCCCACGCCAACCGAGTGCCGAGTTTTCTTCATCAATTGAGAAATATGGCAAATCTTTATCCGCACCAATATCGAGGGTACGCATCACCACAGGTTTATTGGCGAAGTGGCTTAATTGCTGACGATAAATCGCCCGTTGTTCTTCTTCCCCAGGGAAGCGTTCACGGAGCATAAAGGGAATTTCACTACGGTATAGACCGACACCTTTTGCACCACGTTGTACGCCACGCACCACGTCGATCATTAGACCTGTGTTGACGAAAAGTTTCATTTCTTCGCCATCAGGTGTGATCGCATCTTTGGTTTCGTACTGTTTTAAATCCTTTGCGATGAGGTCTTCGTCTTTTTTAATTTCTTTATATCGGGTACGTAGACGACGTGGCGGATGAATAAAGACACGACCCTGATAGGCATCAACGATCATCTCTGCATCATCGAGCGAGTGAATTGGTAATTCCGTCACACCAACTACGGTCGGAATACCGAGTGCACGTGCCACGATCACCATGTGCGAGTTCGCTGCGCCTTCGGTGGTCACAATGGCGGCAATATTGGCAATCGGCATTTCGACCAATGCAGCAGTGCTAATTTCTTCACCGATGAGAATGGTATCTTCGGTAATTTCTTTGTGTCCAGTATCTTCGGTTTGCAGATGTGCAAGGATACGACGACCTAGATCTTTGATATCGGATACACGTTCACGGAGATAGCCATCTTCCATCTGCGCAAAGGCATTGGCATGCTTATCAATGATACGGCGCACCGCGCCTTGCGCCCATTGACCTTCACGAATTAAGGCATTGATTTCCGCAGGTAGGGCGTGATCATCGAGCATGCGTAGAAAGACACTGAATAAAGCACGCTCTTCTGACATGAGTGAATCTTGCATCTTGGCATCAAGCTGTTGCAATTCTTCTCGGACGGCTTCGATGGCTTCTGCCAAAATATCTAATTCTTCGCTAATGTCTTCTGCTTCACGGTCAGGCACAGAAGATAAATCCGCAGCAGGATAAAGAATCACTGCTCGACCCAGTGCAATACCGTCTGCACCTGCTACACCGAGGAAAGTTTGATAGTTTGGTCCGCTATTTGGCTTGCGGAATACATCAATATTACCCACCACGTGCGCATGGGCAATCGCACCTGAAAGCTGTGCGCATAAGGTCACGAGAAAAGATTCAGCGGCTTCACTAAAGTCTTGGCTTTCTTTATTTTGAATGACCATCACGCCCATCACCTTACGGCGATACATGACAGGCACACCCATGAACGAGTTATAAATTTCCTCACCTGTTTCTGGCAAGTAAAGGAAGCGTTCGTGTTGCGGAGCATTTTCGAGGTTGACGATTTCTTCACGTTGACCGACTAAGCCGACCAAGCCTTCACTGGTGGAAAGCGAAACATTACCGACCGCTTCGGCTTTTAAGCCGTGCGTTGCCATCAGCACATAACGATGATTACGTTCATCCAGCAAGTAGATGGAGCAGACATCGACGTTCATGGCTTCTGCAACTTGATTGACCATGACATCCAAAGCCTCGTGCAGGCTTGGTGACGCATCGACTTCTTGTACGATGCGTCGTAAGGTTTCAAGTTGCATGGTATTTGCCATTCACAATGTCCTTTGCTCAGTGAATTAATACAATCTCATCAATCTAAAATGTTTACCACAGTGACGCAGTTTTTTCTGTACAGCTTATTCTGTGGTTCACTTCTGTTATGCGCTAAAAGGTAGCTCTAAGCTGAGCTCTGCCAGAGCACGACGATAGACGTCTTTTTTAAAGTTCACCACTTGCCCAAGCGGATACCAGTAGCTGACCCATTGCCATTCATCAAACTCGGCAGGGTCGGTAGTGTTTAAACAAATATGTTTCGTCGAGCCTGTAAGGCGCAATAAAAACCATTTTTGCTTTTGTCCGATACAGACTGGATTAGAGTCAGAACGGATGTAGCGATATGGCAAACGATATCTTAACCAGCCACGGGTTTGTGCAACGATCTCGACATGCTCTGGCAACAATCCAACTTCTTCATAGAGCTCTCGATACAGAGCATCTTCGGGAGATTCACCATATTGAATCCCGCCTTGTGGAAACTGCCAAGCATTGTGTCCAATGCGTTTTGCCCATAGTACTTGTCCAGCGTCATTTGCCAAGATGATCCCGACATTGGGTCGGAAACCTTCGGAGTCGATCATTTGGCACCTAAATATTCTATGTTATGGACTTTGCGTGCAGGGCGAGTTCAGCTATGATGCTTGCCGTGTGATCGCAAAGTCAAAAAGCAATTTAAATTGCTATGATCTTAACGAATTTCTGCGCTTTGCGGTAATAGAATTACATTTTTTTAACTAAATTCTTTAGGAATTTGAGAAACTTGATGAAATTGGCATTATTTGATTTAGACCATACCTTGTTAAATACCGACTCCGATCATTCTTGGGGAGAGTTTTTGGTGAATGAAGGATTAGTCGATGCTATTCATCATCGCAAAATGAATGATAAATTTTATGAAGATTACAAAGCAGGACAGCTTGATCCGATCGCCTATAATGAATTTGTTTTTGATTTTTTAACGAAGCATGACAATACCTATTTGACCGAATTGCACGAGCTGTTTATGCAAAAAGTGATTCGTCCGAAAATGCGCCCAAAAGGCTTTGATGCAATCAAACATCATCAAGATCAAGGACATGCCATTGTCGGGATTACAGCAACTAGTGATTTTATTACGGCACCGATTTTTCGTGCTTTTGGCATTACTGAAATTATTGCGACCAATGCAGAAGTCGTTGACGGCAAATACACAGGCAAAGTCACAGGTGTGCCGTGCTATCAAACAGGCAAACTGACCCGACTAGATCAATGGCTTGATGGTCGTCAAGTAGATGAATCTTGGGCGTATTCTGATTCGATCAACGATCGCTTTTTGCTTGAATATGCGACCCATGCAATCGCCGTGAATCCAGATGATCGCCTTGAACAATTAGCCAAAGAGAAAAGTTGGAAAATTGAAGACTGGTCGATTTAAGGCTAATCAATTTAAAACCAGTCAATTTAATCTCTGTTGCACTTCATTTGAGAATCTAAGGATCATAAAACGGCTATAAATGAAGTATGTCATCATTTGAATGTCATTCTTTTCCTAAACTTTCTAACTGATTTAATAAGCATTGCATCGCTTTGGACTGACTACGATGAGGATGCCAGACAATGCCAAGTTGACGTTCAAGCTGATGATTCAAATCTAAAATCACCAAATCATCATTAATCAACGTATGTGGTAATACCGACCATCCCAAGCCGATTGATACGAGCATACGAATAGACTCCAAAGGATTGGTACTCATCGAAGCATAAGGTTTTAAGCCATACTTCGCAAATTCAGCCAAAGTGATCTGACTGGTATACGTATTCGACGCAGGCAGTAAGCTCGGATAAGTAATCAAATCTTCAAGCTTCAAGCGCTTTTGCTGTGCCAAAGGATGAAAAGGCGCAACCACAAAAGATAAAGGATCATTCCAAAGTACACGATGCTTTAAGCGTGTATCAGGCTTTGGTGGCAAGGTCAGAAATGCAAGCTCAATCTCACCTGAAAGGACTAATTGTAAGGCTTGCTCAGAATCGACAAAATGCACATCAAGCTCAACCTGTGGGAACTGCTCGGCAAAAGGTTGAAGCTGTTTCGCCAAATGGTGTAAGCCAATATGGTGACTCGTCCCAATTTTTAATTTTCCTGCGATATCTGTTTGAGATTGACTAAGATCACGGTGCATATCTTCGAGCTGATAAATCCACTGTTGCACTTGTGGCAGCAGGCGTTCAGCGGCTTGAGTGGGTTGAATATTTCGACCAACACTGTCAAAAAGTTGTACATTAAAAAATTGTTCAAGACTTTGAATGCGTTTACTCACCGCAGGTTGGGTGATGAATAATTTTTCTGCTGCCATGGAAATCGAACCTGTTTCCATTACTTTGAGGAAGGCTTCGAAAGCGGCAATATTCATAATTTTTTATACTTAAAGTAAATGATATCGAAATGATCTAATGAATCATCAAGAAATGCAAATGGATACGTTGATTTATTTTTTGAGGTTTTTTGAAGGGGATAAAAAGCTTGAGCTGTAAAGCTCATTGTTTGTTGAGAATGGCGAGCTTACTTGTGTCCGTAATGCCAAACTGCGCCAGTATAAGCCACGAAACCAATCGTTAATAGTACTGCTGTCATCATGAGAAATTTTCCATTGATCTTTGATGAGCCTATTTAATGACATAAATATTACAGTATGATGACATTGTTGTAATATTTAAAAAATTTTAAAACGATTGAAATATAGTTTATGTATCTGATCTTTAAAATAAAAAACAGAATTGTTGTAGTTTGTTTAATCAAAGATTTACTGTCATATTCCATGAAATATGACAGTTTTATTGAAAATAATTTGAATATTTTGGCGCTATTTATCGACTTTGATAACGCTCTAGCTCACTTGGGTCATGTGCACAAAACATTTCGATTTCAGGATGTGCCAAGTGCAAAGCTCGCAATTTTTCTTGTGTCGCTATGCGCTGTGCTTGATTGGTTTGTACCTGTTTTTCAAAAATGGCTAGACCGATTGGCATTTGAGGATTTTGCGTGATTTGACTCGGATGAAAATACGCATCACCGCAATGCAATAACCATTTATTTTCAGACTTTACAGCGATGCCAACATGACCTCGGGTATGTCCAATCAGCGGCACGATTTTGGCTTCAAAACCGAGTTGCTCGGTCAAATCAATTGCATCTAAACCAAACCACTCAGCATTGATTTCAGGATGGCTTTGCCATTTTGTAATATCCTGAAGTTGTGCTTTGCGAAAGCGCAGACGATCTTTGAGTTTTGGTTTCAATGCGTAGTCGAGCTCTTTGTTATAGACGTGAATCGTTGCATTTGGAAAATCAGGCGCACCGCCAATATGATCAAGATCCAAATGGGTTGGTAAAATATCCGTCACATCGGCAGGCGAGTAGCCCAGTTGTTTGATCTGCTCAAAAGCAGTTTCTTGGCGATCTAGTTTGGGGCGAGTGAGTTTTAAAAATAGACCACCTAATCGAGTTTTCGGCTGTACAATATCTTTTAGACCATAACCTGTGTCAATCAGTACCAGTTTATTCTTGTGCTCAATCAGAAGGACATGACAAATGAGTTTGGCAGGCTTGAAATAGCTTCCTTGACCGCTCATCAGTTTTTGGCAGATTGGACACATGGTGCCACAGTTTAAGTGGTGAATTTTCATCGGTTGCTCATCTTGTTGTGAATGTTATTGCTTTAATGCAGACCAAACTACATGAAGCAGAGCGATCCGTGAAAAATATTGCCACAGTAGTGGGTTAATGTATAGATGATCTGACAATTTACCTTGTCAAACTTAATTAAGAATTCTAACTTGTCGGGGCAGCAAAGGTGTGTTGTTTAAAATTATTTTGTTCTTCTTGGTCAGATATTACGATTAGCACTTAGAGAAGATTGAATATTTTGTTAAGATAATGACAGTTAAGAATTCATATGAAAATTAAGGAATACAGGCATGTTAATTATCCCTGCGATTGATTTAAAAGATGGTAAATGTGTACGCTTAAAGCAAGGTCGCATGGAAGATGACACCGTATTTTCTGATGATCCAGTGGCGACGGCAGCACATTGGGTTAATGAGGGCGCACGTCGGTTGCATTTGGTCGATTTGAATGGCGCTTTTGCAGGGACACCGATCCACAAGCCTGTTGTTGAAGCGATTGCCAAATCTCAACCTGAATTGCCGATCCAAATCGGTGGTGGTATTCGTTCATTAGAAACCATTGAGCATTATATTGATGCTGGTGTATCGTTTGTGATCATCGGAACGAAAGCCGTGCAAGAGCCTGAATTTGTTGAGCTTGCGTGTAAAGAGTTTGCAGGACACATCATCGTGGGTATTGATGCCAAAGATGGCTTTGTGGCGACTGACGGTTGGGCGAATGTGACTGATGTCAAAGCGACTGATTTGGCCAAGCGTTTTGCTGATGCAGGTGTATCCAGCATCGTCTATACCGACATTGCACGTGATGGCATGATGCAAGGTGTCAATGTCGAGCAGACTGTAAACCTTGCAAACCATTCAGGCTTACCTGTGATTGCCTCTGGCGGTGTGACCAATCTTGAAGATGTGAAATTGCTACAAGGTCAAAAAGGCATCTTGGGTGCGATCACAGGCCGTGCGATCTATGAAGGTACGCTGAGCTTACGTGAAGCGCAATTGTTATTGGATGACAAATTATAATTTTTAAATCATTAATGCTTTGATCGAGGCAACATCGACCTAACCTTAAACGATCTTGTCTCACATGGAGTGTATATATCGTGCATGATTATCTTTATGCTTTGATTGGTGGCGTGTTGCTTGGTATTGCTGTGGTCGGCTATCTTTATATTCTTGGTCGAATCGCAGGTATTAGTGGTTTGATTTCTCAAGTCTTACAAGGGCAAATGCAATCGCCTGCTGTGTGGTTTTTACTTGGTTTATTCATTACGCCATTTTTCTATGCGCAGATCGTTCAGCCTGATATTGAGCTAAGTAGCCATCCAATATTATTGATTATTGCAGGGTTGTTGGTTGGCTTTGGCACTCGAATCGGATCAGGTTGTACGAGTGGACATGGTATTTGTGGTATGAGTCGGCTATCTATTCGCTCAATTGTAGCAACTTGTACCTTTATGACTGCAGGTTTTATTACGGTTTACGTCATGCGCCACCTAATGCAAGGGGGAGTATGATGAAAAATCTATTTGCAATGTTATTTGGTGCGCTATTTTCAGTCGGCTTAATGTTTTCAGGCATGTCGAACCCAAAAAAAGTATTAGACTTTTTAGATATTTTTGGTCGTTGGGATGCGAGCCTTGCCTTTGTCATGATTGGTGCGATTCTCATTGCTTTTGTACCATTCCAACTTGCAGTTCGCAAAACATCTCCACGCACTATTTTCGGTGAAAAAATCGCCCTTCCAACAGTTCAATACATCGATCGTCGATTGGTCATTGGTGCAATCATGTTTGGTGTTGGCTGGGGGTTGGTGGGCATTTGCCCTGGGCCAAGTTTGACATTGATCGGCTTAGGCTATTATTCAGCGTTATACTTTATCATTGCCATGTTGCTCGGGATGTTTATTGCCAATCGTTTTGGAGGTCGTTCATGAACACAACGAGTCAAGCAAAAATACAGTCATTTTTTCATGATGACACGAATACTTTTAGCTACGTGGTGAGTGATCCTCATAGCTCTGAATGCGCAATTATAGATTCGGTACTGGATTATGATGCGGCTTCGGCATCGACTTCAACGACGCATGCTGACCAGATGATTGATTATATTTTATCAAAAAAACTATCCGTACAATGGATTTTGGAAACCCATGTGCATGCCGATCATCTCAGTGCAGCACAATATTTAAAACAAAAACTGGGTGGCAAAGTCGCCATGAGTGCCAAGATTGGCATTGTGCAAGAGACATTCTCCAAGATTTTTCATTTAGACATTAAACAAATTAATGCCACACAGCATTTTGATTATCTGTTTGCTGATGGTGAGGCATTCGAAATTGGCAGTTTAAGCGCCTATAACATTCCCACACCAGGGCATACGCCTGCTTGTTTGAGCTATGTGATTGGCGATGCAGTCTTTGTCGGCGATACTTTATTTATGCCTGACTACGGCACGGCACGTTGTGACTTTCCAAAAGGAAGTGCAGAGCAATTATTTGATTCGGTGCAACGGCTGTATCAACTACCTGATACGACACGTATTTTTCTTTGTCATGATTATTTACCTAAATCACGCCAAAATTTTAAATGTCAGACGAATATTCAAGCGCAAAAGACTGAAAATATTCACATCCAAGCTGACACTGAAAAATCGACATTTATTGAGATGCGAACCCAGCGAGATGCGACGCTTTCTATGCCACGGCTGATCTTACCTGCGATTCAAATCAACATGGTGGCAGGGCATTTCCCCGAGCCTGAAGAAAATGGACAGCGTTATTTAAAATTGCCACTGAATTATTTTTAAAGTGAATATTTATGCATAAAAAATCCGAGCATTAACTCGGATTTTTTATATGTAATAACTTACATGTTCGGATATGAGAGGCATTGCCTCGCAAGACTATCCAAATTACATATTTGGATAGTTAGGACCACCGCCACCCTCAGGTACAACCCAAGTGATGTTTTGTGACGGGTCTTTGATATCACAGGTCTTACAATGTACACAGTTGGCAGCGTTGATTTGGAAACGCTTAGAACCGTCATCATTTTCCATGATTTCATAGACACCCGCAGGGCAATAGCGCTGCGCAGGCTCGTCCCATTTTGGTAAGTTCACATCGACTGGAATATCAGGGTTCGTCAATTTCAAATGTGCAGGCTGATTTTCTTCATGCACCGTATTTGAGACAAATACCGAAGATAAACGATCAAAAGTCAACTTGCCATCTGGTTTTGGATAGTTCGGTTTAAAGCTCACCGCATCGACATTTTTCAGTACAGCATAATCTTGTTTGAGATCATGTAATGTAAACGGTACTTGGAAAATGTTTTGATCAACAAAGTTAAACGCACCACCGACCCATAGACCGAATTTGTGCATTGCAGCGCCAAAGTTACGTGAACGATAAAGTTCTTCTTTGAGCCAGCTATTATCAAACTTTTGTGTATACGTCGAAACTTCTTTGGCAAAGTGATCTTCGCCTTCAAGCATACGAGCAACCATCAGGTCGCCGCCTTTTTCTGCGCCTGCTTTGATTTCTTCAAATACAGCCTCAGCACAGAGCATGCCTGACTTCATTGCAGTGTGAGAGCCTTTGATTTTTGAGAAGTTCAAGAAACCTGCATCATCACCAATCAAGCAACCACCTGGGAAAGTCAGCTTAGGCAATGCGTTTAGACCGCCTTTAACGACTGCACGTGCGCCATAAGAAATACGCTTACCGCCTTCCAAATACTGTTTGATCAGTGGATGCGTTTTCCAGCGTTGCATTTCCATGAACGGATACATGTGTGGATTTTCATAAGACAAGTCCACGATCACGCCCAAAGTCACTTGGTTGTTCTCTGCGTGGTATAACCACCAACCGCCTGTAGAACCTGTTTCACTCAAAGGCCAACCTGAACCGTGCATGACCAAACCTGGTTTGTGTTTTGCAGGGTCGATTTCCCAAAGTTCTTTGATACCGATACCGTAGTGCTGTGGATCTGCATCTTTATCTAAGCCAAATTTTGAGATCAAACGCTTACCAAGATGTCCACGGCAACCTTCTGCAAATAACGTGTATTTTGCATGAAGCTCATAACCCGGTGTGAAGTTGTGTGTTGGTTCGCCATCTTTGCCGATGCCCATGTCGCCAGTTTGAATACCTTTGACTGTACCATCTTCATGATACAAAATTTCAGAAGCGGCAAAGCCTGGGAAGATGGATACTTCAAGCTCTTCTGCTTTTTGACCCAACCAACGAACGACATTACCCAATGAAATCACATAGTTACCATCGTTGTGCATTGACTTTGGCACCATCCAATGAGGCATTTTTTGTGATTTTTCTTCAGACAATAAGAAGTAAGTTTCGTCTTCTTTGACTTCAACAGTGACAGGCGCACCTTCTTCTTTCCAATTTGGGAAAAGTTCGTTTAAGGCACGTGGCTCAAGAACTGCACCAGAAAGAATATGGGCGCCGACTTCAGAGCCTTTTTCCACGACACATACTGATAAATCAGGTAGATTATTTTCGATTGCAAGCTGACGAAGACGAATCGCAGCAGATAGACCAGATGGCCCTGCACCGACGATTACAACGTCAAACTCCATTGATTCACGTTCGATGTGCTCCATGTAGGACTCCTCAAATCATTGACGGTGGCAACCGTATTGTCGAAGCATTGTTTCAACTCGGTGCTGCCATGAATATAGGGTGTTTGCTGTAATTCATACCTGACTCAATGTATGAAGCGAACAAACCTTAAAATTTGCTTGGACACAAAACTAACATCGTGTCACATTTATATCTTGTTATTATAATTTCAAAATGGCAGTTTAGCCAATTGGCTAGAACAACTTATTTTGTTGTCATTCGTGCATAAGCATTGGAAAATGCTGATTTTTCAGGTGCTAATGACGCATCAGTCAAAAGGAAAATAAAATGGTAGATTCGGCAAATTTTGAAAATATTGCCAGTTATTTACAACAATTTGCACATGATCGCACGATTCCACCTTTGGAAAAGTGGAATCCAGACTATTGTGGCGAGATGGATTTGGTGATCAAAGCCAATGGTGAATGGTGGCACGAAGGGCGACCGATTCGACGTCAAAAGATGGTCGATCTATTTGCCAAAATATTATGGCGTGAAGGTGACGAATTCTTCCTAAAGACGCCAGTAGAAAAAATCAAAATCCAAGTGGAAGATGCGCCACTACTTATCAGTGCAGTCGATCAAATAGAAGTCGATGGGAAGCAATATCTGCAAATGACCACGCAAAATCAGGATGTCTTTATTCTTGATGCGGATCATCCGATCTATATGCGAGCGTTTAACGGCGAATTGCGCCCTTATGTCAAAGTCCGCTACGAACTCGAAGCATTAGTACAGCGTAATGTGTTCTATCATTTGGTGAATTATGGTGAGCTTTCTGAAATGTCCGATGGCACGTGTTTAAAACTGCGAAGTGGGGATATCGAGTACGTCTTGGGTATGTCTGAATAAGTGGTTTATCAAAACTTCAAAGCTTTGCTTTTCTTTGCATGAAGATAACAAATTCAGCTATGGTTTCTTTGCAAATTCGGCGTATGATGCCTACAGTTTATTCAAATTTTTATCATCTATTTTTTAGTCTTATATGTCTGCTCATTCGTCTTCACAGTCAAGCCTAAGCTCTGCATCAAGCCAAGCCCTTGAGCATGATGTCGCATTGCCAAATGGTGCAGATCGAAACTCACCCATTGGGATTTTTGACTCAGGCATTGGTGGTTTGTCTGTGGCTATGGATGTGCATCACTATTTACCGAATGAACAAATTCTCTATTTCGCCGATACAGCACATGTGCCTTATGGCGCACGCAGTGATGAGGAAATTCGTCGCTTTACCGCACAAGCGATTGATTGGCTCTATCAACAAGGTTGTAAAACCGCGATTGTTGCTTGTAATACTGCATCGGCATTTAGCTTAGATTATTTACGCCAGTATTACGGCGAGCAGTTTCCCATTATTGGTTTAGTCCCTGCAGTTAAGCCTGCGGTAATTCAGTCACAGACCAAAGTTGTGGCGGTACTTGCTACTCCTGCGACTTTTCGAGGGAAGCTGATTCATGATGTAGTACAGCATTTTGCCTTGCCTGCGGGAGTCAAAGTGATGAGTACAACGTGCTTAGATTTGGTGCCATTGATTGAGCAGGGCAAGGCTTTAGATGCAGAATGTTTGATTGCACTGCAACAATGTTTGCAGCCTGTGGTGGATGCGGGCGCAGATCATTTGGTGCTTGGTTGTACCCATTATCCATTTTTAAAACCTGCGATAGAGCGACTGTATGGCGATCGGTTGGTCTTGGTCGATTCAGGGCAAGCAGTGGCACGGCAATGTGGTCGAATTCTACAAAAACATCAGCTCACCCGAGAAATGCCTTTAGATCATTTTGAGATTCCGTGCGTGCTGACTGGTAACAATGCACAGCAAATGCAAGCTGTGGTCACGCATCTACTGCAAAATAAAGTGACTATCCGACTAAGTGATCTTTCTAATTTTTAAGATTTCAGGCATGCTTAACAGGCGGTTAAGAATAAAATGCAAATTGTTGCAAAAACAAATTAAATACATCAGTTTGTAGAAAGTGTGCTTAAAGTCGCAATTTTTTAGGGGTAATGATTTTAAAAATGATTTAGAATCATAAATGGTGTATTGACTTAAATCCGTTTGGATGCGGTATCGTGCATCTATATAGTCATAGAAAATTCATTTGATTGTAATAATGAAATAGAAGAAATGACAACGGTTTAGGTGATAAGGAATTTTCATGTCTGATAAGCGTTATCATGTATTTATCTCCACGGCATTTCAAGGTGTCGAGGCGGAGCGTTTAAAATTAGAATATACATTGCTCAACTTGGGTGCTTTTCCGTGGCAGTTTAATGAACCACGTAACTCACTCAATACAGCGCAAGCACGCCGTCAAATGGATGAGTGTGACTATGTGGTTTTTGTATTGGGTGATGAGTATGGCGAGTTATCCGCTTCAGGGATTAGTTATTTGCATCTCGACTTTCTGTATGCAGTCAATAAGCAAAAGCCAATTTTAAGCTTTATCAGCACCAAAGCGAGTACGGATAAAGATCCTGAGATTATTAAAAAACGCAAAGGCTTTGTGGATTTATTAAAGTCTGAAAGTAAATATTTTCAAGAGTACAGTAGCTTACTTGATTTTGAACGTAATGTACGAAATGTCTTCCAAAAAGCCAAAACGGAATATCCAGTGCTTGGCTGGATCAGACCAAAATCAAATGATGTATTGCAAAACGAGATCGTGCGCTTACGTGGAAAAGTTGCGGAGCTAGAACAAAATCTGATTCGTACACGGCAGGAAGCATCATTTACTAAAGCTGATCAAAATGAACAACAAAGTTTTAATTTGCATTACCGTACACAAGCCTATCAAGATGGCAATCTCAAGGACATCACCCCGCAGAAAGAGCTTACGTGGGTTGAGGCGTTGAAAATCTTGGCGCCACACTTTAAGCAACCGACGCTAGAAATGAACTTCATCAAAGTGATGAACAGCTATCTTGAAGGTATTGCACTGGAAGAAGCACGCAAAGTCATGCCACGTGTACATGCGGTGTCAAGAACGCATGTCGATACTCGAAGTTTGCAACAGCTCAAACTTCAAATGAAATGGAATAATTGGATTATTCCACAGGCAGATATGGGGTCGGGTACTCGTGTCTATTGGCGCTTAACTCCTGATGCAGAGC
Source organism: Acinetobacter sedimenti (assembly GCF_022601685.1). GTDB lineage: Bacteria > Pseudomonadota > Gammaproteobacteria > Pseudomonadales > Moraxellaceae > Acinetobacter > Acinetobacter sedimenti. The sequence continues at coordinate 214,077 of NZ_JAKUML010000001.1, forward strand.
GTGTGTTGAGCCGTCAGCGTTGAAAAATAAGACGTCAGCGCTATTCGACAGTATCTATTTTGATGTAAGCGTTTGTGTTGATTTATTCTTTCTATTGCGATGATAGAAATTAGCGGAAGTCTATCTGCTGAAATTTACTGCCAATTGAATTAATATAGTTTGAAACTTTTTGTGCAAATGCTCTTATGAAACTAGCTATGAAATCAGCTCAGCCACGCATCGTGATTATTATGGCGAATCTCGGCACACCTGATGCACCAACGCCACAAGCGGTACGTGCCTTTCTTAAACAGTTTCTTTCTGATCAGCGGGTAATCGAGATTCCCAAATTGCTGTGGCAGATTATTCTCAATCTCTTTGTTTTACCTTTTCGACCGAAAGCTGTGGCACAAAACTATGCCAGTATTTGGCAAGATGACTCGCCTATGCGCAAAATTTTGAATGAACAAGTCGCATTGGTTGAGCAAACATTATTATCACAAAACCCTGATTTAAATCTGCAAGTCATTCCAGCCATGACTTATGGTCAGCCCAGTATTCATAAGGTGTTAAATCAACTTAGCGATGATATGCCTGATCAAGTGATTCTCTTGCCATTATTTCCACAATATTCTGCAACTTCAAGTGCGCCACTTTATGATGCGCTCAGTCAGTGGGTATTAAAACAACGCAATTTACCTGCGTTATCAATGATTCGGGACTATTATCAACATCCTGATTATATTCATTCACTTGCGCAGAGTGTGCGAGATTTTCAAACCGAACATGGTCAAGTAGACAAATTACTGATGTCTTTTCATGGCATTCCACAGCCTTATGCAGATAAAGGCGATCCCTATGCTGATCGTTGTCGAGAAACTGCTCGGTTGGTGGCCGAGCAGTTAGGATTATCAAATGATCAATGGGCGATTAGCTTTCAATCTCGTTTTGGCAAGCAAGAGTGGGTCAAGCCTTATACCAGCGAGCTGTTAAAAGAATGGGCGAGTCAAGGTGTGAAATCTGTACAAGTGATGAGTCCTGCATTCTCAGCAGATTGCTTGGAAACCCTTGAAGAGCTTGAGGTGGAAAATCGTGATATCTTTATGGAGAGCGGTGGGCAAAGCTATGCTTATATTCCTGCCTTAAATGTTCGAGATGATCATATTGCCGTATTTACAAAGCTGATTCAGGCACAGTTGAATGCCAGTCGTGAGCAATTGCTATCCTAAGTTTTAGGCTTATAGTTTAAAGTTTTCCAAAAATCACCGATTGATTGACCAGAGGTTGTTTATGTTACGTTGCCAAATTATTCCTGTGACGCCTTTTCAGCAGAACTGTAGCATTGTATGGGATGATGAGAGTTTGGAAGCGGTGTTGATCGACGCAGGTGGTGAAGCGGAAAAACTTCAGCAAGCAGTCGAAGCACTCGGTGTCACAGTGAAAGCATTATGGAATACCCATGGGCATGTTGATCATATTGGCGCAGTCGGTGAATTGGCAAAAGTCTATGAAGCACCTGTGATTGGACCACATCGTGAAGATGAATTTTGGATTGATGCGCTACAAGATATTTGTCGTCAGTATGGCTTTCCTGTTGCCGAAAAAGTTGTGGTTGATCAGTGGCTTGAGGGTGGCGATACCTTGACTTTGGGGAAATATACTTTTGAAGTGCGCTTTGCACCAGGGCATACACCAGGTCATGTGATGTTTTACTGCGCTGAGATGAATATTCTATGGACTGGGGATGTGATCTTTAAAGGTTCGATCGGACGTACTGATTTTCCAAAAGGTGACTTTGATACTTTGATTGACTCAATCAAAACACAAGTCTATACGCTACCTGATAACACTCAGTTTATCTGTGGGCATGGTCCAACCAGTACAGTTGGGCATGAAAAGCAATTTAACCCATTCGTATCGAGCAAAGCAGGCTAACTCTTTATTTCAGTAGCATGGTTCACATATTAATTTGGCAATTGTGAAGCGGTTTTTTGCATATTTTGATAGATGACATCGGTCTGTGCATTGAGCCGTTCAAAAGTATTGCGCTGAGAAGACGTTGTCTTGTCCAAAGTGGCAAGTTTAAACACGTTTTGATATTTGGTTGCATGGTTCGTCATACTTTGACGTAGCTTCACTGCGGTTTGATTGGATAAAACCAAATGCTTTAATAAAGCTTTTGATTGCTCTAAGTTGCGATTGAAGGTGTAGACACGTGCATTGCGTTTTTGTTGATCTTGTTCTGCTTGTAGGCTTGGAATTTCCTGATTCATTTGCTGAATATTTTTTTGATAATCCTGCCAAATCGTTTTTAACTTTTGCGTATCAATGACTTCTTGCTTGGCAAGACTTTGTTTCGTCACAGTCGTTGCGTATGTCTGTGATGTACACATTGCCAAGAACGCAAACCCCATAGCGAATAAGAATTGACGCATCGTTTTACCCCTAACCTTGAAACTTTTTACACGCCGTTGTGTAAGGTATTTATTTCATTAGCATTAATTATTTTGGCTTGTGCATAATGCTAATTTAATCTTGATCAATGAGTAGAATCATCCCCCATAGCTTTTACACGACTACACGATGGTTGGGATGGGAACCAAACAGAACTGATCATTTTTATGAGAAACGACTATACAAAAAATAGTTACTTACTGACAATATTTGGCGACAAAACTAATACGTTGTAACATTTTGGGCTTGGACAAATTTTGAATAAATATGCTGTTAGTCTTGATCGTGTTCAGGCGTGACACGTGATGGGCTGTCTTCTGATGCAACCTTGTAGTCCTCATTCGCCCATGCAGAAAAATCTACCATCTTGCAACGCTCAGAGCAAAACGGACGATGAGGGTTGTCTTGCCACTGACTGGCTTCACCACAACGAGGGCAAGGAAAAGATTTTGGATTTGTAGAGGATGAAGTATTGTGGTCAGTCATTGTTGTCACAGATAAATTTAAAAGAAAAATGAAAAGAGCAAGCTTGAAAGCACAGACAAATTTTAACGTACTTGCTAGACTGATGCAGTCCTAAAACCGTATTCAAATGTATTTGTAGTTCATGACTTATCCTGATATTCGCCCATTTCAATCGCACTACTTAAAAGCGCCTCGCAATTTTCAACCGATTGAAAAGCAAGTGGTGGAAAACCATCCAGTTTGCCTCGAAATCGGCGCAGGAAAAGGCAAACATGCTTGTTTGTTTGCATCAAATCATCCAAATCTGCAATTGATCGCCATCGAACGCACAGCAGAAAAATATCAAGCGATGCAAAAGTCACAGCGTGAAGCTGAATTAGAAAACTTAACAACGGTTCATGCTGATGCGATCCCGTGGGTGGTGCATGCGCTGTATCCTGCACAGTTGCAACAAATTTTCCTGCTTTATCCAAATCCTGAACCGCATAACTCAACACAGCGTTGGTTGAATATGCCATTTTTTGAATATTTACTGTCACGCTTGCAGGCGGGCGGTACGATCACATTGGCGAGTAATATTGTAGAGTACATTGCGGAAGCGGTTGAGCAGTTAGAACAAGTCTGGAAATTACCCTTTGAAGTACAAACCATCCCACAAGACTCTGCACGAACGCACTTTGAAATAAAGTATTTAGAGCGTGGTGAACTGTGTCAGCAAATCATCATCACCAAACCACAAGGCTATCAAACGCGATTCGATGCTATCCAACCACGCTTAGGGAAAACTCATGAAGCGTAAGGTCGCCATCATTGGTGCAGGGCCTGCGGGACTAGCATGTGCTGAAGTGTTGGCAGAGCGTGGCGATTTTGACATTAGTATCTACGAGCAAAAGCCATCGGCGGCACGTAAATTCCTCATGGCGGGTAAGACAGGGCTCAACATTAGCCATAATGAGCCACTTGGCGATTTTATTAATCGTTATGATCATGCCGAGTGGCTTCGTCCGATGGTTGAAGCGTTCTATGCAGAACAGATACAGACATGGATGCAGGGCTTAGGCATTGCGTCGTATATTGGCAGTTCGGGGCGGATTTTCCCTAATGAAATGAAAGCAGCGCCACTGCTTAGAGCATGGTTAAAACGACTGCAAAATCAAGGGGTAACTTTTAATTATCGCCATCAAGTTAGTCATATTCAAGATGGTGAAATTACCGTCATTGACCTTCAGAATAGTGATTTAAAAATTCATCAAACTCGTACTGAACAGGTCGATGCTATCGTGTTGGCATGTGGTGCAGTGTCGTGGTCACAGCTCGGTAGCGATGGGCGTTGGCAGTCGTGGTTAGAAGATGCACAGATTGAGCCGTTCCAAGCCAGTAATGTCGGTGTCTGTGTGGCTTGGTCAGACTTTATGCAGGCGCATTTTGGACAACCGTTAAAACGCATTCGTGCATGGGTGGAAGGCGATACGCCACAGTTTGGTGAGATGGTGATTAGTCATTATGGTCTGGAAGGTGGTTTGGTTTATCGTTGTAATCGTGCGTTGCGTGAACAATTCAGCACGAGTGACGACAGCTTAAAAACAGCAAAACTTTATCTCGATTTGCTTCCTGCGTTTAGTCAATCCGAGCTTTTGGAAAAATTACAACACGGCAAAAAGCTGTCTTTAAATACGCTATGGCAACGCATCGGTTTGGATAAAACTAAAATTGCCCTGATACGTGATGTGGTGGCGAAATCTGATTGGAATGATCATGCCAAAATGGCACAGCACATCAAGCAACTTGTGATCAATGTGGAAGGCTTCCGTCCGATCGAAGAGGCGATTAGCTGTGCGGGTGGTATCAAGCAAGAGGCTTTGGATGAAAACTTAAAGCTAAAAAATTGCCGAGCGATTTATGCCTGCGGTGAGATGCTCGACTGGGATGCGCCGACAGGTGGCTATCTGCTGACGGCGTGTATGGCAACTGGGCGATGGGTTGGGGAGAATATAGTATGAACAATATAGATTAGGTGCTTTATACTCGCACTTTTTCCATTAATGCTTCAAAAGAATACATTGCCGATTTACTTCCTGATGCAGGGTCAATTTCAAGCAATATTTCATGCTCCACAAGTATTTTAATAAATTTATGTGCGGTTGCTGAAGGTATACCACTTTTTTGAGTAAATCGATTATTACGAAAAACAGGATGAGTGAAAATAAAATCTAATACGTGTACAGACCATTTTGAGCTTAATATTTCTGCAAATTTGATCTTTAATTCTTCATAGAGTTGTCTAATATTTTCTGCAACTTCCAAATTTTGGATGGCTTGGTTAGATGTGGCTTCTAAAAAAAACATCACCCAATCTTCCCACGCATCACGCATTGAGACATTCCTCATTTTATCAATATAATCATCCTTATATTGCTCCATATAACCGCTGATATAAAAATGTGGTGATGAGATTAAACCTGACTGCCATAGCATTAGCGTAATTAACATTCGCCCTATACGTCCATTACCATCTTTAAATGGATGTAATGCTTCAAATTCAACATGAGTTAATGCGATCTTAATCAATGCATTATGCTCTCCACGGTCAATGTAACCAAACAGCGTGTCCATACCTGTTTGGAGTTGTTCGGGACTAATAGGGACAAATAGAATTTTCTTACTATTTTGATCTGCCAAATAGTTCTGTTCAGTTTTATATTCACCTGGAGACTTACGTGCACCTCGACCAAAAGATAAAAGTCCTTGATGTGCTTGTCTAATCAAAGCACTAGACAGTGGAGCACCCTCCAATAATGCTTGTTGCACCATTTTAAGTGTGCGTTGATAGAGTATTGTTTCAATTACATCTGAGCGAGCTTGTCCTGTTTCTAATTCATCATGGTCAGCTTCATATCTTAGAATTTCATCCATTGTACTGATCGTCCCTTCCATTCTAGAAGAAATAACAGCTTCTTGGTTTCTAAGTGGTGCGAGCAGAATTTCACTATTATGCATATTTTTCAGCATTTGATCGTAGCGAGCAATTGCATTGGTTGCTCTCATCAAAATTTGAATAAGAGGCTCAGTATATTGAAAGTTCTGAGGTGGAAACTTTCCATAATGATATTTAACTGCATCTGCTGAATCATAAATTACCATTTTTGCACCACACTTATTTGTCTCTCGTTTTTTGATAAATTTGAGAGACAAATTGTTTAGTCTCTCATTATAGAGGCACAAACTCATTTGTC
>NZ_JAKUML010000020.1 GCF_022601685.1 Acinetobacter sedimenti
TACTGCTCATAAGCACCTCGTTAATTAGCCATTTTATCTAACTAAAAGGTGTCTACAAAATCGGTGGCTATTCATATTTTTCTAAGCCATCTGTGCGATGGAGAACACATGCCAAGATGCTTGATACCGATCATGCTTTTTCTAAGCCATCTGTGCGATGGAGAACCCAACAAGACTATGAAACTCAATTCATTGCACTTTCTAAGCCATCTGTGCGATGGAGAACGCGGGTATTTAATGGGACTGCGTGGACTGCATTTTCTAAGCCATCTGTGCGATGGAGAACTTATCTCATGTGATACAGCTTTTAGCTTGAAATTTCTAAGCCATCTGTGCGATGGAGAACAACCGTAAAGGGATGTAGTAATAGAACCTTGTTTTCTAAGCCATCTGTGCGATGGAGAACGGTTCTGAGCGTGCTAAGTGGTATCTAAGAAATTTCTAAGCCATCTGTGCGATGGAGAACTCGACGGAATCAAAGACGGCATTGACGCAAATTTTCTAAGCCATCTGTGCGATGGAGAACCGCCGATTTCGTGACTTTGGTTTTTTCGGTTTTTTCTAAGCCATCTGTGCGATGGAGAACTGGATTAGGTTCGCCACGATTTCACTGTTAATTTTCTAAGCCATCTGTGCGATGGAGAACTACAGCAGGTGACGCACTCAATAGAACTTTTTTTTCTAAGCCATCTGTGCGATGGAGAACAAGGTTTAGGCGAAGTCAAGCAGACAGAGCTTTTTCTAAGCCATCTGTGCGATGGAGAACATACAGCAAGTGATGCACTAAACAGAACCTTTTTTTCTAAGCCATCTGTGCGATGGAGAACACAGGTGATTTGTATGCTCGCCTTGTAACTGTTTTCTAAGCCATCTGTGCGATGGAGAACAACTTGACGGCATAAAAGACGGCATTGATCAATTTCTAAGCCATCTGTGCGATGGAGAACTAGCAAGAAAATCGTCATCATCAATACTCACATTTCTAAGCCATCTGTGCGATGGAGAACTACAGCAAGTGATGCACTTAACAGAACTTTTTTTTCTAAGCCATCTGTGCGATGAAGAACTCTTACCCAAAGATAATTACCTATTCTTCCGTATTTCTAAGCCATCTGTGCGATGGAGAACTCTCATCGAGAATGCGAGCGTAATGCGCCAACTTTCTAAGCCATCTGTGCGATGGAGAACGACATGCCTGATTATGCTTGGAAACGGAGTAATTTCTAAGCCATCTGTGCGATGGAGAACTGGATAGCGAGTTTGGTGGTGCGACTTGTCACTTTCTAAGCCATCTGTGCGATGGAGAACACTATACTCGTTTATCAACTTGGTCAACATATTTTCTAAGCCATCTGTGCGATGGAGAACACGTGGATGTTTCTCAGAAGATACCTTTCGATTTTCTAAGCCATCTGTGCGATGGAGAACAAAAATGGTGTGTTGGTTGATCAGGTAGTGGTTTTTCTAAGCCATCTGTGCGATGGAGAACAACAGAACGAGAAGTTTTGACAAATCTTGAATTTTCTAAGCCATCTGTGCGATGGAGAACCAACCACGCCATCGCAATTTAAGGATGTGCTATTTCTAAGCCATCTGTGCGATGGAGAACAGGAGATACAAGCGGACAATTGCCGTATATGTTTTCTAAGCCATCTGTGCGATGGAGAACGGTTTTTCCCCAAGTGATACAAAATCAATTCATTTCTAAGCCATCTGTGCGATGGAGAACGCTGGGATAGTGTGTATCACATCGTGCTGAACTTTCTAAGCCATCTGTGCGATGGAGAACTCTATGGACAGAATAGAAGCAAAACGGAATTTTTTCTAAGCCATCTGTGCGATGGAGAACGATCAGAGGCACGTAAAACCGTCCGTAAGCATTTTCTAAGCCATCTGTGCGATGGAGAACCCACCCATTAATTGCTGTTCAAGCAAGCTATTTTTCTAAGCCATCTGTGCGATGGAGAACCATTGTCAGGCGATGACCCGATGGGTGCAATTTTTCTAAGCCATCTGTGCGATGGAGAACTTTTAGGTTTAACTAGCATTTAAACCCCCAATTTTCTAAGCCATCTGTGCGATGGAGAACATCCGTGCCGACTGGTGTGTAACTGTTAAAATTTTCTAAGCCATCTGTGCGATGGAGAACGCTAAGATTTTTAAAGACCCAAGAACCTTAAATTTCTAAGCCATCTGTGCGATGGAGAACTGAAGCAACACGGCAATTCTTAAAAAACTGTTTTTCTAAGCCATCTGTGCGATGGAGAACCACCCAATTCCCCTATTTGTTGGCTTTATATATTTCTAAGCCATCTGTGCGATGGAGAACCTCACAAAGCAAAAGCCGATTGAAATCATCAATTTCTAAGCCATCTGTGCGATGGAGAACATATCTCGAATTTGTTGCATTCGTTGCTTGTCTTTCTAAGCCATCTGTGCGATGGAGAACTATAAATTTATCACAAAAAAATAAGCCATAACAGTGCTTTAACCCTAAAAAGTATGAAATACCCAAAGTTTTTAGCACATGTTATAACTTATTGATTTTATTAAGTTGTTAAAGAGTCGAAAAAATATTGGGTCAAAACTCGGGAACAGTTGAATTTTGACTTAGTCCATAAGTTCCAAATTTCCCGAGATGCTCAGCTTCTACATTTTGCTTAGAAATGTACAAGTTAAACTCATTTTTCGGCTGATCTATATCACTGCTACTTTAACTTTTTAACTGGATAAAAGGCTCGCCACGCTTACGTTCAGTAAACTGTTCAAAATACTTCGCCGATTCTTCCACAGAAATATTGCGATGCTTTGCTTGATGCAATATACGAGTCTGCTTATTCTTGAGCGGTCTAATGCGGTTGTAGTTTGCATAACCTGTAATTTTGTCCTTCGGAACATCTCGAGGTCGAGTGACATGCACATAGTCTTCGAGTCGATCTAACCATTTTTGCAAATTGAGATTTTCCAGTTCTGCAGGACTATTGGCAAAGATGCGGATTTTACTGCCCAAATGTCCAAGCTCTTTTTTTTCATGCAGACGATACTGCGGAAAAGATACGCCGTAGGTGATCTGTTCTGTATCGTCCTTTTGCTCGACAAAGGCGAGGTGGAGTTGGGTATAAAGATCAGTCCATAGCTGATATAGCGATTTGTCAGGATTTTCGATCAGTGTGATTTCGATATAGTAGTTCATCTGTACCTCTAGCGAATGTCCTTGACGTATGCGAGTCCTTTTTTGCCCAAATAAAATGCAGAGACACCCGCATTTTCAATCTTTTCTTCAAGGTCTCGGGCTTGATCTTTGGAAATATTGAGATTGATTTCTAATATTCCGCGATTAGCTTTAGTTAACATTTTATCTTGAATTTCAAGATTTTTTCTTGATGGGTTAATGTATGGTGAGCCCCAAGACTTCTTGTTTCCACCTGTTGAGTATCGCGCCATAAAGTCTTTTTCTGTAAAAATTCCTGATAATGCTATGCCAGTCAGCTTTCCTTGAGGAGATAAAACAGAACTAATATCATAAGTTTTACTCAACTCATCTAATTGCCAATAAATTAAAAGTGAATAAATGTTTGATATATTAATTTTTTGTCCTGATTCAGGGCAGTCAAAACCATTTCTCTTTTGTTGATATTCTTGTAATAACTCATAAATCTCTCCTTCAATAGAAATTGATCCACTCAAACTAGCCAATCTATTTTTAATATCAATAGGATGAATTTTGTTTGAAAACCTCGAAAAATCAATTGTTTTGTTATTTACAATTAATTGGTAGATTTCATCTATTTCTAAGAAAAGGACACCCCACAAGTTAAGAGAGTAGTCCGAAGTGAATGCTAAATCTGATGCTTTTACAATTCCTGAAAAAGCTTTAGGATCAACACTATTTTTTTTAAGATTTCGCAAATAAATTATTTCATAACTTCGATCATTTCGGTCAGTGAAAGTAATTTGACTTTCCAAGTCTTTGAAAAAATAATCCAGTCGTTTTCGTGCTTTGGCTAACTTCTTTTGTTCGCCAATTAAACGATTTAAAATGCCCATAACTGTATTATGGGAAACCTCCTTTTGATAAAAGTTTTTTTCTAGCTGTTTAGTTGTTGCAATAAATTCTCTTTGTAAATCCTCTTCATTTTTGGACTCAGATAAAAAAGAGTTTCGCCATGAGGAGTCATATTCAATAGTAATTCGCATCTCATGCCCCCTTAGACAATTTCATAGTAAACTGCATACTCATTTTGAGGGTTACTATTGGTTTGGCTTGCAAATCTTGGTTGCTTAATTCTCATCATCTTATTGCTATCATTATAATCAATCTCGACTTCGTCTACATACATATAACCTTTCGCTTGCTTAATGCTAAGTTCAGAAATCATATTTAGAATTTCTTTAACCAAAATGTCTATTGCAACATTATCTAGTAGAATCCCTGCCTCAAAATCTTTATAGATTGAACCTATTCTTGCATATTGAGCATTAAAAATAGCTTTTGGCTCTCTCGTAGGGTCAAGACTTTTGATAAAGTTTTGTATATGTAGTGCTATTTTTTCACCCGTATTGTCCTTATTGTCAATTATCATGGCAGCTCGGTCAAAATCTTTACTCAATGAGATAAACTGTAATTGCTCAATACTAATTGAACCGTATGCTTCATATTGAGTATCGCCAAAAGTTATCTTTGAAAAAATAGTATTACTAGACATTTCACCTTTTTTATTAAGTTCCTTTTCTTTAGATCCAGCACGCCCCATTTGTTCATAATTACCATTTTTTAATTGATCCACAAAGTCGGTAATTAACAAAGCACTTGTCCGTTTAAACTGTTCTCCCTGAGGAATAACATAACCACGCACAAGTCCTGTTATTGATGCAAGCAAATCCACCATTGGTTTATCTTTTGCATTGCTTACATCATATGTTTGATCTTTGAACAGGTGATGTCGAATACAATTTTGACTGATGTATAGTTGATGCTTTTCAAAATCAATTTCTCTTGGATCTTTTTTATAAAGAAAACCTTTTTCTGATTTTTCACCTGTTAAATTTGAATATCCTCTTAATTTCGGAATATTGTGATTTGTGGCATCTTCAATCATACCTTCATGGCGTATCCGTACATTACCATTCCAGTTGACGACGCCATAACCATAAGCTGTAATTTTAAAATCGACACTTTTAATACCTGTTACTTTAGACCTGTTATTGTCCTCTTTCGTTGCTGTTGTTGAATTTAAGAATGTCTTCGATTGAGATTGAACCAATCGCTTGTTGGTCGCAGACGGCATAGTAGATTGCAGCATTGTGACGAATGCTTGTTCCACCAACCTTATTGAGGTCATCTTCGATATAACTGAGATACAGTGGATATTCTGCGTCTCGTGCATAGCTTTCTAGCACTTTTTGCCGTGTTGTCATTTTCTTTTCTGGTATACCTTTGACAGGGTGTGTTGGGTCAATATTGCCATGCTTTTGCGCTATAAACTGCATCAGCCCCAACTCGCGGATCAATGGCGTAGATTCGGTTAAATTGTCAAATTCACCACGATCATCCAGTGGTGGTTGATAAGCATATTCATTGAGAAATACTGGCTGTTTTGGATCATTCAAATTAATTTTGGCAAGTTGAATAAATCGGTTGTCCCCACGTAATGAGTTTTTGCTAATCTTCATTTTCTTCACATCAGTTTTGATTTTATACACTTTGACGGGTTCAGTGACTTTTGCACTGAGCAATGTGATACTACTTTTAATTGCACTTTCTAAATCTTGCTGAATCTCTTTATCTGTATAACTTGAATTATAGAAATCTTTATAGACTTGATATAATTCAGGCAATTGAAATACTTTGTTGTCTAATCGTTCTGTAAGAAAACTGTACCATGCTTTCGCAGATTGTAAACTATTCAATTTGGCTAAAAACATTGCAGATGCACCTGTTTGTTTGCCATTTTTGATGCTTTCCGTGATCGCAATATTTAAGGTATTCACTTCAGTGTTTTGACCAAAACGATCGAGTCGTCCTAATCGTTGTAATATATTTTCTGCACTACTCATTTCACTGAGCATAAAATCACAGCTGATATTTAAAGAGGCTTGAACAATTGGACCACTACGTAGTACATCATATTGCTGGCTACCTTGTTGTTTAAAAGATTCATAGACTTCACTAAATAACGATTTTTTATCACTGCGTTTAAACTTAGAGTGAAACAAAATACTATTTTCATGATCTTTCTGTGTTAAAAATCCAAGCTGTGCAGTTTTTGCTGTATTGCTAATCACAAAAGTTTTATCACGATACGCACGATAAAACGGATTTGAGGCAATGTCATTTTCCTCATAATCAGTAAATTGGATTTGATATTGGCTTTGATTAAAAGAGGGCATTTCAATCACATCGTGATCAATATCAATCGTCAATACTTCTTTGAGATAACGATAATGTGGCGTAGCTGAAACCAATAACACACGTTTGTCATAATTTTTACGCATATTTTTATTGGCAACTAGCTCCGCAAAAAGCAAATTAAAAATATCCATGTTGATATATTCATGATATTCATCAAACACCACATGTGCATCAATAAACGGAATCAAGCTATTGACATTGCTATGTGTCGTGATTGCACCTAAAATTTGATCAATGGTGGTGACAACGACATCCCCTGAAAAATAGTCATCTTCTGCGGTGATCTTGTCCCATGCGTTGGTAAATTTAAACTCGCCTGTAAATAGCTCAATATTGGCATCAGGCAAATAAGATTGAGATAATTCTTCAAAAATTCCCTGACAGACTTGTACACGAGGGCAAACCCAAATAATTTTTTGCGCATTGCCTAGTTTTGCCCATTCCAAAGCGATTTTGGTTTTACCACAGCCAGCAGCTCCCGCAAGTACCGCAACATATTTTAAATCAGCGAGTTGTTTTGCTACTTCAGCTTGTCTTTGGCTACGCTCGCTATCAGGAAATTTCGTTAAAGCATTTTCAATGTGTGACACAAGATTAGAGCTGAGCTCCTGATTATCTAGCAATTCATCTAAGCGTTGTTCTTGGATGAACTCACAAAGATCAATCGCAGATTGTTTGGAAACAATACGGTCAGCACTGATCACACATGCTCGGATCAAATTGGCTTCGGCACTAGATTGCACACTATTTTGAATGTCTGAAAATTTGCTTTTTGCTAAATCATAGTATTTAAACTGCGGGTAGCTTTTATCTTTGTACAGCAAGTCATCATGCAAACTTTCATTGTCAGATGACCATTCTAAGCTTTCAATTAAATTTATTTCTGAATTGGCGTATCGTTTAAATATCGCATTTACTTGATGGAGTAGTTGAATTGATTTTTTGAAAAAATTTTGAAAATCCTCTTCAGATAAAACACTTTTATAAATATTGTAAATATTTTCTACATTTTCAAATTTATCTTCTTTACGGTAAGGGCGTGCATGATGCCAAAAAATCGCATGACGAATATATTGCTTATTTCTGCCTGATATTTTTGAGTCACGTAGGCTATCAAAGAAATGGAATAGTAAAAGTGATAATTCATTATGTGTCGGATTATCCTCGAAATGATGATTTTTTCCTTTTTTCGTATCTATATGCTGCCCATCGTCAGCAATATAGTCTTTATTTTTGGGATTACGAACCCATTCTTGAAAGGCAATATCTATTTTCCCGAGGTCGTGTAAACAACCCGCTAGGAATGTGGCGTGTTCTAGACTTTTGAATTCTTCGTTGCCAATCGTGCGATGGAAAAGTTGAGATGCCACATACCCCACGGCAAATAAATGCTCTGCAAGTGGCTGTAAGTGTGTATTTGCATAGACTTCATCTTGTTTCGCTTTCATCGTTATTACATCCATAAGAACATCTTTTTGTGTCTCATTCACAGGCACTACACCTTCATGATTAAATTTACTGCGATTGCCCACCACCCACAGCAATTCACTACGCCGTCGCCCACGGATCCAGTGACAGGACACGGAAGTATTTTTAGTAGCGGTCTGGCGGAGCAGTTTTTTCAGCGCAAGCAAGCCATCTTCGGTGATCACGGTCTGCCACGTATTATCACCAATCCGATCAGCAAAGGCATCGAGCACACGTCGAGTGCGTGCCAAGGCTTTCTTTTCACATTGGCTAATCAAGGTCACGATCATCAGTCATGCACTTCGTTAGAGAATGTGTTGAGCGATTGTGCTTTGACTTGATCAAACATAAAGTCTAAGCATTTATGCTCGGTAAATTTCTGTAGGATTTGCTGGCGGAATTCTTGTTCTTTCATACCTTCTTTGGCACAGAGAAAGGCGTAGGGGAGCACCACAGCATCTTTGACCAAATCCGCAACATCGAAGACCAATGCGCCACGACGAGTTTTGCCGTGCATCACTGCAAAGCCATGCGGAATACCGAGCACCCACAGTGTGGTTGCGGCGAGCCCATAAGCGAGATAATTGCCATGATTAAGAAAGTCATTGGCAAGATCACCTTGTTCGGGATTACGCTCAAAAGACATTTGGCAACGTGTGGCAGCGATTTTATACAGTTGTTTGGTGGTCTGCGCTTCGGCAAGCAGTAAATCTGCCACTTTAGTCATACGTGGAATTTTGTTGCGATAGCTTTGTAAGGCATTTTGAATGTCTTGATCATCCAAATGAAAGCCTTCGGTACGGAGGTCACGATCTTTCGCCCAAACTTGTTGGATATAATCCAGTCGGGCAAGTTGGAAGGCTTTGGCGACTTCAAGTCGTTTCGCCTCATCGAACCAAAAAGACAACCAACCTTGTACATATTCGGTTGGGCGATATTCACTTTGTGGGGTAAGCCACTCAATCTCTGCACCTGAAAATAATGGCGTCCCACCACCACCGCAGAAGCCGACCAATACGCCTGCACTACAGAGCATACGCATGGCTGCATTGGTGATCGAAGTACCAGTACCAAGCAAAATCACGGTGGTATTAGCGATGGGAATATTCCAATATTGATTTTGATTTTTTTCTTCGGTGAGATAGAGTACCCGACCGTCTTTTTGCATGACACGACAGTATTCGAGGTAGTACAGATTAGCACGTTTGGAGTGCAGAATGGCTTTTAAGTCGCTTGGATTGAGTTGTTCCATCTTATTCCAGTTTTAATCTTTGATACTCAAATTTTTGATACCTAAATTTTCGATTTTGTTCATATATTGCATTTGATATTGAAACTAGCCGAATAGACTGCCTGAAGAAAGTGGCAAAAATTCATTAACGACATGCTGTGTCGTTTTGTTTTTTCAGAACGAGAACGGTTTGTGACCGATCAGAAATTTGCAAATTCATACTGCAATGGTATAACTAACGCATTAAAAAATACTGACAATGACTGGAGTTAAAAAATGAGTGTTGCTTTTGTGACGTGTGATCTCTTGGATGATAATGAAGATAAAGACTTACAAGTGGTTTATCCCTCGATAGATGGCAAATTTTTCCGTAGCTTTGGTGCACGCAAAACCTTTGGCGGTCAAGTGGTTACGGTGAAATGCTTTGAAGACAATTCACGGGTCAAAGAGCTGTTGGCAACGGACGGCACTGGCAAAGTGTTAGTTGTTGATGGTGGTGCGTCGATGCGCTGTGCGTTGATGGGCGACATGATCGCAGAGTCAGCGGTGAAAAATCACTGGAATGGTGTGATTATATACGGCTGTGTGCGTGATGTTGATGCGATTGCTGAGTTGGATTTAGGTGTGCAGGCATTGGCATGTATTCCGCAAAAAAGTACCCGTAAAGGCGTGGGTGAAACAGGTTTAACTTTATCATTTGGCGGTGTGACGATTGCCCAAGATGATTATATCTATGCTGATAATAATGGTATTGTGGTTGCCAAAGAAGCATTGGTTTAACACATTTATTTGCAAAAATCATGGATTGAATAGGGTTACATCATCATGAAAAACAATACTGGAAAACGTCATCGGACTAAGGTTTATCAAGCCTTAGCATCAACACTTGTCACTTTACCTCGGGGTGTGATGGGCACAGCTTTTCCTAAGCAACCTGAGAAGCCATTAAAGCTCTATGAGTTTGAGGCGTGTCCATATTGTCGGCGTGTCCGTGACGTGATTACTCGGCTCAATCTCGATGTGGAAATTTATCCATGTCCAAAAAATGGCACACGTTTTCGTCCGATGGTGCAGGCGTTGGGTGGGCAGGCGCAATTTCCATTTTTGATTGATGAGAATACTGGTGATCTACTGTATGAATCCAAAACGATTATTGCGCATTTATTTACCCATTATAGTCACAGGGGTAAAGTGCCTTTGAGTTATCAATTGCTTCCACCTGTATCCTTGGTTGGTGGTATCGCTGTTGCAGTGAATAGCTTTGATGGCATGACGGCGAATGCAAATAATGTCAATCGTGAAGCGCCTGAGCAGTTGTTAGAATTGTGGAGCTTTGAAGCCAGTCCATTTTCACGAATTGTCCGTGCCAAGCTAACTGAGCTTGAGATTCCCTATAAATTGCATAGCGTGCCAAAAGAGCGTTGGCAAGATCAAGGGCCTGCAACGGCACGTCTTAAACCTGGCAAATATGAACCGCTTGCTGATGGCAAGCGTGCTCGTGAAATCACAAATATGCAGGGCAAAATGCAAGTGCCATTTTTGATTGATCCAAATACAGATGTGGAGATGTTTGAATCTCGGCAGATTGTAAAATATTTGGACAAGCAATACGGTTAATTTACTTTCGAATAACCATTAAGACAGCCTTGAGCAATATGTTTAAGGCTATTTTTTTGCTTGAAACATTTCTGATTAAATCAATTGTGCCAGTTTTAAGATTTCCGCACGAAGGAATTGATGTCGTGGATTGTGTGCCAAATCTTGATACCAATACATGCCAATGTCGATTTTAGGTAACGCAATCGGTAATTCATGTACGTGAATGCTGTCCGCATAATGCAAATTTTGTAAAATTAACTTGGGGATAGTCAGCATTGCTTCAGGATGCTGTGCCAAGACTTGCAATGCCGTGGAATAGTGTTGGCAACGCAGTAGAATCTGCCGAGAGAGTTGCTGACGATTCAGATCAATATCTTCCACCAATTGCCCAGTACGGCGGGATGACACGCCGATATGTGGTGCATTCAGATAGATGGTTTTGTTGACATTTTTCTGCTGACTACAGACCACAAAATGATCTTCAATCAAGGATTGATAGTGGATATTGCTTGGACAATGCTGTTTCAGGTCAATGACAAAATCCGCTTGCTGAATACTGAGATCACTAAACATGGTTTTGCGATCAAGTTTTGCGCTTAGAAATTGAATATTTAAATCCAGACTGCGGAAATGAGCGAGCAACTTCGGAAAGATGATCGGTTCAATTTCATCATGTACAGCAATTTTTAAACTGTGAATCGCTTTGGGATCAAAAGTATTTTGCGAAGCGGCAATATTTTGAATGGTCAACAACGCCTGTTTGATTGGTGTATAGATTTGCTCAGCAAATGGCGTTGCCAGCATCTTGTGTCCAGCTCGGATAAATAACTCATCACCAAGCTGTTGCCGTAGACGTTGCAGGGCATGGCTCACCGCAGACTGGCTAATGCAGAGAATGAGTGCTGCTTTAGAAATACTTTTTTGCTCAAAAATGGCAATAAACAAAGGATACAAGTTAATATCAACACGATGAAACTGGCTAATGTCTAAAGTTTGGATGTTTAGATGGTTAGTATTTAAGTTTTCTGCCCCACCGAAATTTTCACTATGAATATCTTTCATAATCTTTGTGTCAATTAAATCATTTCATTCATAATAATAATTTGCGTATGCTATCGCAATAGATAATACAAATTCGCAAAGGATTTCCACCATGTATGAGCTCTCTGATCGCGCCAAAAACTATATCCAACGTACAGAGCAATTTATCAAAGATGAAATCGAGCCAGTTGAGACCGATTTTTGGCATGAAGTGCACCGTTTGAATGTCGATGGCGATTGGACGAAATGGCAGTGGCCAGCGATGCTTGAAACCTTAAAAGCCAAAGCCAAAGCCGCCGGACTGTGGAATATGTTCTTGCCTGATGCGACTTTTGGTGCAGGACTATCGGTACAGGAATATGCGCATATCGCTGAGCGCTCAGGACGCAGTTTGATTGCGCCAACCGTATTTAACTGTAATGCGCCTGATAGTGGCAATATGGAAGTGCTTTGGCGTTACGGCAGTGAAGCGCAACAAGAACAATGGCTCAAGCCTTTACTGGCAGGTGAGATTCGTTCGGTATTTTGTATGACTGAGCCTGATGTCGCATCGAGTGATGCCACCAATATGCAAGCCACTGCGGTGATCGAAGGGGACGAAATTGTGCTGAATGGTCGCAAATGGTGGTCGTCAGGTCTGGGTGATCCAAATGCAAAAGTCATCATTTTTATGGCGCATACGCCTGATGAGTCCAAAGATCGTCATCATCAACATTCCATGGTCTTAGTTCCTGCAGATACGCAAGGCGTGAAGATTGAACGCATGTTGCCTGTATTTGGCGACTACGATGCACCGCATGGTCATGGTGAGGTGAGCTTCGATAATGTACGTGTGCCTGTGGCGAACTTTATCGGCGGTGCAGGGCAAGGTTTTGAGATTGCGCAAGGTCGTCTAGGACCAGGACGTATTCATCACTGCATGCGTTGTATCGGTGCGGCGGAAAAGTCTTTGGAGCTGATGATTGATCGTGGTATGTCACGTAAAGCCTTTGGTAAAGAATTATTAAAGTTGGGTGGTAATCTAGAGCGTGTTGCAGAAGCACGTGTTGCGATTGATCAAGCCCGCTTGCTGACCTTATACGCAGCCTATAAGATGGATAAAATGGGCAATATGGCAGCGCTGACAGAAATCTCTGCGATTAAAGTGGTTGCGCCAACAGTCCTGCAAAATGTGGTGGATATGGCGATTCAAATTCATGGCGGTGCAGGCGTATCCAAAGATACACCGCTGACAGCGTTTTACGCACAGGCACGTGCATTACGTCTTGCAGATGGACCAGATGAAGTGCATAAAGGCATGATTGCCAAATTGGAATTGATGAAACGAGGCTATGCGTCTCGCCGTTAAACAATGTAAGTTGTTGATGTAAATGGCGAAATGAAAAAGCGCACAATTGGAAAATAAAGCAGTTGATAAAGGATAATTTCATGGCAATCATCGATATTGGTGGCAATGTCCGAAATGGTGAAGAACTTGATATACAAGCAGTAGAATCATGGCTTAAAAATCAACAGGTTGATCTGCAAGGTCAAGTGCAAGTCACGCAATATTCTGGCGGCGCATCCAACTGGACTTATCGCCTGAAATACGACAATGTGGATTTGATTCTACGTCGCCCACCAAAAGGCACCAAAGCCAAATCAGCGCATGATATGGCACGTGAGTATCATGTGCAAAATAATCTCAAACCGTTCTATCCAGTACTTCCTGAGATGGTGGCGCTGTGTCAGGATGGGGCGGTGATTGGCTGTGATTTCTATGTGATGAAGCGCATCGAGGGCATTATTCCTCGTGCCAATTTGCCCAAAGAAATTGATTACACTGAAGCTGATGTGCGCCAGCTCTGCATCAATGTATTAGATAAATTGATCGAATTGCACCAAGTGCCGTATCAAGACACCGCCTTAGAACAACTGGGCAAAGGCGATGGCTACTGTCGTCGTCAAGTCGAGGGTTGGGATAAACGCTATGCCAAAGCCCGCACCAAGAATGTTCCGTCATTTAACTATGTGCGTAAATGGCTCTTGGCAAATATTCCTGTTGATACCAAGACCTGCGTGATTCATAACGATTGGCGTTTTGATAATGTCATTCTTGACCCACAACAGCCGACCGAAGTGATCGGTGTATTGGACTGGGAAATGGCAACACTTGGCGATCCGCTGATGGATTTGGGTTCAGCATTGGCGTATTGGGTGGAAGAAGGTGACAATAAAATCTTTAAAGCCACACGCCGTCAGCCGACCAACCGCAAAGGTATGTTTAGCCGTCAGCAAGTGGTCGATTATTATCTGCAAAAAACTGGTCTAGCACCTGAGAATTGGGCATTTTACGAAGTGTTTGGTTTATTCCGCTTAGCAGGGATTGCACAGCAGATTTATTATCGATATTACCACAAGCAAACCGATAATCCTGCTTTTAAAAATCTTTGGATTGTCATCAATGCGATACATTTACGTGCTTTAAAATTGATCGCTAAACAAAAAATGGCAAATCATCCGATTGGCAAGCAAATTTTACAGCGAATCAGTAAATAAATCAGGCAATAAATGAGTGTAGCGGATATAAAGGTAGTAAAAGTATGACCACGATTTATCTGATTCGACATGGACAAGCCTCATTTGGTGCCGCCAATTATGATCAGCTTTCAAACAAGGGCGAGCAACAAGCGACTTTGCTGGGGCGTTATCTTGCCAAAGTTTTAAAAGAACCGCCTTATGTCTATGCAGGCACGATGCAACGTCATCAACAGACTGCACAGCTTGCCTTGGCGGAAAGTTTTCCTGAGCTTGCCTTGAAAAGTGATCAAGCTTGGAATGAATTTCATCATCAGCAAGTCTTTGCCAAATTTGATGATCGCTTCAACAAACCTGATGAGCTGAAACTGGCGATTTTACAAGAGAAAAATCCACGGGCGTATCTGGCAAGCATCTTTGATCAGGCGATTGAGCGCTGGATTGGCAATGAATTTGATCATGAATATGACGAATCTTGGACGGCATTTTCCACTCGGGTAAATGGGGCATTTGATGCCTTATGTGCGGATTTGGCAGAGCAACAACCTCGTTACTCGGTGGTGTTTAGCTCAGGTGGGGTGATTTCCACCATTGTCGGACATCTACTTGGACTGGATGCGAAAAGCATTTTTCAGCTGAATTGGTCGATTGCCAACACCTCGATCACCACTATTCGTTTAAAAGGCAACGATCGACAGCTGCTCAGCTTAAACGAACATCACTTTATCAAGGCTGAAAATGCAGATTTACTGACATGGATTTAATTGAATATTTTTAAAGAAAATCATTGAAATTAAAGGATCGGATTATGGCAAAAACAATTTTAATCACAGGTGCAAGCTCAGGACTTGGCGCAGGTATGGCACGTGAATTCGCCAAAAAAGGCTATAACCTTGCGATCTGCGCACGCCGTCAAGAGCGCTTAGATGCACTAAAACAAGAGCTCGAAAGCCAATTCGGCATCAAAGTCATCGCCAAAACTTTGGATGTCACACACTATGATGATGTGTTTACCGTATTTAAAGCCTTTCAGGCAGAATTTGGGCGTATTGATCGAATCATCGTCAATGCGGGTGTTGGTGAAGGTCGTCGTATTGGCAAGGGCAACTTTGCCATTAACCGTGCCACAGCAGAAACCAACTTTATCTCAGCGCTTGCCCAGAGCGAAGCTGCGGTAGAAATTTTCCGTGCACAAGATGCAGGGCATTTGGTGATGATTTCCTCGATGAGTGCAGTACGTGGCTTGCCAAAACATTTGTCGACTTATGCCGCAAGTAAGGCTGCAGTTGCGCACCTTGCCGAAGGAATTCGTGCCGAACTTATCGATACACCGATCAAAGTATCGACCATTTTCCCAGGTTATATTCGCACTGAGCTAAACGAAGGGGCGAAGAAATTACCGTTTGAAGTGGATGAAAAAACTGGCTGTAAAATCTTGGTGAAAACCATCGAAAGTGAACCAGTCAAAGCCTATGTACCAAAATGGCCGTGGTTGCCACTTGGTTTGGCGATGAAAGTCCTGCCTCTACGTATCGTGAACAAGTTAAGTTAGATCACTTGCTAATCTAAGCAATAAAAAAACCATGCAGAAGCATGGTTTTTTCTTGAAGTAGTGCGTCAAAATTAGTTTTGAGCAGCTTCTTTCACATCAGCAGCACCAGATTCAACTGCACCAGCAACAGCAGCAGTTGCATCTTTTGCAGCGTCAACAGTTGCATCAGCCGCTTCGCCAGCTGCAGTTGCAGTTGCGTCAGCAGCTTCACCGATTGCATTACCAGCTTCGTCAGTTGCAACAGCAGCATCTGTAGCCAAGTCCTCAGTTGCAGCAACAGTAGCATCACCAGCAGCTTCTACAGCAGCGCCAGCATGTGCAGCAGCATCTTCAGCGTGTTGTTCAGTTGCAGTTTCAGCAGCTTCTTCTTTTTTTGCACAGCCAACGAAAGCAACAGCAGACGCTAAGCCTAAAGCGATCAATAGTTTATTCATTTTTAAATCCTCATAAAATGGCATCCGAAACGTTTAACCGTTTCGAAGCCAAATAATATACGATTTGATAAAAAAAGCCATATCAATCTTGATAAATGTGATTAATATCTCAGTTTAAAGCAAAATTTACTTAAACATTAAAACGGAAATGCATCACATCGCCATCTTGTACGATGTAGGTTTTGCCTTCCAAGCGCCATTTTCCTGCTTCTTTGGCACCAGACTCGCCATTGTATTGAATGTAGTCGTCATAGGCGATTACTTCGGCACGGATAAAGCCTTTTTCAAAGTCGGTATGGATCACGCCAGCAGCTTGCGGGGCAGAAGCGCCAATTTTCACCGTCCATGCACGCACTTCTTGCACACCAGCGGTAAAGTAGGTTTGCAAACCAAGTAGTGCATAACCCGCACGAATCACACGATTCAATCCCGGTTCTTCCATGCCCATCGCTTCAAGAAACTCTGCACGCTCATCTTCTTCAAGTAGTGAAATTTCTGCTTCGATCTGATTACACAGTGCGACAACAACCGCATTTTCAGATTCAGCAAGTTCACGCACTGAGTCCAAATATGGATTATTTTCAAAACCATCTTCAGCCACATTGGCGATATACATGGTTGGTTTTAAAGTCAGTAAACCAAAACCTTTAATCAGTTTACGCTCATCATCAGACAAATCTGCGGCACGAGCAGGGCGACCGTCATCGAGTAATGGTTGTATTTTCTCAAGTACCGCTTTAGTTGCAATCGCTTCTTTATCACCGCCTTTAGCTGTTTTGGTCAGGCGAGTAATTGCTTTCGATACGGTTTCTAAATCAGCTAGGGCAAGTTCGGTATTGATCGTTGCAATATCATCAAGAGGATCAATTTTTCCATTCACATGAATGACGTTTTCGTCTTCAAAACAACGTACCACATGGGCAATTGCATCGGTTTCACGGATATTGGCAAGGAATTGATTACCTAAACCTTCACCTTTCGACGCACCTGCAACTAGTCCTGCGATATCGACGAATTCCATTGAAGTTGGGATTTCACGTTGCGGTTTGACGATAGCTGAGAGTTTATCCATGCGATCATCAGGTACAGGCACGACGCCTGTATTTGGTTCGATGGTACAAAATGGAAAGTTTTCAGCGGCGATGGCTGCTTTGGTCAATGCGTTAAATAAGGTGGATTTCCCCACGTTTGGCAAGCCGACAATACCACAATTAAAGCCCATAAAATCTACTCAAATGCTCTATTTATACTGCGCCACATGATACAGCAATTTCCAATCTAAGTCAGTCATTAAACGACTTCAAAAATTGATTTTCAGTTGATAGCATGGAGGTTGCTTGAGCTTATTCTTAGATACGCTTAGATGATAAATAGTTTATGCAGAATCATAAAAGGCAAATGGTGTGTAATAGGTTTTTGCGCAACTTAGCGATTCAGTTTAATATGCCTTGTGGAAAGGCTTCATCCCTTATGGCGTAAAACACAATTTATATCACTGAGAAAAATAATCAATCGGAGTGTACATGCGTATTTTGTATCAATTTCCTTTGTCACTGTTTTGTGAGAAAGCACGTTGGTTGCTCGATCATAAAGAGTTGGATTATGTGGCAAAGAATTTGACACCAGGTTTACATCGCTTAACCACACAACACCATACGCAAAGCAAGCATTTACCTGTACTTAAAGATGATAAAAAGTGGATCGCTGATTCGAGTAAAATTGCTGATTATTTAGATTGCTATTATCCTGAACATGCCTTGATTCGCAGTGAGCCTGAGCTACGAGAGCGGATTTTAGAAATTGATGCCTTAAGTCAGGTTTTCGGTATCCATGTAAGGCGTTGGTTATTTTATTTTATTTTGCAATTTGAGCATAATTCGGCGATTGAAGTCATACTTGGTGAACGAGGCTGGCTTCGTGATCTCAAAGCATTGGCTCGCCCAACGATAAAATTTGCCATTAATAGCTATCATCATATTACAGGCGATACCGCAGTTGAATCAAAGCGGAAAATTGATGCAATGGTTGAACAGTTTAATCAGATTCTTGTCGATAATGGCGGGAAATATATGGTGGCAGATCGACTTACACTTGCAGACATTGCGGTGTGTAGCATGATTGCGCCCTTGATGATGATTGAGGGCACGCCGTGGGAGCGTGAGCAACACAGTGAGATAGCGCCTGAAGTGATGGCATTTCAGCATTATTTACTTCAAATCCCACTTGGACAATATGTACAGCGTATTTATGATCAGGAGCGCAATGCCAGAGTGGATTGGCGTGGTATTTAGTCTATTGGTGAATATTTAGACTATTTCCGTGTTCTTTTGAAAATTGTTTTTGGATCAATGTTATGAAAATTGTCGCAGATGAAAATCTAGCGTTTACCGATTATTTTTTTTCAGAGTTTGGAGAAATCCAAAATTTGGCAGGGCGCACCATTTCTAACGATGATCTGAAAGACTGCGATGCGCTTCTAGTGCGTTCCGTGACTAAGGTCAACGCTGATCTCATCAAAAATACGCCTATAAAATTTGTCGGCAGTGCCACCATCGGTACAGATCATCTTGATATTCCGGCTTTAGAAAATAATCACATTCCATGGGCGAACGCCGCAGGCTGTAATGCCCAAGCTGTGGCGGAATATGTAGTGACGGCATTGCTCACGCTTCGACCTGAGTTGATTGATGCAGGGCAGTCTTTTTGCTTGGGTGTGGTCGGTCTAGGGAATGTTGGGACACGACTGGTGGCTTTGGCGAAGTTTTTGAATTGGCGGGTGATTGGCTATGATCCGTTTGTACTTCATGATCAAGTGGAACAAGTTGAATTTCAAACTTTGCTCAATCAATCCGATGCAATTTCGATCCATGTGCCTTTAACCAAAAAAACTGACGTGTCAGTAGAACATGCCACGCATCATTTGTTTAATGAAAGCACTTTCAGTCAAATGAAATCCGATGCGATCTTGATCAATAGTGCACGTGGCTCGGTGGTTGAGGAAAAAGCATTACTTACTGATATTGAGAAGAATAAGCGTCAAGTGGTGCTTGATGTCTTTGAACATGAACCGCAAATTTTCGCAGAATTGTTAAATGCTTTGACACTGGCAACACCGCATATTGCAGGCTATAGCCTTGAGGGTAAGGCGAGAGGCACACAAATGATTTATCAGTCGTTTTGTCAAATTTTCGATAAATTAGCAGATAAAGATTTTGTACCATTACTTGATACTTGTGAACCACTTTTAGCGCCAAATGAAGAGGCTAATTTTAAAACACAACTTATGCAAAATCTCACAACAATTTATGATATTAGCCGTGATGATCAAGCCTTACGTGCATGTTTAAAAGATGGTGCAATTCAGCAGAAAGCTTTTGATGATCTCAGAAAAAATTATCCGCTACGCCGTGAATGGTCTGCCTTTGGCGCAGAGTTTATATAAACAATCATGCTTTTGAGAATGACAAATTGACTGAAACAACTTTTAAAATGACCTGCGATCTGGAAGCGTTACAAGCACGTGCCGAGCTATATCAACGAATTCGCTCATTTTTTGCTGAGCGTAATGTGCTTGAAGTTGAAACGCCATTATTATCCCAAGCAGGGACGACTGATGTACATCTCGCATCAGTGCAAGCCTTACGTCATGTCAATGGGACAAAAGCAACGCATTATCTGCATACCTCGCCAGAGTTCGCCATGAAGCGTTTGCTTGCCAGTGGTAGTGGGGCGATTTATCAAATTTGCAAAGTGTTTCGTGATGATGAACATGGTCGAAAGCACAATAGCGAATTTACCATGTTGGAGTGGTATCGTCCTGATTTTGATCTGAAAGATTTGATGTATGAAACCACGGATTTATTAAATATTTGTCTGCAAGATCGTTTCGATGAAGTACGTCCGATGTTGATCAGCTATAAGCATGCTTTCCTAGATCGTTTGGACATCAATCCGTTGCAAGCCAGTTGTGAGGAGTTAAAACAATGCGCAAAGCGAGTTGGTTTAGATGTACGACTTGGCGATGATCGTTTAGCCTATATGGATTTGCTGTTTTCGCATATGGTGGAGCCAAGTTTAGGCTTTGATACACCTGTTTTTCTCACTGATTTTCCACCTGAGATGGCATCACTTGCCAAGATCAGAACTGATGACGATGGCGAGCAAGTCGCTGCACGTTTTGAGGTGTATATCGAGGGTTTGGAACTTGCTAATGGCTACGATGAGCTCAGTGATGCCAATGCACTTCGTCAGCGTTTTGAAGCAGATAATCAAGCTCGGCTTGCACAAGGTTTAGAAGCGATGCCAATTGATGATCGACTACTTGCTGCACTGGATTTTATGCCAGCCTGTTCAGGGATTGCACTCGGTATTGACCGTTTACTGATGATTGCGATGCAACGAATGCGACTAGAGCAGTTGATTAGCTTTCCTGCGCATTTGGCTTAGCTTAGCGTTAAAATTAGATGTAAAAAATGGCGAACAATTGTCGCCATTTCTATCAAAATAATAGGAAATCAATACACATAAGATGCTGTACCTGTGGCAATGTGTATGCCTTGATCATTATGCAAATCCATACGCATCAGACAGCTTTTACGACCGAGGCGCACCACTTGTGCTTTGGCAATAAAGTACTTTCCACGACCCGGTGCAAGATAATCTACACGCAAGTCCAAAGTAGCCAATTTTCCAACTTTCTTAGTCGTTTCTTCAAAAGTTTCAGGAGTGCTACGACGGTATAATTCGCTCATTGCAACTACTCCGCCCATACTATCGAGAATGGTTGCAGACACGCCACCATGCAAAATTTGGAATTTCACATTACCAATTAAGTGCGCCGCCATCTCAACATAACCTTCAATTTGCCCATCAACGACACGCATCTTGAGATTGTTGTGGGTATAAAACGGTGAGCTGTTAAAAGCTATACAGAGTTGCTCTAAGATCATATTAATATCACTCTGATTTTCAGCAGTGATATGACCAGTCCATTGTTGTTGTTGATCATTAAGCATACTTAAACTCACATAAAATAAAGCAAATACTTTGCGAGCAATGATCGCAAAGGCGTACAATAACGTCCGTATAGTAATAGATCAGAAGAGCTTTGTAATGACTTATACGTTCAATCGACCTGGATTTCCTGCGACTCGTATGCGCCGAATCCGCAAAAATGACCGCTTACGTGACATGGTCAGCGAAACGCAATTGACCGCAGACCATCTGATCTACCCAGTATTCGTTTTACCGGGTCAAAATCAAGCACAAGACATCGCCAGCATGCCGAAGATTCAGCGTCTTTCTGCCGATTTACTGCTTAAAAAAGCGGAAAAATTACTCAATCTTGGCGTTTCAAAACTCGCTTTATTCCCAGTCACACCACAAGATGATAAATCGATCACTGCAGAATCAGCTTGGCGCGAAGATGGTTTGGTGCAAACAACCTGTCGTTTACTGAAAAAAGAACTCCCTGAGATGTTGCTGATCACTGATGGCGCACTTGATCCGTATACCACGCATGGGCAGGATGGCATCATTGATGACACAGGCTATGTGCTGAATGATGAAACGGTCGAATGTCTCATCAAACAAGCGCTAAGCCATGCCGAAGCAGGCAGTGATGTAATCGCGCCAAGTGATATGATGGACGGGCGTATCGGTGCAATTCGTCAGGCTTTAGAACAAAATGGGCATATTTATACCAATATCATGGCATACTCGGCAAAATATGCGTCGAGTTACTATGGACCATTTCGTGATGCGGTGGGTTCTGCGAGTAACCTTAAAGGTGCCAATAAATATAACTACCAAATGGACTTTGCCAATCGAGTAGAAGCTTTGCATGAAGTGGCATTAGATATTCAAGAGGGTGCAGATATGGTGATGGTCAAACCCGGTATGCCGTATTTGGATGTGGTACGTGAGGTAAAAAATACATTTGGTGTGCCGACTTTTGTATATCAAGTGAGTGGCGAATATGCCATGCACATGGCGGCAATTCAAAATGGTTGGTTGTCCGAGAGCGTGATCCTAGAATCATTGATGTGCTGTCGCCGTGCAGGTGCAGATGGGATTTTGACTTATTTTGCTGAAGTGGCTGCGGAGCAGTTAAAGGCGTAAAAATAGAAATCAATAATTTAGTCAACACCGCTCACCTAGTTCATCGTTAATCAGCAAAATTTTGGGTACTCAAAACATGGAAATCAAAGTCAATTATCTCGACAATCTTCGCCAAGAAGCCAAGTTCGATGATTTTAGTGTGATTGCAGATCAACCGATCCGCTACAAAGGCGATGGCTCTGCGCCAGGACCTTTTGACTATTTCCTTGCATCTTCAGCACTTTGCGCAGCTTATTTTGTCAAAGTCTATTGTGCGGCTCGTGATATTCCAACGGATAATATTCGCTTGTCACAAAACAATATCGTCGATCCTGAAAATCGCTACAAACAAATTTTTAAAATCCAAGTTGAACTGCCAGCAGATATTTCCGACAAAGATCGTCAAGGAATTTTACGTTCGATTGACCGTTGTACGGTGAAAAAAGTCATTCAGACTGGACCTGAATTTATTATTGAAGAAGTGGAAAGCATTGATGCCGATGCACAGGCATTATTAATGCCGAGCCTGACTTCGGACAGTCAAACTTTTATTGAAGGCAAAGACCTACCGCTTGAGCAAACCATTGCCAATATGTCGAGTATTTTGGCGAATTTGGGCATGAAGATCGAGATTGCTTCATGGCGTAATATCGTGCCGAATGTTTGGTCATTGCATATTCGGGATGCGCAGTCGCCGATGTGCTTTACCAATGGTAAAGGTGCGACTAAGGAAAGTGCGCTCGCATCGGCTTTGGGCGAATTTATTGAACGACTCAATTGTAATTTCTTTTACAACGATCAGTTTTGGGGTGAAGAGATTGCCAACGCTGAATTCGTGCATTATCCCGATGAAAAATGGTTTCAACCAAGTAAAGATGATGCTTTGCCACCTGAGATTCTCGATGAATATTGCCTAGAAATTTATGATCCTGACAATGAACTTCGTGGTTCACATCTATTCGATACCAACTCAGGCAATATGGCACGTGGCATTTGTTCCTTACCATTTGTACGCAAGTCTGATGGTGAAACGGTGTATTTCCCATCCAATTTGATTGAAAACTTATATCTCAGTAATGGCATGAGTGCGGGCAATACCTTAGCCGAAGCACAAGTGCAGTGTCTTTCAGAGATTTTTGAGCGTGCAGTCAAACGTGAAATAATCGAGAATGAAATCACCTTACCTGATGTGCCACAAGATGTTTTAGACAAGTATCCAAGTATTGTTGCCGGAATCAAAGGGTTAGAGGAGCAGGGCTTTCCTGTCTTAGTCAAAGATGCGTCGCTCGGCGGTCAGTTCCCTGTGATGTGTGTGACTTTGATGAATCCACGTACTGGTGGCGTGTTTGCTTCTTTTGGTGCGCATCCAAAGCTCGAAGTTGCATTAGAGCGTAGTCTGACCGAGCTGTTACAAGGACGGAGTTTTGAAGGTTTGAATGATTTACCTCGCCCGACCTTCAGTACAAATGCAGTGACTGAGCCGAATAATTTTGTTGAGCATTTTATTGATTCGAGCGGTGTGGTGTCGTGGCGATTCTTTAGTGCAAAGTCTGATTATGTTTTTGTTGAATGGGATTTTACCGCCAATGGGACGCACAGCAATGTGCAAGAAGCGGAAACGCTATTTGCAATTCTCGAAGACATGGGCAAAGAGTCGTATATGGCAGTCTATGAGCATCTTGGCGCAACGGCTTGTCGTATCATCGTGCCTGATTATTCCGAAGTGTATTTGGTCGAAGATTTGATTTGGGACAATACCAATAAAGCCTTGGCTTTCCGTGAAGATATTCTCAATCTGCATCGCCTAGATGATGAGCAATTGCAAGCATTGGTTGAACGCTTAGAAGACGTGGAAGTTGATGATTATACTGATATTACCACGCTAATCGGCATTGAATTTGATGACAATACCGTGTGGGGACAGCTCACCATTCTTGAGTTAAAGCTATTGATTTATCTTGCATTGGAAGAATTTGAAGAAGCTAAAGAATTGGTGGAAACCTTCTTGCAATACAATACCAATACGGTCGAGCGTGGTTTATTCTATCAATGTATGGATGTGGTGCTCGAAGTGATGCTCGGTGATGAGATGGACATCGCCGATTTTGAACTGAATTTCCGCCGTATGTTTGGTGATGAACGCATGGATGCAGTCTTAGGTTCAGTCAATGGCACAGTGAAATTTTACGGATTGACCGAAACCAATATGCAACTTGAGGGCTTAGATCGTCATTTGCGCTTGATCGACAGCTATAAAAAGTTGCATCAGGCGAGGGCAAAATACGTTAAAAATTAATCATTTTTAATCACCAAAATCTATTAAAACGATGAGTCACAATGCATTTATATATTTAGTTTTTAAATGAGGCAATATACAAACCATCGATGGTTTCAAGCACTGTAATGAATAAGTTTATCTCTTTAACTGTACCTTGAGTTGAACCAAACTCAATAAAATCACCAGATTTAAACGGTCGAAGTATCAATAGCATGATTCCAGCCGCGATGTTGCTAAGCGTATCCTTAAGCGCAAGACCAACTGCTAGCCCTGCGGCACCAACTAGAGCGATAAGACTCGCGGTATTTACCCCAATGATGTCTAAAATAAATACACCACCAATGACATAAACCGCGTAACTGGCTACGGTTGAAAATATTGGTATCAGGGTCGCGTCAACTTTATTCAACTTAGAGTTAGTGTCTTGAATCGCTTTGCACACTGCTTTTGCAATAAGTGAGCTTGCCACCCAAATAACAATAGCCAAGATTAAATTATAACCAAGCGCTGCTATTGCCTCTGAATGATTTTGCCAAAATTGAATAAGTGAATCTTTTTTACTTCTCTCTTTCATTGTGCGCATGTGAGTTGAGTCCACATGCATATTTAATACTTTTTGATGTCGTGATTAAATCACAGAAGAAACTAGCCAAGTGTTGTAAGCAAAAAATGCGATTAGCAGACCTGCGCCTTCCAATCTGTTAATCCGTCCAGCGCCACGAAATCCATAGGCCATAAATAGCAAGGCGATTGTCAAACCCATCATAACTAACCAGTCGCGAGACATAACCTCGGAAGACATACCTGTAATTGGCGATATAACGCCCGCGATACCAACGACAGCGAGTAAGTTAAACATGTTAGAACCCACCACATTTCCAATAGCTATATCATGTTCACCTTTTCTAACTGCAATAATGGATGCTGCTAATTCAGGGAGTGACGTGCCCAAAGCAACAATCGTTAAGCCGATAATTAAATCACTAACACCCAGCGCCTCTGCGATACTCACTGCTCCCCAAACGAGTAATCGTGAACTCACTATCAGAAGAATCAAGCCAATAACCAGCCAAAAAATAGCTTTTTTGATAGGCATCTCGTGCTCAACCAGTTCTTGATCCATTTCACTTTCTAATTTATCCCCTTTACCTCTCATAGCAGAGTAAATACTCCAGCCAATTAAGGTAAAGAACCCTACCAGAAGAAGAACAGACTCAAAACGTGTTAGCGAGCCATCCCAAAGGAAATAACCGAGCGCAGAACTAATAAGCAATAATATAGGGATCTCTTTTCTGACTATTTTTGATTGCACCAATATTGGAGTAATAATGGCTGTTAACCCTAGAATTAAACCTGTATTGACGATATTCGAGCCGAGCGCATTACCGAGGGCTAAATCTGGATTGCCATGAATGGCCGCCATTGCAGAAACAACCATTTCAGGTGCAGACGTACCGAAACCAACAATGACCATTCCAATTAGCAATGACGGCATGCCAGCATGTTTAGCAGTAGCAGCAGCACCTTCAACGAAACGGTCAGCACTCCAAACCAATAGAATGAAACCACCTAAAATGGCTAAAAAAGAAACTAACATTAGACGACACTCCCATTTGTAAAATGGTTTTTGTTATCAAAGGAGATGCAGTTTGGAAGTTGTTTAATGGCTTTACTGAATGAAAATTTACGAGTATTTCCAGTGGCATAAGACGCCAATCGATTGATCGTAATAACGATGATTAGCTGTGACATGAGTATTTCCTTGGGGTGGTTTAGACAAAGTCAAACGAGACTCTCCACCCCGAGAGCGCCATTTGCCTTAAGTCTTGTCAATCCAAGTATGGACATAACCGCCACGAACTGCTGTTCGGAGACTGTTGACGGTTATCACAGTAAAAACTAAGAGACTACTCCCCAAGGTCAGAACTGAATGATATAACCATTTATAGCCATTTACAACTTAGTAATAAGCGTTCACTCTGCGACGCAGAATGTTGAGCTTATCGACATGGCGTCGAACATCACTGAAGAATTCTTCTTTCTCTATGGCCAGCGCTAACTCCCATTCTTTAGCTAGACCTTGGCAGTCCAAAAATGAGTATCTCAGCTTCGTCTTTGAAATACGCAGTCCCTTGCTAAAGACCACGCGCTTGCCTCGTTGACCGTGAAAGTAGGGTGTGGTCGTAGAGATGTTATTTAACATAATATACATTATGCGAAATTCTGCATTTTAATTTTGTTGTGCTAGGTAGATACATAAATTGCTATTTTATACGCTGTGTGCGATTCTGTGAGCATCTACATGCATGTTTTAAGCGGATGGCGTTTTTACTGCATGATTTAAGCCTCATTATGATGATTTTAGATCGCCAATATCTCTACACGTCACTACCAAATGCCTCAAGTATCTTGGCGCAAAGTAGCCAAAAACAGGCACACAAGTAAAACGCAAATTGAAAAAGCATCATACTCATTTCCAAGCACAAGTTGATCAATGTCGTCTACACACTGCAATTAAGCTGTATCGAATTAACGGTTATAAAACAGAACAAGTATCGCAATATTTACAAATCAATGATGCGAATAATTTTAGGCGTGCGTTTAAGCGATGGAGTGGCATGTCACCGCATGCCATTTCATCTTTTAGCATGATTAAAACTTAGCGTAAAACTTTGAAAATCAAAACCTTAAAACCACTAATTAATCTTCTAATTGAAGATCGGCAGTTTGACGATAGGTTTTCACTTCTTTGCCTTCAGGATCGACATAGACAAGCTCAACACGACGGCTCAAAGCATGTCCCATCTTCGCTTCATCATTATCAATCAACTGTGTTTCGCCTTCTGCTTCCATCGCAATACGACTTTCAGCAATACCATGCACTATCAGATAGCTTGCAACGGCATTGGCACGTTTTTTCGATAAACGTAAGTTGTAAGCCACACTGGCACGACGGTCAGTAAAACCGTACAAAGTCATGGTATGGTCAGGATATTTATTCATGAACCGAATGATCTTATTCAAAATCACCGCACTTTCATCTGTAATATCTGACTGATCTAGAGCGAAGTGCACCACATTTGGAATTTTACCAAACTTAACCGCTTCTTCGGTTTCAAACTCATCTATCACAGTTGGTTCAGGTTCTGGGATGACTACAGGTGCAACTACAGCTGGTGTCCAAATCGGCCACTGACCTTTGACACCGTTACACGCTTTCTCCCCACCATTCAATTCCTCTAAAGATGGATAAGTGACTTTCAGTAATTCTTGTGTGCCGTTTGGATTCGATGTCAACGCTTGATAGGTTGCGAGATCCAATAAGCGCTGTGCAGCGAGAAACTTCTCACGAGAATGGCGCCAACCGAGCTCGCAATGCTCAGCTGCTGCCCATACGAGCATTACTTCTGCCTGAGCAACTTGAGAATAGCTATGGCTAAAACCTTCATGATGCTTTAATACTTCTGCATTTGCCCACAAGTCACGGCGCATTACACCTGACATCGACAGCACATTTGTCGTCAAGCTTAATTCTTCTGCTTGACCTTGTTCTAATGCGCTAATGATACGATCTGCTTCAGCAAGTGCTTCTTTGCGAGTATTTTTAATAAAACCACGTTCGCTACCTTCGTGTGCTGCATAAGTGAGCCACGTTGCTGCTTTTTTCGCATGATAATATTGAATACTTTGTTTATTGGCAAAAAATGGCAAAAGACGTCGTTGCATCTCAGCAACGTCTGTGTCTTGTGGATTGGCAATATACGTAGATTCGTCAACCGTTGGTCTAGGCAAACTTGGTGTAAGTTTCTTTTCAGCAGTAACTACAGGTGCAGATGGTTGAACTGGATTACTCACCTGCTCTGGCTGAGGTGGAATACTTGAAACAGTCTGTTTTGGAATCGAATCAAGCTCGACAGCAAAAGCTACAGTCGTATTTAAGGTGATTAAACACAAAGAAATGGCAACAATTAATGCAGGACGTCGAAAGCCTTTCCAAGTCTGACTTGTGCCAACTTGGTTGATCATTTTTTGCTTCATCGCTTTTTCATTCATAGCTTGTTTATTCATAACTATGGCTCTCTCGAAGCATTAACAGATGAATCGTTACGTTTAAACAAGTTTTCATCAAACTTGAAGCGCATACGTAAATATGGACCTTTTACCGTGGTGTCACTATCAACAAGATCTTCATCGTCAT
Source organism: Acinetobacter sedimenti (assembly GCF_022601685.1). Classification (GTDB taxonomy): domain Bacteria; phylum Pseudomonadota; class Gammaproteobacteria; order Pseudomonadales; family Moraxellaceae; genus Acinetobacter; species Acinetobacter sedimenti. The sequence goes on from NZ_JAKUML010000020.1 coordinate 28,829, forward strand.
AACCAGAGAAGTTATAACCACCTGACAACCATAGGTTTGCGGCAACAAGATAACCAACTTCCCCACCGACGAGCAAGCGTTTTCCATCACTCACGTCAGACCACAATAGACCACTGTGGATTCCAGCATCCCAACGCTCATTAATATCGTACATTGCACGACCTGAAACGAGGTATGTTGTACCGTCTGACTGTAGACCTGAGAATGTCGTATCAACTTTTTTCATTGCATACTGACCAGACAAGGTCATTGCACGAGTTGGATGATAGTTCATATGTGTCGAGAAGATATATACATTCTTCAAGAATTTATTGCTTAAGTCAGATTCATTCTTGTCATAACGATACTCAACTTTAGTCAACGCATCAAAACGATTGGTATCTGTATCACGATAAGCTGCACCAAGTTGGAAGCGATCGACAAAACGATTTCCACTATTTTCACTCTTGTTATCAGTGAAGCTGAGTACATTCTTCGCAAGTAAAGTCACATCATCAGAATACTTATACGCCACACCTAAGTTGTTCAATACAGTATCCGATTGATCTGCCCAACGTGCTTCTATGCGCCCCACAGCTTTCCAGTTTTCAGGTGCTAAATATTCTGCACCAAGACTTACTGCTGTATTGTCTGCACTCAGATTGCTTGTACCAGACACTGCTTTAACTTGCTCAAAGCCTGCATTCACATAGAAGCCTTCTTCAATCTCCCAACGGTTACGCAAACCAATCGCTGCTTCTGCTTCTCGAGCGCTGATACCATCACGTACACGGTACTCACTGAATGCTGTAGAGTCGTTGTTATAACGGCTTTCTAAACCAAATACAGTCACGTTACGACGCTGTGTATCATTCAACTCATACAAACCACTAATGCTTGAAACTAGCTCATGACGACCATAAGCACGTAGCTTAGTATTGATTTGGTAGTCTGCACCTACAGCAAAGACTTGGCGATCAGATTCTTCAATATCTTGCTCATATTCGATGAAGGCACTTGAACCTGCCCATGGCAATTGACCTGTCAATTTTGTACGAACAGTCGTACCACTATACGGTGCAATTTGATTAGTATTTGCAGTTGCAGGCTCTGACTCGTCGTAATAACGCAAGCCAAACTCAATTGCTAGAATCTTGTTGATGGCACGTTGAATACTTGCAGATAAACCTTGATTTACGCCGTTGTTTAAATCTTCTGTACGGATAAATTCGATATTTACCAAACCAACATTGTTAATGTTGGCACGTGCTTTGATCCCGCTTTCACTACGACCTGATGAGATCGGTGATGAAGTATTGTAGAAGCCTTCATCTGCATTATTGTGATATGCACGGAAGTCCATGTTCTTATAAGCATAATCAAGCTCAATGCGGTAAGCATCCCCTGAAATCTCACCTGTTTCAGATGGATCGACATTGATCTGAGTCAATACATTGACATCACTTACATTGACTTCTGAGCTTGCATATTCTGCAACTAACTTACCTGATTTGCCAAGATTCACCACAGTATTCGCACTGCTTAGTTGTTCTTCATTCAAAGGATTGTCACTTTGAACGTGTGAACCACCAACTTTAACGCTATCAGTGATTTTGTAAGAACCTGATACACCACCCACGATATATTCTTCACCACCTTGATCTGACTCAACAGTGATACGAATATACATTGGGTTTAAGTTTGCATCGACACTTGGTACAGGATCTTTTAAATAGATACTATTACTAAAAGTATCTACTTCATAGTCAGTAAAACGAGTCAATGTTTCAGTAGAAATGATCAGTCCTGGATTGTTACGGTCACGGACTAATATTTCAACTTTTTCACTATTTTCTAAGATGTCATCCGTATCAACATTGCCTAAGCTGTATGGGCCTGAGATACCTAATGCACGCTGTTCAGTCACAACTTGCTCAGTATTGGTTTCAGCAGCAAATGCTGAAACTTTATATTTATCACCTTCGATGACACCACGTACGCCAGTCAAAGAACGGTTGTATTGACCAAGCGACAAGCCTTCATCATTTTCTGTGCGTGTTACATAGTCGCCATATATGACATGTGAGCGACCTTTATCTACACGGATGTAAAGCTTACTTGTTGACTGTGCTTCAAAACCTTTTGCCGCAGAATCACCGTACACTGGATAGTATTCATCTGGACGGATATCACGGAACAAACGCTGACTATTATCTTTATCAGAGTCATACGCCAAAGTCAGTAGGTATTCGCCTTTTACCTTACCTTTTAAGAACATCGCAGCACGACCAGTGGTTTTAACTTTGCCGTCTTCTGCATTTGCGATTTCGTTTAGTTCTTCTTCAAAACCATCATTAGAATCAACTTTGTTGAGTTCACTTGGGTTAAAGTCTTTAAATGAAATTGCACCTTCGATGATACCCGTTGCAATAATCGGGCGAAGATTTGGCAAAAAACGTACAGGCGTACTTGCATGATAGATACCACTTTCAACAGAAAGGATACCTTCACCTGCATCATTTGGAGATTGAATTGGTACAACTAAAGTACCACCTTCAACAAAGATTTGAATACCCGGTTCTTTTTTATCTAAATCTTCTAGTTCTACTGTACCAATATTTGATTGTACAGTGAGTGGCGTGCGGCTAGACACCACAGTACCAAAACGGTCTACCACTTTTAAGGTAACGTTTAGACGATCTGTACCATTCGCTTGTGCTGTTTGCGCAGTTGCGTTAAGAACAATCTTGTCAAGTTGGTCAGGTGCAATCACTTCGATCTTTTGAGATTCACGAAGATTACCCATCATATCAAGCTGACGTGCTTCGATCGTATTTTTACCCGGTTTAAGTGCTACACCAATAAAGTCCAAACCAGACACTTGGAAATCAGGCAATACTGCACGTTTACCAATACGCTTCTCGCCAACTTGTTCGCCATTTACCCAAAGTTGTTGATTCGTACCCGCTGTACCTTTGATCTGAATAGTGGCTTGCGGATATGCCAACACTTGACCTTCACGTAAGTTTAGGATTTCAAGTTTATTATCTGTTGCATTTTCTAATGCTTTTTCAAGAAGAACAGTCGTTTCAACTTTTTTCGGTTCAAACTGAACTGGCTTCAAGTCCATCAACTTTTCTTTAGAATAGTCAACGGCACAATTTGAGCTAATGCCTTGCGCAGAAATACAACCACTTGCAGGCTGACCACGTGCATCAGATACACGGAAATTTAATGGGTCAATCGTTAAGTCTGTGCGTAGGATTTGCTCAAGCTTTGAGTTTTTTAATTCAATCGTTTCTTTACGTTTAAGGACTTGATCAATCAAAGTTTCAGAACAAGTACCAGCCGCAACACTAGAGATTGCAAAATCAGCACGATGCAACTCACCACGTTTCAAATCGACGAAACGACTGTTCGGATCACCAGCTTGGCGATTGCTAATCAAAAGCAATTCTGCTTCTGATGGCAGTGTAATACGGTCAACTTTTAAAACATGAGTTTTAGCTGAAACACCATAGAAGTCGTATTTACCTTCGCTATCGGTAATCGCATAGCTACCATCTTCAAGATAAACACGTACACCCGGTACACCGATTTCGCCGAAGTCTTGTACGCCATTACGATTACAATCTGTGAAGATCTTACCAACGATAAAGCCTTCAGAGATCATTGCTCCTGGGCTAACTTCAACTTTAGCAGAAGCTTCATTAGACTCTTCACCTGTTGAATCTTTAGCGCGTACACGGTTAACACCATCGCCATTTAGCGCATTTGGACCAATGTAAACTCGATATTGGACTTTAACTTCTTCATTAGCTTTTAAAGTTCCAAGACCCAAAGTCAAATATGGACCTTTTCCACCGTATGGATCTTCAACTTTCGTGCCATCAACACGCATTGAACCTTCAACGTAGATAAAACCACGTGGTAAGGTATCTTTGATCGAAACATCAGTCGCATCAACATTGCCACGGTTTGCAACCGTAACTGTGTATTCTTCAAATTCGCCAATCTCAGCTTCATTATCTGTCGCAACTTTTTTTACAAATAAGTTTGAGCGACTTTCTTCTGACAATGGGTCAATTGGAATATCAATATTGAGTACGGTTTCACCTTCACCAATATTGAACTCACCGGCATATGACCATTGAGCATTCACGATTTTATCTGATGAGAAACCTGAGATTGGATATACTGACGTATCACTAACAAACTTATATTCGGTATTACTAGATACAGTGCTTGTATCTACGTCAATGATGTAACGACCTTCTTTAACATATGGATAAACAAACTCACCGTCGCTATTTGTTAGCTGAGTAGCAGAAATCGAGATCATTGCGCCAGTTGTAGGATCGATACGGTATGCAACATCGCTACCGATCGGTTGACCTGTAGATGCATCAAGCAATGTAACTGTTGCACCAGCAACCGGAAGCCCTGTTTTTGCATCAAAAACAGTGCCATAGTTATCCATCAATACTTGCGTATCAACATTTTCAAAAGTTTGCGTTGATTGATTGTTTTCATCCAAACAGTCGGTCAAGTTAATCGCAACTTGATCACGCTTCACTGTTTGTAAAATATTATCTAAATTAATTGCAACATCTGAACGTGTTGTAGGTAGTTCATAACGGAATACACCAGTATTTGCACCTGTTTCAACACCGATGATTTCTTCTAAGTCACCAGTTTTGCTCGATTGGACACGAATCTTAACACGATCAACTGTATAACGATCTGCATTACATGTCGCACTTCGAGATTCAATATACAAAGGACGTTCAGCAGTACCCGAACCAAGCACTGTACTAAAATCACTTGATTTATTATAGATTTTAGCAGTGCCTGAAATAGCTGTTGATACTTCATTTGATGGTGTGACTTTTTGTCCACCAGTGGTTGCGTACTCAACTTTAAAAACATTTTTAACTGTAGTTTGTGCAATACCAGTATTCATCGTGACGATGAAATCTACTTGCTCTGTCGTATTTGCAGCGATGGTTGGGAAACCAACAACAAGTTGATCAATCGTTGATAAATCAGTAGGCGCTGTTGTGCTATAGCTATTTGCACCAGTTTTATACAGCACTTTTGCTTGTGGATTGATGGCGCGTGCATATTTGAATGTCGTATTGGCAGGAATATCATCTACCAATAGCACCATTTGCTGGGTTTGACCATCAATTGTCACATCAATTGGCGTAGCTGCTTTTGAAGCATTATTTTGAATGCGCAACGTGTAGTCAAGATCGAAATCTGATGCGTTATCAGGATCAAACGACTGTTGCTGTACTTCTTTTGTAGCAACAAGTTCTGGAATAACGACGTTCGCACTATCAATCGCACTTGCTGTAGCGTCAGTGTCTTCAACCACAACAGCATTAATAGGTAAATCAAGTTTCTGACCATTTGTCAGTGATGAACTTGCTGTAGCAACCACCCATAAATCAACACTCTCTCCTGGTTGGAGGAGAATGTATTGCGTAAATTCAGGGTCGCTAGAGTCAAATTGACCGTTTTTGTTTGAGTCGATATATATTTTGACATTACTTAAACCAGTAATATCAAAAGTACTCAAACTCACTGTAGCATCGGTATTACTATTATTGGTAAGTGTATTTGACCAAATCACCAACTGACTTGGCTCAATCTCTTGAGCAATTGGCGTGGTTAAGTGAATTGCATATAGTGCGGAAACATTAATTTCTACTGCATTAGAAGTAACTGTTTGCTCAACACCTGAACTATCTACAAAGTATGTTGCATATGCAATGTTCTGAATCGTACTATTTGCACTAGGCATGGCTGCATTGCCATATTGCGCTAACAACATAGACATCGTCAACGCCGACAGTACAAATGTCGTTTTTTGGCAAGTCTGTAGTTTTGTCGATTGCAACACTGCGATGACCCTAAATAGATAATTTGAGATAATGAGATGCTTATATTTAGATATAAGCATCTCACAATACAGCCTTCTAGAGGCTGTATTGCTTATACCAAAACTTTAGATTAGTTTTCGTCCACTTTGACAGTGAATTCAATCACTACTTGTTTTAATGGATCTACTGCAAATCCTGGAGTAGTAATAACACTACCAGTACTACCATTAGATACTGTCACAGTAGGGTTACCTGTTGCAGCTTCTACTGGTGTATTACCAGTCGTAAACGCTGGTGCAGGAGCTGTCGTTGAAACAGTAGTATATGCTGGTACTGGGTCACTCATTACGACATTAGTAACTTGTTGATTACCATCATTGGTTGCAACGATGTGATACTTAATACATTGACCTGGTTCTGCTTGTAACGTACCTTTTGTAAAGGTTGTTTCCAACCCATCACAGTTCACATCTAGTGCTTGAGATTTTTCAAGACGCAATTGACCAATATTTACCACTGTACGGTCAACTACCTGAACTGTTGCAGGCGCATTCAAGCCACCCAAAGTACCTGTTGGCGTAATGGTAATTGTAGAAAGATCATATTGACCAGCTGTTGCATTCAACGGCGCTTCAACTTTCACCAAGATATTTACAGATTCACCTGGTTGTAAACCTGCTGTACCAGTCTGTGATAACAAGTCCTGTAAAGAACCTGCACCTGTACTTGTAAAGTTAGTTACAAGTTCACCAATATCTGCAACACCATCATTATTTAAATCTACATATACCGATGTAACTGCACCAGCCATTGTACCTGCGTGAGTCGTTGATGGATCAGTAAGTGTTAATACACTTGTGCCAACACCTTCATCAAAACCACCGTTGTTGGTCAAAGTATGTGTATAAAGGATTGTACCACCTGGTTGAATCTGACCTTGTTGGTCTGCAAGGAAGTCAATATCACGTGCCAATACATCCACAATGCTAAGCTTCAATGTATCATTTGCAGATGCAGACGGATTATTTACAGGATCAATTGTTAAGATCACATCATCCGTAGTCGCTGAATTTATAGGCGTTGAGTAGTTTGATGGCAAAGTTACTTTTGCAACGATGTTCGCAGTTGAACCAGCTGCAATAGGACCTGTATCTACGATACCATCGCCATTTGTATCTGTTAACGGTGTTGCACCATCAGATTTAAACAGTTCAACGGTACTACCTGCTGGAAGGTCAGCCTGATTTACAGTGACGTTATATGTTTCTACACCAGTACCTGTATTGTGGATCACAATTTGATCTGGACCTGCATCTGCTGAGCCTGTATTGTTACCAAATACTACTGGTGTACCAATGGTTGCATTTTCTTTAACAGTGTTATCTTGGTTGACATTACCTGGCAATGTTGCAGCATCTGCGTAATTGTTGGTTGTGCTTTCATTGACAGTACCCGAATAGGTTCTAGTCACGGTCACGACAGTTTGGTTAGAGTCAGTCGGTGTTACGCCATTTGGGGTTGTGCTTGCATCATTATCATCATCATCAAAGACAGATGCAGTGTTGAGAATGTTTGCAGTGTTCGTTGTATTTGCAGTGACTTTAAATTTGATCGTACCTGTTGAGTTTGCAGGAACGTTATCCAATGAAATTAACATTTCACCAGTTGTAGCATTAACTTGATAGTTAATGCCTGCAGGATCACCACCAGCTGCATCAGTTAAAGCAGTTGCAGAACCATTCCAACGACCAGAATTTAGTACATAAGCAACTTTAGAAACATCAATGTTATCTGTAATAGATACATTAGCCGCCGCAGCATTACCAGTGTTACGATATGTTAATGTATATTCAATATCACCGTTTGCGCTGACGCTAGTTACACTTGCAGCTTTCTCAATACGTAATACCGCACCGTTAGTTACAACAACAGTATCTGTATCTGTATCAGTTGCGCTATCAAATGCACTGGTCGCAGTTATAGTGTACTGTGCCTGACCTGTAGTAACTGTACTCGGTACAGTTGATTCAATAATCAAACCAACTGATGCACCCGGTGCTAAAGTTACTGAAGTTACAGGAGTATTACTATCTTTAACACCATCATTGTTAGCATCTAAATATACTTGTAGATTATTCAAATCAAAGTTGTCAGCTGTTAACTGTGCAAGTGCAAGTGTATATGTATCTGAACCATTACCTGTATTTGTTAATGTATGCGACAAGCTTACCGAACCATTTGGATTCGCAGATGCTGTACGATTATCAACCAAAGTGAAGCTACCCACTTGTAGTACTGTAGTTGTTACTTGGTTAGATGTAACAGATTGTGGGTTACCACTTGCATCATTATACGTTGCAGATGCAATGTTATTGATGTTTGATCCAGCAGCAGGAGCGGCCGCTTGGGTTGTTTGCACTACAGCAACACCACCTAGAGCTAGTGCAATCGAAGTTGCTAGCTGCGTAATGCGCGGTAATTTAAAATTTTGAGACATTTTTACCTTCCTCATAAAGAGCATATTTAAGATTAATTACTTACAGCTGTACTATTAATGCGAGTTTGCGCAGAAACAGCAATTGACTTCCCAGCAGGAAGCTCTGCGATGGTCCAACGCAGAGCACGATAATCTGCTAGTGGAACATTCACTACCTGATCGCCAACCTTTTTCTTCAGTGGCATTGGTGCAAAATTCACACCATCAGTACTTGCTTGAGCCTTTGTTGGAGCAGACTTAGCAAGGAATTGCGTTTCAGCAGGAATTGGCAAAGTTGCTACTAGATTTTTAATCGTCCCTGCTGTGTTATTTGTATATACTGCACGATACTCAACCACCTGCCCCGGTTTCACTTCTGAAGTTACTTGTTCCGTAATTTTACCTTCAGCATTTTGAGCAATGAGATAGGTGTTTAAGTTTACCGATACAGGCTCTTTTGCAGCTTGAGTATTTGCAAGCACGCTAGGTGCCAATAGAATCAACGCAGAGCTCATCAAAGCAGTTTTCATGAATTGTTTAGAAAGCACCATAATCATCCTCGAACCTATATTTACAATCTGAGATTATTTAGCGCTTAATATACAACATTTACGGTACAAGAATGCAACATGTATCACAGAAATATTTAAAAAAAGCCAATTTTTTTGTAACTGGGGCAGAATTTGGATGATAAATCATATTATTTTATGATTTTGTATCTTGTGAATAGAACTTTATGATGAATTTTTAAGTTTTATTATTCCGCTATTATACTTTAGTTTTATGATTCATATAAAAAAAAGAGCAGACTAATCTGCTCTTCCCAACAAAAAATTATAACTTAAGAAAGCTCATTCAATCTTCCATGTGTTGAATAATCGCTTTACCAAATTCAGAACAACGAAGCAAAGTTGCATTTGGCATCAAACGCTCAAAGTCATAAGTCACCGTTTTGGTTTCAATCGCACCAGATACACCACGAATGATAAGATCCGCCGCTTCTATCCACCCCATATCACGTAGCATCATTTCCGCAGAGAGAATAATAGAACCTGGATTGACTTTATCCTGACCTGCATATTTTGGTGCTGTACCATGTGTTGCTTCATACACAGCGATCGCCCCACCGATATTTGCACCTGGCGCAATACCAATACCACCAACTTCAGCAGCCAGTGCATCAGAAATATAGTCACCATTTAAGTTCAAAGTTGCGATCACAGAATAATCCGCTGGACGCATCAAGATTTGTTGTAAGAACGCATCAGCAATCACATCTTTAATAATGATGTCTTTCCCTGTTTTCGGATTTTTGATTTTGACCCAAGGACCGCCATCTAACAACTCACCGCCAAAACGATCAATTGCAAGCTCATAGCCCCACTCTTTGAACGCCCCTTCGGTATATTTCATGATATTACCTTTGTGAACCAAAGTCACCGAAGGCTTATCATTATCAATCGCAAATTGAATCGCTTTTCGTACTAGACGCTGTGTTCCTTCTTTAGATACTGGCTTGATCCCAATACCACAACCTTCTTCAAAGCGAATCTTGGTCACGCCCATTTCTTCTTTGAGAAATTTAATAACTTTCTTTGCTTCGTCAGAATCTGCTTTCCACTCGATCCCTGCATAGATGTCTTCTGAGTTTTCACGGAAGATGACCATATCAGTAAGCTCAGGATGTTGCATCGGCGAAGGCACACCTTCAAACCATCGCACTGGACGCACACAAACATACAAGTCTAATTCTTGACGAAGTGCGACGTTGAGCGAACGAATACCACCACCAACTGGTGTGGTAAGCGGCCCTTTAATCGACACGATAAATTCACGTAGCGCATCAAAGGTTTCTTCAGGCATATACGTGCCATAGATTTTATCTGCTTTTTCGCCGCAATATACTTCCATCCATTCGATCGAACGCTTGCCACCATATGCTTTAAGAATCGCAGCATCGACCACCGTCTTCATTACAGGTGTAATATCCACACCAATCCCATCTCCTTCGATAAAAGGAATGATTGGATGGTTTGGAACATTCAGTGACAGGTCTGCATTTACGGTGATTTTATCACCATCCGCAGGAACTACGATCTTCTGATAACCCATTGTAAAGATGCTCCCTTCTTGTAATTAGCGATGCTGTATAAATGTCTTGAACGACACTAAAACTTTTTTAACGCCTATATAATAAAGAATGTAGAATAGTTTTGTAATTTATCTCACAAATAGCAATATTTCCCAAAATGATGGTTACAATACTCGCTAAGCTATTGATTCAAATAAAGTAGAAGTTCATGGTAAAAATCGTCGCTTTCAATAAACCATTTAACGTACATTCCCAATTTCGTTCAGAAGAACTGCAGATCACTTTGTCTGATTTTATCCATGATCCAACTCTAAGAATTGCTGGACGGCTTGATCGAGATTCCGAAGGTTTATTACTGCTGACTGATGATGGACAGCTCAATCAACAAATCACTCATCCAAAACATAAACAATATAAAAGCTATGTCGTGCAAGTCGAAGGTGACGTTTCAGAAAATGCAATTGAACAATTGCGTCGTGGTGTGATGCTAAAAGACGGTATGACACTCCCTGCAAAAGCCGAAAAAATAACAGAACCTAAATGGCTTTGGGAGCGTGACCCACCGATACGCCATCGTGCCAATATTCCAACCTCATGGATTGAAATCCAAATCTGTGAAGGCAAGAATCGGCAAGTACGCCGTATGACGGCTGCGATTGGCTTTCCAACGCTACGGTTAATTCGCACCCAAATTGGTTCAGTCAATCTGATTGATCTTGGTTTAGTACTTGGAGAATCTACGCCATTAGAAGCTTTGTTTTATGATGAGTTTCGACACCTCTTAAAGCAAAAGAATAAAACTCAAGATCATGCTAAAAGTGGTTTGAGTTGGAAAGATCAAAAAGCGAAAGATCAACAGAGAAAAAATCAAAATTCAAAAGACCATAACAACAATGGCTTTAAACCAAACAAAGCTAAAACAAAAAATTCTCAAACTGAAAAATCAGATTCTCGTCAAAAGAGCGGTAATCCACCGTCAGGACGACGAAATACAAATAGCCCAAAACCTTCTAATCGCCGTGCGACGACAAAACGGCGAAATAAGGAATAGTCATGGGTAGTATTTCTTCAGATCAAATTACTCTAGATAAAATTGCAATCAATCAAATTCCTGCACGTCGTAAACAAATCCGTAAACAACGTCGTCAGCTTTCAAAGCGTCAACTTCGACAAGCGGAAACTGCCGTAGTGCAAAAATTGCTTAACGTCGCAGAAATTAAAAAGGCAAAAAGAATTGGACTTTATCTCAGTGATTTTGGCGAAGTGCCGACACAAGCTTTAATTCAAAAACTCATTCAACAAAATAAGAAAGTTTATATTCCAATGATTTGTAATATGAATCAGCGACTTGTGTGGACAGAGTTGACTTTAAATCATCTCCATTCAAATCGTTTGGCAAAACATCGACTCGGTATGCAACAAATCATGGCAAGTCGTGCTTTTGATATGGCTAGGCTTGATGTGGTGATCATGCCATTGGTACTTTTTGATCGGTTTGGACATCGTGTCGGTATGGGTGGTGGTTTTTATGATCGAACATTGGCAAAGCATCCATATCGCACTATTCGACTTGGATTAACGCATGATTTTCAGGAGGTTAATGGTATTTTAGCAACGCAGATTTGGGATCAGAATTTAGATCTAGTCTGCACACCAACACGTTTGATTCGGTTTTAATTTTAGGGTCTAGATAACTTTAGAGTGGATTCTCTCTTAATTCTTTGAGTAGTTTAGCATAGAGGTTTTCATGTCGATGG
>NZ_JAKUML010000021.1 GCF_022601685.1 Acinetobacter sedimenti
GTATTAATGGTAATACCACGTGCTTTTTCTTCTGGTGCAGAGTCGATTGCTGCGTAGTCTTTTGCTTCACCACCGTAGGTTTTTGCACAGATTGTTGCAATCGCTGCTGTCAATGTTGTTTTACCATGGTCAACGTGACCGATCGTGCCCACGTTTACGTGTGGTTTATTACGTTCAAACTTAGCCTTAGCCATGATGATACTCCTCGCTTACGTCGAGACTCTCGATCCTGATGTATTGACTCTCTGACAAATCAACTCAAACAATCAATCATACAGCCATCGACTGAAATATGTTCAGCTCTTAAAAGAATTAAAAAACCTGAACGCCTAATACTTTAAAAGCAGACTAAAAAGCCTGCTTTGATATAAAATTCTGTCGTTTTCTGCACTATACCAATCTTTATTTAGTAGCTTGTGCATTTTTCAAATCTGGAGCTCTTATCGAGATTTGAACTCGAGACCTCTCCCTTACCAAGGGAGTGCTCTACCACTGAGCTATAAGAGCAATAGACTACATAATAGTGTAGTTTTCAATTTTCAATGCTCTTCGAATGGAGCGGGAGACGAGGGTCGAACTCGCGACATGCAGCTTGGAAGGCTGCCGCTCTACCAACTGAGCTACTCCCGCACGATGTTGGTTACTTCATTTTATTTGTAAAATTGAAGTTAGCACTCAATCGAAGTTGAAAAATGGTGGTGAGGGAAGGATTCGAACCTTCGAAACTTTCGTGGCAGAGTTACAGTCTGCTCCCTTTGACCGCTCGGGAACCTCACCTTTTTTCACTCTTATTAGAGCTCGTTGCTGTTGCAATCTTAACACATTTTACAAAACCTATTTTAAACAAGGTTTCTAAAAATGGTGCCGGCACACGGATTCGAACTGTGGACCTACTGATTACAAGTCAGTTGCTCTACCAACTGAGCTATGCCGGCTTTTTTTTGATTTAAACATCAATGAGTATCTATATGATATATCAATGACGTTTCGCATCAGAACGGTGTGCAGTTTAGCAAAACTCTCAAACGATGCAAGTGGTTTTTTACAGGATATCCGCTGAAATCCTATAAAATCAACCCATTTGATGATAATTCAACCGCTTTGATTACCGCACGTGCTTTGATTTGGGTTTCATTCCATTCCGATTCAGGATTAGAGTCTGCTACTAAGCCTGCACCTGCTTGGACATAGACTTTACCTTCTCGGATAATTCCTGTACGAATCGCAATTGACATATCCATCTCACCATGCCAACCAAGATAACCGACAGCACCGCCGAATACGCCACGTTTCACAGGCTCAACTTCATCAATAATTTCCATCGCACGAATCTTTGGCGCACCTGACAAAGTACCCGCTGGAAAAGTAGCTTTTAACACATCTAAGGCATCAACATCATCCAATACTTCACCTTGTACATTCGACACGATGTGCATGACATGTGAATAGCGTTCAATCACCATCTGATCGGTGACTTGCACTTTTCCAATTTTTGATACTCGACCGATATCGTTTCGCCCAAGGTCAATCAGCATCAGATGTTCGGCAATTTCTTTCTCATCCGCAAGCAAGTCTTTTTCTAAAGCTAGATCTTCTTCATGGGTTTTGCCACGAGGACGAGTCCCTGCCAGTGGGCGCACTGTTGCCACACCATCTTCCAAACGACATAAAATCTCAGGTGATGAGCCAACAATATGGAATGGCTTTTGATCGTGCAAAGTATAGCCTTGTACCAAAAATAAGTACGGTGATGGATTGAGATGACGAAGCGCACGATAGACCGAAATCGCATCCCCATCAAAATCGGATACCATGCGATGTCCAGGCACCACCTGCATCACATCACCTGCACGGATATATTCTTTTACCGTTTCGATGGTATCTAAGAATTTTTGTTTGCCTGTTAAAGATTCAAACTGTGGCGCTGAATGTGGCTGTGCCGTCAAATTGACAGGCTGAGCCAGCAAGGCTTCAATGTCATCCAGACGCTCTTGTGCCTTTTCATAACCATCAGTTTGGCTGGCATCAGCATGACTGATCAAAAACATGGTATCTTTGAGATTATCAAACACGATCACGGTTTTAGACAGCATCATCCAAATATCTGGTAGCCCAACAGGATCGGCTTCAGGAACATTGGTTAATTTTGGCTCAATATAGCGCACCGAGTCATAGCCAAAATAACCGACTAGACCGCCTGTAAATTGTGGTAATTCTGGAATTTCAGCATGTGGCGGTACTTTGAACTGGGCTTGATAATCTCGAATATATTGAAAAGGGTCACTACAAGACTGTGTCGTGACTTGCCCTTGCTCATCTTGAATACTGAGCACACCTGCATTACAGGAGAATACTGTACTTTCACCCAAACCAATGATCGAATAACGTGCCCATGTTTCTCCGCCTTCGACCGATTCAAACAAATACGCCAAAGCCTGCTGACGCAAACGTGCAAATACGGTGAGCGGCGTTTCGGTATCCGCAAGGCGCTGACGAAATACTGGAATGGTTTGATAGCCTGCTTGGACGAGGCGTTGAAATTGCTCTGTTTGAAGTTGTTCTTTTTGAAGCTCGTTATGTGAGGTCATGGTCTTTACTCAATGTTGAAAAATGGTTCGAAAATTAGGGTTAGACGAAGTCTCGCCATCGAAACATGATTGGGCACAACATTGTGTTAAACATATTTTCCTCAAAAGTCTTGAAGTGGAAGATGCAAATGACGCAAATAAATTGAAAATTTCCAGTCATTCATTTAACGTGGAATCAGCTCAGCCAATGAATCAATCACCATCTGTGGTGAACAGGCATGGATATCTTCACCATGATTATAGCCATAACTCAGCACAATACAATCGACATGCGCAGCTCGTGATGCCTCAACATCGTTTCGTGAATCACCAATCATCAAAGTGTGTTCAGGCTTTTGTTCAAAATAATGTATGCTATGCAATAGTGGCTCAGGATGTGGCTTACGATGCGTCAATGAATCCCCGCCGATCACCAATGAAAAACGATCTAGAATATTCAGTTGCTTGAGTAGACTGTGCGCCGCATCAAACGGCTTATTGGTCACACAAGCCAGCGTTTTTTCCTCAGCTCGACAATAATCCAAAAATTCAAGTACACCCTCATAGATCTCTGTATCGACACAAAGATAGCGTTGATAGACCGCTAAAAATCGCTGTAAAAGCTGTTGCTGAAGTTCAGGATTTAAGCCGTGTTCTTGATATTGAATCACACAACTACACAGCTGTGATGCACCTTTTCCAACCCAATTGCGCACTTGAGTTTCAGTCACGGCAGGGCGACCCAGCTCAGCGAGCGCCATATTCATTGACGCATACAGATCACGTGCAGAATCAACCAATGTGCCATCGAGATCAAATAGGATCAGTTGTCGTTGCGAGAGATCAGCAAGAGAATTCATCAAAAGCTCTGTCATTATAATCAACGCTTATTGACCAAAGAAAAACAATCCTGCTAAGACAATCAAAATCACCAAGACAATTAAACTCATCAAGCCCACTTTGGCATTTTTCTGTTCAGTTTGTGCTTTTTCCACACGGCTTTCAGGCTGTTCAATCTGTACTGCTTGTGGCTCAAGTTTCGCCTCAACACTTTTACTGGTATCAATATGTTCTGGAATCGGTGCCGGCTTGGGTACTCCAATATTGCTTGGCATGCCATCTTGTTTCACTTCCACATCACCACGCTCTGCAAGCGTTGGCATACCAGCATCTGATGGCGCAACTTTTTCGAGATCAGGCGCACTCACAGCCTCATTGATTGCCAAAGCATCGGCAATGATTTGAAAGCAAATTGATTCAAAGTTGATTTCATCGAGATTTTTGAGCTGATGTTCTGTGATTTTCTGACCATTCACAAAAGTACCATTTGAAGACTCTAAGTCTTGTATCCACAATTGCTTACCATCTTCTTTCAACAATAAAGCAGCATGACGACGTGACACATGTGACGCTTGCAAAACAATATCCGCTTGCTGATGGCGACCGATCACCATATCACGATCAATAACGATGGTTTGCCCTTCGATCGGTGCGCTTTTAGCAACAAGTTTCCAGTTCATGTCTTTACCTTATTTTTTACTTCGCTGAATAATTTCTGAATATTTTAAATCGACTTTCCAAAGCATCACGCACAAAACAAATCAGTCGTGATACTTCAAAAAATTGTATTTTACCCTGTTCGTCTACTCGGTTAATCCACTCGGATTGTCGTTTCCGTCGTGGTGTTTGAGGTTCGTTCGATTTGCGGTTGAGCATATTCAGCTTGTGAATAATCCACTGCCGTTGGCGTATTGACGATCGGTTGTGCTGTTGTAGTTGGACGCAAATCCACCACTGTTGCGCCATTTTGCTTAGTTACAGCGGTGACTGGTACTGTTTGATATTTCTTGCCATCTGCGGTGCGTTGTTCTTTGGCAATCGGCAAAGTCATCCGCTGATCATACAAATCATCTGCTGTGTCTGGCAACGATGCAAAGCTTCCATCCGTATCAAATGCCAATTGAAGACTTCTGATCTGATTATACCGATCACCTGTCACATTACGACTATCTGCCGCATCTTTAATAATCGTTGGGTGAATAAACAATAATAAATTACGCTTTTCCGTGCTGGCATTATCCGAGCGGAATAAACGTCCCACTACAGGAATACGCCCAAGTCCTGGTACGGCTTGTCGCCCTTCTTCTCGGTCATCTTGCATCAAGCCACCAAGCACAATGGTTTGACCATTTTCAGCCAAGATTGAGGTTTTGATTGCACGCTTACTGGTGATCAAATCCGACGCAGCTGTACTATTGGTTACAGCTGAAACCTCTTGCTCCACTTCTAAACGCAATGTTCCGCCTTCACCGATATGTGGCACGACTTTTAAGGTAATCCCCACATCTTTACGCTCAATCGTCGTATAAGGATTCGCCGTTCCACCATTGGTACTTACCGACCCTGTGACAAATGGCACATTTTGACCAACAACGATATACGCCTCTTCATTATCCATCGTCACGACAGATGGTGCCGACAGTAAATTGGATTTGCTACTCTTTTCAAGTGCTTGAACTAATATGCCAAAAAAGCTACGTGTACCATCGCTATTCTCATTATAGTCACCAAGCGCAATAGATGCTCCACTACTCAAGCCGTTTAATGCTGTAGCTTGCGCAGTTGATCCTGCTAAAGCAGCTCCTGCAATACTTGCTATGCTCGCTCCTGCATTGGCAAAGTTAATTAAGCCGACGCCACTGGATAGATCACCTAATGCCCATTGCACACCGAGTTGGTCAGCATTACTACCTGACACCTCTACGATTGCCGCTTCGATCAGCACTTGTTGACGACGAATATCAAGTTGTTCGATGGCGCTTTCGAGTTCACGCATCAACTGCGGATCTGCTTTGACCACCAAAGCATTTTGTGTCGCATCAGCAATAATACTCACACCATTAGCATTAAAACTGGTCAAAGCATTTTGATTGCTATTATTTGAACCAGTGAGGTTAATAGTCGAACCTGTTCCACTCGCACTATTTGCGCTTGAGTTTGAATTATTGATTAACGAGTTGATCTGATTGTTTGAACTATTACTTGAATTAGAACCACCTGAACTACTAACCACTTGCCCAGTGACTAGACCTTGTAGGATTTCCGCCAAATTTTTAGCATTGGCATGTTTTAAGCGAAATACACGCAGTCCACCCAAACGATCTGCCGACGGCACATCGAGCATTTCGATCAATTGACGAATCCGCTTACGGCTATGTGTATCACCTTTGATAATGATGCGATTGGTTCTCGCATCAGCAATGACACGCACACGTGAGCCTTTAATGTCTTTCGCCGCTCCTGTTGAGCTCATTGAGTCAAGTAAACCAAGCACTTCTTCCGCCTGACTCGACTGTAATGCAACCGCCTCAATATCATGATCACCTGTGCCATCAAGATTACGAATGATGGTTTCAAGCTGATAAATATTCGCCGCACGATCAGACACAATCAAAGCATTAGTTCCCGGTACTGCCGCCAAGTGTGCAAACTGTGGCATCAGTGGACGCAGTGCAGGAATGAGGTCATTTGGATTGGTATTATCAAGCCAGATTACCCGAGTGACGATTTGATCACCACGAGCATTATTTCGTGCATCAAATGGAATCCCTGAATTTTTAACATTATTATCTGGGACAAGCTTAATGGTGTTACCTGACGGAATTGCCACCACACCATTGACATTCAGCACGCCTAAAAACAAGTCATACACTTGATCTTTATTTAGTGGCTTATTTGAAATCACCGTAACGTTACCACGCACTCGTGGATCGACCGCAAAGTTCTTGCCCGTAATATCCGCCACTTCATTGATAAATGCAGTCAAATCTGCATCTCGCAAATTAATTTTCCACGTCTGTGCATGGCTTGCTTGTGACGCCACAAAAACCATCGGCGCCACTGCAAGTGCAGCCCAAAGTTGACGCTTTGCAAAAGATGAAGTCATTTGAACCATTTGCCTCATTTATATTAAATTACACATCACTGTGCTTAAAAACTTTGTTGGATGGTCATCGTTTGATCACCACGTTGTATTTCAATTTTTGCTTGCCCTGCTTGTCGTACCTGCTCAAGCAATTGTGCTTCATTTACCCCTGAAGACAAGTTTTGCCCATTCACCGAAACCACTTTATCACCCGGTTTTAAACCCAATCTTGCACGAAGCGCAGGTGGTGTTTGATCTGTCACTTCAAAGCCATTTTGCGTGTTATTGACACCCATTTGACCGAGATATTGCTCTCGATCTTGTTTGAGCTTTTCGATCGCTTGATCAATCGCACGATCAGGTGAACGATTATTGCGATTTGTCGCATGATTAGGTTGCGTACTCGGCATCGCATTTGATGTACGATTTGATGAGCTATTTAACCCCATATCACTTAGTGGCAAATTTGCGGTACTGGTTTCGTCACCAAACTTGACTTCACGTGTCTGTCCGCTACTTTCTCGAATAAACACACGATCCCAATGCACTTCTGCCAATGTCATATTGGTGTCTTCAATCGTTTCACCCACACGATAGCTACTGGCATTATTATTCACACGAAGTACAGCCGATGATAAATGTCTTGGACTGGCTAATACTACACCTTCCAACTTCACAGGCAAATCAAGCTGTTGTGATTGTGGGTTTTGACCCTGTTCTTCAAATAATGAAAAACGCACGATATCCGGCATTCGTTGTTGTTGCGAACCAAGCACTACAGACTGTACCGTTGGTGCCTTTGGCGGTGCGACGAACCACCAAAATAGATTCGCTAAACGCCAGCACAGCCATAGCATCAGTATAAAAAAGATCACTGGGGCAATTTTATTGAGCTTTTCCAGTTCGAAGCGATTCAGCCATTGTTGGATACTATTCATGCTCGGCAACCCACCTTTGCGTCACACCACATACAAGTCGTCTGCATCATCACAAACTCCCCAAAGGCTGACGTGTGCTAATTACCGCAGTATCCATGCCTGCTTTACCCTGATAGCTCGGCGCATTCAGCAATAGCCGTTGCGTCACTTGCACATCAAGCATATTGTCTTTACCCAAACTCAAGTCTGCCATACGCTGTTTTTGACTATCCTGCACAGCAAGTTTCAGCTGATCATTCTCAGTACTGAGTTGCCCCACCAATGGCGGGATATCAATCCGCTCTAGACGCTGTGCAATCGGATAATTCAGCAAGCCACCTGCCCACATGAGCTGTCCTTCGGCATCTTGATAGCCTTGTTGCTTTTTGTACTTCACGGACACATCTTTTAGTTTGATATTACTACTCGGCCACTGCCAATCGACAAGATTTGCCAAAGTATCACTGCTGATTTCACCATTGACGTCGCTCAGGTAAATATTTTTACCAAAACCATAAGCCATAATGGCGTGAATTTCCGTTTGCCCTGAATGCAAAGTAATGTTTGACGACGCTCGCAATCGCAGAATTTCCCACGGTCGTGTAGACCACGTCATGGTGCCTTGCAAATCTTGATATGACCAATCTGCCTCACCCTGCCATATATTGCCATTTACATTATGGATATATCGCATATTTGGATAAAACTTACCCAAAAGCCACGTCGCAGGAACTTGTAATAGCACAAATAGTGCAAAAAGACCGAAAAACATCATCAGCCAAAATCTAAAAATCTTCTTATTGGTCATTCACATAGATACTCTAGTACAGCCCATCATTTAAATTTCTTTACTTCCATGAATCTCAATTGATCCGCAATGCTCATCACATTATGCACATTTTGCGCAATGAACCAACACCAGAATAGATGAATTACAAAACAAAAAACCAAGCAGTTGCTTGGTTTTCAGGATTATCTAAGACAAATATGACTTTTTAATGACGGTGCACATTCACATAGAGAAAATGATGTCACAACGACCATTAAACTAACCATCAGGCTCGATACAATTAAATAGCAAGATCGTCGAGTTTTTTGCCTTTTGCAAGCGCATCTACCACCCAACGAGGTTGCTTACCACGACCTGTCCACGTTTGGCTCGCATCTTTTGGATTGCGATAGCGTGGTGCAACTTTGCGAGTTGGTTTTGACTTTTTCTTTTGACCATGAGCCAAAAGCTCATCTAAGGTTAAACCCACGCTTTTTGCGACATCAACGAGCTGTGCAAACGCTTGATCAATTTTTTCTTTGTTCTTTTTTTCAATGAGTTGTTGTGCTTTTTGAGTCAACTCTTTTAACTGATTTGGATTAAGTTGATTTAAATCTAAATTGTCAATATTGGTTCCCATGAGGACGTCCTTTAATGCGAGTTAAATACCAAATCAGGTATTGATAAATATGGTTTCGATAAAATATGTGTAAATAATACGCATTTCAATACATTATCTCAATACAAGTGTATAACTTTATTTTTAATTGGTTTATTCGAGTTTTGTAATTCTAATTTTAAAATAATTAATGGGTTCTATTCATCATAAATCCCATTTGGCTTATTTCTTTCTACTATTTCTCTACGCTTTCTTTTTACTCTGCCAGTTCTTTCACTGTGTACTTTTTAAAGCAAAATGACGTCATGACCTGTTTGTTTTTCAAAATCTATAACCTGTTGTTTAAACTCTTCAGGAATTGATTTTTTAGTATTTGTTTTGGCATCCAAAATCACAATAACCGCCTCACCATCAGCAACGATTTTATTCTGACTGTTGCTAAATAAGGTATAGCGCATACGCAGTGCAGAATTCCTCATTTCCTCGACACGTGTCGCAACGACTAATTGATCAGGATAAAATACAGGACTTAAATAACGACAATCACTTTTTGAAATTACCGTAATCACATCATAATTAAAAATATTAAATTGCTCTAAATATTCAATCCGTGCACTTTCAAAATAACGGTAATACATCACATTATTCACATGACCAAACGCATCCATATCCCCCCAAGCGACGGTTTGCTGAAAATGTAAGGGATAATCTGATAATTCACCGATCGCTGAACGCTGTGAGGTCTGAGCTTGCATAATATCGTCCTTATACTTAGGTCATGCTAGAGGTTAAATTTAAAATCTTGATCGCTAAACTGAAGCAATCGTTTTAAATCTTGCTGTAAATCGTCTGATGGCAACGCACTTTTTACCCGTAAATATGCCATATACGCATCTTCAGGATATTGTGCTAATAATGCGTTTGCCTCATCAATATTGCCTACGGCTTGCGCAATATGCCATTTGGCAAAAGCGATGCTCGGCTGAGCAGGATATTGCGCAGACCACGCTTCGATTTTCGATGCGATCACGTCAATATCCAAATGTGCATGTTCAAACACCTGATCGAGCCAAATATACAGCACCTCTGGCACAAATCGCTCAGCTAAAATTTGTTCTGCAAAAATAAAACTCTGTAAATCAAACCGCTCAAACTGCACCATGAGTTTTAATAATATAATTTTATGCTCAACAGGATAATCAGCAATCACCGACTGATGCTGTTGAATCCATGCTCCAAGCTGATCTATAGCACGCTCATCCGCACGATCTTTAAATTGAAACAGTGCCTGTAACCATAATACATTTTGCGCTTGATCAAACTGTGGCTGAAACGTGGCATCAAACATTTTCCACGGATATTGCAAAGACAGTTGCAACCATTTTTTTTGAAGCTGTGCGTGATATGCAGTTGCTACAGGCTGTAACCACGTCGAGAGCGGTTGTACGCTTAAAAATTCAATACGTTCAAAGGCTTCAGCATGATTTTCTTCAACCAATGCAATATCAATTTTGAGCAATTCCGCCAATTCAAACAGTGGATTTTTACTGTGTTTTAACCACTCTTTAGCACTTGAAGTATCGGGTTGATTCAGTGACATTTGCGCACGGATCAAAGGATGTAAAAGTGCAGAAGCTTGATAGGTCGAGATAATTTGCTGTTGCTCAGAAGCTTCTGCTTTGAGTAGCCACAATATCCCGAGTCGCTCATAAGGATGAAGTTTTTGAAATGATTTAGGTTGTAAATGATTTTGAATATTACGGCGGAAAATCTGTTTTAAACCATACCAACACGCATAGAGCACGATGAGGAATATAAAAAATAAGATCAGTACCAATAATAAATTGGTTTGTAACTGCCAACCATGCCACTGCAAAAAGACATAGCCAAAACCCGCATTAAAACTCAGCACAATAAATACGCCAAGTAATAGCAAAAATAAAATAAGATACGCCAAAATCACATTACGCATGACGAATTACCCTCTCTGCGACATCATGGCGTATCACCAAGCAACGTGATCGAACTGAGTTGCGGTGCAGGGTTGAGTGCAATTCCATCTAAGCTTTTTAAGCTTTTTAATACCGATTGCGAGGTCGCATCTGGATATACAGCGAGATTTTCTGCCAAAGTTGCAATCTGCTGACGATAGAAGGCTTTTTGCCCTGCATATAAGGCTTGTTGTGCCAGTAAGAGTTGCAATTGCATTTCTTTGTAATGTAGCGCACGTTGTTGCAAATCAGGTTGTTGTACTTGATCAACACGTTGCAACTTAAACCAATTGGACCAAGAGCGTGACTGACTGGCTTGATCTAATGCAACTGGTTCAAGCTGTGTTTCGATCTTTTGTAATTGTTGTTGTAGGACACTCAGGTGCTCACTCCGCTGTTGCGAATATTGAGTGATGGTGTTCTGATCACGTTGCAAGGCTGCGATAAGGGCTGAGTTCAAACTACTCGCAAGCAACTGCTCTTGACCCAATTTCTGTTTTAAGTTTTGAATCTGTGACAGCGCCATGCTAATACGTTGTTGTTGCAACATCGCTTGTATCAGGCTTAAGCGATCTTTGACATAACTCAAGCGATCTTGATTCAACCGCTGACTTTCAAAATTTGAAGCATAGACACTTGCCAATGTTGGATTCAAAAGCTGTAAAGCATTTGATTGTGATTGAATTGATGCATTTTGGCTTTGTGTAGAGCTGCTTTGCCCAATGCCTTGCAAGTCTTCAGACAATATTGGTTTATGCGCTTGTTGCAATGAGACGATTTGATCATACAGTGCTGAAATACG
This sequence comes from Acinetobacter sedimenti, assembly GCF_022601685.1. Lineage (GTDB taxonomy): Bacteria > Pseudomonadota > Gammaproteobacteria > Pseudomonadales > Moraxellaceae > Acinetobacter > Acinetobacter sedimenti. Next base: position 11,591 of record NZ_JAKUML010000021.1, read on the forward strand.
TTGATTTTGTTGTGTCAAACTGAGGTTCAACGCATTGACTTGATCATTTTTGAGCGTATAAAAATCGAAGCTGAGCTTGCCCAACCACACTACGATCAATAGCAGTAGCAATGTGCCAATTTTATTCATCTTTACGCATCAACTCTCTAGCCTTGTAAGCACTACCAACCAATTTAATACATCCCCACATCGTCAAAACAAATGAATTTAAATAATCATTTATTATTGTTGCGATTCTGAATCACGCTGTCAATTTCATTTGCTTGTAAATGTTGTACAGTCAATATTTGACGTGCGTTTATTAAATCATCTCGAAGCACTTGGCTTACACGATCGCCGAGCACCACATATTGATTGTTTAAAAAATCATTTGGACGGGCAATGGCATGTTCAACCATTTGAGAATTCAATTGTTGCCAATTTTTCCAACTTTGTTCACTGCTAACAAGAACGGTTGCAGGCAGTTGTTGTGCAAGTTGTTTTAAATCATCCATCGTATAATTCGGCAACGCACGGCGATAGAGTAAAATATTTAACACCGTACAACCTTGTGCAATCAGCTCATCCATCATCAAAGTACGTCCGCCAATACCACGCCAAAATGCAATTCGCACACTTTTTGTGTGCTGTGAGTTACTAGATTGCGCTGAAATCAAATCGTTTAAAATGGGAAGTTGCAACATGCCTTCGGAGGTTTCAACCGTTGGACATTCACTATCAATTTTATATTTTGCCAATGCTTTTTGGGTCGACCCTCCAACAGCAATCCATTGTTTGTTCTGCAATTGAGCCAATGAAATATTGCTTTGCGAAGCATATTGCATACCCAACTCAACCGCAATAGGGCTGACCACAACCACAATTTCAGCATGTTTAAATTGTGCAAATTGCGCTTCCAATTCTGCATTAAAAGCTATTGGCTCTAATGACAATAAAGGCAACTCATAGACTGAATAGCCCAAAGCTTGCAAAGCCTTGCTTAAAGCATTCGCACGCTCGGCAGGACGCGTATTAATTAGAAACTTTGATCCGCATTGAGCCATGGTTAAATCAACACATTAGATTTATTGATCTTGGTTTTGCGCTGAACGCTGATCATCATATAACGCTTGTAATAGCTCACCTGCACCTTGTGCCAACAAGTCTTTGGCAAGTGCAACACCCATTTCTTCCGCTTGAGCTGGTGAACCTTGTTGTTTGGCAATGAGTAATTGCTCACCATCAGGTGAACCGACACGCCCTTCAATATGGATCTGATCGCCAAGCCACTCGGCAAATGCGGCGATCGGGACTTGGCAACCACCTTCAAGATGAGCGTTAAAAGCACGCTCGGCAAGCACACAGGCTGAAGTTTCTGCATCATTCAGAGCGGCAATCCAACCTTGTACTTGCGCATCATCGCTACGACATTCCAATCCCAATGCACCTTGCCCAACCGCAGGTAAACTGACTTCAGGGCTGAGTGTATGGCGGATGCGCCCATGTAGCTCTAATCGTTTTAACCCTGCGCTCGCCAAAATAATCGCATCGTATTGCCCTTCATCAAGCTTGGATAAACGCGTACCGACATTTCCTCGTAAATCAAGCACCTTTAAATCAGGACGACGTGCCAAAATCTGACAACGACGGCGTAAGCTCGATGTGCCGACTTTTGCACCGTGCGGTAAATCATCAAAATGGAGATATTGATTGGATACAAAGGCATCTAGTGGATCTTCTCGTGTACAGATCGCAGCGAGTTCCAAACCTTCAGGCAACTGCATTGGCACATCTTTCATTGAGTGCACTGCTAAATCTGCACGACCATCAAGTAATGCAGCTTCAAGCTCTTTGACAAACAATCCTTTACCGCCGATCTTGGCAAGTGGTGTATCTAAAATCTTGTCGCCTTGCGTGACGAACGTCACCAGTTCAACGCTTAAATCTTGATGTAATGCTTCAAGGCGTTGTTTGATATGCTCTGCCTGCCAGAGTGCCAAAGGACTTTTTCGGGTGGCAATTTTTAAGACTGGCATGGCGAAAACTCATCAACGAACACGGATGACTTACACTACCGTGCTGATGGAGAATTGCAAGTCATTTTGATGGTTTTGGTTTTCACCTCATAAAAAGTAAGGTGAAAGAACTTTAATTATAAGTTTTGAATACGATCTTTGATCAAGGGCAAATGACGACGACTAATCATCAACTTTTCATCAATCTCTTTACAACGCACTTGATATTGCCCATTTGATTGCATTTCCAAACCATCCAAATATTTGAGTGACATCAAGGCATTACGATGAATACGAATAAAGTTATTTTCAAATTCATTTTCTAAATCTTTTAATGTTTCATCAATCAGCACTTGACCATTCTTATGACGAACCATGACGTATTTCTGATCGGCTAAGAAATAATAAATATCATCTAATGGAATCAGCTCTACGCCACGATAAGTCCGTGCAGCGATGTGATGACGTGTCTGATGTTCAGGATCTTTTTCTGTCGTCGGTAAGGCTTGGAGCTGTGCTTGATTCAACTTGGTCGCTTTTGCCAAAGCTTGTGACAAATCATCCATAGCAATAGGTTTGAGTAAATAGGCAATGGCATTGGTTTTAAAGGCATCAATCGCATACTGATCAAATGCAGTACAAAAAGCGATCGCAGGCGGTGTGTCTAGGCTACTTAATTTTTGAGCACACTCCAACCCATTCATTTCAGGCATGCGTATATCAAGTAAGATGACATCAGGCTGTTCTTGTTCGACCAATTCAAGGGCTTCAATGCCATTTTTGGCTTGCCCTAGCACACGATGTCCCAGATGCGTCAACATCCGTTCCAGTCGCTCTCTTGCTAATGGTTCGTCGTCACAGACTACAATATCCATTGTGTTCCCCATTGTTTCTTATACAGATGTTTGCTTCCATTGCATCTGCTTTTTAATTCATTCATGAGTAATTCTCATGTCTTGTCAGTGATGAGCTGATCGCCCATTTACTGATATCGATAACTCAACAAAGTCGTATAGACATCATCACGTGCAAAAGTAGAAAACTTCACTTCTGCACCATAATACGCCATTAGACGTTGTTTCACGTTATCAATGGCAATCCCATTGCCTTGATTCGACTCTGATTTTACCTGAGCCTCTTTTGTTCGGTAGGGATTGGTCAAAACAATACTGACATGGTGGTCACGTATTTCTATTAATATACTCACCATGCTCGCTTTAGACAATGATTCTACACCATGATAAATACAATTTTCCAATAATGGTTGCAAAGTGAGCAGTGGAATCTTGGCTTGATTGAGCAGATTTTCACCATCAATGCGCCATTTGACTTGTAAGCGATCACCTAAACGCACACCTTCGATCTTTAAATAACGCTGACATAGCTCGACTTCTTCACGCAAACTGACCTCTCGTAGCTCGGTTAAACTTGCCCGAAAAAGACTCGATAAATCAATCAGCATTTGTTCTGCTTTAAATGGATCGCTACCGATCAGACTCACCACACTATTCAAACTATTAAATAAAAAATGCGGATGAATCCGAGCTTGTAAGGCTTGTACTCTCGCCATCAGCTCAGATTGTCGTTGCTCAATCCACAGCTCACGCACGTATAGATAACGCAGGACAATCAAACCAATACCACCACCAAGCACCATGCGACGCAGGCTATGTTCAGAGATGATTTGCCAAGTCAGTGCATGACGAGGAAACTGCGCATGATGTTGCAGAATATTGATGATAAAACCACTAAAAAGCACAATCAGAATGAGCACTAAAAAGTTAAAAATAAAAAATGTCTTGCGTGCCAAATACGGCATCCGACGTTGCAGATAATCAATACAATAGGCAAACGCCACACAGACCCAACTTACAAACAGCACATGATGAATCAACAATACCCATGTGATATCAGACAACCGTGCAACACTCGCCACAGCCAAAATCAAGCCCAAAGCATTACTGGCTAATAATAGCTCAAAGACTTGTCGCCACTGTTTAAAGTCACGAAAGCCAAAACGTGGAACTGGTTTTGATAGATTTGTTTTCGTTTGCTTTGTATTCGTTTGCACCGTCATGCACTGACACGTCCTGTTGAGTGATTTTGATTTCAAATTTAATGATCAATCGAAACTCTAAATTAGCATACTCCATGACTTTTTAATCTTCCATACGACATTTCAATGCCTGTGGTAGCAATGTCTGTTATAATTTCGCTCAATTTTAAACAGTTTCAAATTGAATTGACGATCTTATGACTACACCGACAAATCAGCCAGCTGATTCTTTGAATCCCGCTCAAAACCCGACTCAAACTTCAGGTATGTGGGGCGGTCGTTTTAGTGAAGCAACCGATGCTTTTGTTGCCGAATTTACCGCATCTGTGCAATTTGACCAACGCTTTTATAAACAAGACATTGCTGGTTCGATTGCGCACGCTACCATGCTGGCGAAAGTTGGCGTACTCACCACTCAAGAACGTGATGACATTATCAATGGTTTGACGGCGATTCAAGCCGAGATTGAAGCAGGTCAATTCCAGTGGCGCATTGATCTTGAAGATGTGCACATGAACATTGAAGCACGTCTGACTGATCGCATTGGTATTACAGGGAAAAAATTGCATACAGGTCGTAGTCGTAACGACCAAGTCGCAACCGATATTCGCCTGTATTTACGTGATGAAATTGATGCAATTTTAGACTTATTAAAGCGTTTGCAATCAGGTATTTTGGATTTGGCAGGGAAAAATACCGACACCATCATGCCAGGTTTTACTCATCTACAAACTGCTCAACCTGTGACTTTTGGTCATCATTTATTGGCGTGGTTTGAAATGTTGTTCCGTGATAGTGAGCGTATGATCGACTGCCGTAAACGTGTCAATCGTATGCCACTCGGTTCGGCAGCATTGGCAGGCACCACTTATCCAATCGACCGTAACTACACTGCAGAATTGCTTGGCTTTGAAGCGGTGAGTGAAAATTCACTGGATGGCGTATCAGATCGTGACTTTGCCATTGAGTTTAATGCTGCGGCATCGCTGATCATGATGCACCTCTCTCGCATGTCAGAAGAATTGATTTTGTGGACATCGGCGCAGTTTAAATTTGTGCAGATTCCAGATCGCTTCTGCACAGGTTCGTCGATCATGCCACAGAAGAAAAACCCTGATGTGCCTGAATTGGTACGTGGTAAATCAGGTCGTGTCTTTGGCGACTTGATCAGCTTACTAACGCTGATGAAAGGTCAACCCTTGGCATATAACAAAGACAACCAAGAAGACAAAGAGCCGTTATTCGATGCGATTGATACCGTTCGTGGTAGCTTGATGGCGTTTGCGGATATGGTGCCTGCGCTTGTACCGAATATTAGCAGTATGCGTGAAGCGGCGCTTCGTGGTTTCTCCACGGCGACCGACCTTGCTGACTATTTGGTGAAAAAAGGTGTGGCATTCCGTGATGCGCACGAAATCGTCGGCAAAGCAGTTGCGCTCGGTGTGCAAGAGGAAAAAGATTTGTCTGAACTGACCCTTGAGCAATTGCAACAATTCTCTGATTTGATCACAGCAGATGTGTTTGATCTGGCGTTGACGTTGGAAGCGTCGGTATCGGCTCGTGACCACTTGGGTGGTACAGCACCGAAGCAAGTCAGTGCAGCGATTGAACGTGCTCGTCAGCGTATTGCATCGCTATAAGCATCGAGAATTTGGCTTAAAAACTTTACAGCAGGATTTAAGGAATCGTTATGTCAAAACAGATATTTTGTCGTAAATATCAAAAAGAAATGGATGCACTCGATTTTGCGCCATTTCCAGGAGCGAAAGGTCAGGAATATTTAGAGACGGTGTCGAAGCAGGCTTGGCAAGAGTGGCTTCAACATCAAACGACTTTGATCAATGAAAAGCGCTTAAATGTGTTTGAACCTGATGCCAAAAAATTCCTTGAAGAACAACGTGAGAAGTTCTTTAGTAATGATGATTCTGTCGAAAAAGCAGAAGGTTGGACGGAGCAGAAGTAATCTACGTGAGCAGTTTAAGCTTCTTGCTTAGACTGCTTTTTCAAATGGTAGGATTGGTACCTTTAATAATCTATATGATATTTAACGATCGCATAAATTGTTCTTAAATTTTCCAGTTGCTCTAGGTTACTTATTTTTTGTTTCACATTATCCAAAACCTCAAAATCCTTAGGTTGTTTTGCCTGCTTTTGATGTTCTAAATCCCAATTTTTAAAGTTGTTAATTTCTTTATTTACTAGATCTTCAAACTCTGTAAAGTCGTTATATTTTTGAGCAAATGTGTAACTTCGTTGCGTATCTAAAATAATGCTAGGCGAATTCAAACATGAGGTGCGACAGTTTCAAAAGCATATATTCAACTTACCCACCTAACATAAAAAAGCAGATCATCTGATCTGCTTTTCTTTTTCAAATTTCAATACTCATTTAAATGCTGAGATATAAATGTTTAGAAGTGATATTTGATCAATGCACTGACATTGTTTTCATCGACACCATCGACGCCGTATTTATTAATCCAGTACGAATATTCCACACCGAGATATAGCTGTGTATCTGGAGAAATGTGTTTGCCTGCATTCCATTTCAACTGGCTTGTCCAGTTCATTTCGCTTTCGTGATCATCTTCTTCCGTTGACCAATCGAGGAAACCATCGAATAGAAAATCTTCATTCGATAATTGGAACGGCACGCCATAAGTCAAAGTCAATTGCCAATCATCTTCAGTCAGATCATTGTTAGCACGGTAGATATTGGCACTCGCATATTGGAAATAAGGAATATCAAGGTCTACACCAACACCGTAAAGATAGTTGTTAAATCCTTCGCCACCTTCCCAAGTCGTTGAAACCAATACATCTTTCACGATACCGAATTGAATATCTTTACCCGACACACCTGCGAAGCTTAGACGTGGAGATGCTTCAAAATAGCTATCTTTTGCACCGCCACTTTCTGTACGGTCAATAAAACCAAAGAAATCACCATATTTCAGTTTTGCCGCATATTCTGCGGTCACAGTGGTTTGCTCATCTTCAGGTGTCAGCTCGTAGTTTTCACCGTAGAGCGCCGTCAAGCTAAAGTCTTGCCAGATTGGTTTTGCCATGCTCGCCGTTGCACATGATGCAAGTGCGATCGCAACACAAAGTTGTTGAAATTTCATTGGTTTCCCCAGAAAAAATCTTTATTTTGCCCTTCGCACATATGGACGGATGCCACATCGGATTGACTCAAAACCCTGACACGCAAGCAAAACTAAAGACTTAAAAAGATTGTGCAGATTTTATTACCAAACTGTCACATTTTCAATCAATGAAATCAGGGTCTGATGACAGTCCAAATATACAGATCAGTACACACTGGGAATATGAAAAACTTCTAAGATGCAAAGGTAAAAAAACGACGAGTTATAGCTCGTCGTTTTTCCACATTGAAATTTAAAAATTCAACAATTAATGCGCTGAAAACGCATCGTGTTCATCTCGATTTTCTTCACCGAGGCTTTGACGGTTAAAAATCAAATTCAACAAGATCGCTGCGAAAGTTGCGGTACCAACACCACCAAGATCAAAACCTGCAATGTGTAAAGAGAAGTTCCCTGTACCCATGATCACCACCACAGCAGCGACGAGCATATTGCCATTTTGACTAAAATCGACACGATTGCTAATCCAAATTCGAGCGCCTGCAATGGTAATCAAACCAAAGACCACGATCGACGCACCGCCCAAGATCGCCACAGGAATCGTGCTAATAACTGCACCAAATTTTGGCGATAGACCTAAGAGCATCGCAAATACACCTGCAACGACAAAGACCACAGTCGAATAAATCTTGGTTGCCGCCATCACACCAATATTCTCAGCATAAGTCGTCATCCCTGTGCCACCGACCGCACCTGACATCGTAGTGCACAAGCCATCCGCAAAGAAAGCACGTCCCATATACGGTGAAATATTTTGTCCAGTCATTGCACTGACTGCTTTGAAATGACCTAAGTTTTCCGCAATCAAAATAATGAATACTGGTGCAATCAGCAGTATCGCTTTGGCATCAAAACTTGGACTATGGAATTGCGGTAATCCAACCCATGCCGCATTGATGATCGGTGCAAAGTCGATCGGTGTACCCAAGCCCATCACATTGGCAAGCACATAATAAATCACGTATGACATCACCAAACCAACTAGGAGCAAAAGACGGCGCAACATGCCTTTGGTAAACACCGCAATGGTGGTAATGCTCAGCACTGTGAGCAATGCCATCCATGTATCAAAAGCATTACTCGACACGCCTTTGATGGTGATTGGCGCAAGATTCAAACCAATGATCATCACCACCGCACCAGTCACTACTGGTGGCATCAGACGCTCAATCCACTGCGTCCCTGTACGCATCACGATCAAACCAACTAAGGCATAGAAAATACCACATGCCATGATCCCGCCGAGTGCAAGGCTGATATTTGGATTACTGCCTGCGCCGACATAGCCTGTTGTAGCTGCGACCACACCAATAAAGGCAAAGCTAGAACCGAGATAACTCGGCACTCGACCGCCTGTGATGAGGAAAAATAAAATGGTGCTAATCCCAGTCATCAACATGGTTAAGCTTGGATCAAAGCCCATCAATAATGGTGCAAGGACTGTCGCACCAAACATGGCGAATACATGCTGCAAACCCAATGCGATATTCTGCCCCGCAGGTAAATACTCATGGATTGCCACAGGCGTTTGCTCTAAATCACCTCGATAAGGCTTCCAGTCTACAAACCAGTTTTCTTTTGAACTCACGTCCGCTTGACTGCTTGAACTGCTATTCGAATTTTGATTGTCGCTTTGCATCGTCTTACTCATTTTCAATACTGCGTCATTGTAGCGAAATTTGTGCCTTGCCACGAGATACATTGATCAAAGCATTTTTAGCCCTGCGGTTTTTCGTTATAATGCTCGGCATTACATTATTTCTAGATATTTATTATGACCGTCCGCACACGTATTGCACCTTCTCCAACAGGCTTTCCACACGTAGGTACAGCCTATATTTCACTGTTCAATTTATGCTTTGCCAAACAACATGGCGGTGAGTTTATCCTACGTATCGAAGACACCGACCAGGTTCGCTCAACCCCTGAATCAGAAAAAATGATCTTAGATTCACTGCGTTGGCTTGGATTAAACTGGTCAGAAGGTCCTGATATTGGCGGTCCACATGCGCCATACCGTCAGTCGGAACGTATGGGTATCTATAAGCAATATGCGGTGCAATTGGTTGAGCAAGGTCATGCTTTTTACTGCTTTGCCACCGCTGAAGAGCTTGATCAAATGCGTGCAGAGCAACAAGCACGTGGTGAAACTCCAAAATACGACGGTCGTGGTTTAAAGCTCTCTGCCGAGGAAGTACAACAGCGTCTTGCAGACAATCAACCACACGTCATTCGTATGAAAGTACCTGAAGATGGTGTGTGCAAATTCCAAGATATGCTCCGTGGCGAAGTTGAAATTCCGTGGGCGCAAGTCGATATGCAAGTCTTACTTAAAACCGACGGCTTGCCAACTTACCACCTTGCCAACGTCGTTGATGATCATCTGATGCAAATCACTCATGTGATCCGTGGCGAAGAATGGATTCCTTCTGCGCCGAAGCATCAATTACTCTATCAATATTTCGGTTGGGACATGCCTGTGCTGTGTCACATGCCACTACTTCGCAACCCTGACAAATCAAAACTGTCTAAACGTAAAAATCCTACCTCGATCAATTATTATCGTGATATTGGCGTACTGCCTGAAGCGTTGCTGAACTACTTAGGACGTATGGGTTGGTCTATGCCTGATGAACGTGAAAAGTTCAATTTGGCTGAAATGATTGAACATTTTGATATTCAACGTGTATCGCTTGGCGGTCCTATCTTTGATGTGGAAAAACTCAATTGGCTGAATGGTCAATGGCTTAAAGCATTAACCCCTGCTGAATTGCTCAATACAATTCTAGCGTGGCAAGGCAATCGTCAAAAACTCGAAGAAATCTCAGCAGCGATTCAACCTCGTATTAACTTGCTTTCTGAAGCGGTGAATTGGGCGGGATTCTATTTCAATCACATGCCAACTTTGACTGCTGCACAGTTTGAACATAAAAAACTCAGTGCTGAACAAGTCCGTCAAAGCTTGCAATTTGCGATTTGGCGTTTAGAAAGTTTGTTTACTTGGAATAATGATACGGTGAGTCAAACCTTGATGGATTTGGCGAATCAAATGGAAATAAAACTGCGTGACTTTATGCCTGCGTTCTTTAATGCCATTGCGGGTTCGACCAGTTCGACCCCTGTGATGCAAGCAATGGTCACCATTGGTCCTGACCTGACTTTTGCACGTCTACGCAATGCTTTAGAAGTCGTTGGCGCACCAAGTAAGAAAGAGCTAAAAGTATGGGAAAAGCTAAATGAACAGCTTAAACTGCCTAAAAATGAAACAAATGACAGTGCAGAATAATTCTCAGTTGACCTGTTGAATTGACAGTCTTACGCCATCTGCATAAGATGGCGTAACGCTTTTTAGCGTGTTTATTCAGACGACATTTTAATAATGATAAAGTTTGAAAGAGAATTGGGGTCATAGCTCAGTTGGTAGAGCGCTACAATGGCATTGTAGAGGTCAGGAGTTCGATCCTCCTTGACTCCACCACATAATGATCAATAACTTATATCAATATAATTGTATAAAGCACAAAAAATATCGCATAATTTTCAACACCGTGCCATTTCATTGTAATTTGAATGATCGAGATTTAATAAAATGACCAATATAAATACAGGCGACTTTATTCTTTATGCCTCAGAAGATGGCGAGATAAAAATAGATGTAAAGCTATTAGATGAAACCGTATGGCTTACTCAAAAACAAATGGCAGAAATGTTTCAGAAGAATGTTAGCACCATTAATGAACATATAAAAAATGTCTTTGACGAAGGCGAACTTGATCAAAATTCAACTATTCGGAATTTCCGAATAGTTCAACAAGAGGGTGATAGAAGTATTGAACGTGAAGTACAGCACTACAATTTAGATGTTATTATTTCCGTAGGCTATCGTGTCCGATCCAATCGAGGCACACAGTTTCGAATATGGGCAACTCAGGTTTTACGAGAATATATTGTCAAAGGCTTTGCAATGGATGATGCAAGGCTTAAAAATGGTGGGAATAACAATTATTTTGATGAGTTACTTGCACGGATTAGGGATATTAGAGCATCGGAAAAGATGTTCTACCAAAAAGTTTTAGAGATATATTCGACCAGTGTTGATTATGATTCCAAAGCAGTAGAATCAACCAAGTTCTTTCAAACAGTACAGAATAAGATGCACTGGGCAGCACATGGACATACAGCCGCAGAAATTGTTTTTCATAGAGTAGATGGCTCAAAACCGAATATGGGTATGACTAGCTTTAGTGGTCAAAGTCACCCTAAAACCAAAGATATTACGATTGCCAAAAATTATCTGAATGAAAAAGAAATAGACACCCTTAACCGCATTGTGACGATGTATTTAGACTTTGCTCAATTTCAAGCTGAAAATGGCATTCAGATGTATATGAAAGATTGGTTGGCAAAACTAGATCAATTTTTGAGTTTTAATGGGCGTGAAGTGTTAGACCATTATGGCAAGGTTTCACATCAACAAGCCAAAAACAAAGCCGAGTCGGAATATCAACTATACAAGCAACAATATATTAATTATCAAACCCCTGTGGAAAGGCACTTTGAGGAAGCGATTAAAGATGTTCAGAGAATTGCTAAGACGAACACCACAAAGAAATAGCACGCCAGTCAATGACTCGCTACGACTTTCCACGAATAGAAAACAAGTATAGTATTGACTAATATTGCATCGTTAAGCCTAGGTTAGCTTCCGAAAGTGCGTATCCCAATCGCATTGACTTAACGTTTATTAAAATGGGTGTGCTTGGAGGCGTAGTGCGTGGCATATATACCGCAAGTCTTAAAAGAAAAACAAGAAGAGTTTTACTCTCTAATATTCCTTATTGAGGCTTTCACATACAAGTTTGATCTAAAAATAAAAGATTTGGCAGAGTTTTTAATAAGAACTGATTTTCAAAATCATGCTATTGCTTATGTTAATGTAGATAAGATTAATTTTATAAAACTAGATAAAAGAAGTTCAGTTCAAGCTATCGTTAATATTCTCAATATATTAAGTAATCAAAATTTTAGTGGTGGATTACTCACTGATGATCCAGCATCAGATACGTCATACTTGGAGTATCAACATATACATATAATGACATCTGATATTTACAACTTCAAACCTCTAGGGGATGTAAGTGTTAATGTCAGAATGGGATTCCAATTATTAGATTTCGATAGAGGGGTGAAATTTAAAGATATTGACCATGACAAGTTAGATATTGCAATAAACGAGTTTCACAGCTTACAACCAAGAATATTCGAGGATGGTTTTTATCGAGCGCATCCGAGAAAACAAGATATTGTACAAAGTTTAAATAATGACATTAACATCCCTAATGCTGAATCAGATCAACAATTAAAAAACCAACTCATCCAAGCACAGCAACGCATCAAAGAATTGGAAGCATTACAGCATAGTGAAGTATCAGAAATCCTAACTACACAAGAAGAATCCAAACTAAGCACTAGAGAAGAAAATAACATCATTAAGGTTTTGGCAGTATTGTCAGAAATGGAAAGCAAAGTTGATACATCAAAACCATATGAGGCGCACGGAATCCTTTCCAATAAAGCGCAATTGTTAGGAATTGACCCGTTTCCAAGCGATGAAAGCCTTAAAAAATGGTTCACCAAAGCCAATGAGTATAAAAAATCCTAACTAGGATAAAATTGAATCCTAACTAGGATTAGTCAATAAAAAACAAAAACATACTAGCACCTATCAAACCCAATGCTACTACTGGCTAGGGCAATCACAGATAGGTGACAGCATGACAGCACGATTTAATTCAGATCAATTCATCCACATCTCTGAACTGGCGAATTTTCCCTTAAATCCTGAACGTACCTACACATACAAAAGTGGCGAACTCAAGGAGGAGATGAACGTATGAAAGGCTTGATCACTTCTCAATACAACGGTGTCAATTATCAATTCACTGATGACGGTTGGTTTAATGTGACATTGGTAGCCAGTCGATTCAACACCTCAGCACATGAGTGGATAAGACTTCCTGATACTCAAAAATACATTGAAGCATTACATCGCAAATACGGAAAAACCCCTTATTTGAAAACCACGCAAGGTAACAATGGCGGAACTTGGTTGCACCCAAAGCTCGCCGTGCGTTTTACACAGTGCTTAGACATTGATTTTGCTATTTGGTGTGACGAGCAAATAGAGAGCCTCATTCGTGGTGATCATCCAACGATGGACGTACGTAGGTTGCGCCATCAAGTTGCATCAACCTATAAGGCGGTGTGTGGCGTTCTACAAATGACTCGACAACAACAAGGCAAAGACACCAAACCACACCACTATATGAATGAAGCTCGACTGATCAATTGGGCAATGACAGGTAAGTTTACAGGCTTAGACCGTGACAGTCTGAACTATGATGAAATGGACTTGCTCGCTGAACTGGAAAATCAAGACCTGATTCTTATTGGTTGTCGGTATAGTTATGCACAGCGCAAGACCGCATTAAGTGCTTTTGCACAAAGCTATAAATCAAAACGACTTAAACAATCTCAGCAAGCTGAACTATTGGAGTGGTAAATATGAGTATTTTTCACCTGACTGGTTTATGGAAGAAGCTATAACCAAAGCCCTTCTACCACTTCTCCAGTTTCAATCACTTTCCCACTTGGTACTCTGACTAAGCAATTGGCTTGCATCAGATTTGAAAGCATATGTGACTGCTGTTTTGCCAATGGCTGAACCGTTAAACGCCCTTGATCGAACTCCGCCACCATACGGATAAATCGCTCACGTTGATCGGCTTTGATCGGTTGCGTTAATGTTGCACTAAACCATTGTAGGGTATTGCTATTGCCTTGTAAGGCATTCAGCAACAGCTTGCCATAAACTTGCATACAGACATAGACCGCCGCAGGATTCCCCGGTAAACCAAGTAAATAGCAACGATGATCTTCATTTTTAAATGATGCGAAAAAGAGTGGTTTACCCGGTTTTTGTTTCACTTTCCAAAAGTGTTGCGCAAAACCATTGCTCAGCGCACACGGTCGTACATAATCATAATCACCAACCGATACGCCACCTGTGGTAATCAGTACATCATATTGTGTTTTTAGGCGATCAAAGGTGTCATTCACTACCGATTCGTCATCGGCAATATGCAAAATATCAACATGGAAATGATTCGACTGACACCATGCTTGAAGTAAAGGCCCATTGGCATCAAAGACCTTTGAGCTAACATCCATTGACGGATCATTGCTTGATGTTGCCACTTCATCGCCAGTAATCAATACAGCGATTTTCGGTTGCTTAAACACAGTCACTTCAAACACACCTGCCATACTCAAAGCTGCAATTGCGCCGACATTCAGATATTGCCCACGCTCAGCCAAAAGTTGCCCTTTCGACACTTCTTCACCAACATGACGAATATCCGCATCGACACGAAGTGGTTCCGTGATGGTGGTTGATGATTGTTTGGCTTGAACAATTTCTTGCCGTGCAACAGTCGTGGTATTTTCAGGAATTTTACCGCCTGTGAAAATCCGTACGGCTTGACCATGATTCAATTGAAATTGCTGATCACTACCTGCTCGGATTTCCCCAATCACTTCAAAAGTTTGATTTTGAGCATTTTCACCATCAAAACACAGTGCATAACCATCGACCGCACTTTGTGAAAAGGTGGGTAAATTCACTTGGGCGTGAATATCTTCTGCCAAATAGTGATGCAAACTTGCCTGCAAGGCTTTCTTTTCAGTGCTTAAAGGTTGTGTCTGTTGCAGGATGATTTCGATCGCTTGAGCAATGCTGATTAAACCTTTTTCCGCACCACACGCTGATACTGTTGCCACCATTTTAAATGACCTTATTGATAACCTTGCGCATGTGGTAAATCTTGACTGACATCAATCAAATGTACCAACGCAGGCAAAATCGCCGACATCGACTCACTTGCACCGCCACGACTCCCCGGTAAGGTAATCACGAGGCTACGGTCAATATAACCTGCCACACCACGAGAGAGCGCCGCATACGGTGTGCGCTTCTGCCCAAAAGATCGTGCAGCTTCCATCAATCCCGGGATTTCACGTTTTAACAAAGGCTGTAAAGTTTCCACAGTAATATCACGACTGCCTAGACCTGTACCGCCCACAGTAATCACGCAGACGTAACTTTGACTCAATTCTAAAACCAGATTTTTCAGTTGCTCGGATTCATCAGGCAAGATTTGATAATGTATGGGTGCAAAGCCCGCTTGTTCAAGAGTTTCTGCTACCGAACGCCCTGCGGTATCAGGCTTTCGCCCTGCTGCCACTGTATCGGATAGCACAATCACCGCCGCCGACACTGCACGGCGTAATGTGCGCTTGAAGTGAGATTTTCCGCCTTTTTTATGGTCGAGTTTGCATTGTTGTAGTACCAAGTCTTCAGGCTCACAGTGCGGTTTGAGCATGTCATAAATGGTCAAACCTGCAAGACTTGCCGCCGTCAAGGCTTCCATTTCCACACCAGTCGGACCAATGGTTTCCACTTCGGCATAGATCACGACACGATCTTCTAATAGTTCAAATTCCACATCCGCCCGATAAATCGGCAGTGGATGACACAGCGGAATCAGTTCATCGGTACGCTTTGCTGCGAGAATGCCTGCAATGCGTGCTGTTTTGAGTGCATCACCCTTTTCAGTATTACCATCAGCGAGCAATTGAATGCAGTGTGCAGGCGCAAGCAACTCGGCACTGGCTTTGGCAATTCGATAGCTTTCAGGCTTCATGCCGACATTTTTCATGGGTAAATTTCCAAAAAATTAAAATCTAAAATGTATGATTCAAATGAACCTTTAATGATCATGTGTACAAGCTGCATGGTCGTGCTGATGGTGTACATGTTTTATCTCTTTTTTCTGTGCCACATCAGCATAGTCGCTACGAATACAACAGCCTTCGACAAAGACGCTTGTCCCATCATGGTAAAATTCTTCCTTCCACACAGGCACTTCGTGTTTGACTCGTTCCACCGCTTCTTCGCAAGCTGCAAAAGCTTCTCGGCGATGCACAGCACGAGCTACCGCATATATTGCTACCTCGCCAATGTCTAAATGCCCAATACGATGCACGACCCGTACATAAGACACGCCATATTTTTGCTCGATATCGAGTTCGATTTCTCGGACTAAACGCTCTGCCAATGGCTTATATGCCGTGTATTTCAGACTTTTTACCGCTTTGCCTTCATGATGATCTCGCACCGTACCTGCAAAAAGTGCTAAACCACCACATTCAGGGAAATATTGCATCGCAAGCAATTGATACAGATCAATGTCGTGATCTTGAATGCGTTCAATCTCTGCGTTAATTTTTGGATTGAATGGTTGTGACATGTTTAACCTCCTGCAACTGGAGGCAATAAGGCGACGGTCATCTGCTCATGAATCATCAAATCACGATGTACCAATTGATCGCCGATCGCACAGGCACAGCGTTCAAGATTGTCATGAATTTGAGGTAATTGCTCAGCTAACTCTGTTAAGGCATCTTGTAGCCGAATTGGAAAAGTCGTTGCTAAATCAATGCTTGGTCGATCTGCTAGACTGGCTAGCCGACCATAAAATTCAAATCGGATTTCACTCATTTTACAACTCTTTTGCAAATTGGGTTTAGCGCTGACTCATGCAAGGCACATATTTATGATAATGCACGTTGCACATCAATCAAAATGCACCAAGACCATGCAGAACACAACATCTTCACTATTGCTACGCTGTAAAAATGCAATCTTTATACCAAAATATTGACTTTAAACCGTTTCAAGCAGTTTAAATGAAGACACCCTGCACTGTGCCAAATTTCAGCACAGCGCAGGGTTTTAAATTAGTTCATTAAGCACGATTTGAGTGCTTTTTCCCTGATGGTTTTTGTTTAGGATTTGAAGCATTTCGACCTTGCGCATTTTTCGACTGAGCTTTTTTTGCTTGATTATTATTGGTCGAACTTGAGCGATCCGTTTGCTCTCTTGGCGGCAAACCTGTGTGTTGGGTCAATATTTGCCCTTTTTGAGGCGCATTTTGCCCGCCAGTACGTTTCACAGAATCACCTGCTTTCGAGGAGTTTTTCTTACGTGCAGACTGATACTCGCCAGTGCCTTGCGGTTGATAGGTCGGAATCAAATGCTGTTTTGAATTACCAATCAAATCAGCACGTCCCATTTCTTTTAAGGCATCACGAAGCATCGGCCAGTTGTTGGCATCGTGGTAACGCAAAAACGCCTTATGCAAACGACGACGCTTTTCACCTTTGACAATATCGACATTTTCGGTATAGCGAGCGACTTTCGCCAACGGATTTTTACCTGTGTAATACATGGTGGTCGCCGTTGCCATCGGTGATGGATAGAAAGTCTGCACTTGATCAGCACGGAAACCATTTTTCTTGAGCCAAATCGCCAAATTCATCATGTCATAATCTGACGTACCTGGATGCGCCGCAATAAAGTATGGAATCAAATACTGCTCTTTACCGACTTCTTTACTAAAGCGATCAAACATTTGCTTGAAGCGATCATAGGTGCCGATACCTGGTTTCATCATTTTTGACAAAGGCCCAGTTTCGGTATGTTCAGGGGCAATTTTCAGATAACCGCCGACATGATGTTGTACTAATTCTTTGACATATTCAGGATTCAGTACAGCAAGGTCATAACGCAAGCCCGAACCAATCAGAATTTTCTTAATGCCTTTTAGGCTACGAGCTTTACGATATAACTGTGTTAATGGCGCATGATCAGTGTGCAAGTTTTGACAGACACCCGGATAGACACAGGACGGTTTACGACAATTCTTTTCAATCTCAGGGTCTTTACATTGCAAGCGATACATATTCGCCGTTGGCCCACCGAGATCGGAAATAATCCCTGTAAAACCCGGCGCAGTATCACGGATTTTTTCTACTTCACGTAGAATCGAATCTTCCGAACGGTTTTGAATAATTCGCCCTTCATGTTCGGTAATCGAGCAGAATGTACAGCCACCGAAACAGCCACGCATGATATTTACAGAGAATTTAATCATGTCAAAGGCAGGAAAACGTGCATCGCCATAAGCAGGATGCGGTAGTCGTGCATAAGGCAAGTCAAACACATAATCCATTTCTTCAGTGGTCAATGGAATCGGTGGCGGATTGAGCCACACATCACGCTCACCATGCTTTTGTACCAAAGCCCGAGCGTTACCCGGATTGGTTTCAAGATGCAAAATTCGGTTGGCATGTGCATAGAGCACAGGATCATTCGCCACTTGCTCAAACGCAGGTAACCGAATCACTGCAAGCTCACGTGGTGGTAAGCGATGTTTAATGGCTTTTGAGGGCTGTAACTGCACGATTTGCGTGTCAGCTTCTAAGCCATCGGCTTCACGAATAATCGGATTAGAAACCGCTTCTTTCTGAAAGTTTTGGTATTGACTGAGTGAGCTATTTTTATTCTTTTCAATGTCACAACCCTCTAAATCTTCGGTCATGACATAAGGATTGATAATCGCATCAACCCGTCCAATGGTGTCCACATCATTTGAAGCAATTTCGACAAACTGAGATTTCGATGCACGATTATGCTTATTGATGATAAATGCCGTACCACGCACATCGGTGATCTCATGGATTTTTTCACCTTTGGCAAGACGGTGCATCACCTCAATGATCGAGCGTTCACCATTGCCATACATCAGCAAATCTGCTTTGGAATCCATTAAGATCGAGCGACGCACCTTATCTGACCAATAATCATAATGTGCAATACGACGCAAAGACCCCTCGATACCACCAAGCAACACAGGCACATCAGGAAAAGCTTCACGCACACGCTGACAATATACCGTCGCAGCACGATCTGGGCGTTTATTCGGCACATTATCAGGCGAGTAAGCATCATCAGAACGGATTTTACGATCTGCGGTATAACGGTTGATCATCGAATCCATATTACCCGCTGTTACACCCCAAGCAATATTTGGCTTGCCTAAAACACGGAAGGCTTCGACATCCGTCCAATTAGGTTGTGCAATGATGCCAACTCGAAAACCTTGCGCTTCAAGTACCCGACCAATAATGCCTGACACAAACGAAGGATGATCAATATAGGCGTCACCACAAACCAAAATAAAGTCGCAACTGTCCCAACCGAGAATATCCATCTCTGCACGTGACATCGGCAAAAATGGTGCAGGCTCAAAGCATGATGCCCAAAATTTATCATAATCAAACAACGCTTTTGGCGCAGTCTGCATGGTGTACGCAGTGCTCATAATTGGTAAATCTCGGCTATCAAATGGCTTGAAAATCTTGATGTAACAAGCTTTGCTGGCAAATTTTGGTGAATTTCGATAAATAATTCAACGTGATCTCTAGCGCAATACTGAAAATATTATGAGGATTGGGAGGATCAAATTGATGGGCTGAAAATGAAAGTCAGATATTTTAACATGAATTTGAAAGAATCGGATTGATTAAATTGTAGTCAATCCCATTCTTTCCATTCAAATCAATAACTCGACAATCTATTTAGAAAATCGCTTTGACTTGATTTCGACCATTTTTCTTTGCTACATAAAGCAATTGATCCACATGTTCTATAAAAATTTCAGGTTGATCTTCAACTTGCGGAAAGATTGTGCCTACACCAAAACTTGCGGTTAGAAAAGTATTCTCAGAATTATGCTCAATTGCAGTATGTTCAATTTTTTGGCGAATACGCTCCGCTACATCTATCGCATTTTTTTGACTGGTTGCAGGCATGACAATTACAAACTCTTCGCCACCGATACGTGCCACGATATCCGAACCACGAAGTGCAGATTTTAAAGTCGTTGCAATAGCCTTTAAAGCTATATCGCCTGCCGTGTGCCCATACTGATCGTTGTATTGTTTAAAGAAATCAATATCAACCATAATCATGGAAATTGCCGAATGATTACGGATCGCCAAATCCCATTCACGTTCCATAAACGCATCGTATAATCGACGATTCGCTACACCTGTTAAACTGTCTTGATAAGACAGCTCTTCGAGTTCTTGTTTTAATTTTAATAATTCTTCTTCGCTTTTCTTACGTGCATTAATGTCGAACATAAAACCAACCAGTGAAACCGTTTCGCCATGTTCATCACGAATCACATGTACCACATCCCGAATCCAAACATAATCCCCATTATTGGTCAACGCCCGATAATCCGCTTCGTGATCAACACCATCTTTAGACTGGGAAATACAAAAATCCACTACCCAATCTCGATCGTCTGGGTGCATTCGCTCAGCCCAATCATTTGCACTTAACCAACTATCCGTTTCCCATCCAAGCAATTCTTTGATCTGCGGACCAATATAACTGAACGTCATTGTTTGCCAGTCAATCTGCCAAGGAATTGCTTTCGTAGATTCCAACAAAGTCCGGTAAAATGCATCATTCATATGATGAACATCTTGTTTTAAGTCCATGATCCTTCTCCCCAGATTGACCATAAATCATTCTACAAATAACGCTTATGTAGACGCAATCAAATTTCGATTATGGTGCAGATCTATATACTCCGCATCTTTAATATCAGGTTTTGGTGGAATATATAATGCACTACCCTGTGGTATCCAAATATCAGCCAATCTAATTTTTGCCAATTTAGGCCAATACCTCGCTACTGAAATCACTTAGGGTGAAGTTTCATCAGTTGAAGCAAAGATATGCGGAAAATCATGGTGTTCTAAATCCATCGAAATATACGTCAATAGCTCATTGCCTATATTGAGATACGGTGACCAATGTCCTGCAAATGCACCATATTGGTATTGCACTTGAGAAAGCTGATTAATTGAACTTGATACCTTAATTGCTTGTTTTTTATCTACTAAATACATGCCAAAAGCATTTGCAATTTCTTGAGTTACCCATAATGATTCATATTGGAGATTCTGATCATCAAAGGAAAATTCAGTTTCTATGCCGTATGGTGGATTATCTTTCACATTAGCAATCTTAGAAATAAAATATTCATTCCCAAACAGTACAGTTTCAGATGAAGAATCTGCTAAAGCATCTTCTGATATGATATGTGCATTATCAGGTAAGGTCTTTACATACGTTGGCGTGCCATTATCATTATAAAAATACGGCGTATCCGCCAAATCCACCTGTTGTTCAGCCAAACTCAACTCAAATAAAGGCGGATCAAAATACCCTTGCATAGACTCCCCACCTCTTAATAATAAAATTTTGTATTCCTTAATCATAATATAAATATATATTATTTTTAGTAATAAGTGTTAACCATGTGGTTAAAATAACTTTTCGGCATAAAACCCCCCACCTTTTGGTGGGGGGTTTTGAAATTAAAAGCTGGCGATGACTTACTCTCACATGGGTAACCCCAC
>NZ_JAKUML010000022.1 GCF_022601685.1 Acinetobacter sedimenti
ATCGACATGAAAACCTCTATGCTAAACTACTCAAAGAATTAAGAGAGAATCCACTCTAAAGTTATCTAGACCCTAAATTAAATAAAGCTAATCGGGTTACTACGCTTTTCAACTTGCTTACCATTAACTAGAACAGCCGTTTCAATAATATAGTTACCTTTGGCATCGGGAACAGTTAAAGTAAATGAATTTCCAAAATCACCAGAATTTCCATCCGCTTGTTTCATATCCTTTACCCCCATTTTCCCTAACATTTCACCATTTTCACTCTTAATCGCAATGGTTTCTTTAATGGTCAATATCGGCTCTCTTTGTCCTTCAACCACATAAACGTTCGATGAAACATATACCTTTTCACCTGAATGGGCTGTACGACCAGAATCAATATTACTAGTGTATTGTTCAATTTTAGTTTGAGCAGGTAAAGCACCATATTTTTGTGCATATTCCTGCTTCACTTGAGCGTCAGACTTTTTACGAATGGTTTCATTGAATGCAATACAGGCTGTGTATCCTGAAGCTCCGCCAGCCAAAGCACCTAAAGCGATAGCACGATTATTTTGAGCTGATGAGTTACCACTATTTTTAGATATTGCATAACCAGCTGCAGCACCAATCAATGTTCCTACTGCTGTAGACATAGTTGTATTACAGCCCCCATTAGTAGATTGCGCAATCCCACTATTGGCAGCACAACCACTTACCATAATAGTGGTTGCAAATAATGAATTTAATGCCACTTTTTTCATAAACAGATCTCCTAGACTTATTCGATAATCATATTGTCAAATGCATTCGCTTCACTTTCTTCAGCCTGACGTACAATTCGTAACGCTTGGGCATTATTTGGTGAAGATACCAATACTTCTCTTGCCAACCGTTTGGCAGTACTATAATTTTTCATTCGCAATGCCTTATCAGCATTAACTAAAACAGAT
This sequence comes from Acinetobacter sedimenti, assembly GCF_022601685.1. Taxonomy (GTDB): domain Bacteria; phylum Pseudomonadota; class Gammaproteobacteria; order Pseudomonadales; family Moraxellaceae; genus Acinetobacter; species Acinetobacter sedimenti. The sequence continues at coordinate 939 of NZ_JAKUML010000022.1, forward strand.
GAAAGCTGAGAATTACTACTTGCCGACTGTTTTTCAGCTATTTCTTGGCGCTTTGCTCTCTCAGCCTCTTCTTGTTTCGCTTTTTCACGACGTTTAGCATTCTCCTCTTGTTCACGTTTCGCTTTTTCAGCTTTTGTACGCTCTAATGTTTCTTGTCTAGATTGTTCCGCTTTTTGACGAGTCAATTCTTGATTAGCTCGTTCTATTTCTTTGAGACGAGCCAAATTTTCCTGATTATGCAACTCTGTTTCTTTACGCTCAACATCCTCTTGATTTAATGCAAACTCGTTTTGTACTTGCTCTTCATTTGGGCGTTGAGAATCTGATTGTTGCTGCTCAAACACCTCTTGTTCTGCTTGCTGTAGTTCGAGATCTTGCTTTTGACGTTCTAACTCAATTTTTTGCTCTTCAAACTTCTGCAACTGCTGATTCGATTCTGTCTCCGCCTGAGTAATATCTACATTATCAATTTGAACATTACTTTCATCTTCATCACTGCTAAAAACAAAATAAATTACAATTAGAATCACTATAAAAGCAAACACAACGTGTTTGCCTGATGTAGCTTTCGCTTTTGCAGGCTGAAAAGGTGGCGGTGCTGCATTGGCTTGCTGCGCTTGTTCAGCTTTTTGTCTTTCTAATTCTGCCGTTTGGCGTGCTAAATCGGCTTGCTGACGAGCAAGTGCTTCCTGTTTGGCTTCGGCTTTGCGTTTTGCCTGTTCCTGTTCTAAAGCCTGACGTTTAGCCTCTTGTTCCTTTTGGAATTGTGCATCTTTCTCTTGTTGTTCTTTCTCTGCCTGTTCAGCTCTTTGGCGTTCTTGTGCTGCTTTTTGACGCTCTGATTCCACTTGAGCAGCCAATTCTTTTTGGCGTTTTGCTTCGGCAGCAGCCTGCTTGGCTTTTTCTGCCTGTTCAGCTTGAAGTTTTAAATCAATATATTCCGTACCACAAAAAGGACAATACTTCACCTTGACCTGTAATTCTTTTTTACAGCCTGAATTTATACAATACACGGTCTTTTTTTGTTCAGTCATTGCCATTTAAACCTATTACAAAATCATGAAATAAATGCCCTCACATGCCTCAGCACATGAGGGATACAACCCATTAACCAAATGACGGCGGCGGAGGCGTTATGGATGATAATGATGGCGGTGTCACCACGAGTTCAAGACATTGCGAAATGGCAACCCAGTTTGCCAAGCCCTCACGCCACACCATTGCCGATGGATCAATCTGTTTGGCTTGCAACATACTTAACATTTGCTCATGCGGATAAGGTCCATAGGTCTGACCATTGATCGCAACATGGTATTGATATTTTGGTTGTTGCTGTAATGGTGGCGGTGCTGCACCAAATGCAGGCGGTGGCGTAGAGGCAGCAGGTGCGCCCATCATTGGACTCGCCATTACAGCAGCTGGTGCCGTTGTACCATGTAAAATGGCATCATGTTGTTGTAAGACACTTGGCGACATATTCATTACCCATTTTAAGCGAGGGTGATCTTTGCTCTTTTCACGGATTTCATCGAGATACGAATCTTCATCCGAGTTTTTTACTACACTTGCCCATGTCTGCATATTTTCAGGATATTCAGTCAAGCTGTAAGCACACTCAATATCCGCATCGGAAATATTTAAATCTGCAGCATCCTGTAATAGCTCTTTTTTCAACTCTTTGGTAATGGCACAGGCAAACCCAACTCGTTCAGCTTCGCCACCTTTTTCATTCGGCACTAAACGCAGGGTATAAACCTGTTTCTCATAAAAGTCGGTCAAACCAATGAGTAAGGCTAAACTGGCAGGTGAGGATTTTATTTGCTCAAACTTTTGTTTCACTTGCTGATAGATATTATCCCGATAGCTTTGTGGTAAACCATTTAAACGGAAATTGCGTTCATTCCCCAAACGGCGAACATCACCGCGAGCCACAGTAAATTCATATTGACCTGCTGGAATTAAATCAGCAATATCACAACGTTTTAATACCCCTAACATAACGGCTTTTAAATAACATTTAAAATCATCTGCCAATTCATTCAGCTCTTGTGGCGATGGTGAATAAGGATGTTTAAAACGAGTGGAATCAATATGGGTATGTAATGGGGTACGCTCACTTTCTTTACGATAACTGGTACGCCATGTTTCAATCCCACGTAACATCGTCAATGGAATCCCCGATAATTCGACATAACAGACTGCTCGACCTGCTTCACCTGTTTCCACAATCGAGAGGGCTTGTGCATTTAAACCTAAACCATTTGGAATACAACCGATTAATTCAGGTTTAAATTTTTTGCTAAATTCTTGGGCATTTTTCACCCCAATAAAGCATTTAAAACGGTCAGAAATACCATCTAAATCACTGCCTAAACGGGCATCAATCCACGGCATGGCACGTTGCAACCAATCGGAAAATATTTTCTGACGTTCAACTGCACTCATTTTATCCAACGCTTCATATAAAGCATCTTCATGGGCATCGGCGTCTTGTTCAATTTTTTCCAGACGGTATTCCGCCATCCTCAAAATGGTCAGTAATAATTTTGGATGCCCATCAGGGTCAACCAACTGTTTAAATATTTCTCGTGAGCCACCAAAGTCTTTAAAGGCTTCGGCTGCCCATTCATGTAAAATACGTGGGTCGATATTTTTTTGTGTAGTTTCTTCGGTTTCAATAATTTGTACTGTGGCGTGTTTAGTACGAATATTTTGGTGGATCACTTCTTTATCACGATCAAGACGTTTCATCATTTCAATGACCGCATCTTGACCATTTTGTAAATCGCCTAAAATACCATTCCAAATCGTGCGTCCATTATCATCAACACCCTGACTATTGCCCAACCACTTAGAAATGTCTTTCATTAATTCAATAGCTTCAAGTGCAGCTTTGGCATGTAAATGAAATGATAAAATATTGGCAATATCCTGTTTTAGATTTTCCAGAATTGTTCGGGCTTGTTCTTCTTTAGCATTACGCCCAAGCCCTAGAAAACCACCGCCTTTGGTTTCATCTAAATCTTTAAGCTGCTTATCATATTCATAACTTTGTAAGGCATCTTTAATTTTAGTATAACGCTCGGAAGACTCTTTCAGTTGTACACAAATACCCGAATTGGTATTTTCAATTTTATCTTTAATCTGTTCAACCAAGGAAATGACATATTCCAGACCACCACGTTCCTGATTGTCTAAATATTGATAAAGTTTGGCTTCTAACTCTTTTTTCAGGCTTTCAAATAATGCCTTACGACGACGCATTACCCGATCTTCGGCAGTATCTGAGGTACTATCGGTATTACGAATCACATCTCGTAATAAACCCTGCATCATTTTACGAACTTCTGTTCCCCATTGTTCACGTTCAATCTGACTGATTTCGCTGATCCGTAAATTGACACGATCTCGAGTTTCTTCAGTCACATCAATTTCTACACTCGACTGTCCAGAACGTAATAATACCTCGACAATATCTAAGTCTGAAAATGGTTTACATAAAGCATCAATTTCTGGATTTTTTAAAGTCGCTGGTGAAAATGTAGGTAAATCATTAAAAACCCTCATGCCCAAAAACATAAACTCTGACATAAAGTCATCACGCTGTTTTTCACTGGCACGGTTAGCATTTGGACTACTACTGGCAACACCAAAAAATGCTTTGAGCATATTTGAGCCAAGCGAATACACATATTCCGCAGCACGAGCATGTCCCAAAGTATCTAAAGTCGCCTGACCAAACGCTGAATATGCCAGTGAATTGTTTAACTTCATATCACCAAAACGCCCTGCTGGCACAGGTGGTGAAAACATATGAATTTTATGCTGACGCTGATTGACGGCAACTGAGCGTTTACGATTGGCAAAATCGGCAGAACGGAAATCTTCAAATAAAGTCTCTGCTACCATCGAATAGACATCTTCCATACGGTCGGTATGCTGACGAGCCAAATTGCCCGAATCAATCAGATGCACTTCATCGTAAGGTTTTGATGCCAATTGTGGACGGTCAAAATCATCCCATTTCTCCACATATTTGGAATGTCCGACCATACAGGATTCAATTTCCATCAACGCCGCATAAGCATTGGCTTCGGTTCTTGACTTGTTTGCACCCGAATAACCTGTGGGTAAAAATACAAGCAGTTCAACATCAGCCGCCTCAACCTCGTTGCTGGCAACCCATTTTGCCAGCCAACCCATATCTAAAAAGGAGCCTGAACCTGTTCCCCCTGCCACTGAACCAATCACCACAATACGGAACTTACTGGTATCCAGTTCCAGATTGAGCTTTTTCAATATATCGTCACGAGACAATCCCGCTTTTAATACATTGAGTTTAGAACGGATTTTATCTCTGACTCGGGTATATTTATCAAAGAAATATAAGCGAGATACGGCACGAATCTGCCCTGCACCTTTGGCTGGGTCAATGCCCAGTTCACGGATTTTTTTCGGGGTAAGCGGTAGCCAGTTTTGGATATGTGGATAACGATTTAAAGATGCATCATCGCGACTATATTTTTCAATATCAAACGATTCGACCAAGCGTTCATCATCGGTAAATTTAACCAGATTATATTGCAAGTCTTCGGTTTGCGCCCGACCACTATCAATGATCGCCCCTTGGTCAAGATCAAAATGGATAAACTGAGCCAATGGAAATTCAGATAAACTTTGCAAGCGAACCTTATCATTGCCCCAACTGGCATTCAGGATACGACGACGCACACGCATCATCACTTCCATCCCTGTTCCACCGACTCCAATATATAAAGTTGGGCGTAATTTTACCGACTGTTCAACCTTACTTGCTGTCGAACCTGCTTTTTGTTGTACTTCTGACATTCCCCATCCCTCAATCATTCATTTTGATCTATGCAATACAAGACTATGCCTGACTTGACTTAAAGCTTAAAAATGCGCTGACCAATGCCACTACGCCCAAAGGTGCTAAAATGGTCAATGATAAAAACTTGGCAGGATTGACCGCAGCCAATACCGCACCAATCGCTATCGCAGACAGGAAAATAAACAGCCACCAGCCCGCCATACTGGCTTTACTTGGCGATACACGTTTTTTCACTAAACTATTGGTAAAGCCCTGTTTTGCAAAAAAGAATGCAATCAATAGAACAACAATAATGCCGCCACCAATGGCTAAATCCCTTGAGCCTGTTTGTTCCTGTATGGTTGGAATCCCCACCGCTTGCGCTGTTTGTGTCACTGCCGTTGTGGCTTGTTGGGTTGCTTCATTAGCCTGTGGAATGACAAAACCCTGATTTTCAGTGGTGTTTTGTTCAGTTGAATTAGATTCAGCCATGATATTCTCTCTATTTTAAGGATTAACGAAGTGTGATAATGATGTCTTTGTCGAGTATTTCGAGGGTCGGTTTAGATAATCCACGTTTGGCAACAGCAATAATCTTGGCATTTTCACCATAAATATTTTGCGTGGAAAATGGTTTAAGCTGAATACTCTGCTTGTTAATGCCATTAATCAGTACATCATAACGTTTGCTTTTAGATAAAAGAGCAAACAGGAAAATCAACAATAAAATGCCAAATAAAATCCCAGCCATCATCACCATCACCGACCACAATGGATATTGCAGACGAAACTGTACAGGAATAATTGCCGTTGAAGATTGAATATTGCTTGGTGCAACAAATACATCTGATAATGGGTCATTTGGAAATAAATCATGTAGATTCTGCTTAAACTGATCAGACAAGGTAAGTTGCTGTTCATATAGAGTGACTTGTACCTGTGCAGGAACAATCACTTGTTTCCCCATTGCCTTAAATGCTGTCCATGACCATGGCGAAACCACCACATCGGCAGGAATTGGTAAATTAAACTCAAGCTTGGTATTTTCTTTCGTGAGTAAATTGACTTGAGTTTGTGAAATTTGAATTGGCGCTTGCTGTCCATTAGCAAGCATCAATTTGGCTTCAACTTTGGTCGCTGCAATATTATAAGGATAAAAATTATTCTTTAAATCTGCGGTCAGTTTGATTTCAGGGACAACTTTCTTGGGTTCTAAATCAAAAATCAGCACTTTATGATCTTGAGATAATGATGCACGAATACTGGATGAATTTTTCACACCTTGCGGAATCATCTGTACAGGTTCTTTATCCAATGGCTTTAACAATGCAGGCTGTTGAGTAAAAATCTTGGCAATTTGTCCAGATTCCACCAATTGATTTAAATCTTTTTCCGCCGATTGACCATAGGCAAGTGCATAGACCATTAAACCCGATGCATTAAAATGTTGACCTTTAACAGGCATTTTTAATGGAAAAGCCAATACTTTATTGATTGCAGGGTTATCGTGAATCAGCGTATAAAACTCTTTATTGCGTGCAATGGTTTCAGCATCATTATTCGGGCTGTTTTTATTATTGGTAAAAATCCAGATAATCCCCGATTGCTTGGCAAAAGGCTCGGTAATTGTGGAAACCACTGCTTCAGTAAAATCGGTATCGGCATAGGCTTTGTCATTTTTATAGGCAATTTGCTGTGCTTGTAAATCAGCAAGCATCGGTTGTGCCCCAGCACCTTGATAAATGATTTTCGGTGACTTGGCTAAAGCATTACTTTGGTTAAATACCGAGACCACAATTTTATCATCAGGCTTGGCTACCGTTTGAATCACACCATTAATCAAAGGTTTAAACTGTGAATTTGAGTCTTGATAAAAAGGCTCCATCCAGCCGGAATTTTGTATTAAAAAGGCTTGCTGTGTGGCATAACTTAAACTGGCTACGCTAGAAAGTACAACAGAAATCAATATTTTTTTCATGCCTGCGCTTCCCAACCTTGTAATTCTGACAAATCAGGGTGATAAAAATACAAGCGATTGTGATGATAAAAAAATCTCGATTTTTTAATGGGGTCGGCAAGCTGCCCAGAATAAAAATGATGCACACCATGATTTGGTGTATCTATAAATAAAGAGATAAACTGTTTAGAGCTATCATGTAAAATACTATTTTTCGATTTAGCACCAATATTTTTAAAACAAATCCCAAGCACCAAATCTCTATCCTGATTTTGGTCTTCCATTAAAGGAACAAATAATTCAGAATGTTCGCTCTGTTTGGCATCATTCCAAATATTGGCTTTATTTTTCCGATGGCTAATTTTTTCCTCAAAATCATAGGCACTGCTGCCCGTGGTAAATCGAGGGGAGTTGGTCGGTTTTGGAATTGGAACAGTTGAATTTAAAGGTAAATATACATAATTATTTTTACTGCTATCTAAAAATAGTTGATAAAAGTCACCCTCTTTATCCATAAATGGCGAACCAAAATTAAAATCAACTTGATAGTTTGGCAACCATCTCTCGAATTTTGCTGAAACCTGCCTATCTACATTTAAAGATAAACTACATTTCCCTTGTGGACTTAACCAAATTAAATTTCGATTATCAAAAACCACAGAATAAAAATATTGGATAAAATTCTCACCTGATAAATCAATATAAGATTTATCGTTATGATTCCATATTTTTACTTTATCATTGTGGCTAATCGGCACATAAATATGATTATTCCAGTAAATAGGTTTACCTAAACACTTTCCAGAACCATAATAGTTAATGCTATATTTTAAATCTTTACCGTGAATAGAAAGTTCAGCCAATCCGTTTTTGGTTGGCAATAATAGGATATGTTTTTTCTGTATCACATCATAATAGGATTCAATACCCCAATAGTCTTGCCATTCTTTTGGACAATCATCTAAAAGTGAAGATATAGCATCTAACTTTTCCCATGTATTTGAAGCTTCAATTAACAAATACAGATCACCATTATTTTTATTCAGTGAAATCAGTTGTGGAATATCTGTTCCAACACAAATAGAGAAAAATTCCATACTTCCACTAAATGAAAATGGAATTTCAATTTGTGCTTTTTCATCTGCTGTTTGAATCTTATTTTTTAATGTTTTTAATTCACGACTATATTGTAGCCCGTTATCTTTACGATTTTGATTTTCAATAAAAACACTTTGCCCATACGGTGCAATCCAGACATTATTCTGATTAAAATCCTGCCTTCTTTCTAATTTTTTTCCAGTTTCAGGATGATACTTAAATTCCGGTGGATGAACTTCCCCAGTAACAGTGTCTACCCATGGATGATACATTTGCTGAAATAATTGAAATTTAGTCTCAGTCAACTCTGTTGCACTAGAAAAGTTGCTTAAAACATAACCACCTATAGTAGACGCTTCACACCATTCGCCTGAATCCAAAATCCAAGCTTTCGATTCTTTGTTTTTTTTCAACACAAACCCCAAAGCATCAAGTTAATTAAAGTTAATATATGTGTTTCTCTTGTTAATAATAATACATTCTTGGGATAATGAGAACAATCAAAATGACCTTAAATGATCAAATCTATACTTTTCGTGTTATATGGTCTGCAGAAGATCAGGAGTTTGTCGGGTTATGTACTGAATTCCCATCTCTATCTTGGCTCGATAACGATCAATCGAAGACACACGATGGAATCACTACTCTTGTAAGGCTTTGTTGCATAAAGCCTTTAAGGATAGAATTCTCCTAAGCAACTCAAATTTAAGATACAACTTGGGTATGAGGGCGACCTAATTCCGTAAATCTATTGAGGACTGCTACACGTGCATGAATTTCATTGACTTGGCTTTGAAAATTTCTTGCACTGAGTTTATCGCCCAATAATTTGATGCAATGCATCTTGGTGTCCACCAAACTTCGGCGATGATAGCCTGACCATTTTTTCCATAGTGTCCTGCCTAAACGTTTAACTGTTCGAAGTAATTCATTGCGCTCTAGCGAATGAACTTTTGTATCTTTCCAAGGCTTGGCATTTTTTCTGGGTGGAATCACTGCATGCGCTTGTCGATCTGCAATGACCTGATGGCAGTGCTTGGTATCATAAACCCCATCTGTATAGACTGAATCAATCTGCTCATCTTGTGGAATCTGATTGAGCAAATCACCAAGTACCTGTGAATCACTCACATTATTGGTTGTAAGCTGAACTGTTCGTATTTGCAGGATTTTGGCATCTATACCAATATGAAGTTTACGCCATTGGCGCCGATATTCAGGCTGATGCTTTTTGCGTTTCCATTCGCCTTCACCTAAAAACTTCAAGCCTGTGGAATCGACGAGTAGATGTAGTCCATTGCAACTCTTTTGATAGCTAATTTGAATATCAATATACTTTTGTCTTCTGCAAATGGTTGAATAATCTGGAGCTGTCCAATCTAGACCACATAGTTTAATCAGGCTTTGGACAAAGCCTGTCACCATGCGTAACGACAAACGAAATAGTGATTTAATCATTAAACAGCACTGAATGGCTGTGTCAGAATAAGTTGGATTTCGACCTTGTTTACCTTGTGCTTGAGCGTACCATTGAGTGGAAGGATCAAACCAAATGGCAATATTTCCACGATTAATCAGTGCTTGGTTGTATGTAGACCAGTTGTATGTACGATAAATTTTAGGTGTAGGTTTATTCATCTGAGAATTATATTGCTGAATAAGCCCTTAAAGTTAGGTTTGTGCAACAAAGCCATGATGAGTTAACAAGAAGTGATTTTGAAACAATCAATAGAATTTGCGATTTTCTAGACATTGATCTCGGAGATTTATTAAGCTTCAAAAAAATTCGGAAGAATAATTGAGGCGTGATTTGACCAGCAAAAAAGACGTGGACACTTTCAGTAAATTTTTGGTCACTTTTAGCCACTTTTTTCGAAGTCAGGATATAGGGCTTGACTTTTGATAAAACTCAAAATTGAGAAAAACTGAGTAACAGGCCAATCTAAGTGATTAAAAATAGGCATAAAAAAAGCCTCAATCTTTTGATTGAGGCTTTTTAAAATTTTGGAGCGGGAAACGAGACTCGAACTCGCGACCCCAACCTTGGCAAGGTTGTGCTCTACCAACTGAGCTATTCCCGCATTGTGGACGCTATTATAGTCATCATATTGTCACCGTCAACAACTTTTTTATATTATTCAGCCGATTGACGATTTTTTAACAAATGATGATTTCAAAGCCATTCGACTAATCGACTCGGCGCCAAGTCGTCCCCTGACGACTATCTTCAAGCACGACACCTTGATCAAGTAATGCCTGACGAATCGCATCTGCCTCGGCAAAGTTTTTGGCTTTCTTGGCATCAGCACGAGCTTGAATCTGTGCTTCAACTTCATCATTGGATAAGCTATTTTCTGCACCGACGTCTGATTTTAAGAACTCATCGGTATCATGCTGAACAATATTAAGAATTTCACATAAGGTTGTTAATGTGGCGTAGGCATTGGCTGCCTGTTGCCATTCTTCTGCTTTGATTGCACGATTGGTTTCACGGCTCAGTTCAAACAAGATGGATAAGGCTTCAGGAGTATTGAAGTCATCTGACATGGCTTTGACAAAGCGTTGATACGCATCCGTACCTTGCACAGATTCTGATTTGATTGAGGCTAAAATCTGCTGTAGTTCATCACTATTTTGCACCGCTTTATTGGTTTGATAAAAGCGAGTTAATGCATTTTTAGCTTCTTTAAGCGCACTGTCCGAGAAGTTAATTGGACTACGATAATGCGATGACAGGATAAAATAACGAATCACCTCAGGGTGAAACTTCTCCATCACATCACGAATGGTAAAGAAATTGCCCAATGATTTTGACATTTTCTCGCCATCGACATTGACGAAACCGACGTGCATCCAATAGTTGACATATTGCTCGCCCGTTGCGCCTTCGCTTTGTGCAATTTCATTCTCATGATGTGGAAATATCAAATCGCCACCACCACCATGAATATCAAAGTGATTACCTAGACAGCAAGTTGACATCGCAGAACATTCGATATGCCAACCTGGACGACCATTTCCCCATGGCGACTGCCAAGATGGTTCAGACGGTTTTGCTGATTTCCACAGCACAAAGTCAAAAGGATGTTGCTTCTGTACTTCGACATCGACTCGTTCACTCGCGCCTGCTTGCATATCTTCGAGCTTACGACCTGATAAACGACCGTATTTGGCGAATTTTTCTACCGCATAATAGACATCACCATTCGGTGCAGGATATGCCACATCATTCTCAATGAGCTTGTTAATCATATCCTGCATCTGCGGAATATAATCCGTCGCACGTGGCGATTGATCTGGGTCAAGACAGCCAAGCGCATGCGCATCTTCGTTCATCGCTGTGATAAAACGATCGGTTAACTCGTTAATCGTTTCACCGTTTTCATTGGCACGCTTGATGATCTTATCGTCGATGTCGGTGATGTTGCGAATATAGTTCACTTTCCAATTTTGACTGCGCAGGAAGCGTGTAATATAGTCAAATGCAACCATCACCCGAGCATGCCCAATATGACAATAGTCATACACCGTCATCCCGCAGACATAAAGGTTAATTTCACCTTCACGTAGCGGTTGGAATGGGGCTTTTTGACGTTGCTCAGAGTTATACAGGACAAATGGTTGCATCGTAATGTTATGGTCTAAAAAATGAATAACGAATCATAACCTATTTCGTCTATCCTGAAAAAGCCACCTAAGGCATTTTTAACCAACAAGGAAAATAAAATGAATTCGATCGCTTACTTTGAAATCCAATCGTCCAACCCAGCTCGTGATGCTGAATTTTATCAGCAAGTGTTTGGTTGGCGCTTTGAAAAAGTGGAAGGTTTACCGATTGAATATTATCGAATTGAAAGCGATGGCATGCACGGCGGATTGTTGCAACGCCCGTGCCAAGTGCCGCCTGTGGAATATGGCACCAATGCTTATACTTGCTCGATTCAAGTGGAAAATTTTGATGCTACCGCACAGAAAATTTTAGAATTGGGCGGCATCGAAGCCATGCCAAAATTTGCCATTGCAGGACGTTGTTGGCAGGGTTATTTTGTGGATTTAGACAATAATGTGTTTGGGATTTTTGAAGTCGATGAGTCTGCGCAATAAACCATCATTTTTCACAACTCACATTAAAAATTGATTCAATTTATTTTAAATTTCTCAACGACTGAATATGTCGCACTTCACTGTGAAAAGCACTTTTCAGCAAGCAATTTATGTTAATTTAACATCAGTGATTTTTATGGTTTGGGTTGAGTAACTTCGATGACTGTACGTTTTTTTCATACTGCGGATTGGCATTTGGGTCAATTTTTTTATCAACATTCTCGTCAGTATGAACATGAGCAGTTTTTAGCATGGTTACTTGAGCAAATTCAGCAAAAACAACCGCATGCTCTACTCATTGCAGGTGATATTTTTGATGTGATTAATCCTGCATCTTCTGCTCAGAAACAGCTTTATCAGTTTTTAGCTGATGCGCATGCGCTTGCGCCGAATATGCAAACCTTGATGATCGCAGGCAATCATGATTCAGGCTATCGCATTGAGCAGATTGAGCCATTACTCGCCAAGTACAATGCCAAAGCTGTTGGCGTTATCCATAAAAATAGCGACGGACAGGTTGATTTAGGGCGTTTACTGGTGCCGATTTATGATGAAAATCAAACTATTGTGGCATGGTGCTTAGCCCTGCCTTTCTTGCGCCCTGCTGAAATTACAGGATTTAATGAACAGACCAGCAATAGCCAAAATGCGATTGCATATTTACATCAACAATTGATTGCCGAAGCGAAGAAAAAGAAAACGCCTGAACAAGCGTTGATACTGATGTCACATGCACATATGCAAGGCGGTGAAACTTCTGATTCTGAGCGCCCAATTATTATTGGTCATGAGGAGGCGCTGTCAACTGCGCTTTTTGATGAGGTGATTGATTATGTCGCTTTGGGGCATTTACACAAACCGCAAAAAGTACAAGAACAGCATATTCGCTATAGTGGCTCGCCGATTCCGCTGTCGTTTAGTGAGATCAACTATAAGCATCAGATTCTTGAAGTGACCATTGATCCCCAAGCAAACGCCTCTCAAAAAAACAGCATCGACGCAACCGATCACACACGCCTACAATTTGAACCGATTTTGATTCCTCGCAGTGTGCAATTACACAAAATCAAAGGTGAACTCACTGAGGTTTTCAAGAAGCTCAACGCCTTGCCACAAGGTGAAATTGAGGCTATTGATCAACGTGAATATGTCGACATCGAATATCACACCAATGTGCCACCACAGCCGAATTTGCGCCAACAATTCGAAGATGCCTTGCCGAAAAATCGCTATCGCTTGGTGCGTATTGCTCGGCAATATTTAGCTACAGAAAATGATGGAAGCATCGCCAAAACTATTAATTTAGAACCACCGACACCTGAAAAACTCTTTCAACAAATTTGGCAAAAACATGGTTATGCCGAAGATGATTTGGTGCAACAAGATTTTTTAAGTTTGGTCGAAGAAGCACAGAAAACACTTGAAGATGATCAAAGCAGTTAAGGATTTGCCGTGAAAATTTTATCTATCCGACTTAAAAATTTGGCATCTCTTTCAGGTGAACATTTCATTGATTTTGAGTCTGAACCTTTGGCATCAGCAGGTTTGGTAGCGATTATTGGGAAAACAGGCGCAGGAAAATCAACCATTTTAGATGCGATGTGCCTTGCCCTGTTTAATAAAATTCCACGTTTAAAAGACAGTGATGGCAAACTCACCGATGTGGATGGCACGGAGCTTTTGACCAATTCACCACTGACGGTATTACGGCGTGGCACAGCGCATGGCTTTGCAGAATTGTGTTTCGTGGCACAAGATCAGAAACATTATCTCGCCCGCTGGGAGTTGAAGCGTTCCCGTGAAAAATCCGACGGCAAACTGCAAAATGTACAACGCTATCTCAAATGCTTAACCGATGATGTGGTGATCGCCGACAAAGCCAAATCGGTCGATGCAAATATTTTAAAAATCACCCAACTGAGCTTTGAACAATTCACCCGAGCGGTATTGCTCGCACAGTCCGAAGTCACTGCATTCTTAAAGGCACGGGACAATGAACGTGGTGAACTACTTGAATATTTAACCAATTCATCCATCTTTGCCAAAATTGGTCAATTGGCTTTTGCCAAGACCAAAGAAGTCGCTACTGCACGTAAAGAATTGGAAAATTTGCTTGGGCATATCGAGATTTTATCTGACGATGACTTTGCCGAATCTACCCAACAATTTCAATTGATAGATGCTGCATATAAAAAATTAGAATTGGAAAAATCACAGTTTGATCAACAACGGCAATGGTTTGAACGTAAAGAGAAATTGGATAGCGACATCATTCTCAAACACCAAACTGTCGATATTCAGCGCAAAGCACAGCAAGACTTAGCACCTGAAAAAGCACAATTGCAACGATTAGAAATCTTTTCAGATATTCGTCCAAATGTATTTCAACAACAGCAATTGCAGAAAACTGAGCAAGAACTTCGCCCGCAGATTGCACAGAAGCAAAGCCAATTCGATGATTTGGCAAAGCAATTTGAAATTAAAAAAACGCAATATCAACAGACCGAATCTGCTTTAAATCAGCTCCAAGACTTTGAACATAAAAATCAAAGTGCATTGAATGATGTCCGTAAATGCGTGCAAGAGCGTGACTTTATTGGTGCGGAATTTAAAAAAATACAGCTTAAATCGCAAGATCTAGCGCAATCACAACAGCCTTTACTTGAACAAAAGCAACAGATTGAGCAACAGCTTTCAGAATTTAAACAACAACAAAGCGAGTTGAAGCAACAGCTTGAATCAAGTGAACACTTTCATAGTCTAGATCAAGGGTTGACTGCACATCTGCATCAATTAGATCAATTTATCATTCAATATCAAGAAATTGAAAATCAATACAAGGATTTTAATCAGCTTGAACAGCAACTGGCTGAACAAAAACAATCCCTACAAAGCAACATCTCGCAATATGGCAACGCTGAGCAAATTGAAGCTCAGCTTGAGCAAGTGCGACAACAACGTGAGATGCGTTTAAAGAAGTTGAATCAATTCGATTTTATTCAACAGAAAATCGCACAATGGTTTGTCTTAAAAGATGAATCTGCACAAATCTATGTCAAACTCAACAATGCAACTGAACAAGTACAACAACGCAAAAAAGCGACTGAACAAGCGGAACAAGCCTATCAGGCTACGCAAAATGAACGTCAGCAAATCCAAACCATCTTGCAACAGCAACGCTTGCTCCATGCGGAAAATATTGAACATTTACGTGCAGAACTGCAAGATGGCGAAGCCTGCCTCGTCTGTGGTAGTACAAGGCATCCGTTTAAAACTGATGATGCTCTGCCCTCCAAAGCACTGTTTGAATTGCAACAACAGCAAGAGCAACAAGCCATTACCAAAGAACAAGAGTATTTTAAAACGTGGCAAATCGCTCAGCAAAATTTGACCAAATCGCAAAGTGAAGTTGATCAATTCAAAACGTCACATTTATCACTAAACAGTAAAGTAGAAACAGCGCAAAATGACCTGACACAACAACTGAATAACGCCAATATTCAACTGGATTTAGCGCAATCGCAGGCTGATATTCAGGGCAATTTCAATCAGTCTAGCCAACAACTTAAAGCGGATATTGAACAGCTTGCAACACAGCTGAACAACATCACTCAAGCTAATAAACAACAGCAAAAACTTGAGCAAAGCATTCAACAGCTTGCGCATGTTTTATCGACAGCAAAGAACTTACAACAACATGTACAGCATATTATTCAATGCGTATCTAGCGTTGAACAACAGCATTGGCAACAACAGCCTGTGAACAGCGCACAACGGATTTACGCTACATTAAAACAACGCCTTGCACAACTCGATCAGCTAGAAAAATGTGCAAAGCAACTTGAATACACTACACAGCAAGGACTTTCTGTACAGCTCAATTTAGAGAACCTCAGTAAACAGATGGCTGACGCACAGCACAGTCTGAAAGAGATCAAACAAAAAGGGCAAGAAAACACCGAACTGGCGCAACAATTGATTCAGACGATGACAGGTTTAACTGAGGTCAAACCCAATGAATGGCTTGCTGAACATGACTCAACTCGGCAACAACTCCAAAGCCAATATCAACAACATAAGCTCAGCTATGATCAGTTACGTCTACAGTTTGATCAGCACAAAGGACAACTCGAACAGCTCCAAGCACAGCAACAACAATCTCAGAACAACTTAAACCATGTGAATGCTGAAATCCAAACTTGGCTTCAACAGCATCCTGAGTTTCAGCCACATGATTTAGAGGCTTTATCGCAGATTCGCCCTGCTGAGGAACAACAGAGTCGTCAGCAAATACAAAATGCTGAACAACGACTCAATGATGCCCTATCTGTGCTCAACACCATTCAAACACAATTGACGGAACACTTAGCGTATCAACCTGAGATGGATTGGGCGCAATTACAACAATTCATACAAGAGAATAGCGTTGCCCTAAAAACACAGCTTGAAGCACGAGATCAACTCAAACTCAAGCTCGAAGTCCATCAACGCAATCTTGCCAAACAAAAGCAATTCGCAGATCAAATTCAGCAAATCCAACAAGAAGAACATCGTTGGAATAAAATCTCTAGCTTGATTGGTGATGCCAAAGGCAAAGAGTTTAGAGATTTGGCACAGCAATATAACCTCGATATTTTATTGGAATATGCCAATCAACAACTGACACTTTTATCCAACCGCTATACCTTAAAACGCTTGGACAATTCACTGAGTCTGGCGATTATTGATCATGATATGGATGGTGAAACACGTTCTGTTGCTTCGCTTTCGGGTGGAGAGTCTTTTTTGACTTCTCTCGCCTTGTCCTTAGCGATTGCCAATATGGCATCGGGTTCAATGAAAATCGAATCCTTATTTATTGATGAAGGTTTTGGCACCTTAGATGCATCTTCGCTCCACATGGTCATGAATGCGTTGGATCAATTGCAAAATCAGGGCCGTAAGGTGGTGCTTATTTCTCATATTCAGGAGATGCACGAACGCATTCCAGTACAAATACAGGTGCGACCTCTCGGTTCAGGTGCCAGCGATATTCATGTTGTGAGTTAATTGGACGAATCAACATGTTTGAAAAAATTCTCTCGCTAAACATTAAATCATCAAGCTATCAACCCTTAGACAAAATATTCAGTCTACAACTGGAAAGCTTGCGTGGACTCAGTGCGATTGTGGTACTGTTTAGCCACGCTTTCCAAGCCTTCGTCGCACCGCAAGACGTGACTTTTTATTCAGTTGTTCGCTTACTTGGTCAATCTGCGGTCATGATGTTCTTTGTGCTCAGTGGCTTTTTGATTGGACATTCGATTCAGAAAAACTTTCAACAGAATCATACCTTCTCGATCAAAAAATACGCCAAACAGCGCTTTCGCCGTATTTTGCCACCGTTTATTTTTGCGCTGTTTTGGATGCTGTTGTTATATGTGCTGGCGCCCTATTTCTTTGCCACGCAAAGTCATTCATTTGAAGTTATTCCTGCGTTAATGGTTCGCACCGCTTACGATTTTTCATTGTTTGAATTGGTTGGTTCGGTATTTTTTATCAATGAGTTTCTTACACCAACTTTATCTGCCAATGCGCCACTGTGGAGTTTGAGCTATGAAGTGTGGTTTTACGTCTTAGCTGGACTAATAGCATTATGGCAGTCCACATTTGCAAGGGTTGGCTTTGTGATCACCCTACTTATTTTGTCTTTGTTGAATTTGCAATTCCTAGTCTATTTTGGCTTGTGGTTATTGGCATTTACTTTTTCATTTGATCAAGTGTCCAGCCGTGTAGATGTCTATTCTTTAAAAATAGTTCAATGGATTTTTGCTATTTTTGCGTTATGTATTGCGATTTATGATGCCTATCAATTTTTTATTATTGATCAAATCAAAACTTATCAAGCGAATTTATTTACCATTTTTAATGCCTGTATTGGCGTGTTTTTTGCGATTTTTCTGCTACAGCTTGATCAAAAACAACGCTCTTTTAAACCTGTTTGGGTAAGCTCAGCACGTTTTTCTTACACCTTATATATTACTCATTTTCCAATTTTGTTATTTATTATGGGCGTATTTCCGCAGAGTTTTCTGCGCAGTATTTGGACGTCAATGCTTGCAGTAATTTTAAGCATGTTAATTTGTATTGCGTTTGCGTGGACGATGGCGAAGTTTTTAGAACCGAAACAACCTCTTCATCCGAAATAGCTGACTTAATCGCTTTGAAATATCATTGATTAGAATAAACTCTTGCACCAAACAACGCTGTACCTATTCGAACCATAGTTGAACCTGCCTGAATCGCATCCGCCATATCCGCAGACATGCCCATACTTAAGGTATCCCACTGCTCAGGCTGTGCATGATATTGTTTTACCTCGTCAAACAACTGCTTAGTTGTTGTAAAAGCTTGCAAATGCTCTGGCTTGGGAATAACCATTAATCCACGTAATTTCAGGTTCGGCAATCGACTGATTTTTTCAACTAACTCTGCAACCTCATCAAGCCGACAGCCATCTTTAGACTCTTGATCATCAATATTCACTTGTAAACAAATATTTAAAGGCTGTAAGTTTTGAGGGCGTTGATTGGATAATCTTTCGGCGATAATCAAGCGATCCACACCATGCACCCAAGCAAATTTCTCTGCCAAATGTTTGGTTTTATTACGTTGAACATGCCCAATAAAATGCCATTCGATCTCTAAATCTTTTAATTGTTCGATTTTTTCTAAAGCTTCTTGCAGATAGTTTTCCCCAAAAGCTTTTTGCCCCAGTTGATACAATTCAGCAATTGACTGTGCAGGGTGCGTTTTTGACACAGCGAGAAATTGAATATCTTGAGCATTCCGCTTCGCTTGCAGGCTTGCTTGTTCGATTTGCCTCTGGACTTGTATAAGATTCGTGGCTAAATCTAAGCTCGTCATTTCCTTTCTATCCCTTACTTTCAGCTGAAATTTGAAACTGTATTGAATTTGTATCGTATTTCTTCACAAAATCACTTGGTTTCATGAAGTGAACACCGTATTATTCTAAACATAAAGAAGCCGTTTGAACATAAAGGGATAAAATGGATATTACAGAGCTTTTAGCGTTTTCGGTGAAAAACGGGGCATCAGACTTGCATCTTTCGTCAGGTCTACCACCAATGATTCGTGTGGATGGGGAAGTCAAGCGTATTAACTTACCAGCGATGGAACACAAAGATGTGCATCGCCTGATCTATGACATCATGAACGATAAACAGCGTCGTGATTATGAAGAACAATTAGAAACTGACTTTTCATTTGAAGTACCTGGCGTGGCGCGTTTTCGTGTCAACGCATTCAACCAAAACCGTGGTGCTGGTGCGGTATTTCGTACCATTCCATCTAAAGTATTGACGATGGAGCAACTCGGACTCGGTCAAACTTTTAAAAATATTGCAGAGTATCCACGTGGTTTAGTACTTGTTACAGGACCAACAGGTTCTGGTAAATCAACTACGCTTGCTGCGATCCTAGACTATATCAATGACAATCGTTATGACCACATCTTGACCGTCGAAGACCCGATCGAATTTGTACACACTTCGAAAAAATGTCTAATCAACCAACGTGAAGTCCATCGTGATACACACGGCTTTAACGAAGCATTACGTTCAGCACTACGTGAAGATCCAGATATTATCTTGGTCGGTGAGATGCGTGACTTGGAAACCATTCGCCTTGCACTCACTGCTGCGGAAACAGGTCACTTAGTATTCGGTACACTGCACACCACCTCTGCAGCAAAAACCATTGACCGTGTCATCGACGTATTCCCTGCCGAAGAAAAAGACATGGTACGTGCCATGCTTTCAGAATCACTTCAAGCCGTGATTTCACAGACTTTGCTTAAGAAAAATGGCGGTGGTCGTGTGGCTGCACATGAAATCATGATCGGGACACCTGCGATTCGTAACTTGATCCGTGAAAATAAAATCGCTCAGATGTACTCTGCGATTCAAACAGGTGCAGCACAAGGCATGACCACATTGGATCAAACCTTAAAACAATTGGTTGCAAAAGGTCAGATCACCGCTGCTGCTGCACGTAATGTTGCGAAATCTCCAGAAGCATTTATGTAAGGATTTAAGAAATGGACTTTAATGACTTACTCAAACTCATGATCGAAAAAAATGCTTCGGATTTGTTTATCTCTGCCGACGTCGAACCGTCAATGAAAGTACATGGACAAATTTTGCCAGTCACCAAAAGCAAACTCAGTCCTGAAATTATCTCTCAGTTGATGCATGCCATCATGAATGAGAAACAACGTGAAGAATTTGCCAATACTCGTGAATGCAACTTTGCCATCACCGACCGTGAAAAAACCGCACGTTTTCGTGTTAGCGCATTTCAGCAACGTGACATGCCTGGCATGGTACTGCGTAAGATTGAAACTAAAATTCCAACCCCCGAATCATTAAAATTACCACCAATCTTAAAAGAACTTGCCATGACCAAACGTGGCATCATTCTCTTTGTTGGTGCAACGGGTACTGGTAAATCCACTTCACTTGCTTCACTCATCGGTCACCGTAATCAAAACTCTCGTGGCCATATCATCACGATTGAAGATCCAATCGAGTTTGTGCATCAACATGCAGGTTGTATTGTGACGCAACGTGAAGTCGGCATTGATACCGATTCATTTGAAATCGCTTTGAAAAACACCTTACGTCAAGCACCTGATGTCATTTTGATTGGTGAGATTCGTTCTCGTGAAGTTATGGATTATGCCGTTGCCTTTGCAGAAACAGGTCACTTAGTATTTGCAACGCTTCACGCCAACAACGCCAACCAAGCCTTAGATCGTATTATTCACTTCTTTGATGCAGACCGTCATAGCCAACTCTATATGGACTTGTCATTGAATTTGAAATCAATCATTGCGCAACAACTTGTTCCAACCAAAGATGGTAAAAGTCGCCGAGCTGCAATTGAGATCATGATCAACTCACCACTGATGCAAGACTATATCCGTAAGGGTGAAATTCATGAGCTGAAAGACTTGATGAAACGCTCACGAGAGCTTGGCATGCAAACTTTTGACCAAGCTTTGTTTGATCTCTATAAAGCTGGCGAAGTGACTTATGAAGATGCACTTAAGCATTCTGACTCACCAAACGATCTTCGTCTACAAATCAAATTGTCAGAAAGTGATTCTAAAACATTGTTAAATAACAGTGGTAAAGGATTATTTATTCAACAAGATTGATCGAATGCCTCGCAACAAAAAAGGTGCATTGATTGCACCTTTTTTATTTCTGACATTAACGACAGATTTATTTCTTTTTCAATGCTTCTTGGCATTCAGGGCTATCGCAATAACCATAAAGATTCAGTGCATGGCCAGTCAAAGTGAAATTGAATTTTTCAGCAATACTGTGTTGTTCACGCTCAATTAAATCATTGGTAAATTCAACGACTTTATTACAGTTTTGGCAAACAAGGTGATCGTGATGATCTTCCTGCATGATTTCAAATACCGAATGATTGTTGTCAAAGTGATGACGCTGAATAATTCCCGCCGCTTCAAATTGCGTCAACACACGATATACCGTAGCTAAACCAACATCTTCGCCATGCTCAAGTAAAGTCTTATAAATATCTTCAGCACTCAAATGATGTTGTTTTGAATTTTCTAATAATTCTAAAATTTTAATACGAGGTAAAGTGACTTTGAGTCCCGCTTTGCGCAAATCCTGATTTGTAATCGGCATTGTATATAAACTCTCAACAAAATTAAGTGGTCATGGGTTAGCATACTTTGCTAAAGTATGCGCTAAACTTTATCTTAGTGCATTAAATAATTGTGGGATAGTGTAGCAAAATGCAAAAATTTCTGTTGTCAATTTTTATGGCCACCATCATTTCTGGCTGTTCTGTGCTCGGCGTCTACAAAGTAGACATTCCACAGGGCACACCATTGACTCAAGCAAAAGCTTCTCAAGTCAAAGTCGGTATGACACCGCAACAAGTCCGTTTCCTACTTGGTACACCTACAGTCAGTGATCCTTTGAATCCATTGCGTTGGGACTACATTTACAACTATATCCCAGGAACATATGCCAAAAAAGCAGATATACCTGCTGCCAAAGGTCAGCACTTACGTATTCACTTTAACGAATCTGGCGTCGTTTCGCAAATCGAAGGCTTGGACACCATTCCCGAATCTCAGCCGGGCTTACCGGGTTCGAAAGAAGCGATCTTGACTGCACCAAAGCTATAACTAGCTTATCGCTTCTTAAGCAAGCGTCTTTAACGCAAAAAAAAAGCATAGATGATCTCTATGCTTTTTTATTCATCTTAGATTAGCATTTTGAGCGCCAAATCTTTATACAAGCTTTATAAAAGATGATTTCGGATTTTTCTTACCGCTCTGCTTTTAACTATTTTATGAACTACTCTGTTGATCCTGTCGTTTTTTCTGTTGATTACCTTGTTGATAGCGACCAACTGGATGCTTCTCTGCACGGCGACGACGCACATCTTTAGGGTTCATGGTCAAAGGTCGATACACTTCCAAGCGATCCCCTGCTTGCAAAATATGTGTCGCAGGATCTTTGATTCGCAGTCCAAAAATACCTAATGCCAACGGCTCAGGTAATGTGACCTGTTTAGCCAAGTCACTCGCATCTAATGCTTGTAACGCTGTCATGCCCTGCTGATAAGGAATATGTATTGAATATTGCTGATCCACTGCACAATACACAATCCAAATCTGAGAAGATTGGTCTATGCTGATACTCGAATCATTTTCAGTAAAATCATTCATATTAGATGACGTGTAAAAATTAGGCAGTTAGCAATATTTGAAACCACGCAATCATCGCAACGACGATCGACACTGGGACAACGATACGAATAAAAATTCGCCACAGGTTGTAGCTCATTTCATTTTTAAAATTCAGTGATTTACGCAAATGGCTAATCTTCATCAACCACCCTGCAAAGATTGCATACGCAAGACAAAGCACCAAACCCAGTGCAATCAACATCGGATATAAAATATTACTGATCGGCAACGCCCAAATCAATATTGGAATAAGCAAAATCAATGCTTGAAAGGGTAAGGCAATTTGACGTTGAATCAACTGCGCTCGTATTAATTGCAACAGATAAGCTGACAAGCTCAATGCACCAACGAGCAATACAATACTTTGTGTCATTGTTGCGCTTTGATTAGCCCAAAGCATTGCCAATAAACCAACAGCTTGCGCAATCCAAATCGGCAATACTATTGGTGTGCTTGATGCTTTATCGGCATTATTCGCTTGAACATTCTGAGTCGCAGACTGCCAATACACACCCAAGCCCAAGCCACCTGTAACTAAAGTCAATGTCACGACTTTTGCCCACTCTGCAAAGCTCACACCTGTCCATTGCCAAGTGCCCTGCTGTGCAAGCATACCCAACACAATAAACGCAATGACAGCGAGTGCCGAAACTGCGAGTAAAATCAATCGAGGTAACATCGACAATGCAACAGCAACAATCGCCAAGACTAAAATCGCAATACTTGGGTTCAGTCCCATTGTATTTGACTGTAGCGCAAGCTGTGACATCACTGCACTATTGGCATAATGTAACATCGCTCCTGCAAACAACGGTACAATCACCACAGCCAACCAACTCACTGAACGCCATTTCGTCGAAACATCCGCATCACGTGTTAGTTGCATCAATCCTTGCAACGGTGCAGACTTGGCACGCTTCGCCAATCCGACTTCCATATACAGTGCAGGCAATGCCAAAACGAGCATAGTCACGAGCCACAATACTAAAAAATCATACTGCTGATATGCGACTAGACCCAAAGTTGGTGCCAAAGTCACACTAAATAAAAAGGATAGACAAAATGCCAAAACTGGCGTGATCCATGTCGGTTGCTGTTGCATCATATCGTATTTAAAAGTTATAAAAATCTTGCCTGTATTTTGCCTTTCTCAGCCCTCAAAAGCAAAACTAAAACGACCAAACTCGTAACAATTCCAAATCATTCTTTTCATTTTCGCCATTTCTCAAAACATAAAAAAAGATCGCCGAAGCGATCTTTTCTTTAGATAAGATGAGCGATGTTTTACATCATACCGCCCATGCCCCCCATACCGCCCATGTCTGGTGCAGCAGGTTTGTCTTCTGGGATATCAGTAATCATTGCTTCTGTAGTCAACATCAAGCCTGCAACAGATGCCGCATGTTCAAGTGCAGAACGGGTTACTTTTGCAGGATCAAGGATACCCATTTCCAACATATCGCCATATTCACCAGTCGCAGCGTTATAACCAAAGTTTCCTTCGCCTTGTTTTACAGCATTAATCACTACTGACGGCTCTTCACCCGCATTGGCAACGATCTGACGAAGTGGTGCTTCGATCGCACGGCGCAAGATGTTGATACCAACAGTTTGGTCATCATTTGCACCTGTCACACCGTCAAGTGATTTGATTGCACGTACTAGCGCAACACCACCACCTGCAACCACACCTTCTTCAACCGCAGCACGTGTTGCATGAAGCGCATCGTCTACACGATCTTTTTTCTCTTTCATTTCAACTTCAGTCGCAGCACCGATCTTGATCACTGCAACACCACCTGCAAGTTTCGCAACACGCTCTTGCAGTTTTTCTTTGTCATATTCAGAAGTTGACTCTTCAACTTGCGCACGGATTTGTTGTACACGCTCAGCGATTTGTGTTGCATTACCTGCACCGTCTACGATTACAGTGTTTTCTTTAGATACTGTGACTTTATGCGCAGTACCCAAGTCTTCCAAAGTCGCTTTTTCCAAAGACATACCGACTTCTTCAGAGATCACATTCGCACCAGTCAAGATCGCAATATCTTGAAGCATTGCTTTACGACGATCACCAAAACCAGGCGCTTTGACTGCACAGACTTTGATAATGCCACGCATGTTATTAACTACAAGAGTTGCCAATGCTTCGCCTTCAACATCTTCAGCGATGATCAACAATGGCTTGCCAGTTTTCGCTACTGCTTCCAAAGTGGTGATCAATTCACGGATATTGCTGATTTTTTTATCAACAAGCAAGATGAACGGATTTTCAAGTTCAGCAGTCAACGTGTCTTGTTTGTTGGCGAAGTACGGGCTGATATAACCACGATCAAACTGCATACCTTCTACAACGTCCAAAGCATCTTCAAAGCCTGAACCTTCTTCAACAGTAATCACGCCTTCTTTGCCGACTTTTTCCATCGCTTGAGCGATCAACTTACCCACTGTACCGTCAGAGTTTGCAGAGATTGAACCCACTTGTTCAATCGCTTTAAAGTCGTCAGCAGCTTTTGCTGTAGATTTGATGTTTTCAACTACAGTGCGTACAGCGATGTCGATACCACGTTTCAAATCTGTAGGGTTCATGCCAGCAGTTACAGACTTGATACCTTCAGCCAAGATCGCTTGAGCAAGTACAGTCGCAGTCGTTGTACCGTCACCCGCCACATCGTTGGTCTTAGAAGACACTTCACGGACAAGCTGAGCGCCCATGTTTTCAAATTTATCTTTTAAAGTGATTTCTTTAGCAACAGTCACACCATCTTTAGTGATGTGCGGTGCACCGAAAGAACGGTCGATCACAACATTACGACCTTTAGGCCCTAAAGTGACTTTCACTGCATCGGCAAGGACATTTACGCCGTCGATCATTTTTGCACGTGCTGAAGCACCGAATTTTACGTCTTTAGCTGACATGAATTTTTCTCCGAATTATCTTTAATCTGATTTTTAAGACATTAATTTAAAAACTAAATCAATCTGAGTTTTAGCCTTCAAGAATCGCTAAAATGTCAGATTCTTTCATGATTAAAAGCTCTTCGCCGTCGACTTTGACTGCTGTGCCCGCATAAGTACCAAACAATACTTTTTCACCAACTTTAACATCGAGTGCACGCACGCCATTGTCAGTGATTTGACCATTACCTACAGCGATGATTTCACCTTGAGCAGGTTTTTCAGCAGCCGAACCCGGTAGCAAAATACCGCCAGCAGTTTTAGTTTCTTCTTCGACACGACGAACCACAACACGATCATGTAGGGGACGAATATTACTCATGTTTTACTCCATTCATCTGAACTTTTCAGGTAAATTTTAGATTTGATGTATACACCGCCTGAATTCATAAATCTTTTCGGCGATGCAATATTGAATTTGTTTTTGAAATGGGGGTGACCTGTAGGGCTTCAAGAGCAAAAAAATAATTTTTTTAACTTTTTGTGCTTTTTTTCATCGAAAAATTTAAGTCATGTCATTCTTCGGCCAAATGCGTTTCCATTTTTGAAAACTTTTTGCTGATTCATCATATAAATAAGCATCAATTTCACCTTGCACAGTGATCACATTAAAGCCATTTTCCTCACCATGATGGGTGCGATTGGAGAAGGTCGTACCTGCATGAATGTCGAGTACCGATTGCGCCACATCGAGATGGTAAAACTGATTAAGATGATACACTGCAGACTGATGCAAATGTCCATGTAACAAACCATTCAGCCCTGCATCTGCCCAGTGCCTGAGCGCAATTTCTCCCGATACAGGACAATCGTCCACATGCTTATCAAACGGTTCACAGTAAAATGGCTGATGTACCGCAACCAATTTATATAAATGCTCAGGTGCATTTTTCAGTTTGGCTTCAACTTCTGCGATTTGCTTGGTAGAAACATAACCTTTGGTATGATATTTTGGGCGAATACTATTGACGCCGACCACATAAAAATGCTCAGAGATAATCTCCTTTTCCGTTGCGCCAAAGAACAATTGATAACGACCAAACGGATTAAAGAAACGTCGCCACACATGATACAACGGAATATCATGATTACCCGGTACCACAAGATACGGAATATTTAAACTTTCTAAAAATTGCCGACAGGCATAGAACTGCTGAAAGCGAGCACGTTGGGTCAAATCGCCACTGACAATCACCAACTCAGGTTGATGCTGCTCGCAGAATTTTTTCACCGCTTGGACACGTTCGGGAAGCTCCGTACCAAAATGTAAATCGGATAAATGTAATAGCATGCCTACATCTCTCCCAATGTAGAGCGGGGTACACGGACATTGATCGCATCATGCGTAACTTTAAACTTGAGTGGTGTACGCAATCGCATAATTTCACCATCCAGCGCAACTTTCATAACAGGCTTTTGCGTTGAGATTTCGACATTTTCTGCGCAAAAACTATAGACATCTTTGGCATGTTCAAGCTCCCCTTGTAGCAATTTGACCATGAGTTGAAATAACTGAAATCGAGTCACATGACCCACTGCCACAGCTGCCAATTTGCCTTGTGCAGCGCAATCAGCCAAACGTAATTTTAAATCTTGCAGTTGGAGTTGATTATTGCCGAAGAAGACCATCGGCGATGCAATCGGGTGCTTTTGACCATCAATTTTGATTTTCAAGCGATAATATTTTTGTGGTTGCGCAAGCACCGCCAAGCCTGACAGATAAGCCACTAACGGAAAACGACCAAACTTTTTATTATAATATTCTCGGTTTTCGATCATCACAGGATATAAGCCAATACTGGCATTATTCAGATAAATTTTATCATTCACTTGTCCAACATGTATCGGCTTCGCCACGCCATCAATCAGATTCTGTACCGCTTCTGGCAGTGCGACAGGAATATCAAGCGCTCGTGCTACATAATTAAAAGTACCAAGCGGTAAAATGCCTAGCTCAATATCTGTGTGCATCAGCGCCTGCGCAACCGCATTGATCGTACCGTCACCACCCGCTGCAACGATGACGCCACGCTTGCCTTTTGCATATTGCTTATGCTTTGCCACTGCGCTATTAACACATTGATTCAGTGGAAACTTCTCTTCTGTTAAAAACAATTCGACGTCAAAATCTGATTTTTGCAAGCTTTGTGAAATCAAGTGCATTTCCATCTCATGCCCTTCGCCATGATGCCCTGATCGCACATTCATAATAATAGAGAGTGGTACTGTCATATGATGTTTTATCTCACATTCTGCAAGTTACAGATCATTCTTCAATTTTTCTTAATACTTTGAATTTAAATAAAATAGCAGTGTACTGAGATCAAAGTATGTCAAATCACAATCTATAACGATGTGATTACTTCAATAGTTATTGCAAATATACAACAGATGGTAGTGCACAACTGTAAAATTAGTTTATGATTGATTTATAAGGATTTTATTTAATATTTAGAATATAAATACCAAGCATAAATTTTAAATTATATCACAATGATTTTAATATAATTGTTTTAATTCAATATCTTACATGAATATTATCAACCTAAAGCTTCTCTTGAGAGTGAAGCTTGGATACCTATTCCAACAAAAATATGTTTTAATATGTGCACCCATTTTTAACGACGATATAACGTATATATCTTAGTCATTATCGTGCAGTTGTATCCCGACTGTGCGTTGTACGGATAGTACATTTTTAAAGAAAAGTAGGCCTCATCATGACCCAAGTGAACGCACCAGAATTCGTTCGTCATCCTAAGCTTGTTGCTTGGGTTGAAGAAATTGCTAAATTAACTAAACCTGCAAAAATCGAATGGTGTGACGGCAGTGAAGAAGAGTATCAACGTCTTGTTGACTTGATGATCGCTAACGGCACCATGCAAAAATTGAATCAAGAAAAACACCCAGGTTCATATCTAGCAAACTCTGATCCGTCTGATGTGGCACGTGTCGAGGATCGTACATTTATCTGTACTGAAAACGAAGAAGACGCAGGCGCAACCAATAACTGGGAAGCTCCTGCAGTAATGCGTGAAAAACTCAATGGCTTATTTGAAGGCGCTATGGAAGGTCGTACGATGTACGTTGTCCCTTTCTCTATGGGTCCTTTGGGTAGCCACATTGCACACATCGGTATCGAGTTGACTGACTCTCCATATGTTGTGATCAGCATGAGTAAAATGGCTCGTATGGGCAAAGCAGTTTACGACGTACTTGGTATAGACGGTGAGTATGTACCATGTGTACACACTGTTGGCGCGCCACTCGTTGCAGGTGCAAAAGATGTTGCTTGGCCCTGTAACAGTGAAAAATATATCGTTCATTACCCACAAACTCGTGAAATCTGGTCTTATGGTTCAGGTTATGGCGGTAATGCGTTGCTTGGTAAAAAATGCTTGGCACTTCGTATCGCATCTGCAATGGGTCGTGAGCAAGGTTGGTTAGCTGAACACATGTTGATTCTTGGCGTAACTAACCCTCAAGGTGAAAAGCACTACATCGCTGCGGCATTCCCATCTGCATGTGGTAAAACAAACTTTGCAATGTTGATTCCACCTGCAGGTTATGAAGGTTGGAAAATCGAAACTGTCGGTGATGATATTGCATGGATCAAACCAGGTGAAGATGGTCGTCTTTATGCGATTAACCCTGAAGCAGGTTTCTTCGGTGTTGCACCAGGTACGAATACAAAAACTAATCCAAACTGTATGGCAACATTGAACAAAGACGTGATCTATACCAACGTCGCTGTCACAGCTGACGGTGAAATTTGGTGGGAAGGATTAACGAAAGAAGCACCTGCGAATTTGACCAACTGGAAAGGTCAAGCTCATACAGGCGCAGAAAAAGCAGCTCATCCAAATGCGCGCTTTACAGTTTCTGCAGGTCAATGCCCTTCTATTGATGCAGACTGGGAAAACCCAGCAGGTGTGCCGATCTCTGCATTCATCTTCGGTGGTCGTCGTGCTGACACTGTACCGTTGGTATCAGAAGCATTTGACTGGATTGATGGTGTATATAAAGCTGCGACAATGGGTTCTGAAACCACTGCTGCTGCCGTTGGTCAACAAGGTGTCGTACGTCGTGATCCATTTGCGATGTTGCCATTTGCTGGCTACAACATGGCGGATTACTTCACTCACTGGTTAGAGCTTGGTCAACAAGTTGGTGCAAAAGCTGAAGCTGCTGGCAACAAATTGCCCAAAATCTTCAACGTGAACTGGTTCCGCCGTGATGCAGAAGGCAACTTCGTATGGCCTGGTTTCGGTCAAAACATGCGTGTTCTTGAGTGGATCATTGATCGCTGTGAAGGTCGTGCTGATGCGGTCAATACTCCAATTGGTTTGGTGCCGACTTATGAGCAGTTGAACTGGTCTGGTTTAGACTTCACGAAAGATCAATTTGAAACTGTGACTAAGCAAGATAAAGATCAATGGATCAAAGAGCTTGAAAGCCACACTGAGCTATTTACTAAGCTAGGTGCTCGTCTTCCACAAGCATTGAAAGATCGTCAATCTGCATTGCTAGATGCGGTAAAATCTGCTTAATTGCAAATTTAAAGATTGATTCAAAAAGACGCTTCGGCGTCTTTTTTTATTTAGAATGTCCCATCCTAAATAAAGTTGACACTTTCCATCCTTAAATTATGGAGAGCGTTATGCCTACATCACTAAAGCGTACACAACGAGATTATAATCTTGCCTTTAAATTGTCAGTTGTTGATCAAGTTGAAAAAGGCGAAATGACTTTTAAGCAAGCACAGGATAAATGAATAGCCACCGATTTTGTAGACACCTTTTAGTTAGATAAAATGGCTAATTAACGAGGTGCTTATGAGCAGTAA
>NZ_JAKUML010000023.1 GCF_022601685.1 Acinetobacter sedimenti
GTCAACGTTCTCCATTAGATTATGAAAAGGCCCATCAAAAGATGGTTATGTGTGTCTAGAATTTTGGTGGCTATTCACCCTATATTTTTGTGTATAGTTCACGTACACTATTTGGCGAATTTTTCAATAAAATACCTGTCAAATCGCAATGTTATATTCCTTAGCTCGCCCAATGTTGTTTAAGCTCGAAGCCGAACGTGCTCATGAAGTGACTTTATCTTCACTGAAAATCGCTCACAAGCTTGGCTTGGTCCAAAATATTTATAAACAATATCAAAAGCCTGTGACCTGTATGGGTATTCAATTCCGAAATCCAGTTGGACTTGCCGCAGGTTTGGATAAAAATGGCGACTACATTGATGCGTTAGCAGCATTAGGTTTTGGCTTTATTGAGATTGGTACAATCACTCCACGTCCACAATCGGGCAATCCACATCCACGCTTGTTCCGCCTACCTGATGCCAAAGCGATCATTAACCGTATGGGCTTCAATAATGATGGTGTAGATAAGCTCGTTGAAAATGTTAAAAGTGCAAAATTTCAAGGTGTGCTTGGCATTAACATCGGTAAAAATGCCGATACACCAGTGGAAAATGCCACAGAAGACTATTTGATTTGCTTAGAAAAAGTCTATCAATATGCGTCGTATGTCACGGTCAATATTTCCTCACCAAATACCAAAGGTTTGCGTAGCTTGCAGAGTGGTCATGCGCTGACTGAACTTTTAGAAACTTTAAAAAATAAACAATTAGAGCTTGCAGAACAATTTAGCTTTTATGTACCGTTAGTGCTCAAAGTTGCACCTGATTTAACGGCTGAAGATATTGAGTTTATTGCAGATCAATTGCTCAAGTTTAAAATTGATGGTTTGATCGTCACTAATACGACATTAGGACGAGAAGGTGTCGAAGGGATGTTGCATGGCGATGAACAGGGCGGTTTATCTGGTGAGCCTGTTTTCACAAAAAGTACCAAATGCCTCAGTCAGTTTTCCAAAATATTACAAGATCAAATCCCATTGATTGGTGTCGGTGGTATTCTGTCGGGTGAACAAGCAGCACTAAAACGTGCTTCAGGTGCAAGCTTGGTGCAGATTTATAGTGGTTTGATTTATACAGGTCCGAATCTGATTGCAGATTGTGTTGAGTCTTTTTAAATCTGATTTTTAATTCAATATTTTTGATTGAGTGAAAGTACCGATTAAAGGTTGAGTATTGTTGAGTAGAAGTGCATGAACACCCTTGATATTATCATGATCATCCTCATTTTGATCAGTACCATGAATGGTCTGCGTCAGGGTTTGATTCATGCCTTAGCCAATCTGATTGGTTGGGTACTTGCATTAGTCTGTGCAACGAAATTTAGTGAATCTCTGCGTCCGCTGATGGGTTTCATTAGCCAAGATCAGACGGTTCAACATATTGCTGCCTTTATTGCGATTGTTTTGGTTGTTGTGATTTTAACGTGGACACTGGGATATTTGTTGCATCAAGTAGTCAAAAAGTTGAAATTGTCTTGGTTTAATCGCTTGGCAGGCGGTGCATTTGGTTTTGCAAAAATGGCTGTAGTATTTTTGATCGCCATCCATATCTTGCAAGGTTGGTTTGCGCAAACCAAAATGTGGCAAGATTCAAAAGTGATCGAATGGCTTCAACCTTATGCCTCACAAACCATTGAATATTCACAACAGATTGTACAAAAAACGACTGCTGAGATAGAAAGCTTCAATTCTGATGATCATTCTAAAGCGCAAGATGATATAATATCGCCCTCGAATGGGGAAAATCAGTCTAAGACTGCCAATCCATTCTTATAGAACAATTTGAAAAGCTATTCCATATCAATTCGAATAGATCTTTAAATGGTTTTATGTTGTTGTTTTAACACTCGTTTTATCTATGAAGTTCCTAGCCAGTCTGCGAGGTTTCTATGTGTGGTGTGGTTGGTATAGCTGCGAAGTCGCCAGTAAATCAAATGTTATATGATGCGTTAACCATGTTACAGCATCGTGGACAGGACGCAGCAGGAATCATTACCTGCCATGATGGGCGTCTATATCTCCGTAAAGACAATGGCATGGTGCGAGATGTATTTCATACACGCCACATGCGTGCTTTAGTCGGCAACTATGGTATCGGTCATGTTCGTTACCCGACCGCAGGCTCATCAAGTAGTGCAGAAGCACAGCCGTTTTATGTCAATTCACCATATGGTATTTCGCTTGCGCACAATGGCAATCTGACCAATGCGGCAGATATTCATAAAGATTTATTTAGTGCAGATTTGCGTCATATTAATACGGATTCTGACTCAGAAGTTTTGCTCAATGTCTTTGCGCATGAATTGCAAAAATGTGGCAAGGTCAACCCAAGTGAAAAAGATATTTTTACCGCAGTAGCAAGCGTGCATGAGCGTTGTAAGGGTGCTTATGGCGTGGTGGCATTGATCACAGGTCATGGCTTGGTGGGCTTTCGTGATCCGAATGGTATTCGTCCTTTGGTTTACGGTTCTCGTGAAACTGATACAGGTATGGAATATATTATCGCATCAGAATCAGTTGCGATTACTTCTCTAGGCTTTAAGGTTGAGCGTGACCTCGAACCGGGTGAAGCGATGTTTGTAGATAGCAAAGGTAATCTTTTCCTACAGCAATGTGCGACTGCGCCATTACATCGTCCATGTATTTTTGAATATGTGTATTTTGCTCGTCCAGATGCCACACTTGATGGGATTTCCGTCTACAAAGCTCGCTTGAAAATGGGTAAAAAACTTGCTCATAAAATCCTTAAAGAGTGGGGCAAAGATCACGAGATTGATGTGGTCATTCCAATTCCAGATACTAGCCGTACATCTGCGCTTGAGCTTGCCAATTATCTTGGTGTGAAGTTCCGTGAAGGTTTTATGAAGAACCGCTATATCGGTCGTACCTTCATCATGCCAGGTCAGCAACAACGTAAAAAATCTGTCCGTCAAAAGCTCAACCCTGTAGAGCTTGAGTTTAAAGACAAGAATGTATTACTCGTCGATGACTCCATTGTACGTGGTACAACCTGTGAAGAAATCATTCAAATGGCACGTGACTCAGGTGCGAAGCAAGTGTTCTTTGCCTCTGCTGCACCAATGATTAAATTCCCGAATGTCTATGGGATTGATATGCCTGCGAAGTCAGAATTAATCGCAGCCGATCGTACTGTGGATGAAGTTCGTCAAATGATCGGGGCAGATCGCTTGATTTTCCAAGATTTGGAAGACTTAAAAGCTGCTGTACGTACTAAGAAAATTCCAAAAATCACTGAGTTTGATTGTGCGGTATTTGATGGTCACTATGTGACAGAAGGCATTGATGCTGAGTATCTAAAACGTCTTGAACAGAGCCGTAATGACACTGCCAAGAAGAAAAAAGATGGCTACATTGATGTCAATGTCGATGCGGCATCGGTCGATCTTACTGGCATCAAAGAAGACGCTTAAGATCCATAGTGCTTGATTTAGTGCGAATAAAAAGACGTTTAGGCTGAATGGTTTAAACGTCTTTTTTACATATTATTTTTTTAGATATTTTTGATTTCTTAGATTAGCATTTGAAATCTCACCATTTCATCGCATTATTCTAACGGACACGCTTGCGATACGATTCAAAATGAGTTATCACTTAGAAAGTGTTGTATAAAACACAGTATTGATATGTTTTTAGCACTTATATTTCGGTCTAAATATGATCACTTTTCGGCTTCATCTGTTCAAACTTCCTTTGGTTTATGCACTTGCATTGATCATAGTGATTGCTGTGATTAATTTTATTCTTGGGCTGATTGTTCATTTTATTGATACAACGCAATTGATTTGGTGGCATGTACTTAGTCCTGCAGTGATTATTGGGATTTTTTTGTTGTGTGGTCTAAATACTATTTATCGTCAGATTATATACAAAGGTGATGGGCGACTCATTGCACGGCATCTTCGAGCAAAAAGTATAGAGCGTCTAAATGCTGTGCCAAATGAGAGTATCGCACTAAAAATTAACGATGAGATTGCGAGTCTTTGCGGAGTAAAACCTGCTTATTTATTTGTATTACCTGATGAACTCGGCGTGAATGCGTTTACTGTTGGTTTTTCCGAAAAAGATGCCAGTATTGTATTGACTTGGGGTGCTTTACAGGCGATGGACTATCCTGAAATTAAAGCAATCATTGCACAGCAGTATGTACATATCCAATCTCGTGCATTTGTCGAACATACTCGATTACTCATTTGGTGCAGTGGTTTTTTATTTTTTTCACAGCTTGGTAGTTTGTTTGTTGTAAAAGGCACGAAGCGTAAATCGTTGGTCATGGATAGTAAGTTTGCAGCGATCTATGTGGCATGGGGTGGATTTATTTGGCTCTTGGGTAGTCTTGGGGTGCTTACTAGTCGTGTGATGAAGTTTCTACTTTATGTGCACCGTGAGTATCGAGTTGATCAGCAAACTTTAAACTTCGTTGCGGAGGAGGACTTGTTACACGCACTGAGTCGTATCTATGTGCATACTTATGGCTCACAACTCTTTCGAGTAGAAAGTGAAGCACTTGCACATATGTGCTTTGCTAATGCGTTGACTGAACAAAGTTGGTTTCGAGTGCATGCGATTTTGAGTGATCGTATTGACCAGTTGCATGATTTGCATAGTCAAATTCTTAAATTTAAAAATAATGGCAATGTGATTGATTGGAAAAAACTTGCCACACGATTCTTATTACCAACCAATGAGAACCGAGTGCTTGAGATTTTTGATACGACCAATCAATTTTCAATACAGCCATCGCCAGTGCTCAGGTTTTCACCGATTAGCTTTGCAACCAAAGATGCGATGAAACCGCTTAGTCTTGAGCTTAGGCAAGGTTGGCAACGCCCCGATGTGATTATCCGTGCAATGCAAACTGCGACAGGTAGCCGAGAAGTAATTTTGGCAATATTTATGATTCGCCAATACCGTGAATTTATTCCTGAATATGCAGAAGTGAGCAGGGCAATCGTTGAGGCGTTATTAAAGCTCGACGGTCGTATTCATTTGCAAATTTTTGATGAAGCGTTGCAATATATTGATCGGATGCCAAATATTATCAGTCATCATTATTTGAAAAAAATTGCTTCTATTATTCAGGCAGACGGGGAAATTGGCTTACTAGACAGTTTGCTCTTTGATCGAGTGAAGTCTACGCAATCTTTGCTTGAGCCTGCACTCCCTGTAATTCGTGAAAATTGTTTAACTGAGCTAGTCGTTGTGGTTGATGCGATGTTGCATGTTCAGCAGATTGACAGCCTAATGCAAGTGAAAGTACGTCAGCGCATTCTCAAAAAGATTCTTAAACATGATGAGTTGTCTGCCTATCAGCGCATTACAGAGCATGAAATTGATCTAGGGCAGTGCCTACAAAGCATCTCAGGGCTTTTGTATCGTCAGAGAATGTATTTGCTTTCTGTGATTGAACGAGAAATTTGGTCAAGTCGAATCATCAGCCAAGATGAACTCGATGTGTTAGAATTACTCTATTGGCGCTTTGGCTTTGAATCGGATACGATTGTCGATCGGATGCTTAAGCACAATAGTTTAATGTTTTAAGTGCCTATAGCTCTTTTTCCTTTAATGCTTTTTGGTATATATGCTATCCCATTAGAGCCATGAGATTTCAATAAAAATGATTTTAAAATTGGCTGGAAATGGTTTAGAAATGTGCAGTCGAACGAAGAATTGTTGTATTGAGCGAAAGGCTATGTTATCTTTCGCATCGTCTTGATAGATCAGACAGATAGAGAGGATTGGTGTAATGGTAGCATGACGGTCTCCAAAACCGTTCGTCAAGGTTCGAATCCTTGATCCTCTGCCAAATTATTAAGAAACCTGTTGATATTCAACAGGTTTTTTTGATTTAAATAATTCTACCCCTCATTAATGCCCACATTAAAATTTGGATTGAATGATTGCTCTTAGGACAAAATAGAACAATTACTATATAGCTTTTGCAGTTTTATCAATATTTATCTTTCCCATTTTCATCCGTCATTTCTTGTTCATACTCTTTGTTAATGAGACGCTCAAGCAGAATATGTTCTTTTTCGTTATGAAACTCTGCAAGTTTAAGTAGACGTTCTCTGCCTTTTTTTGTAAGAGGGATATGATACTTAGTAGACTCTCTCCCTGATAATCTATGTTTTTGCTGACTCCAAGATTTTGTCATGCGTCCAAACTCAGCTTGGAAGGCGACAGTGCTATCTTTGTCCCAATAAAGTATATCAATACATAAAATCAGAATATGGTACAAATCCTTGTTTTCAAATTTATCTAAATTATCAAAACCTTTTATAGTTACTAAATGATTTTTCAACCATAAAAGTTGTTCCTCATCATCTTTGCCTAACCATTCGATATATTTTTCTGGAGCAACTCCATCTTCATATCTTCTTTTCAATCTTTCGATATGCTCATGTTCATCATTAAATTGTTGTGTTGATACGGAGATTTTAAATATGATCGACGTGTAAAACTTTTCGAGTTCAAGCTGAGGGTTATAATCAACAATTGCTTTTAAACTCTTCTTACGCAGAACAAAAGAATTTTTAATATGAAATAAGAAAAGTAATTGTCTTAGGTTGGTTCTATTGATCCAATAGTATTTATCATCAGGAACAAGAGATTGTATGCACTCATTCTGAATGCTATTCACATTCAAATTATTTCGCATCATAAAGCCAAAGGCTTGTTCTTTTAATCTTTCAATATCGTCACTAACCTCAGGATAAATTATGTCTGCATTTTCAGCATTACACAGATATTGAACTAACCATAGTAATTCTCGATAAGTAATATTTGCCGCCCATACATGACCATAAGTTTTTATAAAAAAATTTTCCTTCATTTTTGAATAATTATCATTTGACATTTTATCACTGTAGAATTTTTGTGGATAGTTTTATGAGTTTATTATTTTTTGTTGTAGATTCCAAGTGTCCTTTGCGTGGAATTTGTGAATAGTAAAACTGCTTCAATGCAACGATTTATGGGTACATATTATCTCCTTGAGCCACTTTTGGCTCAATTCAAATATATCGTGGAGAAAATGAAATGACAATACTTTGCCCAAAATGCAAATCCAAACACATCCTCACCAAACACACTGCCCGAAAAATTTGTGGTACAATTGGTGCAACTACTGCAACAATGGGTGGTGTTGCTACGACGCTATCCGCCGCTAAAATTGGCGCAAGTTTTGGTATGGTGGCAGGTCCCATTGGTTCCGTCTTGGGCGGAATAACCAGTGCTGTTCTCGTTGGCTTAGTTTCAGGCGTAGCGGGATGTAGCGCGGGGACTGCGCTCGGGGAAATGGTTGATACCACCATTTTAGATAATCACGAGTGTGTTCGTTGTGGTCACTGCTTTAGCCTAGCTCGTGCTGATGAGACATCATCTGCTGAAGGCTATTGA
Source organism: Acinetobacter sedimenti (assembly GCF_022601685.1). Classification (GTDB taxonomy): domain Bacteria; phylum Pseudomonadota; class Gammaproteobacteria; order Pseudomonadales; family Moraxellaceae; genus Acinetobacter; species Acinetobacter sedimenti. The sequence continues at coordinate 7,460 of NZ_JAKUML010000023.1, forward strand.
AATAATTTATCTTGATCATCCGATCAGCCAAGTGGCTGATCGGATGAAATTATTGAATAAGCAGTTTTGTTTTAGTTGTCTGAAATCACTCTAAGGATAATCCAAGCAAATTACGATAGGTGGCGTGACTTTTCTCCTGATGTGTGATTACTTGCTGGGTTGACCATATTGATTGGCATGTTGATCGCCCTCTTGGGCAAACCAGATCAAAAGTAGAATTAAGCCAATAATTGGAATCGCACTAATCCAGTACCACCAACCTGACTTGCCGATGTCATGAAGGCGACGTACCGAAACACTGAGTACAGGTAAAAATATCATCAGCATGTATAGCAAATAAAACAACATCTCTGTTTCAAAAATGACATCCAAAATCATTGCGCATACAAAGCCGAGCATATTGAATAACATAAAGAACCAATATTCTTTTCGGCGTGCTCGACCTTCAAAGGTGACATAGTGTTTAAATGCTTTCAACGCCCAATCAATAAAGTTGTACTCGCTTTCAGGCTTGTCGGTATTGACTGATGGATGAAACGTCACTGTATTGCTTACACCAATCGCTTTATAAACACCGACCGCCATGCCTTCGCTATCTACATCAAAATCAACGCGTAGACCACGCACTGGTGTCATGGTTTCTTTCCACTCACTGCCTTTGAAGTGATACCGCTTTTGGTCATTGCCACTGATGACCCCTGTATTTTGCTGTATCGAAAAATCTAAAATTTGTCCTTGCATGTGAATCCCCTGATCTAATGCAAATTATTCTCTGTAAAAATCGCTAGTACGTTGCGATGGATTAACAGAGCAATGCTTTAAAAGTTAAAAACAAACTCACCAACATCTGTGCTGACACTCACTTCCTTGATGGCATTGACATTACAGCCCATAAAAGCAGTTCTGACATGCCCAAACTTTAAGGTGCCATGACCTGCCCATTGTCTATGCCAAAATTTTGGTGCACAGGTATTGCCTCGATTGATCGTCACGTCATAAATTTCTACTTGATCGACGATTGCTGTCATATTTAGTTGTAGAAAGGGGTTTCCGCCGATGTCGTATTCCTCGCTTAAATGAAATTCAACAGGTGGTTCATCACTTTGATTGATGTACTCATCAACCCCTTCAAACCATGATTCAGAATCTACGTCTTCCTCAGTAGTCATGTTGTCTGCAACTTCATTGCTGAGTTCGGTCAGGTCAGTTTCGGCATTGATGGTCGATATGTCTTGCTGTTCTGTTGGGGGCTGATCAACAGATTGATTGCAAGCCGAGAGACTCAGTGCAATCAGTATTCCCCATAGTGTTGTTTTCATAATAATTCCCATGTCATCATTTTTTACAGTGCGCAAATATCCTGCATCGACAGCATTGATGGTCTGCGACGGTGATTTTTTTAATCTCGAATGTGGATGCTTAATGCTTTAGCGTGTGATAAAGCATTTGCCAATCCGTACAGCAAGACTGCATTAGATTTGCATGTAATGAGAACAAGGCTAAGAACTTGAAAATAATAGACTGTGCATGAGGCACAGCAAAGCAATGAACTGAGGTCATGGCTAACTCCTAGGATATTAATAGAGTTCTACCAAATCACTGCTAAATGATGGTGGCAGAACGAAAGGGGGTTAGCAGACTGATCCTAAGAAATCAGCACACCCGAAGGTGTCCCCCTCACGTTCCGCCGTAGAGGGGGCACGAGGGATTACACGCTAAAAAATGAAATCTTTTAGCGCTCTTAGGAAACGGTCTGCTAAAACCGACTGACCATGTGGGTCAGCTTGCACAGGATACGGTGCAGGGCTTGGCAGTGTCAAGCAAGGAAGTCAGCCTTGTCCTAGGCTGTACGCAATTTTTTATTCCGTGGACTGTGTTATGGAAGAACACCGAGCACGACAGATTGAACAGGACAAATGATCCAGTCCATCGTGACAGGTTCTTCTTCACTTTTAACCATCAATGTGGAGTAATAAAACATGAGCAACTTAAACTCAGCCACTCATATAGATACAGCGAAGAAAGCTACGGCAAATATGGATAGTGTAAATGCAGAAGTCGTTCCTGCATCATCACCTCGTCGGATGCTTCGGATTAAGCAGGTGCAAGCCCTAACTGGATTGTCACGATCGGCGATCTATGATCGGATCAACCCTAAATCGAAACGCTATGATCCTGCATTTCCCAAAGGGATTAAGCTCTACGCTTCAACACAAAGTTCAGGTGCAGTTGGATGGAATGAGCAAGCGATTCAAGCATGGATTGAGCAGCGCATACACGCCTGCCTTGATGCATAAAAAGCGTCATAACTTGATTGCATTTTTAAACTAGAACAACTCTTCAATTCAATTCGCCATTCCCATATACCGTCTGTGTTGGATGATCTTGTCTAAGTGCATGAAATTGCACAAATCATTTTGGTACTTATATGATTAATATACCTAATCTAATACCACTCACTAAGTATCAATCACTTGGTATCAACGACTGAGTATGAAGATGATTGTGTTACTCATGCTATTCACGATAAAGTCGTTGAGTACGCTAGATTTACTATGAGTAATACGACTGTCTAATCATCGTTCACTAAGAACAATTGTCTTCATGACACTGTCATACATCCACTGTGACCATCTATCATGTATTGCCTAATACAATCCATGCTGTATTGATTCATCACTTAACCTACTGATCTTACTAGCTGTATGCCTTGCTTGAGGCAGGTATTGTCACGCCTGTTAAAAAGTGGATGTACAGCTTGAAGATGGTTGAGCTAGTGAGCGCTGTATTAGCTTGGTGCTTCGCTGTATAAGCCAAATATTTGTTTAGTAAAAAGACTTCATCACACAGACACGGTCATGGGATGGCACATACGGAGCCATTCAAATGATTAACCTGAATAAACTTGAACGACTGCATAAACTTGACCAAGAGGAATATGCACTATGGTGTCATGACATTGCACTGATTAAGCGCTTGGTCAATGCTATAAGTAAACCAAGAAAGCCTCCAACTGAGATATTTAAGGAATTTAAGCGCTACTACTTCCCAGACTATCTTTGCAAAAAGAACCCTAAACTAAACGTTGATCCACACCAAGAATTTCGTGATCAGTATGACTTCGCAGATCACTTGATCTATGCCATATCAAAAGTGATCGACATTGAGCGCTCTTATCCATTTAATCGCTATCCACTCTACCTTGACCGCTTTATTGAGCGAGTCACAGAATTCGGTTTACATCGTATGATGGTTCTTGATCGTAAAGCATTGAGCTATGAAGTGATACGACGACTCAATGATTGTATTTATGAAATCTACTTAGACATCAAGTCATTACGAGCCAAAGCAGAACTGAAGCGTGTTCGAGATAAACAACGTCGCCAAGTAAAAAGTGCGCATGAGTATATCGACGGCTTGTTTATACGCCACTCCCGCCTGTTGGTGGTTCGCTTAGACTTTGGCTATGGGGAATATGCTGATTCCAGTCTTGAGCAGTTGTGTGATCATCGGGATCAACTATTGCAATACCTGAGAAAAAAACATCCCAGTAAGGCTTTAGTTGGCTATATTTGGAAGATGGAGTACGGCTTTAAGAAAGGCTATCACATACACTGCATGCTGTTCTTCGATGGTGCAAAGGTACAGCAAGGCATTACTCACGCTAAGCTGATTGGTGACTACTGGGATAAGGAGATTACTCAAGGTGATGGCAATTACTATAACTGCAATGCCAAAATGGATGACTACAAATACTGTGGGCTAGGCATGGTATCGCATCATGAAACACGCAAGATTGACAATGTAAAGCGGGCCAGTATGTATCTGACCAAACATGATGAATGGATTGAGCTATTACATTATGGTTATCAGTATGGTGATGCTCATGACGGCGACGATCTCGATTTCGACGACTCAATAATGCAGCATACACCGATCACTAAACTCAGAGTCTTTCGTACAGGTCAGCATGGCGAACTTCTGCCTCGACGAGGCAGACCAAGATATGCGGATGGTTTAGTGCATGGTTTAACACATGACTCAACACATCATTCAGTGCATGGATTGGATGATGACGACTAAGATGAGTAGTGCATCGCTTTAGTTTTCTGAACAGTCTTTTAGATCAATTCATGTGGAGTGAGCCTTTACGAGGGCTCATTCTGCTTTGCATTAACGAACATCAGAGTGCGCAATCATGAAAGCATTCCAGTTAATTTCACATACATATTATCGCCATGAACTATTCAACTTCAATACAGGAGAATCATCATGGCACATCAAGTTGAAACAATGGCGTTTGTCGGTAAAACCCCTTGGCATGGTTTAGGCAATGCACTTAGTCCCAATCAACCCATTGATGTTTGGGCAAAACAAGCTGGTATGGATTGGCAAATCGAGTCCTCAGATGTCAGCTTTATGGCAGACAGTCTATGCGGTGGACAATTGATTAAACCGTATAAAGAACAGCGTGTACTGTTTCGTTCCGATACACATACCCCACTGTCGGTAGTCAGTCAGCGTTATCAAGAAGTACAGCCTCGTGAGATTTTAGAATTTTATCGAGACTTAACCGAACAGTCAGGCTTTGAGTTGGAAACTGCGGGTGTAATCAAAGGCGGTAAGAAACTGTGGGCTTTGGCGCGTACAGGTCAAACAGGCGCATTAAAAGGCAAAGATGTCAGCAATGGTTATGTATTGCTGGCAACAGCCTGTGATGGCACCTTAGCCACCACTGCGCAATTTACCTCAATCCGTGTGGTGTGTAATAACACCTTAGCGATTGCACTAAGTCATAAAGGCAATGGCACGGGTATTGTTAAAGTGCCTCACAGCACAAAATTCGATGCTGAATCTGTGAAACAACAATTGGGCATTTCTGTGCGAGCGTGGGATGAGCATTTATATCAAATGAAGCAATTGACGCAACGTAAAGTCAGTCAGCAAGAAGCTGCCTTGTATTTCGATCAAGTGTTTAATGATTATCACGATGTGTATCCGCATCAACTGCAACGCCCATCGTTGCATCTACAAGGTACAGCATCATCAAATCAAAAGGCTGAACCGAATGGTCGAGCCATGTCAAAAGTGATGACCATGTTTAATGGGCATGGACGAGGTGCAGAATTAAGTTCAGCTAAAGATACTGCGTATGGCTTACTGTGTGCTATGACTGAATTTGTTGATCATGAGCGCCGAGCCATCAGTACCGATCATCGATTAGATTCTGCTTGGTTTGGTGCAGGTTCGGCATTAAAGCAACGCAGTTTAGATCAAGCACTTCGTTTAGTTGCATAGTCACTTAACGCATAAATCCGAAAACTTACTCTATCTAGCCATACCGAAATCGGTATGGCTTTTTTAACCGTATTTGAAATAAACCCAATCAATCTATCAAAGGACAGCAATATGAATATGCAAACCAAGATTGTACCCGCTACCGCAAAACGCTTCGCCAATACCAAAGGCATCAGCCGTGAAGATTGGTTAGCTATCCGCAAGCAAGGCATAGGCTCAAGTGATGCCGCAGCAGCCTGTGGACTGAATCCCTACCAAAGCATGTTAGAACTGTGGATGATTAAAACAGGTCGGGTTGCCCAGCCTGCGGAAAGCTCTACAGACAATCATTACTCACCGCTGTATTGGGGACAGCAACTTGAACCCTTAATTGCCAAGTTTTATCAACTCAAAACAGGCAATAAAGTCAGACGTATCAATAGCGTGCTTCAACACCCTGATGCGGATAAAGCCTTTATGTTGGCAAACTTAGACTATGCCGTGGTGGGTAATGAGGATGTCCACATCCTTGAATGCAAATCGGTCGGTGAATGGGGCACTAAAAACTGGCGACATAGCGTGCCTTTATATGTACTGATCCAAGTGCAACATCAATTGGCTGTGACAGGCAAACAGACTGCACATCTGTGTGCCTTGATCTGCGGACATGAAGCAAAAATCTTTACCATACAGCGAAATGAAACCGTGATTGCACAATTGATCGAAGCCGAGCGAAAGTTCTGGAATTGTGTGGTTCAGGATATTCCGCCCAGTGTTGATGCGTCTGAATCTTCTGCCAAAGCTATCCAACAGCTTTATCCTGAACATCGTGCTTTACACAAAGTCGATTTCAGTGAAGATGAAAATGCCAATGCGCTCTTTGATGACTTAGTAAAGAACAGCCATCTGATCGCTGAACATCAACTGCGCTATGACCAACTGAAACATCAATTGCAAATGCAGATGAAAGATGCAGAACAAGCGATCTTTAAATCAGGCACGATCTACTGGAAGAAAAGTAAAGACAGCACCATCCTCAACCAAAAGGCATTACTTAAAGATCAACCGAACCTGCTAAAGCAATATCCACAAAGCAAAGCAGGCTCACGGCGCTTTGTTGTCAATCTGCCCAATTAGCAAAGCTCAGCATACGCTGAGCCAATAAACCTGAAGCAATACAACTCAACAAACAGCCCATAGCACACGCTATGGGCTGTTTGCATTGGTATCTACTGAATCCAACTTTACAATCAAAATCGGAGTAATCTCATGATTAAAGGACTCGCCATCACCCCACCTGTACTTGGTCGTATCAGTATCGGTAAAGTGGTACATAAACAAGGCCAACGTCTCCCTGAAAAAGACGATCAATTCACTATTACCAGTCAACTGCAAAATCAAGACGGTTGGATTAAACATCCCTTAGATGAACAACTGCGCAGTAAAAATCCTGACAGAAAGCTCAGAACCATTCCAGTACGCATGATCTTTAATGATCCTGAGCTGAGTCTTCGTGCTGAATATACTTTGTTTGATCGTCAGACTGGACGACCACTGTGCCGTGGTAATGGCGAAACCTGTCAGCGCAGAACCGCCAACGGCATTGAACAGCATCCATGTCCATCACCAGAGCTGTGTCCAATTGGTCAAAATGGTTTGTGTAAACCCTATGGCAGACTGTATGTCAACCTTGATGCCAGTGATGAATTTGGCACCTTTGTATTTCGTACCACAGGCTATAACAGCATCCGCACCTTAGCCGCTCGATTGGCTTATTATCATGCGGCTTCCAGTGATCGACTGTCGTGTCTACCTTTGCAACTGACCTTGCGAGGGAAATCTACCACACAAAGCTATCGCACTCCTGTATATTACGTGGATATCACGTTGCAAGATGGCATGACCTTAAATGATGCCATTCAACAAGCACAGCAACTTGATCAACAGTGTAAAGATGCAGGCTACATTCAAGAGGCTGTGGACTATATGGCAAGACAAGGCTATGCCAATGCAGGCTTTGATGTGGAAATTGAGGATGAGGTGGATAGTCGCACTGATCTTGAAGCCGATGATCAAAACCGATCTAACACGCAAAATCAGCAAGGTGGAGATGATGAACATCCAAAATCTAATTCTACTAAGACAGCAAGTGCAAAGACAGACACTGTCAAAGCGATCAAGACTGGATTGGCACAGTCGGTGAAGGCTATGGTGTAACTATGGATCGTATCGGACGCAGTAAATTTTTATCGGACTCCCTGATCATTTGAGCAATTCCTGCTCGCATCATTTCTTAGGAGTAATCACAAAGATATACGAGATGATGGATGAGGACTCACCGTACTACAACCCAACTTTTTCAAAGAAAGTAGTCATCTCACAATAGCGTATAGGTTGGCTTGCTATCGAAATTCATCAGTGGATTGAGGATAAAGCGAATAACCGAAACTAAAGAGAGTGGACTGCTCTCTTTTTTTCGGCTATTTGCATTATATGGTTGAAATTAGTTGTGTGATTCATAGACATCATTTCAATATAATGGGTGTCTATGTGTGATTGAATAGCACGAACCGCCCATTTTTTTAATGGGAAGTGCATGCCATCCATGTTGATGACAGGGCATTTTTTATCGATGAAGCGTTTTTATCCACTGATTCAGCCAATAATCTGCACTGAAATATCGCCCTCCACCCAGCACAACCAACGCGAGCAGCATAATCAAATAAGTTGCAGCAAATTCGATTCCATTATTCAATATGACGAATGAACCGCTCGATGTAAGCCAATCATAATTTCCATAGTTTTGTAAAATTTCGCGTGCTTTTTCTAATTTTTCTGTAGATGCCAAGACTTGTGCATTTGCAAAAGGAGCATGTGCATCTGCGATTGCTTGCCAACCATTTGGGAGATGTACCGTCAAAATCGCAACGAGCATCGTAATGATCAGTGGAATACTGATTAAACGGGTAAATAGTCCAAGCGCTAATAATATTGCGCCACCAAGTTCTGCTGAAGTTGCAAGAACAGCCATGAGGGTAGGGAAGGGCAAGCCTAAGCCCCAATCAGGATTGGCAAACCATTCGACAGTATCACTAAAATGCATCAGTTTATTTTGCCCCGCCATCCAGAAAATAGGAACAAGGTAGATTCTTAGTGCCAGTGCAGCCATGCCATCTAAATGTTTAAAGTGTTGTAGAAAATTTTGATAGCGTTGTAATACTGAGTTGATTAAGTACTTCATGAGAATTTCACACCGAGTAGCATTCAATTGTTATTAGTCGATTGAAGCGTTGGTTTATTACAATAATTTTTTTAGTTTTAACTGTAATAAATGGATTGGTCGCTCGTCTAATGATATGTACCCTAGTACAAAACCCAAAATTGACTCCAAAAGGAACTTCAAAATGAATAGATTAAACTCAATGACATCAGTTGCTGCATTAGTTGCACTTTCAATGGTTGGTGCAGCGACTCAAGTCTCTGCTGCTTCAACTACAACTGAAACACATGTAACCAAAACAGCAGATGCAAAGTGTGGTGAAGCAAAATGTGGTGCTGACAAAGCGAAAAAACAACATAAAACAACGGAAGCGAAGTGTGGAGCTGATAAAAAAGCTGCCGATGCCAAATGTGGTGCAGATAAAAAAGCTGCCGATGCTAAATGTGGAGCAGATAAAAAAGCTGCTGATGCAAAATGTGGTGCTGCCAAATAATCTGCCAGAGAATCATAATATCAATGAATGATGTAGATCAATCGTAATTCGGGTCTACATCATTCAATAAGGAATATTCCATGACTGTTTTAACAGGTGTTGGCTTAGGTTTAAGGCGCGACTTTATCGACAGCTTTTTAAACTTGGACACTTATCCAGACTTCATTGAAGTTGCACCTGAAAACTGGATGGATTTTGGTGGTCGACATGCCAAACTACTTGAACAATATGCTGAAAAAGCACCTCTCATTTGTCATGGACTTTCTTTATCGATTGGTGGTCCGCATCCACTGAATATTGAATTTATTCAACAGATAAAAACATTTTTAAAACGCTATCAGGTCACAACTTATTCAGAGCATTTAAGCTATACCAATGACGGTGGCTATTTATATGACTTATTACCGATTCCGATGACTGAAGACGCGGTGCATTATGTGTCGGAGCGTATTCTTCGTGTTCAAGATATTCTTGGGCAAAAGTTGGTGCTTGAAAATGTTTCCACTTATTTGATGCCACATGCTGAAATGAGTGAAGCCGAGTTTGTTGCCGAAGTCATTCAAAGGTCAGATTGTGAATTGCTTTTAGATGTAAACAATGTCTATGTGAATAGCATTAATCATCAGAGCAATGCTTATGAATTTATCCAAAAAATGCCGCGAGATCGCATTCGTTATTTACATATTGCGGGTCATGAGCAAGTGCGTGATGATTTATTAATTGATACTCATGGCGCAGCGATTCGTGATCCAGTTTGGGAGCTATTACAATTTACTTATCAACAACATGGTGTAAAACCAACATTATTAGAACGTGATTTTAATATTCCGACATGGCAAGAATTTCGAGCTGAACTTGCGAAAATTGAACGTATACAAAAAATATTTAATTCAGCCAGCAGTGTCTAGCGCAGCATGTCTTACCAAATGATGAGGATAATAAAATGAATAATAAATTCCACTCTTTTCAAGATACCCAAAACGCATTTTGTAATTGGATACGTGATCCTAAACAACCCATCCCTTCATCCTTTGAAACTGAACGTATGCGTGTTTATCGAGAGTTATTATTTAATAACGTAAGTTCTTTTGTCGATTTAGTTTATCCCGTTGCACGATCGATTTTGCCAAAACCAACATGGCAACAACTATTAGAAGAATTTTTTCAAAAATCTACGAATCAATCGCCATTTTATAATGATATTTCACTGCAATTTAGAGAATACTTAAGCGATCAACAGCATCCAGTTTTACACAGCTATCCGTGGTTGGCTGAGCTACTTCAATATGAATGGCTAGAATTGTATTTAGATACTGTAGACATTCCAAAGAGGCAATTTACTCAGGCACCTCTATGGCAATTTAAAACCCAAGTGTGGGTTTTGGTCTATCAATATCCAGTTTATCGGTGGACACTCAATCAAACTGATTTTGAACAAGATCCTAGTGCAATTATGGTATGGCGAAATCAAGATGATCAGGTCTGTGTGGAGCCACTCTCGCCCTTATTTGCATATCTGATCGAAAAACTTAATCAAGCACCACTCGCTGAGGGTGAACTGCGTAAACTGATGAGCTCGACTTTAGTTGATCTGACTGCGCAAGAGATTGATTTACAGATCAATGCACTATCTAATTTATTGAGTCGCTTAGAACTGATATATATTCCTCAAGATTGTGTTAAATAAGGCATGAATATGTATCTAGACTCAGTTGATAATGATGATTCAAATCAGCAATTGCACAATACCGAATATTTAAATGATCTTCGACAGCAAATGATCAAATTTGCATTGCTACAACTTTCATCCTTTCAACAAGCTGAAGATGTTGTACAAGAAGCATTAACGAGTGCTTTTGAACATCTGAAATCATTTTCAGGACGTGCTGCTTTTAAAACGTGGGTCTTTGCTATTTTAAAAAATAAAATTGTGGATTTAATTCGACAAAAAAACCGCTTAATTACAATGAGTGAGTTATTTGATGATCAAGAAAATGATTTGAGTATAGATGAATTGTTTGATAAGGCTGGACATTGGCATAAATATGAAGCACCCCACGCATGGCAAAGTCCTGAAGAAATGATGGAACAACAAGATTTTTGGATCGTATTTGATGCATGTTTAAATCATTTACCAGCCAAGTATGCACAAGTCTTTATGTTGCGGGAAATGATTGAACTGAGTTCAGATGAAATCTGTGAGAAATTACAACTCACGATTTCTCATTTAAATGTGTTGATGTACAGAAGTCGAGCACGTTTACGTGAGTGTTTAGAAAATAAATGGTTGCTTCAGGAGGATTGTTCATGTTGACGTGCCGAGAAGCGACTCAATTGCTTTCAGAAAAACAAGATCGAATACTGAATTTTAAAGAGATGAGTGCTTTACAGTTTCATGTGCTGATGTGTAGTTCGTGCCGACGTTTTGGTAAACAAATGAAGAGCTTAAGTTTATTATCGAAACAATATAAAAAGTTTGATGAAGAACAGAAAGATTAAAATAAGAAAGCCTCATATTTCATGAGGCTTTCTTGGCTTAATTTGAGTCAACTAAAAGGTTTATTAAAAAGCTAAATTCACTTTCAACCTTATAATGCAAATTTTAGAAATGATTGGCTTAAGTAGTTCAACCTTAGATTGCCAAAATTAGAGTTTGGTAAGATAAAAATAAGGCGAGATTTAAAAAAATCCCACCTTAAATTGCAAATAGCCTTTTTTTCTTTAAAATACTTTAATGGCCGAACTGAATAGCGAGTGATAAATTGACATATCATTTCGAGACTGTGTAAACACTTAAATTCTCCCTCAAAGCTGTTGAGGGTAACACGGGGGTTACAGCGAAAGAAGCAGAATAAAAATAGGTAAGAATGCACGCTAGGGCTTTGTTGCACAAACATACTTTGAGGGGGTTGTTCAGCAATATAATTCTCAGACGAATAGGCCTAAACCTAAAATTTATAGTACAACCAACTGGTTTACATACAACCAAGCTCTGATCAATCGAAGAAATATTGCCATTTGGTTTGATCCAAAAACGAAATGGTATGCCCAAGCACAAGGCAAACAAAGTCGAAATCCAACCTATTCTGATATAGCAATCCAATGCTGTTTAGGGTCTGTTGACATTTACTGTTCATAATTTGAGTTGGATTTTCAGCGGTGTGGCAGTAATTATTAAATCTGGGTCACTTTATGTGTCGGCAGCCTTTTTAGCACATAACTTAAATAGGCATAATCAGTATATTAAAACTATCACTTGGTTTACCTGTAAGTAAATTGAATACTTGGCATAATCCCAAATGGCTTGTTCATTGTAAGGTAAAGTGACAAAAGTAAAATAAGTCTACATAGCGCATTAAAAATACTGTGTCTGATTTTATGGTGATTCTGATGCTATCGCGATGAGTTTGCGCAATCTCTGAATATAGTATTTCGCTTCTTCATCGCGAGAGAAAGCACTGATACTGACTTTGACACCATCAGGCATTCTTAGTGTAACTATTGCAGCATCGTAAACAGGGTAGTCTGATTCCAGTTCAACTTTATATACTTGTAAATTTGAAAGGGGGTAATGTGTTAGCCTGCTTCTAAAAGGAGACTTTCTTAGAAGAATGATTTCTCTAGATTTGGAATTTAACGTCAAATCAATTGAATCACCTAAAATTGCAAACCACAAAATCATAGTTGAAAAAACAAGAGGAAGGATCAAAAATCCGAAAGTTGCAAAAATGACTCCGAAAATTGGAGTATTTGTCCAATCCGTCGATTGTGCTAAGCCTAAATAGTACAAGACGAAAGGAATAGAAAACAGAGACCAGGGCAGCAGAAAAAGCCGAAGCCAAAAAGGAAATTCTCTTACGTAGCGTACTACATCTTCTTCGTAGATAATAAACTCCTCTGATTTTTGTAACTTATTTTTACTTATCATTTTCTTCTTGAATCACATATCTATCTTGATGGTGTTTTATTTAGGGTCTAGATAACTTTAGAGCGGATTGTTTCTTAATTCTTTAAGCAGTTTAGCATAAAGGTTTTCATGTCGATGATTAAATCTAAACTCACATTCTTTAATGTGGAGATAGAATTTTTCATTAGCGACACCATTAAATTTTCTCAGTCTTCTTTTGGCATAAGACCAGAATGATTCAATACCGTTGATGTGTGAGCTACCTCTAGCAAATTCATTCTTACCATGATGGACTCGGTAATGTTTTTCATAACCAACATCAACGAGTCCGTTATAACCCCTCCACCCATCTGAATGAATGATGCTACTAACATCCACTTTACCACGTATCACTTGCTGTAATTGCCTTTTAGAGGCATCAGGTACAATTTCAGTATAGACATTTCCCTCACGCTTTAGAATGCCAAAGACGATGGTTTTGCCACTTGCACCACGACCACGTTTACCACGTACACGCTGTGCGCCAAAATAACTTTCATCGACTTCAACTTCACCTGATAAAGGCGATGCTTGCTCACATAAAATACGCTAAACGAATGCGTAACTTGAGATATATTCTGTTGATGGTAACCCGACTGACATCTGTCATTTGCGCTACTTTAGACGCAGGTAAATCATGACAAAATAGTTTGATTATTTGTCTAAACTTAGCCTCAGAAATATGTGAACGCTTATAATACTTGTTTAACCCAGTCATAGCCAAACTTTAGCACCTTTTGATTTGTGATAAAGTTATCTAGACCCATTAAATTTATTAATTACTATAATAGGTAACGGGAATCTTATTCTTTATCATCAATTTTTATTGTATTCAACCTCTTAAGCGCTCCGAACAGCCACTAGTAAAACTACATATTTTTAATTGGATACATTTAGTATTTCGTCTTACTCAGTGTTCATCAGTATTGTAATTGCTACACCCGAAGCAACCCATTCAAACTGAAATAATTCTGTGTCAAACGATCTCGGCTCATACTCCAAGCACGATTTGGTAGATAACACCCACTCAATGCAATTTTAGATTTGCCGTATTTGGCTTGGATCGCTTCATAGGCTTGCATGAGATTTTCGTTTTTCTCATTTTGATTATGGTCACTGAGCAGATCAAAAGTCATATTGGATTTCGGCGATAATGCGGAGAGATGCACACCACACTTTTTATAGATCACACCATCTTTATAAATTTGTTCAAGTATCTTCATAGCGGTACTAACTAAAACCGTGACAACATCGGTTGGCTCTGAAAACTGATATGACGCTGATTTTCCGTAGTAAGGCTGATTTGCATCGAATGGATTTGATTGTACAAAAGCAATGATACAGCCACACACAGCGCCTTGCTCTCTCAAGCGTCCGATCGCATCTTGCACATATCGGCACATGGCTTCTTTGAGATGATCAAGTTCAGTGATTCTATTGCCAAAGGATCGACTGGCGACGATTTCTTTTTTTGGTGGTGGTGCATATTCTAATTCGATGCAGGAGATACCGTTTAACTCCATCACGGTACGCTTCAGTACCACTGAAAAATTATTTTGAATATGTTGAGGGCTGGTAAGTGCCAAATCCAAAACTGAATAAATCCCCATCGCATTCAGCTTTTTATTTTGTTGCCGACCAACACCCCAAACTTCACCAACCTCAATTTCTGCAAACATTTGTTCTTTAATCAGTGGGTCAAGTTCTAATAAGTTACATACCCCATGAAAACAATCATTCTTTTTGGCGATGTGATTTGCAAGTTTGGCTTCAGTTTTAGATGCACCAATGCCGACACTAACAGGTAAACCAATCCACCGAAGAATTTTAGCTTTCATGTCAAAAGCATAATCACTCACATTAAGTAGTTTGGTGTACTGGGTTAAGTCTAGGAAACATTCATCAATTGAATAAATTTCTTGATCATTAGGCGCAACATAGCTTGCGAGTATCGAATGAAAGCGTTTTGACATTTCTGCATACAGTGCATAGTTGCTGGACAGGACTTTGACATCATGTTGTTGTACCACGTCTTTGATCTGAAACAGTGGTACACCCATTTTGATACCTAGCGCCTTTGCTTCATTACTTCGAGCCACCGCACAACCATCGTTATTACTCAGCACGATCACAGGGCGGTCGTTGAGCTTAGGATCGAATACACGTTCGCAACTGACATAGCAATTGTTAATGTCGATCAGTGCAAAAATACGATCACGCTTCATCATCTAAACTTCTTAATTACAGAAGTCACCACACCCCACAGCGTTGCAGTCTGACCTTCTTTAAAATGAATGTCGGGATAATCGGGATTATCCGCAGCGAGCCAAATTTCACTGCCTTTCATGACCAAGCGTTTTAGCGTGAAATCGTTGTCAATCAACACAAGTACAATATCATCGTGCTTTGGTGTCAGGCTTCGATCAACAATGATTTTATCGTTAAGATCAATGCCAGCATTCAGCAATGATAAGGATTCCACCTCGATAATAAAGGTCGCTACTGGATTTTTAATTAAGTACTCGTTTAGGTCGATGGTTTTATCAATATAGTCTTGTGCAGGTGATGGAAAACCCGCAGCTACCTTTTGCATTGCTACTGGTATTTCAAGCCGTGTTTTAGCCTCCAGTGCAATGATCGAACTCACTTCATTGTTGATCTTAATTTTTGGTAAAGATAAATACCGCTTCACGTCTTCCTCTCGTGAGAGAGGGATGCGTATGACTTTTGACGGCTCATCATATTTTGTCTTACGACCAGCACCATCACGTTTGCCACCGTGCGTATTGGCTGATTGAGAGTCATCCGATTTGCTATGTTTAGATTGCGCACTGTTAGATTGAGCCCTGTTAGCTTGAGCAAGGTCATGTGGTTTAGGCTGAGTCATAAGCACACCATGATACTTTTAATTACGATATTTTGAATACGTTACATAATCAAAATTATAAACAGAATTGATAAACAATCAATATCCGCATGATAGCGAAATGCGATACACAAAGAGTCTAGGCAATCACTTCACCACGACACAATCTGTCTTGATGCTGTACCAAGTTGCGATTATCGGATGCAAAGAGACGCTTTTATGTTTAGAATCAAGACATTCATACAAGCTGATTGAAATGCGGATAATCTTTTAAAATGACACAAGTGCAACTACAACAGTTACAAAAACAACTTTGGAATATCGCCAACGACTTACGTGGCAAGATGGGCGCAGACGAGTTCCGTGATTACATCCTCGGCTTTATATTCTTTAAGTATCTTTCTGAAAAAGCAGTCAATTTCGCTGATGCCTTGCTAGCCGATGAGGGTGAAAATCTTCACTACGCAACGCTTGATACAAACAATGCTACCCATCAAGACTACATCGAAGCCATTCTAGAGAACGCCATCGCCGAAGTTGGCTATGCGCTCAAGCCTGATCAGCTCTTTCACAGCATTGCGCTACGTGCTCGTCAAGGTCAGTTTGTTCTTGATGATTTGACCAATACCTTAAAAGCCATCGAACTCAGCACACTTGGTGCTGAGTCCGAAGATGATTTTGCGCACTTATTTGAAGACTTAGACCTGAACTCGACCAAGCTCGGCAACAATGCCAACGATCGCAATGAATTGGTTAGTAAAGTCATTAGCCACTTAGACAATATCGACTTTGACTTGAGCAATACCGAAGCTGATGTACTCGGTGATGCTTATGAATACCTGATTGGTGAGTTTGCATCGGGTGCAGGTAAAAAAGCAGGGGAGTTTTATACACCACAAACGGTATCGACTTTACTGGCGAAGATTGTCACCCAAGGCAAAGAGCGTTTACGTTCAGTCTATGATCCGACTTGCGGTTCGGGTTCGTTGCTGCTTCGGGTCAAACGTGAAGTAAAAGATGTCGATATGATTTACGGTCAGGAGATGAACCGTACCACCTACAACTTGGCACGCATGAACATGATTCTGCATGATGTGCATTTTGCCAAGTTCGACATCAAGCAGGAAAATACTTTAACCCGTCCACAGCATTTAGATAAAAAGTTTGATGCGGTGGTGGCGAATCCGCCATTTTCTGCCAAATGGTCAGCCGATCCGTTATTTTTGCAAGATGAGCGTTTCTCTCGTTATGGCAAACTTGCACCAAGTTCCAAAGCGGATATGGCTTTTGTTCAGCACATGCTGTATCAACTGGATGACAATGGCACGATGGCGGTGGTGTTACCGCATGGCGTATTGTTCCGTGGTTCGAGTGAGGGCGTGATTCGTCAGTATTTGATTGAGCAGATGAACGTGGTGGATGCCATTATTGGTTTACCCGCCAATATTTTCTATGGCACTTCAATTCCCACCTGTATTTTGGTGTTGAAGAAAAACCGTGAGCATAGCGGCAATATTCTGTTTATTGATGCCAGCAATGAGTTTGAAAAGCAGAAGAACCAAAACAAGCTGTTGCCTGAGCATTTGGATAAGATTGTTGCGGCATTTGAAAAGCGTGAAAATATTGAAAAATATGCGCATGTGGCGACTTTGCAAGAAGTGCAAGATAACGATTACAACCTGAATATTCCGCGTTATGTGGATACCTTTGAAGCGGAAGCCGAGATTGATTTAGATGCGATTGCAAAACAGCTTCAAGCTTTGGAACACGACAGCCAAAAGATCGATGCCATCATTACAGATTTTTGCAAAGAGCTAGGCATTGCTTCTCCTTTTGCGGAGGTAAAGTAATGGCTGCACCGAAGTTACGATTTAAAGAGTTTGATGGGGACTGGATCAGTAAAAAAATTATTGATTTGGCAGATTACGTTGACTATAGAGGAAAAACTCCTAAAAAAGTTGAATCAGGAATTTTGCTTGTAACTGCAAAAAATATTAAACAAGGATATTTAGATTACTCTGCTTCACAGGAGTTCATTGAAGAATCAGCTTTTGATGATGTTATGCGTAGAGGAAAAGTAGAGTTAAATGATGTTTTAATTACTACTGAAGCACCGTTGGGTAATGTTGCAAGTGTTGATAGAACAGACATAGCATTAGCACAACGAGTTATCAAATATCGAGGAAAAATTGATTTATTAGATAATCTGTTTTTGAAACAGAAGTTTTTATCTGAAAGCTTTCAGGAGATTTTAAAGTCAAAAGCTACAGGTGGGACTGTTCAAGGAATTAAAGGTAGTGTTTTACATCAAATTCCACTAATTGTTCCATCCAAAGAAGAACAAACCAAAATCGCCTCTTTTCTTTCCGCAGTGGATGAAAAGATTAGCCAACTCACGCAAAAACACGAACTGCTTAGCCAATATAAACAAGGCATGATGCAAAAGCTGTTTAGTCAGCAGATTCGTTTTAAAGCGGATGATGGTAGTGAGTTTGGGGAGTGGGAAACGCATCAAATTCAAAAAGTTTTTACAAATAAATCCAAAAATTATGACCCTCAAAATGTCGAAAATTTACCTTGTATTGAATTAGAACATTTATCACAGAACACAGGTGAAATATTAGGAACTATTAGCAGTCTTGAGCAAAAAAGTACAAAGAACTTTTTTGAGCCTAATAGTGTTTTATTTGGAAAATTACGACCATATTTAAGAAAATTCGCAAAGCCACAATTTAAGGGTGTTTGCTCAAGTGAAATTTGGGTTCTCAACGGTTTGAAAATTTCAAATGATTATTTATTTCAATATATTCAAAGTGAACAATTCACAGAATTAACAAATATTCAGTCAGGGTCAAAAATGCCTCGTGCTGATTGGAATATTATTGCCAATTCAGAAATTGAATATCCAAGTAGTGAAGAACAAACCAAAATCGCAAGTTTCTTATCTGCCATTGACCAAAAAATTGAAGTCGTCGCGCAGCAAATTCAACACGCCAAATTATGGAAAAAAGGCTTGTTGCAGCAGATGTTTGTGTAGGTGTTTTTATGGATTTAACGAAACAAAAGGTGCTGGTAAGCCAAAATAACCATGCATGGCTTGCTAATCTTAATACTCTATTGAATGAGATTGATAAGCAGCACAATGAAAATAACGATATTTTACTTGAATGTTGTAAATCAATATTAGAATCAATTTCAAAAAATATTGTTAGAAAATTAGATCAAGTTATTGATGATAAAGATATTCATAAAACGGACTTTACACAATTGGTTGGTAAAGCTAAGAAATGTTTACTTGAGCATTCAAGTGTTTTGACTGCAATAGAAAAAAATGAGTTCAGTTTGTTGTTAAATATTATTGGTAATTGGGCACATTTTTTGAGTGAGGTAAGAAATAAAATAGGTGAAGTTTCTCATGGAAAGCTTTTACCAAAACCATACCAAATGGATGCATATACTGCATTAGTAATTCAACATATTACCGATGGATTCTCAGCATTATTGATTCATTTGTTTCTAAAGATCGATGTCAATTATATGGAAGTGTATAAATATGAAAAATATGAAGAATTTAATGATTATCTTGATGAGTTGAACCCTTTACCGAATAACATCTCATATAGTCAGGCACTCTATGAGCAGGATTATGATGCTTATGCTGAAGAATTAGATAATTATCTTGATCAACAAGGGATAGAGGTTTAATCAATGACAGTTCAAAGCGAGCTACAACAAGCCAAAACATGGAAAAAAGGCTTGTTGCAGCAGATGTTTGTGTAGATGGATTGACGTAAGATTGAGATAAAGGGTTAAAAACCACGATGAGCACACAAAGCGAATACCAACTCGAAAACGACTTAATCAACCAACTGGTGCAACTCGGTATAGAGCGAGTCAATGTCCACAATGAAGCACAGCTCCTCGCTAACCTCAAAAGTCAGATCGAACGTGCCAACGGTATTCCGCCTTTATCCGAGAACGAGTGGAAACAAGTCTGGAGCTATCTCAATAACGGTACGATCTTTGAACGTGCCAAGAACCTGCGTAATAAATGCCCTGTCAGCTTTGACAATGGCACAAGTCGGCATATCGAGTTTTTATTTAGCGAGCACCGTAAAAATCATTTCCAAGTCAGTAATCAAATCACCATCGACCCACAAAATGGCAGTCAACGTACCTACCGTTTTGATGTGACGATCTTGGTCAATGGTTTGCCTTTGGTACAGATTGAACTGAAAAAACGTGGCATGGAGATCGCCAAAGCCTTTCACCAAGTGCATCGTTATAGCCGTGAAGCCTATAGCGCAGGCTTGGGCTTGTTTCAGTTTATTCAATTGTTCGTGATCAGCAACGGCGTGAATACTCGCTACTACGCCAATGGCACGAGTAATATTGCTTTTATCTTTCCGTGGACGGATTTTAGCAATACCCCGATCAATGAAATCGTGGATTTTGCTGAAGTATTTTTGAACCCTCAGCATCTCACACAGATGCTTAGCCAGTATATGGTACTGCTCGAAACCACACAGCAACTCATGGTACTTCGCCCTTATCAAATCTATGCGGTGCAAAAGATCGTTGAGCGAGTGCAGACAAGTTCAGAGAATGGCTATATTTGGCATACCACAGGTTCAGGCAAAACCCTGACATCGTTTAAAGCCAGTCAGATCATCATGCAAATGCCCGAGGTTGAAAAGGTACTGTTCGTGGTCGATCGCAACGATCTTGATACACAAACCGCCAAAGAGTTTAACCACTTCAAGACCGATAGCGTGGATAGCACCACCAATACCAAAACACTGGTCAATCAGCTTGATCAACAGCATGACAAGCTCATCGTCACCACATTGCAAAAGCTCAATCGTGCCATCAGCACCGATAAATACAGCGAACACATCAACTATCTTCGAGATAAAAAAGTGGTGTTTATCTTCGATGAATGTCATCGCAGTCAGTTTGGTGAAACTCATCGTAATATCAAAAAGTTCTTCCACAATGCGCAGATGTTTGGTTTTACAGGCACACCGATCTTTGATGACAATAGCCAAAGCCAAGCAGGATTGAAGCTCACTACGGATTATCTGTTTAACGAGCGACTGCATCAGTACGTCATCGTCGATGCGATCCGAGATAAAAACGTGCTTCAGTTCCAAATCGACTACCGAGGTATATACACCGCCAAAGGCATGCAACAGTCGCTTGATGGTGTGGATGGTCAAGCGGATGATGTTGGGCAAGCTGATGAAGTGGAAAAAGTCGAAGGCATTGATATCAAAGAGCTGTATGACAATCCAAAACGACTAGAAATGATCGCTCGCTATATCGTGGATCATCACGATACCAAAACCAAGCAACGTGATTTCACTGCTATGTTTTGTGTGAACTCAGTGGATACATTGATTAAGTATTATGAGCTATTCGAGCAAGTCCAAGCCGAGAAACAGCAACACGATAAAGCGCAAGGCAAATTGTTTAAACCATTAACCATTGCCACGATCTTTTCCTATGCTGCCAATCAAGATGTTGAGCCGACAGCGGATAACTCATCACCAAATCAGTCAGGCATGATTGATGAGGAAAATACCGACATTCCAACGCAGATCAATGTATCTAATCGGGATAAACTCGATCGCTATATAGCGCAGTACAATGCCAAGTTTCAAACCAACTATAACTCAGGCGAGCAGTTCTACCCTTATTACCGTGATATTGCTGATCGTGTTAAAAAGAAAGAAATCGACATTTTGCTAGTGGTGAATATGTTCCTCACAGGCTTTGACTCCAAGCCATTAAATACGCTGTATGTCGATAAAAACCTAAAATATCATGGCTTGATCCAAGCCTTCTCTCGAACCAACCGTGTTCTGAATGAAAACAAACCCTTTGGCAATATTGTCTGCTTCCGAAATCTCAAACGTGCAACCGATGAAGCACTGGCATTATTCTCCAATAAGCAAGCGAAAAGTATTGTCTTGATCCGACCTTTCACTGAGATCAAGCAAGATTATGAAAAGGCAGTGAATGCCTTAAAAGAGATTACACCAACAGAGCAGACCGTTGACCTACTGCAAACCGAAGATGAGCAACTGGAATTTATCAAAGCCTTCCGTGAAGTGATGCGAAACCATGCACAGCTGCAAACCTTTGTGGAGTATGATCAAGATCAGACTGGACTGGATAAACAGCAATACGCAAACTTTGCATCAAAATATAGCGACCTGTGCCGTGAGGTAAAAACCACCACGAAAAAAGACAAAGTGTCGGTACTGGATGATGTGGATTTTCAACTTGAGCTACTGCATAGCGACCGTATCAATGTCGGCTATATCATTCAACTGTTACAAATGGCAGTCGATAGTAAGGATGAGCAACTACGCAAACAGTATGAAGCACAGGTGCTTGATCTGATCGGCAGTGAAGTCAGTCTGCATGATAAACAAGAGCTGATACAGAAATTCATTGATGAAACCATGCCGAGATTGATCAATGGAGAAAAGGTTGAGGATGCCTTTGCCAAGTTTTGGGATGTGGAAAAAGAAAATGCCTACCAAGCCATATGTGAAAAAGAAAATCTCAATGTCACTGTATTTGAGAAAATACTAAATGATTATCATTATACTAAACGAATGCCTCGAAAGGATGAGCTAACCAAATTACCTAATTATAGTATGGCACTGAGTAAACGTAGTAGCATCCTTGATCAGTTGGTTGCACAGACTCGTGCATTTATCGAGAAGTTCTATATGGGGTGGTGAGATTTTTAAGTTTAAATTTACAAACATAATTTAAGCATTATATTAATGTATCAACCTTATAAGGAAACAGAGAGTGTAAAACTGGACTGCTCCCAGTATCCTAGACATTGAAGTAGCCTCATTTTGAAGCTGCCTCGAATGCTTCTGGACTCATCC
>NZ_JAKUML010000024.1 GCF_022601685.1 Acinetobacter sedimenti
CCATCGACATGAAAACCTCTATGCTAAACTACTCAAAGAATTAAGAGAGAATCCACTCTAAAGTTATCTAGACCCTTACTTTTTCTTGCTTATACTGATTTAGTATTTATATTCCATTTGCACCCAAACTTTACGAGTATCAACCAAGCTTGCATCTTCGCTTTCAAAGTTGCTCCATTTAGTCAGCACATTTGTCCCTTTGAGTGGTAAAGCTGAGCTTAAAACTAACCCATATTCTTGCCCTAAGTAACGGCTATTTTCATCGGTTGTGTAGTAGTGATATTCACCACCTAAGCTGACTTTCTCGATCGGATTCACCTTAAAACTCAAATAACTATCCGACAATCCGTCGGCAGGTGTATTTAAGAATAAATCATTCCAACCGTTAAATTTATGCTTTGTACCCAATGGCGTTTGAAAGCCTCGAACGCCTTCGTCACTGCCAAGCACTTCATAGCCTGTTGCAATCTCACCTTTGATCACACTGGCAGGGAGAAGATATGCCAACTCAACATTGTAATAATCCGCCTCATAGTCGATTGGATTATCTGCATAATCTTGTTGTGTCGCATATTCAGCAACGTAGCGTAGTGGCAAGCTTGGGATCTTGCCATGAATACGAGCACCGATCGTTTGGCTACTTAAAGTATCCGCACTCCAATATTGCAAGTCCAATAGATAACCATAAGCAACCGCATTGAACGATTCACCGACTTTATAGCGCAATTGTATCAAGTGTGACTCGCTATCAACTTCACTCGGCTGTGCGACATTATTGACTACAGGTGTCGCATCTTCACTACCAAAGATGATATTCACTTGATCAATATAAGCATAGTACAGCGCAAAGTTTGGCGTGAATTTTAAGTTTAAACTGGCCACATCATAGGTTTGTTCATTTTGACGCCATGCCACACCACCAACGAAGCGTTGATTATCTAAGTTAATCGATTGGCGACCGACAGTAATATCACTACCCTTTAAAAATCCATCAACAGGAAATTGATACTTCAACCACAGCTTATTCAGCTCATAGGATTCTGGATCAACTACGGTGTTGTAATCGCCCTGCCCATTGCGTGTGCTGTTAAATTTATCACTAATTTCAGCAGTCGCTTCCCCCTCTACACCTACACTCAGTCCATTAAATACGCCCGAAATAACGCCCAATCTAGCCCTTGCCGTCAAAGCATCGGCATCTATTTTTGTATTGTCCATATCGACATTTTCATAACGCAGACGGAGATCTGCATTGACTTTTGCATCATCAATAAATGGTGATGCAATCACAGCATTGGAAGCAAGGAATACAGCGACAGTGGTGGTATGAAGTGCAAATTTTTTCATAAAATTCCCCAGGCAAGCAGGTTTTCATCATATGGATTGACTGTGAATTACAGTGCCAACTTTCTTCTGCTTAAGGTGGTGTTATGAAAATAGGAAATCTAGGAAAAATTCATCGAATGGATAGATGCCCATCTTCATCACGCTTTAAGCGAGAAGTGTATTTGGGCATCTTTGACCGTGTGCAATATCAGCGTCGATATGCAACTGTCATAAAAATGCAATACTTATGCCAAACGGAAACGCATCAGTGGGATTCATTCGTCACTGAGCGTTGATACACATACCATCTAATCTTTGGAATCAAGCAACATAGCGACGCAATAAAGATCAATAGCAAAGTCTGAAAATACCCTAAATACTCCGCTAAGCCACCACTTACCACATATAGTACACCACTCACCATACTCATGATCGCCACATGAAAGGTAAAATCCGTGCCTGCCATATGCTGACGTGCATATCGCATAATCAAGCTTAGCATCGCCACCAATGCCAAAGCGGAGCAAAATTCTTCTAAAGCATTGGCAATATACAAATGAAACTGAGAAAATAAAATATGATTTTCAAATAGATAGGCTAAAATCACATAATAAATAATCGCTAAACTTTGCAATATTGCAAAGCATACAAACATGCTTTGCAGTCCAAACTGACGAATCATCAAACCTGCCAATAATGCACCAAGCAACGCACAGACTGCACCAAATACCGTCACGTTTAAGCCGATCTGCGCTAGGCTGAGCCCCATATCAATCATCATCGGTTTAATAATTGGACCACTTAAACCATCAACAACTTTGTAAGTCAGTAACACGAAAAACCATAATTTTAATTCAGTATTTTGCCAAAGATATACCAAGCCTTGTTGAAACTTGAGCAGAATGGAATCTTTAGCGACGGAATCTATTGTAATTTTACTTTGAACTTTCTGCGGTTCTTTATAAAACAATACGGGAATACTATTTAGAAAAACCCCAAGACTAAGCAATAGAAATGTCATTTTCCAAGACAGTAAATCGATCGCATACAACACTGCTCCACCACCAATCAAGAAACCGAGCCGTGAGCCAATCACTTGGAAGCTATTGCCCCAGTGGAGTTGCCCCTTCTTTAAAATATTCACCGCCAAGCCATCAGTGGCAATATCTTGTGTTGCACAAAATAGATTGAGACAAAATAGTACCGTAAATAATCCCCATAGAATCGCAGGATTTTCCATTTGATCAATCGGTAAAAATGCCAAAACAATCAAGCAAATTAAAGTCAAACTTTGGGTGAAAATAATCCACGCCCGATAATGCCCTAAACGTCGATGACCATATTGATCGACTACAGGTGCCCATAAGAATTTAATCGCCCACGGCAACATCAATATACCTGACACCCCAATCTCTGCAAGTGATACGCCATAATGACGTAGCAATACAGGCAAGGCTTGGGTCATAAAACCGACGGGTAAACCTTGCGCCAAATACAGGCTGAGTAATAGCCATAGGCTAAAATGCGGATTTTTAGAATATATAGGTTGTGCCGATTGGATTGGCTGTGCAGATTGTGAGTTGCGTTGTGGATTGTTGGTCATGAGGTGACTTAATTGTTATATCATCAGTGCCGATCAAAATAGCATAAAAAAATAAGGCTTCCATCGAAGCCCTATTTTTTTCATTCATATACACATCGACGATTAGTCATCAATTTGTTCATTTTCCACACGTTGTCTAAACTTCTGACCCGCACGGAAAGTTACGACACGACGTGCAGTGATAGGAATCTCTTCACCCGTTTTTGGATTACGACCTGGACGCTGTCGTTTGTCACGCAGTTCAAAATTACCAAAACCCGAAAGTTTGACTTGATCGCCATCGATCAAAGCCTGACTCAACTCGTTGAAAAATAACTCAACCAATTGCTTCGCTTCCCTACGATTTAAGTTGGTCTTCTCACTTAGGTGATCTGCCATCTCGGCTTTTGTTAATGCTGTCATGAGGCCCTCAATTTTGCTTTATACGTTGTTTCTAGGCTTTCAATTACACGATCCATCGCTTGTTTTATTTCCGCATCTTCTAATGTACGTGAAGGATGTTGGAAAAGCAAAGCAAAAGCTAATGAACGGTGTCCAGTTTCAACGCCTTGTCCTGTGTAGACATCAAACAACCAACTCGCTGACAAAAACTCACCCGCAGATTGCTTGATCGTTGTTTCTATTGAACTTAACGCAATATTAGCATCAATTACAAGTGCAATATCACGTCGAACTGAAGGAAATCGTGATAATTCTGTAAAATTATATACATACGGTTGCAAAAGCAGGCTCTGATCCATTTCCGCAACCCAAGTTACACCGAGATCTAATTCTGCTTCTAATGATGGGTGTAAACGTCCGAAATAGCCCACCGACTGACCGTTGATGACTATCTCAGCCGACTGACCTGGATGCAACCACACACGGTCAGAGCGTTGATATTCAACATTGATATGTGCAGTGTCAATTAAAGCTTCGACTTCACCTTTGAGATCGTAAAAATCCATGTCTTGCGTTTTGACATGCCACTGCTCAGGTGCTTTTGAGCCAACGGCGATCATCGCCAAAGTCGGAATTTGTTTCAGATCATGGATAGACGTTGCTGTCTGATAATCAAAACGCAAGCCAAGCTCGAAGAAGCGTACACGATCTTGCTGACGGTTTAAGTTGTATTGCACACATGGAATCAAACTAGACAATAATGTGCTACGCATCACCGCCAAGTCACTAGAAATCGGATTGGCAAGGGCTAAGGCATTGACCTGTGGATTGAGCTGTTTTTCTAGTTTTGCATCGACAAAGCTAAAGCTAATCGCCTCTTGATAGCCGAGGGCCACCAAAGTCTGACGCAACTGCCCTATTTCACTTTGATCTTGATAATTTTCCAAAGTGATTTGCATATTCGGCTTAGTCGTTGGAATATTGTCATAACCGTAAATACGGGCAATTTCTTCGATCAAATCTTGATAAATCGCTAAATCATAACGATGCGATGGCGGAGTCACCGACCAAGTTTGATTATCTGCATCACCTTGTGCAACCACATCACATTCGAGTCGAGTCAACACATCTTGAATAAATGATGCTTCAACATGGAAACCGAGTAATTTATCCACCTGCGCTTGGCTCAATTGAATTGCTGTACGCTTTGGCAAAAGAGCGACGTTTTCAACTGTGGTCACTTCACCGAACTCACCACCTGCCAATTGTTGAATCAATTGACTGGCACGATCCATGCCCAAAGCAGGCAATTCAAAATCCACACCACGCTCAAAACGTTGCGAAGCATCGGTATGTAGACCGAAACGGCGTGCACGCCCTGCGATCGCAAGTGGTGCAAAGAATGCACTTTCAAGGAAAATGTTTTGGGTATCGTCGGTCACACTCGATGATAGTCCGCCCATGATGCCACCAATTGCCAAGACTTTTTGATCATCGGCAATGACGGTCACATCATTTTGTAATTCCACTTCTTGGTCATTGAGCAATACCAGTTTTTCGCCTTGCGTCGCTTGACGAACATGCACGGCGCCTTCGATTTTATCCGCATCAAAAGCATGCAAAGGCTGACCAAGTTCAAGCAAGACATAATTGGTAATATCAACCAAAATACTGTGACTACGAATCCCTGAATTAGTCAGCGCTTGTGCCATCCAGTCTGGTGTCGGTGCTTTGGTATTGACATTTTGAATGACACGACCAAGATAGCGAGGTGAGGCTTCCGTGGTCACATTCACCGTTTTTTGCGCTGAAATCGTCGCTGGCACGGCTTGAATTTCAGGTGCTTGTGTGCTGAGTTGATTGATTACAGCAACTTCCCGAGCGATACCACGAATACTAAAACAGTCGCCACGGTTTGGCGTGATACTGATGTCGATGACACGATCATCGAGCTTGAGATACTCACGGATATTGACACCAACAGGCGCGTCCGCAGGCAACTCTAATAAACCGTCAATTTGATCTTCTAAATCAATCTCTGATGCACCGCACAGCATCCCATGTGACTCCACGCCACGCAGTTTGCCTTTTTTAATTTTAAAATCATCTGGTAAAACTGCACCGATGGTTGCCACTGGCGCTTTCATACCAACGGTCACGTTCGGCGCACCACAGACGATTTGCACTGGTTCAGCTTCGCCAATATTTACTGTCGTGACACGTAGGCGATCAGCATCAGGATGTTGCTCTACCGTCAACACTTCACCGACTACAACGCCAGTAAATGGTTTTGCTACTGGCGAGCTGTCGTCAATCTCAAGACCAAGCATGGTCAGTTGATCTGCCAATGTGTCGCTATCGACTGCAGGATTCACCCAAGCACGCAACCAATTTTCACTAATTTTCATTTCATTTTCCTCAAACTTTGGACTTGGACTTAGGCGAATTGACGTAAGAAACGCACGTCATTTTGATAGAACATGCGCAAATCATTCACGCCATAACGCAACATAGCGAAACGCTCTATCCCTAATCCAAACGCAAAGCCTGAATATTGCTCTGGGTCGATTCCACAATTTTGCAGCACGGCCGGATGCACCATGCCACAGCCCATGACTTCAAGCCATTTGCCACGCTCATCCATAATGTCCACTTCGGCACTTGGCTCGGTAAATGGGAAATACGATGGACGGAAACGCACGGTGAGTTCTTTTTCAAAAAAGGCTTCTAATAAATTGATGATGATGCCTTTAAATTCGGTAAAGTTGGTGTTTTCGGTGACGTATAACCCTTCGATCTGATGGAACATCGGCGAGTGGGTTTGATCCGAGTCACAGCGATAGACACGACCTGGGCAAATAATGCGAATCGGCGGTTTTGCCGTTTCCATGGTACGGATTTGCACACCCGATGTATGCGTACGCAATAAATGCTGAGCATCAAAATAAAAGGTATCGTGCATGGCACGTGCAGGGTGATGACTTGGAATATTCAAGGCTTCAAAGTTGTGATAATCATCTTCAACTTCAGGCCCTTCTGCCACCACGAAGCCTGCTTTGGTAAAAAATTGACTGATCCGCTCTCGTACTTGAGTCACTGGATGAATGCTACCGACCTGCTGACCACGACCTGGTAGGCTAATATCAATGGTTTCGCTGGCAAGTTTCGCCGTCAAGGCTTGCTGTTGTAGCTCAGCTTGACGTGCGGTCAAAGCATTGTTGATCGACTCACGCACGGCATGTATTTTTGCCCCTTCAACTTTACGTTGTTCAGGATCCATTTTGCCTAAGGCTTTAGACTGTTCTGCAAGTTGACTCTTTTTCCCTGTAAATTGCACACGAACTTGATCAAGTGTGGCAAGTTCATTGGCTTCGGCAATCGCCGTCAGCGCTTCAGCGGTCAAGGCTTCCAGTGACATAATAACTCTCAAATGTTCATCAATTTTTTTAGAGGCTGTATTCTAACAGTTTTTTCTCAAAATTTTTATGAAGAAGATGCAATAAAGCGTATCTCTCAAATAAATTGCACAAACTAGCATTTTCCATCACTGCTATTAAACATTCGTGTCATTGCAGATCAACGTCGATTCTGTACACTACATGCAGGAATTTTTTGAATAGACATAGGAATTGCACATGAGCGAGGCTTATATTTTTGATGCCGTCCGCACCCCACGTGGGAAAGGAAAAAAAGACGGTAGCCTGTACGAAGTCAAACCCATCTCCCTCGTTACCACCCTTCTTCACGCCTTAGAACAGCGCAATCAACTCGATACCTCCAAAGTCGAAGATGTGATTCTCGGCTGTGTCACGCCGATTGGTGATCAAGGTGGCGATATTGCCAAAACCGCTGCCATTGCCGCAGGTTGGAGTGACCATGTCGCAGGTGTACAGATCAATCGTTTTTGTGCATCAGGCTTAGAAGCGGTCAATCTCGCTGCACAAAAAGTCCGCTCAGGTTGGGAAGATTTGATCGTGGCAGGCGGTGTTGAGTCCATGTCACGCATCCCAATGGGTTCGGATGGTGGACCGTGGGCGCTTGATCCTGAAACCAATCTAAAATCTGCCTTTGTCCCGCAAGGTGTCGGTGCAGATTTGATTGCCACACTTGATGGTTATAGCCGTGCCGATGTCGATGCCTTTGCGGTCAATTCACAACAAAAAGCGGCCAATGCACAAGCCAATGGTTATTTTGAAAAATCCATTGTCCCTGTCAAAGATCAGGCTGGCGTGACGATTTTAGATAGAGATGAATTCATCCGTGGTAATACCACAGCGGAGAATCTCGCCAAGCTCAACCCAAGTTTTGAGATGATGGGCAATATGGGCTTCGATGCAGTGGCACTACAAAAGTATCCTGAAGCGCAAAAAGTCAATCACGTGCATCATGCAGGCAACTCCTCAGGCATCGTCGATGGTGCAGCACTTGTCTTGATTGGTTCAGAGAAAATGGCTCAAGAGCTGAATCTCAAACCTCGTGCAAAAATCCTGTCTACTGCATTGGTCGGTACTGATCCAACCATCATGCTCACAGGGCCAGCACCTGCGGCACGCAAAGCCTTATCCAAAGCAGGACTTACCATTGACGATATTGATTTATTTGAAGTCAATGAAGCCTTTGCCGCAGTGGTGATGCGTTTCGTCAATGAGCTGAACGTGCCGATGGATAAGGTCAATGTCAATGGTGGTGCGATTGCCATGGGACATCCGCTTGGCGCAACTGGCGCAATGATTCTCGGAACATTACTCGATGAGTTGGAACGCCGAAATTTAAAGCGTGGTTTGGCGACGTTGTGCGTTGGTGGTGGGATGGGTATTGCCACAATTATTGAGCGAGTCTAAAAACTGGCTATGTGGTTCTTGCTTCGTTGCGTTGATCAAAAAAATACTCATTGACCGAATGTCAACTGCGCTTTTTTCGATCTGCCTCGCCTCGCAAGCCCTGCCTCGCCGACATTTTTAGTAATTTAAATTTCAGATTTTAAGTAATTACATCAATATCAGGACATCATAATGAGCGCAATTCAATATAAAAAAGATGCCGACAACATCGTGATTTTAACTTTAGATTCACCGAATCAATCTGCCAATACCATGAATGCAGATTTCCGTGAGGCCCTAGAAGCAACTACGACGAAAATACTTGCAGAGAAAGAGCAAATTGCAGGGATTATTTTCACCTCAGCGAAAAAGACCTTTTTTGCAGGCGGTGACTTGGATGAACTCATTCAAGCCACACCTGAACATGCCACAGAATTTTTCAACATGATCGAAAGCATGAAAGTGCAATTTCGTCAGATCGAAACGCTTGGCGTGCCTGTGATAGCTTGTTTGAACGGTACAGCACTTGGTGGCGGTTGGGAGCTAGCTTTAGGTTGTCATCATCGTATTGCCCTGCAAGATGCTAAAGCAAAATTTGGCTTACCCGAAGTCACTTTAGGACTGCTTCCGGGAGGCGGTGGTATCGTCCGCATGGTGCGTTTGCTTGGGCTTCAAACAGCTTTTCCATTCCTCATGGAAGGTAAACAATTTGGCGTTGAACAAGCCGTTGAACTCGGCTTAATACATGAAACAGCAAGCTCTAATGAAGAGTTACTCGACAAAGCCAAAGCGTGGGTAAAGTCTAATCCAAAAAGTCAGCAACCTTTCGATGTGAAAGGCTACAAAATCCCAGGTGGCGATCCGAAAACACCTGCTGTTGCGCAAGTCCTTGCCATTGCCCCTGCGATGCTCCGTAGCAAAACCAAAGGCTGTTATCCTGCACCTGAGGCGATCATGGCGGCGGCCGTTGAAGGTGCGCAGGTCGATGTCGATACTGCACTGCGTATCGAAAGTCGTTATTTTACTGAACTTGCCACAGGTCAAGTATCAAAGAATATGATCGGTACTTTTTGGCACGGCTTGAATGCAATTAAAGCAGGTGAAAGTCGCCCGAAAAACATTGAAAAATGGCAAGCGACAAAAGTCGGTATATTAGGCGCAGGAATGATGGGCGCAGGCATCGCCTACTCGACAGCAATCAAAGGCGTGCCTGTTGTGCTAAAAGATGTCAGTATTGAAGCAGCGGAAAAAGGCAAAGCGTATAGCCAAAAACTACTCGAAAAACGTGTATCACGTGGTCGTATGACTGCTGAGAAAAAAGATCAAATTCTTGCGCTCATTCAACCGACTGCTGATGCCATAGATTTGCAAGGCTGTGACTTGATCATTGAAGCGGTATTTGAAAATCAAGCACTCAAAGCCAAAGTTACCGAAGAGGCCGAACAGTATCTGATAGACGGTGGAGTGATGGCATCGAATACCTCAACTTTACCAATTACAGGGCTTGCACAAGCCAGTAAAAATGCCAAGAACTTCATTGGGCTACACTTTTTTAGTCCAGTCGATAAGATGCAATTGGTTGAAATCATCAAAGGGCATGAAACCTCAGATGAAACTTTGGCACGTGCCTATGACTTTGTACAGCAGATCGCTAAAACACCAATCGTGGTCAATGATAGCCGTGGCTTCTTTACCAGTCGTGTGTTCGGCACTTTTGTACAAGAAGGTATGCGTTTACTTGCAGAGGGTGTACACCCTGCCAAGATTGAAATAGCTGCACTCAAAGCAGGCATGCCAGTTGGACCACTTGCCATTCAAGATGAAGTCAGCCTAAGCTTGAGTGAGCATGTCACCAATGAAACTCGAAAAGCGCTCCGAGCTGAAGGCAAAGACCTGCCGAAATCACCTGTCGAAGACGTGATTGCAGAGATGATCCACAAACATGAGCGCAAAGGCAAAGCTGCTGGTGCAGGTTTCTATGAGTACCCTAGCGATGGCAAAAAATATCTATGGGAAGGTTTGTCACATTGGCAAAAAGACCATGATATCAACGAGCAAGATATGATTGATCGCATCCTCTTTGTACAAGCATTAGATACCTTACGATGCTATGAGGAAAATGTTTTGACTTCGGTGGTTGATGCCAATGTCGGTTCGATATTTGGCATTGGCTTTGCGCCGTGGACTGGCGGTGCAATACAGTTCTTAAATCAATACGGTTTGGATAAAGCATTACAACGTGCTAATGACTTAGAAAGTCGTTTTGGCGCACGTTTTAAAGCACCTGAATTGTTAAAAAAACATGCGCTATCAGGTGAGCCAATCCGTTGATTTGAATTAATCTTCAATAATTAAGTAATAAAAAAAGCAGATTTTCGAATCTGCTTTTCTATATCATTTTGAACGATCAACTAGGTTCAAGCCGCATCTAACGCTACGATCTTCTCTGAAAGATAATGATCCAACTCTGCTACTTTATCCGCAGGGAATGACAACCCTAGTTTGCTACGGCGCCATAGAATATCCGCACTATGGCGAGCCCACTCATGCTCAATTAGATAATCTACTTCATGAGAATATAAGCCCTCACCGAAGTCATAACCTAAATCTTCGACTTTACGAATGTGCGCAAGCATCGTCCAAACTCGTGAACCGTAGGCATTGACCCAACGTGTTGCAAGACATTCTGAAACGCCAACACATTTCTCTTGAACTTCAGAAATTAACTGTTCAATCGACGTGATATTTTCACCACCAGGTAAAGCTTCTTTTGCCGTCCAACTTGCTTGCATTTTATCTTTGAAAAATGGACGCAATTGCTTCATCGCCGACTCTGCAAGTTTGCGATAAGTCGTCAACTTCCCACCAAATACCGCAAGCATCGGTGCTTGATCAGCCTGATCTTGGATCAAAGACAAAGTGTAGTCACGGGTAATCGCCGCAGGATTATCCGACTCATCATCACATAATGGACGCACACCTGCGAAAGTGCTCACCACATCTTCACGTTGAAGTTGTGCCTTGAAATGCTCATTACTGATTTTGATCAGGTAAGCAATCTCCTCTTCGGTGATTGCTACTTTGGCAGGATCGCCCTCATATTCACGATCTGTCGTACCAATCATGGTAAATTTATCTAAATAAGGAATCGCAAATACAATCCGACCATCGTCATTTTGCATGATGAAAGATTTATCCAAGTCATGCAGTTTTGGTACGATGATATGACTACCCTGAATCAGGCGAATACCATATGGGGATATGATTTGGACATCTTCACGGATAAATTGCGATACCCACGGTCCTGCTGCATTGACCAATACTTTGGCTTTGATTTGGAATTGTCCGTGCGTATTTTCAAGATTAATTACCCACAGCCCATCTTCACGCTTTGCCGAAACACAACGAGTTTGTGTCATGATTTGTGCGCCCTTTTCACGTGCTTGCATGGCGTTGAGAACGACTAAACGTGCATCATCAACGGTACAGTCTGAATATTCAAAACCACGAGTGATCGCAGGTTGTAGCGGGCTATCTTCTTTAAAAAAGACATTGTTTGAACCTGATAATTTTTTACGCTTACCCAAATGATCATAGAAAAATAAACCTGTGCGAATAAGCCATGCAGGACGCAAGTGCGGACGATGAGGCATGATAAAACGCATCGGTTTGATAATGTGCGGTGCTTTAGCCAACAGAACTTCACGCTCAGCCAATGCTTCACGTACCAACCGAAATTCTTTATGTTCTAAATAGCGCAAGCCACCATGAATCAACTTACTACTCGCAGAAGAAGTATGACTAGCTAAATCGTCTTTTTCACAAAGAAATACTGATAGTCCTCGCCCTGCTGCATCATTGGCGATACCGACACCATTGATCCCGCCACCAACGACGAATAAATCAAAGACACTTTGGGACGATTGAAACTGTTTCATTGCACACCACACTTTTATTAATTTTCTATAATGAAAATATTAAACCTTAAAACGAACATAATCAAGGGTTATTTTTAACGATTAACGAATATTTTCGAACATTTTAATTTTATGATTTTTTAGTTTCAAAATGATGAAAATTTATAATCTTCTGATTAATAATGCTTTTTCTAAATTTAGCTATAATTATTCAGCAATGATTAATGGCACACCAGATGCTTTAATACGATCAGCATAAATTTTTTCAGGCATTTCGTCGGTATAAATGCGATCGACTTGATCTAAATTCGCTAAACGATTCATCGCATTTCGCCCAAATTTCGAACTATCCGCTGCCAAGAAAACTTGTCGTGCACCAACAATAATTGCTTGCGATACACAGACTTCCTGAAAATCAAAATCGAGCAATGTGCCATCTTGATCAATACCACTGATACCGACTAAAGCATAATCAACTTTAAATTGTTTAAAAAAGTCAGCCGTCGCCTGACCAATCACTCCGCCATCGGGACGCACTCGACCGCTAGCGATCATCACTTCAAAGTCTTGCTTACTGCTGAGGATTTTGGCGACATTGAGATTATTGGTAATGACTTTGAGCCCGCTATGTTGCAACAGCGC
This sequence comes from Acinetobacter sedimenti, assembly GCF_022601685.1. Taxonomy (GTDB): domain Bacteria; phylum Pseudomonadota; class Gammaproteobacteria; order Pseudomonadales; family Moraxellaceae; genus Acinetobacter; species Acinetobacter sedimenti. Next base: position 12,690 of record NZ_JAKUML010000024.1, read on the forward strand.
ATGTGCAATCGCTTCAGTGGTTGTACCGATATTGATAAAGATCGACGCGTGATCTGGCACATCTTTGGCAACAGCCTCGGCAATACGGCGCTTTTCTTCGAGCAACTGTACTGCACGCATGCTGTAATCGGTATTGGCAACACTTGATGAATCATAAGCTGCACCACCATGATAACGACGCAGTAAGCCATCATCCGCGAGTTGATTGATATCACGGCGGATGGTTTGCGGTGTGACATTGAAATGCTGTGCCAGCTCATCGATACTGATATAGCCTCTTGCTTTGACCAGTTCGATGGTTTGCTGATGTCGAAGAATTAAGCCCATAAGATTTCTTCCTTGATCATGCTGTTATTCTGCTTCCCAATCTCGTGTACGTTTTACCGCTTTTTGCCACCCTTTATAGAGTTTTTGCATCTCGTCATGATCATGCGTCGGCATATAAGTCTGGTCGATGGAAATTTTTTCTTTCAACTCATCAATGTCTTGCCAAAAGTCTACCGCCAAACCTGCTAAGAATGCAGCGCCCATTGCTGTGGTTTCTTTCAGTGTTGGACGCTCTACAGGCACATTTAAAATATCAGACTGGAATTGCATGAGGAAATTATTCCCTGTCGCACCGCCATCTACACGTAATTTTTTCAGGGAAATATCCGCATCATTTTGCATTGCATCAAGGACATCTCTAGTCTGATAAGCGATCGCTTCCAAGGTCGCACGGATAATATGCTCACAGCTTGCACCACGCGTTAAACCAAAAATTGCACCACGTGCATCAGGATCCCAATATGGCGCACCGAGCCCTGTAAATGCAGGCACGACATAGACACCATTACTGTCTTTGACTTTGGTTGCGTAATATTCTGAATCATGCGAATCATGAATGACTTTGAGCTCATCACGTAGCCACTGTACGCTTGAACCCGCATTGAAGATTGCCCCTTCTAAGGCGTAATTCACTTCACCTTTTTTACCGCAAGCAATGGTGGTGATCAAACCATGTTCTGAACGTACGGCTTCTTTACCTGTATTCATTAACAAGAAACAGCCTGTACCATAAGTATTCTTTGCCTGACCAGACTCTACACAGATTTGACCAAACAATGCAGCTTGTTGATCACCCGCAATGCCTGCAATTGGAATGCGAGTTTCTTGCCCACTAATGGTATACGTATGCCCATAAATTTCAGAAGATGAACGTACTTCTGGGAGCATCGCTTTGGGAATATCTAATGCTTTAAGTAGAGTTTCGTCCCAATCGAGTTTGTGAATATCAAACAACATCGTGCGTGAAGCATTGGTAAAGTCTGTGACATGCACTTCGCCGTGGGTCAGTTTCCAGACTAACCACGTGTCCACCGTACCAAACAGTAAGTCACCCTTTTCTGCTTTTTTACGACTACCCTCGACATGATCGAGAATCCATTTAATCTTTGTTCCTGAAAAATACGGATCAATTACCAACCCTGTGACGTTTTTAACGTGTTCTTCTAAACCTTGTTGTTTCAATTGATTGCAGATTTCAGTGCTCTGACGGCTCTGCCAAACGATCGCATTGTAAATTGGCTTACCTGTGTGTTTATCCCAAACAATCGTAGTTTCCCGTTGGTTGGTAATGCCGATCGCCGCCACTTGTTCACTCGAAATCCCTGCATGTGCCAATGCCTCAACCCACACCGAACTTTGTGTCGCCCAAATCTCCATCGGATCATGCTCAACCCAACCTGATTTTGGATAGATCTGACTAAATTCACGCTGTGCAATACTGACCACTTTGGCATCATGATCAAACACGATCGCTCTTGAACTGGTGGTGCCTTGATCAAAAGCGACGATATATTTTTTTGCTGTAGCGTTCATGTATTGTTCCAGACTGTAGCTTTTGGTTGTTTGCTGTTGATGTTGTGCATGCAATTTTTTCTCATTAATGATGAGTAGCACGGGAATTGGTCTATTTATCAAGCAAACTTCGCCGAACAATACTCTATAAAAAACAATTGCTTTGAATTTAATGAATATCATAGCGAATCTTGTTCGAAAATGAAAATAGCGCATTGGCGAAAGTTACATAATATTTCCAAGTCAAGTGTTTAAAATACTAAACATCGCTATAATCTGAAGGGTTTAGCGAGGTGGTGTCAATGGATGTACATGGTTTTAAAAATTTTCAGGAAGTCGGTCAAAGTGTTTTAAAATTTTTACACGCTCGATTTGGCTTCGATCTGTGGATGATTACTCGAGTAGAGGATAAAGACTGGATCGTATTGCAATCTGAAGATTATGCCTATGATGTCAAACCTGGTCATGTATTTTGTTGGGAAGATTCATTTTGCTCACATATGGTTAAAGGCAAAGCACCCCGTATCGCACCACGCTCTGAAGAAATTCCACTGTATGCCAATGCCCCAATTGCACAGCAAGTTCCGATCAAAGCCTATATCGGACAGCCGCTATATCATGAAGATGGCAGTATCTTTGGAACGATTTGTGCAATCGATCCGCAACCTCAGCCCAAATCTTTACTCGATGAAGCGCCTTTAATTGAACAAATGGCAGCGCTTCTCAGTTATATTTTACAAGCAGAGATACGTGCCAGCGCCCAACTTCGCCAAGTAGAACGCCTTCAAGTCGAAGCATTGACAGATCATCTCACGAGCTTGGTCAATCGCCGTGGCTGGGATCATGTCATTGATGCCGAAGAGGCACGATGCAAACTTTATGGGCATCCTGTTGCGATCATCATTATCGATCTGAATGATCTCAAAATCACCAATGATCTATTCGGTCATTCTGCTGGTGATGAATTATTGCAAGCCACCGCCAAGGTATTAAAAGCATCCATCTCAGATCAACATATGATCGCCCGACTTGGCGGTGATGAATTTGCGATTTTGTGTGTCGATACCGTGCTAGTTGATGCGGAAAAAATCTGCCAACATCTCGAAGATGCACTCAACCACGCCAATATTTCTGCTGCGCTCGGTATGGCAATGCGTGATCCAAGTCGAGGTTTGTTGCATGCAGCGCAGCAAGCTGATCTCAACATGTACCAAACCAAAAAAGAAAAAATACAGTCCTGAATCTAAGTACGGCATAAATATTGTTCGGCTGACAGCTTTTTTGCACTTTGGTCTGACTCTAAATCCATGTACTATGAGCAGAACAGTTTTACGATGTTTATGATTATTCACATGATAAATACCCGCACATCTTCCAATCTAATCAAACTGACCAGTATTGCCGCGCTAAGCATTGCCATCAGTGCATGTGACTTTGGTAATAAAAAACCAAATCCGATACCTGTACAAAAAGCCCGTGAACCTGTGATAGCCCTTGCGCTCGGCGGTGGTGGTGCCAAAGGTTTTGCCCATATTGGTGTGATCAAAGTCCTCGAGTCACATGGCATCAAAGCCAAGATTGTCACTGGTACTAGTGCAGGCAGTTTTGTGGGGAGTATTTATGCCTCTGGAAAAACACCATACCAATTGCAAGAAATTGCGCTAAAACTTGAAGAGTCTGATATTCGAGATCTCACTCTTAGCCGTCAAGGTTTCGTGGTCGGGCAAAAGTTGCAAGACTATGTCAACCAACAAGTGGGCAATAAATCGATTCAACAGTTTCCAAAGCGCTTTGCCGCTGTGGCAACTGAGCTAAATACAGGCAAGAAAACTGACTTTATAAAAGGCAATGCAGGGCAAGCTGTGCGTGCTTCATGCAGTATTCCAAATGTCTTTGTTCCTGCATTGATCGGCGGGAAAAAATATGTCGATGGTGGTTTAGTGAGCCCAATTCCTGTGAGCACCGCAAAAAGTATGGGCGCTGATATCGTGATTGCAGTGGATATCTCTGCTCGTCCAAAGAATGCCAAATCTATGAGTCTATTGGGCTTGCTTGACCAAACCATTAACATCATGGGACAGCAAAGTATTAATAATGAACTCAAACAAGCTGATGTGGTGATTCAGCCTGAAATTGGTCATCTTGGCGTACTCGATCTCGAAGCTCGTAATGAGTCGATCCTCGAGGGTGAACGTGCAGCACAACAACAGATGCCAAAAATTAAGAAAATCATCGCTGAATTTAAACAGTCACCTCAAGCCTTTTTAGCACCGCCAAAGGCTCAGTTTTAAAACGCATTCAAGCGAGGTGATCATCACAAGTGGAAACAAGTGTGATGATCACTAAATTCAGCTAAGATGCTTAAAAAGTAGTTTCATAAAAAGGACATTACGAATGAATTATAATATCGAACCGTGGCACTGGCTGATACTGGGCTTGATATTGATGGTGCTTGAGATTTTTATCCCAAGTTTTACCATTTTTTGGTTTGGGCTGGCTGCAGTCGTCGTCAGTGGTTTAGTTTGGTTAATGCCAACTCTACCCGTAGCAATGCAAATCTTTATTTGGGTCGTTTTATCTGTCATCGTGATGGTGCTTTGGTTTAAATTTGCTAAACCTGCACTTTCGAAAGATTTAACCAATGCAGGACTTTCTCGTGAAGCAACCATTGGACAAGTAGGTATGGTGATTCAAATCTTACCTGAACATAACGAAGCAGTCGTTCGCTTTCCAATGCCTGTATTGGGTGCAGACGAATGGACTTGTAGAATACTGGCTTCTGTCGCTGTTGGTGATCGAGTGACTGTCACAGACATCTTAGGCAACCAACTGGTCGTACAGCCACATCAAACAAAATAATGAATACGATGAAAGTGTATCATTCACTCATCGTCATTGAACAGAATTTTTATAAGAGGAAAATTTCATGGAATTTGTAATTATATTACTGGTATTAGCCGTTGTGGTTGCCTACAACATGGTGGCGATTGTACCACAAGGCTTTAAATTCATCGTACAGCGTTGGGGAAAATACAACCGTACGTTGACACCGGGGATTAACTGGATTATTCCCTTTATGGATAAAGTGGCATTTAAAGTCACCACCAAAGACATCGTACTCGACATTCCTTCTCAGGAAGTCATTACCCTTGATAATGCCGTATTGATCATGAATGCTGTGTCGTACATCAATATCACTACCCCTGAAAAAGCAGTCTACGGTATCGAAAACTATACTTGGGCGATCCAAAATCTAGTCCAAACAACGCTTCGTTCAATCGTTGGTGAGATGAATCTTGATGATGCGTTGTCCTCTCGTGATCATATCAAGGCAAAACTCAAAGCGGCGATTTCTGATGATATTGCCGACTGGGGAATCACCTTAAAAACAGTTGAAATCCAAGACATCAAACCATCACCAACCATGCAGTCTGCGATGGAATCCCAAGCAGCAGCAGAACGTCAGCGCCGTGCAACAGTCACCAAAGCCGATGGTGAAAAACAAGCTGCGATCTTAGAAGCAGATGGTCGCCTTGAAGCATCTAGACGTGACGCAGAGGCGCAAGTTGTACTTGCACGTGCTTCTCAAGAAGCCATTGGACTGGTCACTGATGCAATTGGTGACAAAGAAATCCCTGTGGCATATTTACTCGGTGAGCAATATGTCAAAGCGATGCAGGAAATGTCGAAATCGAATAATGCCAAGACTGTGGTCTTACCTGCCGACTTGATGAATACCATCAAAGGTGTGATGGGTAGAAACTAACCCACCAACTTTAAAAATGTAAATTTGAATGGCTTCTATCGTTTACTAATATTGTTGACTGAATAGAAGCCATTTTTATTGCTTTAAAGTTTGCCAAACGATGTCATTCCGTTTGAAAGCCTGTCTGTTTGGTTGAACCCAATTTATAAGCAATAAAACTGATTTAATGCAAAGATTATAATTTTCAGAGCTAATTAATAACGTAAAATGAAACAAATCCCTTGCTCAAGTCTATACAAATTTTGCAGCTGTTTTATGATATTATTCACTTATTATTGAAAAAGTTAGATTTAGGCAGAGCTACATGATGCCCGCAAATGAGCTACATATTGATTTCATCGAAAGCGCTTTAGAAACCTTACAAATTGAGCAACAAGCTTTAAAGATATTGTCACAGCAGATTGATCAACGCTTCGTTGATGCGTGTGAAATTATTTTGAAATGCAAAGGTCGTGTGGTCGTCACAGGTATGGGCAAGTCAGGTCATATCGGTCGTAAAATGGCTGCGACACTTGCTTCAACAGGTACACCCTCTTTCTTTATGCACCCTGGCGAAGCAGGTCATGGCGATTTGGGTATGCTAGTTCGTGGTGATGTGTTAATTGCGATTTCCAACTCTGGTAAAAGCGATGAAATCATGATGTTGATGCCTTTGATCAAACATCTCGATGTACCACTGATTACCATTAGTGCAGATGATACTGGTCCAATGCCACAAAATGCCAATGTTGCATTAACACTAGGTAAAGCTCAAGAGGCGTGTCCTTTAGGCTTAGCGCCAACCTCAAGTACCACTGCAACACTCGCACTTGGTGATGCGCTTGCTGTGGCTTTGCTTGAAGCACGTGGCTTTACTGCAGATGATTTTGCACGCTCACACCCTGCTGGTGCATTAGGCAAGCGACTTTTATTGCATGTGACACACTTGATGCACACTGGCGATGAGTTGCCAACCGTTTCGGCAAATACCCCGCTCAATAAAGCACTGTATGAGATGACCAACAAACGCTTGGGAATGACCACCATTGTCGATGAAGATCATAAATTACTTGGCATATTTACAGACGGTGACTTGCGTCGTTTATTGGATCATGAACAACAACTCAGTCTAGATGTCCCTGTATCGGAAGTGATGACTAAAAACCCATTCACCATCAATGCCAATGCACGTGCAGTATCTGCGCTCGACTCATTGAAAGAAAAGAAAATCAATCAATTCGTCGTGGTTGATGATCAGGACAAAGTCGTTGGTGTGATTAGCATGCATGACTTAATCAGTGCAGGAGTATAAACATGGGTTCTTTTGCACTACTTGAAAAAGCATTACACATCAAAGCATTGGTTTTAGATGTCGATGGTATTCTGAGCGATGGTTTTGTGACCTTTACCAATAATGGCGATGAAATCAAAAACTTTGATATTCGTGATGGCTTGGGCATGAAGCTTGTGCAATCCATCGGCATGAAAGTCATCATTATCACAGGTCGAAAAAGTAATATCGTCGATAAACGTATGTCTGATCTTGGTGTTGACCTCGTTTTTCAGGGGCGTGAAGACAAAGGTACTGCCCTGCGAGAAGCCTGCGCTCAGCTCAACCTTTTGCCTGAAGACTGCTTATATATGGGCGATGACTGGCCTGACCTGTCTGCTTTTGCTTTGGCAGGCATGAAAATCACCGTGCCAAATGGACATGTGGAATTACGTCGTCGTGCCGATTTAGTGACTGTAGCAGAGGGTGGTCGAGGTGCTGTCCGAGAAGTCTGCGATATGCTTCTGCATGCAAAGGGCGAATATGAAAACGTCCTTGAAAAATTCCTCTACCCACCGCATTAATATACGCATAAAATGATTGGATAATGTACGCTTCCAATCTAGTACATTTTAATGGAATATTTATCAGCAAACAGGCTTTAACCTATGGATACACGACTGCTTTACAGTATTGCACTGGTCATTGTAACCGTGGTTGCAGGCTTTTATTACTATAGTGGTAAAAGTAAACGCCTTGAGGCAAATAATCAGTCCAACCTCAACTCCAATTCCAAGAACATTCAGGTCACGCAAACCGATGAACAAGGACAGCTGTATGCCAAGTCCACGATTCAAGGCATGACCTTGAACATGCAAACAGGCGATGCTGTACTTGAGCAGTTGAAAGGTGTGCAGTATGCAGATGGTAAACTCAATGCGAGCTTCCATGCCGATCAAGGTTTCGCAACTAATGATTATGAAAATGTAAATCTCGTCGGCAATGTTCGAGTATCAAAGCTCAGTGACCAACAAACGCCAAGCATCACCTTTGACACCGATCAGCTCAATGGTAATACCAAAACCAATCAAATCTTTACAGATCGTTCAGTAACGATCACCAGTCCACAGGCAAAATTTCAAAGTCAGGGCTTAAAAGCCAATATGAATACTGGCGAATATGAATTTTTTGCAATTCGAGGTCTTTATGAACCAGCGTCCTAATCGTTTTTCTTCACGATCAGCTTTAACACTGCTTATTGTGGGAACAACATTATTGAGTAGTAGTGCTGTATTTGCTTTGGCAAGTGACCGTCAAAAGCCGATTAGCCTTGAAGCAGAGCGTGCGACCTTTAACGAAAAGACTGGTGTGACTACGTATACAGGCAATGTGGTGATCCAACAAGGCACCTTAAAACTTGAAGCTGATGCAATCGTTGCCAATCTCAACAGCAATAATCAAATCAAAACCGTCACTGCCAACGGCTCTCCTGCCAAATTCCAACAACAAATGGATAGCAATAAGGGGCTCGCACGTGGCGAAGGCAAACGTATTAATTACAATGCTGAAACTGGCATCATCACCCTATCAGGCAATGCCTTTTTAAGCCAAAATGGTGCGACCTTCCGAGGTGAAAATCTCAAATACAGCATGAGCAAAGGCGACATTCAAGCTGATGGCGGCAGCACTGGTCAGAAGAAAGGACGCATTCAAATCGTCATTCCACCATCTGCACAACAAAGCCTTTCTGGAGTAAATGATTAATGAGCACTTCTGCCGTGCAAACATTATGTATTCAACATCTCGCAAAAAATTATAGCAAACGCTGGGTGGTCAAAGACGTTTCTTTTGAGATTCAAAGCGGTCAAATCGTCGGCTTACTCGGTCCAAATGGCGCAGGTAAAACCACAAGCTTCTATATGGTCGTGGGCTTGGTACGCATGGACAAAGGTGCAATACACTTAGATGATAAGGATTTATCAAGCTTATCAATGCATGAGCGTGCACGACAGGGGATTGGCTATTTGCCTCAAGAAGCTTCTATTTTCCGTAAATTGACCATTGGTCAAAACATCATGGCGATCTTGGAAACTCGAAATGATCTAAACAAGCAACAACGCAAACAACGTCTTGATGAATTATTGGAAGATTTTAAAATTACTCATATTCGTGATTCACTGGGTATGAGCGTATCGGGTGGTGAACGTCGCCGTGCTGAGATTGCACGTGCCCTCGCCTCTGATCCAAAATTTATGCTCCTTGATGAGCCATTCGCAGGCGTTGACCCGATCTCGGTCAATGACATCAAAGACATTGTAAAAAATTTAAAAGATCGTGGTATCGGTGTACTTATCACCGATCATAATGTGCGTGAAACTTTGGCGATTTGTGAAAAGGCGTATATCGTGTCTGAAGGAAGTGTGATTGCGGAAGGCACACCGCAACATATCTTGGAAAATGATACGGTACGTCGTGTTTATTTGGGTGATGATTTTAAGGTTTAATGAAAATATTATTTACCACTAATTTCTCAATTTTCTAAAAAGTTGTAATAAAAAAAAGCCTCAATCTTTTGATTAAGGCTTTTTAAAATTTTGGAGCGGGAAACGAGACTCGAACTCGCGACGCCAACCTTGGCAAAAGTCACCCACTTTTTTCTTTGTACACGACAAAAAAGATAACTAATTGAAATAATGGCATAATACTTGTTTTCTGACGACGAATATGATGACACATTTCAATGAGTTATATCTCATCTTAAACAAATATCTAAAGTGGAACAAGTCACATGTAAAATGTTTTACACTGATTATGCTTGCATTAATTGTAAAACAGACATGTAATCTTTCTTCTGCATCTAAAGCCTTACCCATCAAGTGCTTACCACAATCATTTTATCGACGTATACAACGCTTCTTTGCAGATCAGTATTTCGATTATCGTCAAATTTCTCAGTTAATTTTCAATTTAACAGGTGAATGGCAACATGATCGAAAAAAAGCGATAAAAATAAAGAAGCATGGACGACTTTCAGTAAGTTTATTTCGCTAGGGTTTGGACTATGTTCAAATGGCTATTCTACGTTTGATTGGTTTTGGGAAAAAAGAAGAATTTAAGAAAGTGCTAGCAATTTTAAGAAAGAAAAAGCCTGATAGGACAAGGGCTCTATGAAATTTGTCGTGTACAGAGCACTTTTTTATAATAAATTTCATTAAATGACATCATCTGTAATCATTGTATATCAATACATTAAAGCAAAGCAAGCAGATCAGGATCATTTTATATATGGTTCTGAGACTAAGTTTGGTCACTTTTATTTTTCAAAAAATTCAACAATAATCACCAACATTTTTAAAAATAGAAAAATCCACACCGATGAATTTACCGCCAAAATAAGGAAAACTACTATCTGAGCTAAACTAAATTTTGCAATAAGATTAAATGATCAATCGGAACATATGAGTTGAAGGTACGGAAATTTACTTATGATGATGAATAACCAACCCTATACTTTTAGTATTTTGTGGTCAGCAGAAGATCAGGAATTTGTCGGCTTATGTAGTACTTGAATTTCAATCTTTATCTTGGCTTGATACCTACCCGACTAGAGCACTTTCTGGAATAACTAAACTTATGAACGAAGTTATCGCCAATATGGAGCGTAACAATGAAGCATTCCCTGTGCCGTTTTATCTAAATGAAATTGGGGAACAAATTGTGAGCCGTATAAGCAATTTTAACCCCTAACTCGTCAAAAAAATCAAACCAACTACGTTGGAAAGATCAACAGAAAAGTCGTTGATATCGTACATTTACTAGAGTTTGGCAAAAATATCTCATATCACAATTGAGACTGCAAATAAAACTGTGTAAACGCTTAAACTCTCCCTCAACGCTGTTGATGGCAACACAAGTGTTTACTATGAAAGATGAAGCAATGTTGGCATTAGCTAAAGAATTTGCCAAAAACTTAAAAACAGAAGCTGACCTGAATAATTTCAGTAAAGAACTCAAAAAACTGACAGTTGAAACTGCACTCAATGTTGAACTGACTGAATATTTAGCCTATGAAAAAAACAGCACAAGAACAGGTAAGAATGCACGAAATGCCTATACAACCAAACGCCTACTTACGGATGATGGTGAGTTTGATCTAGATACCCCTAGAGATCGTGATGGCACATTCGAACCTCAGCTCATCAAGTAGATGAGAAGCAGCGCTTCGCAAGGCGCATCACGCAAATGGATAGTCAAATTCTATCTCTTTATGCTCAAGGCATGACGACACGAGATATCGTTGCCACGTTCAAGGAAATGTACGATGCAGATGTCTCTCCTACCTTAATTTCCAAGGTGACAGATGCTGTGATCGACCAAGTCACTCAATGGCAAAACCGCCCTTTGGATGCATTCTATCCAATCGTTTACCTAGACTGTATTGTCGTGAAGGTGCGACATAACAACACCATCATCAACAAGGCTGTATTTCTTGCTTTGGGTGTCAATGCAGAGGGGCAGAAAGACTTACTTGGACTGTGGATGGCTGAAAACGAAGGGGCGAAGTTCTGTTTATCAATTCTCACCGAACTGAAGAATCGTGGCTTACAAGATATACTGATTGCATGTGTGGATGGATTAAAAGGCTTTCCTGATGGGATTAATACGGTCTATCCTGATACCCATATCCAGTTGTGGATTATCCATATGGTACGCAATAGCTTGAAGTATGTCAGTTGGAAAGATTATAAGGCCGTTACTTCTGATTTGAAGAAAATCTACCAGTCGGTAACCGAAGATGAAGCCTTACACGCTCTTGATGAATTTGGTCAGAAATGGGATGACAAATACCCTCAAATCAGCAAATCGTGGCTAGTCAATTGGGCAAATCTCAACACTTTCTTTGCTTACCCTATGGATATTCGTAAAGCGATTTACACCACCTGAGGTGCATTGCTCCGCAAGTTTGAATCATTGAACAGTGTTATTCGTCATGCGACCAAGAAAAGAAAATCTTCCCGACTGATGATTCTGTAAAAAACGTGGTATATTTGGCCATTATGGCAGCAAGCAAAAAAAGTACATATCACACATGCCCTTATTACCACCCGACGATACTCATTATAACAAATAGCGCTAACACTTGGTATTTCGAGATCAAACTTCTATCGTCGTATAAAGCAACCGAACATTAAGTCTCGTTCTAAGTATAACAAGGCAGATGACCTCATTCTGCTTCTAATGATTCGGGCAATTTGCGACCAACGACCAAGTAATGGCTATCGGTGTGTTACAGATCATTTCAATCGAAATTTAAAGACGAGTAATCTGATACTGAAGTAAGTAAATCATAAGCGTATTTACCAGATTATGAAGCAGAACGATTTACTTCTCACTCGATCTCAGCTTCTTCAAAATGATCGTACACATGAGGGAAAAGTCATTGGCTCAGAATCGAATAAATTATTTTTCATAATATTTTAACCACTCTAAATTTTACATATTTAATTCTTTTTATATCATCAATAGGCAACTGAAAATAAACATCTTCAGCCAAGTGATTAAAATTTGTTTCAAGTAGTGAAATATCTTTTCCAGCCAATTTCCTTCCTTCCAAAATGTCGATAGTATCAAAAAAGCCACTAAATGTCAGACCACCTCTAGAATTATTTGCTTTATCCATAACCCTGACCGTATGCTGTGAAATTATATTATTATCAATATCTAATAGCTCAATATATATTTTCAATTTCCCTTGACAACAATCCTTACGATCTGTTAAAAAAATCCAATAATCACCATATTGTTTAATCACTTCATTAAATAAAACTTTTGAGTCATTAATTGAATGATACCTCCTATACTTATCATATATCTCTTTTTTAAGTAATATCGATACATTATTTAAAATAAAATAATTATTCTCATAACTATCCACAGTAGTTTTTGATCCATCATATGAAAATACAATGCCATCAGTATAAATATCATCAACTAGTTGATTTAAAATATTGATCTGCTCAGAGATTTTTTGGCTAGAAGCAAAATTATCCAAAGAATTATTGATAGTAAAAGTTTGCTCACTTGCTAAAAGACTAGATGAAAATAAACTTATCCCAGAAATTATACACAATATGAATTTTTTCATAATACACCAAATATATGATAAATGTAAAAAACCAATGCAACTAATTAGTTCTACAAAATGTATATTTATCAATAAAAATAAATACAATTTAAAAAAACAACAAATCAATTCATCCCATTTTGTTTTTTGAACTGTACTAATTCACGCCTAGCCTCTTCATAACTACTTTTAGCCGAAGGTAATAATTCTGTATTCTCAGAAATTATTCCATGATAATACTCCCGTTGCTCGCTTTTCAAACTACTTTCCTTCAAACTACTTCTAGCACTCGCAATACCTTTTTCAAGTTTGTCCAACTGTGACTTAGCCTGATAATAGTTATATCCCACAATATAGTATGAACTCAATTCACTCTGTAACTCTAAAGGACAATTGGTATATGACCCACCATTTTGTAATAACCAAGAACCTTGTCCCTGTCCTTTTCCTTGCAAAGCTAAATTAAAAATATTTTGCGGTTTGCAATATACTGCTAATCCTTTCCTATAACCGACTTTATAAGACTCAGAATCTATTATGATATTATGTTTAGCACAAGCTTGACCGCGTTTATCTATCTGAGGTGCCTTGCCTTCTAGTCCATCATTTTGCCCTAGAATAGTCCATCGCGAATAGTCACCTGCTCCTAAACATTCTGTTTTAGACATTGTCGCACATCCATTTAAAAAAGAAACGCATCCCACAAGCATCACCAATTTTTTATCATATTTTCCACCTAATTTTGAATTTTCAGTTTATGATTTACTTATTAAATTAGGGTCTAGATAACTTTACCACAAATCAAAAGGTGCTAAAGTTACGCTATGACTGGGTTAAACAAGTATTGTAAG
>NZ_JAKUML010000026.1 GCF_022601685.1 Acinetobacter sedimenti
CATTTATTTGATACTTTGGATGAAGTACAAGATTATGCAACAAACTGGTTGTGGCATTACAACCATGAAAGACCACACCAAGCAAACAAAGGAAGGCCACCTCTAATGGCTGCTTAACCTCTACTTTTAACTTCGGTTATTTATGGGAGGATTACCCAACAATTTACAATATGCGCGATCCAAAAAAGTTAGTTATGATTCTACGTTTCCTAAACAAATAAAGCTGTCTTCAAATCGAGTGGGTTGGCTGTAGAGATCAATATATGGATTGAATCCAAAATAGCCCAAAGATAAAAAGAGAGTTTTTTTAACTCTCTTTTTTTTATTTTGAAAATTAAATATTAACAACGAAAGAATAAGGTCTTTCATTCAGATTGCTATTGATAAAAATCGCATCAAATGACAGGTTCTCTAGTAATGTTTTGAGATTGGGATGTGTTTTGATTGAGTCCGCAGAAAGTTTAATAAGCACAATCAGATTGACTGGATCTATCGTAAATTCAATCGTTGTTGGTTTCGTTTTGATAAGACTTAAATCATTTTCATGTAAAAGTTTTGTGATTTGTTGCGTGAGTTGATTAATTTGTAATTCATCATCTGTAGACGGCGTTGTTGTACTGACCTCAATCAAAGTAGAGTAAAGCTCTAAATCTTTAGGATCATCAATGACATCGACCTTGTATAAACCCAATGATTCGGTTTCAGACTTCGAGATGGGTAATTGATTATCTTCCAAAAAATTTGTATCCATCGGTTTGATATTTGCTTGATAAAGATTAGACACATCCTTTGCCTCTTGAATGGCTTTTTTAGCTCGATTTTGTGCATCTAATAATGGATCATATAAATTATTAGCCTCTATCATTTGTGTATCTTGAGAGAGATCAAAAAAATCGGGGACTTGATTTGCTAAATTGGTGCTGTCAGTCGAGGAGGCATCCAATCTTTTTGAATTCTGAGTCTGAAGTTGATTGACCGTTGATGGGGAGGGCTCAGAAGATATTCGTACTGTATCATTATTTGTTTTAACTGATGCCGAAACAAAAGTTACTTTGATAGTCGATCTAATATCAGAGCTATTTTCAGCATCAGGTTTTAAGAGCACGATGAGGATCACAACATGCGCGATGATGCTAAAGAGAAATGCGCTCTGTGAAACATTTAGTTTGTTTTGAGACCACATAACTTTTCTCCTGAGCATTCATGTTGATAATCAGAATAAATAACGTAAGGTCATTCTGAGGTTTCTACCCTCAGTTGGGTGAACATGTTTGTCAAAAATTCCCTCACGTTCAGTTGAGTTTGGAGAACATGCGGAATCGCCTAAATCTTGACGACTGCATGATGCATAGTAATATTCAATATCATTCACCTTTTGATCAAATACATTGAATAGTTCTAATTGTGCTTGGAAATTTTTATTAAATTTATAACTGCCTTGTAAGTTTACTAATGTCGAAGAGTCTGAACGAACGGAATTATCTTCAATCAAAGGACGTGAACCAAAGTAACGTAAACGACCGCCAAAGTTTAATTGATCATTAACATGATAGGTGAATCCTGCTGCTAGTGTTTTTTCAATCGCACCCGGAATATGATTTCCTTCAGCACTGTTATTTTTAAATCTTGCTTTTGACCAAGCAGCATCTAAATCAATAATCCAAGCATCAGTTGGTTGATAGTATTGTGAAATTTCAAGTCCTTGGCGTTTACTTGGACGACTGGCTTCAGTGGTGCCAGCGTCACCGATAAACAAAAGTTCTGAATCAGAGTCGAGTTGCCATACAGCAAGTGTGCTGGTAAGTTCTGGAATAAAGTTAGCTCTCAGTCCAATTTCAGAATTGATGGTTCTCACTAAAGGTGATACAGAGTCAATTTTACTTAAATAGTTACTGTCTCTTGGGTCAACATTCAATATTGTCGTGGTACCTCTAACATCATTACTATGAAATCCATACGCATAATTCAGATAATATTCAACATTTTTCCAAGGACCTAAAACCATGCTCAATTTAGGGCTAAGAATATGGTCAGTTTCATTACCCGTATTTTCTTTGCGATCTGAATTAACATCAAAAGAATAAAAATCACCACGTACACCGAAAATAGTCTTTAACCAAGGTTGCCAACTGGTTTGATTTTGACCCCAAATGCCCAAAGAAAACTCTTGAATATCATCTTGGCGAATTGTGCGGAAGCGTTGACGGTTTTCAGTTTGATAAAGCCCGATATCCGCGATGTAGTCATATCTAAAAGAGCTGCCATATGTATTTAAAACGTCTCTATCCTGCCAAACCGTAGCCCAACCTTTCTGATACTTTGCACCAAGCGTTGTGCGTTCCTCCGCTTGTTCAAATTGATCCCCACGTAGTGGATCATTAAGAAAATAACTAAAATCAGAAAATAAGTTCAGCTTGTTATAGACGGCATATGATGAAAGTTCAGAGAATTGTTTTTCATCATGATTCTTCGAATTGTACCAAAATGCAGTTCTTGAGGATTTTCCACCGTCGCTAGTATTTAGGCTGCCAAATCGATCAATCTCCCCACTGTCAATTAAACGCTCGGGGATTTGATCAGTTGCATCCCATTTAGACTGGTAATGTTGAAAAGCGATGGACTTATTTTTACTGTGGTCTCCGCTAAAGTATTTTAGAAATACATTCTGTTTGGATAAATTCTCAGGATTTATCCATGGTCCATCGTTATTTAAATTTTCAATTGCAGCAATAATTTCACCATTCTGCAGTTGCAGATTGCCGACACCTAAAACTCTAAGTAAATCATTTTTTCCTAGCGTCATTTGTAGATAGGGACGATCTAATGAATGAATACTTGAAATATTCGCAGTACCAGCCGAAGCGAAATCACCATCATCAATTGATGTTGCACCTTTATGATATTGGATCGTTTCAATCAGCTCTGGAATCAGAAAATTTAAATCGGTATAGCCTTGTCCATGTGCATGACTAACCATATTGATAGGGATCTCATCAAATGAAGTGGCAAAGTCGGTACCATGATCTAGGTTAAATCCACGCAGGAAAAACTGATTTGCCTTACCTGTACCGCTGTGTTGAGTCACAATGACACCGGGGATCGTTTCTAAAACCTCTGCTGGACGTGATAAAGGTCGAGTTTCAATTTGTTCTTTCGATATGGTTCCTTGGGATGAAGCAAATGCGACCCCAAAAGTGCTATCTAAATTTGATGATGCTGTTATTTTAATTGTAGGAAGTGTTGTTGTAAGTTCACCTCCAGCATGAGTAAGCTGACCTAAATAGAAATGGCTACTTCCTATCAACAAACAATACAAAAGTCTTTTTTTCATTTTTATTCCATCTATTTTATAAACTATCTTGATTTATTAACCATGAAGTCATTATTAAGTTCATGTTTTCAGTTGTTTATCGAATTTAGATTTAGAGTTGCTTTAACATTTGTTTCAGTTTTTGAATGTATATAGGATTTTGATAGCCAGTTTCATTACTCCAATTTAATAACTTTTCTGTGCTTTCACGATTCTTGCTATCAAGTGCAAGGGCAGCATAGACCTCAAAATCTTCATTTTCTCTTTGCATATCCCAGTTTTTCGCAGCGATCTTGAGACCTTCTTGATATTGCTTTGATACCCAAAGATATTGTGCTTGTTCTCTCAAATGAATGTGGTCTTGCTGTTGCAATAAGGTTTGAACACGCAAGCTTAATTCACTCAAGTCTTGATTTGATGAGCGATCACCTAGTTTCTGTTTTGCTAAAATAATTCGATAAAGGGCACCATCATGATAACGGTAGGGTTCTAAGATCTTTAATGCCGTTTGATACTGTTGTTGAGCAATATACCAATTTGCTTTGGCGAGAGTATTGGGTAGGTTATCTGTTGCAAGTAAGGGAATAGCTTGCGTCGCAAGTTGTTGGTCATTAAATCGTGTGGCAACTTCGAGCAAAATATTTCCAAACCACTGTTTATCATTTTTACTAAGTCGTGAAGTCGCTTTTAAAAGCTCATCTGCTTTAGCTTTTAAATCTGAATAATTCTTGGTCATTGCCTCAACTTGGAGGATACAGCCAGCTTGATACCATTTGACTTCGGAATCATTTAGTTGATTGCATAAGCTAAGCGATTGATCGAACTGACCTTGAAGTCTGTAAATATTTGCGAGCTGTAAAATAGCATCATATTGGTTTGGCTGGGATTTCAGTATTTCTTTTAGAGTTTTTTCTGCTGTACTAAAATCATGGTTAGCCTGCGCTAATCGAGTTGCCAGTAATTTATTTTCCACATCGGAAGGATTTTTACTGGTTTTCATTAGGTTTTCAGCTTGTTCCAATAAATCTCCATCGCCACGAGCATATGCTTTTTCGAGTAATACGGTCACAATTTGGTTTCTCACTGTATCGTTATAATGATTATTCAAACTGCTTTGATTGTTTGTAAGTTCTGAGCTTGTATTTTTATGTTGATGTTTAGGATGTGCATGCACAGGACCAAAGTAACTAAGTACTAAAACAGCAAGGGTAAGTTGGCGGATTAACATTTAGAAAAACTCCTAAAAAAGCCCTTAGTTAGCTAATCTAACCAAGGGCTTTTGTTTTAAAATTTAACTGCTACAGGTTCAGCTTTGTTATCTATGGTTGTTTCTGATATTGCAGTCAGAGTTTTTGGTTCAGCTTGTTCAAAGTTGCTTTGCGATTGGTTGGTCAATATCAACGTTTCTTTCAGTACAGCATCACCTTGAGATTGGTTGTTATTGTTGGGTTTAGATTTATTATCATCGCCACCACATCCGCCTAATCCAATTGCAACCATGAACAACAGTATATATTTTTGCATGGTGTTTACTCCTGATTATTTGCTTGCTGTATTAAACGGTGAGCCCGACATTGGAGTATTTAAATAAGGGAATGTTGTACCGAACTGTTGCGGTGATTGTAACGCGCCATCAGTAAAACTAATTCCGCCAGCTTTGGCATCAGTTGCTTTACAACCTACAGCAGTATTTACACCATCAATCGTACACAACAAGCCCATAGCAACTCGAAGCTCAATATCTACAACATCGTCACCTGGGCGACGACCATTTGGGAAACCAGCAGTATCACCACCAATGACGCCTAAACGACTTTGCTTGTCTTTTGTTGTCGGTGCGATTGCTGTATTCAAACGTAGCATCTCAGACGCTTTCACATTTTTTGGTTGATTGAGACCAGGAATACCCAATAAGAATGCATTCACTAAGTCTGTACGTGGGAAGTTGGTTGGTGCTACAACAGCGCCGCCTGTGGCATCTTTAAACAGAACTTCAATTAAAGTTGGTAGTGCTGGATTAGTAACATAATCAGCAAATTGACCATCATTGGCTGGCTTGCTAGCATTGAATTTGTCTTTGTCTTTCAAGCCGATCACAACCTCATTGACTAACGGCATACCCAAACGTGAAACTTGAGTCCATGCACCACCAACTTTTGAAGCGCTGTTCAAGTTGCTATCAGGATTTGGATTTAATAAGGTTGCTTGAGGTAAGCTCGCAGTCGTCCAACCACCAATCACAGTATCGTTTGTTGACACTAAACATGATTGTGGAACTTCAAGAGCGATCGTCGTGACGTTTTTATCAGCAATTGTATTTAAGCCTTGATCTTCAGCATTGACACCAGAAGGTGCAAGTTGAGTGGCTGGAATTTTGATATTGACTAAGTCAAATACTTCTCCCAAGTTCACCGCAAAAGATTCTTGGCGTTGACCAACGAAAACTTTACCTGAACCACAGCTTCCGAAATTCACGTTTTGAACAAAAGTGTCTGCATAAGCTTGATAGTTAGGAATAGATTTTGTTCCTACATTATCAAATGGTTTTTTGAAAGTGCCGAGTACATTACGATCACCTTTGCGACGATCTCCTTTAATCATCGTCACAGTGTAGGTTTCAGCAGTATTTTGTGCTGAACTGCTGTCATTGGTTATTTTACCAATGTTAGACAATGGCACAGAAATATTCTTACCACCCACGGGTACTTGTAGGTCTTTTATCTCTTGATTAAATTGAAATTGGAAGGTGATATCCTCTTGTGCATCACCATTATTGTCAACGTGGATTTCATATAACGCTTTAGGATCTAAAGAAAAATAATTAGGTCCGCCATAAGCATCCTGTAGTGGTTGATAATTTGCAAGTAGGGTTACGAAATTGCTGCGGCTTGGCTCATAACTTTTAAACATATAAAAATCTGTTGCATCGACCTTGGGCGTTTTAGTAATTGATGGAGCTTCACGGTGACTTGAAGCGAATGATGACACACTTAAACTACCTAGCATAAATGCAAAAAGTAGGCGAGAGTCCATTTTGTATCTCCTTGACCATGCTGATCTTAGGTATATTTTTGATGAATTTTAATTCGTCCTATAATTTTCTTATATGAATTCAGATCAGTATAAGACTATTAATATATATACTTATTCGATGGTGAATTTTTTGTGAAGGATTCGATATCATCATGGTAGATCTATTCTTAAATTATTGACATACTCATTTTTTTGGTGCTTTTTGAGTCTGTAAATTATTTTTGTAATTCCCTTGTAAAAGAATGCAGCAGTTTTAGACGGCAGAAGCATTCGTCATATGCTATTTAGTTAAAGTGTGAACTACAGAATTCAGCCCAGTCCGCCATCAAACCTTTGCGTTTTTCAAGATATGCGCCACGTAAATAAGCGGCTTCCACGTCATCAGGCAGTTTATGCGCCAACACATGCTCACACACCTCTCTTGGATAATCTGTCTTATCAGCTGACCAATCACGAAAAGTTGAACGAAAGCCATGTGTGGTAATTCGACGACCAATTTTAGGGTCGATATAACCAATATCATCTTTTTCTAGTTGTTCAGCATGCATTCGTTTAATTAATGCGGTAATAGACATATCTGATAGCATACCGCCACGAGGTGCAGGGAATACCAAGTCACCTAAGCTCTGATTAAGTCTTAGACTTTCTAAGATAGCAATGGCTTGAGGAGATAATGGAACTTGATGCTCTTTTTTTGCTTTCATGCGTGATTTGGGAATAATCCAAATATTTTTCTCAAAGTCCATTTCTGGCCAAGTTGCACCAAATATCTCACCTGAACGACACGCTGTCAGGATACAAAATAAAAGTGCTTTAGCTGAAATGCCATCTTTTCGATGCAGATGTGATATGAATGCCTGAATTTTTTCATATGGTAGTGAAGGCATGGATTCAACTTCGACATTAATTTTGCCGAGTATTGGCTCTAGGTTGCCTTTCCAAGCAGCTGGGTTATCTCCAGTGAAATAATCCTTAGCTTTTGCGTAATCAAAGATGGTCTCTAGTCGTCCACGAACACGCTTAGCAGTCTCATGTTTATCAGCCCATATCGGCTCAAGAATTGTGGCAATATCCGTTTTTGTGATTGAAGCAATTGTACGATTTTCTAATATTGGGTAGGCATAGCTAATGATTGTGTTCGCCCATTGCATGGCGTGTTTTTCACTATTTAATTCACGCTTCTTGTTTGCAAAAACGACCTCAGCACACTCCTTAAATGTTTTACTTTTCTGCTTTTGAATTTGTTGTTCTTCGATATGTTTTCTTTTTTCTAATAATGGATCAATACCATCACGAATTTGCTTGCGAAGTTCACGGGCTTTTTCTCTCGCTTCAGCAAGAGAAACTTCAGGAAAACCTCCTAAGCCAATATCTCGGCGATGAGGTACAAACTTTACATTTTCATCAGTGCGTTGCCCAACGACAACTCGCAAAATCCAAGATCGGTAACCATTTTTAATATTTAGACATAAACCATCTACACCGCCGACAGCATATCGACCATCTTGTTTTAATTTACTAACACTTTTTGCTGAAAGTTCTTTAGCTTTTTTAGGCATATTGAATTTTAATTACCCCTCATCTATACCCACATAAATACTAAATAAGATTGTATTTGAAAAGATGGTATAGGACAATAATTTTATATAAAATATTGATTTTATGTGGCTTTAATATTGTGTGAAATCCGATAGGATGATGGTTTTACAGATTGATCCTCTGCCAAATTCTTAAAAAGCCTGCTAATATTTAGCAGGTTTTTTATGTCTTATTTATATACCTTATATCTTTTTATAGTTTTAGCATTCGTTTATATCTACAGCGTTATCATCTTCTTTTCGACCTATTCCAGTCATTAATTTACGACTTACAAATGAATGAAATCCTCATCGGCTATATCAGTTTATTTTTAAGTGCATTTGGCGCGGCTACGCTACTACCGTTACAGTCAGAAGCTTTGCTACTCGCATTATTATTTTCAGAAAAATATGTGGTTGCCTTGTTATTAGCGATCGCAACATTTGGCAATGTCTTAGGTTCTTGTGTGAATTGGTGGTTGGGTATAAAAATTGAAACATATCGAGATAGAAAATGGTTTCCGATCTCCAAGCAAAAGCTAGATCAGGCTCAAAAGTTATACGCCAAATATGGCTCGCCGATTTTATTACTCAGTTGGTTACCGATCATTGGTGATCCGATCACATTAGTCAGTGGTGTCCTTAAAGAAAATTTTTTAAGATTTTTATGCTTTGTCGCAGTCGCAAAATTTTCAAGATACTTTGTGATTTATCTTGCGTATAGCACATATTAAAGCAATAAAAAATCCCTCACAAAGAGGGATTCAATTTTTTGAAAGACTTTAGCTTAGCAATTAGCGAAACGATTTAAAGCGTTCACTATCATTCATAAATGTTTTCTCACCAGCAGGCGCTTCGATCGAACCAAGAACTAACTGCGCACGAAGTTTCCAGTTTGCAGGAATGTCAAAAGTCTGTGCGACTTCTTCATCAACGATCGGATTGTAATGTTGCAATGAAGCGCCGATGTTGATTTCTGCAAGGGCAGTCCATGTTGCAAACTGTGCAATTGCAGAAGAATGCTCAGACCACACTGGAAAGTTGTCTGCATAAAGTGGAAATTGTTCTTGCAAGTCTTTGATCACATCTTGATCTTCATAAAATAATACTGTGCCATAACCTGCTGCAAAGCTATCAATTTTTTGACTTGTACCAGCGAATGCTTGCTCAGGCACCATTTTGCGCAAAGTTTCACGCACGATTTCCCAAAACTTGGTATGCGCGTCGCCGTATAAAGTCACTGCACGAGAAGATTGAGAATTAAAAGAAGATGGCGATTGTTTGATCGCTTCTTGAATCACAGCATCAAGTTGTTCTGGTGTTTGGCTGATATTTTTGCCAATGGCGTAGATAGAACGACGTTGTTTGATTTGTTCGATAAAAGACATGGTGATATTCCTTCAATCTGTACTGATTGTTCAGCGTTAATTGTTCAGTTAATTTAACAAGACAAGCGCAGTATAAAGTTGAATGAAATATCTTGCAGTATTGTATTTACAATACACTGTTTTATATTTGCAACGAACAATTCAAAAGATTAAAAAAAACTAACGTAAAACCCATAGCTGATATAGCTTCAATCAGGTCATGGCAATTTCACATTCTTGGGTTAATTTTTCTGCCAAAAAGTCAATCAATACACGTACCGCAGGTAAAACACCTTTGCGACTTGGATAGACCATATGGAAAATACCATGTTGCGCATGATAATCAGGCAAGACATAGACCAACTCACCTGAAGCAATTTTTTCCGATGTTACAGAATCGGGAAGTAGGGCAATTCCACAATCTTTGGCAGCCAATTCTGCGAGCATGATCAAATCGGAGCCCAATAACATCGGCTGAATCTGTACTTTTTCCAAAGAGCCATCGGTACATTTCAGTTCAATATTTTGCTGAATAAATTGATCTGACATACTCAATATACGGTGTGTTGCAAGTTCATCAGGGCTGTTTGGCGCACCATATTGATTGAGATAGGCTTGGCTTGCACATAGATGTTGTTCACTGATGCCAAAACGACGAATAATCAAATTACTATCTTCATCAAGCTGTGTGCGGACACGAACTGCCAAATCAATACCTTCATTGATCAGATCAACACGTCGATTGCTAATTAAAAGTTGTAATCGCACTTCAGGATAACGTGCCAAAAACTCAGGCAGAATTTTTGCAAATTCATTCTGTGCCATTGATGTAGGAATACTGACTTTAACTGTACCACGTGGCGTTTCGCTCAGGTTTTGCACCAAATCTTCGGCAGACTTGGCAGCTTCGATCATGACTTTTGCACGCTCATAAACTTGCATGCCCATGTCTGTCACGGAGAACTGTCTTGAGTTGCGATGAATGAGGCGAGTATCTAAATATTCTTCAAGCTTTTGAATACGACGACTGAGTTTTGATTTTGGAATATCCGTAGCACGTTCGGCTGCACTAAAGCCACCATGCTCAACGACTATCGCAAAGCAGTAATAATCATCTAAATGTGAAAACATACATGAAAAAATAAAAGTAATAGATAGCAATGAGTGTAAAAGGAAAACAAAGATTTAAAAAGCTAAAATTTTAAAAGTAGAATTTGCGAAACATTCAATGATATTGATTAGAAAGGAAAAAAATAGAAAGAGAGAAAATTATTATAAGAATAATGGCGTCCCTACGGGGATTCGAACCCCGGTTACCGCCGTGAAAGGGCGATGTCCTAGGCCTCTAGACGATAGGGACGTTGTGAGGTGTGCGTATCATATAGAGCTGTTACATCGATGTCAAATATATTTTCGCCTTTTAACTGAATTGTCCTTCAATTTAATCATTGTCGTTTTGCAAAACATCTTGAATGTATTGCATGCCTTCGCTTGCGGTCATGGTGATACGTTCATACTGTGAAGGAATTTGTTGATGGTCTGCTTTCGGGTCAATATAAAACGCTCGGCAATGCGTAGGAATCTCATGCACTAAGGCTGCTACAGGGTAGACTGCTAGACTTGTGCCAATCACAATAAAAATATCTGCATCATTAGCCATATGAATTGCTTGTTCATAAGCAGGAACGGCTTCGCCAAACCACACCACATGAGGGCGAAGCGGATAGCCTTGTGGGCAAAGGTCACGTTCTAAATCAAGCTCCCAACCTTCGATGGGATAATAGCTTTCTTCTTGATTTAATGACAGTTTAGATAACTTTTGAGAGGATTTGGCGAGTCGAATATTCCCATGCAAATGCAATACATTTTGACTGCCTGCACGCTCATGTAAATCATCAATATTCTGTGTGATGACTCGCACTTGAAAGTCTTTTTCTAATTCGGCAATGGCGAGATGTGCGCTGTTTGGTTTGGCTTCGATGATTTGCTTACGGCGCTGATTATAAAACTGTTGAACGAGCTTGGGATTCTTCGCCCAAGCTTCAGGTGTGGCAACGTCCTCGATACGATAGTTTTCCCATAGTCCATCGCTATCTCGAAAGGTATTAATCCCACTTTCGGCACTCATACCTGCGCCTGAAAACACCACCAATTTTTTCATCAGCTTTTGCTCAAATTTTAAAAATTATTCTTCGAGTTTAATGCGTTTGGCTTTGGACATACAGTTTTGGTAACGACCATTTACACGTTCGGCAAACCAGTTGGTATTGTAGTCACGGCTGAGCTTTGGCCCTGAGATCACGACTTTTGGCATGATGGCATAGGGTGCATCGCCACCAGTTTTTTCTTCAAACTTTGCTTTAATCAGCAGATAGGTTTCAGTCTGTTCAAAGTCTTGTTGTTTCTCTTTTTTCAAATCAGCACGAATCTTACGTGGTGATGGCGCAGTTGGATTGGTTGAGAAATACTCGATCAGGGCTTTTTCTGAGCTACTTTTTTGCATGCGGACATCGTTGTCTTTGTTGTATAGCAACAAATCACCATCTAGGTCGAGGTCGGCATCAGTGAGTCGATTGAGCATTTTTTGAAAAGCGGCATTACGACTAGAGTACATGCCAGAGTTGTAATCTGCGAAGCGGTACAATGGTTTTTCATAATCCGCAGGGTACATCATCAGGCGATGAATACCGTAGTACAAACCCCCTTGTTGCGTATATAGATCATCACGAAGCTGATTGATGGTCATAAAACTGCGCTTATTTGCTTTGGCATATCGGATATGCACTTGCATTGATCCAAGCGTGGTAATTGGGTTGAAGCTTTCTGCAATATCTTGCCCAACAAGTTTGGCCGCACCAGCCACAACGCTGACATGATAATGCACAGCAAAATATTCAAACATCTCACGATAGAGCTGATCGAGCTCACGTTCAGTCTGTACATTTTCTAGTTTCATTAGATAGTTGTCTTCAGCTGTCGGCTTGGTTTTGAGCATATTCTCAAAATACTTTGCCATCGTCTTGCCAAGCTTGTCTTCTAATCTTTCATTGATTTCTTGTACTGCTTTCCGACCAAGATTCGGTACATGAGGATCAGCGATAAAGTTAGATTCTTGGTCAATGACTGCGATCATCGTACAGACATTTTCTTTATCACGAATAATGTTTAATTCTTGGCTAATCGCAAAAATATCATCCGCCCAACTTTGGCTGTCTTTCACTCGATTGGGAATCAGTTTGTTGATTTGTTCTGCATCGAGCTGTGGTTCTTGATCACTGCTGAACCAACTACCATCACATGCCGTCAAGAGCACACTCGTAGATAGACACAAGATACTGAGCTTAAAAGCCTTGAATGTTTTCAACGTAGAAGAGAAAAATGTAGAACGAGAATTTGACATAGCTTTAAGAACATTCAACTGAGCGATTCCAATATGCGAATAAATGATTCGAATGGAAAGATGATTCGAATGGGTAGTTGATTAATGGAAAGACGATCTAGGTAAGATCATGCGGATATGAAAGGATTATAGAATAAATTTGTGCATAGAGTATACTGTGCGCCAATTGAAATCGTATTGACTATAAAGTTCAGCATTTGAGCTTTATCAGCGATATTTTTGTATTTTTGAGGTTTGTTTCAAACACTATATGCGTATCGGTCCTTATCAACTTGACAATGCTCTGATCGTGGCACCAATGGCGGGAGTCACAGATCGTCCATTTCGCACGCTCTGTAAGCACTTTGGCGCAGGACATGCGGTCAGTGAAATGATGACCTCAGATAAGACATTACGTATGTCTAAAAAAAGTCTGTATCGTGCAAACTTTGATGGTGAGCTTGCGCCAATCTCTGCACAAATCGCAGGTTCAGACCCCGAGCAACTTGCCGAAGCGGCACGTTATCAAGTTGCCAATGGTGCGCAAATCGTCGATATCAATATGGGCTGTCCTGCCAAAAAAGTCTGCAATAAACTTGCAGGATCGGCACTACTCCAAGATGAAGAATTAGTACAACGCATCTTAAATGCGGTCGTTGAAGCGGTTGATGTACCTGTGACCTTAAAGACTCGACTTGGCTTTAAAAATGGCGAAGAAAATATTCTAAAAGTTGCTAAATATGCAGAGCAGGTGGGGATAGCCGCTTTAGCTTTACATGGTCGTACTCGTGAAGATATGTATCTGAATACCGCACGCTATGAACTGATCAAAGCGGTCAAACAGTCGATCAATATTCCTGTGATCGCCAATGGTGATATTGATAGCCCTGAAAAAGCCAAATATGTATTGGACTATACAGGTGCCGATGCGATCATGATTGGTCGAGCTGCGCAAGGTCGTCCGTGGATATTTCGAGAGATTCAACATTATTTGCAGACAGGTACGCATTTAGATGCGCCTGAAATTATTGAAATCCGGGAAGTGCTGATAGGGCATTTGTCAGAGTTGTATCAATTTTACGGTGAATATTCAGGTTGTCGTATCGCTCGGAAACATATTGCGTGGTACACCAAAGGCTTGCGAGATAGCAATGCGTTTCGTCAAGCCATGTACAAAGTTGAATCAACTGCCGAGCAAGCGCAAGTGGTGTCAGAGTATTTCGAGCAACTGTTACATCATGGGCAAAGTCTTGCAGATGTACAGGTTGAGTAAGTTAATTTGTTGGTAACCCATTAATTAAACTACAAATTCAATTCTAAGCATTAATTTTAGGTATGAATTTTAAGTATCAACTTGATTGATGCTTAATCACTAATACTGGAATTGGTGATTGGGTCAAAACCGACTGCGCCACACTTCCTAAAACTAACTTTTTCACACCTGTACGACCGTGTGAGCCCATGACGATCAAGTCCGCACTGACCTCATCCGCCACATGAATAATACCCTCAGCAGGGCTACCATGAAAAACTTTGGACTGTACAGTAATACCTTCACGGTCAAAGGTTTGGGCTATTTCTTGCAGGCGAGATTTCGCAGACGCTTCAGCTTCCATAAAGTGTTCTGTGATCATTGGTGCAACTTGATAAAAATCCACGCCAACATAAGGATCAACCGAAACCACACTGACCAAAGTCACTTCAGAATTACATAGCTTAGCAAGCGTGATCGCATGATCAACAGCGGCATAAGAGATTGGCGAGTCGTCAACTGGAACGAGAATGTGTTGGTAGCTCATGGTGCAACTCCTTTTTTATCATCTTCGATTAGCATTGAAAACTTTGTATTTTGCTTTGGAATAAATGTACTGCGCTTATTTCATTGAAACATAGGATGGCTTTGCTTTCAATTTGCAATTTTTTTAAATTGTATTGCAGTGTTACGGTGCGAAATCTATTGATTTTCTGATAGAATGGCGCACTTTCAAATTATTCATTCTCTTAGATATCGAGGCAAAGATGACGCAAAATAACGCTCAATCGACTTCCGAACCACAAATTTCTGAAAACGATTTAATCGCACAGCGTCATGCCAAATTAAAACAAATCCAAGAAAAGGCTGAACAGTCTAATTTAAGCGCCTATCCAAACGCCTTTAAACGTGAGCATTATGCAGGCGACTTGCAAGCGCAGTTTTTAGAGCAAACCAAAGAACAAATCGAAGCGGCAGAGCATGTCTATGTCAAAGTTGCAGGGCGTGTCATGCTCAATCGTGGCTCGTTCATGGTGATTCAAGACATGACAGGGCGTATTCAGCTATATGTCGCACGTAAAGAGTTGGATGAAGATACACTTGCAACCATCAAAGGCTTGGATTTGGGCGACATTATTGCGGTGTCGGGCTATATCGGTCGTTCGGGTAAAGGTGATCTTTATGTCCATATCGAACAGTTCGAGTTACTGACCAAATCACTTCGTCCATTGCCAGACAAATTCCACGGCTTATCAGATACCGAAGCGAAATATCGTAAACGCTATCTTGACCTGATCGTCAATGAAGAAACCCGTAAAACCTTTGAAATCCGTGCCAAAGTCGTTGCAGGTATTCGTCAGTTCTTGACTGAACAGCGTTATATGGAAGTTGAAACACCGATGATGCACGTCATTCCAGGTGGTGCGGCAGCAAAACCATTTGAAACGCATCATAATGCCTTGGACATGCCATTATTCTTGCGTATTGCACCTGAGTTGTATTTAAAACGTCTTGTGGTGGGTGGTTTTGAGCGTGTGTTTGAGATTAACCGTAACTTCCGTAACGAAGGCGTATCGACTCGCCACAATCCTGAATTCACGATGATTGAATTCTATCAAGCCTATGCAGATTATAAAGATTTGATGGAATTGACAGAGAATATGCTGGAGAAATTGGCACTCGACATTTTGGGTTCGACAGATGTGCCGTATGGTGAAGAAGTGTTTAGCTTCAAAGGCCCATTTAAGAAAATCTCAATGTTCGATGCGATCTTAGAACATAATCCAGAATTTACCGCTGAAAATGTCGGTGATCGTGAATTCTTGGCGGACTATGTGAAAAACACACTCAAAGAACAAGTTAAACCGTTCTTTGGTTTGGGTAAACTGCAAACTATCGTCTTTGAAGAAACCGTAGAAACTAAACTTCGTCAGCCGACGTTCATCACGGAATATCCTGCGGAAACCTCACCGCTTGCACGTCGTAATGATCACAATCCACACATTACCGATCGTTTTGAATTTTTCATTGGTGGTCGTGAGCTTGCCAATGGCTTCTCGGAGTTGAATGATCCAATCGACCAAGCAGAGCGTTTCCAAGCGCAAGTGGTAGAAAAAGATGCAGGTGATGATGAAGCAATGCACTACGATGCAGACTTTATTGAAGCGCTTGAATATGGTTTGCCACCGACCGCAGGTGAAGGGATTGGGATTGACCGTTTGGTGATGATCTTTGCCAATGCACCAAGTATTCGTGATGTGATTTTGTTCCCGCATATGCGTCGTAAAGATGTTTAATCTTTGAGAAAGATGCGTAAAAAAGCCTTCAGTTGAAGGCTTTTCTGCTTTTAGGAAGTTGTATAGTTCATAACAGTTTAAGCGGCTTGCTCATCACGTTTAAACACTAACTCATGTGTATTTGAGTTTTCTTTATCGAAGTAATAACCATCGACATTAAAGTCTTTCAATTGTTCAACTTTTTGGATT
Organism: Acinetobacter sedimenti; assembly: GCF_022601685.1. Classification (GTDB taxonomy): domain Bacteria; phylum Pseudomonadota; class Gammaproteobacteria; order Pseudomonadales; family Moraxellaceae; genus Acinetobacter; species Acinetobacter sedimenti. The sequence continues at coordinate 16,405 of NZ_JAKUML010000026.1, forward strand.
TTATGTTCAATGATAAAGCGTGACATTAAGCCCCGTGCTTTTTTAGCATAGAAGCTGATCACTTTGTATTTGCCATTCTTCTGATCGAGAAATACAGGTTTGATGATGTCACAGTCCAATACTTCTTCATTGACGGATTTGTAATATTCATCAGAAGCAAGATTGACCAAGATTTTAGACTTTTCCGCTTTCATATCTTCACGAAGCAATTTGCTGATTTGATCACCCCAAAACTGGTAAAGGTTTGTGCCACGCTCATTCTTGAGTTTTGTACCCATTTCCAAACGATACGGCATCATCAGATCTAGCGGACGAAGCAAACCATATAAACCTGACAGCATCCGCAAATGCTTTTGTGCATAGTTGATTTGAGTTTGATTTAATGTCGTCGCATCTAGTCCAGTATACACATCGCCTGTAAAGGCATAGATCGCTTGACGCGCATTGTGTAGGTCAAAGTCCTTTTGCCAATCTTTAAAACGATCGACATTGAGCTGAGAGAGCTTTTCGCTAATACTCATCAATTGACCGAGTTGCGAAGCGGACAGTTTTCGAGCCTCTTGAATCAACTCAAAAGAATCATCTAAAAGACGAGGTTGGGTGAATTTTTCAGTGGGTAGTTCTGATTCGTAGTCTAAGGATTTTGCAGGGGAAAGTACGACAAACATAAGATTTTAATTCATAGTGATCATTGGTACTTAGCTTAACAAAGCAAAATCAAACTGCAAATGGAAATCTGCGATGAGTTTTATGGGTAAATTCTTTTTCGATTTGAACAATCCTTTTGGATGATACTTAAAACAACATATTGCTCAAATTATTAGAGTAAAGATTGCTACAATAAGTTCAACAAACACAGGTGAATTATGACTGAAAAAATCTATCTGCAATGTGAAGCAGGGCAAGTGCAAGTCTATGAAGATCGCCCAGAAACTATCAAAGCCATTGCCTTAGTTACACATCCACATCCGTTGATGGGTGGCAATCCAAAACATAAAATTCCTCAGCTGATGGCAGAGATTTTTGCTGAGCATGGTTGTTTAGTTTGGCGACCAAGCTTTCGTGGTTCTGGGGATTCATATGGTGAGCATGACGATGGCAATGGTGAGAGCAAAGACATTGCCAATATTGCCATGCAGATGCAGGAGAAATATCCAAACTTGCCATTTTATGCAGGTGGATTTTCTTTTGGTTCACATGTTTGGGCAAAGAGTTTTCATTTGTTAGACCAAGCAAATCGTCCTAAGCAAATAGTTTTGGCAGGGCTTCCTGCAGGTCGTGTTCGAGATTTGATTGATTATCAAACGCCTAAAATTGATCACGATATTTTGCTGATTCATGGTGAGCAAGACGAGATTACACCGCTAGCCGATGTCGTGGCTTGGGCAAAATCGCAACGTCATCCAATCACTATCATGCCAGGTGCAAATCACTTTTTTACAGGCTATTTAAAACCGCTGAGAACAGTTATTGAGCGATTTTTAGTGTTTGATACGCCATAGATGATGATTTAAAGATCATTTTAAAATCAGTAATTACAAATCGACGTAGCACTAGAATGATCAGGTCCCCAAGTACGATAACCCTGTGTGTCTATATGAATCTGACCTGAGGCATAGACGCCAAGTCCCATATTCAAGCTTTGTCCATGCTGACGCCAAAAGTTGCAAAGTTTGATCTTGGTATCTTCGATCAAAATCAAGTCTTGTGCAGATGTGGTGTACGCAGAACCTAAGCGAAAATCCACCGCCGAGTTGTAGACGTGCTTCGAACCCGCTGCACCGCCTGCGCAAATATTCAATGAATAATCACGATAGGCAGAAGTTACCTCAAAGTTACGCAGTACATTGGTATCGACTAAATATTGAATGATTTTTAAGGTCGGGATCGCATTTCCCCATAGCTCTGGGCTTGGCACTGCATATGGATATGAGCGCCCACATTTTTGCCAATCTCGAGCACTGCGCAAGAGTTGATGGGTCGGTACAGCGGTATGTACACGATTGTCTTTTAAGTATTGCTCATACTGCGCAACACGTTGCTTAATCCCGTAATTATTTAACCACACAACATAGTCGGCTGGAGGCTGTTGCACCCAGATTCGTCTATTTGGTGTTTGAGGCGCTTGTTGTGGGTTTAGATTGACCTTCGGCGCTTGAGGTTGAGGAAGTCTATAGGTGGTTTTTTGTGGCGTCGTGGTACAACCCGATAAGATAAAAGGAAGTGAGCTGAGTAGCAAAAAGCATTGAGCAGTACGACGCATATAGAGGTTTTTTTTAGCATTCATATTTTTGATTTTAACATTTTGCTGTAATGACGACAAAATGACTTTGCAATGATTTGTAGGGGAATAGTGACAAAGTATGTGTGAAGTTTATCAAAAGTTTTATCTTCACTAATCAAACTTAAATTTAACCTAAAGCTTTAAAATTGAAAAAGGGTTAATTTGCTTAACCCTTTCGCATTCAATCTTTTTATAACTTTTTGTTCGCTAAGAATCTTAGCGTTCTAAGTATTGCAACTTATCAGGTTTACCATTCCAGTCTTCACGATCTTCTGGTTGATCGCCAATTTGGGTAATGTTGTTGTCAGCCCATTTTTCAGAAAGTTCAGCATTGATCTCAATAAACTTTTCTTGACCTTCAGGTAACTCATCTTCTGAGAAAATCGCATTGGCAGGACATTCAGGTTCGCACAGCGCACAGTCGATACATTCATCAGGATTGATGACCAAGAAGTTCGGACCTTCGTAAAAGCAATCTACAGGACATACTTCAACGCAGTCTTGATATTTACATTTAATACAGTTTTCAGTTACAACAAAGGTCATGGCGACAGCTACCTTATGGTCAAATCTTAAAAATTGCGCCTATTCTAAGGAAAAAAATATAAAAGTACCAATTTCTTTTATTGATATCCTTTATAAAAACAATGGAAAAGCATCAGAATTTCTGTCATACGGTGAAAATTTGAGTACAAACAGTTGCATGAATGCTTTTGATCACTGCATTTTGTTGAAAATTGAATCTTTTAGATGCAATTAATCATCTTTTTTAGCCAAAAGAACTACAGCAGATGCTAAAATGCCTTCTTGGCGACCAGTAAATCCAAGCTTTTCAGTGGTGGTTGCTTTGACACTCACTTGCGTCAGTTCGACATCTAAATCATCTGCAATATTTTGACGCATCTCAAGATTGTGTGGTGCAAGTTTTGGACGTTCACAAGCCACTGTAATATCAGCATTTTGCAGTTCATAGCCACGATCTTGGATCAATGTATAGACATGACGAAGTAGCACACGACTATCCGCACCTTTAAATTCAGGATCGGTGTCAGGGAAGTGTTGTCCAATATCACCGAGTGCAAGCGCACCAAGCAAAGCATCGGATAAGGCATGTAAGATGACATCTCCATCTGAATGGGCTTTTAGGCCGTGGGTATGTGGAATCTTTACACCTGCAAGGGTAACAAAATCGCCATCTTCGAATGCGTGGACGTCTAAGCCTTGGCCGATACGAATCATAAAATGCCTTATTAAGAAAATAAATTTGTGAATTTTATAGTTGAAGTAATTTAACCTCCACTACAAGGCAACCGAGTGATGGTGTACATAGCGTACATCGAGTGAGGTTAACGACGTAGTGGGTTTAAAGTGCTTTAACTATATTTAAGCATTTAAATGCTTTGTATCCAAGTAACATCTTTCACTGCATTCCGTTGTTGAATGGTTTTAAGGAAAGGCTTAAAGGCTTCGTCATAAGGGATAATTTTAAAGCTAATCCCAAAAGTGAGCCAATAAGCGATATATAAATCCGCCACAGTGATTTGTTCACCCAATAAATAAGGTTTGGCATTACTGAGTCCTTGACGCAGAAAATTCATCATCGCTTCTTCATCACCAAAGCTAATACTGCCACGTTGTTTGGCAAGTGTTTCAGGTGGAATATTCAAAGCTTTGATATTCATAAACTCCGTCACAGGTCCATGCCCGAAGAATAACCATTTATAATACTCACCACGCTTCGGATCATTTAACGCAGGCGCAAAGCCTTTTTCTGTAAACTTGTCGGCGAGATAGGCAAAGATCGCAGGCGTTTCACTAATCACAGCATCACCATCGACAAGGCACGGCACTTTACCTAGTGGATTGAGTGCAAGATATTCAGCACTTCGCATCGTGGTGCCATATTCAAGCTCGATTAATTCCACTTGATCTTCGATATCGAGTTCTTTTAATAGCGGTAAAATGGTGTTACTACGTGATTGCACATTGCAATAGAGTTTCATGCGTATTTCCTTATATTTGAATATTCTGACTCGTTCGAGTTTAACCTGTACTGATGATTAGCTTGGCACAATAGATTTGCAAATTTGTTAAAATTAATACTTGTCTAACAAAGGGTTTGCCACGTATAGTTTGACGATCATCATTTTAGAAAACTGCCAAATTTACAGACAGTCAGAACATACATTTTTATAAAATATGATGATTAAAATGTTGTTTTGAAAGTGCCATGAATGAAGTGCTATCTATGAAATCTCAAGGTCGTTCGACGCAAAAATTCTTAGCAAAAGCAACACTAAGAATCTCAAGATTATTTGCCATGAGTTTGATGGCAAGCACTGTTGTCTATGCGAAAAATGAATCGATCTTACCGGCTTGTGATCAAGACACACATGGACAAGCAGAATCCAAGCTATTGCGCAAACATGTTTGCCAAGATGAACAGCTGAAAGCACACAACGAAGAAATTAAAGCACAATATCTACAAGCACAGCTGATGTCTAACGCACCACTAAAGTTACTTTTGCTATCACAACAGCAGTGGGAAAGCTTCGTCAATAAATGCAAAACCAAAGCATGTATTGCACAGCAATATGAACAGCGTATTGATGAGCTGGTGTATTTAACCAGTATGAATCAAAGCCTCACACAGCACTTTGTACGTTATGTAGATGGCAAAGTTGATCCGCAATCGACCTCATTACAAATACAACAACTCGATCGCAATCGCATCAAAATCGAAGCAACACAATTTCGCAATCCTAATAATAGCGATACAGCACGTTATGCACATTTACGTTCATATACGACGGCGGATGCTTTGCAAGAAATTAGTGATTTGGATAGTCGTTGTCAGTACAAAATTGAGCGTCAATTTTCGATTCTAAAGCTTGAATCTGATGAGGAAAATTGTAAGCGGTTTACTGGAATTTATAAGCTTTACGATTAATTTTATCAGATGATTGGTTTATAAAGACGCTGGATTTTAAAGCAGCTACTCACTTCAATTTAAAATTGGGTCTAGATAACTTTACCACAAATCAAAAGGTGCTAAAGTTACGCTATGACTGGGTTAAACAAGTATTGTAAGC
>NZ_JAKUML010000027.1 GCF_022601685.1 Acinetobacter sedimenti
AAAACCCCCCACCTTTTGGTGGGGGGTTTTGAAATTAAAAGCTGGCGATGACTTACTCTCACATGGGTAACCCCACACTACCATCAGCGCTAAGTGGTTTCACTTCTGAGTTCGGGAAGGGATCAGGTGGTTCACACTTGCTATTGTCGCCAGCAAACTGTTATGACTATGCTTTGGTCTTATTCGCTGTGTACTTTGTTATGTACTTCGCTTGCCATGCTTTGGTCAAATGAGTGATTAACAGTAGGTTAATTGAGTCGTGCATTGTAATTTAGCAATTCGTTCTGAATCAAGTTATTTATGACGATTATGTCATTGGTATGAATCGATTCTTGCATATTCAACAACCGCTTGGGTGTTGTATAGTCAAGCCTCACGAGCAATTAGTATTGGTCAGCTTCACACGTCACCGTGCTTCCACATCCAACCTATCAACGTCCTAGTCTCGAACGGCTCTTTAGAGGACATAAAGTCCTAGGGAAATCTTATCTTGAGGTAGGCTTCCCGCTTAGATGCTTTCAGCGGTTATCCCTTCCGAACATAGCTACCCGGCGATGCGACTGGCGTCACAACCGGTACACCAGAGGTTCGTCCACTCTGGTCCTCTCGTACTAGGAGCAGATCCTCTCAAATTTCCAGCGCCCACGGTAGATAGGGACCGAACTGTCTCACGACGTTCTAAACCCAGCTCGCGTACCTCTTTAAATGGCGAACAGCCATACCCTTGGGACCTGCTTCAGCCCCAGGATGAGATGAGCCGACATCGAGGTGCCAAACACCGCCGTCGATATGAACTCTTGGGCGGTATCAGCCTGTTATCCCCAGAGTACCTTTTATCCGTTGAGCGATGGCCCTTCCATACAGAACCACCGGATCACTAAGACCTACTTTCGTACCTGCTCGACTTGTGGGTCTCGCAGTTAAGCGCGCTTTTGCCTTTATACTCTACGCGTGATTTCCGACCACGCTGAGCGCACCTTCGTACTCCTCCGTTACTCTTTAGGAGGAGACCGCCCCAGTCAAACTACCCACCAGACATGGTCCTCGTCCCGGATCACGGGACAGAGTTAGAACCTCAATATTACCAGGGTGGTATTTCAAGGATGGCTCCATGTGAACTGGCGTCCACATTTCATAGCCTCCCACCTATCCTACACAAGTAAGATCAAAGTTCAATGTCAAGCTGTAGTAAAGGTTCACGGGGTCTTTCCGTCTAGCCGCGGGTACACTGCATCTTCACAGCGATTTCGATTTCACTGAGCCTCTGCTGGAGACAGCGCCGCCATCATTATGCCATTCGTGCAGGTCGGAACTTACCCGACAAGGAATTTCGCTACCTTAGGACCGTTATAGTTACGGCCGCCGTTTACTGGGGCTTCGATCAAGAGCTTCGCTTACGCTAACCCCATCAATTAACCTTCCAGCACCGGGCAGGCATCACACCCTATACGTCCACTTTCGTGTTTGCAGAGTGCTATGTTTTTAATAAACAGTTGCAGCGGCCTGGTTTCTGTGGCTGCTCTCAGCTCAGGAAGCAAGTTCCATCACCAAAAGCAGCGTACCTTCTCCCGAAGTTACGGTACCATTTTGCCTAGTTCCTTCAGCAGAGTTCTCTCAAGCGCTTTGGTCTACTCGACCTGACCACCTGTGTCGGTTTCGGGTACGATTCCTGTTTAACTGAAGCTTAGAGACTTTTCCTGGAAGCAGGGTATCAGCCACTTCACCGTACAAGTACGGCTTGCTATCGACTCTCAGTATAAAGTACCCCGGATTTGCCTAAGATACATACCTACAGTCTTCCACCTGGACAACCAACGCCAGGCTGACTTAACCTTCTCCGTCCTCTCATCGCATTAAACAGAAGTATTGGAATATTAACCAATTTCCCATCGACTACGCCTCTCGGCCTCGCCTTAGGGGTCGACTCACCCAGCCCCGATTAACGTTGGACTGGAACCCTTGGTCTTTCAGCGAACGGGTTTTTCACCCGTTTTGTCGTTACTCACGTCAGCATTCGCACTTCTGATACCTCCAGCATGCTTCTCAACACACCTTCATCGGCTTACAGAACGCTCCCCTACCACTTACGCATAAGCGTAAATCCGCAGCTTCGGCACATAGTTTTAGCCCCGTTACATCTTCCGCGCAGGCCGACTCGACTAGTGAGCTATTACGCTTTCTTTAAAGGGTGGCTGCTTCTAAGCCAACCTCCTAGCTGTCTATGCCTTCCCACATCGTTTCCCACTTAACTATGATTTTGGGGCCTTAGCTGGCGGTCTGGATTGTTTTCCTCTTGACTACGGACGTTAGCACCCGCAGTCTGTCTCCCGGATAGTACTCATATGTATTCGGAGTTTGCATCGGTTTGGTAAGTCGGGATGACCCCCTAGCCGAAACAGTGCTCTACCCCATATGGTATTCGTCCGAGGCGCTACCTAAATAGCTTTCGGGGAGAACCAGCTATCACCGAGTTTGATTAGCCTTTCACCCCTATCCACAAGTCATCCCCTGGCTTTTCAACGACAGTGGGTTCGGTCCTCCAGTTAGTGTTACCCAACCTTCAACCTGCTCATGGATAGATCACCCGGTTTCGGGTCTATACCCAGCAACTATACGCCCTATTAAGACTCGATTTCTCTACGGCTCCCCTATACGGTTAACCTCGCTACTGAATATAAGTCGCTGACCCATTATACAAAAGGTACGCAGTCACACCACGAAGGTGCTCCTACTGCTTGTATGCATGCGGTTTCAGGATCTATTTCACTCCCCTCACAGGGGTTCTTTTCGCCTTTCCCTCACGGTACTGGTTCACTATCGGTCAGTCAGGAGTATTTAGCCTTGGAGGATGGTCCCCCCATATTCAGACAAGGTTTCACGTGCCTCGCCTTACTCAATTCATTCGTTATGCCCTTTCGTGTACAGGACTATCACCTACTATGGTTGCTCTTCCCAAAGCATTCCACTAAAACATAACGAACTTAATGGGCTCTTCCGCATTCGCTCGCCGCTACTAACGGAATCTCAATTGATTTCTTTTCCTAAGGGTACTGAGATGTTTCACTTCCCCTCGTTCGCCTTACACACCTATGTATTCAGTGTGTAATACCTATCTTATGATAAGTGGGTTCCCCCATTCAGACATCTCCGGATCAAAGGATATTTGCCGCCTCCCCGGAGCTTTTCGCAGGCTATCACGTCTTTCTTCGCCTCTGACTGCCAAGGCATCCACCACATGCACTTAATTACTTGACTATACAACCCCAAAAGGTCGTATAACAGTAATCAATTCATATACCAAAACGCTTGATTCAGTTTAATTTGCTAGTTCTCAATATCTATTCTAGGAATAGATTTGAGTAAAACAATTTATTTCAGACTCAATTTCTACTGTTAATGAATAACTAATATCTCGTCGATACCAGCTAATACTATGATATTTAAATCACAGAACTTAAATAACTTTATTCAAATTAGTTAAATTCTATAACTTATTAGCTACTCAGCCTCACACCGTAGGTGCGTGGTGGAGACTAGGAGAGTCGAACTCCTGACCTCCTGCGTGCAAAGCAGGCGCTCTACCAACTAAGCTAAGTCCCCAGCTATATCATTATGCAATACCGACTCACTGTTTCTCACCAGTTTGGTGGGTCTGACAAGACTTGAACTTGTGACCCCACGCTTATCAAGCGTGTGCTCTAACCAACTGAGCTACAGACCCATCGATATCTAGAAGAACAACTTGTTGTGGATTCTTACCAATCAATCCATCTTTCGTTAAGGAGGTGATCCAGCCGCAGGTTCCCCTACGGCTACCTTGTTACGACTTCACCCCAGTCATCGGCCACACCGTGGTAAGCGTCCTCCTTACGGTTAGACTACCTACTTCTGGTGCAACAAACTCCCATGGTGTGACGGGCGGTGTGTACAAGGCCCGGGAACGTATTCACCGCGGCATTCTGATCCGCGATTACTAGCGATTCCGACTTCATGGAGTCGAGTTGCAGACTCCAATCCGGACTACGATTGGCTTTTTGAGATTAGCATCACATCGCTGTGTAGCAACCCTTTGTACCAACCATTGTAGCACGTGTGTAGCCCTGGTCGTAAGGGCCATGATGACTTGACGTCGTCCCCGCCTTCCTCCAGTTTGTCACTGGCAGTATCCTTAAAGTTCCCACCCAAAGTGCTGGCAAATAAGGAAAAGGGTTGCGCTCGTTGCGGGACTTAACCCAACATCTCACGACACGAGCTGACGACAGCCATGCAGCACCTGTATGTAGATTCCCGAAGGCACCAATCCATCTCTGGAAAGTTTCTACTATGTCAAGACCAGGTAAGGTTCTTCGCGTTGCATCGAATTAAACCACATGCTCCACCGCTTGTGCGGGCCCCCGTCAATTCATTTGAGTTTTAGTCTTGCGACCGTACTCCCCAGGCGGTCTACTTATCGCGTTAGCTGCGCCACTAAAGTCTCAAAGACCCCAACGGCTAGTAGACATCGTTTACGGCATGGACTACCAGGGTATCTAATCCTGTTTGCTCCCCATGCTTTCGTACCTCAGCGTCAGTATTAGGCCAGATGGCTGCCTTCGCCATCGGTATTCCTCCAGATCTCTACGCATTTCACCGCTACACCTGGAATTCTACCATCCTCTCCCATACTCTAGCTGACCAGTATCGAATGCAATTCCTAAGTTAAGCTCAGGGATTTCACATCCGACTTAATCAGCCGCCTACGCACGCTTTACGCCCAGTAAATCCGATTAACGCTCGCACCCTCTGTATTACCGCGGCTGCTGGCACAGAGTTAGCCGGTGCTTATTCTGCGAGTAACGTCCACTTATCCAAGATATTAGCTTGGTAAGCCTCCTCCTCGCTTAAAGTGCTTTACAACCAAAAGGCCTTCTTCACACACGCGGCATGGCTGGATCAGGGTTCCCCCCATTGTCCAATATTCCCCACTGCTGCCTCCCGTAGGAGTCTGGGCCGTGTCTCAGTCCCAGTGTGGCGGATCATCCTCTCAGACCCGCTACAGATCGTCGCCTTGGTAGGCCTTTACCCCACCAACTAGCTAATCCGACTTAGGCTCATCTATTAGCGCAAGGTCCGAAGATCCCCTGCTTTCCCCCGTAGGGCGTATGCGGTATTAGCATCCCTTTCGAAATGTTGTCCCCCACTAATAGGCAGATTCCTAAGCATTACTCACCCGTCCGCCGCTAGGTCATATAGCAAGCTATATTTCCCCGCTCGACTTGCATGTGTTAAGCCTGCCGCCAGCGTTCAATCTGAGCCATGATCAAACTCTTCAGTTTAATATCATTCAGTGACTTAAGGTCACAATTCTGGCTCATTAATCTTACTGACTAAAAATTCGCTCAAATAAACTTCGAG